>JAFGAS010000062.1 GCA_016933535.1 Candidatus Zymogenaceae bacterium
AAGCCTACCGAGGCGGGACTTGGGCAGGCATTTATCCGTGTTTCACGTGATATCTTTTACGTAGGCGGTATAAAGGCGCGTTAACTCCGACAGGACCGCCTCCTCGTCGACCTGTTGCCTGTCCAGGGCAATTTGGTGGATGACTCCCTCGCCCGCCTGGTAGAGGATAAAGGCCGCGGCAGACGCCCTCCTCTTGTCCATACCCGCCCGTCTCAACGCTCCCTCGATGAGGGCCGTGATCCGGGCATCAACGTCATCGAGGCGGCGTTTGACCTCCTCATCGGCCAGAGACATCTTCAGGAACTCATTAAGGAGGGGGGCCGCCACGCGATGAAGAGATACCAACAGGCTAATCATCTTCATAATTAATGAGGAAGTATCGGACTGTTCGATTGATGCAAATGTATCGAATCCCTCGACGACGGCGGTATCACATTGAACAAGATAATCGTCCAGCACGGAAAGGAAGAGGTCGCGTTTGTCGGCGAAATAGGCGTAAAACGTCCCAACACTCACACCGGCGGCGCGGGCGATCTCGTCGGCGGTGACGTTGTGGTAGCCCCGCTGTGAAAAAAGGGCCGCACCGGCCTTGAGGATCTTCTTCTTTGTTTTGATGCCCCGTGTTTGAACGGGGTTCCTGACGTTTGCCTTTTCCCGGTCCTTTTTATAGTCATCCATCATCGGTCTTTCGTCGTCTTCGGTTGGACGGTGTCACCCTTGGTGATGCGCACCTTCTATTTATATTATACTGCAGGACGGATTCTCTCCTATTATACAGAAACGGTAGCAAACGGACAAGAAAAATATGAGAAATATCTCATTTTCTGCTTGACAATATGAGGGAGTTCTCATATACTGCGAAAAATAGAGGACTGCTTAGTCTACTTTGATATATGAGCTGAATCTGTATATACCTGTTTCCGTGAGCCGTAAAGAATAAGCGACGGCCGGTATATGCACGCCGATTCCGAATTTCCGAGTGAGTATGACCAACACGTCAAGAAGTTCGGGAAACTCGGCGAATTGCAAGACAATCAAATTTCGGAACCTGGAGGTCCTGCATGAAGGAAAAGGGAAATATATTCGACGGGATTATCAGCGGGGCCTTCTATGACCGGGTGGCGGCGCTCTTCGGCTTCGGTCCCCGCCTGATCAAAAAGGCGATGGACCTGATCCCGGTCAAGCCGGGGCAGCGCATCCTCGACCTTGGGTGTGGCACGGGCCTCTTTTGTTTGGCCCTGGCCGACCGCCTGGGCGGTGGGGGGGAGATCCACGGCGTGGATCTCTCGAAGAAGCAGCTTGACCGGGCACGGATAAAGCTCGCCGAGAAGGGCGTCCCGTTCGTGCTGCACCGCTGCTCGATGGACAAGCTGCCGTTTGAGGCCGCGTCCTTCGACATGGTCGTATCGAGCCTGGCGATCCACGCGGTCGACCCGACGTTGCGCAGAACCGCCATCAAGGAGGCGACGCGCGTGCTCAAGCCCGGCGGCTCCTTTATCCTCGTGGATTGGACCAGGCCACAGGCGTTCCTGCCCCGCGTGTGGTATTTCCGGTTTTCGCCCTACGTCATGGGCGAAAAGGCAAAGGACAACTGGTTCAACACGTATCCCGACATGTGTAGAAACGAGAACCTGGTGCCCGGCGCCGACCGGTTCATCAGCCCCTACGTGCGGTGTCAATGTTTCTCAAAGGCGTCCGTGCCCGATAGGCGGGGTTAGCATAGTCTGCGGGAAATGGGAGGGCGTTTATCGTGATATATTCGCGGGTAAGGCGACGCAACGGATGGACCGTTTTTGAGATAAATTACGTAACGAGGCAAGAGCATGAAAACGAACGAAAACTCGTCTTACTATCTTGACCGAATGGAAGCGTATTGGAAAAAATATAGAAGGATGCTCAAATCGTCGTACAGGGTTCTCCCGAGGTATGTGGATGCTTCCGAAATCGAGACCATAG
Organism: Candidatus Zymogenaceae bacterium; assembly: GCA_016933535.1. Taxonomy (GTDB): domain Bacteria; phylum Desulfobacterota; class Zymogenia; order Zymogenales; family Zymogenaceae; genus JAFGAS01. The sequence continues at coordinate 1,957 of JAFGAS010000062.1, forward strand.
CAGAGGAAACGAAGGCGGAATTCGAGATGCTCCTCGGGCAGCTGCCCTATATCGGCGATAAAAATATGCTCACCTGGAATCTGGTTGGGACCGCCATGGGATTGGCGTTTTTCCGGGCTCTTGAAAGGAGGGGACTGACCGTCGAGACTATCGGGAAAGTCATCAACGAAATATATATTGACGTCTTTACCTCCATGCCCTGGTTCGTTAAGAGGTTTCTTAGATGGTATATTTTCTCGCGGTATCGCCAGAAGAAACTCAGGGCGTTTGCCGTTGAGTCGAAATTAAAAGAATATCCCGGCAACTGGGTAATGGAATACGTCGCAGGAGACGGGGTCAATTTTGATTTTGGGTACAATTGTACACAATGCGCGATATTGATGTTCTTTCAGAAGATGGGGGCGGAAAAGTACGTGCCCTATCTGTGTGCGACGGATTATGGCGCTTCGAGGGGAGTAGGAACCGGCCTGCAGCGCACAATGACTCTTGCCCTGGGCGGGGAGTGCTGCGATTTTCGATTTAAGAAAAACGGCCCCGTACGGTCCGGGTTGCCGCTTGATGATCTACCGGAATACCGGAATCGAAAGTCCTGAGTAGGCATTCGTAAACCTAAAAGCTTGTACACAACGAAACTCTTCGGCCCGCTTTTTACGGGCCGATGATGCCCGGCCGTTAAATTCGTATGAAACCAAAAGAAGGAGGTTGTTCTCAAGTGGGCCTTTTTCGATCTATTCTGTTGCCACTTCGAACAGTCTCTCTGATCCATTTGATCACTCACGGGAGAGCAGCATGAAGATACGTATGGTATTTTTTTCGGCTACAGGGGTTACGGAAAGCGTCGCCCGTGTCATCCGGGACCGTTTCGCTGACCTCGGCGCCGAGGTCGTTTGTTCCGATATAACGCCCGTTGAATCTCGAAAGGAGCAAATGACACTGGATGGATACGACGCCTTTGTGATCGGGGCGCCGATACACTCCAACAGGGCGCCGCGCGTCGTGCGGGAATGGCTGGGGGGGCTTGCCGGTGGCGGGAGAAAGGCCGCGATGTTTTTCACCTACGGCGGGTTCTCTGTGCATCCGACGCACCATTCCACCAGGGAAATCCTGGCGGCAAGCGGGTTTTCCGTGGTCTCCAGCGCCGAGTTTCTCGGCAAACATACCTTCAACCTTGGGGGGTGGGCCGCGATGGCAGACCGCCCCAACGATGATGATTTTGCAGTCGCGCGCCTGTTTGCGGAAAAGACCTATCGGAGGTTCACCGGAGAGGACCCGGGCGTGCTCGGAGATCTCGAAAAAACGGCCCATTCGGAGGAGGCGCTGGACAATTTTGAGCTTTTCAGATTCGCTGCGGTAACCCAGCTGCCCACAAGAGACGGAATGGAATGCAGCATGTGCATGAAATGCGGGGACGTATGCCCGACGGGGGCGATGGACGTCCAGAAGGGCGAGGCGGATCGGCAGCGGTGCATCGTGTGTCTCGGGTGTGTGGCCGCGTGCCCGGAGGGCATACTGCGCATAAACGACCTGAGGGCCCTCTGGCCGATGAAGTTGCAGGGGGAAGGAGAGACGGAAGAATCGCTCAATATGAAGGTGAGTAAGGTTTATCTGTAAAACGAAGAGGGTGGTGGGGGTCGGTAGTGGGGTGGTGAGGGCGTTTCTTCACGGATCATGGAGGATGTTATGAAGACAATAAAGAGACAGGATTACGTACGGCATGAAGCGGCGTCGTTTGGTAAAACAGGCGCTATACAATGGTGTCGAGTGAGTACCGTTGTGGCTTTTTCCGCCATGGCGGTTTTTATTCTCGTCCTGGGGACTATGTTAATGGGATGCGCGGAAGTACCAACGGACAACACCGTGAAATCCGTCAAGGTCGGCTTCACGAACATCTACTTCATCCCGTGTACGGGTGGGTGGCTCCAGATCGACTGCGGGTACCCCGGTGACTACGAAAAATATCTCACGGAGGCCGGAAAGATCGGCATCGATCCCGCAGACGTGAAATACCTCTTGCTCACCCACCACCACGACGACCACGCGGGGTTCGCGGCCGAGTTCGTCAAAAACCACAATCCGGTCGTCATCGTCCACGAGAAGGCCCTGGGTCCGTTGGCGGCCGGCGCGTCTGTGGAGGATATGCGGCCGGTAAACGGGTGCGTCAAGACGGTTTTCTCGGTTTTCTCCGGGTTTCACGAGTTCGTGTTCCCCCCCTTCGTGCCCCGGGAAACGGATCTCGTCATCGGCGTTGATAATGGAGATATCCTGAGGCGTATCGGCGTCAACGGGGTGATCCTCTCTACTCCCGGCCATACGGACGATTCCATCTCGGTGGTGACCGCCGACGGGAGCGCGTTCGCGGGGGACGTGGCAATGAACTTCTTCGGCGTCTGCGGGATCCAGCACCGGCCGATCTACATCAAGGACATCGACCAGGTCTATGCAAGCTGGGAGCGCTTGCAGGAGTTCGGGGCGGTGACGATCTATCCTTCCCACGGGGACCCGTTTCCCGCGTCGGAGCTGGTGCCGGCACAATAGAAAGTGCGCCCCGGCCTACGCCGCCCCGGTCTACGCCGATTTTCCGGTCGACTCGGCGGCCTTCTTTGCCGCCATCCGGCGCATGAACCGCACCCACCACCCCCACCGGGCCGGCTTTTTCGGCCCGATGCCAAGGCGGGACTCGGCGCGGTCGAGCGCGTCCTCCATGAGGGCGTTATGCATCGGCCTGACCATGAAAAACCAGGTGAGCCACGTCTTCGGATCGGCCGCCGCGTCAATCGTGTGGCGGAGGATTACATGAGATCTGCGCGGAATGGCCTCAAAGAGGTGCCTTCCGTCCCAGCCGGCCGTAAGCCCCGTCCCGTCGAACCGATACTCGACGATCCTGCCGGGCACGTAGGCCGATACCGCGTAGCGCACCGGTCCGTGACCCCCTCGCGCCCCGACACCGAGCGGTTTATCAAACTGTTGGGGGGGCCAGTTGTCGTGTGGCCACAATCGATCGCCCTTACTCGAAAGAGTGTCCAGGATCGCCCCGACGCGTTCGGGCGGGGCGTCAAGCCGCCGTTCATGCACGTTCCATATCTTCATCACTACCTCCCATGATACAACGATAGGTCTTTTCGATCAGCCGGTCGACGATGGGCGGCGGTGCTTCGTCCCGCTCGAGATGGGGCCGCACGGCCCCGTAGGGGACGTCGATGAGGGCAAACCGGGCGGTCCGCATCGTCTCGGCGGTAACCCGCCCGAAGTGCCCCCGCACGAAGGCGGAGACGCCGTCGGCCAGATATTGGCCCAGCGCCGTCGCCTGTTCTTTCATCTCTTTGGGCCATTGCCCCGCCATCAGCTCCTCGCGCCTGAACAGCAGCAGGACCTTTCCCTCGTTGAGATGCTCCCTGACCCAGCGCGGCGTGTGGAGGGCGGCCGAGAGGCCGTCGCCTGTCGCCAGGGCCTTAAGGAATCCCTCCTGAAACGATTCGACAATTGAAAGCCAAAGCCGGGCCATCAGGTGATCCCGGGAGGGGAAGCGGTGGTACAGTGAGCCGATCGGGGCGCCCATTTGTCGGCCGATGGCCGACATCGTGACGCCCTGGGGCCCCTGCTCGGACAGGACGGCAAGCGCCGCGTCCAGGAACTGATCGTCGGTGAATCGTGCGTTTCTTCCCATTACGTGATTATATTAGAATGAGTATTCTATTATGTCAACTGTTTTATGCGGGATAGACCCCATTTTATCGCTGTTTGCCGGTACCCGAGGGAAAGAAGGCCCTCGATCGGCGACCGGCATCGATCCCGCACCGGCCGTAATCGGCCGATAGACGGACATTTTTCGTTTGACGTATAATCCCCGGGACTATACACTAATAAATAACGCTTATTATACCGCCCGAAAAGCTGTCTTCCTGATCTTCTCGAAACGCGATGTTTTGGCTATCGTCAATATATAGAGGACGGGAGAAGTTATCATGAATCCATTCATTACCCGCCGAACCTTTGTCGGGGCAATGGTCTCATCTGCGTACCTGATTACCTCCCGCCCGGTCGAGGCGACCGCCGCCCTGACGACGCCGGATTTCGTCGACCAGGACAAGCGCCGCATCCTCGATTATGTCTTTGCCCTCATCGATCACAGCTTTGATAAAACCGTCGGCGTTGTCACGCCCGTGCTCTCCCACCGTTTTTCGGGCGACGAATTCAAGATGGTGTGGGTCGCGTTCCTGAAGGATCGAAAGGTGATCGCCTGCAAAGGGAGAACCGTGGCCTCTCCCGGGACCGGGGGGGCGTTTCTGGCAGCCCTCAAGACGGCGACGACAAGAAGCCTTCAGGATAACCGGTTCATTGACGAGATCGGCAAAAAGGACGTGGGAGACCTCGAACTCGTGGTTCACATCAACAGGGATATCGTCCCCCTGCGCAAAACCGACCTGTCGTACCTGAAAAAAAAGATCGAGCCGGGGGTTCATGCGTTTAAGCTCGAACTCGACGGGAAACACGCCTGGTACCTCGAAAATGTGCCGATTACAGCCAACTGGGGCCTTGAGACCTCCCTTAAAAAACTGTCAAAGAAAGCGGGTCTCCCGTCAGATGCCTATAAGGATCCTCGGACTAAGATATCGATGTCCGAAATGCTCACGTTTAAGGGTAAACGCACCGGCGTCAGCCACGACCTCTATCGATACTCGATTTTGGTCTCCGACGAGGATATGTCAAACGAGCTTATACACAGGCGCCTGGCGCTGGCCCGGGACTGGTTTTTGAACAATGTCGACCCGAAGACCAAACGGATCAACTATCTCTACTATCCCGTCACGAATAAGTATTCAAAAGATACCAACGAGGTGCGAAACCTGGCGGTCCTCTATATCCTGCCCGAGCTCAACGATTTCCTTGGCGATGATTCTCTCGGCGGCCTGATTCGGGGTACGACGGACCACTATATGACAAAGATCAAACAGACGGGAGACTACTCGTACCTTGACCTGAACGGCGACGCGAAGATACCGTACAACGCCTTCATGATACTTTCCCTAATCAGGCAGCCCGATTATCCCGGGGCGCTCGAGACGGCCGGCAGGCTTGCAGACGGGATTGTCTCCCTTCAGCGGCCGGACGGCTCCTACGTTACGTCCTTTGACGGCAAGGTCAGCGGCATCGATTATTACCCGGGGGAGGCGATGCTCTCCCTCATGCGGTTGTTTGACGTGACCGGTGATACGCGCCTGGCCGAATCGGTCGCACAGGCATTCCCCTACTACCGGGATTACTGGAGAAGAAACAAGAATACCGCGTTTATCCCGTGGCATACCCAGACCTATTTTCTCCTGGCCCGTCACAAAAAGGATGCCGAGTTGGAGTCGTTCGTCTACGAGATGAACGATTGGCTCATCAATACCTATCAGATATTCAGGGACGCCTACCCCGACAAGATAGGGGGATTTAAGAAGGAAAACCCCGGCAACTCCACTGCCAGCTACATGGAGGGCATCAACGACGCCTACCGGACGGCCCGGTTGTTCGAAAACAAGCGGCATAGCAGAAAATACCGAAATTCGATAGAGAATGGTATGCGGTTTGTCCTCCAGACGCAATTTACCCCTGAAAACGCCTTCTGGGTAAAGAATCCGAAACGCGCAGTCGGCGGATTTCGAGCATCGCTCAGAAAGGTCGACCTGCGAAATGACTATACCCAGCACGCCACGAGCGCGCTCATAAAGGCCTACAGGAACGATATTTTTTAGTAAGTTACCCTATTGTTTTGTTACGTACTGTGGGCGAAGGTGCGTGCGCCCACACCTCTTCATTGGAAACGATTATGGACTGGACGCAAATTTTCAAGAGACCGTTTATCATCCCGTCGTGTGCCCCCCCGGATATCGGTGAATCCACCCTTTTAGGACGGAGCCTCCGCCGGCTGCGAAAGGGCCGCTCCCCCGAATAGTATAAAGACAATCCCCCTCATCCCTCAAAAACTCGACAAAAACCGGCAGAGATGCGACGGCGAGGCATTGATCCGTCATACGATCCCGATTTATGCTGAGACCCGTCAAACCGGGGCGGGCGTCGTCGAAATTCTCCTTCTTTTGCGCCGACGAATCGGCGTTTTTACGGTACAATGGGATGCCGGGCCGTCGTTAGTGCCCTTTTAAGCCCTGCTGCAATAAAACGGACGGCCCAACGTCTTACAAACTATGGAGACGAGTGTGACCAGACAGCATCTCATCGATTTTTGGAAGGCGGAACGCTATCGGCTGGTCCACTACGTCAGGGGGCTTATCAGCGACGCGGCCGATCGGGACAGCGAAGACGTGGTTCAGGACGTCCTGGAGAGTGTCCTGCGGCAGTTTGACCTCAGCCAGCCCATCGAGGACCTGTCGGCCTATGTATATCGGGCACTGAGAAACAGGGTTATCGATTTGTTCAGGAAGAAACGGAACATGGTCTCGATTGACGCCGCCCTCGCCGACGATGAGGAGCTGTCTCTTGCATCGCTCCTGGCCGACGCGGCTCCCGACGCCTTTGACGAGTTATCCGGCAAGGAAACCCTAATAAGAATTGCGGCGGTGATGGAATCCCTTGGAGATGATGAGAAGGCGGTCGTGGTCGAAACGGAATTGCATGAAAGGACCTTTAAGGAATTAGCGGAAGAATGGGGGGTCCCCATAGGGACCCTGTTATCGCGAAAAAGCCGGGCGCTGGCCAAGATCGCCGGTGCACTGGCCGACCTCGAGGAAGAATGGGAGGAAAATAATGAATAATGACAGCGTTACGGAAAAGAGCCGGACAACTAAGCGCAACAATGCCGCCATGGCCATGCACTTTTTCCCGATGATGTTTGCGCGCCTCTTTTTTGTCATGGCATTTGCCCTGGTGCTCGCATTTGCGGTCGTATGGCTCTGGAACTGGCTTATGCCCGGTCTCTTCGGTCTCGGCCCGATCACCTATTGGCAGGCCTTCGGTCTGATGGTGCTGGCCAGGCTCGTCCTGGGAACCATCGGGCCGGGTTCGTGGGGATACCGGCCATACGACAAGAGGACGTGGGGAGATCGCTTCAAGTACCATCGTTATAGCTGCGGAGATATGCACAACGGAAAGGATTTCAACGGCACGATGAAATGGTGGCATAACTACAAGCGGTTCTGGCGGGACGAGGGAAAGGCGGCCTTCGACGAGTATATGAAACGGGCCACGGATGAGGAGTCGAAGGACAAGACGGATAAAAAATAGCGGTCGTCGATGAGCCGCCGGTATAGACGGGCCGAACGAAGGGGGACGCGCGAAAGCGTCCCCCTTATTCTTTGTCTCTTTTCTTTTGTGCCTCGGCCGCCTCGTAGCTGCGCATCCCCTGGGCCATTTCCCGGGTCTCGACGGGAAGCATGGTAACGGCCTTTCCCGTGGCCAGCGCCAGGCAGTAGATATGGGCGACCTTTTCGAGCAGCTCCGCGGCAAGCATCGCCCTGTCGAGGTCTTTACCGAGGGCAATGATACCGTGATTCTGGATGATGTAGGCGTTAGCGTTGTTGGAGAGCTTACCCGCCACGTTATTGACGAGATCGGTGCTCCCCGAAAGGCCGTACGGCACTATCTCCACCGTGGGTCCGAGGGTAAAGGAGACCTCGTCGAAGAGGGCGGGAATGGGGTGGTTGACCAGGGCAAAGACGCTGCCGAAGATCTGATGGGTATGGACGACGGCGTTGACGTCGGGCCGGGATCGGTAGATGACAGCGTGCATCCCCGTTTCCACCGACGGGGCCCGCTTTGCCTCGACGACGTCGCCGTTCAAATCGACGATGCAGATATCTTCCGTCACAAGCTCATGGTATTTTATCGACGACGGGGTGACCGCCATGAGTGAACCGGCCTCGATACGGACCGAGACATTGCCGCCCGTTCCCCTTATCGACCCGAAGAATCCGTGTTGTGAGAGCCAGAGGCTCGCCTCGAGCACCGCCTGCCTGTAGGTATCGTATTTTCCCATATGCTGTCTTCGTCTCCCTGTCATATGATCGACGTAACGACGATAACCCCCTGTAAACGGCGGCGGGCCGGCGAGTCGCTCTCGTGAGGCCGCATGGGACGCTTTCTCGGTAGGGAGTTTTCTCGCCTCCTCATCGGGGAACGCACGCGGTTTGACCCGTATGGACGGCTTCCGCGCGCCGGGCTCGATGATCCATTTTGGCGGCCGTTCCGTTCGGGGCCGCTATCGCGCTCTTCTTTATAACCTTCCCACTATCTTCGAAATATATGGTCTTGTTCCGGCCTGTGCGGGGGCTTTTTTCCCGCCGCCCCTAAATCTATCAGAATGGAGCGTGAATGACAACGGTTTTATCCGCCGTCGGTTTGCTGCGGTGTTGCGGGGGGGCATCGCCGCGGATCTCGCTGGGAAGCGTAGTAACGGCCTTTCTCGTGGCCGGCAGCGTCTCCACCGGCGCGGCAAGGGTACCGAACGAAGCCAAAAGGGTTTCGTCCTTGAGGATGACCGTAACCATCGCCGGGTGAAAGAGAAGGACCAGGCCGAGGAACAGGAGCGAGGATCGAAAAGTAATGAGGTGACGTCCTGTTAGCCCTACGCGCATTATCGACCTCTTCCGGAAGGGGCGATTGGGGCCTCTATCGGATGGACGGACCGTTTGACAAGCCGATCGGCGGGAACACCGATACCCGTATACGTTTCAGTCAGGGCAGATCGGAAATCCATTATATCTATATTTCCGCAATAAATCCAGACCAATAGTCTTGAAAACGATGATGCCATCGTATTATCGAGAAATGTTTGAACCAAATAAATGGAGAAATGAAAAAGATTTCGAACGAGACGGCCGGTCGGGATAAAGAAGAGATGAGGTCGGGGCGTTTTTTCTTGACAAATTGCCGTGAAAATAGTCTTATTCAGGATAGTACGAAATAATACTAATTAGCGCTGTTTAGAGCGCTTCAATCGACAAAAGGGGCCGCCATATGGGGATGAACGTGAAATACGAGGGGGCGTTTTTGATCGCCCGGATACACCAGACGTCCGGAAGGATCTTTGAAACGATCCTTCGGAGATACGACCTCTGTGAGATCTCTCCGGCCCAGGGAAGAATCCTGTTTGCCCTCTGGAAAAACGATAACGTTCCTATTCAGGAACTGGCCAGGCAGACGTCGCTTTCCAAATCGACCCTCACCAGTATGATTGACCGTCTCGAACAACGGGGTTTCCTGGTCCGGGTCCCCTCGGAGCAGGATCGACGAGAAATCCTCATCCGACTGACTCAAAAGGATCGATCGCTTCAGGAAACCTATACGAAGGTGTCCGAAGAGATGATGGGTATCAGCCTGTCCGGGTTTGGCCGGGACGAGGTCGAGGATCTCGAGGATAAGCTCAGGCGTATCCTGGTCAATCTCGTCGATTACGAGGAAAAGCAAAAGCGAACGGCGCCGTAATCGCCGATTGGAGGAGGTGTCCTGATGAAACGGGCGTACCCTATCATCGATACCTGGATGCAGCACCCCACGATGCGGTTCATCAACCAGCCCATGTTCGACTCGCTGCGCCGCTGGACGGGGGGAAAAAAAGTAGAGGCGGAGATTCCGGTCCAACTTACGATCGACGCCATGGATCAGGCGGGGGTGGGGGCGGGGCTCATCTGTGCCTGGGAGGGGCCGCAGGGACCGCTGATATCCAACGACGAAACGGCCCAGATCGTGGCGGGCAACCCAAGCCGCTTTATCGGGGTGGCCTCCGTCAATCTCTATCGTCCTATGGAGGCGGTCAGGGAATTGAGACGATGCGTTAACGATCTCGGTTTTCGGGCCCTGCGGATCGTCCAGTGGCTCTGGAACCTCCCGCCCACCGATCGCCGTTACTATCCGCTCTTTGCGGCCTGCGTCGATCTGGGGATTCCGGTCTGCCTTCAGGTCGGACACACCGGGCCGCTGTGTCCCTCCGAGCCGGGGAGGCCCATCCCTTATATAGACGAGGCGGCACTCGATTTTCCGGAGCTGGTGATCGTCTGCGGGCACATCGGATACCCCTGGACAACAGAAATGATCGCGGTGGCCACCAAGCACGAGAATGTCTTTATCGATACGTCCGCTTACACCGCGCGCCGTTTTCCGCCGGAGCTTGTCACGTATATGAAAAAAAACGGCCGTAAGAAGGTCCTCTTCGGCACGAATTACCCGATGATTACGGCATCGATGTGCCTGGCCGATCTCGGCATCCTTGGTCTTGATGATGAGACGACGCGCCTCTTTCTCCACGAGAACGCGCGGCGCGTCTTCGGGTTGGAACAACATACCTTCTTGGAGGAGTGATGGATACCTATGAACGTTTACGGGAAATCCTCGACGCGCATCCATCGGGGGCGCCGAAATCGGCGGCCTTTGACGAGATTCTGAGGATTCTCTTTTCGCCGGAGGAGGCCGCCCTCGCGGTGCAGATGAGCTTTGCGTTCAGGACTGTGGCGGACCTGGCCGACAGAGCGGGACTTACCCAGGAGGCCGCCCAGCGGCTCCTGGAAGGGTTGGCCGATAAGGCCGTTATCCAGAGCCGGACGAAAGACGGGACGACCGCCTATGCGCTGCTGCCGACGATCCCCGGCCTCTTCGAGTTTCCTTTTATGAAGGGCGGAGGGGAGCCGGTTCATGAGAAGCTGGGCAGACTCTGGCAGCAATACCACCACGAGGCCCTCGGCAGCGAGTTTGCCGGGACCGACACGCCCCTCATGCGCGTCGTGCCCGTCCAGGAGACCATTGAAGACAAGAGCGATATCCTGCCTTATGAGCTGGCGCGTTCCCTGGTTGACGGTGCCTCCTACATCGCCGTGACCGACTGTGCCTGCCGGGTGAGCGTAAACGCGTGCGACAAGCCGCGGGAGGTCTGCCTCATCTTCGGCCCCACGGCACAGTTTTTGGCCGAGCGGGGATATGCCCGCGCCATCGATAGGCAGGAGGCCTACCGCGTGCTCAAGACGGCCGCGGACGCGGGCCTTGTCCACACCTCCAATAACAGCGCCGACCGGGGGAACCTGATCTGCAACTGCTGTCCCTGCTGCTGCACGGTGCTCAGGGGCAGGACCCAGCTCAACATACCCCACGCATTTGCCCCCAGCTCCTTTTTTGCGGAAATCGACGGCGATCTGTGCACGGGTTGCGGCGCCTGCGGGGACGAGCGGTGCCCCATGGGGGCTATCGAGATCGAGAACGACGCCGCCCGGGTGACAGTCGATCGGTGCATCGGTTGTGGGGTCTGCGTGAGCGCCTGCCCGACGGAGGCGATATCCCTCCGTGAGAGGGAAATCCGGCCGGGTATTGCCCCCACCGTCCGGGATATGGGGATGACGATTTTAAAGAATAAGGGAAAGCTCGAGCGGTTCATCGAAATTATGAAAGGGTGAGGGAACGGCGCCGTACCGACCCTCCGTCGGCAGAAGGGGGGCCGGGCCGCCCTCCGGGTGTTGGGCGGGAAGGCTGAGGTGTCGATCGGGAGGCCCCTCGTTCCGAAGTTCCGGCCGATCGGGGCGGCGGTCAGGCCGGCGTGTTTTCGGGACGCCCCCGCCCCCTCATCTGTATCTGCCGAATGGTCTCCTTGGCCCGGTTGACCATAACCGTATCGGCCTTGGCGGCAAACTCGGCGAGTCCCGGCAGAACCCTATCGGTGCCCACCTTCCAGAGGGCCTTGAGGGCGGCGGTCTGGAGGATATAGTCCTGGTTCTTTTTCTTTAATACGGGAGTAATCCTTTCCAGGATTTTCTTCCCCCATTTCTTCTCGGGCATTACCTGATCGAGGAGGACTTCCTCGACCATCCTGCCGTCACCCACCGATCGGTTTCCAATCAACGATAGCGCGTTGACCGCCTCGACCTTTAATTCGATGAGGGCCTGCTTCTGTTTGAGGAAGGTCTCCTCGTCGATGGAAAGCACCGCCACCAGTGCCGAAACGGCCCGTTGGGACGTGAGCGGAATGCCGCCGATACACGTTACCGCACGACGACGAACCCCCAGATCGTAATCGGAGAGCGCCTTGATGAGTTTCGGCTCGGCGGCCGGTCCCTCCAATACGCAGGTGGTGGCCAGGGCCTCCTCGCGAACCCGTGGATTATCGTGGGAAAGGAAACGATTTACCAGTTGTGCCTCGCCGGGGCGTCCCAGACGTGAAAACGCCAGCAGGGCGTTTCGATAGACGTACCAGTTGTTGGCGGTGCTCGTGAGAATCTTGATTATCGCGGCACGTCCGATATCCCCCATGCCGATGAGCGTCTCAACGGCGCTCCTGCGGGCATACTTGTTCTGGCTCTCTATAATGACGTGGACCAGGATCGAGACTCCGGCGGGTCCCAGCAGCTTAACGATCCGTTCGACCGCGTCCCGCGCCTCTTTTGTCTCTTCTTCAAAAAGTCCGCCCAGTATATTGATGGAGTCTTTCCAGATAAATTGAATCGGTGTGCGCAGCGGCACAATCTCACTATTTCGATATTCGGGATGATCATGAAATTTGGAAAGCACCGCCCTGTTAAAGAATGAAATAAGATTGTATTGGCGCTGTTCCAGGAGAAAAGGAAGGATGCGCCTGAATAACCGCAGGAACAGAAGGATATCGTCCTGTTTGTTGGTGCCGACGAACTTCTCTATATAAAAGTCGTGACTCTCCTGGTAGTCTTTGACCAACATGAGGGTATTGACATGATCCTTGATCGGATCGGGCAGCTCGTCATACTTCAATATATTTTGAAAATAGAGCTGCTCGAAAAAGGTGTTGCTCGCTTCCAGGTTTTCGGCCAAAACCCTGGATGATATCCATTTCAGGATTCGTTTTACGCTCTCAAGCCGGTTGGCCAGTCCCGTGTGTCCCGGTTTCTGGACCAGTTCTTCCTTGAGCCGGGTGAGCTCGTCGAAGACATACTGGGACGTCGGCAGAAGGATCTCCATGGGGAAGGTCTTGACGATGGTCTGTTCGAGCTCTTCCGTGTCGACGGCCGCCACGTGCCGGGCGATGACGTGGGCGTTGACGACGATGTCTTTGAGCATATGGGGCTCCCGCAGGGGCCGCATGATGTCCTGTATGATTCGGATTTTGATGTCCTGAATCTCTTCGGCCGTCTTGTCCTTGAACATCGGCAGGACCTTCAGGTCTTTGGCCAGCCGTTGTATGGCCATCTCCACCCGCCAGGGCAGCTTGAGCTCAAAGATAATCATGTCGTCTACGAATATGGTCGAAACCTCGGTGATGCCCCGATCGACCAGCGCCGAGGTCAGGAGGCTCCCGACCTCTCCCTCCGTGCCCCGGTCGCGTATGGGATCGCTCATGATGTCGATGAAATCCTCGAAATGTGCCAGCGGGAGGTCCCGTTTCATGGAGAAGCTGACGAGGTTCTTTCGGGAGAAATAGTCCTTCAGCTTGGGCATGTATATCTCGGCCTGTTCGATCCCGACGAGACCCCTGAGGCTTACCTGGTCGTCGAGAATGCCGGAGACCAGCACATCGAATCGCCCCTGGGTTTCCTGGCTGGTAAGGGTGATATCGGACCGGTCGCCTGCGGCGACCTTAAAATCGGTATAGATGCCTTCCTTCGCCTTTTTGCTGCCGGGGTGTTCCGGAGCGTAGTAGCCCGAACGGAGCATCGCCTTGACGAGGTTGAGAATAAACACGGCCACGGGCTGCATCCGCTCGCGCTCCTGGGGCGCGAATTCCCGGCGCACCCGATCGACGGTCGAGACGACGGGAGGAGGGGCGGCATCTTGTTTACGCGCCGCGCGGGGGACCGAGTCGCGGTCTCTGATAACCTTTCGCAGCCACTCGAAACGGCGATCCTGCGGCGGCAGCGTTAATCCGCCGGAAAGGGGGTCCGTCTGCGGCGCCGCGGCGCCGATAGAATCGCCGCCCGATAGGTCGCCGGCACCGCGGGTCGGTTTGCCGTCGGCGGTTTTTGCCGGTTCGAGCAGACGGCGGTAGGTATCGTTTCGAATCAGGGCCTTGGTAAGCCGCTCGATTCGTTCGGCCTGTATCGCATCGAATCGGATCGTGACCCCCCGTTTTGGCGGGGCATCTTTCTCACCCTCCAGGGAAACGACCGACGTCACCCAGCCGCCGATCACAAACGGGTCGTCGAACCCGGGAATTATGATCGTCAATTCAATGGGGGTGCCGATGTCGGGGGCCTGGGAGGAGGTAAGTTGGAAGGTGGAGTTAATGATGTACTTGAGGTATTGGCCGACAAAGGCCTCGGGCGAGTTGTATCGAATCTTTACCTGTACGGGTTTTTGGTCCATCGGTACCCATAGAAGAAGCTGCTCGGCCGATAGTATCCATGTTGCCCCGGCCGGCCTTATGACGATGCCTTATGACGACAATATACGCGTTTATGAGGGCGCGTTTCTGAGGGGATAACAGCCGTGCGAGGGACTAACTATTTGTGTTGTTTTGTATCACATTCGTATACCGGTTGTCCATAAAAATAAAGAATCGCCCCTTCGGCCCGCAACCGGGTGGAAATTCCGTCTCCTCGGGAGACGGCTCGGAGAATCCGTACTCTGCCGCGGCCCTGCGGCCGAGATCGATATGAAACAGGCCCAGACGCCGGACAATCGGTTCGAGGCCGGAGGATGTGTTCCCCCGGCCCCGTGATGCTGCTATCGGATGAAATTCAGAGCGTATGGCGGATCGAGGCCGTGCTCACCGGGGCGGCGGCATATCGGACCGTGTATGCCCGGAGCCGGCGGATCAAGCCCTACGATTCGAGGTTGAACAGGGGACGGGCCGAATCGCCGGCCGAGTATTTATCCCCGGGAAACACCTTCGGGCCGAGCTTACCCATCGATACGGGCCTGCCGATAAGATCCATCGTCACCACGGCCGGATCGATGACCATAAGATTTCCCATGATCCAGGGTCCCTCGGCAAGCTCCACCAGGACGATGGTGTAGGGGGCTTCGCATTCTCTGCCCTCGGCCGCCACATTGTTGAGGGTAAAGGTCTTGATCGTCCCCTTTCCCGAGAGCTCGACGATGTCCAGGTTGGTCCCGGCGCATTCGGAGCATACCATTTTGGGCGGCGCCGTTATCGTCCCGCAGTCCTTGCAGGTAAGCCCCAGGAGCTTATTTTTCTTGAGAGCCTTATTGTAGGCCTCAAAGGTAAGTTTGTATTCCATGTTACCAACCCCTCTTCATGATAATGTTGACCAGTGTCCCCCCGTCGCCTCCCAGCGTATCGGTCATCCCGATCTTGGCGTCGGGAACCTGGCGCTGGGGTTCGACCTCGGACCGCAGCTGCCTGAATATCTCGTACACCTGGGCGGCGCCGGTCGCACCGATCGGGTGCCCCCGGGATTTCAGGCCGCCGGAGGGATTGATGGCGACCTTTCCGCCGATGTCGGCCTGTCCCTCTATCCACGCCTCTCCCGATTTTCCGTATTCGAAGAACCCGAGGCTCTCGGCGGCAATCAGGCTGGCGATGGAAAAGCAGTCGTGCAGCTCACAGACGTCGATATCCTTGGGGCCTATGCCGGCCATGTCGTAGGCCTGCTTTACCGAAAGCTCGCGGGAATAGATCCGCGGCAGGGTCTTCTTCTGGCCGTGCAGCGGCCCCGCGGAGGCCTGTCCCACCCCGGTGATCTGGACGGGTTTTGCGGTGAGCTTCTTGACCACGTCCTCGGAAGCGAGGATGACGGCGGCGGCCCCGTCCGAAAACGGGCAGCAGTCGTGAAGCTGCAACGGCGTGGAGACCACAAACGAGGAGAGCACCTGTTCCATGGTCACCTCTTTCCTCATCTGGGCCTTCTCGTTATGGATGCCGTGCTTGTATGATTGTACGGAAACCGTGGCCATCTCTTCCTTGACCTGCTCCAGCGGCTTGTCGTAGGTCTTGGCATAGAGGTGGGCGAGCATTGCGAAGACCGCGGGAAACGTCAATCCGCTCGGGAACTCGTAGCTCCTGTCAGACGCCATGGCAAACGTCCGTGTTGCCAGGGGTGTCCCGAGGCTGGCCGCCCGCTCGACCCCTCCCACCAGGACGATGTCATAAAATCCCGAGGCCACCCAGATGAATGCGTCCCGGACGGCCACGGAGGCCGATGCGCAGGCCCCCTCGTAGCGGTTGGCCGGAATACCGGCGCACCCGATGTTGTCTGCGGCAAACGCCTGGACCATTGCCTGTCCCTCGGAGAAATCCCCCAAGACGTTGCCCATGAAGATGGCCTGTATATCCTTTGACTTCACGTTTGAGGCGGCCATCGCCTCCATCGAGACCTCCGAGAAGAGCTCGACCTGCGTCTTTTGCTGGGCGACGGTAAACGGTGACTGCGCGCCGCCCACAACAAAAACTTTTCTCATAATTTAGGCTCCCTTATAATAATCGTCTTGGATTGGCTTTAGCGGATGACGTCCGCGATGATGCCCGGGCGGATCGTGCGTCCCGATTATCTGACTTGTCCGGATTCAGGCACAGGGCCCGATCCGTCCCGCCCCGGTGTCCTCCGCGAAAAAGAGGCTATAACCCCATTCGTCGGGCGATTATCTCCTTCATGATCTCGGTGGTGCCGCCGATGATGGAAAGCGACCGCAGGTCGCCGTACATCCGGGCGACGTCATATTCGGCCATGTAGCCGTACCCGCCGTGGATCTGCGTCGCGTCATACACGAGGCGGTTTGTCATCTCTCCCACGGAGGCCTTGAGCATCGATATCTCGCAGACGGCGTCCTGCCCCCGGGCAAACCGCCCGGCGCAGTCATAGGCAAATGCCCGGGCCTGGCCGACGGCCGTGGCCATATCGGCCAGCTTATGGCGGATCACCTGGATACCGGTTAAAGTCTTTCCGAAGGCCTTACGCTCCCGGGCGTAGGCAACGGTCTTGTCCAGGACGTACTGGGCCGCCCCGAGCCCCTCGACGGCAAGGATCAGCCGTTCCAGCTGGAGTTTTGCCATCAGGGCGTAGAAACCCTGGCCCTCTTTCCCGAGGAGGTTATCGGCCGAAAGCTTCACGTCGTCAAAGAAGAGCTCGGCGGTGTCCGAGGCGTGGCACCCGATCTTTTCGAGCTTTTGGGTGGTCAACCCCGGCGTGCCCTTTTCCACGACAAACAGCGATATCCCGCGGTGGGGGGGGGCGGCCTTCTTGTCTGTCTTGGCCGCCACGACGATCACGTCGGCGTAGTGGCCGTTGGTGATAAACGTCTTTTGCCCGTTGAGGACATACGCGTCGCCCTTTTTTTCGGCGGCCGTGGCTATCCCCGCGACGTCGGAGCCCGCGCCGGGGTCGGTGATGGCGATGGCGCAGACTGAGCTTCCCTCGATGCAGGGGGAAAGCCAGCGCTTCTTCTGCTCGTCCGTGCCGAGGTCGGCAAGATAGGTGGTGGACATATCGTTATGGACCGCCACCGATACCGCAAAGCCCAGGCAGCCGCATTTGCCCAGCTCTTCGGCCATGACCACCCGAAAGAGGGGGTCGACGCCCAGGCCGCCGTAGGCGGGATCGCAGCAGAAACCGAGAAAACCCATCTGCCCCAGCTCGTTCCAGATGCTGCGGGGGATTTCGCGCTTTGCCTCCCATTCCGTGACAAACGGGGTCACCCGCTCTGCCAGGAATTTGGATAATTGCGTCCGAAACTGTTCATGCTCGTCGGTAAATATGTCGTATGCCATTTTTTGTCCTTTCTCGACCGTTCCCGTGTCGGCGTTATATAAGATGAATAGAAAAATAGTGGGAATTGTTGTTGTATATCAGGGTGTGTATCGGCGGTTTACATGACCCGTGTTTCCGATTGGTGTTTGTGTTTCGTCCGGTTTTCCGCCCCGTATGAATCCGTCGTAGAGTGGGAGAAACCGATACAAATAATGAATGACGTATCATTTTTTGGAGGGTTTGTCAAAGAAAATAGTTACGATACGTGCTTTCCGTTTACGTAAACTGGCAGACAGATTCGACAGCGGCGTTGGGAGCGGCGACACGGCCGGTTTTCAACGAAGCCCCGGGCGATTTTCCGAGACGTGCCAAAACCGGGTGGATAAATAAACAGGGGGGCGTTTTGCCCCCCCTTCGTTTCATGTCATGCTGGTTTATATCCCAATCCCCTACGGATTGATAAAGCTCCCGCCTCCGGTGGCCCAGATCGGGCCGCCCGTCCAGGGGTAGTTGCCACTCCAGATGGCCGACGAGACGAAATCGTTATCGCCCATGCCTCTCTTACCGCTTCCGATATAGACGTTGCTTGCCCCCGGATTAGATGTCTCCAGCCAGGCCATGTAGGCCGCCGGCGCGTGGATCGTCCCGCTGTTGCCGGTAAAGACCAGCGGCGACGAGGCGGTCCCAAGGGAGCCTCCGTTTACAACCGCGTACAACAGTCCGTACGCTTCGTCTCCTGAGGAAACTTCCATGGAGTTGTCTATAATGGCGCCGAGAAAATCACCGTACGCCCTACCGCGAATCCCGCAGGCGTGGGCATAATGGGCGCCGGAGGCGCTGACGCCGCTGATAGTGTTTCCGGAAATGTCGCCGAGAAAACCACCGTTCGCGTTACCGGTAATCCCGCAGGCGTCGGCCTCATCGGCGTCGGAGGCGCTGACGTCGCCGACGGTGTTACCGGAAATGTCGCCGAGAAAATCACCGTACGCCCCACCGAAAATCCCGTAGGCGTAGGCATGATGGGTGTCGGAGGCGCTGACGCCGCCGACGGTGTTACCGGAAATGTCGCCGAGAAAATCACCGTACGCCCCACCGTAAATCCCGTAGACGTAGACATCAACGGCGCCGGAGGTGCTAACGCCGTTGATGGTGTTTCCTGAAATGGTCCCGATGAAGTCGCCCGGATTAACGAATGAGAAAATCCCGTATGTGTTACGATAACCGCTTATGTCGGATATTGTGTTTCCGGAGATGGCTCCGGTGAAGTCCATATTGCTGATGAACGCACAAATCCCATACGCTTCGGAATCCCGACTGCTGATACCGGATATCGCGTTTCTGGAGATGGCTCCGGTTAATGTCCCGGCTGAGGTGAACGTACAAATCCCATATGCATCGAACGTATCGGTATATACATCGGATATCCTATTTCCGGAGATCGAGCCGACATAGTCTCCGAACGTGAAAATCCCTACCACTCTAGCATCGCCGTTGATGCCCGATATCGTATTTCCGGAGATGGCCCCGGTGAAAGTCCCACCGGTTTCCGCGTTAATCCCGTATGCTTCGAAGTCCTCGCTGTTAATACCGGATATCGTGTTTCTGGAGATGGAGCCGGTGAAGTCTCCACTGATTTGCGCGTTAATCCCGTATGCGGCAGAGTTCTCGCTGTTAATACCGGATATCGTGTTTCCGGAGATGGAGCCGTTAAAGTCTCCCGCGACGGTTACCACGCAAATTCCGTACGCATTATTAATACTGTCGGTGATCACGCCAAGCCGGTTGTTGCGGATGGAGGCGTAGCTATTCCCATTTGCTACCAGGAGGATCCCGGCGGCTTCATCGGATGAATCGACCAGGATCGTGTTGCCGGCGATGATCGCGGGTGCGCCCGGGGAGCCGAGGTCGCCGGATAAGTAGGCGTATATCCCATAGGAACCCGTGGAGTATATCCGGTTGCCGAAGATGGAGAAGGGCGCCCCCGCCGCGCCGGCTCCTATCTCGATGGCGCTGACGTCAGAGAGTTCGAAATTCAGCCCCAGCAGTGTCATGTTCGGGGCGTCCATCGTCAGCGTCGAGGTGATCAGCGGCCAGCCCGGCCCGAGGTTGGCCATGTACGGATATTTTGGGTAGGCCGCCCCCGCGCCCCAGATGGTAATGCCGTCCTGGGCGAAATCCTCTCCCGCAAGGCCCGTTCCGTCGCCCGCGAGTACGTGCACGATGCCGATCGTGCTGCCCAGGCGGGCGTCCCCGTCGGCCAGGGCCAGCACATTGTACGGGTGCTCAAACGAGCCGTTGCCGCCGGCAGGCGCATCGTCGGCCACGAAGATCACGCCCTCACGGAAGTCACCATCGCCCGAGGCGGCATCAAGCCCGGAGAGATAATCGGTGCGCACGACGATATCCACGTCGCGCCGGACGGGCTCGACCATCCGTTCTTTGAGCGTGCGGCTGCCGTTCAGTACGTCGCCGATGCCCTCAAAGGGGTTCTTGCCGGTAACGAGGTTCTCGATCGAGAAGGGCACCTCGAAGGCCACCTCGCCGTAGTACTGGTCGTGGTTGACGGTGTCGTTGCGGAATTCAAAATTAAGCCGCAAAAAGTCAGTCGGCATGGCCTCCAATCGTGCCGAAAACCCGTTGACGTCCGGCACATGGCAGCCGAAAAAGTGATACCCCCCCGCGTAGGCCCAGGTCTCCACGACCTCCGATATCCCGGGGATGCGCACGCCCGCCTCGTAGTCAAAGCCCGTCATCGGCTCCTCGACGCCGGCGGTGTAGATGCCGTTGCCGTAAAAGACGTAGCCGAAGTCTTCCCCGAGCTTTGCCCTGGTGAGTGGCTGGTAATAGTTAAACCGGGTCGTCAGGCCGACGCCGCCCGGCTCGGCCATCGCCTCAAGCCCTAGGCCGATCTGGTCAAAGTGCGAGCCGTACCTGGTCTTGCGGTGGTCATAGAATAAATTCCCTCCCACCACGAGACGGTCATCCAGCACGAGCCTGCGGTAGCCGACGCCGAGGTTGGTCTCCCAGGCCTCGCGGTTGTCCGGGGTAAACTTGGTATTGATAAAGATGAGGTCTTTGTTTCCCCGGTAGACGGGGATGAGGAAATCGAGGATAAAGAGCGTCCTGTCGTCGGTGCCGAAGCGGACGGCGGGGCGGAAGTAGACCGAGAGGTCGTTCGCCTCGTCGTCGGCGGGTGCTGCTAATACGGGAACGACGAAGGCCACGAGGGCCCAGACCGCCAGGATAAGGCCGATGATCTGCTTGGTGTTCATCGAAATGCTCCTGTGGATTGGTTTATCAACAGTTAAATTGCACTAATAAAAATGAGGATAGAATAAAGGGAAGGGGTTGTCAAGATTATTAAAGGCCTTTCATGAAAAACCGCGCAAACGATAAAAAACAGGGGGGGACTGTTTAGCCCCCCCGTTATTGGTATTGTCTGAATATTTCTTAAAGGTGTCCGACACGCGAAAAAACCGAGAGGTTTACTTCTTGGGCACTTTCATGGCCGTGATCATGAAGGCCTGGTTCCTGTTTTCCAGGTGCAGCGCCTGCTCCAGCGATGCGCCGTCCAGGTTCAGGTTGATGGCCTCCTTGGTCATCCAGATGCCGACCGGGTTCTTGGAAACCATTTTATCCGCAATCTCGCGGGCCGTCTCCATCAGTTTTTCCTTTTCCACGATCCGGCTGACGAACCCGAGCTCCTTGGCCTCCTCGGCCGACATGAAGTCGCCGGTCAGCAGAAACTCGTAGGCCCTGCCGGTGCCGATGAGCTTGGGCAAAAAGAAGCTGCTGCAGAGATCCGCCCCCCCCAGGCCGATGTTGATGTAGGCCGCGTTGAAGCGGGCCTTCGGCGTGACCACGCGGACGTCGGCGGCCATCGCAAAGCTGAACCCCGCGCCGGCCGCGGCCCCGTGGACGGCGGCGATGATCGGCTGGGGGATGCGCCGCATCTTGTAAAAAAGGAGCGACGTCCGCGTCTGGTAATAATAGATGACGTCGGGCGTCGTCTCGAAGAGCTGGGCGGCGGCCTCGCTCATGTCCAGCCCCGAGCAGAACCCCTTTTCGCCCGCGCCGGTAAGGATCACCACGCGGATGTCCCGGTTTGCCGAAAGCATCCCGAGCAGGTGGTCCAGCTCTTCGATCATCGGCTGGTTGAGGGCGTTGAGCTTTTCGGGCCGGTTGAGGGTCAGCAGGCCGATGGGGCCGTCGGTAGTGAAGGTGATGGTCGTGTATTCCATGGGTTCCCCCAAAAAAATAGGATTAATCGCTAAAATAGTCCGGTTTCATGGAAAGCGTGAGGTCATCAATGGTAAGCAGGCGCTGGGCCATCCCCTCGGTCTTCGGCAGCTCGTAGGCGAAGAAATATCTGAAGGCGTACATCTTGCCCGTGTAGAAATCCTCGTCGGACGGGCTTGCACCCTTTGCCAGCGCCGATTGCGCGGCCAGGGCCTGCAGCAGCCACTGCCAGGCCACGGCGATGACGCCGAAAAACTCCATAAAGAGGGTCGCATCGGCCAAAAACAGGTCGATGTTGCCTCCCGTGGCGATGCCCACCAGGTGGCCAATCACCTCCTTGAGCTTCTCGACCGCTTTTTTGAGTTGGGCGGCATGCGCGGCCAGCTCCGGCCGGGCTCCGGCCTTTTTGATGGCGCCTTCCACTTCGTCCAGGAACAACGTGAGGGCCTTTCCGTTCTTCATGACGACGTTTCTGCCCAAAAGCGTCAGGGCCTGAATGCCGGTGGTCCCCTCGTGGATCGGATGGATTCTCGTGTCCCGGTAATGCTGCTCGATCGGGAATTCGTCGCAGTAACCGTATCCGCCGAGGCACTGGAGGGCCTGGCTCACCGAGTGGATGGCCATCTCGGCGGGGTAGGTCTTTGCCACCGGCGTCAGGAGGTCCAGCAGCAGCGAATATTTCTCCCGCTCGTCCCCTTCGTGGGCAAGCATGAGGTCGCTGTAGACCGTGCACTGAAACAACAGGCCCAGGGAGCCTTCGATGACGGCGCGCTGGAACAGCAGCATCCGCTTTATGTCGGCGTGCTCGATGATCGGTATCTGGGGGGCCGACGGGTCCTTGGAGGTGATGGGCCTGCCCTGGGGACGCTCCCTGGTATACTGGAGACAGGCGTAGTAGGCCGCCGAGGCGATGGCCGCCGCGTTCATGCCGACGACCAGGCGCGCCTCGTTCATCATCTGGAGCATGTAGTAAAGTCCCCTGTTGGGCTCGCCGACGAGCCAGCCCCGGCAGTCGCCGTTGTCCCCGAGCGAAAGCTGGGTGATGGGACATCCCCGATAGCCCATTTTATGGTAGATACCCAGGATCGCCAGGTCGTTGGGGACGAGGTTTCCGTCGTTATCGAAGCGCTTCTTCGGAACGATGAAAAGCGAAATCCCCTTCAGCCCCGGAGGGGCGCCCTCGATCCTGGCAAGCATCAGGTTGACGACGTTGTCGACGCAGTCGTGATCGGCCGCCGAGATAAATATCTTCTGACCCCGGATCAGGTAATAGTCCTTGTCGGTGGGAGAGGCGGTAGTCGTGATGTCGCCGACGGAGCTGCCGGCCTGCGGCTCCGTGAGGGCCATCGTGCCCTGCCATGCGCCGGAAAAGAGGAGCGGGATATAGGTGTCCTTCTGCTCCTGGGAGCCGAAAGACTCGATGAGGTGGGCCGCACCCATGTTGAGGCCGGGATAATTACTGGCCGAGTAGTTGGCCGCCGAAAAGACGAAAGTGGGGATGAGCCCGACCGTAAACGGAAGCTGCTGCCCCCCGACCTCCAACGATGCCACCGCCGAGATCCATCCCCCCTCCCCGCACTCCTTCATCAGCCTCTTTACCGACGGGTGGACCTTTACGGCGCCCGCCTCAAAACGGGGCGGGTTCTTGTCCATCTCTTCGAAAGACGGTTTGAGGAGGTCTCTGCCCATCTTCATGGCCGTATCGATGACCATATCGAATACCTCGGGGGTATGATGGGAGTAGCGCGGGAATTGGAGGAGCGACGGCGCGTCGAAAACTTCGTTGATCAGGAACTTTAAATTTCTTTCGCTGATAAATTTGTCGGCCATGATGAATCGGCTCCTTATATTAGATAGAAGGTAATAATCCATCGGTCGCGCACGTTTTTGCCACTATAGCAGATGGAGCCCGTCAAATCTAACTGATTTTAGCAGATACGTCTTTTTTTTGTACGAAAAATGGATAGAGACGGCCGGAGAACGGGCGGCATCGAGCCCCGAGCGTGCCGCATGGTCTGCTATACTGGAACCGTACGCCCGAGCGCCGATCGTGACGTGATATGGTATGAGGGATGGAGCGGCTCGGCATTTATCTCAGGTGTCCTTTAACATTCCGGGGGACTAAATCGTCTAATTAAACACTGCGCCTGATTAAGCATGGCGTCGACAAAAACGCGTGATATAATGAGGGCCAACGCCTCGTCCCAAAAGGGCACGGCCGTCCCGAAACGGCATGGGCGGACGATCCTCCGGCTTTTCGGTTTCGCCTGGTCCCGGGAACGTGAGAAACGGTTGGCGGCTGCGGTTTTTCTAGGTGCGGTTCTATTTTAGGATATTACGTCGGCGGCCCGACGGCCGCTCTTTACACACCAAACATAGTACGGCGATGATGAAAAGAATTGCAGGCGCCCTCGTGCTCGTCATGAGCATGTTTTCCCCCCTTATTGCCCAGGAGCAACCCCCCGGCACCCACACGCTTGAGCAGTGCATCACACTATCACTCGAGCAGTCTCCGGCGGTTCTCTCGGCCGAAAAGGAGATCAAGCGGTCCGACGGGATCGTCTGGGAGACCTGGGCGGATATCGTGTCGGCCGACATCTCCGCGGAATACACCACCGCCGGACCCGGCGGCGGGTCGTCGATCTCGTCGTCTCGGGACGACTTTTCGGTCGACCTGGGGGGGTCCGTTCCGATATTCTCGGGCGGAAGGGTCATTAACGGCATCCTGACGGCGTATCGTACGCGGGACGTTGCCCGGGAACAATACCGGCGGGCGGTCAACGAGACGGTTTATGACGTCACGACCACGTTCGGACAAATACTGCTGGACCGGGAGGTGGCCAAGGTCCGCTCGGAGGAGGTTGATTTTCTCACCAAGACGTACGACGCCACAAAGACCAGGTACGATACGGGTATGGCGTCGTGGTTCGAGTTCCTGCGTACCCAGGTGGAGCTTACCAATGCCGAGCCTTCCCTCATGGAGGCCGAGGATAGCCTGGCAAACGACACCGACGATCTTAAAAAGGTCCTCGGAATGGACGTCGGCCGGCCCTTGGATATCGAGGGGGAACTCGCCTTCGATGAAGCTACACGGAACCTTGACGAGTGCCTCAATAAAGCCCGGGCGGACAATCCCGATATCCGAATCGCCTATCTTGAAGAGGAGATTACCCGAAAAAATGTCCGGAGCGTCATCGGACAGTACTTCCCCACCATATCGGTCTTCGGGAGGTATGGATATTCATCCGACCGGCTGGATATCTCGTTTGACGGCCGCGATTGGGAATACACCGGCGGGGTGATGGTAACGATCCCGATTACGGATATCGTCGTGATATCGGCCCGCCTGAAACAGGCCCGCGCCGAATATGACCGGGCCTGTATCTCCCGAAGGGATACCGAAAACACAATAGAGGCCGAGGTCAGAAAGGCATACAGAGACCTCGTGCGGTCTCAGAAGCTGGTAAAATCTCAAAAGGAGAACGTTGCCCTGGCTAAGGAAGGGCTGGATATCGCCGAGATCCAGTACGAGAACGGAATCAATACCTATCTTGAACTGATGGATACCCGCCTTGCCCTGACCCAGGCAAACCTTAATTACGTAAATGCGGTTTACAGCTCCATGGAGGCCCAGGCGCGGCTCTCGATGCTGATGGGTGAAAGCCCGAACGTACCGGGCACCCCTGCCGACGGCGGGCCGGACGGCGCCGTCGATTCGCCCCGATGACGCGCACAACAACCCCCCCCAGGAAGGAAACGGCAATGGTTACTATGAGTCGAAGAAGGATCGGTATTGTTATCGTCGTGGCGCTCTCGATTATCGTGCTGACCGTCGTCGGGGTGAGGATCTACACATCCAAGTTCTCTGCCAGGACAAGGCCCCCCAAGTCCTCCACTATCCCCGTGGCCGTGGCGCCCGTCGTCATGGGCGAGATACGGCGGACCGTCACCTTTCCCGCCGATCTCCACGCCCAGCGGGAGGCGACGGTATATTGTCCGGTGGACGCCCGGGTTGTCCGGTATGACTATCGGGAAGGAGACGAGGTCGCCAAGGGCCGGACACTGGTCGTTTTGGACCGCGAAGAAAAGTGGAATAAGTATAAGCCGCTTCTCGTGGAAGCGCCGATATCGGGCAGGGTGGCCGAGATCTATCTCCAGCCGGGTGAATTCGCGACCTCCCAGACTCCCCTCTGCCTGGTTATCGGCGGAAAGGCCATTCGGGCGCTTTTATCGGTTCCCGATCCCGACCTGCGCATCATCCGCCCCTCCATGGAAGCGATCCTGTCGGTGCCCACCATACCGGAAAAGGACTTTCCCGG
Organism: Candidatus Zymogenaceae bacterium; assembly: GCA_016933535.1. Lineage (GTDB taxonomy): Bacteria > Desulfobacterota > Zymogenia > Zymogenales > Zymogenaceae > JAFGAS01. Next base: position 28,106 of record JAFGAS010000062.1, read on the forward strand.
AACCGTGGCTCACGTCACCCCGTTCATCCAGTCCGATACCAGGACGGGACAGGTCGAGGTCGTCTTTACAAACGACGATTATTTGCTGATGCCCGGGATGTACGGCAGCGTCACGATAACTATCGATCGGCGGGAAAATGCGCCGATTATCCCGCTGACGGCGGTGGTCTACGAGGAGACGGACGGGGAGAAGGCCTACGTGTTCGTTATCGACGGCGATCGGGCTCAAAAAAGGGATATCGATCTGGGTATCCTCGAGGATAAACGGGCCGAGGTGACCGGCGGACTGCGGGAGGGCGAGCGCGTCGTTACGATCGGCAAGGAGAACCTCTCGGACGCCAGCCCCGTGGTCGTTGTTGAAGACCGCTGATCCCATGGATAATTGGAGCGCCCCATGATACGCTTTTGGGTGAAAAACCACCTCTTTGTCAATATGATAGTCGTTGCCGTGATCGTTCTCGGGCTCTTTTTCGTCTCGAAGCTCAATCGCGAGGTTTTCCCTTCGGTCGATTACGGCTATGTCGTCATTACCACTACCTATCCGGGCGCAACACCCGAAGTCGTCGAAAAGACCATCACCACGCCCATCGAGGATGCGATCGCCGATGTAACCGGGATCAATTCAATCGATTCGGTGAGCTCCGAGGGGGTATCGACCGTCACCGTCCAGGCCGAAAGCGACGTTCAGGGGACCGAACTCGACCAGCTGTTGAACGACCTGAAAAACGAGGTCGATAAGATAAAGAGGGACCTGCCCGCAGACGGCGATGAGCCCCGGCTGGTCCGCCGCCGGCCGGAGTTTCCCGTGGTAACCGTCGCCGTGGGGGGCGATATACCCGAAGAGACGCTTCGCTATACGGCCGACCGCCTCAAGAACGAAATTGAGGTGATCGAGGGCGTCGGCACGGTGGACCTGACCGGCTACCGGGACAGGGAGATACACGTCCTGGTGGACCCGCTGAGGATGGAGGCGGCCGGTCTCTCGTTTTCGGCAATCACGGGCGCCATCTTGAGCCGCAACGTAAACATCCCCGCGGGCAGCGTGGACGTCCAGACCAAAGAGATCCTGGTACGCACTACGGGAGAAGCCCTGACCGCGGCCGATATCGGGGCCGTCGTCGTCAAGTCGGGGGGAAACGGCGTTGTCTATGTCCGGGACGTGGCCAGGGTCGATGAGACGTTTCAAAAAGAGACCGTCATCGGCAGGCTTGACGGGCGGCGCACTATAAACCTTTCGGTCAGCAAGAAGTCAGACGGCGACGTGGTGAAAATCGTCGAGGAGATCGGTAAGCTCCTTGAAGAGGAGCGCACCGCCCTGCCCAGCGGGGCCACCCTCAAGATGGTCCACGATCGTTCCAAGGCCGTCAAGACCAGGCAGGAGACGCTCCTGACCGACGGCACGCTGGGCCTTTTGCTGGTCGTGGTGGTCATCTATCTTTTCCTCGGGTCCCAGTTTGCCTTTTGGACCGCCATGTCAATTCCCTTTTCGTTTCTGGCCACCATCATCTACATGTACTTTACCGGGACCACCATGAATCTCTTTTCGATGTTCGGCCTCCTGCTTGCCTTGGGCGAGGTGGCCGACAACGCCATTGTGGTTACCGAGAACTACTTTCGCTACCGGCAGCTCGGCTATACGCCGGAGGATGCCTCGGTCTTGGGGACCAACGAGATCGCTTTGCCGGTGATCGCCTCCAAGGCGACAAACATCGCCTCATTTATCCCCCTGCTCATGATGAGCGGTATCCAGGGGAGGTTTTTGAGCTCGATCCCGGAGATAACGATCGTCGCCTTTATCATCTCGGGGCTCCAGGCGTTTTTCATCCTGCCGAGCAACCTCAACCAGTTCGTCAAGATATCCGTGGCCACTACCCAGGATGACTTTCGATCGTGGTTTTCCCGGTTTCGCGATTTCTATGGCAGGGTGCTTGCCGCGGCCCTGAAGCGCCGGTATCTGATCTTCATCGGGCTCAACGGGATTGCCGTGATCGCCATCATCCTTGCCGTTTTCACCATGAAATTCGTCTTGAGGGGGCAGACGCTCGCCGAACGGTTCACCATAACCGTAACCAATCCCATCGATACGAACCTGGCCGAGACGGACCGTATCATGAAAAAGGTCGAAGCCCTCGTGGCCGGGCTCCCCCAGGAGGATATCGCGGCGTTTACCACGTCGGTGGGAAGATCATCCAGACGAAACACGCCGAGCGGCACGTTTTCCGGCAGCGTCACGGTCGAGCTCACCGAGCACGGATACCTCGAGACCGGCGCGGAAAGGCTCGTGGCCTCCCTTGGCGAAAAAACGGCCCTCATCCCGGGTCCGACCTCCATCACCTACAGCATCAGCCGCGAGGGACCGTCCAGCGGCACCCCGGTATCGGTGGAGATTCGGGGCAGTGATTTTGACATCCTGGAGAAACTATCCGAGGACGTCAAGCGGGAGTTGGGCACGATGCGGGGGGTCACCTCGATCGACAGCGATTTCAGGAGGGGCAAACAGGAGATGCGGATCGCGGTCGATGAATATCGGGCGAAAAGACTCGGCCTGTCGACCTCGTTTATCGCCGGGGAGCTGCGGGCGGCCCTTAGCGGGGCGGACGGCGGCAGCATCCGCCGCGGGGACGATACCGTCGACATCCGCGTGGAATATCCCGAGCCGTTTCAGACGCCGCTCTCGGTCATGAATTTCACGCTGCCCGGGGCCGGGGGCGAGCGAATCCCCATTCGGAGTGTGGCCGCCATCACCACGGGAAAGGGACTGTTCAGGATAAATCACTCGGAGCGAAAGCGCACCATTACCGTCAGCGCCGACATCGTGAGGGGCCAGAACACGTCGCCCGAGGTCAACGCGGCCCTGATGGAAAAATTCGGGAACTTCAGCGCGCTATATCCCGGCTACGTTTTTGACTACACGGGGGAATACGAGGATACCCGGGAGGCGTACCGGTCGATGGTGCTGTCGTTTATCCTGGCGCTTTCCATCATCTACGGCGTGCTGACGGTCATGTTCAGGTCCCTCTCCCAGCCGTTTATCATCATGCTGGCCATACCCTTTGCGTTCATCGGCGTGGTCTTCGGGCTGTTTATCATGGGAATAGACCTGTCGCTCAACGCGGTCATCGGCATCGTGGCGCTGTTGGGGATCGTGGTCAATAACTCCATCCTGCTGGTTGACTTTGTAAACCGAGCGCGGGATCGAGGGGCCGATATCTACGACGCGGTCATCGATTCCGGCAAGACGCGGCTCAGGCCCATCATCCTGACCAGCCTCACGACGCTGTTGGGGCTTTTACCCATGGCCTTCGGGCTGGGGGGGAGCGAGCCGTACCTGGCCCCGATGGCAATCTCCATTTTCTGGGGGCTCCTCTTTTCGACCCCGCTGACGTTGTTTGTGGTTCCGTGTCTTTATCTGATCGTCGAGGATATCAAGAAGAAAAGTCTTGGCGGGATTTTGGTCGTCACAAAGAAGTAGCGGCGGTAATCGGTTGGAGGGGGCTACGTCCACACGGCCTACATGGGCCACAGCATATAGTACGCAGTAATTACGCGCTGTTCTGAAAATATCAATAATCCCACGGCGTATGTTGGTAGCAGTCTATGTATCGGTACGGTTCATTACTTTAAATAGTGCCGCAGGTCCAGCTCCCTTATTACGCCGTTCATGTCCAACATTTTTACGGCGCCGGCCTCCTTTTCCTCCCCGATCCCGGGGGTCGCCAGTATCTCGGAAACGCCGTCGCCGTCGGTATCCGCGGTTGCCACGGTCAGCCCGTAGTGCGTATCGAACGGGAACGTCTCGAAGAGGAGCGCGCCGTTCCTGTCTAAAACCATGAGGTCGGCAACCGCCTTGTGGTCCGGCCCCGGTCCCGCGACGATTTCGGCTGTGCCGTCGCCGTCGACGTCACCCGCCGCCAGGTTGATCCCGTAGTGGGGGTACCCCTTTAAGTAGACACAAAACCATCCGGAGAGCTTCGGCGCCGTGATGCCGCCGTCGAAATCGATGGTCATAAAATAGTTCCGATACGGTTTTAAGTGCGGCGGCCCGGCTACGATCTCGTCGATCCCGTCGCCGTCTATATCGCCAGCGGAGACGCGAACGCCGTGGCGCATCTCCTTATGATACTCACCATTCTCGATGAAATCGTTGGCCTGAAATTCGAGGAGCAGTTTTCCTTCGCCGGTAAAGACCTTTATGACCGGGCGATAGCCCTGGCCGGGGCCGAGGCCCGTGATAATCTCGTCTTTACCGTCGCCGTTGATATCGCCGGCCGCGATGTTCGCACCATATTTCTTGCCGGGGAAAGCGTAAAAGCGCGTGAGTTCCCGGCCAGAGCCCGACAAGACCGTTATAAGCGAGTCGTTTTTGTGCCACGGCCCCCGCACCGCGATGATTTCGTCAACGCCGTCGCCGTCGACGTCGCCCGCCGCCAGGTTGGCCCCATACCCCGACCGCGCGTCAAGGGCGGTGAAACGGTCCAGGAGGACACCGTTGCCGGAAAATACCAGGACCTCCGAATCATTTTCCTTGGCCGGACCTTTGCTTACCAGTATCTCGTCGGTCCCGTCGCCGTTTATATCTCCCGAGCAGATGAGCGGGGAGTTTCCATAGGCGTCGTAGCGCTCCGATCCCGTCGGCCCCACGGTAGGATTTTTCATAAGACCCGGCATCAGCAGGACGAGAGCGGCCATCCCCAGGATACCGTGCATGACGCCCAGTGAGAATACATTCCTGTTGCGTGAAAAGAGGTAGCAGAATATAAGTCCTCCGACGGCGGTAAAGGCCATCAGGACCGTGTTGGGCGCGTGTATCAGTGAAAAAACGACAACGGCACCGATCATGGCTGCGCTGTCGTTCTCGACGACCTTCTTTATCCGTAAGTAGAGAAAACTATTGAGGCCGAATTGCTGGGCGATTCCCCATACAATATATAACAGGAAACCCGTAAAGACCTGTCCGGGATCACGGGGCGCGTAGCTCTCCCGATAAAACATGAAGATGAATACGGTGCAGGCGACGCCAAGAAGCGTTGCGACCGATACCTCCTTGAAAGAGCGGGACAGATTATCGACCCGGATACCGAGCTCCTTGAGGGTGTCTCCGTGCACAAAGAAGCTGCTGAAAAACACGATGCCGGAGATAATACCCGTCAGTACGGATAGGTATGTGCCCCAATAGCAGAATCGCAACACCCATAGATTAATAAAAATGCCGCCCAAAACGACACATAATTCGCAGAAGGTGTATAGCCGAGGGGTTTTAAGGTAGATTTTCCGCAGGAATGTAATCGATCTTAGTTTTAGCATATATCGATTCTCCTTGAAAGTCTGGACTCTTGGGCCGACACGCCGGGGCGGTCGAACGGAAACCCGCCGGGCTCGTCCATTGTCTTCACACGTTCGGCCGCATACGGTTGGGGTACACCACCCCAATAAAATAGCGGGCTCGTGGGATATAATCAAGAAGAAAAGGGCGTAATGGTGCGGCTGTTTCGTTTTGAGGACGCAATGAGGGTATATTTCTTCAAAACAAGGAGGTTTTTGCCGCGCAGTCGGGCGGCTACCGTAAAGGTTTTTCGAGCCGGTGAAGGCGTGCCGGCCGGCGGAGAGAAGAGGTGGTAGGGTGAAGAATTTGGTCGGGGCGAGAGGATTTGAACCTCCGACCCCCTGCTCCCAAAGCAGGTGCGCTAACCGGTCTGCGCTACGCCCCGATGGTTGGATTATACCGCAACGTGCGTGAAAAAATCAAGCCGATTGACAAAGCCCGCCTCACGTCGGGCCGTTCGGTTATTCCTCAGGAGGGTATACGGGGAAGTCCTTAATCCGCCGCGGCGATATTATCCCTTTTGCCGCGGGGTCCCCGCCGCCTTTTCTTACGGGGGGCGTGGATAAACCGCTTGAGCGGCTCGAATCCGTCGGGGCCGGGGGGCCAGGGGGCGCCGGGGAAGGCTCCCGATGCCTTCGTGGCTATCGCCAGCAGATCGAAGGCTTCCGAGAAGTAGGCCTTGTGTCTGAGGCTAGATGAGATATGGCCGTGCTCGAACATCTCGAGCATCTTCCAGTTCAGGAAGAGGAGATGGCGCATGCTGTCTATGGTGCGCTTGGAAACCCCAACCCTGGAGAGGGCTTGGGTCAGGAAGACTCCGATGAGTCGCGGTATGTCCGGTTTGGACTCCGATTCCCGGACTTGCGTGCGGATCAATGCCGTTACCACCGGGATCATGGGGACCGAAAAGAGAAACGGAATGGAAAACTCCCTCCCCGATCGCGTCATCGCGTCCAGCAGCCCGAGGCAGGAATAAAAAGATTCCGCGATAACCGCCTTTTCATCGACGGCCTTGTGCATTTCGGGGAACAGGACTTCCAGTATCCCGTATTCTTTGAAAAGCCTCAGGGTCTCCCGGGAATATCCCCCCTTCAACTCCTTGACGAGCTCTTCGTGGAAGCGCGCCGGCGAGCAGTGGGTGAGGTTATGGCGGAGTTCCCCGACGGCTTGGCGGATTTCGGGATCGATGGTAAAGCCGATTCGGGCGGCGTGTCTGATGGCGCGGATGATCCGGACCGGGTCCTCGGTGATCCGGGTTCTCGGATCGCCGATCATTCTGATGATCTTATTCTCCAGGTCCTCAAGACCTCCCACGTAATCGATGATCGTGTAGTCCTTGACGCTGTAGAACAGGCCGTTTATGGTGAGATCCCGGCGAAAGGCGTCTTCCTTGGGCGTGCCGAAGGTGTTGTCCCGCATCGTGGGCAGGCCGGGCCGTGATTCGTCCTCCTCCCCCTTTTTCCGGAACGTGGTTACTTCGATGATCTTGTTGTTACGGAACCGGATATGTACGATCTTGAACCGCCGCCCGATAATGACGCTGTTGGCAAACAGCCGCCTGATATCCTTCGGGCTGGCGTCGGTAGCTACGTCGAAGTCCTTGGGCTTCCTGGAAAGCAGGAGATCCCGAACGCTGCCCCCGACAAGATAGGCTTTATATCCGTGGTTGAGAAGACGATAGAGTACCTTGAGGGCGTCCGGATCGATATTCCTTCTGGAGATAGGGTGTTTATCTCTCGGAAGGATAACCGTTTCCGGCGTATGTGGCGGGGAGGGTCGCCTTGGCCCCTCACTCTTTGGAGTTCCTAAAGAGGAGAAAATCTCGGAGATTGTATTTTTTAGCCAGCCCACGTAGTCACAAATATGATGAGGTTCAACAAACAGCTGCTTGAAATGTCATATGCATACTATAATAGGCGATATCCTAAAATATTTCAATAGTTTTTATTACTTTCACGTAATTTATACGCAGAATTCCGACCGCGCACCCGAATTTTCGTCTCGGATCAACCCCGTTGCCGGCCAATCGCCCCATCGAGACTGCCGGGAGGGCCTTGCCGGTTCTCGCGATTACCGTTGGTAATAGGGTCGTGGGGCCGGTGGCGCGGTTGTCCGCGGCCGTGGAGTGGGGGATCAGTCGTCATCACCGACGATCATCGGGATATTTTTTGTATAGGGCTGGCGGATCACCCCCCGCTCCGTGATAATACCCGCTATGTTGGCGGCGGGTGTAACATCGAAAGCCGGGTTCTTGACGGCAACTCCCGGCGGGGCCGATTGTACCCCCATGAACGACCTGACCTCGTCGGGATGGCGCTGTTCGATGGGGATGCCGGAGCCGGTGGCCGTTTTGGTATCGATAGTCGAACAGGGCGCGGCGATGTAAAAGGGGACACGGTGTTCTTTTGCCAGCACCGAGACGGCGTAGGTCCCTATTTTGTTTGCCGTATCCCCGTTGGCCGCGATCCGGTCGGCCCCGGTAATGACCTTATCGATGAGGCCCTCCTTAAAACAGTAACCGGCCATACCGTCGGTGATGAGAGTGACGTCGATGCCGTCGGCCATAAGCTCCCAGACGGTAAGGCGGCTGCCCTGCAGGAGCGGCCGTGTCTCGGCGGCGATGACCGCGATCCGCTTTCCGGAAGAAACGGCCGCCCTGATCACCCCGAGGGCGGTGCCGTAGCCGGCCGTGGCCAGGGCCCCGGCGTTGCAGTGGGTAAGGACCGTATCGCCGTCGGAGACAAGGTCCCGGCCGTGCCGGCCGATTGCCTCGTTGGTCCGGATATCCTCGTCATATATCGCCAGCGCCTCCGCCTCCAGGGCAACAATGATGTCGCCAGCGCCGCCGATCTCACCGTGCGCCCGGCGCTTCATCCGGTCCAGCGCCCAGAAAAGGTTTTTCGCGGTGGGCCGGGCCGACGCGATAAACGAGACGATGCCGTCGAAATCCGAAAGAAATTCCTTTGTTGTCCCCGCCCGTATATGCCGGGCCCCGAGGGCCGCCCCCATTGCGGCAGCCACCCCGATGGCGGGGGCACCGCGGATCGCCAGCGTCTTTATCGCGTCCACCACCTGGGCCGGATTTTTAAGGGTAATATAGCGTTCGACGGCCGGCAGTAACCTCTGGTCGAGTATCTCGATGCCGTCTTTTTTCCACTGGATGGTAAAAAAGGACATAGGAAGGCTAAAATGATATCCGGTTAATGAACTTGATGGAGTATCCCTCTTTGTACCTTTCGCTGATTTCCCGCTTGAATTCCTCGAATATTTCATCGGCATCCTTTTCGGTCAGGAATTCCGGCCTGAGAAGAAATTCGAGACTCTCAACATTGCCGGTAACAGAAATAGGCAGCGAGAGTCTTCCGGAAGGGTTGTGCATCAGGGAGGTGATATACTCCGGTTTTATATCGAGCGCCATCGTGTGCGAGAGGAATATGTCTCCATAAAAATCAACGATGCCGGTCAGGTCGATCTCTCCCCTGACGACGGCGTCCCATTCCTCGGACTTTATGGCAAGCTTTGAGGTGACAAACTTGTTGCCGGACAGAACGAAACTTCCGCCGATAATGGAAAAACTCGTATCCAGGATCGTGGTTATCCCGCCATTAGAAATGAGGCCGAGGGACGAAAGCTCAGTCCTGATGTTAAACGACGGTATATGGCCGTCCTCGATACGGATAAGCCCTTCACCCGAGAGGTTGCCGATCATTTCGCCGGTGGTCTTACCCGTGGCGGTAAAGGTCCCTTCGAAGTTCAATACGCCGAAACAGGTGTTCTCGTCCTTTCGGATGATGGAAAAGAGTTTATTTGCCATGACGTTGGAGAGCCGCGCATTGACAACCAGTTCCTTTTTAAGGGTGGCCACGTTGACGTATCCGCTGACTTCAAGCACCCCCCCAAAGACCGACGTATTCATCTTATCGATTCTCAGGGTATCGTTCCTTATTTTACCCGTGAGCCTCAGGTCGTCAAACGGCAGTCCTTTGATCAATCCCGTTGAGATCGAGATGGAAACGTCGCCGGAAAGGGGGATCGCCGGCTTCATCGACCTGCCGCCGTCGGTGCTTCTTACCGCCTCGATATGATTGATCCAAATATCCATGTCCTTGATACGGATGATCTCATCGGGTTGGCCGTCCGTGGGTATTATGGTGTAGGTAATGTCGGCGTTCTTCACGTCAATCTCATCGGGCAGGGTAGTTCGGCTCGTAAACCGTCCCATGTCCAGGTGAAAGAGGCTCGCCTTGAGAATGTCAATTGATCTACTGGTGCTTCCGCCGAACGAAAGAGAGGCCAGATTAAGCTGCGCATCGTCCTTTTCTATGATCGAAAACTCGGGCTCTTTTACGACAATCCCGCTGACCACGACGTTGCCCGAAAGAAGAGGTATCAGTCTAACGGATACATCGACTTGACGGGCGGTCAAAAAGGGTTCATTCGAGAAATCGGGGTCGTCCGCGATCGAGAGATCCTTCAGGATGATCTTGGGCCCGGTGATAACCGAAAGAGATAGATCGCCGATTGTCGCGGGGCGCCCGAGCCGCTCGGAAAGCCACAGGGCAACACTATGACGATAGTCGGATGTGTCAATCAGTTTAGGAAGGAAAATCAGGGAGGCAGCGGCCATGAGGACGGTACAAGACACTATGCAGAGTGTAATTATTGTTCGTCTTGTCATACCAGTTGCTCCGCACACCGTTAAGAAACCGTATGTTCGGTTGCTCAGGGCGTGATTAAATCGGAAACAGTGGGTCTCTGAGTGTCGATGCAACCGATTACTTTTCAAGGAGGAGTCCGGTTGTCATCTATATGTGGGGACTATCTGTCCGTTTTCCGATTTACCTTGTTGTCAATCCCAGATTTCCATGTCCGGCCCGTCTCAGTTCTTTTTCCCTCGAATCTTTACCCTATTCCATTCATTCTCCCGAGGCCGGGCGTATACGCTCCCGTTTTGGACTGGAGACCTTTACGGTTCCGAGAGCACCTTTTGCAGCAGGTCATTTACCAGCTGGGGATTCGCCTTTCCCTGTGTTTCCTTCATGACCCGGCCTACGAAAAATCCCAGAAGCCTTTCCTTGCCGGCCCTGAAATCGGCCGCCTCTTTGGGGAAGCCGCCAACGACCCGGCGTATCACTTCCTCGATCCGGGTGGGGTCCGAGATCTGGGTGAGCCCCTGGCTCCTGACGATCTCCTGGGCGGTTTTTCCCGTTTTTGCCATCTCGGAAAAGACGGTCTTGGCGATCTTGCCGCTGATGGTGCCGGCCTCGATGAGGTTGATAAGGCCGGCAAAGTCCACGGGATTGATCGGAGAATCCGCTATGTCGCGCCGATTTTCCTTGAGCTCGCGCATCAATTCGGTCATGATCCAGTTGGAGGCCTGCTTGGGGGGCGCGTTTTCTCTAACTACCGCCTCAAAATAGTCGGCCATTTCCTTTTCGGCACAGAGAACCTGGGCATCGTAGTGGGGGATGCCGTAATCGCATACGAATCGCTCGACCTTGTGGTCGGGAAGCTCCGGCAGGCTCTGCCGAATCTGCTCAATCCACCGGTGGTCGACCGTCAGGGCGACGAGGTCGGGATCGGGGAAATAGCGGTAATCGTGGGCCTCCTCTTTGCTGCGCATCGATTCGGTGATGTCCCGGGCGTCGTTCCAGAGCCTGGTCTCCTGGTTTACCCGGCCGCCGTCCTCAAGCACCTGGACCTGGCGCTTGATCTCATATTCAAGGGCCTTTTCCACGTTTCGAAAGGAGTTCATGTTCTTGAGCTCGGTGCGGGTGCCGAGCTCATGCGCCCCGGCGGGACGCACCGATACGTTGGCGTCGCACCGGAAACTCCCCTCCTCCATGTTGCCGTCACAGACTTCCAGGTATCTGAGGATGCTCCTGAGTTTTTTCAGATAAGCCCCCGCCTCCTGGGGGGAATTGATGTCGGGCTCGGAGACGATCTCCAGGAGCGGTACTCCCGTTCGATTGAGGTCGACGTAGCTTTGAGGGGCGTGTTCATCATGCAGGAGCTTGCCCGCGTCTTCCTCCATATGGATGCGGGTAAGGCCGATCTTCTTTTTGCCGCCGTCGGTCTCTATTTCGACATGGCCCCCCCTGGCCAGCGGATGTTCGTATTGGGATATCTGATAACCCTTGGGGAGGTCGGGGTAGAAATAGTTCTTCCGGGCAAACCATGAGCCGTCGCAGACCTCTCCGTGCGTGGCCAAGGCCGTCTTGATACCGAATTCGACGACCTTCTTGTTTAAAACCGGCAGGACGCCCGGTTGTGCCGTGCAGACGGGACAGATGGACGAATTGGGCTCGGCCCCGAATTTCGTGGAGCAGCCGCAGAATATCTTCGAGTCCGTCAGCATCTGGGCGTGGACCTCAAGACCGATCACCGCCTGATAATTCATGTGAAATTGTCTCCGATAATCCGATGTCCGGCGTATTATATCAGACTATTGTTACACGGGTAACGCTTTTTAACCCGCATACCGTTATAAATTTTTAATGAGTGCTATACGCGCTGCGGCGTCCGGCCGATTGCGGGGGTATTCTCGGCGTCAACGGCGTACGATATAATGTGTGGGCCCAGGGAATCGGGAGGGACTATATATGATCGAGATTATATCCGTCCCGGCTTTACAATAGCCCGGAACCGGCGGTGCCGGCGGGTGAAGTATGCCGTCGTCCGACCGGCCTTATGCGGAAAACGGGCGGTTTGGCCGCGCCGGATCGGTGGGCAAAGGCCGCCTTCGCGTGCTAGATTATCGGTTTCGGTACCTCGGCGGTCCGGTGCTTCTGGACGAAGTGCGCGGCCGCGAGGATTTCGGCCTCTCCCAGGGGCCTTCCCAAGAGCTGTAGCCCGATCGGGAGGCCCTGGCCGTTCATGCCGGCGGGCACCGATATCCCCGGAATGCCCGCCAGGTTGGCCGTGACGGTATAGATATCACCGAGATACATGGAGAGGGGATCGGCGATCTTTTCTCCGATCCGGTAGGCCGGCGTGGGGGCAGCCGGGCAGGCGATAACGTCGACGGCGCCGAAGGCGCGGTCGAAATCCTCCCGGATAAGACGGCGGACCTGGAGGGCCTTCTTGTAGTAGGCGTCGTAGTAGCCGGCCGAAAGGGCATAGGTGCCCAGCATGATCCGGCGTTTTACCTCGGCCCCGAAGCCGGTAGAACGGGTATGTTCGAACATATCGGTCAGGCCGCCGTCGGGATGGACCTCCCGGTATCCGTACCTGACCCCGTCGAACCGGGCAAGGTTCGAGCTGGCTTCCGAGGGGGCGATGATATAGTACGAGGCCAGGGCGTATTCGGTGTGGGGCAGGCTGATATCGATAATCTCGGCCCCTCCCTCCCTCAGGACGTCAACGGCCTGCCTCACGCGCCTTGACACCTCTTCGTCCAACCCTTCCCCGAAATACTCCTTGGGAAGGCCGACCTTCATTCCCTTCACGTCGCCCGTCAGCTGCCCGGGGTAGTCGGGCACCGGAATATCCAGGGAGGTGGAGTCGCGCTTGTCGTGGCCGGCAATGGCCGAAAGCAGCAGCGCCGCGTCCCTGACATCCTTGGTTATGGGGCCGATCTGATCCAGCGACGATGCGTAGGCGACCAGGCCGTACCGGCTTACCCGCCCGTAGGTCGGCTTGAGCCCCACGACGCCGGAGTATGACGCGGGCTGGCGGATGGAGCCGCCGGTGTCCGACCCGAGGGCCCCGGCGCACAGGTCCGCGGCGACGGCCGCCGCCGATCCGCCGCTGGAACCGCCGGGGACGTAGTCGGTGTTGTGGGGGTTTTTCGTCGGCCCGAAATATGAAGATTCGGTGGAAGAGCCCATGGCGAACTCGTCCATGTTGGTCTTGCCGAGGATAACGGCCCCGGCCTGCGCGAGCCGCTCGATAACGGCGGCGTCATAGGGGGGGACGTAGTCCTTGAGCATCCGCGACCCGCAGGTGGTGGGGACCCCCCTGGTGCAGATAACGTCCTTGATTGCCAGCGGAACGCCCAGCAACGGTCCGACTTCCCCTTTGCCGATGCGCGCGTCGGCGTCATCGGCCTGCTCCAATGCGTGCTCTTCGATGACGGCCAGATAGGCGTTGATCTTCGGGTTGATCCGGGCGATCCGTTCGATGTAGTGCTCGGTGGCCTCCCGGGAGCTGATCGCCCTGCTCTTGAGGAGGTCGGCAAGCTCGTGAATCGTGTGTACAGTTGGGTCCATGATCCTATCTATTCTATTACCTTGGGAACGCGCAATAACGTGCCTTTCGTATCGGGGGCGTTGCCGATGATACCGGCCGGGTCCTCGGACGGCACGACGATATCGTCCCGCATGACGTTTGTGTTGGGGATGGCGTGGGTCATCGGCTCGATATCGGCGGTGTCGATCTCGCTGAGCTTATCCATGTAGGCCAGGATGTCGTTGAGGATATCGGTAAAGCCTTTGGCCTCGTTATCGGAAAGGGCCAGCCGGGCGAGCTTTGCCACGTACCCGACTTCGTCCGCGGTGATCTTCTGTTTGTGATCCGCCATGATTTCCTACCTGTCCATCTGCTCGAGGATTTCAGATGCGGTCATCTTTTTGGCCTCACCGCCCTTCACGAAGAGCATGGTGATAAGGGCCAGGAGGAAGAACGCGGGCACGATGTAAAACATGGACTGGTAGTCGCCCCCGTTATAATCGATGAATACCCCGATGATCGGGGGGGAAATCGTCTGGGCCAGCATCGAAAAGAAATAGTAGAGCCCGGTATACGTGCCCAGCATTTCTTCGGTGCTGATGTCCCAGATCATCGGGAACGAGTTGATGTTTACGGCGGCCCAGCCGATTCCCGAGATGAACATGACGGCGATTATCACAGGGATTGACGTGGTAAAGGCCATGAGCGACATGGGAACGATAAGCAGGAGAAGACCCGTGATGATGGTCTTTTTTCTCCCGAGCCGGGTGGCAATAAAGCCGCTCGGGATGGCGAAGATAATAAACGTAATGATGAATATCCCGAGGACCATGGAGGCGGTGCCCGCTTTCAAGCCCAGGGTGTTGACGCCGTAGAGCGTAAAGAAGGTCTCCACGGCGTTATAGCCGAAGAACCAGAAAAAGATCGACAGGAAAATAAATACCGTGCTCTTGTGGACCCACCTGAGGATGGTCAAAAAGACGATGAGAGCAAACACGGCCAGTGCGATCAGCATGTGTCCCTGGTAGATCGCATCTTCCTTGAAGAACGTGAGAAACGGATCCAGGACACCGGTCCTGTTGAGCAGCAGGAACGATACCACGCCCACGGCCAGGGCAATCGTGGAAACCTTCACGAGCTTCCATGAGATATCTTCGGCCGCCTCGGCGGGGATATCCTTCGGCTCCCTGATGGTTAGGTAGACGACGATAATGGCCACCAGCATAACCGCGGCGATCACAATAAACGGGACGTCCCGGTTCATGTTGAAGAGCGCCCCGCCCGCGAAAACGGCCACGAGCGCGCCGGCCCCACCCATGAAGTTGATAACACCGTTGGCCTTGCTCCTGACCGGCGAGGGGAAGATATCGGGCATCAGCGCAATGACCGGAGAACGAAAGAGAGCCATAGAAAGATTCATAAGGACGATGAATCCAAGCAGGATCTGGAGCGTCTGGGCGACGGGTATGAGGGCAAAAAAGACCGCCGCAAGCGGCGCCCCGATCAACAAATAGGGCATCCGGCGGCCGATTTTTGTCCTGGTCTTGTCGCTGGCCGCCCCGATAATGGGCTGGATGGTCACGGCCAGGATGTTGTCAAAGGTCATGATGAGCCCGATGAGGGCATTGGAGGCGATGAAGCCCTTGAGGATGATCGGCACAAAGCTGTTATAAAACGTCCAAACGACGGAAACACCTAAGAACCCGAAGCCAAGCAAGAAGGTCTTCTTATAATCGAGTTTCATGGAAATCTCCTATAACATCGTTTCTTGTTAGCTAACACACTTTCGGAGCGAATGTCAATCAAAAAGGGGTTGCCGGAACGGGCGGGGAGGGGCGGATTGACAGGGAGAACATGCTGTGGTAGAGATATGTACATAGACAGGAATTTAGGTGACACCATACTTAATTAGTATTCTTTTTATTTTTAAACCGGAGATTTATTAATTAAGTATGGTGTCACCTAAATTCGGGAGGATGATATGGACGATATAAGGATTGTGCGTCCCACGGTCACGGATACGGCGTTGGTCGTCGTTGATTTTCAGGGCTCGCTCTTTTCGACGATGGACAAAAAAGTCGGGAAGCGGACGCTGGAAAAGACGATCCTTTTAATCAAATCGGCGCTGATCCTGGACCTCCCGATCGTCGTGACGGAGCAGTACCCCAAGGGGCTGGGGCTCACGATGGACGAGATCCGTTCCGCCCTTGGAGATGCGTACCGGCCCCTGGAGAAGGTCTCCTTTTCCATCATGGGTGAGCCGTCGATTGCCAAAGACATCCGGGCGCTGGGGAGACGCAGTTTCATACTCTGCGGCATGGAGACCCACGTCTGCGTCATGCAGTCGGCCGTGGACCTCCTTGATGAAGGGTTTACCCCCTACGTTGCGGCGGATGCCGTCTGCTCGCGAGAGCGGCTGGATTGGGAGGCAGGGCTCTCGGTGATGGAGGGTGCCGGCGCCGAGATCGTGACCGTCGAGACGATTGTCTTTGCCCTCCTGAAGAAGGCCGGCACGCCGGAGTTCAAGGCGTTTTCAAAGCTGTTGAAGGGGGAGTGAGAGGGGACGGGAATAGGACAGGAATTTTGGGGACACAAAACTTAATTCATTAAGTTTTTCAGTTAAGCCGAGAAAAACGAATTAAGTATTGTGTCCCCAAAATTCAACCGAATATAAAAAACGGAGGAAAAGGGATGAGGTCGTTTCGTCTTTTTCTCTTGGTCTCGGTGATTGTTCTTACCGCCGGTTTCGGCGTTCTCGAATGCAGGGCGCAGGAATATTCCGCGGACGAGTATAAGTCAGATATAAGGGCTGCCCTGGGAGCGGATGACTATAGTAAGGCTATTGAAATCTGCGAAAACGCCATCAAGGAATACCCTAATGATGCCAACTTCTGGTATTACGAAGGATTTGCTTTAGCGGAAAAGGGAAGCTTTAAAGAAGCCGAAAAAGCTTATGATGCTGCAAATAAGCTAAAACCCTTTAGGTTTAAAAAAGTAGAATTTAAAACTGAAAAAGCACAAGAACTATTCTATCTTGGAAAAGATGTGAGATCCAGTAATCCTGATCTATCTATTGAGTATTTTCTTAAATGTAACGAATTAGAGCCAGATAATCCGGCAGGATTACATGAAATCGCTATAGCATATTATATATATAAAAAGGACGATCTAAAATCTATTGGATATCTTAGAAAAGCTATTAGTTTAGATCCAGATGGCATGTCACTAATAAATATTCCATTTCTTTATCACGCGACAAGAGACTACAAAAGAGCCCTTTTCTATTTTAACCTAACCCATAGACTGGCACCGACCTTCAACACGAAAATAGTAGAAGAAGGAATAGTAGACTGCGAAGAGAATCTAGGTCTATAAAAGAATAGAGGATAACCGTGTCCATGGACAACGGAGTTGTCGGTACCACCCAGCGCAGGTGAATACGCTCCTCTCCTCTGTTCCCGACGGGGCCCCCAAAAAGCCTGCTTTTTGGGGTGTCAGCCGGGCGGCATTAATGCCGCCCCTACGGGTGTAAGCGGTTCAATCAGACAGTCGTATCAGCCCTATGACTTACAAGTATCCGGCTTACTAGCACATAGGCCAGAATGCCAAATGACGCACCGATCTCAACCTTCCGAACAACCTTCCCGACGCTCCATCCGATTGAAAGACTACGACTACACACAGGCCGGCTGGTACTTTGTCACGGTTTGTACAAAGGGAAAGGCGTGCATGTTCGGTAACGTTGAGAATGGCGTAATGCGCCTTTCCGAAATCGGCAGGACAGCCGCAGAACACCTCACCGAGATATCGAGGTATTTCCCGTTTGTTTCCATCGACGCGCAGGTAATCATGCCGAACCATATCCACGCCATAATCGTAATACAACCTGCGCCATAATCGTAATACAACCTGTAGGGGCGGCATTAATGCCGCCCGTCGAAACGTCTTTAAGTACCGGGCCGGATTCACCGCCCCGATCGTTGTCCTTTATCATCCAACAGTACAAATCCGGGATCACGAGGTGGTGCGCGGCCAACGGGCTTGGATATTTTGGGTGGCAGCGCGGTTTTTACGAGCACATAATCAGGAACGAGGGCGATCTACATGATACCAAGGAATATATCATCAATAATCCCATGAAATGGAATGAAGACGAAGAATACAGAGAGTAGGAAAGAGACGGGCGGCATGTATGCCGCCCCAGACTGCTGACAAAGTCCAGCTTCTAAATAACTGTCATCGCGAGGGGCCTTTAGACCCCGTGGCGATCTCGGATACTGATTTACATACTAACGTGAT
>JAFGAS010000063.1 GCA_016933535.1 Candidatus Zymogenaceae bacterium
CCGGCCCAGGGCGTCGTATTGATACCGCGTGTCGGTCACGGCCTTGCCGTCGGAGGAAGTGGAACTATGATCGTCGTCCGCCAGGCCGGTGTACGTCCGGGTCAAAAGTCCCGTGACGGCGTCGTATTCGTAATGGATCGTCCCCTCCGGCGAGGCCACGGTGACGAGCCGGCCATCGAGGTCGTACTCATTGGTCGTAACGGGCGGGAGGGCAACGATCACGGCCGCGTCGGCCACGACCGTGAAACCCGTTCGGGGATTGAGATACAAATCGACTCCAGTCGAAGACTGCGGCGTGGAGAAGTTTGCCAGCGGCGCGAACCACACGCCGTCAATCTGGATCGCTCCGGGCGTCGCCTGGGGCGATATGCCCTGATTGACCGGGGGAAGGCTCTGCGGACCGGTGCCGAAATCCAGCGAGTAGTCCGCCGCCTCATCGGGATTCGCCGCCGGCTGCCAAGTCACGTAGAGGGTGTACTGTGTGCCCGACGCAAGTCCCGAAAACTGCCAATGGGCCGGATAGACGGTGTTCGAATCGCTCTCGGTTACGTCCTCCTGGAAGCCGTCAGGATCCGCAACAATGTCCCAGCCATAGGCAGAAAAGACCGTACCATACTCCTCATCGTCGATCAGTTGCACCGGCGCGTCGCCGGCGCCCGGCCCGACGATCTGCGTCTGCCGGCCGAAGGCGTCGTAGGTGTAAAGGACGCACTGGACCATGTGGATCGCGCCGTCAACGGGATCCGTCCACGTCAGATTGCCCAAGGCGTCGTCTGAACGATCGGACAGATAAAAATCTTCATTCACATAGTAATACTTTCCGACCAGCCGGCCGCCGGCCGTGTTGTCGTAGCGGTAGGCGGTCACCACGCCCTCGAACGACACCTCGTATTCTAGCTGGCCCGCCAGGACGCTGCAATCTGCATTGGTTGCGCCGACCAGGGACGTGTCGTCATAGTGCTTCGTTTCTATAAAATCGTTTGGATCTTCAGGCGTGGTCACGCCTAGCGGCAGGGTGCGGGAGACGTCGCGGCCTTGGTCGTCGTAGCCGAACCGGGTGAGCCGGGCGCCGGTGCGGTCGATCGTCTCCGCGTCGGCCGGATCGGTCTGATACACGCCGTCGCTGATGCCCACCTGGTTGCCGAAGGCGTCGTAAGCGTACTCGTAACGGGGATGGACCAGGCCGATGCCCGGATCGGGGTGCTCGACGGCCGGCAGGACCACGGCTGTCAGCCGCCCGAAGGCGTCGTACTTGTACCAGGTCGTCCGCACGGCCGAGTCGTCGATCACTCCGGATACGTCCTGCTTGAGGTTCTCGCGTTTGGCCACCTCGCGGCCGAACTGGTCGTAGACGGTCTCGGTGCGGACGTGGGTTGTAATGCCCGGGTTGTCGGGATCGTCGATCGCGGTGGAGACGACGGCCGTCTGGCGGCCCTGGGCGTCGTATTCGTACCAGGTCGTATGCCAGAGCGCCGTCTCTTCGGGAAGGGTGTCATGGACGACGCTGTAGCCCATGGCATCGACCGTGACGAGGATGTTCTCGACGGTGTAATCCACGCGGCCCTGGGCGTCGTAATGGGTTTCGCTACGGTGCCGGACCAGCAGGCCCGAGAATTCGTCCGTAACGGCCGGGCCGGTTTGGGCGGTCTGGCGGCCATACACGTCATACTCGTAATCGGTAACGGGGCCCGGCTGGTAGGGAGCGTGCTGGCCGATTGTTTGGATGACCTGACCGAGGTGGTTGTAAACGGTCTCGGTCGACCAGACGACGGGATTGACGGCCACGCAGGCGGCTTGCTTTGTGTCCGGATCGACGGAGATCACCAGGCCCGTAAGGCGCTCCGTCTGGACGGTGCGGCCCTGGTTGTCGTACACGGTCCTCGTGCCCGTCCAAGCCGGCATGGGATCGTCGGGGTCTTGCACGATATATGGATCGGAAGTGATCTCCGGCCGCCCGAGGGGGTCGTAGACGGTGCGGGTGACGAGCCAGCAGGGAGTTCCCGACGCGTCCTGGGACTGCGTGCGGCTTTCGACCTGCTGTCCGACCACGTCGTAAACGTATTCGGTGCGGGCGCCGTACTCGTCGACGGAGCCAAAGACGCGGCCGAAGTCGTCGTATTCGGTCTGGTTGCCGGATATTTTTGTAGCGGCGGTGTCCCAACCGAAGCCGTCGGGCAGTTTGGTTTTCATTTGCCCGGAGTGATCCGGAAGGTCCTCGACCAGTTCGACGGTGACGCCCAGGTGCCGTTCGGTGGCGATCACCCGGCCGAGGAGATCGTACACGGTGCGAGTGCCCGACCAGGCCCTGTCGGCGGAGGCGGGATAGTCGGCAGCCAACACGAAATAGGAATCGGTGGTGAATTCAACCCGGCCCTGGGCGTCGTAGAGGGTGCGGGCAATCAGCCAGCCGTCGGCGCCCGACTCGTCCTTGGCCTGCGTCCGCGTCTCGATGGTTTGGCCGCGGGCGTCGTACACGTTGTAGGTATCCAAGCCGAAGCGGTCTTTCGTCCGCCCGACCTGGCCGCGGTTGTCGTACTGCGTTTCGGTGGTCGCAAACGGTTCGGCGGTAACAAGAATCAAATCGATTGTATTAATGTCCTCGACTCTCTCCTCGGGCGAGCCGAGGGGCAGTTCATACTCGTCGGTTTTCGTCACGCGGTCGTTGGCGTCATACGTTGTGATGGTGAGCAACACAACGGTGTTAAGAACTCCATCCGGATCGACCCAATTATGCCAGGCGTGCGTCTGGTTGCCGTTCCAGTCGTAAGCATAGTAACGGGTCAACTGGTTGGCGTCGGTGGTGCTCAGCAATTGGCCGTAATCGTCGTACTGCGCCGAGGAAATCAGCGTTTCCACGCCCCCGGGGGAGATCTGGTAGGTGGCCGTGAGCTGGCCCCACTGGTACTCGTAGCGGGTGTGGTTGAGCTTCACGCCGCCGGTGTCCCGGCCGATAAGATAGGTCTCCAGCAGATCGCCGGTGTAAACGTCGTACACGTTGTAGGTGGTGTTCAGGTCGGGATCGGTGGTTTCGATAAGGCGACCTTGTGTGTCATATTTAAAGATCGTGGCATTGCCGAGGGCGTCCTCAGACAGGTCCACCAGTCCGTTCTTATAATCACAGTATTCGAGATGCCGCACCCAATACGATCCGTAGGCAGCGGGATCCAGATCCTGTTCGAGACGTTCATCCGCGCCGGTGACCACGAAGGGGGCGCTCTCATCGGTCAACAGTCCGCTTAGTTTCGTATAGCGGAATTCGGTGACGAGGTATTTACGGCACTCCAGGGGAGCCGGGTCGGTATCTTTTTCGAGGGCCTGAATGCGGCGGAGCACTCTGCCGAGGCCGTCGCGGATCTCCTCAACGACCATGCCCTGCTCGTCCGTGACGGCAAAGAGCTTCCTTCCGTCGGAGAGAGACAGCGAGGATAGATTGGCCCCATGACCGCTGGCGTCCTTGAGTTGCGTGAGATGGCCGGTATCGTCGTACTCGGCTGTGAGGACGCAGACTTTCTCGTCGTCGTAAATGTTGGTCAGGTGGTGGGTAAAATCGCCATCCACGTATCCAAATTGAACTACTTTGTCGTTGCGAAAAGTGACTTTACCGAGGTTGTCTGACGGGATTAATTCATCAGTCTCAAAATTGTAATTACCGTATTCATAGGAGAGAGAATGATATTCAGGATCGGTTGGCTCAAGATCTTGGCTCTTGGGATCGATGATTTCTGAAATCCGACCGTCTTCGTCCCGTGTGATAGTGATTTTTCGAACCTCGCTTTCTTCACTCCCCGAAGATGCGGTAATCGTGGTCGTCAATCCTTCGGTTGCAACGTCAATCCGGCAGCCCGTATCGTCCTGAATCGCCGTCAACTTACCGGTCTGGAGGTCGTAGAGGTACTCGATCCCGGCCTGGGTGCGGAGCAGGAAGGCGCTGCCGAACAGGTGCGGGACGAAGTCCCGGTTGGTGTTGGCCGTAACGTAAGGTCCCTTGTAGGCGTTCCCCGCCTCCTCGTCGAGCGGCAGGAGCAAGAGGTCGGCTCCTCCGTCGTTCAATCCGAGGATTTCCAGCGTGCTCGTCACATCGGCGTCGGGCCGGAAGTACGGCTGATACAAGTCGTCGCCGACCAGTTCCGGTTGAAAAGTAAACCGCTGGAGGCTCCCGTCGGGCAGCGTGACCATGACCCGCGTGCCCCGGGCCATCGACTCGTGGAGACTGTTGGTGGCCTTTTGGAAATGGGCGACCTGGATGCCGGCATCGAGGAAGCTCAGCGACCAGCCCGGCCCGAAATCGCTCCGGCCCAGTTCGACCTCGGCCGAGCTGTAGCTCCGCACCAGCGAAACGGGGATGCCGCCCAGATCGACCTGAAGGTCGGTAAACGACAAATCCAGATTGCCCGGCCGGGCCTCATTGCGGATCTCGATGATCCGTTCGTCCACGGCGTGGTAGTGATGTCCCCCGCAACCACAAATAATGGCCAGGACCAGCCGGTACATTCCGGAGCTGTACAATGTGGGATCGAGAGTGCCTAAAGGTACAGTTTCCGGGTCCGTGACGTTTGCATATCCGCTTGCGATGACGACGTAATCATCTTGAGATATTAATCTGTATTGGTCGTTCTCTTTGACAACTTCATAATAGTCGCCATCCGCTTGATAAAGTATCAATTCATAAGTATGATCCACCATATTCGCAATCCCGTACACATTAAGCGGTTCGGTGATCGGATTGAGTAAGTCCACTACCTCAGTCTGGTCACTTTTGCAGAATTGGACGAGTTTTGCGGGTGGAGTTTGTGAGCTGTCATGAACGTAATAGGTAAGCTTGCAAGTTGTAGCATTATTTTCGAAGTCTGTTGCCTTGATGTCAAAATGTATATTCCCTTGATTGAGGCCATTTATAGTAAAATTGATCTCATTCCGTCCATATTGGAGAATCTCATGCAGCGCGAAATATTCAGATGGGATCTCAAGCGTAGCTACATCCAATGCAGTGAAGTATGTGCAGT
The DNA here is from genome assembly GCA_016933535.1 of Candidatus Zymogenaceae bacterium. Classification (GTDB taxonomy): domain Bacteria; phylum Desulfobacterota; class Zymogenia; order Zymogenales; family Zymogenaceae; genus JAFGAS01. Next base: position 5,004 of record JAFGAS010000063.1, read on the forward strand.
CGTCTTCAGGATTGGAATTAACCTGACCTGAGTTATCAGCGATATCGACGATGAGAACATATGTCTTCGATACGTCAAGTTCTTCACCCGGTAATAGGGTATCGAGGATGTGACTGATTTTTCCCTGTGCGTCGACTTCGGCCTCAACCACGCGGGTGCAAATCGTCGGGGCGATCGAGTCGGTATCGGCTACGTGAATGGCGAGGTCCTGGGCGGTTTCCGCCCCGTATTGGTCGGTTACCACGATCGGGATGGTGAGATACGTTTCTCCAAGATCGTCGGGCACTTGCCACCAGATCATGTTGCCGTCGAGGAGCATATCGTCCGGCACTTCAGCGTCAAGGCCGAAGCGATAATAAAGCAGGCCTTGTTCGGGATCCCGGGCTTCGATCTGATGCGCCATCTGCGCTCCCCGGACCGTCTTGATCTCTCCCCTGGAAGTCACGATTGGCGGGGCATTAAGGATGGCCGTCAGCGTGAATGTGACAAACGTGGTGGCGGCAGTGCCCGTTGTCGGATTGTCGGTCACGCTAATTACAAAGGTGTGAGGGCCCGTTTCCTCGACCAGCGGCGTCCAAGTAAACCAGCCGGTCTCGGAGTCGATCTGCAAGCGGTCGCCAATGTTCGCCAAGTCATGCGCCACAATCGCCCAGGTAAAATCGGTGTCGCCATTCAGGTCCTCGACAGTGAACTGGTACGTAAACGGCGTTTGGACGGATGCCTCCGGATCCAGCGAGACGTAGCGGCCGTTCGGCGAACCGATGACGATCGGCTCGCAGTTGACGACGCCGTCCTCCACGTCGAGGGTCCACGGATAGTCGATATACGAGGAGTCGGGATGGTATCTGTCCGCGACCGTTACATAGAATTCATAGCGATCCGCAACGGGATTTTCCCAGTGCAACTTCCCGGTCAGCGGATGGAGCGAAAGGCCCGTCGGCAACTCCTCTCCGTATTTCGTCCACAATGCGTAGACCAAGGGCTGGCCCTCCGGATCGCTGGCATAAACCGAAAAATCCAGGGTCTCGCCCGCACTCCAGGTCAACGGAAACGTTGTATCGATAGCCGGCGGCCGATTGACGCTGCCGACGGTGAGCGTAAACGCCTGCACGTCGAAAGCGCCGGTGGGATCGACCGCATAGAGCCGGACATCCACGGTTTTGCCGAGGTATTCCGGCTCGGGCACCCAATAGATACAGCCGGTGTCCGGATCGATTTCCATCCCCTCGGGCTTCTCGTCCAGGAACCATTGCAGGCTAAACCCCGGCTGATTGTTCGCACGCGGCTCATAGATGAACTCATCGTAAATCGCAGCACCCTTGGGAGCGACGGAGGTGATTTCAGGCGGACTGGGCACGAAATCCTCCGGCCGGACAACACGGATATCCAGATCATCGAAGGGCATCAGAATCTCGTCGCCCCCCGTCAGAATCCGAACTACAACTTGCAGGTTGTACACGACGCCGTCGCCCAGTTCCGCTCCCGCCTGCGCAATCGTCGGCGTCCAAGTGATCAAGCCGCTATCGGAAATGGAGATTCCCTCCGGCACGGCCTCGGTGGGCAAACGAGGCTCGAGGATATAGGTGTAGGGGGTATTTTCCAGGCCCAGGGCAACGACCCGAAGCTGGAATTCCCTCTCCGCCGGGATCACCATCTCGCCGTTGAGCTCTTGTGGAGATTCTGGATCATCCGGATCATAGACGGGCAGATCGAAATACATCCTGGCATATCCGTCGTGGTTGTCCGTTACGCGGATATCAACGTGTACGGTATCGACGGGTAGGGAATAAGGGAGATCGCCTGGGTAAACTGCCGGCGGATGCCAAGTCAGTTTCCATGTGTTGGGCGGCGCTTCCGGATCGGTATCTGGAAGCAGCGTCATGCCGTCAGGTGCGTCCGAATTCAGCTCTATGGTAATTTCATCCTCGGGATTCGGATCCCAGATTGTCATTACGTATTCATAATCTTGATCCAGATAAGCCGACTTCGAAAAGCCGGCCACAATGCAGGGATTTGCATTGTTAATGACGAAGATAGTATAGGGGTGATCCTGAGAGAGACCATGTTCATCCGTAGCGCGGAGGGTGATCTCGTAGGAATCATAGTAGTTGTCGCTGGGGTAGGTTGGCTTCCAGGAAATCCAACCGTCTTTGGAAATGGCGGCGTTCGCCACGAAATCGGGGGACGTCGTTAACTCAGGCACCACTATGATACTGGTGATCGCATCTCCGTCGGGATCCTCGACGTCGAGTTGGATCTCGAAGAGACAATCCTTGACCATGGGACCGAGATATTCCGTGTAGAAAATGGGCGGGTTATTTATCTCCGGGGGCACAACTACCAAATAAAGTTCGGCCGTGGAGGACACTCCCGCGATGTTGGTGGCGGTGATGTATATGTAGACATCGCCCACGTACTGCGGAGTCCAGGACAAGGTGTACTGGTACTCATAATGATCGCCGACTTGGCCGCCGGCGAGATTAATCAACTCCAGGCCTCGCGCGACGGAATAGTCATCGAGAAAAACATCCGTCTCGAGATTCGCAATTGCCGTGGGAGAGGTAATGGTGAACGTCGTCTCCTGTGGCAGGTTGACGGTCCAATCCGTCAGAATCTCGCCCTCGAATTGCGGGGGTGCATCGTTACCCACCGTTAAAATGAACTGCTCACAAGTCTCCCCTCCGCGATAGTCGTAGGCCCACACGGTTACTCCGAATCTGCCATAACGCTGCTTGTCCGCCTTCCAGGTAATCACTCCCTCGGAATCGATTTCCATCTGCATGTACGAAGAAGTGGAAAAGAGATCCAAATCATAAAAAACCTTATCACCGTTGGGGTCGTCGGCCTTGACCGGATAGGACCAGTCTTGACCATGAGCAATGGAAATATCGGGAATCGGTTCGATCTCCGGGGACAGGTTCTCGGGCAATACCAGGAGCGAATAGGCTTGTGAGCGCACTCCCCCGTGCCGATCGTCAATCCTGATGATCACCTTTTCCGTATATTCCTTTCCGTCCAAACTGGGAATCGCCGTCCAACTGACGACCCAATCGCTGCCGTCCTTGGCGGCTGTCATGCCGTCAGGGCCGACGAGTGTCAACGTCAAAGGGTCGCCGTCCGGATCCTTGGCCGATACTCGATAGAAGTAATCGGTGTCGAAGATGACCGCCAGCGGCGGTTGACTTTCAAAATCAGGCAACCGGTTCAGCGGCGTTTGGGGACCGACGTTGACTGTGAATTCTTGTTGAACCTTTCCGATAACGCCGTTTTCATTCTTTCCGCTCCTGCCGTCCGACACGAGCACCCAAAAGGTGTACTCGCCCTCCTGATCGAGTGACGGCGTCCAACTGACTGCACCCGTGTTGCGGTCGATCCACATCCCGGTCGGAAACGGATTCGTCTCTTGATCGGGATCAGGCAACAAATAATAGCGCAACTTGTCGCCGTCCGGATCATCGGCCTCCACCTCAAAAGTCCAATCGCGCCGCACCATGGCCTTCAAACTTGTGGCCGGTGAGATGGTCGGCGGCGAGTTCGTTGTATCGTCCCGATAAACATCGACCGGCCACGTCTGAACGTCGGCGCCGCCGTGACCGTCGCTGACCGTGACGCTGAAAACGTATTTTCCCGGTTCGGTCGGATTCCAAGTGATCACATTGTCAACGAGCACGGCCCCATTGTTATTGCTGCCTTCCGTCCATGAAAAGACCAACGGTTCATCGCCGTCGGGATCGCTCGCATAAAGCTCATAGACGTAGGCGGAGCCGACGGCCACGGGGATGGAACCGACGGCCGTGCCGACGCCCGACTGGAATTCCAAATTAAAATTATGGGCGCACCCGTCGCCCGTGAAGGTTACGAGAAATTCACCGGGCGTCTCCGTCTCTTCATAGGAGAAACCGATGCCCTCTTCATCGACCACCGGCCGGACCTGTCGTTGCTCCTCAAGCCGGTCGCCGATGGCGTCGACAAAGGCGGCTGAGAAAGACTGGATAACGCTGGAGATGCTGCCTCGTAACTGGGTAATGTCCCACACGGATCCTCCGGTTTGCCAAGCAAGTAAGACATACTCACGCCAAATGGAAGGGTCGCCTCCTTGAGCGATCTCGGGGGGTATATGACATGTCCCTTCATATTCCCCCCGATTTCCCATGATATATAAATGGGACTCGTCATCATACAAATAGGCATGATGGTCGTATGTCACTCCGAAGGCTTTGGTGCCGCCAAAACTTGTTTTATAAACAGGATTGTCGATCAATTCAGGCCAATCCTCTCCCGGCCAGTATTGATAGTCCATTCGGTAGAATCCAAAAGTCGCCTCTCCGTCCATTGCCCCAACGCCCACAGAATATAATATGCCTGTATCAATCAAGCCCGTGTTGCAGCTTGCTGCTTCCAGACCATCGATAAATAGTGTGACGATCTCATATTCATTACCTGGATATTCGCCTTGCCGCGATAGTACTATTTCAATTTCATACGTCGTATCAGGTAATAATTCCCGGCCCGACGCTTGTTCCACGAAGTACTGAAAACCGGAAGCCGTGCAACTTCCAATGATCCATCGGTCTGCTACAGTATCCAGACCGGCGAACTTGAAGTCATCGTCATCGACATAATCGAAGATTAAAAATCCCTTTCCGCCATGGTCCGAGTTGTCGGCCATGGTGATCGAGGTGTCAATAAACATCGTTTCGCATGGCTGCTGATATTGAGATTGGTATGACGTGAGAATGGACAACGCGGCCTCGCCCATGAGGTCGGGCGTCCCGGTATAAGCCAGTGGTTCTACGGTCCAAGTTCCCTGAATGTCGTCGAAATCGTCCGCGTTGCCCACGTCACCAGATTTATTGGCGTAAAGGTCGCCATCGGTGATGACGTGCAGCGTGACGTCGTCAATAAATTGATCCGCATCCCCCTTGAGGGCTTTGAGCACCTTGGGGAAAGTTAGATCGCGGCCATCGGGGTACACGCCATCGTCGGAGCTATTGACATCGCGATTCTCATCGGTCAGCAATACAATGTTGGCAAGGGCGTTGGTCCGGAAACTGTAGGGACTGACCCGAGTGACCGGTTGATAGTTCGCAAATACGACATTTTTGTTGTTGATATCAGTACTATTTATCGCACCAATGCCTAGGGCTTCATCTTTAACGTTTTCGTCTACTCCGTAATTCCAGCTTGCAACGACATCGTAATTGTCGCTGCTTCCTCCAGGACGGGCTGAGAGTCCCACTTCTTGGTCATTGAGGATTGTCAGAGAGATATCATAAATTAATGTATCAGCAGATGATCCGGTGATAGATGAAAATGATTCTGTATGTCGGCCGGAACTATCTCGAGTCCCGATAACCCATTGTGGATAATTGATATCTGTATAATCCAAGCCGGCATACTTGAAGTCCTCATTATTCACATAATCATAGATGATAAAGCCCAGAGTCCCTTTATCTACTGAAAGTGTAGTATCAACACCTTCCCAGTCGCCTTTTGTCGGTAACAATACGGACCCACCACCTATGAAATCCACTGCTCCAAGGATTGCTATTGGTTCATCCTGATAGTCAGGATAAATGGTGTATAAATGTGAATCATAATTAAAGTCAAAAGTGTAAAGGGGTGATTGAAGAACGAAATTGATTGAAACGGGGGCCTCATTAAAGAGACTATTGATCGCGGCATAGCCGTCCTCCCACCCGCCGTATGCCTGGAGCTTATCAACAGCTTCTTTTAACTCTTCGGCCGTGCCGAAAGGTTGATCGGCATATCCATCTTCATCAGAATCATGTACTCCAATATAGCGCAGAACAGGAGGAGTCAATGAATTCGGACTGTAACCGTAACCTATAAGACCATAGTTGTTATTTCCCGTCGGATTCTCCTCGACGTATCCAATACCGCGCGATTGCAGATCGGCGTCAATGGAAAGAATAACATCTTTTAGCCATTGTTGCGCTTGGCTCATGGAAAGCGATTCATCGACGACAAAAACGATATCGGCACCGATAACGCCGTCGGGCGGCAAATCAGGATGGTCAAGGTCGATTGCTACCGGGATCGACTGGGATGATTGGCCTTCCGCCAAATTGATCTCAATTTTCAACGGATCAACCCAAGGATCGGAAGAATCGCCCGGATCGGTCGGCAGCCAGTGATCTCGGGAGGGATCGCTGATAATGGTTGGATCGTGGTTCCCCCGCGACGGGTGCACCATGATGGTGATCGGTCGGGAGACTTCGTTGCCCGACGTGTCCGTGACGACTTCATGGATGGTGACCGTTTTTCCCGCCAATTCGGCCGGCGGATTCCAGGTGATGATTCCCCGCTCGTTCCAACCGCCGATAATCTCCGTTTCCTGGTCGATGAAGTAGAATTGTTGGCCCAGTTCGGGGAGGAAATCATCGGGCCATTCAATCCGGCCCAAAGGAAGCGAAAACGTCAGCCGGTCGTTTTCCGGATCGCTGGCCGTTGATTCGTAGTGATACGTTTCGCCGACATAAGCATCGACGACGGGCGTTGAATTGAAAAATGGCGCGCGGTTGGGCAACGGGATGGTATAAACCTGGCCGGTGAAATCTCCGTCGCCCTCTGCGGGACCTCCCAGCATATTTTCCGCCTGATCGACAATGGAGTTGTTGTCTTCCAGATTCAATCCCAACGTTCCGGTGCCGGAAACGCCGTGAACCGTGACGAAATAATTCGTGCCGCTGCCTTCAACCGAGAGATTGGTCCAGGATATAGATCCCGTAGCGACTACGGAGAAATCCGATTCTTCTACACCAAATACCGGCTCGTCAAAGATTACCTCAAACGGCAGGTTTTTAGCGTAAGTCATTTCCTGATAGGTCCTGTCGATGGCCGTCACTTTGGGGCACCATTGGCCGGGATACATGCCGAAATTGCCTTGAAACGATGGTTCTGAACTCTCGACGATATGCGGGGGGAATTTATCCGCGGGTTCAGGAGAAGGCTCTGTTTGAATCCAACCTGATTGGGGAATTACGCGGAGCCATTGATCTTCACCGGGGATTCCCTGGAGATTGTAATACCCGGTCGAGTCCGAGACCGTATTTGGTTCGTCCTGATCACACAAGCCGTTTTGGTTCTGATCGATATAGACCGTCCAGCCTTCCAGACCAGGCTCACCGTTGATATCTCCAACGGTATGAACATAATCATCGACGTAAAGATGTTCTTTGATATAATATGGCGGATTATCCGGAGGATAATACATCCATTCCACTTGTGTTATCGCCTCTCGGCTTCCAATGCCATTGTTACCGAAATAGTACACGCTATAAAGATCGTCTTGTAAATAATCATCATGATATATGGGAAGCAGTATCGAGACATCCTTGTCGATCGCGCGTTGCAATAGGTAATCGAGAGGAAGATTGGGATTCCTATAATAATCTCCTAAACCGGCATTGTAATTCGTTTCCGACGAGTATGATGTACCTAAAAACATGATGGCCGTTTCGTGATCTTCTGACGATGTCCTCAGAATACTTCTCGCGATATCGATTAATTGAGTCTCTTCTCCGGCACGAAATAATAAAGGATGATTTTGGGCAAGATAAAAATTCCCAGGATCTGACGGCAAAAGAGATTCTATGGAAGACAACGACGGAATAGAATCAATTGCCAGATCAATATAATATTCATCATATGCGTTTACACTATCTATACTGGAAAAGACATCATCATCATTAGGATTGATGTCAATCATTTCCCAATGAAGATTCGGATTAGAGCCGTCAGGTCCCATGGGGGCAAGCAAGACGATGTTTACACGAGATCCATAAGGACCAGATATCAAATCACTAAAATAATTATTTAAATACTGGATATTGTTATACCATACTCGATCAATGCCGACATACGGGTCATTATAGGATCCATACATGTCACCGCCGTAATGATTGCATTGAACGAGATTGTTATCAATGATTACAAGATCCAGTACGTCATCTGGAGCAATCAAGCCGAGATCGCGAACGCCGTTGTCGTTCTCATCCTTGTAGACATATCCATCTAAAACCGGCGGATCCGCGTTTTGGACTTCCACGGAAATCTCCATCGGGCCGGGGCAATAGCGGGCCGCGGCGAAATCGCCGCGGGAATCGCCGGAGACGATGAAACGGCCGTCCGCCAGAAGGGTCAAGGCCCGGCCGACGTCGACGCCGCCGAAATCGGTAGTCAGGAGACCATTCTCCCCAAAAGCAGTATCTAAATCACCTTCATCGGTGAAACGGGCGATGGCGAAATCATCTCCGTTGGAAGTGGACCCGGCGACGAGGATTTTTCCGTCGGGTTGGACGGCAACGCCGTAGGCGTAGTCGGTACCCTCGAAGTTCACGGTTGCCTTTCCATCATCGCTGAAGGTCGGATCTAACACTCCTCCAGGAGTCAAACGAACTACGGCAAAATCGCCGCCGGTGGGGGTGTATCCGGCGACTACGATCTTGCCGTCCGGTTGGACGGCAAGGGCATAAGCGGTGCCGTAGATGAGGTTCGTTACTTTTCCGCCGGTGCCGAAGTCACTATCCAATGTGCCATCAGATAGATAGTGTCCGTTCGGTAAACTCCATCTTCAATCTTGTCGGCTAATTTGTCAAGATTGGGCCATCGCAACTTGCATACAGGAGAAAAGCGA
>JAFGAS010000064.1 GCA_016933535.1 Candidatus Zymogenaceae bacterium
ATCGACGCGGCGACGGGAATCCAGAAATGGCTATTCAACATGGGCCGCTGGATATATTGCGACCCGGTGGTCGCCGACGGGGTAGTCTATATCGGGTGCGATGACCATACCCTGTACGCGTTGGACGCGACCACGGGCGCCGAGAAATGGCGTTTCGAGGCGGCCGACGAGATAAGATCGTCCCCGGTAGTAGTCGACGGAATACTCTACTTCGCAGACATGGGGGGATACGTCTATGCCCTTCATTAATGTTCGGAAGTATCTACCGCCAAAACGAAGAGAAACCGTTACGACCTAATATTCCCCTTTCTAAGCTATGAGGTCGTTATGAAAACGAAAAAGCACCTAATCATTATCATACTTATTTTACCCCTGGCGGTATCAACGTTTTCCTTCCCTCTCCCCGCCACGGCGGAAGAAACCACCGATTACGAGATCGTCCCGTGTGAAAATCCGGATTATTACGGATGGGCATGGATTCTCGATTATGATCCTGCCGGGACCAACGTTCGATCGGGGCCGGGTACGAACTACCCAGTCATCACCAGGCTCCCGACAGACCATGCGGTGATAGTAAAGATAACAGGATCCGTGGGAGAATGGATCCAGATCGGAGATACCAGTATATTTCCTGTTGACGGATGGATCCATGGTTCTCTCCTTGTAGTTCTCGTGCACTACAGTACCCCGCTCTACAAAGAACCAAGCTTCGATGCACCGGTCCTAACAATGATTCCACAATTTACCTATATTACCATCGCCGGATGCCAGGACGGGTGGACGAAGGTTCGGTACGAAAAATTCGAGGGATGGATCCCTCCTAAGAGCCATCAATTGGAAGAGGCATGGCACTTGAATCGGGAATATATATATGAAAATAAGATGAATGTGCGCGGGTTTCGCTAAGACAATGGTCTGGTTCGAGATGGACGTTTCGTTTTCCACGCGCCTGGACAGATCGTAAAACCTTTTATATGTAATATTGAAGATATATACCATGAATAGAAAAGACCGTTTCCGTTTTACTAAGTCTTCCGTCCTCTTACTTGGGGCATTGCTCTTCATTGCTGTAGTCATCTCTTTCTCCTGCGATCAGAAAACCGATGAGACGATGATACCGACCGAGGAGGTGAAAGAAGCGACAATCCCTCAAACCGAAACATCCGTACCGGGAAAACCGCAACCTTATTTCCCGATGTTTCGAGGCAACCCGGCACACACCGGCGCCTATGACGAAGCCGGCCCGAAGACATCCCCTGAGCTCCTGTGGAAATTCAAAGTACCGGCGGTGATACTAGGATCTCCCACGATTGCCGACGGAATCGTCTACGTGGGGAGTTTTGATATGCACGTCTATGCGATCGACGCGGCGACAGGCGTGGAGAAATGGCGATTCAAAACGGGCAATTGGGTAGAATCCTCTCCCGCGGTTGCTGACGGGATTGTATACGTGGGCAGCAATGACAATCACCTCTATGCGCTGGATTCCGCTACGGGCATAGAAAGATGGCGATTTAAGACGGGGGGTTTTGTTGTTTCTTCCCCGACGGTGGAGGGAGGCGTCGTCTACATCGGGGGCGGTGACGGAAACATCTACGCCCTGGATTCGGTTACAGGCAGGGAAAAATGGCGTTTCGGGGGACTGGAAAACGGGTTTGCCACTGTTTCCGTAGCGGACGATACTGTTTACGTGTGCGACGAAGAAGTTGGGCTTTATGCGCTGGACGCGGTTACGGGTGAAAAAAAGTGGTTTATAGATGGGTATTTTAATGAGCTAACATCCATGGCGGTTTTGGATGGCGTTGTTTTTAAGGAGGCCGGTTGGTACATCATTGCAATAGACGCGGCGACGGGCAAAGAGAAATGGCGTTTTAAGGGGGAAGCAGAGAAGAAATCAAAACCGCCCGCGGTTACACATGGAGTTGTCTACGCTACGTACACTGATAGCTATGTATACGCGCTCGATGCGGTGACGGGAATCGAAATATGGCACACCAGGATTCCCGGCCGAAGAAAATACATTTATGATTTCAACCCAACTTCCCCGACGGTGGCAGACGGGATCATCTATGTGGGGAGTGTGGGGATTGAGAATAACAATCTCTATGCTCTGGACGCGCTTACGGGTGTTGAGAAATGGAATTTCAGGGCGGCAGAACGCATAGACTATGCCCCGACCGTCGTCGATGGCGTGGTCTACTTTTCGGATATGGCCGGGTACTTATATGCGCTTCATTAGGGTTGAATGAACGTTTCACGAGATCATATATTGTCCCAAAAACGAACCCATTTTTGAAACAAAACTATTCTAAGACGTGAGGTTATCATGAATCCAAAAAAGCATCTTATTTTTATCGTGTTTCCTTCTGTCTTAATGACGGCGGTGGTTTTACCTTCTCTTTTTGCCGCGGCCGAAGAAGCCACCGATTTCGAGGTTGTACCCTGCGAAGTGGGCGCCTACGTCATCGATACCGATCCCGCGGGGCTCAACGTCCGATCCGGCCCGGGTTTAGACTACCCGGTTATCGCTGTGCTCCCCACCTATGCGACGCCCCCCGAAGACGTAACGGTGGATCTCGTTATCCGGGGGTCCGTGGGAGAATGGATGTATATCAGTGATCCCGCCTATGACGGGAGCGAGGGGGAGGAGTTCTGGAAGATCACCGGGTGGGTCTACGGTCCGATGCTCGGCACGTATGCGGTTGACTACGGGACCACCGGGGCAGTCGTCCCGGTCTACGGGGGACCGAGCACCGGCTCCGCGGTGCTTACCAGGCTCGTCAGCGACACCGAGGTCGTGATCGTCGGTTGTCGGGGAGAGTGGGTGAAGGTCAGGGTCAACGATGTCGAGGGATGGCTCGCCCCGGGATCTCACTGCGGGTCTTCGAAGACGAACTGCTGCTGAGCGATCAAGGGCTGTATTCGCCGACGCGGTCGGTTCCTGAATACATGCAGCGAAAACCGGGAGGGTTCGGGAAGACGGCGCCGCTGCGGCTACGCGTTCAGGGAGTGCTGGCGTTGAGGGAGGGAAAAATATATCAAAAGCGTTAGTGAGGGTATCATGAACGGAAAATATCGACGTGCCGTTATACCGTTTTTAGCGGTTATTGCCGCCGCTGTGCTGTTCTATGCGCCGCCGGAGACGGGGGCCGGTGAATCAAATGTCACATCGGATATGGCCATTACCCCCCAATTTGACGATGCCGGCGATTTCAGCGAAGGCCTGGCGGGAGTCAAGGTAGGCGATACATGGGGCTTCATCGACACGGCGGGCAGTTTTATTGTTTCCCCGCAGTTCGACCGCGTCTGGGACTTCAGCGAGGGCACGGCCCGGGTTATGCAGAACGACAAGTACGGCTTCGTAGACAAGGCCGGGACCCCGATAGCCGCGCCGGGGTTCGACGGGGCCCTGGATTTCAGCGAAGGGCTTGCCGCGGTGCGGGTCGGGGATGAGTACGGTTACATAGATAAGACCGGGAGTTTCGTCATAGATCCGCGGTTCACGGAAGCCCTTCCGTTTCACGAAGGGCTCGCGCGGGTGCTCGTCGGCGACAAGTGCGGCTACATTGACAGGACCGGTGCGTACGTCATCAAACCCCGGTTCGAGGGGGCCGGGAATTTCAGCGACGGTTTGGCAACGGTCATCGTCGGGGAGAAAAGGGGCTACATCGACAAAACGGGGGCGCTCGTCGTCCCGCCACGGTTCGACGGGGTAGGGTATTTCCATGAGGATCTGGCCTTTGTACGCGTGGGGGTCAAATGGGGGTACATCGATAAAACCGGCCAATACGTCGTTAAACCGCAGTTCGACTTTAGCCATGCGTTCAGCGAGGGTCTCGCCCGGGTGATGGTCGGAAGGGAGTGGGGATATATCGACAGTGATGGGAACTCTATCATAGAGCCGCAGTTTGACGATGCCGGGGATTTCAAGGAGTCCCTCGCCCCAGTGCGTGACGGCGACGGCTGGGGTTTCATCGACAAGTCTGGCCGGTACGTGATCGAACCGAGATTCGACGGCGCGTCGCCGTTCAGCGAGGGCATGGCCCGCGTGAAGGTCGGCGGCAGGTGGGGTTACATAAAGAATCCATTAGAAGAGTAGCGTGTTTCACTGCAGGCGGACGACTTGATTCCCGGTGACGTCGTTGGGCTATCGATCCGGAGGGTTGTTAGCAGTCACGAGGCCGACTCGTTGATACTCGTGTAAAAATGCCGGAAGTGGGATCTGGTGTCACTTTTTTCCGAAAAAGCCGGTATTTTCCGGTATATTTCGGTATAATCCGGTATAGTGAAATTTGACCTAACTATTTGATATCACTGGAATAGTTCAATAATTACGCGACTCTACCATACCTGATATAGCGGACTTCTAATCCGTGGGTCGCAGGTTCGATTCCTGCCGGGCGCGCCAAAATAACTGTAATTACAAGGAGTTGAGTAACACCTCAACTCCTTTGTTTTAGTGTTACAAAAAGCGTTATGTAACTTCTTTAGAATAAATGACATACAGAAGAATTGTAGGGGATTCCAGGGAATTGTAGGGACGTACAATACCGTCTATATACGTCATGACCTATTTTATTGTAGTCCGTTGGTCACGTAAACGAAGTTGAATTCACTAAAAAGAGAGCTGTAATAGATCCCCCGGCATTGACGTCCATGGAGACGTTTTCGGACACTTCCTTAACGTCCATTTTCTTTACAGAGATAGCGATCTGAAAAAATTGTAACAACTTCTCGGTCACTCAACGATCACGAGAACGGGGCATTATGTGAAATACACCGGCGAATATACTAATACGACACGTACAGGATGCTCCCGCCCGTATTAACGGCGAGGACTATTATGGGTTGCATTTACAATAGAATTTATGATAAAATTGCCCTAAGACTCACGGACATTTCGTACCGATCTCCGAAAAAAATAGCGATTTAACTACCTATATTTTGGAGGAGCAAATTATGTCACGAGAGCTTTCATATCAGAAATATGACGCAACATGGGGAGTGAATCCCGTACCTCCGATTCCAGAGACTCCCTTGTACGGTTTCCTCAAAGAACAGGCTCAGAAGAAACCAAACAAGGATGCCGTTATCTTCTTCCACAAGAAAACTACATACAATGAACTTGATGATCTAAGCGATAGGGTTGCGCATTTTCTCGTCGAAAACGGCGTCAGAAAGGGTGATCGTGTAGCCACCATGCTTCCGAACTGCACTCAACACGTAATAGTCTTTTATGGGATTCTCAAGGCGGGAGCGGTAATCGTCCCGTTTAACGTCATGCTAAAAGCCGACGAGATACGCTATATTCTCCAAGAGTCTGGTTCCAAGGTCCTCTTTTGTGTTGATCTGCTTTTCCCCGTTGTTAAACCGGTAGCAGATGAGCTTAAGATAACCCCGGTTGTTACTGTCCACGTTAAAGACTTTTCCGAACCAACGGCCCAGATACCGCCTATTCTTGCCGGAGATAAGAACGTGCCCGACGGCGCAGCCGATTTTATGCACGTTATATCCGGGGATACCGCCCCGTTTTCGCCTGTGGCGATCGATCCCAAGAGAGACCTTGTCATGTTCCTGTACACCTCGGGGACGACCGGCTTTCCTAAGGGTGCGATGATTTCCCACTACAATTTCTGCGCCGCGTGCGCAAACAGCGAGATTATTGGTATCACGGGGCAAGATGTCTTCATCATGCTCTTTCCACTATTTCACGTGGCCGGCTATTCGCTGGGGCTGTTGGTCTCGGTCTATAAGGGGCTGACGGCGGTTCTCGTCCCACGATTTGATCCCGTGGATATGATGGACCTCATCCAGCGATTCAAGGTCACCATTATGTTTTCTCCTCCGACCGCGTATATCGGCCTCCTGAACGCCCCCGATTTCAAGAAATACGATCTTTCGAGCATCCGAACAACCGTCGCGTGCGGCGCTCCCGTTCCACCTCCGCTCCAGAAGGAGTGGGAAGAAAAGGTCGGTACGTACCTGTATAACGGATACGGCTGCACCGAGACATGCGCCTCCGCGCCGGGTATTATCGAGATGGAGCATAAGCGGAAATTTGCCGGCGAGACGCTTGGCGCGACGACCTGCGAGCTCAAGATCGTCAACGAAGAAAAGGATATCGTACCACGAGGCGAAGTCGGGGAATTCGTACATAAAGGTCCCGGAATCGCGCTCGGATACTGGAAAAAACCGAAAGAAACGGCGGAGCAGTTTACGGACGACGGGTGGTGGTACTCCGGAGACATGGGATATATGGATGATGACGGATTCGTCTATTTCACCGAACGAAAAAAGGACCTAATTATCGCGTCGGGTTATAACATCGCCCCCGCCGAGGTTGAAAACTACCTCTATGGCCATCCGGCCGTAAAAGAGGCGGGCGTGGTGGGGGTTCCGGATGAATACCGGGGCGAGACGGTCAAGGCATTCGTTGTCCTGAAAGACGAATATAAGGGAAAAGTAACCGAAAAGGATATTATTGCTTTCGGCAAGGAGAAAATGGCCGCCTACAAGGCGCCCAAAGTGGTGGAGTTTATTGACGAGATACCCAAGACCATGACGGGAAAGGTCCTCAGGAGGGTGCTTAGGGACAGATAACAAAAGGGGTGCGGTCAGGGATTCGTGACGGCTATATATGCCGGTGGCGCCTTCTTATACTAAGCTGATTATAAAAGGAGTACGTCGTGACGATGCTGAAATATGACCCGGAGATATGCGAGAAATGCGAGACCGTCGACTGCCTCGTAAGATGCCAGTATATGCAGTTCGATCTCACCCAGGCCAAGGAGGAAAAACTAAAGCTCCTTGCCGGTGAGTCGTCCCGGGTTCTGGAAGGGTGTGCCACCTGCTACGCCTGCGAGGAGTATTGCCCTAATAATAACCACCCCTTCTATCTAATCGTCGACCGACAGGAGGAGCTCTCGACCTGGCCCGTCCCCATACCGTTAGTGAAACAACAGGTCAAAATGATGTCACCAAAGGGGAAGATTACACCGGGAAAAGTAAATACGCCCCTGATCAACCTCTGCTTTTTCCCGATGTTGACGGGGTGCATTCGGGGCAGGCTTTTCGATGGGACATCTCTCATCGAGGGGAGTGATATTTTTTGTAACATCATGTGGCTCCATTTTGCGAAGAACTCCGTCATCAGAGAAAGGCTCCCAAAAATCATTGACACTATTCAGAATAACTATCTTGCAGAAAACGGAATCAATGAATTTGTTTGTTTTCATGACGAGTGTTACGGCGCCTATACCCATCTCGCACCCGCCTTCGGTATTGATGTGCCGTTTAAAACCGTTCACCTTTTCGAATACCTCACGAAAAGGCTGACCGTGCTTAAAAAAGAGATTACTCCCATACGGGCGACTGTAGCCTACCAGCGCCCCTGTTCCAACCGCCTGATTCCTGAAACGCAGCATTGGGTCGACGAGATCTTCAATCTCGTCGGGGTCGATCGTGTCGAGCGGGAATACGATCGGGAGAACGCGCTTTGTTGTGGAACAGTCCTCAGGGCAATGCAAAAGGATGACATTGCCGACGATCTTCAGAAAAGAAACCTCGATGACATGCAGAAGGTTGGTGCCGCTTACTGTGTTTTTAACTGTCCGGCCTGTTTCTTTACTATGAAAGACATGGTAACGGAACGCGGGATAACGCCAATATTGATGAGCGAACTATGTCAGTTGGCGCTCGGCCAGTAGTACGTGTGGGGAGTATTATGGAAAAAATATACCAGGAACTTAAAAAGATAGTCGGAGATCAATACGTTTCAAACCAACCCGAGGAACGCTTTTTTTACTCCCGTGACGGTGGCACCACGGAACCCTGTTTCCCCGACTTTATTGTGATGCCCGGCTCAACCGAGGAAGTCCAGAAAATCGTTTTGCTGGCAAATGAGAGGAAGATCCCGATTACACCCATGGGCGCAGCCCTTGTTCTCTCGGGGCTTTCCCGACCGCTTCGCGGCGGGATCGTGGTGGATATGAAGCGGATGGATCGGATCCTCGAGGTAAACGAGTTCAGCAGATTTGCGGTTGTCGAAGCTGGAACATCGGAGGGCAAGCTTCAGGCTTACCTTAAAAAGCATCACCCCAGCCTAAAACACTCCGTTCCTGATGCTCCTCCGATGGCGACTATCGGCGGTAATATCCTCATCCACGGTTCCGGACACCTTTCGGCCCTGGGTGGGTTCCATACCGAAATGCTCAACGGACTGGAAGCAGTCCTCCCGACGGGCGAGATAGTCAGGATAGGATCGTGCTCGGTATCTCCCTATTGGTTTTCCCGCGCTCCCCTTCCCGATCTAGCGGGCCTCTTTCTTGGCTGGGCGGGAACAACCGGTATTGCCACAAAGATCGCGATAAAGCTTTATCCCGACAGACCGCTCAATGATATCGATATCTTTGTCATGGAGGATGCCGACAGCGTCCCGGATGTGATTCGACGACTTTCGGGAACGGCTGTTGCCGAGGACATAACCGCGATCATGACGCCGGTACCTGAATGGGCGAGCGGATTCCAGATGATAAACGTTATTTACGGCGCCGAGTCAAAACGCGAACAAGTCCTCAAGCGCGACCTCCTGCGTGAGTCGGTAAAAAAATACATCAAAGATAAGGTAGGCGGATTTATGCCGCTTTACTCCGATATGAAAGGACGGTTCATGGAAGCCCCTGCGTCCCAACTGGTCAGGTTTGCCGATGTTAAAAAGGGGGGAGGGTTTGAGTATGTCGGCGCCATCATGCCCATAGAGGTATTCCCCGATGCATACCGAAAGGGCCTGGAGATCGCCGAACGCAACGGAGTTACCTACTCCACCGGTGCGCGTATTATTGGACTGGGTCATACTATGATGTTCTTTTATGCATACGCCTTCAACCGGGCCGATCCCATTGATGTTAAGAAGGCACAGAAAGCCCTCGAAGAGACCAATGAGGCAGCCCTTACCATTGGGGGCATCCCGTGGAAGGCAGAAGTCCCGGCGCAGCAAGGAATCATAAGACGCATGGATCCGAATACGTTCAAACTTATGGGCCGAATCAGGCAGACGCTGGATCCCAACGGGATTATGAATCCCGGCAACTGGGAGGTGCCGTCATGAAGTATCAAGAAATCCTCCACAGGTGCTTCCGCTGCGGATACTGCAAACTGCCGAGCTCATACAAAGATATCAACTGTCCCTCATATCTCAAGTATCGTTTCGAGACGTATTCTCCCGGAGGCAGGATGTGGCTGTTAAAGGCTTGGCTCGATGAAGAGATCAAGACCAGCCCGCATTTTGCCGAAATCCTTTACTCATGTGCGGCCTGCGGCAATTGCGTAGAGCATTGCGTTTTCCCGAAATTCAAGGCGGACCTCCTGAACGCCTTCGTCGCGGGCAGGGAGGAACTGGTTGATCAGGGTGCTATCCCGGGCATCGTATCCGATTATTTCAAGGCAATTCAACTCTATGGAAATCCGTATAAGCTTCCCGAGGAAAAGCGAGATGCATGGGCCGAAGGCATTGGCGTCCCGTGTTATACGAATGAGGAATTTCTCCTGTATATCGGGTGTCCGGGCTCTTTCGATGAACGCGGTCAAAAAATGGCCCGTGCGGTTGCGTCGCTTCTAGCCAAATTTGAGGTATCGTTCGGAATATTAGGTAAAGAAGAACATTGTGATGGAAACGAAGTCAAGATACTCGGTGAGTCAGGGCTTTTTGAAGTGCTGGCACGGAATAACATCGAACAGTTTAGGAAAAAAGGAGTAAAAAAGGTTGTCACGCTTTCGCCCCACGCATATCATGCCATGAGAAACGAATACCCGAAATACGGGGCGGAATTCGAGGTATTCCACTACACTCATCTCCTGGCTAGATTCATGGATAAAGGAGATCTCCTTCATGGTAATAGCCGAATCAAGGTCACCTTTCATGATCCCTGCTATCTTGGTCGTCACAACGCGGACTATTATACGCCACGGACAATCCTAAATGCCGTCCCGGGTATCGAGCTGGTGGAGATGGACAGGAACAAGGGTGATGCCCTCTGTTGCGGTGGCGGTGGTGGGAATTTCTTCACAGATATTTTGGGGAGTGGGACTGAAAGCTCATCGAGGGTCCGCATACGGGAGGCGATCGAGGTCGGCGCGGACATCCTTGCGGTCGCCTGCCCCAAGTGCGCCAAAATGTTTGAGGATGCTATTAAGGCGGAAGATCAGGAGGATAAGATCAAGGTAAGGGACATTGCAGAGATTATCTTAGACGAAAGACTATAGTTTCGCATTGGCAAATGAACTTTCTGAGTTATCACAGTACTGTATCGCATGGGCGATTCTTAGAGTCACATCCCGCAGGGCAAATCTGCTTGTTTTTTCATGCGTAACTGTTACAAAAAGTGTTACAAAGACCGGGGCATTGTAGGGCATTCTGGGGCATTCCAGGGCATTCCAGGGCATCGTAGGGAATTGAAAATACAATGATGTCAGTACATTATCGTCAAGAATGACCTACTTCTAATCCGTGGGTCGCAGGTTCGATTCCTGCCGGGCGCGCCAAAACTACAATGATTTTGTTGGGTTGTCAGCAATGCCAACCCATTTCTTATATCAAAAAAAGCAGCACGTGTCACATTTGTGTCACATTTCTCCCTTCGATACGATAACTATCACTCGAAATTAGCAGATTCCGCCACAGTCGAGCTTCACCCAACTAGTTGATTTTATTGAAAATCGGCAATTAATGCCTGCCTTCCCCATACCTGACTCAACGGACTTTTATCCGTTGCTCGTAGGTTCTATTCCCATCTAAATCGCCAATAGATAAATTTCAACATATACAGTGGTATATCTTACGGTTTTTTCGGAGTAGTGGCGATAAAATATATAAAACGATCTGACTTTAAAAGTCCTCTTGGCTACAATCCCCCGCCCCCCGGGCCGTGGCGTTTCGATCCCGGCCCCCGGCGCCGGATTTGTTGTCAGTCCGCGGTGCCTTGGCCGGCCCCCAGAGCCTTCTGTCATTATTTGGTGATCCGATTCACACCACGTCCCGTCTTTATCCGGTATGCTAACCCATAATTCGGCATTCCCGTCTCCGGCGCGGTAACGAAACATACGTATATAGTTATTTACCTCGGAATTTAATAATTAGCTTGATATGGTGAACAAATGGCTATAATATAAATACTAATTTATCCTCATGAGGAGAAGAAGAGAAGAGGCGGCCTCGTTCGTCGGGGGTGTTGTCTTCACGACGGGAATACCTGTCATCATCGATACGTACCCAGTTTTCCTCTATTATCTCGATCCCGCAAGACCCGCCCAGAAACCGGCCTGACCGTTCTCACCTAACAGCCCTATCCAGACACGACCGTGGGTTCAGCACTGCACGCAACCGGTGTGCCGTTTTGGGGTCCCCGCCGGCCCACGGGCGGCGTGTGCCTGGAGCGTCGCGTCGGCACGGCACGGAGGGCGGCCCGTCTGCGTGCGGCTGCCGGACAATCGTAACCCGTTCGTGGGGTACGCCGTGTCCGGCAAAGCACCGAGAATGGTTTCCCGGCCATTATTTCTGGTTCATCACGAGGTTCACGAATTGTAACAAATAAGCAACAGGGGTCACATTAAGGAATCCTAACAATAGCTACCATTATGACTAATAGACTGTCATATATGTAATAAAGGAGATACAAACCATGGAAAGCAGGTTGTTGAAAATGACTCTCGTGTTTCTGCTCTTCGCGGCGCTCGCCGCGCTATCGGTCCCGGCCCTTGGGGCCGAAAACGCCACCGTCAAGGGGGACGGGGCGGATTTGTATGAACGGCCTTACTTCAGTAGTCCCGTCATCGCGCACCTCACCTACGGAAA
Organism: Candidatus Zymogenaceae bacterium; assembly: GCA_016933535.1. Classification (GTDB taxonomy): domain Bacteria; phylum Desulfobacterota; class Zymogenia; order Zymogenales; family Zymogenaceae; genus JAFGAS01. The sequence goes on from JAFGAS010000064.1 coordinate 11,849, forward strand.
ACGGGTCGAGGTCATCGGGTGGGCGCATTTTCCCGACGCCGTCGAGGGATATACGGCGCCGTGGTACCGGGTTTCCTCAGGGTCAGGCGAGGGATTCATCCACGGCAAATATCTGGCGCTGGACGCGGGCGTAAAGATCCCGATGCTGCCCACGGCGTTCGAAATAAATGATCCGACGGCGTCCGAGCCGGCGCCGGGGCCGAAGCCGGTAACTCCCGACGCTAACGCCACGATCACGGGCGACGCTGTGCGGGTGCGGGGCTTACCGTCAACATTGGGCGAGGTCAAGTCGGTCCTCGACAAGGGGGCGAGGATCGAGGTGATCGGGAAGACCGGGTTCATCGACACCATCGACGGCCGGACCGCGCGCTGGTACAAGACGTCCACGTGGGGGTGGGTGTTCGGCGCGTTCGTTTCGGTAGACGAAGGGGCAAGTGTTCCCGCCCTCCCATTTAAGTTTGAGTCCGAGGACGGCGTTCCTAGGCTCACCTTTGTTATTGGGGGGTTGAAGCCATTCGGCGATAAGAAATCCGAGATCATACAGAAGCTCGGGAAGCCCATCTCTGAAACCAGGAAGAAATCGACATGCGCCGACCTGCCGGACACGTTCTTTTACACGCTCACCTACAAGGACATCGTATTCCGGGGGATAGACGGCGGATGGGGAGAGTCGCTCTACTCGGTGACGTATATAACCGACGCTTACGATTTTTACGGGCTCAAGGTCGGGTCGTCCGTCGCCGACGTTGAGCGCTTGCTGGGAAAGGCCTACAGGGAAAAGGACCCCGAGGGCGTCGAGGGGTTCTCCTATAGTGGGGAAAAGTCCGGGTTCGTCGGATGGAACGGCGTTAATTTCGCCATCGGCAAGAACAATACGATCAGCTCGATCGAATTCTGGGGCGGCGAGATCAACTGCGGCGACGACGAGACGTGGTGAGCGAATTCGCGAATACCGTTCACAATTTAGGGAGGTGAGTGATGTCTGCTCAACCGTCAAAGAGGCTTCTTCCTTGGCACCTTCTTGCGGCGCTCGTCGCGCTTTCTATCCCCGCCTTTTCCGCCGAAAACGCCACGATTACGGGGGACAAGGTCAACGTGCGGGAACAGCCCGCTGTCTGGGAACGGACGTGGGGGACGCTCGACAGGGGGACGCGGGTGGATGTGCAATACGTGTCGGATTTCACCGACACCGTCGACGGGGTTACCGCCCCCTGGTATTGTATCGAGTGCGGAGATGGTCTCCTCAGCTACGGGAATTCGGGCTTTGTCTTCGGCAGGTACGTCGCGCTGGACCCGGGCGCCACGGCCGCTTCCTTGCCGCGCTCCCATTCGTACTACGTCGATCCCATCGAGCGCTTTATCCAGCACGGCCTGCACGTCTGCGGGGTAAGCGAGGCCGCGATTATCAAAAACCTCGGCAGGCCCGTTTCCATTAAGGAGTCCCGATCGGAAGACAACTATATCCTGGACGGGTACGTTGTTAACCGCCGGCTCACGTATCGCGACATCGTGATCGAAATCCGCACGCGTGCCGAAGCCCGCCCGGACAATCGTGATGATATCCACCTGCTCTCGACAACGGGCAATGCCTATTCGTTTGGCGGGCTGGCGGTCGGGAGCACCGCCGCGGACGTGAAACGCTTGCTCGGGGCGCCGGCAGAGGAGACCGTGGAATCCCTCACCTACCGCGACAACAGCATGGGGGTCCACACGGCGGTGTTCGGGTTGCGGAACGGCGTGGTCACCGGGATAGAGCTTGACACAACGTATAACGATTAGGGGGGGCGTCCCGAAGGCCGGGCGGTGCCCTGGTATCGAGCAATGTGATAAGGAGTGAACGATGAACGGACGAACACTATTTACGGCGGTACTCACGATAGCGGTCGTCGCGGCCTCGGCCCTCGTATTGACCGGCTGCCCGAAGGCGCCTGACACCGCCGGGCAGCCCGCAAAGACGCCGGAATCCACGAGCCTGTATCCGGTGGCGCCGGTGTTTGCCATCGACCCGCAGTTCGACGAAGCCTGGTATTTCAGGGAGGGTCTGGCCGATGTGATGGTCGACGGGAAGTACGGCTACGTCGACGAGACGGGGAAGTTCGTTATCGATCCGCAGTTTGAGCAGGTCGGGCCTTTCAGCGAGGGACTGGCCTCGGTGAAAGTCGGCGGAAAGGTCAGCTACGGCGAGGAGGGGAGGCTCGTCATCGGCGGGAAGGAGGGCTATATCGACAAGATGGGGAGGATCGTCATCGACCCGCAGTTCGATGCAGCCTACGATTTCAGCGAGGGCATGGCCAATGTGATGGTCGGCGGGAAATGGGGCTACATCGACAGGACGGGGAAGTACGTCATCTATCCGCAATACGACGATGCCCTGCCCTTCAGCGATGGCATAGCCTCGGTGAAGGTTGGCGGGAAGGAACGCTATATCAACAAGACAGGGGGGGTCGTCATCGACCCTCAGGTCCCCGGCGTCGAAATTTTCGGTGAGGGCCTGGCTATAATGCAGGTCGGCGGGAAGTACGGCTACGTCGATAAGGAAGGGAGGAGCGTCATCGTCGCGCAATTCGATGACGCATTGGATTTCACAGAAGGACTCGCCGCTGTGCGTGTCGGCGACAAGTGGGGCTACGTCGACAAGGAGGGGAGGTTCGTCATCGACCCGCAGCTTGAAGAAGCCTGCATGTTCAGCGAGGGCCTCGCCCCGGTAAGAGTCGGCAAAAAGTGGGGCTATATAAAGAATCCGCTGGAAACGAATTGACGCGCCCTTCAGCGTGCATGACGGGATACGTAACGCAGGGGAACATAATGAACAGAAAAGAGGTCATCGTAATATCAGCCCTCGTTTTGTTGCTCGTATCTTCCTTTTTGTTGACCGCCTGCCCGAAGGCGCTGGGACCCTCCGACCAGCCCAAGAAGACGCCGGAATCCACGAGCCTGTATCCGGTGGCGCCGGAGTTTGCCATCGACCCGCAGTTTGACGACGCCTGGTATTTCAGGGAGGATCTGGCCCTGGTGGAAGTCGACGGGAAGTGCGGCTACGTCGACAAGACGGGGAAGTTCGTTATCGACCCGCAGTTCGACAGCTTCGGCTCTTTCAGTGAGGGCCTGGCCCAGGTGATGTTCGGCGGGAAGGTCGAAGACAGTTGCGAGGAAGGAAGGCTCTTCAGCGGCGGGAAGTGGGGCTACATCGACAAGACGGG
>JAFGAS010000065.1 GCA_016933535.1 Candidatus Zymogenaceae bacterium
CGCGACGGCCTCCGACGCGGCGTCCGGTTCTTTATACAGGCTCACGGGGCCGGAATAGTCTTTCGGGTTGTGCGTCCTGACGCCCAGCAGCGGCGCCTTGACCCATCCGGTGATCTCCATCGTCATCTCGCCGGACCCTTTGCTCGTAAAGACGGCGTCCTTGATCAGCACCCAGTCTCCCAACACTCCAACAATGCGAACCTGCACGGGGCGGTCGGTCGGTAGCGTGCCGATGGCCGGATACCCGATAACGGCTGGATAGGCCGTATGATAATCGGCAACGCCCGGGCCGGAGCGGAGATTGACCCCGTTCGCGTCCTTATCGATGACAAACGCGGCTACGTTGTCGCAGGGGGTGACTTCCATGCCGGTGGTCTTTGTCCCTCCGGAACCGGGTGGGGCGGGATGCGGCGAATACGAGTAGGAATCGAGCCAGCCCTCGACGCCCCTATAGCGAACCTTCACACATCCGCCCACGCACCCGATAAGCCCGAGCTCGGTAGCCTCCGGAGCCCACGCCACGATCGCGGAGTTTACGTACGGATTCTCTAAGATCGGCACGAGGCCCGAGGGGTCCGGCTCGGGGCTCTGCTTGGTCGTGGCAGTGACGGCAAGGAGTTTTGCGGAGACCCATCCAATCTGCGAGTCTGGCCCTAAATCGATCTGCACCCATTCTCCCGCCGACCCCATGATCGTGACGTCCGTATGGTAGGCAAGGGTAGTGACGACCGGATAGCTTTGCCCCGGCCCGGACCGGACATTGACACCCCTGGGATCGGTATCGGCAACGTAGGCCCCCACATCATAGCATGAGACAACCCGCGTCTCTTCGCCGGCGGCCGGCGGTGTTTTAAGAAACGCCGCGGCCGCAAGAAGGGCAAAAAACATGACGGCGGGGAGATAACGTTTCGTTTTCATACTCTCCTCATTGCTTATATGAAATAGTATTGAATCACCCTGTGCCCGAAACGGCGCAACGACGCCCGTCAGATACAGTTCGTGAATGCGGCGCCGCAGTACGTGCCCGGCGCGAGCCACCCCTCAATGCCCTTGTAGTTGACCTTCAGCCAGTCGCCGTTGCAGCCGATGACCGCCACCCCGGCATCCCTGGGAAGCCTTGTCAGGACCGGGGACGTGGTGTTCTGTTCCTCGTAGAGCGGGACGAGGGGGGCCTCGAGGGGCCACGCCCTCACGCCGAGGACCGGGCCGGTAACCCAGCCGGTAATGTCCAGCATCTTTTCGTACCCGTCGGTCGCGCTTTCTTTCACTACATATAGGTCAGTGACGCGAAGCCATTCCCCCGAAGTTCCCGTTATCTGGAGAGATACGGTCACGATCGACTCCGTCGAAAGCGTAGCGATGACCGGGTATTCCTCCCCCGGGCCGGACCGGACCTTGACGCCGGCGGGATCGTCGGAGATGACGTAGCATTCCACGTCGCACGGAACGACCTCGTCATCGGCCGTCTCGGCGGCGACGGTTGGGAGGGCAAGCAAAAGCGCCGACAACACGAGGTACAAAACAAACAGAATGAAAATTTTACGTCTTTTCGTTTTCATTTTTACCTCACGCACGGTTTTAATGTATGACGCCACGTCCAGCCCTAGTGGCACTCCTTGAACGGGTCGCCGCACTGGGCGTCCGGGGCAAGCCATCCCTCCTGTTTCTCGTACCGGACCTTCAGCCAGCCGCCCCGTGCCGCCAGGATCGTCACCGCGGTGCCCCCTGCAATTTCCGCGACGACCTCCGATTCCGCGTCCGCGTCCTTATACAGGCTCACGGCGCCGGCGAAGTCCTCCGCGTTCTCCGCCCGCACGCCCAGCAGCGGCGCCTTGACCCACCCGGTGATGTCCATCTTCATCTCCCCGGATCCCTTGCTCGAAAAGTTGGGCTCCTTGATGAGCACCCAGTTATTCAATGCCCTGATGATTCGAACCTGTACCGGGCGGTCTGTCGGGAGCGTGCCGGAAACGGCGTAGTCCGTGCCCGGCCCGCACCGTATATTGAGTCCTTTAGGGTCTTTATCGGTCACGTAGGCTGCCACGTTGTCGCAGGGCACAGTCACGGGGACGGTCGTCCTGCTTTTTCCGGTATCGGTGGCGGGTTGTGGCGGATCGTCCGCGTAGCAGTAGCTGTCCAGCCACTCCGCGACGTCCTTGTATTGAATTTTTACGTACCTGTTTTTTGCGCCGAGAATTCTAAATTCCGTATTCTCGGGCGCCCACCCGATGACAGCGGGATATAAGCCAGGCTCAATGTAAATGGGAACCAGGCCCGAGGGGTCTTCACACGGGCCAAAGAATCCCGACGTAACGGCAAGGAGCGTGGCGGAGACCCAGCCGATCGGGGCGTAGTCTGAGCCGAAAATATTCCGGCATACGCGTACCCATTCCCCCGCCGATTCCCTGATCTCCACCTTTTCACCATAGGCGAGTTTGTCAACGACCGGATAGCTTTGTCCCGGACCCGACCGGACGTTGGCGCCCCCCGGGTCGGTATCGGCGACGTAGACGTCTAGATCATTGCAGGAGACGATGGATTCGTCGGCTGCCCCGGCCTCGATAATGGGGAATGTGACGGAGAAAGCCGCCGCCACAAGGAAAACGAGAAACAGCGTAAAAGGAAGGCATTTTTTCGTTTTCATATCATCCTCTCAACGTATGTTCTGCCGAATCGATCTGCCGTACTTACGTAACGGAAACCCACGGCTGATCAGGGACAGGTCGTCACCGAGGCGCCGCAGTGAGTTCCCGGCGCGAGCCACCCCTTTACGCCCCGATAGTTGACCTTCACCCACTCGCCCTGACAGCCGATGACCGCGCCCCCGTCATCGTGGGGAACCCTGACGAGTACGGGCGATTCGGTGTTCGGCTCCTCGTAGAGCGGGGCAAACCCTTTCGCCCTGAGACCGAGGGACGGCCCATAGACCCAGCCGACGGTTTTTTCGAACCCTTCCTTGGTTTCTGTAGTAGACGACCACGGGTCGCTAATGCGCATCCATTCCCCAACCGATCCGCGAATCATAACGTCTACGTCATTGTAGTCCGGCGCCACACCAACCGGCGGAAGTAATGCAATGACGGGGTATCCCTCGCCCGGTCCCGACCGGACATTTACTCCGGAGGGGTTAACGTCGATGACATAGGCGTGCACCTCACACGGAACGACCTCGTAACCGGCCGTCTCGGCGGCGATGGCGGGGAAGGTGGAGAACAATGTCACTACAATAGGGATGAATAGAGCCGACAGGATACGGAGATTTTCTTTCGTTTTCATATTGACCTCACGCACGGTTTTAATATGCGGGTTCGCGTTTCTTTTAGAAGCACTCCTTAAACGGGTCGCCACATTGGGCGTCCGGGGCAAGCCATCCTTCCTGCTTTTCGTACTTTACCTTCAGCCACGCGCCCCGGGCCGCCAGGATCGTCACCCCGGTATCGCCGGGGACCTCCGCGACGGCC
>JAFGAS010000066.1 GCA_016933535.1 Candidatus Zymogenaceae bacterium
CCCGCCTCGGTAGGCTTACAACCCACTTTATTTTTCACATAACACCTATATCGCTTGACTCCCCCTCGCATCTGGGGTAAAAAATACTGCGTTCTCAAAAAATAGAGAATTATGCCATGACAAAAGAGAGGGGGGCTATGGACAGCTATGATGTCGTCGTCATCGGGGCGGGAAACGCGGGGCTCACGACCGCCGCGTCCCTGGCGCAAAAGGGGGTCAGTGTCCTTGTCTGCGAGCGGCACAATATCCCCGGCGGGTGCGCCACGAGCTTCGTTCGCGGGCGGTTCGAATTCGAAATCGCCCTCCACCAACTCTCCGGTATGGGGACCCCCGAGTATCCCGGCCCGCTGAGAAACCTCTTTGCCTCCCTGGGGGTGTTGGACAAACTCGAGTTCATCGAGATGACTGATCTCTACCGGGTGGTCGTGCCGGGTGTCATCGACGTCACCCTTAAGCCCAACCGGGAGCAGATCGTCCGGGAGCTCTCGAAACGCTTCCCAAAGGAAAAGGACGCCATCGAGCGCTTCTTTGACCTGATCTACCGTTTCTTCATGGAACTGATTACCGCCGCCGGGCGCAAGGGGGCCGACCCGCCCACACGGGAGGAGTTTCCCCTTTACTTCGGCTATCTCTTCAAGAACGCCCAGGAAGTCCTCGACGAACATTTCACCGATCCCTACCTGAAGCTCGTAATCGCGGCCTACTGGCCATACGCCGGCCTGCCCCCGCGCCTGTTGTCCTTTTCGTATCTGGCGGGGATGTTGTTCGGTTATATCGAATTTAAGCCGTACCACGTCCTGGGCGGCTCACAGGCGATGTCAAACGCGCTGGCCGACGTCATCCTCGGAAACGGGGGTGAAATCCGCTACAACTGCCCCGTCACGAAAATCGTCATGAAGGACGGCCGCGCCGCGGGAGTCGTCACCGAGGACGGCCGGACCGTCCCGGCGCGTTACGTCGTCTCCAACGCGTTTCGGGCCAACACGTATCTCGACCTCCTGGACCCCGACGAGGTCGATCCGTCCGTCATCAACGGATTGAGGGGAAAGTCCGTCGGCCCCTCGGCCGTCTGCGTCTATATGGGGTTTGACTGCGAGCCCGACGAGTTGGGTATCACCGAGTCCTCCAACTTCATCTATCCGGATGCCGATATGGACAAGGCCTACGACCAGATGAGGTCTCTTTCTACCGCGGGCAACGCCATGATGCTTTCCTGCTACGACAAGATGCACCCCGACTTCTCCCCAAAGGGAAGCTGCCAGGCCGCGCTCGTCAATCTCAAATACACCGACCCGTGGCTGCGGGTCGAGCCCCACCGATATTTCGAAGAGAAATTCAAATGGGCCGATGTCATGCTCAAGGACGCCGAAAAGGTCTTCCCGGCACTCAGGGATCATATCGAGGAGATCGATATCTCCACGCCGCTGACGCACATGAGGTACCTTGGCCATATCCAGGGGGCCATATACGGCTTCGATCAATTCATGAAGGACCAGCCGCCGTTCGTCACGCCCAAATCGCCGATCGCCGGCCTCTTGGAGACGGGGGCCTCGATATCCGGCGGCGGTTTCCAGCCTACTCTTGAAAACGGGGCAAAGGTCGCCCGGGTTATTCTGCGCGATATGGGGGCCTAAACGGGAGGAAACAATGAACGACTCTTTCTTGAGCCAATTTGACGGCTACACCGCAATCGCTGAGGAAAAACAGGCGGCCGAAAAACTCGGCACGGGCCTCACCGACCAACGGGCAATGACCCGGGAGTATATCGACCGGCTTCACCCGAAGGAGCTGGCCCTTGCCGTTTCCCGGATCATTGAGGAAACACCGACCACAAAGACGCTGCGCCTCGTGCCGACGGACCTCCCGCTGCCGCCCTTTTTGCCCGGCCAGTACACAGCCGTCACCGTCCAGGTCGATGGGATCAGGACGGGCCGGCCGCTTTCCATCTCGTCGGCGCCCAACCAGATCGCCTACTGGGACCTGACCGTCCGCCGGGTTGCCGGGGGGCTTGTTTCCAACTACCTCCTGGATCAGGTAAAGGCGGGCGACACACTGACCTGCTCGGGACCCGCGGGCAACTTTTACGTCAATCCGCTTGTCCACGATCCGACGATCGTGGCCATCGCCGGCGGCAGCGGCGTCACGCCGTTTATGAGCATGATCCGCCGGGTCGTCGACTTCGGCCTGGACAGCAGGATCTTCCTCTTCTACGGCAACCGGGACCTCAACGACGTGATCTTCCACGAAGAGCTGACCCGGATAGCCCGATCCAATGAAAACATCCGCTATATCCCGGTAATCGAAACCCCGCCGAAGGGTTACACGGGCCGCAGCGGTTACATTACCGCCGAGACGATCAAAGACGAAATCGGGGACGTCTCGGCAAAGACCTTCTTTCTCTGCGGGCCCCAGGCGATGTACGACTTCTGCCTGCCCCAGCTCGAAAAGCTGGGCGTGCCGAGCCGCAAGATCAGGCGCGAGATGTACGGAACGCCCTTGTCGATTACCGCCTACCCGGGCTGGCCCGCGGTCGTTGGTGAAGGGGCCTCGTTTATGGTGAGCGTCCGCGGCGGTAAGCACTTTGCAGCGCCGGCGACGACCCCGCTTTTGGCGTCACTCGAAAAACACGGGATCGTTGTGCCGTTTCTGTGCCGCTCCGGCGAGTGCAGCATGTGCCGCGTAAAGCTGTTGTCCGGCACCGTCTACCAGCCCCCCGGCACCCCGGTGAGGAAGTCCGACGCCCAATTCGGCTATATTCATTCGTGCGTCTCTTATCCGATCTCGGATATCGAGATACTCCTCTGAGCGGTAACGGCAGATACGACGATGATGGGAACTACCCTCGGATCACTGTTCGGACGGTAGATAACCGCACCGAACAAAAGAGTCGTATCCGAAAAAAATCGGGGCGTCCGCGTTGCGCGGACGCCCCGATCGTTTTACCCTCGCCTGACGATTAACCGGGTTTTCTCATGACGAAAAAGACGTAACCGTAGTATTTCGCATACTTCCCGTACATGTCTATTTCGTGCAGCATCTCGTTACACAGCTCATCTACCCGTGCGTTGCCCGGATATTTTAGCCGCATGCGTTCAACGTGGGTCTCCACCGGACGGAAGTAGTTGTCCAACCAAGCCGACTCGGGCAGCGTGAAGCTGCCGATCAGCTCATAACCCGCCCGTTCAATGCACTCGTGGTTTCCGGCCACATTCTTCATGGCCGGTAGGTTTTCATATACGGCCTCGAAGTAAGCCGCGATTTCCCGGGGTTGATCCTCCTTGATCCAGCAGAGCTCCGTTACAGCCAGATGCCCGCCCGGTTTCAACAGCGGTCTGAATTCCTCCAAACCCCGCTCAAACCCGATGACGAAGATGGCACCTTCCGACCAGATGATGTCAAAGCTCTCCTTGGAAAAGTCAAGAGAAAACATGGAGCCGTTGACCGTCCTGATCCTCTCCGAAAGCCCCTCGCGGGTCGCCCTGCGATTTAACTCATCTAAAAAAGGCTGGTGGTTGTCCAGGGCCGTGATCGTCCCGGTGATATTCCTGGCCAGCTCGATCGTCTGCATACCCGATCCGCAGCCGATATCAAGGATAGCAACGGGGGACGGCAGCCGTCCCATCATGCCGAGGGCCTTTCTTGTCGACCCGTTGTCTCCCGGCCCCTGCCGGGGAAGGTTCTCAAACAGCTCGTAGAAGTATTCGTCTAACTCCATCTCTTTTCTTCCTTGTTTTGATCCCTAAAAGGTGATTACATTTTTGTCCCGTCCAGGATCCAACAAGTACCGAGTGGCGTTTCATACAATCCTCTCTTTTAAGATAGGGCTACAATTTTCGACGATTATACTAATAATATCCGGGGTACGCAATCATAATACGCCTGGCCAACCGTTTTCCCTTTCCGCCCCCCCCCAGCATCATCATTGTGAGCATATTTGGATCTTTTTTTGCCTAAAAGGAAGCCCTTTTACACGTGGAGATAATTTAAATCTTGATTTTAGTATAATTTCCTTGTTACTATCATAGGGATAGAATCTCCTCTTAACGAAAAAAGACGCACAGGAGGCTTTTATGATACACACCACCATTAAGAAGATACTCATCTGTATCTCGCTGGTTCTTATCTTGGTGCCGACCGCTCTGTTTGCCCAGGATGATATCCTCATCAGCGACATTCTCCAGAACCCGGCGCGGTTTCTCAACAAGACCGTCACGATAAGCGGCCGGGTGGATACGTCCTACCCGCCGCAGGGAACGACGCCCGGCTATTATATGCTGGTCGATGACAGCCTGGAGAGCATACCGGTTTCTACCTTTACCCCGCCCGGCCCCGGCTCCCAGATCACGGTGGAGGGGGTCGTCCTGATCGAAGAGGCCACGGGACAGCCCTTTATCCAGGAAAAGAAGATCGTCTCCGGCTCTCCCCTGCTCCTCTACGCGATTATCGCGGGTATCGTGGTGATCGTGCTCATCATCATACTGGTGATAATCCTCAGGCGTCCCACCCCGGCACGTCAGCCGGCGCTTGCGACAACACCCGGGCTAAAGGGGGCTCCCCCCCGTACCGAAAAGCTCAGTGAGGTGGAGGCACGCTCCCTGGCGGGCCGCCCGAAAACGGAAAAGATCCCCGGCAAGCCCGCTCAATTGTCCGTCCTCACGGGCGAGAAGAAGGGCGAGGATATTTTCCTGGTCACCGAAAATATCATCGGCAGCGATAAGGGAAACATCCGACTAAAGGACCGCGGTGTCTCGGGAGAGCACGCCCGGATCAACTTCGTCGGCGGCAAGTATATCCTGACCAACGTAAGCCTGACCAATCCTACCATGATCAACGGGAAGGCCGTAGAGGGAGATTACGAGCTTAAAGACAAGGACGAGATCCTCATGGGAACGGTCAAGGTTAAGTTCGCCCTCATGAAATAGGGCGTATCGCCTCGACGCCAGAAAGGGGGAAAGGAGATGTATCCAGTCGATTTTCCCCCTTTTATTTGGTTTAATCCGATCACCGCGACATGGACTTTTGGGACGGACCGCAGGTGCGCACCGTTGGCCCGGTCGTATAAAACGGGACCTTTTCACTTTCTTAAGGAGTGCTGAGAGATGACCGACCCGACGGGCGATCCATTCGTCGGCACGATAATTGACGAGCGCTATGAGGTGATAAGCAAGATCGCCGAAGGCGGCATGGGAGCGGTTTATTTTGCCAGAAACAAGCGTCTTGATGTGGACGCCGCCCTTAAAATCCTCCATACAAATCTCGCCCGCAACAAGAAATTCCTGGTCCGTTTCGAAAACGAGGCCAAGACGGTGGTGCGCCTCAGACACACCAACATTGTCCAGGTCTTCGATATCGGTCCGATACGGGATACCTACTATATCGCCATGGAATTCATCGAAGGTGAGGACCTCGTCGGCGTCATCGGGCGCTCCGGCCGACTCACCCTCCAGGAGGCTATGCCCATTGCCGTGCAGGTGGCCCAGGGGCTGGCCTACGCCCACGAGGGGGGGATTCTCCATCGAGACATAAAACCGGCCAACATTATCATCGAACCGCAGGGAAGGGCCGTCATCACCGACTTCGGCATATCGAGGACCGCCAAGACCCGGGGAGACACAACCCTCGGCTCAATAGTGGGCACGCCGGAATACATGAGCCTCGAGCAACTCAAGGGAATGGAGCTTGACGAACGGTCGGATATCTATTCGCTCGGGGTGGTGCTCTATGAGATGCTTACCGGCATTTCGCCCTTTCGGGCCGACGAAAGCGTACAGGCGATCGCAAAGGTGCTGAGCGAAGAGGCTCCCCCTATCGAGACGCTTGTCCCCGACCTGCCCCCCTGGGTGTGCGAGATCGTAAGAAAGACGATGGCAAAAGACAGGGACGAGCGGTTCTCCTCGATCCGTGAATTTCTCGTCTCCGTCAAGGAGCATCTGAAGGACGCCGTCTTTCTGGTTCCCGAGGTCGTCTCGCCAAAACGGAGGGGATTAAAGAAAGGCCCTGCGTTAATCAGCACGGTGACATCCATCATAGAGCAGATACCCCGGGAGAAGAGGCTGTTGACCGGCATCATTTCCTCGCTGATCGTCATCGGGCTGATCGTTACGGCGGTGCTGCTGGTCAAATCCATTTCCTTGCCCTCCCGATCGACCGGACCTTCCGAGATCATACCCCTCGGCACATCCCGCCTGGCTGAACGGGAATGGGCCTTCAGGACATTCGGCCCCATCACCGCGTCTCCGCTGGTCTCGGGCGGTGCTGTCTATGTCGGCAGCGGCGACGGCACCCTGACTGCCGTGGATGTAAAGAAGGGGCAGCAGCTCTGGGTCTTTAAGGCGCAGGACGATATTTGCACCACTCCGGCCGTTTCGGGCAAGGCCCTCTACTTCGGCAGTGACGACAATTCACTGTACGCCCTCTCGACAAAGAACGGCGACCTCCTGTGGCGTTTCACCACGGAAAACGACGTAAGGTCTTCTCCGACCGTAACCGACAAACTGGTCATCTTCGGCAGCGACGATAATTACCTGTACGCCCTCAACAAGGAAACGGGAGAAGAGCTCTGGCGGTTCAAAACATGTGGGGACGTCGTCTCTTGCCCCGCCGTTGCCGACAAGGTCGTCTATTTCGGGAGCTGTGACAATATCTTCTACGCCGTCACGATCGACGATGGGAAAGAAGTGTGGCGCTACCGGGCCGGCGGCGACATCCAATCCTCCCCGTCCGTCACCAAGAAGGCGGTGCTCTTCGGCAGCGACGATGATTATCTGTACGCCCTCAACAGGGAAACGGGGCAAGAGCTCTGGCGGTTCGAAACGGACGGGGACGTTGTCTCCTGCCCGGCCGTCGGCCGGGATACCGTCTACTTCGGCAGCAAAGACAATTGGCTGTATGCCGTCAACCTCGAAAAAGGCACGCTTACGTGGCGTTTCGAGACGATGGACGATATTTACTCTTCTGCCTCCCTCACGGAACGATCGGTCCTCATCGGCAGCGATGATAAGAATGTCTATACCGTAAACATCGTCGACGGAGTCGAACGGTGGCGGTTCCCCACCGAGGGCAAGGTCAGATCGGGCCCCGTCGTTTCGGGGGGCATCGCTTTTTTCGGAAGCCGGGACGGATATCTATACGCCGTTAGGTGACGAATTCCTCTTTCGGGCACCGGTCCGTCCCGGGGCGGGCGGGGCCGTAATATGACCCGGGATATGGTTTATACTATGTCAACGCAGAGAGAAATACGCATCACCGCCGCGGGATTGAGCGACGTGGGCAGGGTCAGGGAAGAAAACGAGGACGGCCTTTTCGTCCGGCTCATCGGTCGCCGTCACCGCGGCCCGTTTGCAATCCGGGCGGTCCTGGCGGTGGCCGACGGCGTGGGCGGGCACGTCGGGGGGCGGCAGGCCAGCCAGGCGGTCGTATCGTTTCTATCCGACCTCTTTTCCGTGAGACATATCGGCGCCCAGGCCCTCTTCGGCGACGACGTTACCTCCTTTATCAAGGGGATCATCCGCGAGGCGGACGGCAGGGTACTGGAGCTGGTAGGGGGGGGGGATGCCAAGCCCCCCGGCACCACGTTTACCGGGGCGTTTATCGTCGGTGACCGGGCCTATATCGGGCACATCGGGGACAGCCGGGCCTACCAGATCAGAAACGACGAGATCATCGCACTGACCGAGGATCACTCCTACGTAGCCCATCTCGTTCGGGAGGGCAGGCTCGCCCCCGAGGAGGCCCGGGATTTCCCCCAAAAGAACGTCCTCATGAGATCGCTGGGAACCGAGGGCGGCGTGACGATCGACGAACCCGGGCGGGTCCGCCTCATGGACGGGGACGTGTTGGTCCTCTGCACGGACGGCCTCTGGGACCTGGTCTCGGAAAAGGAGCTCGTCTGGATCATCCAGGAAAAAAAGGATCTCGTTAAGGCCTGTTCCCGGCTCATCCGGCTGGCCAATGCCAGGGACGGGCACGACAATATCACGGTGGTGGCGGCCCGGTTCGGGCGGTTCAGGAAGGGATACTCCGCACCGCCCGGAGTCTATGATCCGCCCGGGGGACGCGCGCCCGGCCGGGCTAAACGGATGATCGCTCGTTTTGCCGCTTTCACGGGCCTGCTGGCACTCTCCGCCCTGCTCATCCTGATTGCCCTGTTTATCCTCAACGAGCTTTCCGTCGTGGACTTTCCGCTGCCGGCCGAGCTGCTCAACCGGTTGATCTCCCCCTCATAGAAAACAGAACGGGGGGGGCCGATATCCATCGCCCCCCCCGTCGGACAACCTCGCACCTTTCAGCTGCCTGTGTCTTCAATGGAGCGTGCCGGAAGACCGGAGTTCCTTTCTGGTTCGGATAAACAGGTCGATCTCGCCGGCGGTCGGCAATGACCCGATCGCGCCGGGTCTTGTAACGGCAATCGCCCCCGCCGCGTTCGCGCGCTGAAACATCCTGATGAGGTCAAGATCGGTAAGGGCCGCCGGCTCTTTTGCGCTTGTCTCCGAAAATGCCGCCAGCATCGCCGCGCAAAATGCGTCCCCCGCCCCCGTCGTGTCCACGACACCGACCTCGTAGGCGTCCACCTCCACGGCGTAATGGGCGGTAACGGCAACCGAACCCCTGTTTCCCCCGGTTACGGCCACCAGGCCCGGTCCCATCGAGAGCAGGGCGAGGGCAGCGTTCTTCGGGGTCTTCTGACCGGTGAGAAAGGCCGCCTCCTCTTCCGAGAGCTTGAGGATATCGGCCAGCGGGATCGCTTCCAGGATCGTCCTCTTGGCCGCGGCCTCGTCGCTAAAAAGTGAAAACCTGATGTTCGGGTCAAATGAAACGAGCGCCCCGGCGCCCTTGGCCGCGTCGATCAGCCCGAGGGTTGTGGACCGCGCTGGTTGGTCGATAAGGCTGATAGAGCCGAAATGAAAACATGCGGCGCCGGCGAGGTACCCCTTGGGGACGTCATCGGGAGAGATCAGCATATCGGCCGAGGGGTGGCGGAAGAAGACGAAATCCCGCTCCCCCGAGGCCGAGAGGGTTACGAAGGCAAGCATCGTGCGCGCCTGTGTCGAAAAGGAGACGGCGCGTATATCGACGCCCATCCCCGACAGCACATCGGCCAATCCCCGGCCGAAGGGATCGTCGCCGACCTTGCCGATAAAGCCGGCGTCTTTTCCCAGGCGCGAGAGCCCCGCCGCGACGTTGGCCGGCGCCCCGCCGGGAGATGGGATAAACGCCGGGGCCGCCTCGTCTTTACCCATCGGCCTCCCGGTCTCACCGCGGCTTTCTTCCCGTCCGCCGACGGAGGCAAGCCACCGCGCCTGTCCCCTCTGTACGCTGATGAAATCGACCAGGAGCTCTCCCATCGTTACGAATGCGGGCATCGCGCCTCCCCTGTAATCAACACGGTTTACCGTCTACACCATATCGGGCGGATGGCTCCGGCAGGAAATCCCGGCCTAATCCCTCGGCGGCTTTTCTGCTGTGCCGGCAACGGATCAAACAAAGAGCCCGATAACCGCCCGCACCAGGGCGATCCAGGCAAGGTGCAGCCCGATCATAAGGACGGTGGAGAGAATGCCCGCCGTCACCTTCACCCATCCCTTCCAATCCCTGCGATGGATAACAGAGACACCAACGAGCATGATTGCACTCAGCCCCGCGTACCCGAAGACGACCATGAGCGGCGCACCCCCCCAGACGGCAACGTCCGGCACGAACTTCCACAACACCATCGGCCAGATGGACGCCATCGCCTCATTGGAGGCGGCCCAGGCCCCCATGAAAACCATGGACAACAGGATGATGGAGGCAACCCGCTGCCCCCGGAGAAAATCCCCGTGAACGAGCCGCTCGGAAAGCGTCAGGGATATGTAGACCGAAAAGGACCAGAAGACCGCAAGGATGGCGGGGGCCGCCCCGACCCAGAGGGTAAAGACGTCGGGATTGTAGGCATACAGGCCCGTGAGGCGGGCCACGATATTTTCCCGCAGCACCCCAAGGACGGCGCCCGAGAGGAAAAAGAGGAGCGTGAAGACCGCCCCCCGAACCTTGAGGCTGTGGTAGATCAGGACCCCGGTAAGGACAAAGGTAATGATCTCAAACGTGAGGATCATTGGCGATTCCCGTAACTAACGTGACCGTTGCTATCGCCGCCCCCCCCAGAATCGCAGTTTTCGGCGGCGCCTGTGTCGTCCCTTTCCTTTTGCCATAGGGTATAGTATACTGATTGCAAAATCAAGTATTTTGTCGTCGGAAGACGTTTCGGGCGGGAAAACCGTGAAGATCAGGGTGAAGACCTATAGCGGGCATAAGGCCGACGAACGGCCCACGAGCTTTTTTTTGGGCAACCGGGAGCTTGCGGTTGTCGAGTTGGTCGATCGTTACTACGACCCGCATGAGGACATCTTTAAGGTAAAGGCCGAAGACGGCGGCGTCTACATCATCGGGCACGACCGCCAAGACGACGGATGGCGGCTCAAGGGATACTACAGACCGTAAACACGAAAAGGGCCGCGCCGTCCCGGGCCTCCCTTTTCTTCCCCGTCGGGGCCCCTAATCTTAGGGCGTTCTTCGGAAACCACGTGTGGTGTCCCTACGGTTTGCCCACCGGCTCACGTTAGAACCCCTTGTTCTCCTTCACTATCGGGGTCCCCACGAAGCCTGCTTCGTGGGGTGACTCGTCGGGGCCCCAAAAGGCGGGCCTTGTGGGGTGTCTCGTCTTACTCCTCTTTTTTCTCGTAGACCCGCTCGAAATAGTCGATCTTGTGCTGTAAACGGGGCAGCGTATCGGGCGGGATCATTTTTATCACCGGGGTGAAGACAAGTTTTTTCTTGATCGTCGTCTTGATCTCGTGCGCCAGCGCCTCGATCTCGGCCTCCCTTACGTCCTTTCCATACTCTACCTTGATTTCGAGGTTCGTATTGATGGCCGGCCCCGGTTCATACATAACAATACGCATTTCGCCGGTGGTGCGGGGGATAAAGGATGAGACAACCTCCTTGACCGCCGACGGAAAGACGTTGACCGCCTTGACCTTGAGCATATCATCCGTGCGCCCGATGACATAAAAGCGCATGGAAGTCCGCCCGCAGCGGCACTTCTCGAAATAGGCGCGCACCATATCGCGGCATCGATAGCGGACGACCGGGGTTGCCTGCCGTCTGATGGTCGTATAGACGATCTCTCCCTCGACCCCTTCCTCGATCTTCCTGGGTTCAAGGGTGATCGGATCGATAATCTCGGCCGTTACCGCCCCCGCGCCGCAGAAATGCAGCCCGCAGGTATAGTCGCACTCGCTGGCCAGGTCCGCCGCCACGTCGGCAAGTCCGTAATAGTTACGCACGACGATCCCCCAGGTCTCCTCCATTATCGTCCGTTCCTCCTCGCTGAGCGCCTCACCGGCCATGAAGCCCTTTGTAAAACTGAGGTCCCGGGGCTGCCGTTTGAGATTTTCTCTCACGTAGTCGCCGAGAAAGCCCATGGCCGACGGCGTGACAAAGAGGACCGTGGGCTTGAATTCAAGAAACAGATCGAAGAGCCTCTCCAGGCCCGTGGTGCCGAGGGGAGCCGGGATAACGCAAAAACCCATCGCCTCTGCCGAAACCGATTCGGAGAGCCCCCCCACGAAGAGCGTGAAGTTGGCGGGGTTTATAAATGAATCCCCGGGGCGGATGCCCCCCGTCCACGCATGGCGGGCAAAGAGCTCCTTCCAGAGGTCCGCATCGGCGGCGGTCAGGCCGACATAGAGGGGGCGCCCCGTCGTGCCGCTGGTTCCCTGTATCCTGACGAGGTCTTCCTTCGCGCAGCACTGGTGCCCGCCCAGGCCGCCCAGTTTCTCCTGGGTCTTCCTCAGGTCGTCCTTGGTGGTAAAGGGAAACCGCGCCAGGTCCTCCATCGATCGGAAGTCTTTCGGGCAGACGTTGGCGGCCTCCCATTTTTCCCGGTAGAAGGGCGAACGCTCGTAGATATAGATAAGCTCATCCCTCAACAGCCCCTCTTCCAAGAGCGTAAGCTTTCCGGGCTCCATCGTTTCCATTTCTTCGTTCCAGTACTTCCGTTCGCCCATTGGTACCCCCGTCGAAAAGAATCAGCCTTCGATTTCCGATATCCGTTACGATTTTGCACTGATGCCGCGTTTACGCACAATAAAGAAGTAGTAGACCAATCCAACAGCGGTCAGGCCGAAGAAGAGAGACGAACCGACCGCCCGAGTCTGTGCGTCTCCCACAATGATATAGATCGAAAAAAGGAAGGCCATCACCGCCCCGAAGATTGCCAGGCTCGCCACGATCTTGGGCGCCCGCAACCGATAGGGACGTTTCATATTCGGTTCCTTTTTCCTGAGTATAAGAAGGGAGATGCAGACGAGAATATAGGCCAGCAGGATTGCCGCCGACGCCACGGTAAAGAGCGTGAAGAGAAACTGGAAGAAGGCACCCAGGATACCCACGAGCGTAAGAACGACAATTCCGAAAGAAGGTGTCCCGAATCTTGGATGAATGTAGGAAAACGCCCGGGGCAGGACGCCGTCTTTGGCCATCCCGTACATGAGCCGGGATGATCCGATCAAGAACCCGTTAAGGGTGGTGATAAGCCCCATAAGGCCGGCGATGACGACAACATAGAACCCCGTCTCCCCGAGGGTCTTGCTGGCGACAATCTCAATGGGAACCTCGAGCTTGCTCTGGGCGATTTCGGTATACGGAACAACGCCCGCCGAGACGAAGAAAACGCCGACATAGAAGAAGAGGACGACCACAACCGACAGCGGGATGAGCCAGACCACCTTTTCTATGGGGCTCTTGATCTCCTCGGCGGCCTTGGTGACAAGGTCAAAACCCATGAAGGCCAAAATCGCGATCGGCACCATCATGAGCATGCCGCCGACCCCTTTATCAAAAAAGGGTCCGGTGAAGTTTGAGAGGTTCACCTGCGGCAGGCTGCCGAAGATATAGATTGCCATGCCTATAAACAGAAATATCGTAAAGACGAGCTGGACGATGGCCGAAAGCTTAATACCGATATAATTGATCGCCCCGAAAAAAACGGCCGCGACCACCCCGACGATGATCATCGCGGTGGGGGGAAATTGATACCCGAGAATCGTCGCTCCCGGGACCAGCCAGGACTCCGGCATGAGGGTGCTGGCCACCTTCGAGAAGATGATAACTTCCCCCGGCATCATGGACGAATAGGCAATAATGAGAAACCAGCCGGTCAGGAAACTGGCGAAATTGCCCATCGAGCGCTTGGTGTAGTAGTATTCACCGCCGGCAAGCGGCATTGCCGCGCAGAGCTCCGCATAGCAGAGCCCGATAAGGACACAGAAAAAGGCCGCGATGATCGCCGAAAGCAGCACCGCGGGCCCGGCATAGGCAAAGAGCGTGTTGGTGAGGGTCGCCCATGCCATCCCTACCATCGCCCCGGTGATGAGGGTAAAGACGGTTGCAATAGTCAACCCCCGAACGAGAGTCGCCTTTTTTTCAGCCATGATTACCTCCTGATTACGGCTTCACCTAACGATGCGGATCGGGATGTCATTGATATTAATAAAATGCGGCGACGATACCCGGAGGACCTTCATGCGCCGCTGCCCGGGGATCACCCCTCTATTTTGAGGAGCCGCGCGGCGTTCCCGTAAAACCACTTTCCCCTGACCTCGGGCTTGAGCGGCAGCTCCTTCACGTCATTTACCGCCGTATCGAACATAACCAACGGCCATGCCGTCCCAAAGAGGATCTTGTCCTGCAGAATCGTATTACCGTAATGGATCAGCGGCTCCCACCCGGTATTGTGCATCCCCATATATTTGGGCCTGACGCCGGAGATGTCCGCATAGACGTTATCATGCCGCCAGAGGACCGCCACCATCTCCGTGACCCAGGGCCAGCCGGCGTGACCAGCGATGATCTTAAGATCGCCGTACCTGACCGCGACCCGGTCCAGGATCAGCGGTCTGCCGTACTCCATCGGAATAACGTGGGAGAAGTTAAGCGAAGTGTGGATCCAGATAGGTATGTCGTGCCGGAGGCATCTCTCGTAAATCGGGAAATACTTCTTATCGTCGGTAAACAGCCCGTGTTCCCACGGGGCGATCATAACGCCGCAGAGCCCTTCGCTCACCATCCGATCGATCTCCCTGGTCGCCTTTCTCCCTTTGTGGGGATCTACCCCGATAAATCCGCGGAAACGGGTCGGATATCGATGAACGAGGTCGACAATCAGCTCGTTGTTGATCCGCCGGCCGAAGGTGCTCTCCATGTCTTCTCCATGGAGTACGCAGATCGCTATCCCGGCGGCGTCCATCATAAGCAGGAAGTCTTCGACGGTTAATTTACCGAGCGCCGCGAGGGCCTTTTCGCTTCCCTTGAAGAGGCGCTTATACCTGACGAGGTGTTGCGGAGGGTCTGCATATCCGGTGAGGATCTCAGGGAGGGGCGGGCTGACACAGATATCGATAATCATGTTTCAGGACCCAGAATAGAATAAATCAGTATACTATATACTAAAGAAGGGTGCCTGAGATGTCAAGCTATTAGAGGGATGGGGAAGGTTTTTGCCGTTTCTTGCCGGGACGGGGCGAAACGACGCGTAATTGCCGGTTCCATTTCGTCCACACGCCGGAATCGGTAGTCTGAGATAGCAGCCGCTCGGCTCCGGACGGTTCCCCTTTGGCGGCGTCCGGTGCCTTTTATTCCTACTTATCGGTTTTCTTGTTCCGGTCCCCGGAACATTCGTCGGGTGCAATTCAGGTTCTGACCCCGAGGCGGGGCAGTATCCACCGCTGAATGACAAACCAGAGGACAATAATTCCGGTCAGGATAAGTAAATCTTTCATGTTCATTTGATGTCCGAAGGGAACATACGATTCATTATCGGGGACAATTAGTTACCGGCGAGGCGATAATTTTATGGTATCGGGCATGTGAGACAAAGACCGCCCCGGCCGGGTCGCTATCGAGCCGCGGTTCAATGAGGCGCGACCGTTCGATGGGGGGCCGGCTCGGGTGAAGGTCAAAGGAAGTTATTGGCTATGAATTACTATCCCGATTTATTACATATATATATTTAGTTGTTGGCAGCTAATGAGAGAGAACAAACTACCTGCCGGTGTTGAGCAAAAAAACTAGGTCAAAATCGGGTAAGATTTAATTGCCCTGCGATCAGAGATTGACAAGTTATCAGCGATTGTATTAACATGTTATGGAATGCGTTTTTATTTGTCACAAAATAGCGTATGACTGACAGCGACGTAAAAACTCTTACTACATCTGACGAAAGGAGTATAGTATGAGAGAAATGAAAATCTTGGTTGTTGCTATTTTATGTCTATTCTTGTCGTCCCCGTTACCGGCATATTCCTGCACGGTGTTCCGGCTCAAAGCCACCGACGGCACGATCATAGTCGGGCGTTCCATGGAGTTCGCGCTGGATCTAAAATATGATATCATCGTGGTTCCGCGGAATAAAGCTTATGTCAGTCCCGCCCCGGACGGGAAAGAAGGTCTATCATGGAAAACACGCTATGGTTATGTTGGGGTTGCATCGTTCGGATTGGACTATGGCCTATCTGACGGAATGAACGAAAAAGGACTCGCAGTCGGGATTCTTTGGTTTGAATCCGACATGAAATGGCAGGATGTCGCCCCCGGTGAGGAGAAAAGTGCCCTCTCCATGGTCATGGTCGGAGACTGGATTCTGGGCAGCTTTACAAGTGTGGAGGATGTAAAGCGAGAAGTTCAAAAATTAAAGGTGTTCAAATATACGGACCCCCAGATAAAAATCACCCCGACCATACATTTTATCGTTTATGACGCAAATGGCGGTTGTATCATTATTGAGTATGAAGACGGAGTGTGCAACATCTATGACAATCCTCTCGGCATTATGACGAATGGTCCCAGATTCCCCTGGCAGTTAACGAACTTGCGTCAGTATGTTGGTTTGACAAGTGAGATGCCACAACCCTACGAGATATTCGGCTTGACATTCTCAACAACAGGTCACGGGGCAGGAATGCTCGGTCTTCCCGGCGACCTCACTCCGCCGAGCAGGTTCGTCCGCCTTGCTGTTTTAACGAGGTTTTCCGATATACAACCGGACGCTGAACGGACTCTCAATCTTGCCCAACATATCATCAATACGTTTGATATCCCCTTTGGTTTAGTAACGGATACATTGCCGGATAAAAAGACAGTTATTAAAGAATCCACTCAGTGGGTCACTTTTCGAGATCTCACAAAACATATTCTTTACTTCAAAACATACGATAACCAGAATCTCCGGAAAATTGATTTGAACAAGCTTGATTTTTCAGGAACAGATGTGAAACGGGTACCGATGTTCGGAATCTCTGAAATCCTCACGGACATTACCGATCAAGCGCGTTGAATAGAAACACGTAAAGACCGCCTAACACGTATAGGGCCTCCGGATGTCAAGAGAAGGAAGTGTGCATTTGGGAAAAATGACTTTTTTCTTTTGTTCGTTTACATAACGAACCATCTGATTGTGGACGGCCTGATTCGATTTCAAAACGGGTGAGGAAATATCCCGCACCAAACCGATAGGGAGGTTCAACCGCCTGTTTTGCCCGGCGAAAATACGTATCGGGCAGTGACAGCTGTAAAAGTATCCATCTTCTTGCACCCGAGAAAACCAGTGCGTCCCTGAACGCACATCCGCGGATATTTAGTGGCATACAGGGGCCGGCCTCTGCGTTGCCCTCAGCACATCTCCAGCGCGTCTGTAACCTCTTGCCCAACAACGCCCTCGGCGCCGGGCGCCAACCGTTCGAGGGCGGCCCGGGCGTCCGCTCCGCCGATCCTCCCTAAAGCCCAGGCGCACATAGCCCGCACGCGTTCGTCGGAGTTTTCCCCAAGGGCGCGGACAAGCTCCGGTACGTACCGGAGGTCAAGGCTGTTTCCCATAGCGCGGGCCGCGTTCATCTTCCACCGCCAGGTCTGGTCGGCCGGCATGTAGAACATGTGGGGCCATATCGAGGTCTGATAATACGCGATATCCATGTGTAAGATCAGTACCGGATCGAAGTCGGCGGCCTTTTGCGCCGCCCGCTCGTTGGGCGGCAGTTCCTGGGCGAGCCAGGCGCGGTTTCGGGGGCAGACGTCCTGGCACACGTCGCACCCGTATATCCACGTGCCCATCGGCTCCCGGAGATCCCGGGGTGTCAGCCCTTCACCGTAATAGCTGAGGTAGGAGATACACCTGCACGGGTTCATCCGTTGCGGGGCCGTGATGGCCCCGGTGGGGCAGGCGGCAATGCAGGCGTTTCGGCACCAATCGGGGCACCCGATGCCGTAGGAGGGCTCACCCGGCTCAAACACGCGGTTTACTACCACGCCGATCGGCAGTACCCACGAGCTTTTCCGGGCGACCTTGTTGGAGTAGAAAAAACAGTTCTTGCCGAAGTCGCCCATACCCGCACGGGCCGCCGCCAGGCGCTGGGAGAGATTGAACGGCACCTTGGACTCGATCCCGTTTTCCCGAAGCCACCCCCTGAAGGCTTTGATCCGCCGGGACAATCCATCCTTCGTCATCCGGTCGTCGTCATGATAACAGCGGCCGAACTTCCCCTCGAGCGATCGGGGAAAGGATTCCCGAAAGTAATTCTCCATGAGCACGATGATCGACCCGGCGTCGGCAAGAGAACCCCTCGGGTCGATACCCCCCACGAGGTCCAAGCCCCGCTCGATGAGGGGGGCGTAGTCGCTCTCCCGTTGTTTGAGGACGCCGCGCTGGAATTCGAAGGGCTCGGCGGTGGTAAAACCGACGTCGTCAAACCCGAGCTCGCGTGCTTTTTTGATTACGTCTCTTTCCGATATCATCGTCGTCCCTCTTCCGAATTTTCGCCGCCGCTGTCCGCTAACGCTCCTTTCTAATCTTCTTGACGACCTTACGCGCGGAAAGAATCTGCGTTGTCACGCCCCCTCCCGACTCGCTCTGGCTCCCGATGAACCAGAGCCCCCGGTACGGGGTACTGTGGGGCACGCCCGTCTTTCCCATTATCGGACATAAGCCTCCGAAAGAGTGATGCTGGGGCGTATGGGCGATCCGCTTGAAATCGTCGGGGGTAAGTGTCAGCATCACCTTCGTGTGCCGGCGCAGCCCGGGGATTATTCGCTCCGCCTCGATAAGCAGCTTGTCGGCCATCTCGGCCCGCCGCCCTCCCCAGCCGCCCTCAATCTTATTGGGCGCAACGGTATATATCGTTACCGAGTGCATCCCCTTGGGTGCCATCGTGTCCGAATGCATCGAGTTGATGAATATGAGAAACCCGTCCTTTCCCTCGTGGTAATGGCCCTCCCTGATCTCCCGCACCGACCCCTGGATGTCATACGTATTATAGTAGTAGACGAGCGTCCTTTCCTGATGACGGATCGGGTCGACCGTCAGTCCCAGCTGCACCATGAAGACCGACTCCATAAGGGGGACGTCGTCGATCTTTGCGGCAAACTCCGCCGGCAGCCGGTCGCGTCCGATCAGCGAAAAGAAACATTCCCGGGCGCCGCCCGAAACCAGCACCAGGTCGGCCTGGACGATTCGCTTGTCGGCAAGCTCCACGCCCCGCACGCGATCGCCTTCTGTGATGATCTTCTTTACCGGGCTCCTCGTAAAGACGATCCCTCCCATCTCGCCGACGCGCTCGGCGATCGGTCCCGAGAGGTTTTTGACCCCCCCCTGAACAAACGAGGAGGAAATGCGGGGCGCGAGACCCAGGACCCCCTCGGAAGGGATACGGGAGTCCGTAAAGCATTCCATGTTGAAATAGGGAATCCCCAGCCCGATGAATTCCGAGGGCATGACGACCAGATCGGCCAGTATCGCGGTGAAAATGGCAATGAGTTTGGGATCCGTAAAGAAATGGCCCATGAGGAGCTCGGCCGACCACTTCTCGTATTTCTTGATGGGAAGAAACTTCATGAGCATGGCCAGCTTCAGGACAAACGATGCGGGGCCGTCCGTAACCGACGACTTCCTGTCCAGGGCCACCAGGTCCGTGACACTGTCGAGCAGCCGATAGAATCGATCGATGCCGGGGGCCTGGTCCGGGAAAAGCTCCTTCAGCCGATCCTTGCGCCAGTAGGGCCCGGAATATATCGGCGGCCGAAAGACCTGAAAGTCGGGAAACGAAACGCTCCGGTCCCCGGGGACAAGCCCTACCCTATCGGCGCATCCGAGCTCTCTGAGCACCGCTCCGCCCGCTTCTTTCGGGCCAAGCGCCTCGACCACGAGGGGGCCGATGTCCCACGAGAATCCCCCCTGGGACATGGTCCGGGTCACCCCCCCGACGACCTCACTCTGCTCATAGACCTCGACGGAACACCCTGCTTTTGCCAGATAGGCCGCGCACGTAAGACCCGCCATGCCGGCGCCTATCACAACTGCCTTTGTCATATCGATCCCTCATGAGTGAGTAAATAGAAAAGGGGGTTTTGAAAGCACGTCTATTGAAACGAAAACAGCCGTACATGTCGGGCGCCCGGCGGCAATCATCGTCGGCCGCCGTCCCCTAATTATTACCGGTATTTGTTCCGGAGGTAGACAACCCACCTGTCCACGAAATCGTCAAGGGATATCAGGAGGGCCGCCCGGATCGCCTGGTCGACGGTCTTGCCTCCCTTAATCCCGGCAAGTATTGTCCTGACGGAGCTCATGCCGTATTTTTTGACGAGAAAATCAACGGCCGAAAGGCTCAGCATATAGGCGGAATAGGCGTTTTCGGGCGACATGTTCGTGAAGCTTTCGGTGAGACTTCCCAGCGGCACGTTTGGGCCTTTTAGTTTCACGTAGTCCATCGCCAGGGCATCGGCATTTTCCACGGGGGAGCCCTCCATACCCTGGGCAAGTCCTTCATTGAGCCACGTGGGGCACTCGTTTCCGGCCAGATCGAAGACAACGGCGTGAGTATATTCGTGGATGATCATCTTCCTGAGAAGATCGGTAGAGTCCGAGGCCCCTTTGACGGGTATCCTGATCTTTCCGTCAAAGATGGCCCCGGCCCAGCCGGGGGAATTCGTGGCGGTTTTAAACTCCTGGTCGGTATAGAGAATCACGGTGATCTTGCGATCGGGGTAATACCCGAGCTTCTCACCGACGATCGCGTGGGCGTCTTCGAGAACGGCCAGCAGAAAATCCGCGACCAGATTCTTGTTGGAGCCGGAATACTTGACGATGAAATGCCCCGTCTCCCGCGTATCGAGGGCGCTTTCCACGGGATTTTCGCGATTGATCTTTTCGATGTAATACTGTGCCGTCTTGTCGGTAGGATTGGCCTGGGCGTATTCCGTCAGGCTTGAGAGCGCCAGGTCCAGTTTTTCCTGGTAATAGTAGATGATCCCGAGGTTGAGCATGATCTTATCGGCCTTCGGATTGATTTCGAGGGCCTTGAGGTAATAATCTTCGGCCAGGGCCAGGTCATTTTTCTTGCCGGCGATATACGCGAGTCCCTCATAGGCCTGATATTCTTCGGAGTAGGCCAGGCAATCGTTGAGGTTTTTCTCGGCCCCGTCAAGATCATTCTCGTTTAGAGCCTGCCAGCCGAGAGCCAGGTAGCAGAGCGCGACGTTTCTGTTAAGGTACCTGTCTGCCGGATCCTTTTTCCTGGCTTCGAGAAACTTGCCCATCGCCTCCTCATAGAGTCCCCGTTGGAAAAACGAGAGCCCCTCGGAAGCCGCCGGGTCCCGCGGCGAGGAGACGATCTCCGGTATGACAATAGCGGGGACTTCCGCGGGCGTTATATCGGCGGGCGGGCTGTCTGTTTCTTCCCCGGTATCGCCCGGGGCCCGAGAAGGAGACTCAGGGGTTGGGCTGTCCATGACCGGTCCCGGATTATTCTTCTGTTCCTCGTAGAATTTACTGTAGTATCGGGGAAGGATAATAAAAAGTGCGATAAAGATGAGTACGGTTACGGCCCCGAAGATGAATTTGAGGCTGATGTTTCGTTTCTTGGCTTCGGTTTTGAGGCGTTGAACCGATTTGGGAATGGCAAGGGGCTTCCCCTCCGTGTAGGAGCGCCTGAGCGGCCGTTTGAGCTCCGCAATGAGCTCGGCCTTTTGCCGCTCGTTTTCGAGAAGCGGCACAAATCGCGTCCGGGCGCCCAGGCGGGTAAGGGCCTCCTCGAGCTCTCGCGCCTTTATTTCGTCGACTCGCTTGGCGATGACCAAGGGGAGAGAATCGAGACGTTTTACGACCTCGGCAAGGGTCGCGTCGGGGGTTCGGGCGGCAAGGAATTTTGCGGTTTCTTTCTTGGCGGTGTAGTCGGAAAACGAGTCAAGGACGACCTTATAGGTATATGCTCCAAGATTCTTGGGGAAGAAGTTTTTACATTTCGAGCACCGGGGAGAGCCGTCTGGGACGTTGGCCCCGCACAGATTACAGAACATCGCTTACTCTTTGGTGAAGATATATATTATTTCTCCCTCCCGGGCCATTCCCATACGCGATCTGATAAACTGCTCCTGATAGTCGGACCGCTCAAGCCGCTTCAACTCCGCGGAGAGGTCGCTATTCTCCTGTTTAAGGCGGTCGATTTCCTCGGTGAGCTTGTCTTTTCTCGCGTTGAGACTGATTAAGGCAAAGACCCCCCGCTTTCCAAAGGCCGCCAGAGAAAGTACCGAAAGCGAAACGACCAGAGATGCGATGATGAGTATACGCCTTGTCTTCATATCATCCTATATGATAGTATATTTACTATGATATATCACGCGGCGCCGTTAAGTCAAGGCTTAAAGTCGGCCCGGTTTCCCGGAGCGTCGCTGCACCGGCCGGGCCCGGTCCCGCCGTGTCCTGAGGGGATGCCGTATTCGTCCGGATGGGCTCACCTTCACTGTTATTTTAGACAACACGAGGCGTCTTTAATAGTTAATAACGAGGTCTAACGATGAAGGATGAAGGAATTCTCGGATTAAAAAGGGTTCTGGGCCTTCCCGAGGTGGTGGGTATCGAGGTGGGCCAGACGGTCGGCGCCGGCGTCTTCGCCATGACCGGCATCGCCATCGGAATCTGCGGGGCGGCCCTGCCCATTGCGTACGCGCTGGCGGTGATCCCGGTGGCCTTTTTCATGCTGCCGATTGCCGTGCTCGGCTCGGCGATCCCAACCGTCGGGGGTAACTATACCTACCCCTCCCGCCTCTTTTCGCCCACGGCCGCCTTTATGGGTCTTTGGATTTATGCAATCGGCGCCTTCCTGGGATTTTTCCCTCTCTACGCGGTAACGCTCGTCGAGTACCTGAAGCACTTCTTTCCGGGTATCAGTGTGCCGCTCTTCTCGGCGCTCGTCCTCACGTTTTTTTATGTCGTCAATATCTTTGGGGTGAGGTTTGCCGCCCGCATCCAGGGGTTAATGGTCCTGGTGATGATCGGGGCGCTCATCATGTATACGGTACAGGGTATTCCCCACATTGAGGCCGTAAACTTCACGGTCATCGCGCCCAAGGGGACGCTCTCGATCATTTCGGCGGCGGCGCTGCTGACCTTCCCGTACATGGGGGCAAACGCCGTCATCGAACTGGGCGGCGAGATCAAGAAACCCGAGCGGACGATCCCGATCTCGTTTCTCATCGCCATCCCACTGGTGGCCGTCATCTACATCGCCATGAGCTTCGTGGCCGTGGGGGTAACCGGGTGGGAGGCGTGTGCCAACAAATCCCTGATCGAATCGGCCCGGGCGTTTCTTTCGGCCGGCGCGCTCAATTTCTTTATCATCGGCGGGGCGATCCTGGCCTTGTCCACGACGCTCAACGCCACCTTCATGTGGGGCACGAAGTCGCTGATGATCGTCGGCAAAGACGGGCTGCTGCCCCGGGCCCTCACGCGGGTCAATCCCCGTTTCGGAACGCCGATCGGTATGCTGACGCTCATCTGGGCGCTGTCGGTCGCGGCGGTGCTGTCGGGCGTCCCGATCAAGTCGTTTGCCATCTACTCGTCGATCGGGGGGTTGGTGATCTTCGTGCCGGTGATGATCGCCTCGGTGCTGCTCAAGAAAAAGATGCCGGAGGCCTGGAAGGCCAGCAAGTTCAAGGTCTCCCCAAGAATCTTGATCGCGTGCGTGGTGATAGGGATACTCTTTTTTGCCGTGGCGACGGCGGCCCTCTTCATGGAGCTCTGGAATTCCGACCGGTTCATGTTCTGGTTCTTCTTCGTGCTGATCGCCGTCGGAATTGCCTACCACTTCACGATGAAGCGGCGCTCCGGTAAGACGAAGGCCGGGCCGGGCACGGCGCCCTTTGAGATGCCGTAGCGAGACGTCCTCCGGCCGTCGGGCCGGGCGGGCTGAAGGATTTCGCGACGGGCATCTGACCCTCGCGGCAAACGGATAAGCGAAAATGGAAACGGATATGGATATGGATATGGATATTTCTTACCGACCTATGCGGCCGGGCGAGGAGACCGAGATTAGCGGCCTGATCGTCTCGGTCTTTTCCGAGTTCGTCGCGCCCCTGTACACCCCCGAGGGCATCGAAGAGTTCTCCCGGTACATCGGGCCCGACGACCTGCGCGAGCGTTTTCTTTCGAATCACTTCACGCTGGTAGCGACAACCGACGAACGGATCGTGGGGGTAATCGAGGTGCGGGACGAGAATCACATATGTCTCTTCTTCGTTGACGGGGACTCGCAAAACCGCGGCATCGGCAGGACTCTCCTGGAACAGGCGCTTGCGATGTGCCGGGAGAACAGTCCCGCCATCTCCACCGTCAGCGTCAACTCGTCCCCCAATTCCGTGGCCGTCTACGAGCGGCTCGGTTTCGTGCCGACCGGGCCCGAGCAGACCAAAAACGGGATTACCTCAGTCCCGATGACCCTGACGCTCGCCGCGCCCGGCCGCCGGGCGTAGCCCGCCCGTCGCCGTCTCTCGCAAAGGCGATCGAATATCAAAAAAGCCCCGGCCGCCTTGCGGCGGCCGGGGCTTCAGATTCTCATCCTCGGACCTTAGGCCAGCTACGGCCTATAGCGCCACACGTTTCCGTCGGCGGTAATACCATAGAGGTCTCTCCTGCCCGCCTCGATGTCCGTGGCGGCGGGGCCGATCTGTGTCCAGTCCTCGGGGGTGCCGTTATAGCGGAAGACCCCCGTGGGCGAGAGGCCGTAGACCCGGCCGCTTCCGTCAACCGTAAACGTGTTACCCGATCCCCCTATCCTCGTCCAGGAGTTGGGCGACCCGTTGTACCGGTAGAGGTCACCGGCCGACGCGTGGGTGCCGAAGAGATTGGTGCCGCCGGCAAAGAGGTCCGATCCCGCCGGCCCGATCTGGGTCCAGTGATCGGGGGTGCCGTCATACCTGAAGACGCCGGAGGGCGACAAGCCATAGAGGTGGCCGCTGTCATCCACGGCAAAGGTAACGCCGGAGGCCCCGATCCGGGTCCAATCGCCGGGACTGCCACCGTATCGGTAGATATCACCGGTAACCGTATCGGTGACAAAGAGGTTCCTCCCCCCCGCGTAAAGCGCCGTCGCCGGGCCGCCGATCTGGGTCCAGTTCATGGGTGTGGCGTTGTATCTCCAGACCCCCGCCGTGTTTATCCCGTAGATGTAGCCGTTGCTATCCACGGCGTACGATCTGCCCCCCGATCCGATGAGGGTCCACCGGTTACCGGAGCCGCTGTATTCATAGAGGTCGCCGGTGTCGGACCTGACGCCGTAGAGCTTGTCTCCTCCGGCAAAGATCTCCCTCGCCTGGGAACCGATGAGCGTCCAGTGTGCGGTAAAATCTCCGGCCGGCTCATCTGCGCCGGTGCTTTCGCCGACGCGGGTAAAGACCACGCCGTTGTTCCAGTCAATCCTGATTCCGCGATCCGCCGCGTCGGTCGTGATCCTGCCTTCGGCCGAGCCGAAGGGCCACACTGCCGTGGCGGTGTCCCCGTCGATGTTGCCGACACCGGTCTGTCCGGTGTCCGGCATACGCCAGGTGAACATGTTGCCGATCTGGGTGATGGTGTAGGTTCTCCCGGAGTCCGTCTGCCACCTGCCGGAGATATTGGGGGCGGCCAGCGCATCGGCCGCCGAGATCGAGAAAAGGACTACTATCATAAAGGCAAGTATCGACAGGACCTTTTTTAGCCGTTTCATGCTCATGGTAACACCTCCGTCATTACGTATCGGATGATTAGGGACGCATCCAGACGTCGCCGCTGTTCCACTGGATCCTGTGCGCCCGTCCGTTCGGGTCTACGTCGGTAATCGTTCCCACGTCGTTGAGGTTCATGGAGGGAGGCTTTGCCCCCCAGTGGACGTTCAACTTATCACCGTCGTACACATTTCCGTTACCCTTGTCGGTCCCGATGATGATCAGGCCGACCGGGTTTACCCAGGTTACGTTGTACGTGCCGTGGTTCTGGTTGACTTTGTACTCGAAGCCCTGGCCCTGATTGCGCCAGTTGCCGCTGACGTCCACGGGGATGATATCCAGGACCTTCTTGGGCTGGTTTGACTGGATTCGCCTGCCCTGATATTCGATCTCGATGGGACCCGGGGTAACCTTCAGAGGGAGTTTTACGATGACGTAGCTCTGTCCCTTGGTGTTGACAATCGGCAGCAGCATGCCGTTGAGAAAGACCTGGATCTGGTTTCCGACGTTCTTGTTGAGATCCAGCCATACCTCGGCGCCGGGTCGGGCGGGGTTGGGGCCGAAGCTGAAAGCGACGTCATCGCCCGGTGCGGGTCCCGGGCCGGGGCCGCCGCCGGGTCCCCTCGTGAAGATCACGCCGTTGCTCCAGACGATCTTGGTGGCCCATCCCGACGGATCGGAGGTAATGTTTCCGGTGGCATGCCCGAAGGGCCATACGGCCGAGCAGGTATTTCCGGTGATGTTGCCGAATCCGAGTTCACCCGTCTTGGGAACCTGCCACTGGAATCCGGCTCCCGTTTGAATAATAACGTAGTGAGCACCGATAGTGCTGTTCCAGTTCCCGGAGATATCCGGGCCGGCGGCATATGCGGCGGAGCCGATGCCGGCGGCCAGAAGCAGGAAGAAAGCCGTAACGGAAAGGATCCGAAATATTTTCTCTTTTCTCATGATTGCCTCCTTGGATCAAAAATGCGTGTATGATTACCTTTTTATCAAAGATTGATGGCAATGCTGTGAGACTACTCACAGTTAACGCGGTAATAGGGACTTCTCCGGGCTAAAACGACCGGGGGGGCGATAGAAAAGGCGGCATGATTTGTAAGAGGCGCGGCGTGAGTTTTCAGGTGCCGAACTTGATTCGTACGATATCGCCGTCGCAGACGACGTATTCTTTTCCCTCGATGTGGACCTTTCCCTCTTCCCGGACCTTCTGTTCGGAGCCGGCCCGCTCCAGGTCGGCGAATTTCATCACCTCGGCCCGGATAAAGCCCCGCTCCATGTCAGTATGGATCTTTCCGGCGGCCACAGGCGCCGTAGTCCCCTCGGGAATCGACCAGGCCCTGAGCTCCGTGCCCACCGCCGTGTAGAAGGTCACGAGCGATAGCAGCCGGTAGCCCGCCCCGATCACCTGGGAGAGCCCCGTCTCGGTAAGCCCGAGCTCCTTGAGGAATTCGGCCCGCTCGGCCTCCTCCAGGTCGATAAGCTCGGCCTCTATCTTTCCCGAGATCATGACCATATCGGCGCCCCGTTCTTTTGCCAGCGCCTCGACCTCCTGGGACCAGCGGTTGCCGTAGGGGATGCTCTTTTCATCGATGTTGGCGACAAAGAGGACGGGCTTGGCGGTCAAAAGCCCCATCTCCGTGAAGATCGCCTCGTCCTCGGGAACTACGGCGTACTCCCTGGCCGCTCTGCCGGCCGAAAGGAGGTCGCTGACGGGCTCCAGGACACAAAGGGAGCGCCGCGCCTCCTTGTCGCCGCCCTGCGCCGCCTTGGCCTGCTTGGCGATGCGCCGGGATACCGTGTCCAGGTCGGCCAGAAGGAGCTCCGTCTCGATGATCTCGACGTCGCGCCGGGGGTCGACGGCCCCCTCGACGTGGGCGACGTTTTCATCCTCGAAACACCTGACCACGTGGGCCAGCGCCGTGAGGTTTCGAATGTGGCCCAGGAACTGGTTTCCGAGCCCTTCGCCCTTTGACGCGCCCCGAACCAGACCCGCCACGTCCACAAACTCCACGACGGTCGGCGTCACCTTTTGGTGCCGTGTGATCCCGGCGATCTTCGTGAGGCGCTCGTCGGGGACCGTCACCACGCCGGTATTGGGCTCGATGGTGGTAAACGGATAGCCCGCCACCGCGGCCCCCGCCTTTGTCAGCGCGTTGAAGATAGTGGACTTACCCGCGTTGGGAAGACCGATGATGCCGACTTCAAGAGACATACTCAAGCTCGGGGGAAACCGTTCGGAAAGGTCTCCCCGGAAACGCCCCATAGAGATGAATGGGCACAATCAGTAAAACGATCCACCGTTACGGAAATAGCGGTTTCCGGGCTGCATGCCCCTTCTCTTCGACGGGCCCAGCGGAAAACCTCGTTTTCCGCGGGTGTCGTTTTGGGCCCCACGAAAACAAAGTTTTCGTGGGAAGTTTTTATACCCAGTTCACCAGGCGCTTTCCGCCCTTGATTATCGAGTTGTAGATAAACAGCGACGCGTCACGCGGGTCAAGCAATGGGCTGCTCATGCCGAAGGTGAACGGGAGCATCAAGAAGAGCTGCTTTGTGCCGAGGGGGCAGCCCTTGACCCGTACGATCTTTCCGGCCTCGAGCTTTCCCTCCACCCGGGTGCAGTCTCCGAGCATGAGGACGGGCTCGTTTGGATGGATAACGTCACCCTTATAGACGCCCATGACGATCCCGCCGGCCTTGGCGTTCTTGACCGACCCCGGCCTGCGGGCATCGATGGTCCCGAGGGCCCCCTTGAGGGCCGCCAGGCACCCACCGTAGCATTCCCGCCCACGGTCTGGGTCTACGCCGGTGTAAAATTTCATGCGCGTGTCCACCTTCTGGATGTCCTGGTATTCGCTGACGATGTGCCTGGTCTTTTGGGCCAGCTCTTCTACCGTTACGTCCCCGGTCACCTCGATGTCCTTGTCCGCGATGGAACCGTAGCCGCGCTCAGAGGCCATGACCAGGTGTATCACGTCGGTCGGTTTGAAGTTGAGGATCTTGGCCGCAACGGTGTCCGCGGCCAGCGGGTCGTCGGCAACGAGAATAACCCCAAGGTCAAAGGGCTTGGGGGCCGACTCATAACCGTGGGTGATCTTGATGGCATCCGAGATCACCACGTCCGGGAAACCCACCTCCAGCAGGTCGACGATTTTTTCGTTGAGCCGGTCGTCATGATAGAGCATCCGCTCCTTGTGGGTGAGGATGCCGATGTTGAGCTTGATGGCGTTGGTGATCGTGCAGCAGATGTGGTATTTCAGCTTGGGCATCCAGACCTTGAAATCGGCCTCGGCTAGGGCCCGGGCCGCGATCATCGATTTATGCCACATCCCCTTTTTCAGGGGTAGGACGACCTGTGCCTCTTCATTGAAGTCGATAACGCGAACCTTTTTTTCCTTTGCCAGGTCAAAGTATCCCGCCTCCTTGAGGAAGAGGCGCGAGGGGATGCCGTACCCACTCGACTCGCCCACAGTGATGTCGGAGACCTTGTACTCCCTCAGGATGTCGATCGCCGCTCCGACGACCGTCGGGTGGGTATATGAATCGAAAATATAGTTCTTGTTTGCGGAAACCACGTTCGGCTTGATGAGGACCTTGCCCTTCGGCTTCTTTCCAAGGTCGGCCAGCGATTCCCTGATGATCGAATTGACACGGTCCGGATCGTAGGTTGCGCATTTTCTCAGGATTACTTTTTTCTTGGTGCTCATGGCCTGACTCCTTGAACAATATTATGGGTATGATACCAAAAAGCGACTATCAGGTCAATGACAGAGCATCTCATCGGTGAAAATATATTATTCTCGGATCCCGAGACGCAAGGCTTGCTATTTTACCCTCCGTCGCGTATAATTTGTGGTTAAATTGAGAGAAACAGCACACACCAAACGGAGTTACATCGTATGGAAGTAACGGTAAATAAGAGCAAAATCGTCCTCGTCCAGGGCGATATCACCACCCAGGCCACCCAGGCCATCGTAAACGCCGCCAATACCCGGCTGGCGGGCGGAGGCGGAGTTGACGGGGCCATCCACTCCGCCGGGGGCCCGACCATCATGGCCGAATGCCGCAAAATTGGGGGGTGCCCCACCGGAGATGCCGTTATCACCACGGGCGGCACCCTCAAGGCGAAATACGTTATCCACGCCGTCGGGCCGATCTATCGCGGGGGAACCCAGGGTGAAGAAAAGCTCCTGGCCTCCGCCTATCGAAAGAGCCTCGAACTGGCCGCCGTCAAAGGAATACACTCTATTTCCTTTCCCTCCATCAGCACCGGGGCCTACAATTACCCGATCAGACAGGCCGCGCGCATCGCGCTGGCGACGGCCGTGGACTACCTCACCGAACATTCCCAGATCGAACTGGTCCGCTTCGTGCTGTTCGGCGCCGTGGATCTCGAGGTGTATGAGGCGGCGTTAAAGGACCTGACAAAGTGAGATTCAATCCCGATCGCTGCGACCGATGCGGCCTCTGCCTTGTCGGCTGTCCCGAGCTCTCAATGGACCTAAACGACGCGCGACGCGCCGTAAGCGAACTGATCGAGGGCGGGCACGGCAAAGGGGCCCGGGCGGTGCTCTCGGCCTGTTCGTCGTGTTTTACCTGCAACACCCTCTGCCCGACGGGGGCCGATCCCTACTTCCTCATCCTCGAACGCTGGGGAAGGCTTTACCGCGACCGCGGCGCCCCGGCAATATACCGTTTTGTCTGCCCCAATCAAGATGATAATATCTGGAGCGGCCTTGCGGGTATGGCCTCCGATGAGGAACGGGCCCTTTTCGGCCGCTGGCACAATAACCAAGAACCGCCCCCGGAACGCCCGCTTGTCCTCGGCAACTACGGCCACCTGTTCCCCCATATCGCCGACTCGCCCCTCTTTGACGGTTTTACCGTCACCGACCCCATTGGGCATTGGGAATGCGGGGCCTACCTGACGCAGGCGGGCTACCTGGCGGAGGTCGAGAAGATAGCGCGAATGCTGGAGGACCCCTTGAATGCGTACGGGGATCGTGAGACCGTTGTCCTCACCGACGCGGTCCGGATGCTCCTGACCCGGTTTATCCCGGAGCACTTCGGGATTACGTACTCGCCGCGCTTTACCTCCTTCACTTATTGGCTGCGCGACGCCCTCAAGAAGGGCGAGATTCCGCTGACGGAAAAGGTAAACCTGAAGCTGGCCGTCCACGATAACTGCTACGCCAAGGCCGAGGGCGCTCCCCTGTATGACGCCGCCCGGGAGGTTCTGAATCACACGGGGGCGCAGCTGGTGGAGCTTTCCCACAATCGGGACTCCTCGCACTGCTGCGGCTTCGGCCGGGGCGCGGCCGATATTCCGAAACACGCCATCCCGTTTGAAATTATGAAAGGCGCGATACGCAAGATCAGGCAGGCCGAACAGGTTAAAGCCGACGGGCTGGTCACCTACTGTACCGGATGCATGTATCTGTTATGGGCGGCCCGGGAGTTGTCCGGCACCAGGATCGCGGTCTACCACCTCGTCGAGCCGGTCACCATGGCCATGGGGGCCTACCGGTACGCGGACCTCGCCCGACAGCGGGAACGCGCCTGGGACATCATTGCCCTGATCACCCTTGGCTATGCCAAGGGCTTCTTTCAACGGCGTTTTTTCATCGGTGACCCCGCCGACATCCGCTATCGGCCGGATGACAACACCCCGACAACCGTGGCACGGATTATTCGATCTCTCCTGTCGAGCCGCGCCGCCCGCGGCGCGTACGCCGCCTTCTTCCGGACGGCCACGAAGCTCTTGACGTAGGCCCGTGCCGTGCCCAATCCTCTCCCTTAGGCCGACCCACGCTAAAAGACTAAATCCTTCCGAAAATTCACGGCCCCCCACACGCGTGGCCCATTGGGGCCGCCGTTTCGCCATGCCGGAACACGCGCTCGTTTACCCGGCCGCCTTACCGCCGGCAGGGCAAGTCTTTCATCATCATGACAACATCGGCCGTGGTGAGCCCGCATCAGACGATATCGGGTCTTTTGATAGTGGAGGTTTTTTGGCGGGACGGGCAGTTAATGTATCAACAGACTTATCAACAGGACCGCGAAGACAAAAAAGGTGATAAGGAAGAATTTCGCGTCTCTCTCGATGGCAAAATAGACCATCGAGACAATGACCCTCACAAACGGCGTGGAGACCAGGACGATGATACCCAGCGTCATAAGGAATATGTCGATTCCCTGTTTATCGATCATGTCGGCCACGTGATGCATGAGAAAACCCAGGTTGCGCCCGTGAATGAATACCGTCGTATCGGTCGAAACGGTCAGACGGCCGTGGGAATGGCAGAAGAGCGCCAGGCCGACGGCCTCAAGCACGATGCTGGCCGTGACCCCGGTTATCAAGAGGCCGATGATGACCCGGTCCAGTTTTGACGGGCCGCTCTTGGGACAAGGCCGGCTCATAGTGATGAGAATCCTTTATAGAGCATCTCGGAAATAAGGAGCACGATAATAAAGAAGAAGACAATTTTAAGCGTTCTGTCCGGCACTTTATTGAGGAACCTGCCGCCGGCGACGGCGCCGATCGTCGTTCCCACCATCAACGGCGCGGTGACGGTGGTGTTTATGAGGCCGGAAAAGAGGTATACGCTGGTTCCGGCCAGCGCCGTCATACCGATGATGAAATTGCTTGTCGTACTGGCCACCTTCGTGGGCATCCCCAGTATCTTTTCCTGGATGCTCACCTTGAAGGCGCCGGCCCCTATGCCGAGCATCCCGGCCGCCGTCCCGGCGAAGAACATCCCGAGGCCGCCTGTCAGCGTGTTTTTAACGGTATAGTCGACTACGCTTCGGCTGGACTCGTCGAAGTACGATCCTTTCAGGTCCATCAGGCGTGAGAGCCGGTCCCGGGATGGGGACGGTCCGTTCCCGGTTTCGTCGGAAACATCAAACTTCAGGAAGGTCGTAAAGAGGAAGAAGGCAAAGAAAAAATAGAGGTAGACCGGGGCGATGATCGTGGTTATCGTCGCGCCGATGATCGCCCCGGTGATCGTAAATATTTCGAGAAACATCGCGATCTTGATATTGGTTATTTCCTTGTGGATGGAAAACATCGTGGCGCCGGCCGACGTGGCGATGATCGTTATCATTCCGGTGGCGATCGCCTGTTTGACCGGGATGCCGAGGATGATCAAAAGCGGGACGAGGATGCTTGCCCCCCCGATACCGGTGAGCGCCCCGATAAATCCCACCGGAATGGAGATCAAGAGAAGAAATAATACATTAACCATGAGGTATGCGTGCGAAGCGGTGAAAGAAACCCTGAGTGCTATCTATATCGTATGAAGGAATCGATGTCAAATGATATGATACGGGCCGCCGCTTGTTGTCCGGGGAATTATGTCCGGCTGAGCACCGGCTCGATCCTCTCCAGCGCCCAGTCGATGTCGTCCTTGGAAATGACCAGCGGCGGGGCAAACCGAATGACGTTGTCATGGGTCTCTTTGCACAAGAGGCCCTCCTGCATGAGCCGCTCGCAAAAGCGGCGGGCCCCTCCCGCCTCCTGGTGGAGCTCCACGCCGATAAAGAGGCCCCGGCCCCGGATTTCCTTGATGACGGAGCTTTTTATCGAACGCAGGTTATCCAGAAAATAGTCCCCCATGCGCGCCGAGTTT
This sequence comes from Candidatus Zymogenaceae bacterium, assembly GCA_016933535.1. Classification (GTDB taxonomy): domain Bacteria; phylum Desulfobacterota; class Zymogenia; order Zymogenales; family Zymogenaceae; genus JAFGAS01. Next base: position 32,697 of record JAFGAS010000066.1, read on the forward strand.
TCGATCATCCCTTCTTCTACGAGGACTTTAAGCGCCGCCCGGGCCACCGCGCAGGCAAGCGGGTTGCCGCCGAAGGTGCTGCCGTGATCCCCCGGCATGAAGACCCCCAGCACGTCGGCGTTGGACAGGATCGCCGACACCGGATAAAAGCCTCCCGACAGCGCCTTTCCGATCAGGGTTACATCGGCTTCCACGCCGTCATGCTCCTCGGCCAGGAGCCTGCCCGTCCGCCCCAGCCCGGTCTGGATCTCATCGGTAATCATCGCGATAGTATGTTCGGTACAGATCTCCCGCACCCCGGCCATATAGCCGTCGGGGGGAATGATGACGCCCGCTTCCCCCTGGATCGGCTCAACTAGAAAGGCGACGGTATTTTTCGTGATCGCCTTTTTGAGCGCCTGGATGTCCCCAAACGGAACGATCACGAAACCGGGCGTAAAAGGCGAAAATCCGTTTCGATACTGCTGCTCGGTGGAAAAGCCGACGATGGTAATAGTCCTGCCGTGAAAGTTATTCTCGCAGACGATAACCTCGGCCCTGCCTTCCTCGATCCCCTTGGTACGGTATCCCCACTTTCTCACCGCCTTGATCGCCGTCTCGACGGCCTCGGCGCCGCTGTTCATGGGAAGCACCAGGTGGGAATTGGTCAGGGCGCACAGCTCCTCGTAGAAAGGGCCCAGCTGGTCGTTGCGGAACGCCCGCGAGGTCAGCGTGAGCTTTTCGGCCTGCCGGACCATCGATTCCATTATTTTCGGGTGGCAGTGTCCCTGGTTGACGGCCGAATAGGAGGACAGGCAGTCCATGTACCGGTTCCCGTCCACGTCCCAGACCCAGATACCCCGGCCCCTGCTTAGAACGACATCCAGGGGCTTATAATTCCTGGCGCCATATTTTTCTTCCAAATCGATAAAGTAGCGCGTATTCATTGTTATTGCGTGCCTTTCAAACCCGTTGAGCAAACCAATAAAGATACATACGTTTCCTGCGGGTAGATGTCAAGAAAATAAAAGTACCATACATGAAATATCCGATCGTATCCTGCCGGCGCCCCCCTTAACGGAAATATCGGCCAAATGTCTCAAAAGAAAAATGATCATAAAAGTATTGACTTGTCGATTCACCCCGATATAATATTATTATATCTCCGATCCTTTTCATCTAAGGGGAACCGCTGTGCGGAACTCCCTATGATAAAAGGACGATACGGTTTGATTGGAAACGGTCAGGCCCCCCGTGTTTGGAAAGGAGAGTTCAATGGAGATTCTTGCCCCGGCCAGCGCAGCCCTGCGCGGCCGCATCCCCGGTTTTTCCATGACGCAATCCCGCCCGATATCGGCGCCTGGCATTTATAGACACCACTTGTAGCAAGGAGGATTGCATGAAAACGAGAAGAGTCTGGTTTTTCGCCGCCGTCATGGCGCTGGTATTTTTCGGGTTCGGATGGGCCGTGGCCGCCGACAGGTCCATTATGATGGCCACCACGACCAGCACCGTCGATACGGGCCTCTTGGATTATCTTATCCCGTACTTTAAGGCCGACACCGGTATCGATCTCAAATACGTCTACGCCGGCACCGGCAAGGCCCTGGAGATCGCCAGAAACGGAGACGTCGATTGTGTACTCGTCCACGCGAAATCTCTGGAAGACAAATTTGTCGCAGAGGGTTACGGCGTTGACCGCAAAGAAGTCGCGTACAACAATTTCCTCGTGATCGGGCCAAAATCTGACCCGGCAAAAATCGAAGGGATGAAAGACGTTGTGGCCGCCTTCAAGAAGATTGCCAAGGAGAAGGCCCTCTTTATCTCCCGGGGAGACAACTCGGGAACCCACGTAAAAGAGCTCGCGATATGGAAAGAAGCGGGCATAACCCCCCAGGGCGATTGGTATCTCGAATCCGGCGCGGGGATCGGACCGACTTTGATGCTGGCTAACGAGAAAGGCGCCTACACCATGTCGGACGACTCCACCTACTACGACTACACCCTCGGCAAGAAAATCGACCTGCCCATCATGGTGATGGGAGACAAGATCCTCTTCAATCAGTACGCGATCATCCTGGTAAATCCCAAAAAAATCCCGACCGCCAAATACGACGACGCCAAGATATTCGCCGACTGGCTGACCGGTGAAAAGGGCCAGAAACTGATTGCCGATTTCAGGAAATTCGACAAACAGCTCTTTTTCCCCAACGCCGCTAAATAAACAGGGCGTTCCTGAAAGAAACCTGCAAAACAAAAAGGACTCACTGGTTACCAGTGAGTCCTTTTTACCCTTTACGGCCGATGGGCGCGGCGTTTTAGTAAGGGCCTTGGGGCATAAAGCCCGTATCGCGAACCCCGACACGTCCTCCGGAGCGGTATTGTATGTAATGAACGCCCGCCTTCGGCGTCGGTATCCGTTATGAAAACGCCGCAAGAACGCTAATCGACCGCAATCATGACGTTGGACGCCTTGATGACGGCGTAGACCTCTTTGCCTTCGGCAAGCTGCAGTGAGTCGACCGAGGCCTTCGTAATGATCGATGTAATCACCGCACCACCGGGCAGTTCCACGACTACCTCGGAGTTAACGGCGCCGGCGACTATCGTTTTTACCTTTCCCTTGAGTACGTTTCTCGCACTGATTTTCATTGGTAACCTCCTGTATTGTTGCTGTGTTATACTCAATTAGATGCCGCGACAACCGGTCGCGGTGCAGAGTTCATTCATTTTTCTGCATACCCGTGAAATGTAAGGCCGATGGTCAAGATCAAGTCCTTTGAATTCAGCCTGCGCGAGCTGGCCGGATCGATGGGCGATTTCGGAACCCTGTTTCCCCTTGCGGTCGGGTATATCGCCGTCTGCGGGCTTGATCCCTGCGGCCTCCTGGTGATGATGGGGATCGCCAACATCGTCACGGGAATCGTCTATCGACTCCCGATGCCCATAGAGCCGATGAAGGTGCTGGCGGTCGTGGCCATCGCCGCCCACTGGACCCCCTCGATGGTGTATGCCTCCGGCTTTGCGATGGGCGTCGTCTGGCTCCTTTTCGGCCTGACCAACGTCATCGGATTTATCGCCAAAAATACGCCGCTGTCGGTCGTCCGGGGGATACAGATCGCCCTCGGGGTGCTTCTGGCGGTCCCGGCAGTCACCATGATCCAGGGATCCTGGGCGCTCGGCATTATCTCCATCCTCCTCATTATCCTGTTTCGCGACAGCCGCTGGGCCCCCGCGGCCGTGGTCCTGATGCTGATGGGCCTTGTCATTATGTATTTCAGGGGCGACCTGGCGGGATTGGGGGGCCTCGGCCTTACGCTGCCAATGCCGATGCTCTTTTCGGCCAAGGATATTTTCACGACGTTCGTGGACGGGGGCCTTGCCCAGATCCCACTGACCGCGACCAACGCCGTCATCGCCACGGCCGCCCTGATATCACAATATTTTCCCGACAAGCCCGTTACGGAAAGAAAACTCGCGATAAACATGGGGGTCATGAACCTCGCGTTTCCCTTTTTCGGCGGGATGCCGCTGTGCCATGGTTGCGGGGGATTGGCCGGCCAATACTATTTCGGCGCGCGAACCGGCGGGGCCAACATCATCGAGGGGGTTATCGAGATCTGCCTGGGGCTTTTGCGGCCGCCTGGCTCGTACAGCTCTTTTCGGGCTTCCCCACGGCGATCATCGGCGCCATGCTGTTTCTGGTGGGCCTGGAGCTCGTGAAATTCGTCCGGGATATCAAGTGGAGTCTGGATATTATCCCGCTTTCGGTAACGGTGATCTCGGCCGTTTTCACGAATATGGCCGTTGGATTTGCGGCCGGCATCATTGCCGACCGGCTCGTCGCCTTCTATTCCCGCGGGCGTCAAAGGGCATGAGACAAGGGCCGGGCCGCCGTCCCCGTTCGGACGGGGACTGTCCTTCGGTCAATAGACAACGGGAGGCCGCCCGAAGGCCTCGGCCCCCCGTTGTTCTTTTCGCATTTCGGCAGACGGCAGGCCTCGGGCCTACCGGGATTTCTCCGCGATCTGCGCCTTTACCCGATCGAACTCCTGTTCGGTGAGGGTATACTTATGGAAGGGCAGGAAGCTCAGCAGGATCATGGCCGCGGGAAAGAGGCAGAAGATCACGCGGACGCCGACGGAAAGGCTCTCGGGCTGGGGACCTTCTTTCACGAATCCCGAAAGGGCAAGCGCAAACCCGACGATCGGGGGGCCCACGGAGTAGGCAATTTTCTGTCCCGAGGACCACATGCCGGAGAAGACCCCCTCCCGGCGCAGGCCGGACTGCATCTGGTCATATTCCACCGTATCGGGAAGCATGGAAAAGGGAAAGAGCTGAAAACTGGAAAAGCCGATTCCCGCCAGGAATATCTGTACATAGAAGAGCCACAACAGTGACGGGCTCGTGAAGAACAGAGAGCCCATCATGACGGTAAAGAAGACCAGCCCGATACGATACGACCGTATCTTGCCCAGCCGCTTTCCCACGGCAAGCCACACCGGAATAAACAGGATACCCGTGACCAGAAAAATCGGGAAGGCGACGTTCATGGCCGTTACGGGAAGATTCATCGCGTATTCCACGTAATAGATGAATCCGGCCATCATCACGCCGACGGCCAGGGCCTGCAAAAAATAGCTTGCCATAAGCATGACAAAGGGGAAGTTCTTGAGCGCGATCCGAATCTGCTCACCGATGGGAGGCATCTCCTTTTTCGGCGACAGCCTGGGCGCCTTGGCCGTGCCGAAAAAGCATATGAGGCACGTGACCACGATAGCGGCACCGAAGACGGCTCCCATAAACCGAAACCCGGCCGTTCCCCCGCCGCCGGCGGCAACCAGCGGCATAGCCAGCCCCCCCGCCAGCAGCGCGCCGATGGAGGCAAAGATCATCCGAAACGACACGATGGACATCCGTTCGTTATAGTCGTCGGACATCTCCGGCACCATACTCGCGTACGGGACGTTGATGACCGTAAAGGCCGTACAGCCCAGCGCAAACAGGAGAGAGATATGCAGTGCGTTGGCAAACTCCGTCCGGTAGCCGGGGGCTATAAAGAGAATGAAGAAGGTGGCGCCGAAGGGGATTGCCCCATAGAGCAGATAGGGACGCCTCCTGCCGTATCGTGAGTGGGTGACATCCGAGATCGCCCCCATGATCGGGTCGGAGACGACGTCCCAGAGTTTCGGGAACAACAGCATCATTCCCGCCAGGGCGGGGTCGACGCCGACGACGTTCGTCAGGAAGTAAAGGAGATACATCCCCGTCGTGACGATAAAAAGGTTACTGGCAATATCGCCGATCCCGAAAGAGAGCTTGATCCCGAGGGGGAGCCTCCGTATCTCCTTTTTCGGGTCTTTCACGGCGCTTTTCGTATCGCTGGTGCTGTTCATTTTCTACCCTCTCCTATTGAGTCTATGAAACGATCCGTTACCGGCCAGCATGTGACCTGCGGCAGACGTGATCAAACGAGGGACTATATCTCATGATACGGCAATGCCCCCAAGGCACTAGTGTCTTCTTCGGTTGTATGCACCGCGTGGGCGCCCGCGTTGCGCCCGGGCTTGCAGAGGCCTCCGTATTCCTCGTTTCTTGACGCCGTTGACAGGCAGAGAGACGCGACGACAGGAAAACCGGGGGTCTCCTCCAATCATAGCTTCCGACACATTGTTTACTGTAGCAGACTTTCCGTCAATAAAACAAGCCTTCTTTTTAACCGCCGACCCGACACCGGTGCCCGCTGTGAAGGACCCACGCGGCGCGGCGTCATGGATCACGGAATAGTCTTCCTTTCCACCCGTCATCCAAGATCATGTCTTGACATTAAATTTCCGCTTGAGTATAATTTAGTACTTTTTTATCGTAAATTAACTCACTATGTCCTTTTTCTTTCCGTTCCTCAGGCCAAGATACGCCATCAGCCACGCCCGGCCGATACAACCGGTCGAGCTTCCTCAAGATGACGCGGCCCATTACTGGGCCCAGAGCGAATGGTGGTATTATACGGGGCGCCTGGCAGATCAAAACGGAAGGGCCTTCGGTTTTGAGCTGACCTTCTTCAAACGAATCACCAGCGAAGACAGCGCGCTGTTTCTGCCGATTCCCGCACACTGGCTTCGCGACGTAGGCATGGTTTCGCATTTTGCGGTGACCGACCTCCAAAAAATGAGATTCGCCTATAAGACCATCCACAACTTGTTTAGAAAGTGGCGGGCCGATCGGGACGCTTACCATGTGGCCATAGACGGCTGGTCGGCGCGAAAACAGAACACGTCCCACCTGCTCTCGGCCCATATGAAGGATTATCGAATCGACCTCTCGCTCGTCCCGACAAAAAGGCCGGTACTGCATGGAGAAAACGGTATTGTCGACAAGGGGGGAGGCAATGCCAACTGCTATTATTCTTATACGCATATGGACGTCCGGGGGAACATCACGACGGACAAAAAAGCCAATTCCGTGAAGGGGAAGGCCTGGATGGACCATGAATACGGCACCGTAAGCATCGGCAAGCGGGAGAAGGGGTGGGACTGGTTCGGCATCCGTCTGGACGATGATTCGGAGTTGATGGTCAATCTCATACGCAATCCACGGGACGAATTAATTACACTGTTCGGGACCTATGTAGACCGGGATGAAAACGCGGTCCGGCTTTCCGAAGGCGATCTGGAAATAGACACGAAGACCTTCTGGTACAGCAACAGGACGCATGCCCATTACCCGGCGGCCTGGGAGATCCGGGTGAGGCCGCTGGATCTTATCCTTGATATACGGCCCCTGCTTGAAGAACAGGAACTGGTGACACGGCCCATTCCCTACTGGGAGGGAATCGTTAGCGTTAGCGGCATGCGAGGCGTTCGCCCGATTACCGGGCACGGCTACGTGGAGCTGGTGGGCTACTGTAACAAGATGTCGTTTAAGAAGTATTCCAAATGGATCTCGGAAAACAGGAACCCGGGCCCAACCCGAAAGGCCGCCGGGACCCGATCGGGATAACGGCCGGTCGACACAACGTATTGACAGTCGGGCGACGATGGATCATTATCGAAACAAGATCGCGCTGGTAACCGGCGGGGCATCGGGGATCGGCAGGGGGCTGACCGAGGCTCTGGCCCGACGGGGCGCAACGGTCGTCTGCGCCGATATCAACGCCGACGGGGCGCAAAAGACGGTATCTTCCATCCAGCGGGGCCGGGGATCGGCCCGGGCGGCCCGACTGGACGTCACGCGCGAGGATGAGGTAAACCGTATCGTCGATGAGACGGTCGCGAGATACGGCCGGCTCGATTTTATGTTCAATAACGCGGGCATCGGGATCGGCGGCGAATTTCGGGACACGACCACCGAACACTGGCGCCGTATCATCCAGGTCAATCTCTGGGGCGCGATCTACGGAACGACGGCGGCCTACCGGGTGATGATCCGGCAGGGCTTCGGTTCTATCGTCAATATGGCCTCGATAGCAGGGCTCCTGCCCGTTCCCACGCTTGCGGCCTACGCCGCCGTTAAGCACGCCGTCGTCGGCCTATCGATATCGATACGGCCCGAGGCGGCCGACCTCGGAGTCAGGGTTTGCGTCGTATGCCCGGGGGCCGTTGATACGGGGCTGTTTAAAACGACCCCGATACTGGGGGCCGACAAGGAGGGCCTGCTGGAACGCTTCCCGTTTGTCATGGACGTTGAAACGGCCGTGCCGAAAATCCTTCGCGGCGTCAGGAGAAATAAGGCGGTCATCGTCTTTCCGCTCTCCAATTGCCTCCTCTGGAGGTTCTATCGGATGTGGCCGGCCGCCGTCGCGCCGTTGAGTCTGAAAATGGTAAGGGACTTCAGGAAATTCAGAAAAGAGGACGCAAAAACATAGCCGGGTCCGGGCTATCCATCCGGACCCCGACGCTTCTTCTCGTCAATCCTGGGTATATTTCTGCCGAGCCGTCCTCCTCCCCACCCCGGGGCTCCGGTAACGGGGATGGGGCGGGAAAAGTGATCGGAGCAGCCCACCTTTTACGCCTCCCGGTCAGGGAGACCTTTTCTTCCTGCTTTCTTCGATGGCCAAAAAAGCGGGCATAACGATAAAGGTCGTCGCCAGGCAGCAGATAATTCCCAGGACGGATAGATAGCCGATGCTGTTCATCGGGGTATACCGGGCCAGAAACAGCGATCCGTAACCCGCGATCGTGGTAAGTGAGGTCATGAGGATGGCCCTGCCGGTATGGCTGATGGCCGAGACAACACCGCCCTGGTCCTTTTCCTTGTATCGATAATAGATATGGACGCTGTAATCGATCCCCAGCCCGATGACCATCGGGGTCACGGTGATGTTGGCAAAGTCAAGGTTGAGCCCCAGAAGACCGATGAGACCCAGCATCCATACGACCCCCATGCCGAGCGCCGTCATACAGTAGAGGACGGCCTTTATATCCCGCATCAGGAAGAGGATGATGATAAAGACGGCCAGAGACGCGATGATAATGGTCAGATAGAAATCATGGATTATCGACTTCCTCATCTCGGCGACGACCAGGGAGAAGCTTGCAATTCTCAACAGGGGTGATTTCTCTTTGATCTTCTTTATGATACCGCGGTCGATATCGTTGTCCCATTTTCCGGGACGAGGATAGGCGAATATCGATACGTACCAGGTATCCTTTTCCTTCTGAATATACAGACCGATCAGGTCGGCCACGGCGGTACCCGAGAGGTCGTCGTACATGATCGGCGATACCGTCCCCCTTGAAAATTCGGCCAGGGTATCTTCGAAGGACTGAAACTTCTCGGGGCGAAAGCCGTTTCTTATCAACGATTCGTGCAGCCGGGCGCGGGACTTTTCGAGGTCTATATCCTTGAGCCTGGTGAGATTTTCCTCCTGCCGCTTCAACGAGGGCAGATAGGCGCTCGGCCCCTCGACGAGCGCGATATCGGGATGGGATTTCAATATCCCCTGTGCCTCTTCGGTAAGGGCCAGCAGCATATTCAGATCGGTCCCCGTTGCCGAGACGATAACGGGGAAAAAGTTGGTGCCGATGCCCTGCTGCATCCGTTCCTTGACCATTATGGCCGGGTTGTTTTTCGGTTTTGCCTTATTGATATCCGATTCGAAGCTGATCCGTGAGGCCGTGTATCCCATGACAATCGTGATGAGAAGGGCCGATATGACGATAATCCGCCTGTTTTTTACGACAAAATGTCCGATTCGTTCCGTGCCGAGAGAGACAACGGGCGGGTAGCTGAAATTCTCTCCCCTGATCTTGATGTAGCGCACCAACAGTGCGGGAAGCACGGTAAAAGAAGTGATCAGTATCATCAGAATTCCGAAGCCGCCGATCAAGCCAAGCTCGACCAGACCCCGAAACTGAGAAAAACACATCGCGAAAAAAGCGAAGATCGTCGTGATCGCCCCGTTGAAGACGGCGGGCCCCACGCGGGAAAAAGTCGTCTCGATAACCCTTCCGAGGTTTTTCTCCCTGTCTTTTTCCTCCAGGAACCGATTATAGAAGTGGAGAGAAAAATCAACACCCAATCCGTTGAGGATCGCGGCATAGACCGCCGTCACTATCGTAATGTGGCCGAGGGTAAAACCGATCAATCCCGTCGTCCAGATGACGCCGATATTGAGCGACAGGGCGACGAAGGCCAGGAAAGAGAGCCTCCTGAACGTCAGGAAGAACAGGAGGAGCACTACCAGTGAGGCGAACAGCGCCGTGACCTTGATATCTCTCTTGATCGTCTTAAGATCGTAGTATACTACCGCATGGTTGCCGGTATATTCAACGGTCACATCGCTGAATTCCTTGTCGGCTTTTATGTCCTGCTCGATCTGCCCGAACCGCTTGAAGAGTCCCTCGGTATAGGCAATCTCCGACGGATTCTTGTTCGGTTTTGCCAGTATCAGGAGGCTTTTTCCGTCTTTCGTGAGAAAGTAGCCGAAGGTGTTATCGATAGTGATGCCGCCTATCCCCGAAAAAAGCCTGTTCTTGAGCACCGATAGCAGTCCGAGCGGATCTGCGGTTATGAGCTCATAGGCCGCCGAGGCGTCCGGGGATAGCACGATCCTTCGATCCATCTCTATGGCCTTTTCGACGTTGGAAGGCCCGAGCCGCTCTTTGACGGCGGCAAAATCATCGTCGTCCAGATACAGGAACACCTTTTTCATGTACGTATTGAGGATATAGTCCTTATCCTGCCGCGTTATCTTATAGCGAATATCCGATACCATCCCCGTCTCGGCGATCCGTTGGGCAAAGACGTCCCCAAACCGGGAGAGCCGATCGGAATCGGGACACGACACGACAACGACGAGGTAGTCGATAGTCTTTATCTGTTCGATTGCCTCCGAATAGTCCCTTACGGCCCCTATCGACGAGGGAAGCATGTCCACGACATTCGAGATAAAAGTGATCCGCCGTATCCCCACCAGGGAAAAAAGGGTAATGAGAACGGCAATCGCCAGTACCGCAAGATCGTATCGGTAGACGACTCGAGCGAGTTTTTTGAAGAACGTCTCTATCATCGCGAGTGAATTCCTTTTCGATCCGATCTTAGGTAGCGCCGGCAGGGAGGTAACGAAATGGAGCGGCCGGATATCATACAGTATAAGGCGATCGCGTCAGTAGTCTATTATCACTTTTTCATCCTGCGGTCAACCTGTTTGGAATCGCCTCAATGGATGGAGGGCTCTGGCGGCAGCGGTCGGCCGCGGGGCGTCCCGGCGGCCGTTTGAGCTTCGTGTGGTTGTCGGCGCCCCCAACGAGGCGGGGGATAATGGAAGGTCCGGGGCGAGGTGATGGACGTCAGGACCAACGGGTGCGAGGTCAGGAGAGTATCCTTGACAGGTAAGCAGAGGATCGATCGGTCCGCCAGGGCCCGGTTCGTCTTTGGCAACCGGGATCGCGCCGGAACGGTCCTTCTTTTATCGCGGGCGGGTTTTCTCTATTCTCCCTTTTCAGAAAGACGCTTTTTCTTGATTGCGTTGGCAACACTTTTTGCCAGCACCGCAAAATCGAAGGGTTTTTCGATATAGTCAAAGGCCCCGAGTTTGAGCGCAGCGATCGCCGAGTCTTTTCCCGCCCTGCCGGTGATGATGATCACCTGGGTCTCGGGGGCACGGGATTTTATCTGCCTCAGCACATCAATGCCGTGTCGTTTTGGCATGGCGATATCCACTACGATGACGTCATACCTCCCGCTTTCAAAACGATCCATGGCCTCCTGGCCGTCGCGAGCGGTATCTACCTGCAAATAGCCGTCATCCTTGAGATATTCGGCGACGGCCGTTCTGACCGCCTCTTCGTCGTCCACGACCAGTACGGCGGCATCCCGCCCCTCCGGAGACCGGCCGTCGGGCGCGGCGGTCCGTTTGACAGGGGATTTTGCGGGGGCAGGACTGTCACCCTTATCGTTTTCTACCCTTTTCAGATAGCGTTCTTGGAGCCTTTTTCCGTGTGCCTTCAACTCGAGGATCGTATTTTCATATTGTATCGTTCTCCAGGAATATCCCTGGAAATGATCATGGAGGGTGGAAAATAACTCGTGTATCTTCCGTTCCTGTCCGACGGCATAATCGAGCAGCTCCCGGTCGGTCGTATCCGGGGGAATCGGCGAAGCGAATATCCCGTACCGGCCGATTCCTTTGTCCATCCAGTCCAGCACGTTCACGTCGGGGACTTTTTGAGGCCACCGCGTCAGGAGGCACGCGACCGCCCGGGCGTGTCCCCGTTTTTCCCCGGCCAGCTGGGTAGAGAGCTCTTTCGTGTCCCGATCGGGGCTGTTTTTTGCCGTGTGTTCGTAGAGGGCACCGCCCCGCTCGTGTATTCTGGCCAGGACGCCCAGGATGTCGCGAAGTGAGATTTCCCGGGGAGAAGCAAAAGACTCTCCCCGATTGGGTTCGTCCTTGTCCCTTTCGCACGGGGTAACGGTGTGATCGACTCTTTTTGTCCACGAGCGCGCTATCTTCCCCTCAAGATAGAGCAACAGAGAGGCAAGGCCCGTCCCAAAAAAAAGGCCCAGCAGGTCTGCGGCGATATCATCCGAAGAGATTTCTTTGTCCAGGTAGATCTCCTTTGCGACCATAAAAGAAAACGAAAGGACGGCGACAAAGATAAGCGTCTTGTACCACTGTTGCCGATGCAGCCGCCAGTAGGGATAGAGAATCAATGCCCAGCCGAAGGGAACAAGTAACGCGAAAATCCCGTGATAGAAAATGGTAACGTCGCCATAGGGGGCAGTGCCCATGTTTGCGCCTCCCGTTTCGGAGTTGTTAGGAAACGGCGCTCCCCGTGCGGGGAAACCGGCGTTTCCCCCGCTAAAGAACCGATTGGTATTATATTATATGTATATAATCATACGTTCTCAAATCACGTTACTGCTTATCGTCGGGGACGGTCGTCTGCTCGATCACTCTCTTGACAATCCGCGAGCGTATCTTACTCCCCCTTTAATTCGGTAACAACGAGACTCTCGAATGTGGTGGCACCCTTCACCCATGTCCTGAGTCCTACCATGCCGTTGGTGTATGAATCGTCCTTGCCCACGACGACGAGCTCTCCGTCGATGTAGGCCCGATACTCGTTTCCGCTCACCTCGATCCTGATTTTCCGCTCGGTGCCGTACCACTGGAAATCCTTCCCAAATACGGTATCACCGGCATAGACCCGGGCGAAGGGCGACTGTTCCTTGCCGTCCTGCACCTTCCTGAACAGAAACGCTCCAGAACCATAATTTTCGTCGTACTGGAATATATAGGCGTCGGTGTTCTTGGGATCGGTGGCTCGGAAATAGATGCCATAGCCGTCCCCTGAATCCAGCGTCGCGACGACCTCTACAACATAGTCCGTCCAGCCCTCGTCCCCGCTAAACGCCCGGTGCTCGCCCGTTGAGCCATCCCTGCCAATTGTGAGGTATCCGTCACCGAACGTGAAATACTTGCCTGACGTAATGAGCCAGCGGTCAGCCGCGCCCTTACTGAAATCATCAGAAAAAAGGGCGACCGGGACGGGTGGCTCGGGGGTTGGAGCGGGAGTAGGCTGGGGAGATGGTTCCGGGACGGCTTCACTGAGCGCCACCCCTGTAAGGGCGTCATGCATCCACAACACGTTCCTCGGCGTATCGTGGACGAAGGCCACGCCATCGGACTTCAGACCCGTGGCGTCGTCGGTAAGACACGTGACTATATAGCCGTCGGTGAGGTAGTCGGGTGTCGTGTCGCCGTCGGCGGCAAGGCCGTCGGAGGGACAGTCGAATACCTTGGGATTGTCGATC
>JAFGAS010000067.1 GCA_016933535.1 Candidatus Zymogenaceae bacterium
ATCTTCGATCCCTTCTTCACAACCAAGGACATCGGCAAGGGGACGGGCCTGGGGCTTTCGATCGCCTACGGCATCGTCAATGAACACGGGGGAACGATCGAAGTTGAAAACCGCCCGCGCAAAGGAGTGAAATTCAGCGTGGTGATTCCGCTTGTCGAAGCACTAACCGTAGGGGATTGACACGACGAGATCATAAGGAAATCCTTCGAACAGGCAAAGGTCATTGGGGCCGTAGAAACCAAGGTCTCCCCGCCGGGTATGACTGCCGAGTCGCTGTCCGGCCGCCCGATCCGTCTACCGCGCCGTCTATCGGACGCAAACTAAACAAAGCAGCGTTTCATCGCGATACTTACCGATCCCCTTTCCGGCGATTGGCGGCACACGGAGGTGTTGCATTTTTTGCAGCGCAGTCGTTTTTTTTGCACCGTGCAACATACTCGCTATCCCCTCCTTATCAGACAACACCGCAACCATACGGTATCATTACACTTTGCGGCATAATATAATTCGAATGAATGGCATGTATATTGCATTTATGTTATTTAGTACATTTCTCCGACGATTTAATAAATGGTGCGCTCGTTACCAACCGTCTGTGTGAGGGGAACGCCGGAAAAATACATCACGACTCTCTTAAAATGGCGTTCCCCTCCTTCAAATCGATCTGTCTCTACGGGCGCATCCCTCCTTTTTAGCGCCCCCTCCATCGGGACCGTGTGCCCCCGTCCCCGAAAACCCGGACGGCGGCTTACGCACACGGGCGGCACCTGCGCCGCCGGAACCTTCGGTACTAATGACTTTTATCAAAACCGTATTTATTAAGAGGCTTACGGTTTCCGACAACTGCGCACTATAAAACGGATAATCACGATGCCCAGACCGATACACGTGCTACATTTTGAAGACGATCCCGCGGACGCCGCTCGTTTCAGGGACTATCTTGTCCAATCCAAGAGGGACTATCGTATTGATGCCGTCGAGTGCCTCTCCGACGGTTTGAATCTGCTGAAGACCGCTGCCCGCGACATCATCCTGCTGGATCTCGGACTCCCCGACTGTAAAGGGATCGAGTGCTTTCGCCGAGTTCGCTCGTTTGTTCTGGATATTCCAATCCTCGTCCTGGGAGAGAAAAGGGATGATCGTCTGGCAAAAAAGACGGTCCACGAGGGCGCCCAGGACTATCTCATCAAAGACGACATAAACCAACAGGCCCTCGTCCGCTCCGTGGATTATGCTATCGAAAGGAGCATGGCTGAAAAGAGAATCGCCCACCTGAACCGCCTCCTTCGTTCGATCCGGGAAATCAATCGGCTCATTGTGAGAGAGAAGGACAAAGACACCCTGTTAAAAAAGGCGTGTGAGATTATTTGTGAGGTGAGCGGTTATCGGTTTGCCTGGATCGGTCTGGTCGAACCGGGGCACACCCGCGTTATCCCAACGGCGCACGCAGGATTCGAGGAGGGATATCTGACCGCCGTTACGATGACATGGGACAATGGGCCGACGGGAAGAGGCCCGACGGGAACGGCAATCAGGAAACGAAAAACGGTCGTCCGGGAAGACCTGATTCGTGATTCCGAAGATGGGCCGTGGTCCAAGGAGTCCACGGCTCGGGGGTATAGGGCCAGCCTTGCAGCCCCGCTCTTCCATGACAAAACGGTCTACGGTGCCTTGAATGTCTATTCCGATAAGCCGGGCTTCTTTGACAAGGAAGAGGTCTTACTCCTGTCTGAGATTGCCCGGGACATTGCTTTGGCCCTGTTCATGATCAAGTCCGAACAGAAGCGAAAAATGGCCGAACAGGAAGCGGTCTATCTCAAGGAATATAACGAAAGCATAATCAACGCGATGCCCGATCCAATAGATATTGTAGACCGGGCCATGACGCTTGTCTTCCAGAACAGGGCGTCACGAGATAAATTCGGAAACGGAATCGACAAGAAGTGCCACGACTTTTACCACGGCTCCGGGAAACCCTGCGGTCACTGTACCGCCGTAAATGCCCTCAAGGAGAAAAAGACCTACTCGAGAGACGTGCTAATTAAGGACGGCTTACACGCCGAGGTCGTCTCGTCACCGATCCTCATGCCGGACGGCAGGTTATGCTGCATGGAAATTATCCGTGATATCACCGACCGCAAGCGAGCAGAAGAAGAACTGTCCAGGTCCAACGATGCGCTCCGTGAGACCGAGAAGATACAAAAAGCTATCCTTGACAACATCCCCGATATCGCGTGGTTAAAGGACAAGGAATGCCGCTTCATCGCCGTCAACGAACCCTTCGCCAGAATGTGCGGTTTCACCTCCAAGGACCTCGTGGGCAAGACCGATCTCGATGTCTGGCCCGTGGAACTGGCGGGGCGATACATGACCGATGACCGCGAGGTAATGCGTTCGGGGGCCGCCAAGACCGTCGAGGAGCCGCTAACGGACGTCGAGGGGAAAACCCGCTGGATCGAGACAATAAAAACACCCATCTACGGCAACCGCGGAGAGGTGATAGGAACAACGGGCATCGCACGGGACATTACCGAAAGAAGACAGATTGAGGAGCAGCTCAGGGAACAGGCCGACATACTGGACCAGATCCACGACATCGTTATCACCACCGATCTCCAAGGCACCATCACCAGCTGGAGCAGAGGTGCCGAGCGTCAGATGGGCTACCGGGCCGATGAGATGCTGGGCAGACCCATCGAGCTCATCTATCCCGAGAGCGATTATGAAGCGACAAAAAAGCGAATGATCGATGGGCTCAGGGGAAACGGAGAGATCAGGAATGAATTCACGATCAAGAGAAAGGACGGGACGGAGTTTCCCGTCCATCTGACCCTCACCCTCAGGAAGGACACGGGAGGAAAGACGGTAGGCATCATCGGCTCAGCGGTGGATATCACCGAGCGAAAAAAGGCTGAGGAAGCGCTGAAGGCGTCGGAAGAAAAATATCGCCTTGTCGTGGAAAACGGCAACGAGGCCATTGTCGTGGCGCAGGACAATATACTGAAGTTTGTTAATCCTCAAACCGAGGTACTGTCGGGTTATTCAAGAGAAGAGCTGCTCGGCAAACCGTTTACCGAGTTCATTTATTCCGAAGATCGGGGCGGGGTCCTTAAGCACTATCAAAAGAGGCTCACAGGGGAGACGGCAATATACCCGGAGAGGTTCCGGATAACTCATAGGAACGGGGAGCCGCGGTGGGCGGAGACCCGTGTCGTGATCATCGACTGGGAAGGGCGGCCCGCCACCCTTGTCTTTTTTCATGATATCACCGAACAGCGGCTGGCCGAAGAGGCCCGGAGAGAATCCGAAAAAAAATACAGGGACCTCTTCGAGAGATCGAAAGACACGGTTTTCATGGCTACGGTTGACGGTCGGATTGTGGCGATCAACCCGGCTGGCAGCGAGCTCTTCGGCTATACGGAGGAAGAAATCAAGGACATCAACGTAGCGGAGTTCTACGTTAATCCGGACGACCGGGCACGCTTCAGACAGCAGATCGAACAACAGGGTTATACCAAGGATTTCGAGATAACCTACCGGAAAAAGGACGGGACCTTCCTGGATTGTCTCGAGACCGCTACCGTCGCAAGGGACAGAAAGGGACGTATTGTCGGCTACCAGGGAACCATTCGCGACGTGACAGAGCATAAAAAGATGGAAAAGCGCCTCGTCCAGGCCGAGAAGCTTTCAAGCATAGGAGGGATGATCTCCGGAGTGGCCCACGAGCTCAACAACCCGCTGACCTCCATCATCGGCAACGCCCAGCTGTTGATGCGAAAGGAAATACCGCACGATTTCAGGAACAAGCTGGAGGTCATCCAGCGAGAATCCGTCCGCTGCACCAGGATCGTCGGGGGCCTCCTTTCGTTCGCCCGCGAGCACAGGCCACAGCGGCGGATGATCGACATTAACACCGTCCTGATGGAATCCCTGAAGCTCAGGGAATACGACCTCAAGGTCAACAACATTCAAATGGGTACGAACCTGGCCGACGATATCCCCGAAACGTCAGCCGATCCCTTTCAGCTCCAGCAGGTATTTATAAACCTCATCAACAACAGCCACGACGCCCTCCGGGACAAGGGAGGCGGAACCCTCTCGATCAGGTCGTTCTCGAAAGACAATTCGATC
>JAFGAS010000068.1 GCA_016933535.1 Candidatus Zymogenaceae bacterium
GATCGAATTGTCTTTCGAGAACGACCTGATCGAGAGGGTTCCGCCTCCCTTGTCCCGGAGGGCGTCGTGGCTGTTGTTGATGAGGTTCAAAAAGACCTGCTGGAATTGGAAAGGGTCGGCCGACGTTTCGGGGATATCGTCGGACATGTCTATGTCTACCCGGATGTTGTTAACCTTGAGGTCGTATTCCCTGAGCTTCAGGGATTCCATCAGGACGGCGTTGATATCGATCATTTGACGCTGTGGCCTGTGCTCCCGGGCGAACGAAAGGAGGCCGGCGACGATCCTGGTGCAGCGGACGGACTCTCCTTTGATGACCTCCAGCTTGTTCCTGAAATCGGGAGGTATCTCCTTTCGCATCAACAGTTGGGCGTTGCCGATGATCGAGGTCAGCGGGTTGTTGAGCTCGTGGGCGACGCCCGAGATCATCCCTCCCAGGCTCGAAAGTTTTTCGGCCTGCATGACTTGCCGCTGCAGTCGTCTCTGGTCGGTGATGTCCCGGATAATTCCCTGGTAGCCGATAACGGCGCCCTCTGCGCCCCTCCGGACGGTGGCGGTGATGAGGCAATCGACGACCGTTCCGTCCTTTTTCTTCATCTGGACGCCGTGATCCTTGACGAATCCTTTTTCTGCCACCAGCAGTTTGAACCGTTCCCGTTCTTCCGGATCCTTATAGAGGTCTTTAAGGTTGATCGTCAGAAGCTCTTCATGCGTGTATCCGAAGGTCTCTTCGGCGGAGGAGTTAACGTCGAGGAAGCTCCCTGCGGCCGTGCTGATGTAGACGACATCCCGGGAGGTCTCAAAGAGGTTTCTGTATTTTTCCTCGGACTGCCTGAGCGCTTCTTCGGCCCGTTTCCGCTCGGTTATATCCCTCCCGATCCCGCATACTTCGACGATGCGGCCGTTGTTCCGCCTCAATTGCTCGCGGATCTCGATGACCCTGGTGTTTCCATCCCGGTCGACGAACTCAATCTCGAACGTGCCGACGTCTTCTCCCTTGACCTGCCTCCTGAATATATCGGCGGCGCTCTCAAAGGACCGGGGGGTCACGAAATCTTTGAAGGTTTTGCCGACAATGTCCCGGTATGAATAGCCGAGCTTTTCGGATACCCGGTTGTTGATGTATATAATGTTGCCCTTTCCGTCCATGACATAGACCAGGTCGTTGGTGCTTTCGATGAGGTCACGGAAGAAATCCTTGAATTGCCTCTCCGATTCTTTCCTATCCAGGGCGATCTGGATGGCGGCCTTCAATTCCCCGACCTTGATGGGTTTGTTGAGATAACCGGCCGCGCCGAGGTCCATTGCGCGGTTGACCAACTCTTCTTTCTCGTACCCCGTGACGAAGATGACCGGAATATCGAGTTTTCGGCGTATTGCGGCGCCGGCATCGATGCCGTCGGGTGTTCCGGGCATCACGATATCCATGATTATCACGTCGGGAAGAATCTCTTCGGCCCGGGAGACGGCCTCCCGGCCGTTGGAGGCCGTGCCGGCCACCTCGTATCCGGCATCGGTGATGTGCTTCTTGAGGAGTCTTACCATGTCGATAGAGTCATCGACAATAAGGACTCGTTTCATTGATGATCTCCGTAAATAGTCCGAAAATACGACTATTTATATATTTTATCACATTTCCGGGACGTGGCAACCCCTATATGGAGGGAAGAGGGAGGGAAGGGAGGGTAAGTATGAGGGAAGGATTATCATATAGCGTGGTTATGGGGTTGAAGCAGAGAGGGTTGTGCAGCCGATATAAAGTGGAGATAGAAATCTTAGGGAGGCGATGGAATGAGCGCAAGGTGGAGGGAAAATAGGGCGGACTCGTCGCACCTCCAAGAAGGACGTCTCTATCGGTATATTTATCGGGTGAAGTTGGCTGGGGGACGAGGATTCGAACCTCGGTTCACGGAGTCAGAGTCCGTTGTCCTGCCGCTAGACGATCCCCCATTCGGTGCGAATCTTTCATACATAAGTCAAAAACGGCGAGATGTCAACCCTATTCGAAGTATTTTTTGAGATCGGCCGCGATTTTTTCGGGAAATTCGTCCGTGGCGGCTTCTCCGAGGATTACCTCGAAGTATGACTGGTCGTTTCGGGCGTACGGCACGAACCGCGTGCGCACGAGCATCCGCACCAGTATCCGGTAACTCTCCTTGTGTCCGACGATGGAGTAGATACCGAGGTTAAAGCCGTTGTCACCCCCGTCGCGCCAGTAGCGCTGGACCGACAGGATACCCCGGGCCAGCATCGAGAGGTCATCGTCGGAAAGCTCCCGGAAGTCCGACCGCCCCTCGAAGACCGCCCACACCTCTTTTTGCCCCTGGGGCGCAAACGGGCAAAGCCACACGATACCATCCGTGTGGGCAATAAACCGCTCGCCCAGGGCCTCCTCACGGGCGATGAGCTCGCCCCAGAAAGAGCGGCCCGTCTTCGTCAGAAAGGATTTGGAGAATGCCGCCAGTTCCCGCAGATAGTTGGTCGGGGTGACAAAGAGGTTGATCTGCAGGTGGGGGTGGATGAGGGTGCCGCCCGATGAGGGGAGGTAGTTCTGGGTGACGGTCGCATACCTCACGGCGGGGTCCAGCGTCATGATCCGGTCGATATAGTGCCTCGTGTTGACGAAGTTGTCCCGGTAGTGGATCTCGGTGAATTCTCCGATCTCGATGAAATGGTCCGGTGAGAAGGTCGATACCGCGCTGTGCCGCCCGTAGGGGGAAAGGTTCGGAAAGAGGATCGATTCCCCGGAGCCAAACCGCCCCCCCGGGACGATATCCGGTACAAACCGGGGCGTCGCCTCCATAATACGTCCGGGACAGAAGGGGCAGGCCGACGCGGTCTCATCGACGTGGATTCGATAGGGAGGATCGTCAAAATTGATGGGGGGCTCGTTCGTGCGTCGCCGGGTAATGCGGGCGGTGCGCCCGGTGAGGGGATCGGTCCTGATCTCGGTGGTGATCGTGACGGGTTGATCGGTCCCGGGCAAGATTATCCCGGTCTCTTCTTTGTGCCGCTCAAACACCGGCAGTCCGATCGGGATACGATATAGGGCCGTCGGACGGCCTCTTGTGCGACCCGCGCCGGCCGGTGCCGGAGAAGTCTCTTTTTAGCGATCTTTTCACGGGCCGTCCCACCGCCGGAAGACGAGGTAGACGATCAAGAGCGCGATCATGGGGAGGTTTGCCGGCATCAGGTCAATACGGTTCTTGCCGATCTCCACCCAAAGATTCATCCCGACAAAGACCAGCATCACCAGAAAGGGAAGCTCCGTGGTGATCCAGCCGGCTATCTTCATCTTGCATTACCTCGCTTGCTATCGAGCGCGCGTGACGGACCGGTCATCCCTTCTTCGCGGGTCGGGGCGGACTCCGGTGAAATTCCTGAAGGGACTTGACCTCTATCTTACCCGTGTGATTGCTCTCTATCCCCTCGACGGCCGCCCGCGCGCCGGAGACGGTCGTGAACGCCGGGATGTTAAAGAGCAGCGCGTTTTTTCTGATATAGTACGAGTCCTTGATCGACTGCTTTCCGATGGTCGTATTGATAACCATGCGGATATCTCCGCTCTTGATCATGTCCACGATATTCGGCCGTTTTTGTTCCTTGAGCTTATAGACGAACTCGGCCGGCACGCCGTTTTCCTTGAGGAACCGGTGGGTCCCGGTGGTGGCGACCAGAGAGAATCCCAGCTCAACCAGTTTTCTGGCCACGGGAAGGAGCGGCAGCTTATCGCTGTCCTTGACGCTGACGAATACCGCGCCGTCGGCCGAAAGGACGAGCCCGGAGGCCAACTGTGCCTTGTAGAAGGCCCGGGCGAACGTGTTGTCGATGCCCATGACCTCGCCGGTCGACCGCATTTCAGGGCCGAGGATGATGTCGGTACCCGGGAATTTTGCGAAGGGGAATACCGATTCCTTGACCGATATATGCTTTGGGATGATCTCCGATCCAATCCCCATGTCTTTGAGCTTTTCGCCGACTATGACCCGGGCGGCAATCTTGGCCAGGGGCACCCCGATGGCCTTGCTGATGAAGGGAACCGTGCGGCTGGCCCGCGGGTTCACCTCGAGGATGAATATCTCGCCGTTCTTCAGGGCAAATTGCACGTTCATGAGCCCCACGACGGCCAGCTCCAGGGCCAGCTTCTTCGCCTGGTCTTTGATCTTCCTGACGGTCTTGTCCGGCACGGAAAAGACCGGGAGGCTCATCGCGCTGTCGCCCGAATGGATGCCCGCTTCCTCGATGTGCTCCATCACGCCCCCGATGAAGACGTCGGTTCCGTCGCACACGACGTCTACGTCGATCTCGATAGCATCCGAAAGGAACTTGTCGATGAGCACAGGGTGTTCGGGGCTGGCCATCACCGCCAGCCGCATATAGTTGCCGAGGTCCTCTTCGTCATAGACGATCTCCATGGCCCTGCCGCCCAGCACGTATGAGGGCCTGACCAGCACCGGATAGCCTATTTCCCGTGCCACCGCCACGGCCTCGTCGGCGGACCTGGCGATGCCGTTGTCCGGCTGCTTGAGGCCGAGCGTGGTAAGGAGGTCCAGGAAGCGCTCCCGGTCCTCGGCCCGATCGATGGAATCGGGGCTTGTCCCGATGATAGGGACCCCCAGCTTTTCGAGGGGGACCGAAAGCCTCAAGGGGGTCTGCCCGCCGAATTGGACGATAACCCCGTCGGGCTTTTCCTTGCCTACGATATTCAGGACGTGCTCGAGGGTCAGCGGCTCAAAATAGAGGCGGTCGGAGGTGTCGTAGTCGGTGCTGACCGTCTCGGGATTGCAGTTGACCATGATCGTCTCGTAGCCGGCCTCAGACAGTGCAAAAGCCCCGTGCACGCAGCAGTAGTCAAACTCGATTCCCTGGCCGATCCGGTTGGGACCGCCGCCAAGGATCATTATCTTCTTCCGGCTCGTGGGGGCCGCCTCGCATTCTGTCTCGTATGTGGAGTAGAGGTAGGGTGTATAGGCCTCGAACTCTGCGGCGCAGGTATCCACCCGTTTGAAGACCGCCCGGATGTCGTGATCCTGTCTGAGTTTTCTGAACTCGAGTTCGCCGATACCCATCAACTGGGCCATGCGCGAATCGGAGAAGCCGTATTCCTTGGCCTCACGAAAATAGTGTTTGAACCGCTCGTCGGTCAGCTCGTTGCGGTGTCCTGCAAGGAGGCTGATTTCCTGTTCCATCTCCACGATCTGCGAGATATTGGCCAGAAACCAGGGGTCGATCCGGGTTATCTCGTAGAGCTTTTCGACCCCGATGCCGTGGCGAAAGGCCTCGGCCACCCACAGGATGCGCTCGGGGGTCGGCAATACCAGCCGCGAGAGGACGATCTCGCGTCTCTCTGCCTCGGTCAACGCCCGCTCTTCGGCCGAAAGGGGATTGCTAAATCCGTTGTATCCGTATTCGAGGGAAACCAGCGCCTTCTGGACGGACTCCTTGAATGTCCTGCCGATAGCCATGGCCTCCCCGACAGATTTCATCTGGGTGGTGAGGGTGGGGTCGGCCTGGGGGAATTTTTCGAACGTAAAACGCGGAATCTTGGTGACGACGTAGTCTATGGTCGGCTCGAACGAGGCAGGGGTCTCGCGCGTGATGTCGTTGACGATCTCATCGAGGCGGTAACCTACGGCAAGTTTTGCCGCGATCTTGGCGATGGGGAAACCCGTGGCCTTGGAGGCCAGCGCCGAGCTGCGGGAGACCCGGGGATTCATCTCGATGATGACCATCTTTCCGTCATCGGGATTCACGGCAAACTGGATGTTGCTGCCGCCGGTATCGACGCCGATCTCCCGGATAATGGCCACGGCGGCGTCCCGCATGATCTGGTATTCCTTGTCGGTAAGGGTCAGGGCGGGCGCCACGGTGATGGAGTCGCCGGTGTGGATGCCCATCGGATCCAGGTTCTCTATGGAGCAGACGATCACGACGTTGTCGGCGCCGTCCCGCATCACCTCCAGTTCATATTCTTTCCATCCGAGCACGGACTGCTCGATAAGGACCCGGCCCACCGGGCTTTGGGCCAGGCCCCAGCGGACATATTCGATGAACTCCTCCCGGTTGTACGCGATGTTGCCCCCGGTGCCGCCGAGGGTAAAGGACGGCCGAATGATGGCGGGAAAGCCCACCGCCGCCAGGACGGATTCGGCCTCGGAAAAGGACTCGGCGTAACCGCTATCGGGCAGCGAAAGCCCGATTTTGGTCATCGCCTCCTTGAAGAGATTCCGGTCTTCGGCCTTTTCAATGGCCTCATACCGTGCGCCGATCAATTCGACGCCGTATTTCTCAAGGACGCCACACTTTACGAGCTCGACGGCAATGTTGAGGCCCGTTTGGCCGCCGAGGGTCGGCAGCAGACAGTCCGGCCGATCCTTTTTGATGATCTTTTCCACCACCGACGGCGTGATCGGCTCCACGTAGGTGGCGTGGGCGAACTCGGGATCGGTCATGATGGTGGCCGGGTTGGAGTTGATGAGAATAACCTCGTAGCCCTCTTCCTTGAGGGCCTTTACCGCCTGGGTACCCGAATAGTCGAATTCGCAGGCTTGACCGATGATGATCGGGCCGGAGCCGACGATGAGGATCTTCTTGATATCCGTTCGTTTCGGCATGTGACTTAAGCGAAGTCCTTTATAAGTGTGATGAATTGATCGAAAAGGTAGCCGGCGTCATGCGGCCCCGGGGATGCCTCGGGGTGATACTGGACGCAGAAGAGGGGAAACCGGGTGTGTCTGAATCCCTCGACGGTGCTATCGTTAAGGTTGAGATGCGTGACCTCAACGTCCCCGTGAAGGGCGTCGGGGTCAACTGCAAAGCCGTGGTTTTGGGAGGTGATCTCGACCCGGCCGGTTGTCAGGTTTTTAACGGGCTGGTTTCCGCCCCGGTGTCCGAACTTCATCTTGTAGGTGGCACCCTCGAGGGCCAGCGCCGAGAGCTGATGGCCCAGGCAGATGCCGAAGATCGGTTTCTTGCCGATGAGCTTTTTTATCTCTGCGATGGCGTACGGGACCCCCTCGGGGTCCCCCGGTCCGTTGGAAAGTAATATCCCGTCGGGCTTGAGAGACAATACGACGTCGGCCGGGGTTGAGGCGGGCACCACCTTGACGCGGATACCTCGGGCAACCAGGGAAAGCGGGATATTTTCTTTGAGACCGAAGTCAAAGACGACCACCGTTAGGCCGGTGTCCTTCGGGCGGGGGTAAGGCAGTCCGGTGACCGATGAGAGATCGGCGGGCTCTTTTTTGAATTCGTAGATCTTGTCGGTGGTAACCTCCCGGACGAGGTCGCGGCCGATGAGGCCGGGACAGTTGCGGGCCTTCTCGATGAGGATCTCGGGGGTGATGTCCACGGTGGAAACGACGGCCTTGATCGCCCCGCCGATTCGGATATGGCGTGTGAGTGCGCGTGTATCCACACCCTGGATGGCCACGATGTTGTGCCGCTTGAGAAACGCCGAGAGCTCTTCATGGGAGCGGAAGTTGCTGGCGACCGGCGAGATCTCCTTGACGATGAACCCCTCGACCTGGGGCATCCAGGACTCGTTGTCGGCCGGATTGATCCCGTAGTTGCCGATCTGGGGTGTCGTCATGGTAACGATCTGGCCCTTGTATGACGGGTCGGTGAGGATCTCCTGATAGCCGGTCATCGAGGTGTTGAAGACAACCTCCCCGTCCCGGATGCCGTCGGCCCCAAAGCTGCGGCCGTAAAAGATCGTCCCATCCTCCAGCGCGATGGCGGCGTTTTTCATATGAGCGTTACCTCCCCGTCAAGTAGAAAACTATAACGAAATTCTTCCGGAATTTCAAGACAATTGTGGACTCTCTTTTTACAATACGCTATAATGACATATTATTTACTATCGGGTATTGTGTGATTCCAATACGATCCGACTGCCTGGCGGCCCTGAGAGAATACGGAGTCCCGGACAACATCATCGGGCACAGCATCGTCGTGGAACGGGTGGCGCTCTTTTTGGCCGACGAGCTCACACACGCCGGAAACGTAACGGATCCGGCGCTCGTCTCGGCCGGGGCGCTGCTGCACGACATTGCCAAGATGCGGGGACTTCGGGAGGGAAAGCCCCACGGCGAGCTGGGGGCCGAGGTGGCCGAAGAGCTTGGTTTTATCGAGGTCTCGCCAATTGTCGGCCAGCATGTGAGGCTTGTCGAGTATGCCGACAACGGCAGAATCGATGAGGCAAAGCTGGTCAATTACGCCGACAAACGGGTAAACCACGAACAGATCGTCACCCTCGATGAACGATTCGACTACCTGTTAGACCGATATGGGTCGGCATCATCGGAGGCCGGGGAGCGGATCGGCCAGATGAAGCGGCTCACGAAGGCCATCGAAAAACAAATATTCGCACGGCTTGAGATAGCCCCCGGGGATATCAAGAGACTGATTGAGGAACACTATGGATTTTATTCTCGATAGGCTTGCCATCGGCGACCTCTCCGATGCCAAGAACAGCGCGATGCTCCTTGGAGGCGGTATCACGGCGATACTCAATGTCGCCAAGGAGGCCCAGCATGAGCCCGATATAGAGCATTTCGACTACTATAAGGTGTCCATCGACGACGGGCAGGCGATGGATCTTTCGCACCTCTCCGAGGCGGTGGACTTCATCCACAGCCGCATCCGCAACGGGAAGGTGCTGGTGCACTGCCTCATGGGGGTGAGCCGATCCTCGACGATCGTGCTGTGTTACCTGCACGAGTGCGGTTTCTCCCTGAGGGAAGCGATGAACCTCATCAAGAAAAAGCGGCCGGATGCGCAGCCGCACATTGCCCTCTATAACTCGGTCAGGGAGTATTATCAGAACAAGGAAAGAGAACAGGCGGACCGTCTCATTATGAATGTGTAGGAACCGATGAAAGACGGGAGCAAGGGGCGTGCGCGAGATAGTTACATCCGCAGGAAAAGTGCGTAAGCTTAAAATCCTGTGCAAAAGGAGGACACTATGAAGACGTATATACAGGTCGCCCTCATCGTGGTTGGATGCCTCGCTATCGCCGGGTGCGCCTCGAAGCACTTCATTATCGACCGGTACCCGGTTTCGGAGACATCCGGCTTCGTGCTTGATCTGGACGAAGTCAGGAGGCTCGCCACGGCCGGGGGCGGCGAGCTCCCCGTGGAGGTGAGGTCTCTTGTCGTGGCCGAGGCATCCATGCCGAGGTGGTTTGCCATGGCCGGCGGTGGATCCGGAAGTATCCCGTTTGACATCGTCGCCTACCAGGTCGTCTACCCGGATGGGACCGTAATCATTGATTCGTGCTTTGACAAAGAGGAGGCCTACGACGGGATCGCGGTCTTTTTCCTGCGTAAATTTCAGTTGAACACCTATAGCCAGGAGAACTACGAAATCCTCCAGGAATCATTGAGGAACGCGTCGCTCATCCTGGTTACCCATGAACATTTCGATCACATCGGCGGAATCGCGGCATCACCCTATCCGACAGAGATCATTCCCCATCTCCTGCTAACAAAGGAGCAGGCCGAAGGCCCGATAGCCACCGATCCGAGATTTCTGGGGGGAGAGTTTTCCGGGTATGTGCCTCTCTCGTATGAGGGCCCCTACTATACTGCCAAGCCGGGAATCGTCCTGATCAAGGCGCCGGGTCACGCGCCGGGCCAGCAGATAATCTATGTGACGACGAAGGACGGCAACGAGTACCTCTTCATCGGCGACATAATATGGAACCGGGAGAACCTGAAACGCCGTGTCTACCGGCCGCGCATCTCTTCCATGAAGGATGATCTGGATTCGGCCCGAGAAGAGTTTCGCTGGGTCCTCGAAAAGCTCTACGACGACCCGAGCAATAAGATCATCTACGTTATCTCTCACGATAGAGATCAGCTGAGGGACTATATCAACGCGGGGGTCATCACGGAGGGATTCAAATAGCCGGAGCGCGGGCCGGCGAAGCAAGGTGACGCGGGGTACCTGCTGCGCCATCGGCACGGGCCGGCCCGTTTGCCGGACGCGGCCCCGTCGTTCAGTGCGCGTGGTTTTGAATGGCTATTGCCGGAGGATACCATGAAGAAATTCCTGAAGGTCACCCTGATCGTGATCGCGTGTCTTGCCGTTATCGGATTTGTCGGGAAATATTTCCTCGTGGATAAAGCGCTGATTCCGACGGACGCCTCGTTTACCGTCGATATGGACGAGATCAGACGGCTTGCAACGTCGCAGGACGGCGGATTACCCGCCGAGATCAGGGCGCTGGTGGTTGCCGAGGGGGCCTTCCCGTCATGGATGGTCGCCGCAGGCGGCGGCGGGGGGGAGATCCCGATTGCGTTTGTCGCCTATCAGATCGTCTACGCGGACAAGACCGTCGTCATCGATACCGCCGCCGGCAGGGCCGCCTTCGAAGTGATGCCGTTTAAACTCAAGTCCTTCTCGGATGCTAACTACGAGGTCCTCCAGGAGTCATTAAAGAAGGCGTCGCTTATCCTGATTACTCACGAGCACTTCGACCATATTGGCGGAATCGCGGCATCCCCGTACCTCGCCGAGATACTCCCACACGTGCTGCTCACCACGGAGCAGTTCCAGAGCTTCTTCATGAAAGAGGCAGGGTTCCCCGCGGGCTCGCTGGACGATTACGCGCCCCTTTCCTATGACGGGTACTACAGTCCGGCGCCGGGCGTCGTATTGATCAAGGCGCCGGGGCACGCCCCGGGACAGCAGATGATCTACGTGGTGACCAAAGGAGGCGTCGAATATCTCTTTGTCGGCGATATCGTCTGGAGCCTGGAAAACCTGAAACGGGAGGTCAACCGTCCGCTCCTCGTTTCCCTGATGTTGCGCGAGGACCTGGACTCGGCCAGGGGAGAAATCCGCTGGATCATCGACAACCTCTACGCGAATCCCCAAAACACGATCACCTATGTCATCTCCCACGACGGGGGGCAGCTCAACGAATACTTCAAGACGGGTGTAATCATGGAGGGATTTAAATAGCCAAAATCAGGCATACAGACACCCGGCCCGATTGAGGGCCCAAAGATATTCTGATCGGCATCATGAGACATCGCGTCGCTTTTTTCCCCGATATCGTACAGGAGAGCCCTGCCGAGAATGCGAGAAGAATACACCATCTTTCACCTTTCCGATACCCACTACAACGGGGAGAACCTCGATCTTCTTGCGCTTACGCTCGAAAACCTCGTAGAGATTGCTCCCCGGTACGTCCTGTTCACGGGCGACGTCGTGGACGGCCCCAAGTACTCCCCACGCCCCTTTGTGCGGATGATCAGGGGGGCGCTGGCCCGGGTGGAGAAGAAGACCGGCAGGCCGCCGGTCTTCCTGGTAATTCCCGGCAATCATGATTTTTTCTGGAAGGGGACCTACGGATTCAGAAAAGACCGCCGTTTCTATCAGGCCTTCCGTGAGGAGGAACGCTCGTTCTTCTTCTCACCCGGAGACGAAATAGCCGTCGCCCCCTTCGACTCAAACAGGGTCCTGGAACCGCGGGGAGGTTTTCGGCGCCGGTTGCTGCAGAGAGTCCGCTATAAGTCTCACGGGCTCGTCATAGAAAAGGATCTTGACGATTTTTCCCGGCACGTCCATGATCTTAAAAAATCGAAAGACGGGATGATCTACCGGAGATCGCTGAAGATCGCCCTCATCCACCACCATCTGCTGCCGACGTCTTATAACTACCTTCCGGCCCTGGCCGACGAGAGCTACATGATGCTCGAAAATGCGGGCGTATTCATCTACCGCCTCATTCAGGACGACTTCGAATTGATCCTCCACGGCCACCGGCACTATCCCCAGTTCTGCCGTGCCGCCTATTACGACCCCACGGGAGACGAAAAGGTCATCTCGGTCCTCGGCTGCGGCTCATCGGGGAAACCCTACGACCAGTGGATTGCGGGTTCGGGGCATAATTTTAACGTGATTCACATCCATCGGGACGGCTCGGTGACAGCCCGACAATATTTTAAGTTCGGTACGGGCGGTTTTTTGCCGGCCGAGCGGGTTATCACGATCCGGGGACCGAGTAAGGGGAATAAGACGCTTGAGCATGAGCCGGGAGGATGGTTCGGCCCGCAATTTTAGAACCAGGGTTAGCCGGACCTTCGATAAGGCATCGCCGTTTTACGGCTTCTTTGACTTCTTCTCCAGGGGGGTCTTAACGGAGGTAGCCGTGCGATTGTCCCGGATTGTCCCGATGGGGCCGCAGACGGTTATCCTCGAGGTCTTTTGCGCGACCGGCCTTTTTTCCCGGATACTGGCCCGGACGGGAGCGCGGACGGTCGCCGTCGATATCTCGCCCGGAATGATCCGGCGGGCCGTCCGCGAGGCGGGATTTTTGCATATCGACTTTTTCGTTGGGGATGCGGCCGACCTCCCGTTTTCGGACGATTCCTTTGACCTTGTGGTCGCCGGGCGGGGCCTTCACGGTATGCCCCGGCAGGTCCGAGATCGCGTCGTTACCGAAATCCGCCGGGTATCGGCCGGCCACGTCCTCTTCATGGAACCGCGGCGACCCGCTTCCATCCTCGGAAGGGCCGTTATGGGGGTCCTTGAACGGCTGGAGGGAGGATACGAGAACTACCTCGAATTTATCTCCACGGATTTCAAGATCTACCTTTCCGCAATGGGATTTGTCCCGCGGGACCTCCTGCTGAAAGACAACGAGCACGTCATACTGTGCCGGAAGGGCAGGTAGACGGCCGTCTCTGCAACGCTTTATAGTCCGATTCTTTCCCTTGACACCCGTCGGCCGCCCCGCTATTATCGACAATGATGACACGCGATCCCCGAAACGATTTTTCCATCAATGCGATGGCGCTCACCATCTTCACGACGAACATCGGGGGCGGCATCATCATCTCCATCCTTTCGATCTACATTAAGCACCTCAACATCAGCCTGATGTGGGGGGGCTTTGCCATCTCGCTGTTTGCCATCACCCGCGCGATCTCTCAGCCGATCATCGGCCATTTCATCGACAGAATCGACCCCCGGCCCGTCATCACCACGGGGGTCATCATCTTCACGATCGCCTCGGCGGCACCGGCCATTCCCAACGCGACGATCCTTTTTGTGGCACGGGCGCTGCTGGGTATATCCTCCGGGATGGTGATCGTGGCGTGCTACACGATTATCGCGCGCCTCTATGGGGATGCCTACCTGCGCCGTATGGCCAACGCCCGTTTCATGGCGCTGGAGATGATCGGCTCGATCGTAGGTCCGGTGCTCGGCTCGGTGACATTCTGGCTGACGGGCTCCTTCTCATCGCCCTTTATCGTCTGCTCAATGTTCGGCATGATTGCGCTGGCGCTTTTCCTTAAACGGGTAAAAGACATCGGGGGGGACAAGCCGCCGCAGGTTGCCAACGACGAAGCCCGATCCCGCGAGCGTGCGACGTTTGCCCCGGGCGGCCTGGCATCTCTGATGCTGCTGTCGGGGCTCAACTTCACGCTGATGTTCGTCTGGGGCGGACTGCTGCTGATTATGCCGCTGTTTGCCGATTCGGTGGGAATTGCCGGTTACAAGGCTGGCTATCTCTTCGGGTCGTTGTCGTTCGGGATGATCCTCTCTATCTGGCTGACGCAGCGCAAGTTTCTGGGCAACATGCCCATCGAGCCGCTGATTATCGTGGGGAGTATTTTTGCCCTCATCCCCCTGACGATCCTCGTCTTCGTGTCGCATTTCTGGATATGGCTTCTGATATTCTGGGCGATGGGAATGGGGGTGGGACTGCTGTTTCCGATCTTTCCTTCGATGGCCACCGAGGCCATCATCAATCGGCCGGGGCAGGGGGTAAGCTACCTCGAGATGGGAGGGAACATCGGTTTTATCCTCGGCCCGATCATGACCTCTTTTTTCGTACGGGGCGGCGACGTATCGTTTTCTTTCTATTTCGAGGTTGCGGTATCGTATATAACGGTGCCGGGGGCGATTGCCCTCGTACTCCTGAGACGGCGCAGTATGCGGCCTAAGGAGAGCCGTTCAGAAGGGTCTCAGACATGACGAAGAGGACACCGATGTCTTCCATCATCTTGAGCGATGTTTCCAGATGTCCCGGCGGGGAGGCAACCGGCCGGGAAAGATCGTAAATGACCACCGCCTCAAAACCCATCGCCACGGCGTCTTTGGCGCTGTAGAACACGCAGTAGTCCAACGCCAGTCCCGAGAGGAAAACCTTCCGTATATTCTTGGTTTTCAGGTATCCCGACAATCCCGTCTCGGTGGTCATATCGTTTTCCTTGAGCACGGAATAGCTGTCGATGTCGCGGTGGTAGCCCTTCCTGAGGATGAGCGTTGCCCGGTCGTCTTCGAAATCGGGGTGGAATCCGGCACCCTTTGTCCCCTGGACGCAGTGATCGGGCCACAGAACCGGCCCCAGACCGGGGGCCTCGTAGAGGTCGTAGGGCTTTTTCCCGGGGTGAGCGGCGGCAAACGACCGGTGGTCCTTCGGGTGCCAGTCCTGGGTTGCCACTACGGTCCTGAAGAGGGGGAGGATGCGATTGATGCCCCGGACGATTCGGTCACCCTCGGAGACGGGGAGGTTTCCTCCCGGCATGAAATCGGTCTGGAGGTCGACGACGATGAGGGCATCATCGGTTGTGACGGCGATGTCTTGTATAAAGCGAATATCGGGCATGACGCCTCCTTGTGGCGTTACTATAGTGTATCGGGTTTAATTGTGTCAAGAGAAATAGAAATTTAGGCCGCCGGACTTTATCGGAAATTGGATGTTGAAATGGGCGGCACATTTTGATAGAATAAAAAACCATGATTAAGGATGTCGTCATAGAATTGGTTCGGGGGCAGATCGTCTTTTCATGTCCCCACTGCCTGCAGGGCGACGTCTTTTCGCCGGAGACAGTGGCGGGAATCTCCCGCTCAATTACAGCCGTCACGTGCCCCCGATGCAGCTATATGGTAAGCCTCAATAAGTCCAAGATCGAGGCCGCCGTCGGCACAATCATCGGCGAAAACCCGCTGGTTAAAGATCCACTCAAACAAATGAAGGCCGGGCCATCCGCCGCCGTTCCTCAGCCGCCCCCCGCCGGGCCGAAAGAGCACCACGCACCGGCCACAAAGAAGCCGACCGCATCCCGGCCCGATAGCCCGTTGCCCGCGACGTTTGAAAAACTCCCCGCCGACTATGTTATGCAGCGGGTTCACGGAGAGCGGGGCACCCCCATGCCCTCGGACGTGGGCCTGATGGATCTCATACTCGTGGTGGATCAGGAAGACTCCTTCAGGGACGATATCTGGATCACCTTTTCGGACATCGCGCGTGTCGAGGGATACCGCGGCGCCAGAGGTGCGGCCGACTATATTAGAAAACGCTCGCGGGAGGTCACCATCATGATGATGGATATGGACCTGGGCGACGGTAACTGCTTTGAGGTGCTGGACGAACTGAAGGGCGACGGCAGTGCGGGCGGCATCCCCACCATCGTCACGTATGTCAACAGGAACCAGAATGAGATCGCTCAAAGGGGCTTGGCGAGCTACCCCCAGGTCAAGTTCTGCATTCAGAAAGAAGAATTCATAAAAAAGATGATCGAACTTTCCATCAAGATCGTCAGGCATAAAGACTGAGATGCTTGGCGTATCGGCCGGCCTCTTCTCAGCCGCACGATCGAAAAAATTCCCCATAAAAAAGACAAAAGAGGGGGATAACTGTTTTTTACGCGTTCGTTGTGTGCTATGATTCGGCCGGTCTATTGTTCGGTTATTTCCAATTCTCACGCTGTGTGCAATGCCTATGGCCTCCGACGTCGTCATTACCATCATCAATAACGTGATCGTCTTTTCGTGTCCCTCATGCAATAAGACGGGAGGGTTTCCCCTTGCGCTGATCCGGGAGATGAGCGGGGAGACGATCTCATATCCCTGCGGCCACTGTAATGCCGAGGCGGCCTTTGATTCGGCCCGGATCGAGGGGACGGTCCGCCTCATGAAAAAGGACGATCCCGGCCTGAAGGGACCCTTTGAGGTGAAGTTTACCGAGGGGTCCCTCATCGGCGGCGGTTCCGGCTCGGGGGGTGCGGGGGCGGCCGACCGGGACGTGATCGTGGTTATCGACAGCGACGAGAGCTTCCGCACGGACATCGGGACGATTTTTGAGGGACTGGCACGGGTGGAGGCATACGGGGGGAGTAAAGGGGCGGCCGAATTTATCGTCAGCCACGCCCAAGGGGCCATCCTCATGATCATTGACGTCTACCTGGGGGACGGCACGTTTATCGATATACTCGGCGCAATCAAGGCAAACGAAAAGGCGGCCGGGATATCCACGATCCTGGTCCACCCGACCCGCAAAGACCGCGTTATCATCGAGCAGATGGTGCTCCCGTTTCCCCAGGTCAAACGCATCATCCATAAAGACGACCTCCTCAAACGCCTTGCCGAAGTGGCGGATAAGTTCCCGGGCAGGGGGAAGTAGGGTTTCCGTCATTGCGAGGGCACGAAGTGCCCGTGGCAATCCCCTGACTGTCACCGTAATTAGAAAACCAGGACGGGCACGACATGTCGTGCCCCTACGGCTATATACGCGAATCTGGTTAGTACCCGTAGGGGCCACATATATGTGGCCCGTCTCTGCCATCATCGCGAGCCCCCTCTATGGGGGCGTGGCGATCTCGGACCGTGATACATATAACAACACGATTACATGTTGTTACGCGTACGAGATTGCCACGGTCGCTGTCGCTGCCTCGCAATGACAGAGGGACGTGTTTACTCCCGGAGGGGCGCCATTCATGCCGCCCGGTTTTGTTTCCGATGAGCAGAGCTTACTATTGTACAGACATCTTTTTTATGTTATAAAAACAATAGGTTCACTATAGAAGTCAGGAATAGCATATGGCAAAGAAAAGCGAAAAACAGCCGGTCGGGACAACGCCGCCCGAAAACCCGACAATTCCGGCGACAACCTCAATGACCCTTATCAATATCGGGGCGGCCGTGGGATTGGCGGTGCTGTTCGTCGTGGTCATGCAGGCGATGGGGTCCATCCTCAAACCGTTTTTCATCGCCATCTTCCTTTCCATCCTCATATACCCCGCGGTTGCCTTACTCGTCCGCTTTAAGGTGCCGAGGTTTATCGCCTACTTCGTGGTATTTGGGGCCATCGTCGGTGTCATCTACGTCCTGGGGATCCTGGTCTCCATCAACGTCTCGGCCTTCGTCGAGCGGCTCCCGTTTTACGAAACGCGGCTGACCACTATCACGGAACAGGCCCTCATGCTGATACAGCGCATGATAAC
This sequence comes from Candidatus Zymogenaceae bacterium, assembly GCA_016933535.1. Taxonomy (GTDB): domain Bacteria; phylum Desulfobacterota; class Zymogenia; order Zymogenales; family Zymogenaceae; genus JAFGAS01. Next base: position 17,248 of record JAFGAS010000068.1, read on the forward strand.
CTTTGACCGCTGGGGGCTGACAAAGGGTATCGATCTTACCGCGATCGATCCCTTCCAGTATATCTCGCTTCCCAAGATCACGTCGTATATTGGGGCGAGCCTTGGCTCGGTGTTCGATATCGTCGGGGTGGTCTTCGTTATCCTCTTTTTCATGGTCTTTATCCTCATGGAGGCCGACCGCATTCCCGCGCGCGTGACGTGGGCCTACGGCGAGGCCAACGCCCCGGAGATCCTGGCCGTGGCCGACGATATCAATACGAGCGTCATGAAATACCTCTGGGTAAAGACGCTCATCAACATCGCCACGGGGCTTTTGACGGCCCTGGTCCTGGGGATCGGCGGGATTGACTTTTTCATCCTCTGGGGCATCATGGCCTTTGTCCTCAACTACATCCCATACGTCGGCTCCATCTTCGCGGTGGGTTTTCCCTTCCTGATGGCCCTGGTCCAGATATCACCCCTGGGGGCTCTGGTGATCCTGTTGTGCCTGATTGTCGTTCATTTTTCGCTGGGCAATTTCATCGAGCCGAAGGTTATGGGGCGGGAGTTGAATCTCTCGCCGCTGGTGGTGCTGATCTCGCTGGCCTTCTGGGGGTGGCTCTGGGGCTTTATCGGGATGGTGCTGGCCATCCCCATCACGGCCACCATAAAGATCGTCATGGAGCATATCCCGGCCACCCGTAACCTCGCGCGCTTTATGAGTGACGTGCTGGAGCTGCCCGCCGAGCGCCCCCCCCGGCGCCGGATCCCCATTTTCTCGCTGCTGCAGAGGACCAAAAGAGGATGAAGCGGCCGCTGAGCGTAATCGGAAACCATCGATAACCTGTCTGTTGTGATACATAATGACCGAGCACCAAAATGAGTCTGATCGGGCGGAGCGACCCACGGCCGAACGCCGGCTCATCCCGTATCAGAAATTTACCGCCGTCGGGATCGGGGTGATCCTGGCGGTGGTCCTCGTGATCGCGCTGAGGGCGTTGGGCTCGATCCTCAAACCGTTCTTGATAGCTGTCTTCTTCTGTATCCTGATCTCGCCGGTCGAGCGGCTGCTCGTGCGTATCAAGATCCCGCGCCTTGTCGCCTACCTCCTTATCTTCAGCGCCGCGATCACGGCGGGCTTCTTCATGGGAAAGCTCATCTCGTTCAACGTCCGGGCCTTCTCCAACGAACTTCCCGTCTACGAGGAGACCATCCAGGGGCAGATCGAACGGCTGGACAAATCCATCCAGAACGTGGAAATCCTCAGGGAATTCGGTGTCACCGAGGAGTTCAACCTGAGGGAACTGGTTACCTCCGGCTATTTCTCGGCCGAGAGGCTCAAGGCGATTGTTAACAGGAGCATCGGTTCGTTATTTTCGCTGGTCGGCAACACGCTGGTGGTGTTTCTCCTGATGATCTTCATCCTGCTGGAAACGGACCACTTCCCCGGGCGGGTTGTCTACGCCTATGGAGAGGCGCGATCGGGCAAGATCCTCAATGTGGCGCGGACCATCGTCGGGGACGTCATGAAGTACCTGACGATCAAGACCCTGATAGCCGTCGTTACGGGTTTTGTCTTTACGGGTTTACTGGGGGCCTGCGGGGTCGAATTTTTCGTGCTCTGGGGGGTCTCGGCCTTTGTGCTCCATTTCATCCCGTATATTGGCTCCTACCTCGCGGTGCTGCTGCCGGTGGCAATGGTCTTTATCCAGTTTTCACCGGAGGCGTCGGCGCTGATGCTGGGGATCCTCGTTGTCGTCCAGTTGGTGCTCGGCAGCTACCTGGAGCCGCGGGTTATGGGAAGGGAGTTGAAGCTTTCCCCGCTCTTCATCGTGCTGGCCCTGGCCTTTTGGGGATGGGTGTGGGGGATTGTCGGGGTGTTTCTGGCCGTTCCGATCACGGCGACGATCAAGATCGTCATGGAGAACTTCTCCGGCACCCGCGGCATCGCCCGGCTCATGAGCGACGTCACCGGAAGGACGCTCAGAAAAAAGAGGGACGTCTTGCCGAAAGGCAAGCGAGGCCGCCGGCCGGTAACAACGACCTGAAACCGTCGGGAATTCGGGGGATCGTGCATAATCGGGTCAGAAATAAGAAGTCGTCTTTCGTTTCATGGAGATAGGCAGTGAGAGAAATAAAGAGAAAAAGCACGGGCGGGCGGCGGGAACAGTCGCCGTTCGACTACGTTACATCGGACCTGGGCATCATCAAGATCGGGATGACGGTGATCCTTGCGGTCATCGCCGTTTTCGTGCTTAAGACCCTTGGCCCGATCCTCAAGCCGCTTCTGATCGCGATCTTTCTGTACGTCCTTATCTGCCCCATTGAGCAGTTCCTCATGCGGATCAAGGTGCCGCGTTTTGTTGCCTACGTGCTCATCTTCATCGCGTTGTTTATCGTCGGTTTTTTCCTGGGCAAGCTTATCTCATATAACGTCAAATCGTTCATGGAAAAGCTCCCGATCTACGCGCATTCGATTCAACGGATGATAGCGGGATTTACGGTCTGGATCGGCGGGACGAACTTTCTTGGGGAAATCGGGGTAGACTGGATCCCGGCCGATTTGCCGATATCGGCGTCCACGATAAACAGGGTCCTCCGGGAGTACGCCGCCCGGGGTATCGGGTCCGTGTTCGGTTTGGTGGGCACCCTGTTTCTGATATTTTTTCTTATGGTCTTTATTATACTGGAAGTCGAGCAGTTCAGTCCAAGGGTAATCTACGCCTATGGTAAGAGGAGGTCCAATAGAATCCTCAGGGTCATAAAGGCCGTAAATCGGGACGTGAGGAAATACCTGGTCATCAAGACGGCGCTGGCCACGGTGGACGGGATTATCTTTGCACTGCTGTTGTGGGCCTGCGGGGTGGAGTTCTCCATCCTTTGGGGAGTATCGGCCTTCATGCTTTTTTTCATCCCTTACGTCGGGGTTCATGTGGCGATTCTGCTGCCCGTCCTCATGGTGCTTGTGCAGTTCTCCGGGGCAGCGGCGCTGCTGATGCTCGTGGTCCTGGGCATCATCCAGATCCTTATGGGCAACTACGTGAGCCCGCGGATCATGGGCAAGGGGCTCAACCTCTCTCCGCTCGTTATCCTTTTCTCGCTGACTTTTTGGGGATGGCTGTGGGGGGTAGTGGGGGTTTTCATGGCGATACCGATAACCGCGACGATCAAGATCATTATGGAGGATACCCATTCAACGCGCAAAACAGCCCGGCTCTTGGGTACCGAATGCGAGCAGGCGCCCATCCCGAGCGTCGAGGAGCGATGGAAGGCGGTTATCGACAAGCGAAAGGGCAAGCGGGGCGTATCCTCCAGGCAAGGGGCGCCCGAAAAGAAACGATAAACAGCCGGTCGTTAGACTTTCGGAGACGCTCGGTCGACTATTTCGAGCGGCTGGTACGGTGTTTCGAAATAGCGATGATATCTCTTCGGCAGGGTCCGGTAATCGATCCCCTTTATCTTTTTCTCAATATTGACGGAGTTATAGCTGTTCCAGAAGAGGACGGTCTTACCCTTCAGGAGGCCTGACCGGGCATCGTCGATCATGGCGGCCGCGGTCTTTCCGGTGTAAGTTCCGTCCAGGTCGATCCCGTCGGTTTTCTTAACGAGGCCCAATGCCGCCATCCCCTGCCGGGAAAAGCGGGCGTAACCGTCCCCGAGGTAGCCGTGGACGACCTGGAGATTATCGGTCGTGATCTCCATATCTCTGAAGGACGGCTCATGCCGGCCGAGGATTCGTGCCGCCCCGTCGGCCAGTTCCTTGGAAATTTTGAAGCTCGCGTAGGCAAGATCGGAGACGCGCACCGCCCGCACCAGTGTCGGCAGGCCGAGGGCCCTGACACCCAAGGCGAGGCTTGCCGCGGTGCCGGAGGAGCCGATGGTTACGTAGATGACGTCGGGTGTCGGCAGGAGTCCCCGGTCTATCTGCTCTTTGAGCTCGAACATGCCGCTCATCCCTCCGACGACGCCGACGGCGCTCGATCCCCCGGCGGCGATGATATAGGGAAATCTCCCGGTCGTGACAAGGCAGCGCCCGCAGATCGCCAGCGTTCCCAGGGTGACGGCCGCTGTGTTTGGGAGCTCGTGGAGCTCGGCGCCGATAAGCTTCTGGTAGAGGAGGTTTTTTCGGACGTACGCGGCGTTCGGCTGCGGCAGGTGCATCGAAACGGGACTGATCCCCACCCGTTTTGCGAATACCGCGGCCGCCAGCGTGAAGTTGGAGCCCGCGTAGCCGAAGGCGACGGTATGTGCCGCCTTCCTCTTGACCGCCTCGCCGAGGATAAATTCGAGCTTTCTGACCTTATTGCCGCCGTAGACGTCCGAGCTCTTGTCATCCCGCTTGATGAAGAGGTTAGTCAGTCCCAACTCCTTTTCAAGTCCGGTAAGCCGCTCGACGGGGGTGGGATACGTGCCGAAATCGCAGTGGGGGATCTTATCGGAAAGACCCGGAAATGCGGAAAACAGCGGGTTGGTCATGGGGATTCCTTTTCCTATTTGGGGCATCGTATCGTTTTTGTCCGAAGATTGCAAGGCGTTTTTCCTTGACACCAAACAAAGATGGGCAGACTATTATTAGCATGAAACGATTTCCGGCTGTCGTCCTGATTTGTATGATCGTGAGCGTCTGGGGCTGTGCCGCCTTTACGCCGAGGGTGCCGGTCTATAGGAACGACGCGCTCAACGAAGTCTTCTGGGCCGACGAGGACTTTGCCGCCGAGCTGGCCAGGATTCCCGGCGTCAATACGCGCGTATCGCCGCTGGCCACGGGGGTTTCGGCCGTGTGGGCGGACTATCGGGCCGGCGGCCACAAGGACGCGTTTGAGAAGATACTCGGCACCGGGAAGCCGGGGTCGCGGGCCTATTGCGCCCCCCTGGAGGCCATGCTGTGGCTCTATGCTGAAAACCCTGCGTCCGCCCGGGAGGTTCTGGCCGGCTACGACATGGACACGCTCCTGGCGGCATCATGGGGGGTGTGTGCCGGAGACCGCTGGGACGAGTGGGAAGAGGTCCGGGCGCGCCTCTCGGCCCCCGGTCTCTGTTCCTACTATACGAGAAAGGCCCTCAACTATATCCCCGAACGGGACGACGGCAAGAACTACCTCCAGTCGCCCTACGAGACGATCCTCATGAAGGGAGGGGACTGCGAGGATTTCGCGGCGCTGGTCGTCGAGGCCCTCGAATACGGCGGCTGGCAGGCTCGTCTGTTTACCGTGGATATTTATCGCCAGGAGAAAAAACTCCTGGAGTCCCACACAGTGGCGTGCTTTTGGGACGGGGGTAAGGGCTACTTCATCCAGGGGTACGACGGGAAGTATCTTGCCGGCGGGGTAACGGGTCCCTTTGATCAGCCCGACGTCATGGCCGACTACATCGCCGGCAGCATCGGCGGTGAGACCTCCGCCTATTATGTCTTCACGGTCTTCGAGTTTATCGAGGCCTATAAGCCCCTCAGCCGGGGAAGGCCATAAAAAAGAACACGAGGGGCTCAGGGAGCCCCTCGTGTTATTATCCATACCGGGCCTCCCTTCCGGGGCAGACCCTCCTTGACGTACAGTTTGTCGGGTGCTTCGTTACTTTCTACTTTCCCGTGAATTTCGCGTCGCGCCTTTCCATCTTGGCCATGAGCCCTTCCCGAACGTCCTCGGTTCTCGTGAGGCTTGTCTGGGCCACCCCTTCCATGTCCATGAAGCTCCTGACATCCAGGGGCTGGCCGAGGTTGATGACCCGTTTGGCGAGGCCGACGGCCAACGGGGCGTTCTTGTTGAGCGTATCGGCCAGGGCCATTGCGCCCACAAACGCGTCGTCGACCACTTCGTTGAAGAGCTGGATCGAGTGGGCCTCTTCGGCCTCGATGATCTTGGCGGTCATGATGAGCTCTTTTGCCTTGATGGGGCCGATGAGTTTCGTGAGGCGGGCCGTGCCGCCCACGTCAGGAATGAAACCGATGGCCGTCTCCTGTATGGCGATCTTTGTGCCGACCTGGGCGATGCGGAAATCACCGGCAAGGATAAGCTCGGTGGCCATGCCGAAGCAGAAGCCATGGACCGCGAAGATGACCGGCTTTTCGATGTCATAGATTACATTGACGACGTCCTGCATCACCCGGATGATCTTGCGGGCGACGGGGGGGGTGGCGTCAAGGAGTCCCGTGCCGGCGAGCGCCGCAAAATCGACGCCGGCTGAGAATCCCTTTCCTTCGCCCTTGATAACGATGGAGCGGACATCCGGATCCGTATAGACGGAATCCACGGCGTCCCTGATACCGAACATCATGTTGCCGTCGAGTGCGTTGCGCTTATCGGGACGGCAAAGCGTGATGATGAGGGTGGGGCCTCTTCTTTCGGTAGTGATTTTCGACCTGTCGTAGTCCTTGTCAGAGAGAAAATTAGTCATGTGCCCCTCCGTGAGACGTGGTGTAGGTTAATTTTTGAGCGACCGTGCCGTACAGGGCAGGTCTTCCATGTCAATGATATTTATATATCAGTTTTCTATAGCTCCTGTCAAGCAATGAAGCAAAGGGTGTTCTTTTTGACTTGACAAAAGGCGATATCGTTGTTATTTTTAAATATTAGCACTCTTATATGCGGAGTGCTAAAAGCGTATGGGGAGAGCAATGGTATGGAGATAGAACTCAGCAACAGGGCAAAAACCGTCCTCTTTACCATAATAACGGACTTCATCAGGACCGGTGATCCGGTCGGCTCACGGACGATATCCAAGAGAGGGGCACTGGACGTCTCTCCGGCCACGATACGCAATATTATGGCCGACCTTGAAGAGATCGGACTGCTGGTCCAACCCCACACCTCCGCGGGACGCGTTCCCACCGAACGCGCATACCGTTTCTACGTGGACAGCCTCGTCAAGGTTTCCGACCTGACGACCTCCGAAGAACGGATGATAGAGAAGAACCTGAATCCGCCGTCGAGGGAATTCAAGGACGTGGTCAGGGAGACTTCCCGGGTGCTTTCCGAGATGTCCCGATGCGTTTCCATGGTCAGCACCCCCGGCTTTTCTGAGACACAATTCAAATATATCGATTTCGTGAGACTTTCGGAAAACAGGATCCTGGCTATCCTCGTATCGAAAACCGGCATGATATATAACAAGCTGATCAGGGTCGAGGAAGAATTCAACCAGGAGAAACTTGCCTGGATGTCACGCTATCTCAACGACATCCTCTCGGAACTTACGCTCAAAGACGTCAGACGCAAGATTATCCAGGAAATGCGAAGCGAAAAGAACCTCTATGATAATATCCTCATGAATGCCCTGAAAATGTCCCGGAACCTGTTTGATGCCGAAATTATCGATGACGAGCTTTTTATAGAGGGAAGCACCTATATCTTCGACTACCCGGAATTTACCGAGATCTCCAGGATGAAAGAGATATTCAAGACCTTTGAGAATAAGAATAATTTGATTAAATTACTTGATAAGGTGACGCGAGCCGACGGTGTAAAGGTGTATATTGGTTCCGAGACCAACATCCAGACCATGAGAGACTGTACTCTCGTGGCCTCACCGTACCGTAAAGAAGGCAATATTCTCGGAAGCATCGGTGTTATCGGTCCCACACGGATGGACTATGCGAAGGTAATACCGATCGTCGATTTTACCGCGCACCTGATCACGAGACTGCTGGATGAGGAGTAACCGGATCATGGCAGACAAGGAAAAGAAGAAGCACTCCACCGAACCGGTCAAAGAAGGCTATACCGATGAGGTGTCTCCGGAAGCGATAGACAGGACGGTATCGGAGATCGAAAATGCCGATTCGGATAATAACGAAAACGTGATGACCGAAAAAGCCGCTGCCGACGGCCGATCCGACGCCAAGAGGGGATCGGAAGAGATTCAGGATGAGCTCGACAAGGCGCGCGCCCAGGCCAAGGAAATGTACGAACGATATCTTCGATCGGCGGCCGACCTGGATAACTATAGAAAACGAATGACAAAGGAGGCGCAAGAAAGCCGGAAGTTCGCCAATGAAGAGCTGATCAAGGCGCTCATCCCGACCGTCGATAACCTTGAGCGAGCGCTTGCCCACAGCGAGGGAAGCTCCGATTCGGGGGCGTTTTTGGAGGGGATTAAGATGGTCCATAAGCAGTTCATGGATACCCTTGAAAAATTCGGCGTTGAGCAGATTGATTCTCTCGGCAAACCGTTTGATCCTAATTTCCATCAGGCCCTTATGCAGGTCAAAACGGACGAATTCCCTCCCAACACCGTTGTCTCCGAGGTCACGAAGGGGTACCTGCTTGCCGGCCGCCTCGTCAGACCGTCGATGGTTGGCGTTTCCGTACGTGAAGGACAGCAGCCCGCCCAGGGATCACCCTGGGGTGATGAGGATTTCCACAAAGAGGAAGACGTCCCCGATAAGAATAACGGGGATACGATAGATGACGAAGAATAAATATAGGAATGCATCCCGAGGATAAAGGAGGAAGGAGATGTCAAAGGTTATCGGAATAGATTTGGGGACGACTAATTCTTGTGTAGCTGTCATGGAGGCCGGTGAGTCCAAGGTGATCACGAACTCCGAGGGCAGCCGCACCACTCCCTCGGTGGTTGCCTTTACCGACAGCAACGAGCGGATCGTGGGTCAGGTCGCCAAGAGACAGGCCATTACCAACCCCGAACGCACGATATATGCCGTTAAGCGACTGATCGGCAGGAAATATGGGGACCCGGAGGTACAGAAGGATATAAAGGTCTGCTCCTATAAGATCACGAGGGCGTCCAATGATGACGCTCAGGTTACCGTCGGGGATAAGAACTACAGCCCCGCGGAAATATCGGCGATGATTCTTACCAAGATGAAGCAGACCGCTGAAGACTACCTCGGGCAACCGGTTACGGACGCGGTCGTTACCGTCCCCGCGTACTTCAATGACAGCCAGCGTCAGGCCACTAAAGACGCCGGGAGGATTGCCGGGCTCAACGTGCTCAGGATCATCAACGAGCCGACGGCGGCCTCGCTGGCCTACGGGCTGGATAGGAAGAAGGATGAAAAGGTCGCCGTCTTTGACCTTGGGGGAGGGACGTTTGACATTTCAATCCTTGAACTCGGAGACGGTGTCTTCGAGGTCAAGTCGACCAACGGCGACACCCATCTTGGCGGAGAGGATTTCGACCAGAACATCATCGAATACCTTGCCGATGAATTCAAGAAGGATCAGGGGATCGACCTGAGGGGGGATAAGATGGCGCTCCAGCGGCTCAAGGAGGCCGGCGAGAAGGCGAAGATGGAGCTGTCTACCTCCATGGAGACCGATATCAACCTCCCGTTTATCACGGCCGACAGCGCGGGCCCCAAACATCTGAACATAAAGCTGACCCGGGCCAAACTCGAGGCATTGGTCGACAACCTCATCCAGAAACTCGACGGCCCGTGCCGTACGGCAATAAAGGACGCGGGGATGTCCTCGGCCGATATTAACGAGGTTATCCTCGTTGGCGGTATGACCCGCATGCCCAAGGTTCAGCAAAAGGTCAAAGAGATCTTCGGCAAAGAACCCCATAGGGGTGTCAATCCCGACGAAGTCGTGGCTATGGGGGCGGCGATCCAGGGTGGGGTGCTCAGGGGCGAGGTGAAAGATGTACTGCTCTTAGACGTTACGCCGCTGTCACTGGGCATCGAGACCCTCGGCGGGGTCTCCACAAAGCTCATCGAGAAAAACACCACCATTCCCACCAAGAAGAGCCAGGTATTCTCCACCGCCGCCGACAGCCAGACGGCCGTCTCAATCCATGTGCTGCAGGGGGAGCGGGATATGGCCTCCGACAACAAGACGATCGGTAGATTTGACCTGGTCGGCATACCGCCGGCGCCCCGCGGTATTCCCCAGATCGAGGTCACCTTTGATATCGACGCCAACGGGATCATGCATGTCTCCGCCAAGGATCTCGGTACCGGCAAGGAGCAGTCGATCAGGATAACGGCATCCAGCGGCCTCTCAGAGCAGGAAATACAGCAGTTCATAAAAGACGCGGAATCACATGCCGAAGAGGATAAGAGTAAACGGGATCTGGTCGAGGCGCGCAACGCGGCCGACGGACTGGTATATACCACCGAAAAATCGCTCGCTGAATTTTCAAGCAAGCTCGACCCGGCGGCCAAGTCCGAGGTGGAGAGTGCGCTGGCGAAGGTGAAAAAGGAGATGGAGGGGACCGACAGTGAGGCCATCAAGTCGGCCACCGAAGAGCTTACCAAGGCGGCGCACAAACTGGCCGAGATGATCTATGCCCAGGCGGCATCAAGCGCCGGCCCGCAGGGGCCCGAGGCGGGGGCGGGGCCGGGGCCGGAAGACGCACCGGGGCAGGGCGGCTCCGGGCCGAAACCCGGGGACGGGGACGACGTTGTTGACGCCGATTTCGAAGAAGTCAAGAAATAGCGAATCATCTCGATATGGTTTTCGTCGACAAGATACTGATTGTACGGATCGGGGATATCGGCATTAGACCGTCGATGAAGATCGTGTGCTCCCGATGTATCAACTCAACACGTTGAGCGACCAACGGACGATTTATTATCATTATATTGCGCGGATAGTAAACGTATCCGCACGGCCGTAAGAGGGGAGAGGAGACAACGGTGGAAAAAGCCGACTACTACGATATACTCGGCGTTCAGAAAAATATCGGCCAGGAAGAGATAAAGAAGGCATACCGAAAACAGGCCCTTAAGTATCACCCGGATAAGAACGCCGGGGATAAAGCAGCCGAAGAACGGTTCAAAGAGATCAACGAGGCTTATGTCGTCCTTTCGGACCCCGAAAAGCGGGATCTCTACGACCGCTACGGTCACGCGGCCTTCTCGGGCGGTGGGGCCGATGGATTTCGCGATTTCGATTTCGGTTTCCGTGGATTCGAGGATATCTTTTCGGATGTCTTCGGTGATATCTTCGGCATGGGCCGCAGGGGAGGCCGCGGCGCCCGCGGAACGGACCTGCGGTACAACCTTACCATTGATTTTACCGAGGCGGTCTTCGGCGTGGAGGCAAAGATCCAGGTGCCGCGGCATGAGGCCTGCGCGGCATGCGGCGGCAGCGGGGCCGAGCCGCCCACGAAACCCGAGACCTGCCCAGCGTGCCGGGGTACAGGACAGATCAGAACCCAGCAGGGCTTCTTTGCCGTTTCGCGAACGTGCTCCCATTGTCGCGGAACGGGCAGGTTTATCAAGAGTCCCTGCAAAGAATGCCGGGGCTCCGGGAAGATGAAGAAGACCAGGACCCTTACGGTCAAGGTTCCGCATGGTGTGGAGATGGGGACCAGGCTCAGGCTTTCCGGAGAAGGAGAAAACGGCAGCGGAGGGGCCCCGCCTGGTGACCTCTATGTGGTTATCGAGGTCAAACCGCATAAGATTTTCGAGCGAGAGGGAAACGACATCATTGTCATCGTCCCGATCACGTTTCCGGAGGCGGCGCTTGGCGCCGACATAGAAGTGCCGACGATCGAGGGTCTGGTGAAGATGAAGGTAAAACCCGGAACACAATCGGGGGAGACGCACATCATCAGGGGTAAGGGAGTCCCCCATCTTTCGGGCTATGGCCGCGGCGATCAGCACGTCATTGTTCGTGTAGAGACACCCAAGAAATTAAGTCGTCGGCAACGAGATATCCTCGAAGAGTTCTCGCGGGAGAGTCGAGCCGAGACACACCCTGAAACCCGGGGATTCTTCGAAAAGGTAAAGGAGATATTCCAATAGGGAGGTAACGTAGGCCGGTTCTTTCGGTCCGAAGACCTGATCGTATCGGCGAGAGTACGGTGAGATCTCGCTCGGGGTTGGATAATAGAAAAGCCGCTGATAGGTCAGCGGCTTTTCTGCGTACAACGAACGGTAACGGTTTTTCAGGAATCAATCATCTTCAGGTAAAGCGAAGCGATCTTATTGTCAGGGTCCGACTTTATAACCGTGGCCAGGATATTTTTTGCTTCCTTATTATTTCCCATCTTGAAGTAGCAGAGGGCCAGGGCCAAAAGAGCCGGGATATAGTCGGCGCGTTCGGAGACGGCCCGTTTAAGATGCGATAGGGCCTCGTCATACTTCTGTGAGTCCCTCAGTGCGATTCCCAGTTTCGTCCTGATATCGAAGAAATCGGGATTCATGTTGAGGGCCTTTGTGTATTCCTCTATGGCCTCCTCATTCATACCCAATGAAAGATAGATATCCGCAATATCTTTGTGGAGGTTGGAGAGTTTGCCGAGTGAAAAGGGATCGAGTCCCTTGGGTGATACCTTGGTCTGTGCCCTGGCCTGGGCGTCAAGATAGACAGCCTTGGCCTTATCGAGCATACTCATATCGTTATAGATTACGGCCAGATTCATTGAGGCGTCGGTGTAATTCGGATTAATCTCGAGCGCTTTTTCGAAGGAGTGTACCGCCTTTTCGTATTTTCCGTGCTGGTGATAGATGATCCCGAGCATATTGTAGACGTCGGCGAACTCAAATCCGGCCTGGACCACTCGGTCCAGGTATTGTTCGGCCTTTTCGAAATCCTGGTGTTCGAACGCCTCTTTCCCTATCCAGTAGTCATTATTATCTGTTTTGACCATTTCTTACTTTACCTGGAAATCTTACTAATTATTCTTATGTTTCTTCCGGTAGAACCGGTTGGGCTATTTATCTTCAGACAGCCGCTTCTTGCTCTCCTCAATATATCGCTTTGACTCTTCATCATATCCGAAACCGGGATATTTGGTGATCACATCCTGGAATCGAAAGATTGCCGCGTTGTACTCATCTTTATCGAAATAGTAAACGCCGACGTTAAAATTGTAACGGGCAAGCCTTTCATGGCACAGCCTGAGGTAACTCATGGCGTTCGAGACATACTTACTGTTGGGATACATAAGGATGAGCTGTGAGAATTTCTCGGCGGCCCGTTCCGTATTGGACTGATCCCGTCTCGTATCCTCCGATATCTTGAAATAGGACAGACCTTCCCTGAATAGGGCGTAAGGGATATTATCGTTGAGGGGATGCTTTTTAATAAAGTTGTCGTAGGCAACGACCGCATTGGTGTAGTCTTCTTTAGAAAAATAATTCTCGGCGGTAGAAAGGTCGGACTCGAGAACCGGAACCGGCTGACTGTCGTCCCTTATCACGTTATCCGGTCCGCCGCCGCAACCCATGAGGGCCGCAGTGATGAAAACCGATAAAACCACCGCAAAGAATTTACGATCATAGGCCATTGTTTTTCTCCCGTCTGTATTATTTTAGTTTACGTACCGTTCACGTTACATTGAACGATCGACTTTGTCAACTAAATTCCTTGAGCCCGGTCCGTCCGGGGTAGGCTGCGCCGCGACGGCGCGAGCAGGGGACTGTCCGTACGAACGTTGGGCCGAGCATAAAAAAAGAAAAAGCCCCTGTAAAAGGGGCTTTTCGATACCGCGGGGACGGCTATTTGGTCAACTTCTGAAGTTGAAGCTGGTCCTCAAGATATTGGAGAACCTTTTCCTGTACCTTGGCGGCAAGTAGACGGAAGTTCGAAAGGAGGGTCACCTCGTCTCGATTTATCTTCGAGGGATCGGCGTTTTTATAGTCACCGCCCGACTCCATAACAGTCATGACTTCCTGTGTGGAACGTAGAAGGTTTTCCGCCTCGATGGCCTTTTCTCTCCATATTTCGATTTCATCGGCCATGTCTTTCATGACCTGGTCCTTGAATTCCTCTCCCTTTTCCATCAGTTGATCGTTGATAGTCTTGCCGCCGAGGATCCATTCCATGGACGTGTTGGAAAAGTCGGCTATCCTGGATAATATCGAGGATTCCGGAATCCTGTCTTTGTTGAGATAGGTGGAGAGAGCCGCCGCAGTGATGTGGCACTTATCGGCAAACTGGTACTGTTTGAGTCCCGATTTTTTAATCAGAAATTGAAGCCGGTCCGAGACCTCCTTCGGGCTGATGTTCATGCGAGACTTTCTCTTCCTTTCTTTCATCTTTGCACCGTTCAATAGTGGTTAAATTTGGATACAGTATACACAACACCACAAAAAAAATACAAAATTCACCTTTGCTACTTTCGATAGTATCATAGCGTTGTATGCGTGTAAAGAAAAAAATGTATATATTTTCGTAAATATACTAAAAAGTTTTAGAATCAATATGAGTAATAGGAGATATGATTATTTATGGCATGATTTGAACAGTATAGTAACCGGCTCGTCGGAGCGCGATAAATCTTATCGACGATTGGCGCAACTGTACGCGGCTCCGGACGGTGTGCAATTATCTGATAGGGTAAGGCAGAGTAGGGAGATCACGCATTCCAATACTCAGTATATCAATTATTCGGGCGACGGAAAATCAATCCCACGGGCAAGGGAGATATGCCCGTGGGATCTGTTGCTTTATTCCTGCAGGCCCGCCCACTGTTCAATGGCGGGATTCTTTCTCAGCTTTTTGAGGGCGCCTTCTTCAATTTGACGGATTCGCTCACGGGAGATGCCGAAGGTATCGGCAATATCTGCCAACGTCTTGGGCTTGGTCGCCATTATCCTGTGTTGAATGATATAGGTTTCCTTTTCATTCAACAGGTTCAGGGCCTTTTTGATATCCGTCTTGAGCCGGGCCGTCTCCTGCTCATCGATCAGGGCAGCTTCCTGGGATGGATCCTCCGAGACGAAATCGATATAGGTTGCATCCTCGCCTTCTTTGACGGCGGTGTTCAGCGAGAGATCGCGGCCCGAGAGCCTGCCGTTCATGTCCCGGACCTCCCGGTACTTCACGTGAAGGGTATCGGCGATGGCGCCGATATCTTCGTCCGTAGGGGCGTCAATCCCGAGTTTCTTCTTGACCTGTCCCATCTTGTAGAAAAGCTTCTTCTGCGCCTGGGTCGTGCCGATCTTCACAAGGCTCCACGACTTGATGATAAAGTTCTGGATATAGGCCCTGATCCACCATACCGCGTATGAGATAAGCCGGAAGCCTTTTTGCGGATCGAACTTCTTGACGGCCTGCATGAGACCGATATTACCTTCCTGGATAAGGTCCATGATCTTGAGGCCGTAATCGGAGTATTCATAGGCGACCTTGACCACAAAGCGGAGGTTTGATACGACCAGCTTATGGGCCGCTTCGATATCACTGTTTTCCCGCCACCTCACGCCAAGGTCGTATTCCTCTTCTTTTGTGAGGAGGGGAAATCTATTTATCTTATGAATATAGAGCGTCAGGGCGCTCGTTTTTTCTGGCAGCATTTTCATTCCCAATCTCCTTTCGTGCCTTTTCGGGGTATATGTGGAATCGTTCATACCCCGGTTTGTTAGCACTCGATCCTAATGAGTGCTAATTATACCTCGTAAAGATAATGAAATCAAGAACAATTTATCTGTGGGACGCGTTTTCCATATAAAAGGGTATTTCATTGACATAGAGTCCCTATTAGTATACATTACTTCTTATATACTAATTAAGATGAAGAAATAAGAGAAACGTTTCATCCCTAAAAATGAGATTCTTCAAGAAAAATATTACATCACCCTTTGACTACCGGACGCTGTATAAGTATCTTCCCGATAGGTACCGCCTCAAGGTCGGGCTGGCCCTCGGCAGTGGCGGTGCCCGGGGATTGACCCATCTGGGAGTAATCAGTGCCCTGACGTCTGCGGGGGTAAAAATCGACTTTGTTTCGGGGACGAGCGTGGGGGCGCTCGTCGGCGCGTTTCTTGCGGCCGGAAAGCTCGATGATCTCATCGCGTTCACAGCCCCCCTCACGCTCAAAGAGTCGCTGAAGATGGCCGACATCATGTTCCCCACCAGCGGACTTATCGAGGGAAAGAAGATCGAGCAATTCCTCCGTAAACACCTCGGTACCGTGAAGATCGAAGATTTGCCGGTTCCTTTTGCGTGCGTCGCGACGAATTTCTATACCGGACAAGAAGTGCTTATAAACAGGGGCGATCTTGTGACGGCCGTGCGGGCCTCCATCTCAATCCCTGGTGTATTCAAGCCGGTCGCCGCCGATGGCATGCTCCTGGTGGACGGAGGTGTGGTAAATCCGGTGCCGGTCCAGGTAGTCAGGGACCTCGGTGCCGAATTCATCATTGCCGTAGATATCAGCCCGGAAATCGCCAATAAAATGACGGTCCAACACCCTATTATCGATCCGGGCCAAGGGAGCGGGAAATCCAGAAAGGGAGAGGCCAGACTGCCCAATATTTTCGACATTATTATGGGATCGATCATGATCATGGAATCCCAGATCGTCGATATGCGTATGAAGACCGAGTTGCCCGATGTCATCATAAGTCCGTCGGTATCCGACATCGGAACATACGATTTTCATCGCTATCGGGAAGGGGTAGAACGGGGAGAATCCGCAGCGGGTCAGGTTATTTCTCAGATAAGGAAATACATCGGCCTGTATCGAAACATATCACAACAGAAGTCGGGGGGAAGGCGCCCCGACGGTATATTAACGTAGGGTCCGGCTGATTTCCGGAACATCCCAAAGGAAAGAACCGATATGATCGGCAAGAAGACAGCGGCAAAAGAGCAGGTGCTCTCGCGGCTTATTATCGAGAGCGCCGGTGATATCGCCCAGCGGATAAAGGCACAAGAGGTTTTCGTTATCCTGCAAGGACGGGATGACTATGAGCGGACGGCCGATCAGATCAAGAAGTTGAACGCCGTTCCGGTGGTGCGGGGAAAAGAATTCTTCCAGGAGGTGCTGTCCGTGCACGGCAAGGCCATCAAGGTGCCGGATATCAAGCTCACGCGCATGGGACAGATCAAGGTGGCGGTAATGCTGGCCATGTCCGGAAGCATCATCAAGCCGGGCGATCGGATCGTCTGCGTGACGGGGGTTGCCTCCTTTGGAAACAACGATTCTATCGTGGTAATCGATACGGGAAAGGAGCTTGAGATCTTCAGCTCCGCCAATCTGCTGGACATCCCGGATTCAGTCCGTGCGGATGTTTTTGAGACCGTTCTCAAGCTTGCAATGGAGCTGGCCGCCCGGGGCCGGGAAGGAAAATCCGTCGGGACCATCTTTGTGCTGGGGGACGAGGAGAGGGTATTGCAGCTCTCCCGCCAGCTGATTATCAATCCCTTTAAGGGCTATTCCGAGGAGGAACTCTCCGTACATGATCCCCAACTCCGGGACGCAATCAAGGAGTTTTCGGCGATTGACGGGGCCTTCGTTATTCGGGGGGACGGGGTTTTGATCACCGCCGGCAGGCACCTCAACGCCGCCCTCGAGGAAGAGGATATGCCGAAGGGATTGGGAAGCAGGCACGTGGCCGCCGCCGGAATTACCTCTCTGACCGAAGCCATCGCCATCGTAATATCCGAATCTGCCGGAACGGTGAGGATATTCAAGAAGGGCAGGGTCTTTATGGAGATCGAGCGGCCCCCGATCGGTGCGTAGGGCGCATGAAGATCGGTCACCTTGATCTTCGCTCTCGCCTGCTGGCCGCCCCCATGGCCGGCGTCATCGACGTCAGTATGCGCATCCTCCTGATCCGATACGGGGCGGGCATGGTCTTTTCGGAGATGATCAGTGCGGAGGGCGTCAGGAGAAACCAGAAAGGAAGCACGGCCCTCATAACCTGCCATCCCCAAGAGTCGCCGTGCGCCGTTCAACTCTTTGGGAGAGACCCGTTGGTCCTTGCCGAGGCCGGCAGGTACGCGCAAGAACGGGGGGCGGCACTGATAGATATCAACATGGGGTGCCCGGTTAAAAAGGTCGTCCGTCAGGGGGCGGGGGCGGCGCTCCTCAGAGAGCCGGAGTTGTGTGCACGGATCGTTGACTCGATGGTGCGGGCGGTAACGCTGCCGGTAACGGCCAAAATCCGTGCGGGATGGGACACAGCTTCGATAAACTATCGTGAGGTCGGCGCCCGGTTGATGGATGCCGGGGCCGCAGCGGTAATCTTTCATCCACGGACGGCCGTTCAGTTATTTACCGGAGAGGCGGACTGGTCTCTCGTGGGAGATCTGGCCGAATGTCTTCCCCTTCCGGTAATCGGCAGCGGGGATATCACGAGCCGCCGGCAGGCCTATGAGCGGATCGCCGAGACCGGCGCCGCCTTCGTCATGATTGGGAGGGCCGCCATGGGTCGGCCCTGGGTCTTTTCATTGGAGGCGCATGAACCGGCTCCACACGATCTCTATCCCATTGTCGGACAACATCGACTGCTCATTGAGGAACTCTATCCGCCGAGAAAGGCGGTCTCCGTCCTCAAGAGACACTGTGTCTATTATATACGTGGGCTCGCCGGAGCGGCGTCGATGCGGGCAACCCTGATGAAAAGCGAGACCACGGATGCTATCATGGCGTTGATGAGCGATTACCTCTTGGGCGATTGACGGAATATCCATGCAACAGACTCTCGAATCTCAATCAGCCAAACAGGCGGTGATTTTTCAGTTGGCCGACGATGCCGCGCGGGCAGTTACGGAGACACTGGAGGGACAAAGAATCACGGTCGGCCGGGAATCGCATCTGGTCGATCTGCGCCGCATTCTGAAGACGGATCGCCCGGATTATCTCTTTATCGGATCATCGTATCTTCTCAAACGGGGGGAAGCCCTCTTGGCTTCGATTAAAAAGGGCCGACCCGACATTCCGATTATCATCGCCGTTACCGGGAAGGATCGGGAGCGCCTCCTGCCGATGCTCGGATCCCACGTTTCCGGATTTCTCCACGAGCCCTACTACCAGAAAGAAATACTCTTTGTCCTTTCGTCGGCCGGCCGGATGATCGATACGGAGATAAGGAACAAGATCGCCCAGCAATTAGCGACAAACCTCGGTAATCCCCACAAGGTCTTCATAGGGAGGTCTCGCAACGCCCAGCAGGCGCGCAGGGATACAATAGCGGCCCGGAAGGGAAGCGGTCATGTCCTGTTTATCGGGGAGAGCGGAACGGGAAAGACGCAGCTGTCATTCTGCGTCCACCTGAAACCGGGGCGTTTCCTGGCTCCCCTGAGCCTTTACGATCCGCTCGTTGACCTGAAGAAGAAGAGACGAAGCGTCTCCCCGTTTGATGATGCCTATCCTTCGGGAACGTTGATTGTCAAGAACAGCCAGCGTCTTGTGGCACGGGAGGCGCTACTGATCGAGTCGATGCTCAATAAGGATGTCGGTTCGGGCAGGAAGGCGCCGCGGCTTATTATTCACCACGATCCCTCCCTCGGTATCGATGAACGGTTTGACCGATCCCGATTTGCCCACGTGATCCGTATAGAACCCTTGCGGCAGCGTCCCGAAGATATCGGGGCGATATTCGGCTATTACGTGAATAGTCTTTCGGCGGCGCTCGGCAATCCGCAGGTTTCGATAACCCCCTCGGCACGAAAGATGCTTGTACGCTATTCGTGGCCGAAAAACGTTCGAGATCTCATCGGATTGGTCATTTTTCTTATGGTCACGGAAAACGGAGGAATGGTCGACCCGCTGTCGCTTCCCGATTTCATCACGCGAACCGACCCCGATCCCTTTGGAAGGCTCTCTCTGGAAAACCTTCTCTCATCCAAACTAAAACCCATCGTATCCCAAATGGATCTTAACAAGGTCGAGGGTCTTTACAACATAATCATCGCCCGGGTGGAAATGCCGCTCATCAAACTGGTACTTGACCGAACCCACCGCAACCAGTCCCAGGCGGCAAAGATACTCGGCATCAACCGGAACACCCTCAAGAAGAAGATCGATGAGTATCGGATCGGCAAATAAGGCGATCCGCCGATCCGACTGATTCCCCTTGACAGTGTGATTCCCTTTTTATATTATTGACTTCCCTATATTGCAGAGGAGTATATGGATCCGGTTATACGGGACGCGTTTATCGATTCTGCCCAGATTAAGACAAAATTCGCAGAGACATATGAAAAGAAGATCGACGAGGTAGCCGAACTGATCGTCAAGGCCTTCAAGGCGGGCAATAAAGTGTTGTTGTTTGGAAACGGGGGGAGCGCGGCCGACTGTCAGCATATTGCGGCCGAATTCGTCAATCGTTTCAAGATAGACCGACCCCCTTTGCCGGCTATTGCCCTGACGACCGACACGTCGATCATCACGAGCATCGGTAACGATTTTGACTTTTCCGATATTTTTGTAAAACAGATTAAGGCCATCGGGACCAAGGGCGATATCGCCGTGGCTATCAGCACGAGCGGCAGGTCACCTAATATTACCAAGGCCCTGGATGCGGCCGCGAAGCTTGACATCATCACGGTCCTCTTTACCGGTGGGGACGGGGGGGCCGCCCTCGAAATGGCAGGGTATGTGTTTGTCGTCCCTTCGAATAGCACACCGCGGATTCAGGAGGTGCACATCGTCCTCGGGCATGTCTTGTGCGAGCTGGTGGACAATAAGCTTTTCCCGGGTGCAGCCGCATGACCAGACGTGAGCCTATTGCCCTGGATTTATCGAGGATAAGGACTTATTCCCTGATGGATCGTACGAGCAAGGTAACGGTGGCCGATTTTGCCCGCCCGCCGGCGGTTGGACTAACGATTGGGGAGTTCATCGAGGGGCTGGGGAAAATCCTTGCCGCCGGGGACCTTAGGACGGTGATCGGGGCGGTTGTGAGAGCGGTTGAAGCCGGGCGGCCGGTAATGGCCGCCATGGGCGCCCACGTTATCAAGGTGGGCCTTTCTCCCCTCATTATCGATCTTATGGAACGGGGAATCATCAGCCTGGTGGCCCTCAACGGCGCGGGAATCATACACGATTTTGAGCTGGCCTACGCCGGGTTCACCTCGGAAGACGTGGATACGGTCCTTGACGGTGGGGCATTCGGAATGGCCCGGGAGACGTCCCAATTTCTCAACGAGGCGGTCCGTGAAGGGGCGGGCAATGGTCAGGGCATCGGGCGTGCCGTTGGAGCGATGATCGAACAAAAGGGTCTTCCCTATCGTCAGCACAGCATCCTGGCGGCGGGGGTAAGGCTCGGCATTCCCGTAACGGTGCATGTGGCGCTCGGAACGGATATTATCCATATGCACCCGGATGCTTCCGGGGAGGCGATCGGCAAGGGATCGCTTATCGACTTTCACACGTTTGCCTCGGCAGTGGCCGGTCTTTCGGGAGGTGTCTACTTAAATATCGGTTCGGCGGTGATACTGCCGGAGGTCTTCCTCAAGGCGATCTCACTGGCACAAAACGTGGGTGCGACTATCGAGGACTTCACGACGGTCAATATGGATTTTATCCGCCAGTACCGTCCCCAGACGAATGTGGTAAGACGGCCGACGGCGAAAACGGGAAGGGGTATTACGCTGATCGGCCATCACGAGATTATGGTGCCGCTGGTCTGCGCGGGGATTATCGATGCCCTCGGGACACGGAAAAACAAATAAGCCGGTCTCAGAAGCGAAGAAGAAATACCCCCGATAGCTGACCGGCCGGAGGGTCGTATTAATGGTAAAAACGACAACAGCCTCGGCAGAAAACGGGCCTCAAAGTAAACGCGCCCGTCTGTTTGGATTATCGGCCGCTATCGGCGTCGGTATAATCCTGTCTGTGGCAGGAGCCTGGGTGGTCTATGGGTCCGCCGAGGGTATAATTGGGACCCGTGAACCTCTGGAGGTGGGCAGCGAGGCGGCAACGCCGCCCGGCGCTGCGTATCCGGATATATGGTCAACGGGGGAGGAGTTCGTCAACGGCCTTATGAATGGTTCAATCCGTTCCGAAACGGGCGTACGAATAGTCTCCCAACTATTTATCAATGCGAGCGACGGTGTCTTGACCAAAGAAGAAATCGGGAGTATACTGCAACAGATGAGGCGCGTGCATGGCATGAGTCTTTGAGAAGAATGATACCGAGGATGGCATGGAAAATAAAAAACGGGTGCTCATCGTCGATGACAACCACTTCTTTCGGGAAGTCATGACCAATGAGTTCAGTGAGGCTGGCTTTGACGTATTTGCCGCCGAAGATGGCCAAGAGGGGCTCCGTAAGTTCGAGAAGATGCACCCCGACGTCGTCATCGTAGATAAAATCATGCCGAAGATGGGCGGCACGCGGTTTATGAAAAAAGCCCAGGAGCTCGATTTTTCCAAGGATGTCCTTTTTGTCACGGTTAGCTCGATGATATCGGAGCCACCTCACGAACACCATCACGATGTCCTCGGCTCAAAGGTACATATCCCCAAGACCACCAGACCCATCGATATCGTGATCCTCGTGGAACAGCTTCTGTCGAGGAAAGCAGCCAAGTAATCGGATTCGCATTCTTTCGGTATCATGCGTGCCGCCTAAAGAGGGCGGTATTTTACTTACACGATGCCGGTATACTTACCGGCACACGTCGAGCGCGGAGGTAGGATCGGTGGGCTTGTTCGGTATATTTTTAGAGCTTGCGGGCCGTGCCTGCCTCGTGGTGGGCGGTGGAGCCGTGGGGACCAGAAAAGTGACATCGCTCCTGGACGCGGGAGGACACGTCACGGTGGTATCCCGGGAGCTAACGTCGGAGCTGAGAAAACTCATCGACGAGGGTGAGGCGGCCTATATCAGCGGGTCGTTTGAGCCCGAGCACCTTACGGGTGTGTCTCTGTGCGTTTCGGCAATGGATGAGCGCGACGAAAACGAAAAGGTGGCCGGATCCTGCCGGGAGCACGGAGTGCTCGTCAACGTCGTAGATGACCCCTCTCTCTCCGACTTCTTCTTTCCTTCGGTGGTGCGCAGGGGGGACCTGGTGATCGCCCTTTCTTCGGGCGGTGTTGCGCCGTCGATGATAAAGCGGATTCGGCAGGACCTGGAAGCACAATACGGTCGGGAGTATGAGCCCGCCCTTAAGATCCTGGGACGGCTCAGGGAAAGGCTCAGAGAGGCCGGCGTTACGGGAGACAGCCTGGCCGACGTCATGGGACGGGCGGCCGATCTTCCCCTGGCGGCGATGATATCCGACAAGCGGGGCGACGAGATTATCCTGAGGATACGGGAGGCCCTCGTCGACGGCGGCGTGGCAGGGACCGTCGAGATTAACGACCTGTTGGATACTGAGAAAAGATGACGACGAAACGAAACATGACCCTATTTCTTGTAGGGGTGAGCCATAAATCTGCGCCGGTGGATGTTCGGGAGAAAATGGGCATCGGTCAGGAATCAGCGGAAAGATTCCTGAAAGGGCTGGCTACCTCCCCCGATATCGATGAATGTCTGGTGCTTTCCACCTGCAACCGGGTGGAGATATTGGGATTGTCTCCCGATGTATCGGCGGCGGTAACGCACGCTATCTCGTATCTCGGTTTGTTTCACGGCAGGGACCCTTCCGCGATGAAGAACTACTTCTATATCAAAGAGGATCGAGATGCCGTCCGGCACGTCCTTCGCGTGAGCTCGTCGCTTGACTCGATGGTGGTCGGTGAGCCACAGATACTGGGACAGGTAAAGGACTCCTACCGGGCGGCGACGGCGTCGGATACCTCCGGGCCGGTCCTCAACCGATTACTGCATCGGGCCTTTTTTACCGCAAAACGGGTCAAGAACGAAACCGGCATTGCGTCCCGGCCCGTCTCCATCAGCTCGGCCGCGCTCTGGCTCTGCGAGGAGTCGCTGGGTGGTCCCTCCGGGAAAAGCATCCTCATGATCGGCGCGGGAGAAATGGGAGAGGAAACCCTCAAGCAGCTTGCCTGCGCCCAGCCGGGGGAAATACGTATCGCCAACCGAACGAGGGAAACGGCCCAGCGCCTCTGCGAACGGTTCGTGGGTAAATACGTCGTCTGGGAAGACCTCGCACAGGCCATCGGATCGGCCGATATCGTCATTTCCTGCACCGGGTCAGAACGACCCATCATTACATCACCGATGATTGCCCGGGCGCTCAATGGCCGCAACGGGAGACCGCTGGCAATTATAGATATTGCCGTTCCACGGGACGTCGACGAGAACGTGGGTGACATCGCCGGGGTATCGCTCTATAACATCGACAGCCTCAACGCGGTGGTGAGAAAAAACATCACCGAGCGCGAATCGGACGCCGTCCGATCGGAGCGAATTGTCGAGGAGGAAACGGCCAAATTCATGGGCTGGCTTGATTCATTGGACCTCGTGCCGACGATTGTACTGTTGAGGAAAAAACTGAAGCTGATCGGTGATGAAGAGGTCAGAAAGACGCTCGCGTCCTGGGAAGGACTCGGCGATGATGAGATCCGGCGCGTACGGCTTCTCGTCAATGCAATTATCAACAAGGTACTGCACGACCCCACGGTCTATCTAAAGCGCGATGTCCAGACCACAGGATCGTCAACCGTTGAGCTGATTCGGGGCTTATTCGGCCTCGACGGGGAGGATGCCGATGATCAGGATCGGGACAAGGGGTAGCCCCCTTGCCCTTGTCCAGGCCCGCGCCGTCGCCCAAATGCTTACGGCGGCTCGGCCCGGGTGTGAATGTGAGATCGTCACGATCACGACACAAGGCGACCGGATACTGAAGACCTCCCTCTGGGAAATCGGGGGGAAGGGGCTTTTCGTCAAGGAAATTGAAACGGCGCTCATCGAAGGACGCATCGACCTGGCGGTGCACAGCATGAAGGATATGCCCCAGGAAATACCTGCGGAGCTGGCGGTCGGGGCGGTGCCGAAGCGGGAAGATATTCGAGACGTGGTGGTGACCCGCGTTCCCGTTAAGAACATTGACAGTATCCCGGCGGGCCTCGTCATTGGGACGTCCAGCCTGAGGAGAAAAGCGCAGATTCTCAGGGCCAGGCCCGACCTAACGGTGTCATCGGTGAGGGGAAATGTCGGCACGAGGCTCAAAAAGCTCAACGGCAGTGAGTATGGAGGCGTGATCCTGGCGGCGGCCGGGATGCGCCGGTTGGGAATCGAGGCGGAGCATACCCTTTCCCTGGCTCCGGAAGATTTTATTCCGGCGGCGGGGCAGGGGGCGCTGGCTCTGGAGGTGAGGCGCGGAGAGGAAGGCCTCGTGGCCCATCTTGACGACGGCGACACGAGCCGGGCGGTTTTATGCGAACGGGCCTTTATCGAGTGCCTCGGGGCGTCGTGCCGCTCTGCGGTGGGGGCCTGGGCCCGGGAACAGGAGGGGCGGCTCACCATTACCGGACGGGTACTTACTCCGGACGGAGGACGGATGATAGAGGGGGAGCTAACAGGCCTCCCCCGGGACGGACATGAAATCGGCACCGCCCTTGCCGAGGAATTTTTAAGCCGGGGCGCGCGCGCGTTACTTGAGGAAGAGTAGATGACCCGTTTGACCGATAAAAAGAAAGGTATGGTCTACCTGGTCGGGGCGGGGCCGGGGGACCCCGGTCTCGTGACGCTGAAGGCCGTACAACTGATGGCCGGGGCCGACGTGGTGGTCTATGACCATCTCGTGGATGAGGCCATCCTCTCCCATGCTGCCCGGAGGGCGCGGATTATCTACGCCGGAAAAGAGGGGGGGCGGCACACCCTGTCGCAGGACGAGATAAACCGACTCATCGTGGCCGAGGCCAAGGAGGGCCGGCGGGTCGTGCGTCTCAAGGGCGGCGATCCCTTCATATTCGGGCGGGGAGGAGAGGAGGCGTTGGAACTGGCGGCCGAGGAGATCCCCTTTGAGGTTGTCCCGGGGGTAACGTCGGCCTCCGCTGTCCCGGCGTATGCCGGCATCCCCGTCACGCACCGCGGCCGCGCCTCGATGGTCGTCTTCGTGACGGGTCATGAAGACCCGACTAAAGAGGCGGATTCGGTCGACTGGGAGTATCTGGCCGGTTTCCCCGGGACGATCGTGGTACTCATGGGGGTCAAAAGGATCGAGGAAAACGTCAATGCGCTGATTTCGGGCGGAAAATCCCCCGATACCCCGTGCGCCCTGATATCACGGGGAACGACACCGGCCCAGAAGAGCGTACGGGCACGGCTGGCCGACATCGGCACGGCTGCCCGACAGAAAGGCGTAACTGCCCCGGCGGTCCTCGTCGTCGGGGAGGTGGCCGACCTCATGGAGCATCTCGCCTGGTTCGAGAAACTGCCGCTGTTCGGCAGGCGGATTATCGTCACCCGAGCCCGGCACCAGGCCGCCGAGTTGTCGGACCGACTGAGGGCCCTCGGCGCGTTGCCGATTCAACTTCCCACGATCCAGATCGTACCGCCCGAAGACGAGCAAGCCGCCGAACGGGCCGTGTCGTCGCTTTCGGCATACGACATTGCCGTGTTCACCAGTCCCAACGGGGTAGAGGCCTTCTTTGAACGCCTCGGGAGGCAGGGACGTGATTCTCGAGTCCTTGGTGGGTTGACCGTGGCCGCCATGGGTCCCGGAACGGCCCTGTCCCTGAGAAACTACGGGATAGCGGCCGATATCGTGCCCGATCGGTTTATAGCCGAGGCCCTGGCCGAGGCGCTGATAACGGCGGGGGTAAGCGGAAAGAATATCCTCCTGTTTCGGGCCCAGGGGGCCAGGGATGTCCTGCCCCGGCTCCTTACGGAGGCGGGGGCGGGAGTGACGGACGCGGGTGCGTACCGCGCGGCGGTGCCCGATATTACCGACGAGCAATTAGTCCGGGCCTTTGAGGGCGCCGATCTGATGGTGTTCACGAGCGGGTCTACCGCAACGAATCTCGGATTGATTCTGGACGAAAAGAAGAAAAAAGGCACCGTCGATCTATCGACAATCACCTCTGTGCCGGCGGCATCTATCGGGCCGATAACCACCGAGGCGGCCGTAAAGGCCGGCTTCTCGGTCGTGGCAGAAGCGACCGACTATACGGTCGGGGGGCTGGTGGATGCGCTGGTCGAATATTATTCGGATAAAACATGATAGGTATCTCAAAACTCTACCTGGGGGCGGTGGAGGAGGCGGATGTGCTTCGCTACGGGGGCGACTCCCGGCGGCTCCCCTCACACCTGCTGCAGTTCTCCCGCGATAAGAAGCCGGTGGTCGTCTTCAACACCACCCGGCGCTGCAACCTTAAGTGCATCCACTGCTACAGCGAGTCCGAGAACAAGGACTATACCGGGGAACTCTCCACGGACGAGGCGAAGGTCCTCATCGACGACCTGGCCCGGTTCGGCGCTCCCGTGATCCTTTTTTCGGGCGGGGAGCCCTTGATGCGGCCGGACCTGGAGGAACTTATCGCGCACGCCGTGGGGCGGGGTATGCGGGCGGTGATCTCCACCAACGGCACCCTCATCACCGAGGATAGGGCGGCCCGCCTCAAGGACCTCGGCCTGTCGTACGTGGGGGTGAGCCTGGACGGGCTGGAGGCGACCCACGACTCGTTCCGAAAGGTAAACGGGGCATTCTCCAAGGCAGTGTCCGGGATCCAAAACAGTATGAGGCAGGGCATGAAGGTGGGTCTCCGATTTACCATCAACAGGCTCAATGCCCACGAGATCGGCCCGATCTTCGACCTGATGGAGGCCGAGCGGATACCCCGGATCTGTTTCTATCACCTGGTGGTGTCGGGACGCGGGGCGGGTATTAGTGAGATGATGCTTTCCGATAATGAGACGCGGGCCGTCGTAGACCTGATCATGGATCGGACGAAGGCGCTCTTTGACAAGGGATTTGAGCCCGAGGTCCTGACGGTGGACAACCACGCGGACGGCCCCTATGTCTATCTGCGCCTGATGCGGGAAGACCCGAACCGGGCGGCCGAAGTGCTGAAGCTCCTGACGCTTAATCAGGGAAACTCCTCCGGTGTGGGGATCGCGTGTGTCAGCTTCGACGGCGAGGTCTACGCGGATCAGTTCTGGAGGAACCGCTCCTTCGGCAACGTGCGGCGGCGGCCCTTCTCCGAAATATGGACGGACGTGACCAACCCGCTGATGGCGCGCCTCAAAGAGAAGCAGAAGCACGTTACCGGCCGTTGCGCCGGCTGCAGGTGGCTTTCCGTGTGTGCCGGAAATTTCCGGGCCCGGGCCGAGGCCATGACGGGCGATACCTGGGCGTCGGATCCCGCCTGTTACCTGACGGACGAAGAGATTAGACCGCCCGCGGAAACGTAGTGCCCTGTAACGGTGTCGACCGAACCACAAGAGCATTATTGATTTTGAGTGCCGGATATAATCAGTGTGGCACTCCTTTTTGTCTTTGTGGCGAGTCTTTTTCTATAGCATACCGATAAAGAGTCGGGGAAGGATTCACCACGAAGGCGCAAAGATATGAAACGTATGGATAGAGAGATGTATCTTCGCCGGATGTCACCTTCATCCTTGTTCGGCGGACGGGCCGTATCGCCATGAGCCGTTATGATGTCATCGTCATCGGGGCGGGGCATGCCGGAATCGAGGCGGCGCTGGCCGCCGCCCGAATGGGGGCCTCGACCCTCGTTTTGACCGGCAACATCGAAACCATCGGCCAGATGTCGTGCAATCCCGCCGTGGGGGGGCTGGCCAAGGGGCAGCTTGTCAAGGAGGTCGATGCGCTCGGGGGCGAGATGGGCCGCGCCACCGACGAGGCGGGCATCCAGTTTCGGACTCTCAATACCACCAAGGGGCCGGCCGTGCGGTCGTCCCGGGCCCAGGCCGACCGGGCGGGTTACCGCTCCTACATGAAGGCCGTCCTGGAAAGGACGCGGCGGCTCTGGGTGCGCCAGACGATGGCGCGGGCGATACTGGCCGAAGACGGCCGTGTGGCGGGAGTGCTGACGGAGTACGGGGAGGAGTTTCTCGCCCCGGCCGTGGTGATTGCCGCGGGGACCTTTCTCAAGGGGATGGTCAGGATCGGGCGGATATCATTCGGCGCCGGCCGCCTGGGCGACCCGCCGTCGGAGTTCCTCTCCGATTCGCTGAGGGACCTCGGGTTTGTCGTCGAGCGTTTTTCAACCGCCACCACCCCGCGGCTGGACGGTAAGACCATCGACTACACGAAGACTACGGCGCAGCCGCTCCAGTGGCCGATCACCCCCTTTTCGTTCCGTACCGGGCCTATCGACCGGGACCAGCTGCCCTGCCACGTTACCTACACCAACGCCCAGACCCACGAGGTAATCAGAAACTGCATCGACAGCGACGCGGTGTCCGACGGGTGGCTGAACCGGAAGGGACCCCGCTACTGTCCCTCCATCGAAGAGAAGGTCCTCTTTTTTCCCGATAAGATACGCCACCAGATATTCCTGGAACCAGAAGGGTTTCATACGACCGAGGTCTACCCGAACGGCCTGTTTACGACCCTCGGCATCGAACAACAAATCGAAATTCTCGGGGCGATCCCCGGCCTACAGGACGCGCAGATGACGCGGCCGGCCTATTCCATTAAATACGACTACGTGCCGCCGACCCAGCTGAAACCGTCGCTGGAGACCAGGCGCGTCTCTGGGCTCTTTTTGGCCGGTCAGATCAACGGAACCTCCGGGTACGAGGAGGCGGCGGCCCAGGGGATTGTGGCGGGGATCAACGCGGCCCTTTTCGTCCAGAAGAGGCCGCCGCTTGTCCTGGGCCGATCGGAAGCCTACATCGGCGTTTTGATCGACGATCTGGTCACCAAGGGCACCAACGAGCCCTACCGGATGTTCACGTCCCGGGCAGAATACCGGCTGGCGCTTCGGGAGGGAAACGCAATCTTTCGTCTTACCCCGAAGGGGCGGGAGCTTGGGCTCATCGACGACGATGCCTGGGACCTCTTCTGTGAGAAGCGGCGGGCCCTGGACCGGGGCCTGGGATTGATGGAAGAGGCTCTCTATCCAACCAGGAAGACCAACGATCGACTGGCCGAACGGGGGCTTTCGCCCATCGTCAACAAGATGACACATGCCGATCTGTTGCGTCGTCAGGAGGTTACCGTGCCGATAATCAGGGACCTCGTGCCGGGGTTGAGCGAACTGTCTGAGGATATACTGGCAGAGATCGAAATCCAGACGAAGTACCAGGGGTACCTGCTGCGCCAGGACGAGGAGATCCGGAGGTTCGGCAAACTCGAAGGCCTCTCGATCCCGGAGGACTTCCAATATCGGGGGCTGGCGGGGCTGTCGGCGGAGGCCTCCGAAAAGCTCGAAGAGGCGCGGCCCATTTCGGTGGGGCAGGCGTCCCGCATTCCGGGGGTTACGCCGGCGGCGGTCTCGATCATCCTTATCCACCTCAAGAAGCGAAGGACGGCATGACGGGGCCGCGCCAATGAGGATAAAGAAGGCATTCAGACGACTTGCGGCCATTTTTGTCAGGGCCTGTTTCCTTCTCGTGAAAAATCCCGGGCTGCTGGCAAGAAAAACCGTCGCGAAGGTGCTGCTGTTGTTGCCCGCTCCCCGACGACAGGTTGTGAGGGTGCGGGAGGGTGTACGGTTTCCCTTCGATTGCCGATATGACCGGGCGGTAGAATGGATGTACCGGGGCGCCTATGAGATCGAGGTGGTGGACGCCATGCGGGGTATCCTGAAGCGGGGGGATACGTTCATCGACGTGGGGGCCAACATCGGGTATGATTCGTTTATCGCTGCTTCCATCGTCGGGCCGACCGGCCACGTCCACGCGTTTGAGCCGGTCGACGAATACTACGAGCGTCTGGCCGAGTTTGCCCGGATGAACCCCGGTTTTGACATCATCACAAATAATTGCGCCCTGGGCGACCGCCCGGGGACGGCCGAGATATCGGTGTCGGATTACCACAACATCGGCTGGAACACGATGGTACCCGGCCTGATGGCGCGCCGCATGCTGCTGGAGACGCGGGAGACGACGATCGAGCGGCTGGATGACTACATCGATCAAAGAAGGCTCGGCCCCCTATCGCTTATCAAGATAGACACCGAGGGATACGAGCTGCCCGTCCTTGAGGGGCTGGGGCGCTACCTTGACGGGAGCGGGGACCGCCCTTCGATCATCTGCGAGGTGAACCCGGAGGCCTACCCCCGCCTCGGCCGCACCCTCGGGGAGCTTTCGGCCTACCTCGGCAGGTATAGCTACCGGGCCTTCGACCTGATTGCCCGGGGCCGGGAGGTAAATATCATGAAGATCACGGTCAACACGAACATCCTGCTGGTTTCCGAAACGTCGGCTTACGGTCGACGAAAAGGGTGACGGGGGTGGCCCGTGCGATGCCGTCACGTGGATGGTTGCCGGGGGGCGGAACATCGGGCAGATAGGACGCTGGAGCCGATGGGCATTGAATGACAATGCCATGACAGGGCATATAAAATAATAACGGGACGGCAAATGCCGTCCCGTTTCCTTTTTTATCCATAAATCAGATATACCGCTACGGCCGCCTGGTCCAGAGGTAATGAGGGCCGCGGTGCCGGGCCCAGTTGTCCGGGCCGTGTTCCCGGATGAGCCTCAGATTGTTTCGGGGCGTATCGCCGTGAAACGGCATAAACGGCTCAAGGAGCCCACAGGTCTCGAACGTGTCGCAGTCCCAGCAGCCGGCATATCCCTTATTGCCGGCGCAGTCTCGTATGGCGCACTCCTTCTTGCCGCCCCCTTCGGCACAAGGGCCGGGACACCTGATCCCGGCCACCGACGAAAGGTACGGCCGGAAATGATCGTAGCCGGTGAACGAATCGTCCCGGGAGGACTTAAGGGCGGCATAGTGCCCGAAGTCCAGACGGTCAAACTCGTCGGCAAGCGCCCGGGCGGTATAGAAAAGGGTCTCCCGGGAAGGGATGCAGTCGGTGCAGTAGAGGCCGCAGCAGGCGGTGTATCGTCGCACGTCCGTCATCGGGTATACCTATTTTTCGTGATAGACAACCGTATGTTCACCGTCTCTATCGGTGCCGCGGTATCCATCCATATCCCGGACGTTGGCCTGGATCACCTTTCCCTCGGGGAGAATGCCGGAGCGCTCGAGGTAGTAGCGGGACATGAAGGGCTTTGCCGAAAGCCCCAGATCCCTGATGGGCCCGGTGATCTCATGGTCGCCGAGGTCGAGAAACGACCCGTCCGGGAAAAATGAGTTCCGGGTTGTTCCTACCTGGGGAATGGTTGTCTGTATGAGATTCTTATCCTTCACCGAGAAGGTCGACAGCGGCCGGTAGTCCTTTTTTACGAATCCGCGACGCGCCACTCGGGCGGTCAATATGTGTTTCTTGCCCTCGGACAGGCGGCACTCCATATACTCCGGCGTAATGACAAACTTCATATCGGCCACGAACTTTGTGTATCCCCAGACGCCCCGTCCCCCATCCCGGGCCATGGTGTTGGTGACGGGCAGGTGCAGGACCACCATCCCGAAACGCGGGTCGTAGGTCTCCCGGATCGCGGGGATCAGGTACGGCGGCTTTTCGTCGGCATGAAACGCGGGGACGACGATCCCGACCTCACCGTAGGGACCGATGGTCGTGTCGATGTAGTTAAAGCACGCCACCCCGAAGAGCGCCCTCTTTCCCCAGAGGACTATCGGATGGAGCTTGTCCGAGGGCATGAGGGCGGCCACCTTTTCGACTTCGGCGGTGTAGAAGAGGGCGAACGCGTCGTCGCGGTAGTAGAGGATCGGAAGGTCGAACTTTTCTCCCCCGACGGTCGTCGGTTTGCCGGGCCTGGTGCCCGAAAAAAAGGATTTCATAGTTATTCCTTAATAGTGTGGCGGTGAAAGGGTCTTCCCGTCTGTGTGCGGTGCCGGGAGGCGCCAATTCTCGGCGGGAGCACCGTATGAACGGCCGGTTAGGTCCCCTCCGTGTCGATCTCTATCTCCTTGAGGTCCATCTTCTTAAGCCTGTCCACCGTCTCTGGGGGGAGGTTTGTCTGCCCCTTGTCGAGGGAGTCCTTGAGGTCCCTCAGCTTTTTTATGGTTACGTTATAGTTTTCTATATAGAGTCTTTCTGTCGGTTTAAGTTCCACGGCCTTCTTAAAGTTGTCCAGAGCTTTGAAGTAGTCGCCGTACCATTCCATGTAGATCTCACCCAGGTTATTATATGCCTTGGCAATCCTCGGGTCCTTTTTCTCTTTATCGATAGCGATGATGTACTGGCTCTTGGCCTTGTCCCACTGCTTGAGATCTGCATAGGCCTTGCCGAGGTTGTAGTAATTCCAACCGTAGGTCGGATCAAGGGCGATCTCGGCTTTGTAAAATTCGATTGCCTTATCGTACTGGCCCCGCGCCCAGAAGACGTAGGCGAGGGAGTTGTTGACATACTTCATCTTCGGGTCGAGCGTTTTTGCCTTTATGAACTCGTCGAACGACTTGTCGAAGGTGGCGGTTTCCTTGGTGAAATCGGCGTAGAGGTAGGCGATACCCAGAAGGTAGCGGCCGGCGGCATCATTCGGATTTTCGGCGGCCAGCGCCTCGTACTTCGTGACTATCGCGGCAAGGTCTCCGGCGATATAGGCCTTCTCAATCTCGACGACCTTGGCCTTGAGCGGGTCTTCCTGACAGAGGGCGGCCGAAGATACCAGGAGCAGCGATAAGAGGGTTATCCAGGTGAGACTTCTCTTCATGGTTATATAATCCTTTAAGATGTGGGCTGTTGAAATTGTATCAGAGGCTTTCCGAATGTTCAAGGAGAATCCCCGTTCCTTTTTCCTTTGACCGAGTTTCTAAATGATACTATACTGCCCGATATGTTTAAAAGGAGGAGGTAATGTTTAAAACCAGGCTCTGCGATATATTGGGAATCCAATATCCGATAATCCAGGGCGGCATGGTCTGGATCTGTATGCACGAGCTTACCGCGGCGGTATCCGAGGCCGGGGGACTCGGGGTGTTGGCCGGCGGCAGCATGACATCGGAGGAACTTGCCGAAGAGATCAGGCTGACCAAGTCGGCGACAAAAAAGCCCTTTGGGGTCAATATCCCGCTGCTTCGCCCGGACGCAGAAATCCTCATCGACACGACCATCGCGGGA
This sequence comes from Candidatus Zymogenaceae bacterium, assembly GCA_016933535.1. Classification (GTDB taxonomy): domain Bacteria; phylum Desulfobacterota; class Zymogenia; order Zymogenales; family Zymogenaceae; genus JAFGAS01. The sequence goes on from JAFGAS010000068.1 coordinate 50,896, forward strand.
GGGGCCGCCGCCGTGATAAGCTCGGCGGGAAACCCCAAACGCTTTACCGGCAAGATACAGGACGCCGGGCTTAAGGTCGTTCACGTCTCGCCAAACGTGGGGCTGGCCGTCAAGGCCGAGACCGCGGGGGTAGACGCGGTCGTCGGTGAGGGGATCGAAGCGGGAGGGCACGATGGATTTGACGAGATTACCACGATGGCGCTGATCCCCCAGCTCGTGGAGCGCCTCACCGTTCCGGTGATTGCCGCGGGTGGGATAGCCGACGGGCGGGGGTTTGCGGCGGCGCTGGCGCTCGGTGCCCAGGGGGTGCAGATGGGAACGCGGTTTGCCGCAACGTTTGAAGCGCGCGCTCATATAAAGTTCAAGGAGGCGATCATCGGGGTCGGCGATACCGGGACGACCGTCTCGGCACGGACGCTGGGCCCCACCCGCGCCGTGAAAAACCGCCTCACCGAAAAGATAGCCGAGGCCGAGCGGGCGTGCGTTTCAAAAGAAGATCTCTTCGAGCTGATCGGTGAGGGACGCTCCCGGATGGCGTCGGTCGACGGCGATGTCCAGGAGGGGACGGTCTACTGCGGACAGATCGGTGGATTGATCACCGGGCTTATGCACGCGGGTGACGTGGTGAGGGAGACCATCGAGGGGGCCGAAAAAGTGGTGAAGGAACTGGAGGCGGCGGCCCGGCGATAAAAGGGCTTCCTTGACCTCGAACGGCCCGGCCGTAAAAAAGGTAAAAGCGTATTTTTGGAAATGGAAGGAGCGACCGATGGACGCCCTTGAGGCAATCCTGACCAGAAGGAGCATCAGAAAATATAAGAACGACCCGGTGGACGAAGTGACGATACGGATGCTGCTTGCTGCCGCAATGAGCGCGCCGTCGGCCCGAAATCAGCAATGCTGGCGATTTGTGGTCGTCACCGACCGGCCGACGCTGGAGGCGCTGGCGACCGTCCACCCCTATGCCAAAACGCTTAAAGAGGAGCCGCTGGCCGTTCTGGTGTGCGGGGACCTCGATGCCGAACAAACACCCGATTTCTGGGTACAGGACTGCGCGGCGGCTACCCAGAACCTCCTGGTGGCGGCCAACGCGCTGGGACTGGGAACGGTGTGGCTGGGATGCCACCCGCGCGCCGATCGGGTCCGGGGGATCCAGGAGCTGCTGGGCATCCCAAAAACAGTGGTGCCCCTGTCTCTGGTTGCCGTGGGCCGCTCCGACGAGGTAAAGGGCACAGAGGACCGTTACGACGAGAAGAAAGTCCATTACGACAGGTGGTGATCTCCCAATGAGACCGCCGGGTTCGTGCTATCGTCCGATCCTGTCAAAACCCACCCCCGGCGGCGGGGGGCAGGCTATCCGTATGAAAATTCCGGCAAGACAGATCTCACTCTTTTAAGTTCCGGGTCGGGGAAGGCCCATGGATAACAATTGGGCGAAACGAAGTCCGCCGGTGACTAATAAAAGGCCTTGAGATCCGAAGAAGTGTCATCGCGAGCACCCGAAGGGGCGTGGAGATCTCGGATATTGATACATATGACAATGTGATTATTGGTAGTTACTGCGCCCGAGATTGCCACGTCGCTTCGCTGCCGGCAATGACGGGATTGGTATCGGCACCGTAAATAGAACATCGATAGGTTTGTCAGCGATCATTCCCCCCTTGTTAATTATAGCGATTCCACCGCGGCCGACATAAGCAAGGCGACACGTACCACCCGACATTAATCTCATTGAATACGAGGGCATCGCCAGAGAAGCGGCGGCGAGGAGAGTTTTTGTCTTGACAATCAATCAATCGTTTGATAGATTATACGATACTGGAACTTTGCCTTTGACATTTCAAAACCGTATGATACTATCAAAAAAGGAGAGAGCCTACTATGAAGATGAAATCATTGATCGCTCCGGCCGCCGCGGCGGCGATGGTCGCCTTTCTGATCGGACTTCCCGCGGCCTCGTTTGCGCTGACCGGAACGGAGATCATGACCAAGGTCCACGATCGGGAGAACGGTACGTCCTCGATCGTCGAGAGCACAATGATCCTCATCAACGATAAGGGACAGACAAAAGAGCGGGTCGTGAGGGCAGTCCGCAAGGAATATGGGGACCTCAGCAAATCGATGATCCGTTTTATGTCGCCTGCCGACGTTAAGGGAACCGGGTTCCTGATCTGGGAAAACTCCGGCCGGGACGACGATCAGTTTCTTTATCTCCCGGCCCTCAAACAGGACCCCCGGCGGATCGCCTCTTCGGAAAAGGGCTCCCGCTTCATGGGCACCGAGTTCATATATGAAGACCTCGAAAATCGTAAGGTCGATAAGGATGACCACAAACTCCTGAGGGAAGAAAAGCTCGACGGCAAGCAGGTCTATGTCGTGGAAAGTATCCCAAAAAAGAGCTCTGACTCCCAGTATAAAAAACTCGTCTCGTGGGTGCGACCCGACATCTGGATACCCGTAAAGATAGAGTTCTATGACAAAAACGGCGCCCTCCTAAAGGTTCTGACCGTCAAAAAGGTTGAGCAAATCCAGGGCATCTGGACCACCATGGACAGCATGATGGATAACATCCAGGACAAGAAGAAGACCCGGTTAATCCTGGGCAAGGTGCAGTATAACGCCGACATTCCCGATGAATATTTCACCGAACGTTTCCTCAAGAGGGACTAAGGTGATCCGGTGGATACGAGAGACCGGCATGCTGTGGGTGCCGGTCTTTTTTTTCATCGGGCTTCTCCTGCCCGTTATCCCGGCTGCGGCCGACGCCGAGCCGGAATATTCGGTCGATCCCTTTTCCTGCCAGGTTCACTATGAACAATCGCAGGCCCGTATCGACCGGATACGCGCCGATTTCGAAGAACTCTCCGAAAGTATCGACCGGGAGATCGGGCGGGTACGGCGGTTGATTATCGACGCCGACGACCCGGCCGTTCGCGAAAAACTCCTCACAGGTCTTTCCGACCTCGAAGCCCGGCGCACTGAAGCCCTTGCCCGGGCGCTTTCGGCCGTCGGTGACGTGAGGGTAGAGGATACCCAGCGGCACGTCTCCGAGACGATTGCCTGTCCGCCGCCGGCATATATGGCGCCCGATCGACTGCTGGCGGGAAACTCCTTCTCGGATCTCTTCGGCCCCGAGGTCGATCTGGCGGGTTACCTTAAGATTCGTCTCGCAGGCGACATCTCAATCGACAACAGGTATGAAAATCTCTTCGAGGCCGAGCCCAAGGTATTCTTCTCCATCAAATACCCCGTCAACGATAAGCTCCTCATGTTCGTCTCGGCCTACGGTAAGTACGACTACTACACCGGCGGAGATACCCGACACGATCACGAAATTGCGCTCTTTGAGGCGTACCTCGACGTCTTTTTTGAAAAGCTGGACATACGGGTGGGAAACCAGATCATCTCCTGGGGGAAGACCGACGTCATCAATCCGACGGATATCATCAATCCGCTGGATCTGACCAACATGCTGACCGGAGATGTGGCCGAAAAAAAGGTTCCGACCTTTGCGATAAAGCTCGATTATTACCACGGCAACACCACGGCCGAGCTGGTGGTGGTGCCCTTTTTCCAGGAATACAAATACGATCTGGTCGGTTCGGACTGGGCGATCTTTCACTACGGCCTCTTTTCCGAATACGTCGGGGGGGTGTTTCCCTGGGCAGACCGAGTGGACGAAGAGTCCCAAAAACTGATCAATCGATCGAGCATCTCTTTTTCGTCGCCCATTCAGCCCACCGACAGCCCCGAGAACATCCAGGGGGGGATTCGGCTCTCCTCCAAATATCGCGGGTGGGACTTTTCCCTTTCATATCTCAATGTATTTGACCGGTTGCCGACCGTCACGATCTCGCAGGGGCTGCGAAACGCCATCGAGACCAACACCGTTGCCGATTATTTCTCCGGGTTGTCCCCGGAAGAGCTGGCCGGGACCGTATCTCTTGACTATCGCCGCTACCACATGATCGGGTTTGATTTCGCCACGACCGTAAAGAGCTGGGGAATCCGGGGCGAGGGCGGCGTTTTTCTCGACCGATATACCTATACCGATGAGCTTGAAACGGCCAGGGATAGCTACCTCTTTTACGTGGTGGGGGTCGATCGGCTGTTTAAAGGCGACTTCTACGTCAATGCCCAGTTTATCCAGAAGATCATCTTCAACTACGACCGTAGCTATATCGAAGACGAATTCCAGAGCGGTGTGAGCCTCTATACCTATAAGGAGTTCGAGCTTTTCGGTCGTAAGGTTGTCCCCGAGGTCAGGGCCCTGTACGAGATCAACGGGAACAGCTTCTTTATTATGCCGAAGGTCACCTATAAGTGGTCGGACACGCTCGAGCTTTCTCTCGGTTTGAACATCTTCGAGGGAGACCGCGACACGATATTCGGCTATTTTACCGATAACGACCAGGTCTTTTTTGAGATAAAATACATCTTTTAAGACGGGCAAATGGCCAGACGGTGGTTGACCGTTTAACCGTTTGAGATCGACAGTGCAGGCCACCCATTTTCCATCGGGGCCACCGCAAGGCCTGCTTCGCGGGATGAGACCGGGTCCACGCGAAAATAAAGTGTTTATAAAAAGATTAAGGAGACGACATGAACCAAGATATAAACCTCCTGGTGGCCTTCTGGGGAGGGATCGTCAGCTTCGCCTCCCCCTGTGTGCTGCCGCTTTTGCCCAGCTACCTGACCTTTATCACCGGAATATCGTTCGAAGATCTCAAACAGGACGATCTGAAGGGGATCAGGAAGGCGACGGTGCTTCACTCACTGGCGTTTATCGGGGGGTTCACCGTCGTCTTCGTGGCGATGGGGGCGCTGTTCGGACTCCTCGGCGAGACCCTCTTTGAGTTTAAGGACATCATCCGGCGTATCGGTGCGGTCCTGATTATCCTGTTCGGCATCTATATCACGGGCCTGGCGCCGATTCCCTTTTTAAATAGGGAAAAGAAGGTGCACCTGCGCGATAAGCCGGCAGGGTATTTGGGCTCGGCCTTCGTGGGAATCACCTTTGCGGCCGGGTGGTCGCCGTGCCTGGGGCCGATCGTCGGCTCTATCCTGGGGTTGGCAATGATCGGCTCGTCGCTCAATGCCGGATATGGGGTGCTGCTGCTGCTGGTCTATTCGATCGGCCTGGGCCTGCCGTTTTTCGTGTCGTCCCTGGCGTTCAACACATTTCTTTCCCTGTTCAACCGGTTTAAGCGTTTCATACCGGCGGTCAACATCGTTTCCGGCCTGATCCTGGTTGCCGTCGGCGTATTTCTGCTGATCACCGATTTCGATACGGTGATGAATCTACTCTACAGGATGGGGTTTGGATATGAGTAAAGAGCCGAAAAAGAAAAAAACCGAAGCCGAAACGGTCGCGCCGGCCGCGCCGACGCCGGTCGCCGAGATCACCAACGACCAGAAGAACCTTGCCTTCATCTGCCATCTGTCGGGCTTCTTCTGGTTCGTAATCCCCGGTCTCAATATCGTCGTCCCCCTGGTCGTCATGCTGGTCAAGGGAAACGAAGACCCCTTCGTCTCCCACCACAGCCGCCAGGCGCTCATCTTCCAGGTGGTCATGTCGGTGGCAATGATCGTGCTTTTGGTCGTAGGCCTTGTGCTCCTGATCGTCTTGATCGGGATACTGGTCCTCGGGGTCCTGCTGATCGTGGCGGCCGTTGACATTGTCTTCATCCTCGTGGCGACGTTTGCCGCCGCCCGCGGGGAGTGGTATACCTATCCGTTGATGGGAAGGGTATAGAAACCCACAAGGCAGGCTTCGCGTGGGGGCTGACAGGAGAGAGGGGGAGTGGATAAGGACTTTCGAACCACCGTCATTGCGAGTCGTGTTGGGGGCTTCTCCCATCGGGGCCCCCAAAAAGCCTGCTTTTTGGGGTGATGCTCTATCCCCTGACTGTCACCGTGTATCCTCAGACTGTGGGGGCGGCATATGTGCCGCCCGCTTCATTCCATCGCTAGTGTGAGAGGCGACGCGATTCTCAAGAGGAGGAATTTATGAGGAAGCTTTACAGGTTATCGGCACTATGTATTGTATTCTTCCTTATGGGCAGCCCGCTTGTCGCCGAGGACGCGAAGTACTGGTTGGATAAGGCGGCCGAGTACGAGGAGGCTGGCCGGTGGGACAAGGCGGTCGAGGCGGCCGAGAAGGCCGTGGAGATGGCGCCGGACGACATAGATATACGCGAAAAATTGGCCTCCTATTATTACCGGACGGGTCAATACGACAAGGCGCTGGAGCACTACAACAAGATAATAATGCATGATCCGAATCTTGCCCGGGCCTATAACGGCAGGGCGCGTATATACAGGAAACTGGACCGCTTCGAAGAGGCTATTGCCGACTGTAATCGGGCGATTGCGCTCGACCCGAAATACGCCGGTCCGTACAACATCAGGGGGGTGGCCCAAAAGAACCTTGGCCGTTTCGACGAGGCCGTCGCGGACTTCACCCGGGCCCTCGATATCGATCCGAAGCACTATCAGGCCCGCATGAACCGGGCGATACTCTATACCGACCTGGCCCGGTACGACGCGGCCGTGGCCGACTACGACAAGGTCATCGAGTACTACCCCGAGGACGTAAACGGTTACGGCGGTAGGGGGTGGACCTACTACCTCGCGGGGAGATACGACGAGGCGCTCGGGGACGTGGAAAAGGCGATGGAGATCGCCCCGAACGATATCGGCGTGCTGGATACGCGGTCGAACATCTATCGGCAGCAGGGCAAGTACGACGAGGCAATGGCCGACATCGAGAAGGCCCTGGCTATCGACCCGGAATTCTATTTTGCCTATTATACAAGGGGGCTGCTGTTCGAGGTGCTGGGCGAGGCGGAAAAGGCCTTGGCGGACTTCAGGTACGCCTGCGACAACGGCGAGAAGGAGGCCTGCGGCAAGCTAAAATAGACCGGCGCGCCTACCACACCCCGGGGATCAGGCGCTTTCTGCGCCGGGCGAATGCCCGGTATCCCTCGACGGCAAACAGGGTCCGCTCCTCGATGATGATCCTCAGCACGATGGCGGGGACGAGCATAAACAGCAGCAGGCAGAGGGTTGCGTAGTTGAAGAAGAAGACGGTAACGCCGACGTTGGCCGCGATCATACCGAGGTAGGCCGGGTGCCTGATGACCCGGTACGGCCCCGTGTCCACGATCTTATGGTCGTCCACCTCCCGGACGATGTGGGAATAGTATCTTCCAAGGGTCCGTATCGCCCAGAGGCGGAAAATGACGCCGGACAGAAATATTATAAAACCGACCACGTGAAGGGCATTAAGCGGGCCGCCCGCGGGCGCGAAGAAGAGGGCCGAGAGGAACACCGCCGCCTGACCGACGGCATACAACCCGCACGTGCCGTAGTCCCTGGTTTTGTCCCCCCGGTCCATCTCCCGTTTTGATACGCCCCATTCGGCGAAAATCCACACGATATAGGTTGCCGCAAACAGGACGTCCCGGTTCAGGACGGCTCGCCAACCGGCGCCATCCCCGACACGAATTATCAACAAAAAAGACGATCAGGCCGATAAGGATGACCGACAGGAACAACGGTACGCTGTTCTTCATGGAGCTTGCGTTCAATGCGTTTTAATGGCCGTGGGGTGACCTTATAATTTCCCCTTCGTCGACAGCACCCCCTCGATCCGGGGGTCTATTGTGACGGCCTCCGAAAGGGACCTGGCAAATGCCTTGAAAGAGGCTTCGGCCATGTGGTGGGCGTTCTTGCCGTGGTGCACGACGATGTGGACGTTGGCCCGGGCGTGTACCGAAAAAGATCTGAAAAATTCCTCGAGGAGTTCCAGGTCGAACTCGCCGATTTTATCCGAGTCGAACTCGACCTCGTAGACGAGAAAGGGTCTGCCCGAGAGATCCACCACCGCGGTGGCCAAGGCCTCGTCCATGGGCACCGTTGAGGTGCCGTAGCGCTTGATGCCCGTCTTGTTGCCCAGGGCCTTGTCCACCGCGTCGCCCAGGCAGATGCCGATGTCCTCCACGGTGTGGTGGAGGTCGATCTCGCTGTCGCCCGTGGCGGCCACCGTCAGGTCAAAAAGCCCGTGCCGTGCGAATAGCTCCAGCATATGGTTGAGGAAGGAGGCGGGGCTCTGTACATGGTAGTCTCCCCGGCCGTCCAGGGAAAGCGTCAGCGTGATATCGGTCTCGGCGGTCTTTCGAATTATCTCTGCCGTTCTGGTCATGGCAACCTCATGGGCTAAAGGCCATCGGGCCGATACGTCCGGATACGTGGACGATAGTCGCACTCGTATCCGGCGTTCGGAAAAGATATTCTACTTTTATATTTCTTTGGTACGGGTCTGTCAAGTCAAATACGAACCGGGCGGTGCAGGATGGCGGGCACGGATTTTTTGTTTCATTACGCGTTTACGTCGTCTATAATATGGCGCGTATAGCACACTATTTTAAGCGGGCCGGCCATCTATCTTGCGGAGGTATACCCATGACCACGATCGATTACGCGACCTGTTCTAACTGCGGTCTCTGCGCCCGGGTCTGTGGGGCCAGGATCATCCGGGAAGCCGGCGACAGGTATGATATCCATCCCTATGAGGATTGGGAGTGCTTTGGGTGCGGCAACTGCATGGCGGTCTGCCCGTCCCAATCGATTACGGTCGAGGGGTTGAGCTACGACACGTTCCAACCCCTGCCCAAAAGGGTTGTCGAATTCGATCCGTTCTACGCCTCTTTGCTTTCTCGGCGATCGACGCGCGACTACAAGAAAGACCCCGTGCCCGAGGAGGCGATCCGATCGGTCATTGCCGCGGCGGCCACGGCACCCATGGGGGTCCCGCCCACGGATGTGGAGGTACTGGTGATCGACCGCAGGGCCGATATCGACCGGCTGCTGACGGACGTGCGCAAACAGTACCGGGGGTTGCTCTTTATCATGGGAAACCCGGTTACGAGGGGCATCATGCGGCTTTCCCACGGCGGCCCGATGTACCATGCCCTGAGGACGCACGTGGTACCGGCGGCGCGCCACGCCCTGGAAGAGAGTGAAAAGAACCGCGAATATTTCAGCTACGAGACTCCCGCCCTGATGGTCTTTCACGGCAACCGCTACAAGGTGGCCATCGAGCAGGATTGCTTCATCGCATCATCCTACGCGACGATAGCTGCCCACACGCTGGGGCTGGGGACCTGCTTTTCCGGCCTGATACCGCCGATTATCGACCGCAGCAAAAAAATAAAACGGAGCCTCGGCATCCAGCCCGAAAACCGGGTGTGCGCCTGCCTGATGCTCGGCTATCCCGCCGTGAGGTTCAAGCGGGCCATACCGAGGAGTTTCAGGGCAGTAAGGTTTTTCGCGGGATAAAGGGGAGGCGGAGACCGGCCTTATCAAAACGTGAAGACGACCCATGATTCATTTGAAAATGTCGGACAGAGGGTATAAAGCTTGGCTATCGCGTCATTCTTTTCGGCGGGAATTATGAGGACGAAGCCGGGTGACAGCATATATGCGGGGATTTCCCCCCGTTCATATATGCCATCGAGTATAGCCTCGGAGGTCTTTTTTACATCATCGGACGGATTGACGACCGACGGATAACCCTCATAGAATACCATTCGCTCGGAGAAACATGACGTCAATGCCTGTCCAAACGAAAAGACAGGCGAGACGACGATTACGTTTGGGGGCGTATGATCGCGAATATAGACGAGGGTCTCGTATAATGAAGGTTCCATACGGTTGAGTGTGTCCGGGACCTCAGATTTCGGGCGTCCGGAAAAATGGGGTTTGGCAGGACAATCGGTAGAGAGAATATTTGGGATGGAAAGTGAAACCCATTTGCGGATATTTCTCTCGGCCAACTCGGCAGGAGAAAATAGGAATAGGATTAAGAGGAACGCGATCACAAACCGACGGCGATGTATCGATTCCTTTATTACGGTGTATATGTCAAACCGGGTTATAAAAGCAAGAACGAGAAGATTGAGGGCCGCAAGTCCGAAGAGAGCAAAATAGTCAATATTGAAAACTCTCATGGAAAAATATATGGCATAGGCCGAGACCGCCAGGCAGACGAGCAGCCCGGCGAATTTCCCCTTTTCATGGGAGTGTGGAAGAAGAAAAAAAAGCGGCCCCACTATCCTGAAGGAGAAATGCGATAACACCGCGATTGCCGCAACGATATACCAGCAGGACGGCAGGTGATAATAATCCAATCCGCTCTTGAGGAAAAGGGTATCCAGGGGATAGAAATACGCCGTTCTCGGGCCGCCCAAAAAAAACGCGATATATGTCAGCGCAAACGATATTGACGCGCCTGCGCCGATACTAAGATATCTCACCTTGGATCGGCCCCGCATGAAGAGAAGGGATGACCAGAGCAGGGCACCGATGGAAAAAACCACGCCCCCCGGCCCTTTCGTAAAGGTCAGCAGCATGGCGCCTATTGTGACTATCAGCAGTAAGTGCTTTGTCCAAAAAAGCTGTTCCTGGCTGAGGACATAGATGATGAGAAAAAAGAGGGCCATCGCCAGGAAGGTACTTATATTTCCCATGATGGTAAACAGGTAGTAATCGAAGACGAGATGGGTACTGTTGGAGGAGAAAAGGGATAGAAAGAAGCCCCAGGCAAGGTAGAAGGGGTCGGTCGTCAGGTATCGAATCAAGAAAAAGACCGAGAGGCAGAAGATCGGAACGTAGAGAATAAAGATATGTTGAATGGAGACAAGAGATACCGGAACTTTGGTGATGAGCCCGGCATGGGCGATAACGCAATAAGAAAAGAAATGGTAGTACTCAAGTGGACCTGCGCCCGGCATCTGTAAATTAAGCGGCGGAAATCCCCGTGCCAGCGATGCAGCCAATCCGGCATCGAAGGTAACGTCGGGGTAGTAACAAACGGTATCAAGACCGGGCGTGGGACGGGGGACGAGAAAGTAGACGTAGGTAATCAGAATAAATAATAACAATATGATCCGGGTGGATCGGTCAAGGGAAACGAAGCGGGAAATCCAGGTTGAAATGATATCACGGGCTTTTCGGGCGACGGGGCGTTTAAACAGGGCAAGATACGATAACGCCGGCAAAAATAGAAAGATTGAATAATGCGTCAGCGCCCATGACATGTATGAAAGAAAGATAAGAAGAAACCCGGCTATGATGGCCAAACAACCCTGGACCATGGACCTCTCGGCGCCGACCTCTCTGAAGACGGCGGCGGCAACAAGGAGACCCGGGACCAAAAGGAACAGCACCCCATAGAGGGATACGCGTGCGGTATCGGCGATGTCTATTCGGTAAAACAGGATAAAGAGGAGGAGTCCCGAAAGAAACAGGCCCGTCTCAACCAGGGGCCCAATTAATTCGCGGGTATGCAGGGGGGACCGTCTCATATCTCCGTGAAGCGTCGGCATCGGTCTATTTCTGTTTTGCGTAAGAATCCTTCGATCGCCTATATGAGGCAAACCGCCGTTCCGTGACCCGCGGCGGTCATTCGGAAGCTGCCGAAGCGTATAAATACGGCGCGATTCAAACCGCCCATGGACCGCTTAACCAATCCCGGCCGGGGGTTGTCCTGAAGGCCTGTTTGATACGTATAAAAATATCCATATCCTGATCAGGTCAAAACAGGCAAAAATAAAATCGCCTGTTTTCAATTTAGAGCCGGATACGTCCGTCCACTCGTCGAGGGGATGTTCGACCGCAAACTCGGTAAGGGGGGGGATGCGTCCCGATCGAGCCATGATAGTGAACCGAGCGAGAATCTCAACGTCGAATACCCAGGTCGTCCTGAAAGGGGACGAGAAGACGTAAGAAAGCTCGTCGCTGTTTCTGAATAGTTTCGACCCGCACTGCGTATCATATACCGGAAGCCTCAGAATAAGGCTGGTGGCGGTGGAAAATATCCGTCCGAGGTAATGCCGCGCCGGCTTTCGGTCGATTCTGCGTCCCAGGAGCCTTACCCGGGAGCCCAGGACGATCCCGATCGACGGGAGCTTATCCAAAATCTCCACGAAATGGGGTATCGAATCCAGGGGAGTGGCCAGGTCCGCGTCCCAGTAACCGATGTATCTATGATTCGTTTCACGGGCTTTAATGACTCCGCGCCTCACCGCTTCGGCTTTACCGCGGTTCTCCTCCAGGGAAATGCAGGCCATATTTTGCGGATTTGACCGGCACAGATCATCAAGAATCTCCTGAGTTCTATCCGAACTCCCGTCATTGACGAAAATAAACTTCACGTCTTCGTGTCCGTGCGCATAGGCAACGAATTGTTCGCGCCTCAGACGATTGTACTCATTAAAGCAGGGTATTACGATTGCCGTTTTTTGCAGAGCGCCCATAGCGAAAGTCCTGGAAGTCTTATCCCAAATTTATTCAATGTGATCACAGACGTGTTTTCGGCATTGAGCAATGAGACGATTACGCCGGTTATGAAACCCGAATAGTCCCACCCCCCGACACCCTTCGGAGGACTCTTCCTTGATGAAACGAGCCGCTCCTTTGCGGTTACGAGCAAACGAATCGGCAGCAGTGACGTAAACAGATACCCGTGGGAAACACACATAAGCCCAGCGCGGTCAAGCAGATCGATAAATTCCGGCCGATCATATCGACGGCGGTGTTTCATAAATCTATCGTGAGAAGAGAAGAGCGCGCTGAATGCGGGGACTGTAATGAGAGCGTATCCCGCTCGGCACAGGTACCTATCTACGATATCTTTAAGAAACGACTCGTCATCATCGAGATGTTCGATTACATCCAGGAGAAGAATCAAGGTAAAAGAATTCCGCTTGAGTCCGTCAAAGCTGTTATGGATGGTAATCGGGATCGATAGATTCCGTTGTTCTTTAACCCGGTCGTCACTGAGGTTGATGTCAATACCGTCGATACTCTTGACCGGTATACCGACAAAGATATTGAGTGCGGCATAGGAATCTCCACACCCGACGTCAAGCACGGTTGTGTTATGATCGATCTTCACGCCGCCGGTCAGGATCGTACGCAATGCACGAACTCGTGAAATCTCCCACGGGTGGCGTGCGGCATTGTCGGCAATCTCACATAAGTCCATGTCTATGGTCTGAAAAATCTTCCGATAATATACTCTTAGTTAATCGTCTCTCGTGCAAGGTCAAAAACAAGAAAGAACGACCTCCGTTCGCTCGGGTAGTGCTCCGTGAGATAATCGAGGAGGCCCGGGTCGATCTTCAATTGATTCTGTGTGGTAAATTCTTCAAGGTTGTCACTTATATCCGGGGTTGCCGCCGAAAAGGAGCCAATATCCAGGGCGACATATTTAGTATAGTCACCCCGGGAAATAAGCGAGCGGAATTGATCAATGTCGTTGATCCCCGTTTTGAGATCGCGATCACAGTAGAACTGGTAGTAATAATGGATAAGGTTTATATGGGTGATGATATGATCGTGATACTCGGTAACGGACTCCATTGAAACGGCAACGGGGTAATCTACCGGATATCCCTTTTGCTCCGAGTACCTGAGCGACAACACGAAGGCCAATTGCAGTGCCATTAACACGATAATGAGAGACACCCATAGGCGTAGTCGTCTGCGTTCCTTTATCCGTGAAAGAAGGACGGCCGCGGCGAGCACGAAAAAGGGGCTCAGGATATGGAGGGCGACGTCATGGATCGAGACATAATTCATAAAGGATAGTATCCAAAAGGCCGCGATAAAGAGAAACAGCAGGGGAAGGTACATCGCAATTGTTGCCGGAGACGCGTCTTTGCTATCGATGTCGCGCCGCTGTCTTATCACGCGGTAGAGCCAGACCAGACCGGCAATACACAGCGGTATTGTAAAATAGAGGCCGATCTTCAACGGGATGGAGAACGGATCGGCCCCGGGGGCATTGACGCCCATGATCGAGCGGTTCAGGCTTTTTGAAAAGAGCAAGTGAATCGTGTCGTATCCACCAACGAGATATCCGTGGAGTATAAATAGTCCGAAATAGACGAAGTTGAGAAAGAATGAGGTGAGCGGGACCGCATATTTCTTCCTGCCGGCTATCGTTTCGAAGATAATGAGTGAGATGGGGAGAAAATAGGCAATCCAGTCGGCCGTTATCGACAAAAAATGAAACAGGAAAAAGAGAGCCACGTAGCGCTTCTTATTTTTGAGAATGAAGGAGAGATAGAAGAAAGCCGAAATAGTCATCAGGGTTACGGCAGCCAGCTGTTCGGTAGGAAGCCTTCCCCAATATGCCTCCATCGGCAGAAGAGACGCGAAGGCAAGGGCAATGAGAGACTTCTTCTCATCAAGGACGAGGCGAGAGATAAGATAGATGAAGACTACCAATGTCATTGAAAGAAAGACGGCGCCGAGCCGTGAGCTCCACTCCCCGGATCCTAAAACGGCGCGAAACGGTGTTAACCAGCTTACGATGAACATCGGGTGAGTGAGCCGGAGTTTAAGGTCGTCGGCGGGGACGTCTCCGGCCGAATAGACGTAGGACAGCCTCGTCGGTATTACCCCGTATTTCAGCAGGGAGTCGGCGCAGTGGGAATGCCACGAGCCGATGGAGTCCAGCGGCCCGCGCCAGGCAAGGGTGACACCGATCAGGTGTAGCGACAGGGAGACCGTGAGTAAAAAGACGACGATCAATACGTGCAATGCCCTGTTACGCATCGGCTGTTTTTTACCGGGGCCCATTTGATTACCGCCGAATTGTCATGATCTGAACGACTCGGCCGCCTTCAGTCCCACCTGCGGGAAATCCGTAAATATCCCGTCGACGCCCAATCTGAACAGGCGCATCATATCATCGGCGTCGTTTATCGTCCAGACGTGCACCTGGACGCCGAGCCGTTTTGCCGCCGCCATGAATGTCCTGTTGATTACCTTTATGCCCTGGGCGGACTCGGGAACCTGGAGGGCATCAAAGTGTACCGTCCGAGGGAAACAGGAGCAGGGGGCCGACTTGATAAGAAACGAGAGCACCTCGTTGCGGGACGCGCTGGTGGGAATATGGGGGGCCTCTCTGCGAATGTACGGGCCGGCCTGCGACCGTTCGGAGGCCAGCAGCACCCGATCTTCGGCCTTATACTTCTTGAGCATGTCAAGGACAAGTCGCGCCGATTCGGCCGTCCCGTCCTTGACCTCGATATTGGCCCGGCAGTCTTTGAATTTTTTCAGAAACTCCTCGAGGGTCGGGACCCGAAATCCTTTACCGCGAAAGGGGTAGGTCTTGCCGCCGTCGGGCGTGAAAGACGCTCCGGCATCGACCCGTTGCAGCTCTTCAAAGGTGAGGTCCTTGATCTCGCGGGCGTCGGCGGCGGTTCGCCCCAGATGGGGGTCGTGGGCCAGCACCAGGACGCCGTCCCTGGTGATCTGTACGTCCGTTTCGAGATAAGTCGCCCCCATTTTCATCGCTTCTTCGAAGGCGGGAATGGTGTTTTCGGGCACCGTACCGCTGGCCCCCCGGTGGGCAAACACGATGGGGAGCCTCGTGTCAAAAAAGGGTTTCGTCTCTTTCGGGGTCATATGACTATTCCTTTTTCAGATATATAAAAAATTCCTTGTTTCCTTTTGGGCCTATGAGCGGAGATTGGACGGTACCCGCCACCTCAAAGCCGATCTCCCGGGCCGCCTGCGCGATTCGCTCTATGACCTCCCGATGTTTTTCGGGATCTTTTACCACTCCGCCCTTTCCCACGTCCCTTTTACCTACCTCGAACTGGGGTTTGATCAGTGCGATGACAAATCCCCCGGTACGGACGATCCCGTGGACTGCCGGCAGGACGAGAGAAAGCGAAATAAACGATACATCGATGACGGCCCCGTCGATTTCTCGGCCGAAATCCGCCTTTTGGGCTTGCCGGATGTTGGTTCGTTCCATGACGGTGACCCGCTTATCGGTGCGCAGCCGCCAATCGAGCTGACCGTAACCGACATCCAGCGCGTATATCGCGCCGGCCCCTTTTTTGAGCAGGCAATCGGTGAACCCCCCGGTGGAGGCCCCCACGTCCAGGATGACCAGCCCCGAGACGTCTATGCCGAACTCCGCCAGTGCCCCCTCGAGCTTCGTTCCCCCCCGGCCGACATAGGGGCAGGCCGGCGAGGTAACGGCGATTTCGGCGTCGCGGACGATCATGGCGCCGGCCTTATCGACGCGCGTCCCTTCTACCAGGACTGCGCCTGCGAGAATCACGGCCCTGGCCTTTTGGCGGGAGTCGGCGAGCCCCCGATCGACAAGCAGGGTGTCTAGCCGCTCCTTATCCTTTGATGTCGACGTTTTCATTGATCCGTGCGGCCCTGGCGGCAACCATCCCGAGGGCGGCCTTGGTGATTCCCCGGGCGGAAAGATCATATGTGTCCCGGAGGATTTCCTGCGGGCCGTGTTCGACGAACCGGTCGGGGATTCCTAAAGATTTGACGGTTATACCCGAGGCGTCCGACCGCATTATCTCCTCGATGACGGCGCTGCCGAAACCTCCCGAGAGGATCCCCTCTTCAACGGTCAGGACGGTACCAGTCCGGAAGGCGTGGTGTAGGATGGTATCTACATCCAAGGGTTTGACGAAGCGCGCATTAATGAGGGTGGATTCTATCCCCATGTTGCTGAGCCGTTCGGACGCCTCGACGGCGGGCGCCACCATCGATCCAAGGGCAATGATCGTGATGTCGTCGCCTTCCCGGATGACCTCGGCCCGGCCGACGGGAAGCGGCCTGGGGTTGGTGTCGAGCTTTACGCCGGTACCTCTTCCCCGGGGGTAACGGATGGCGGCGGGCCGTCTCATCTCAACGGCGGTCGCCAGCATTCGGGCGAGTTCGTTTTCATCTTTGGGCGCCATAAGCGTGAGGTTGGGTACGCATCGGAGGTAGGCGATGTCAAAGATGCCGTGATGGGTGGGACCGTCCTCCCCGACGATCCCTCCCCGATCGATGGCGATGATCACCGGGAGGTTCTGGAGCGATACGTCGTGGAGCACCTGATCGTAGGCGCGCTGGAGAAACGTCGAATAAATGGCGATAACCGGGATGAACCCTTGGGTTGCCAGCCCCGCCGCGAAGGTGACGGCGTGCTGTTCGGCGATCCCGACGTCGTAGAAGCGGTCGGGATACTTATTCGCGAAGGACGAAAGCCCCGTTCCCTCGGCCATGGCCGCGGTGATGGCCACAATCTTGTCGTTTTTCGCGGCTAACTTGAGGAGGGTCTTGCTGAAGACCCGTGTATAGGTGGGGATGGTCGAACCGGAATTGACGGGCTTTCCGGTGGCCACGTCAAACTGCCCGATGCCGTGAAATCGTGTTGGATATTTTTCGGCGGGTCTGTAGCCCTTTCCCTTTTTGGTGAGGACATGGACGACGATCGGTGCGTCGATACTCCTTATATTATTGAAAGTCTCCACCAGTTGGTCGATTCGATGGCCGTCTATGGGTCCGAAATACTGGAAGTTCATGGCCTCAAACAGCATGCCGGGGGTGAAAAATCCCTTGATGGCATCCTCGGCCCGTTTGGCTATCTTGACCATCTCCTCGCCTATCATCGGAAACGAACGCAGGAAGATCTCGATCTCCTTTTTCATTCGCAGAATAGTCTTGGTGGAGAGCTTACGGGACAGAAATGAGGAAAGGGCGCCGACGTTGGGATCGATGGACATCTCGTTGTCGTTAAGGACGACGATAACGTTTTTTTGGAGGTGTCCCGCCTGGTTGAGTGCCTCAAAGGCCTGCCCCCCGGTCATGGAACCATCGCCGATAACGGCGATGACCCTCCCGCATTCGCCCAAAAGGCATCTCGCGGTGGATATGCCGAGGGCCGCAGAAATAGAGGTGGAACTGTGGCCGGTGCCGAAGTTATCGTAGCGGTTCTCCTCGATCTTGGGAAAGCCGGAGATACCCCCGAGTTTTCTGATCGTCGAGAAGGTGTCTTTACGGCCGGTAAGTATTTTATGAGAATAGGCCTGATGGCCGACGTCCCAGACGATTTGATCGACCCCGGGGTCAAAGACGAAATAGAGGGCAAGCGTCAGATCGACGGTGCCGAGGCTCGAGGCCAGGTGCCCGCCGGTCTTGGATATTGTATCGATAATAGTCCGCCTGATCTCTTCGGCCAGAGTGGGAAGTTGTTCAATGGAAAGCTTCTTGATGTCCTGGGGGTTGTTGATATCGTCGAGGAGCGGTGTCATGTGTCTAAGCCTGTCGTTCGATAACAAACCGCGCGATCGCCCGAAGCGGCCGGGCGTCGTCGCCGAAATCGGAGAGGGAGGCCAGCGCCCGATCGACCAACTCCTGTGCCCGCTCTTTGGACTGGGTCAGTCCCAGCAGTGCCGGATAGGTCGCCTTGCCTCGGACGTGGTCTTTTCCGGTCTCCTTGCCCATCTTCTGCCTCGTTCCGATTACGTCAAGGATATCGTCGGTTATCTGAAATGCCAATCCCAGGTGCTTGGCGTAATCGGTCAACGCCCTTACCTGCGGCTCGGTGCCGCCGCCGAGGATGGCCCCCGCCCTGACCGAAGCGACGATCAGGGCGCCGGTCTTGCGGATATGGATAAATTCGAGGGACGGGAGATCGATCTCACCGCCTTCCGATTCAAGATCGGTTTCCTGGCCGCCGACCATTCCCTTGTCGCCGGAGGCCTCGGCTATTTCGTGAATGACCTTGAGCAGGCGGGAGCCGTCAGCCGAGAAGCGGGACGCATCCGAGAGGACCGAGAAGGCATTCGTCAACAGGCAATCTCCCGCCAGGATCGCGGTTGCCTCGCCGAAGACCCGATGGCTGGTGGGCACGCCCCGGCGAAAATCATCGTCATCCATGGCCGGCAGATCGTCATGGATGAGAGAATAGGTATGGATGCATTCGATGGCCGCCCCGGCAGTAACGGCATCATCCACGTTTCCGCCCACCGCTTCGGTC
This sequence comes from Candidatus Zymogenaceae bacterium, assembly GCA_016933535.1. Lineage (GTDB taxonomy): Bacteria > Desulfobacterota > Zymogenia > Zymogenales > Zymogenaceae > JAFGAS01. The sequence goes on from JAFGAS010000068.1 coordinate 69,752, forward strand.
GCGGATATCGCTAAAATCGGCCGAATGCGTTTTCCGCCGGCAAAGACGCTGTATCTAACGGCCTCTTTGAGTCTTCCCGACGCGTCATCGATCTCGTCGGTGATCCTTGTCAGGGCGTCGTCGATGAGCGTGTTCCTCTTTGCCAGGTAGTCGGAGAGGTTAAAGATACTCCCTCCTCGTCGTAATGCCGCCGTAGTCACGTATCGGCCGTTAATTCCCGGGATTTGATCGGGACCCTATTGGTATATGGTTTATGGTGTGCGGTATGTGTTCGTGTCAGTTGGGATCGAAGTCTTTTATCGTGATCGATCCATCCTCTGTCTGGGTCAGGGTTTCTATCTTCTTTTCGGCCTCATCCAATTTCCTGGTAAGCAGACCCACCAGATCGATTCCCTCCTCGAATATTTTAAGGGATTGCTCAAGAGAAAGCTCACCCGTGTCCAGTTGCTGGACGATTCCCTCAAGCTTCTTGAGCCCGGAATCAAAATCTATGTCGCCCATTGCCACCCGGTCCTTACCATCAGACTATGCCTCTTATCTAACTTACAATATTATTACTTCCCCTATATAAAGTCAAGGAAAACGATTTCAGTCAATACGCTTGCCCATTAGCTCGGCCGGGTTGACCTTGTTGTAGTTGAGGCGTGCGCCGAAGTGGAGGTGCGCGCCGGTGACCCGGCCGGTGGCACCGACACGGGCGATGGCCTGTCCCCTCTTTACGGACTCGCCCCCGGTAACCAGGACGTCCGAGAGGTGAAAATACATCGTGTAGAGGCCCTGGCCGTGATCGATAAAGAGCGATAGGCCGGAATAGTACATGTCCATCACCAGGGCCACCGTGCCGTCGTTGGCGGCGACAACCGGCGTTCCGGTAACCGCGGCGATATCTATGCCGCTGTGGGGGGACGACGGCTTGCCGTTAATGTACCGCGCCAGCCCGAACGCCCCGGTAATTCCGCCGATCAGCGGCATCATAAAGGCCTCCGACCAGAGCCTGCGGGGGGTCTCGGTGGCATATAGCGCGGTGACGACTCCGGTTTCGCGCTCGATACGTTTAAGCGTCGCCTCGTCAGGCTTATTTGCCCACTTCTCGTCCATCGTCAAACGCTGGACGGAAAAGTCTCCCCTGGTGATCGTAATGCTCCTGGTCAGCGTCTCGGTGATCCCGTTGCTTTTCTTGACGGTGACGACGAGGGTTCTCACCTCGGGAGATGCGGACAGGTCCACTCCCAGGAGCCCCGTGAATGATCCGGAGACGCCGGTCGGGTTAAAATGGACGTTGCGGCGCGCGAAGATGCCCCTGGCAGACATCACTGTATCGTCTCCGGAAAGCGTAACGACGTAGATTCCGCCCTGTGTAACCCTGCCCGGCACGTCGATGTTCACAGCCGCCGTGACGGTCGCGAATACGAGGGGAATCAACACAACGCCAACGAGCACGGTCCTAAGATTCTTCATCGGGTTCCTTTCCTATGATATCCGCGATAAGTGTTCCTTCATGGAGCCTGATTCGCGCGGTTCGGCCGATGTCGATGTCCGACGCGCTCCGGACGATCTTTCCGTCGTCGGCCCGCTCGGTAATGGAATAGCCCCGGGCAAGCACGGCCTCAGGCGAGAGTCTTGCCAGGGCATGGGAGAGGGAGGCCAGGGCGGACTTCCTCTCGTATACACGGGCGTCCACTGCCGACCTCAACCGGGAAGATGCCATCGCGAATCGGAGGGCGAATCGGTCGATATCTTGTTTCGGACTTTTTATCCTCATACCCAGCGTCACGAGCCGCTCCCGGTATCGGGCGGCTCGATATCTCATCTGTGCGGTCATTCGCTGCTGGATCGTGTCCAGTGTCATAAAAAGATCATCGAGCTTCGGGGTCACTAATTGAGCCGCGGCGGTGGGGGTGGGCGCGCGGACGTCGGCGACGAGATCGGCGATAGTGAAATCGATCTCATGGCCGACGGCGGAAATTACGGGAATCTCGGAGGCGAACAGGGCGTCTGCAACTACTTCGGTGTTAAATGCCCAGAGGTCCTCAAGCGACCCGCCTCCCCTTCCCACAATGATTACGTCGGCAAGCCTCATCCGGTTGACGAGTTGTACCCCCCGGGCGATCTCGTGTTCGGCCCCTTCGCCCTGCACCCGGACGGGGACGATGAGAATACGGCTCTTGGGGAACCTCCCGAGGATGACCTTGAGGATGTCGAAAAGGGCCGCGCCGGTGGCCGAGGTCACAACGGCAATCCTCGCGGGCAGAAAGGGGAGCTTTCGTTTTCGGTCGGCGTCGAAATATCCCTTGCCGGCCAGGCGCTTCTTGAGCTCTTCCATGGCCAGCATCATCGCCCCGTAGCCGACGGGCTCGACGTGGTCGGCGATCAGCTGATACTCCCCCCGGGGCGCGTATACCCCGATACGTCCCATCACCAGGACATGTTGGCCGTCGGCGGGGCGCCAGGGGGGTTGTATATTCGGTCGGGCGGCGCGGGAAAACAGGGTTCCATCGGGCTCGTCAGCCGATCGTACAGGGGGCGCAAAGAACCCGAGGGAGCGTGCCTGGTTCTTGAATATGACCACACGAATCTGGGCGACGTCGTCCTTCAGGGTAAAATAGACGTGGCCGGACGAAGGGGTGGTCAGGCCCGATATCTCTCCCTGGACCCAGACGGAGGGAAAGGCCTCGTCCAGGAGTCCGGTAATCAGGCCCGTCAGCTCGCCGACGGTCAGAACCCTGCTAAAATTTATATCGTCCATCCAGACGGTCCCTTATTGACTTATTGGCCAAGCGCGTGTATCTTTATAGTCTATTCGAAATAGGCAACAACCTCAATAGATATTTTACCAATGCTGGTTTTAGGGATAGATACATCGTGCGATGACACCTGCGCCGCCGTTCTCAAGGATGATTTCGAGATACTGAGCTCCGTCGTCTCCTCTCAGGACGAGGTCCACGGCCGATTCGGCGGGGTGGTGCCGGAACTGGCGTCACGAAAGCATGTCGAGAACATAATCCCGATCATCGATCATGCACTGTCCTCGGCCCGGGCGGCCCTTTCGGATATCGATGTTATTGCCGTCACCCGGGGGCCGGGGTTGGTGGGATCGCTGGTAGTGGGGGTCTCGGCCGCCAAAGCGCTCTCCCTGTCCCGATCTATCCCGCTTTTGGGGATCAACCACATCGAGGGACATATCGCTTCAAGCTTCCTCACGCCGAATCGGCCCGCATATCCCTTTGTGGCGCTCGTAGTTTCCGGCGGGCACACGAATCTTTATATTGCCCGCCGAGAGGGGGAGTACATGCTGATGGGACAGACCCTGGACGACGCGGCCGGGGAGGCCTTCGATAAGGTGGCAAAGCTCCTCGGGCTCGGCTATCCGGGGGGCAGAGCCATCGAATCGGCGGCCAATCGCGTTCGAGGAGAGCCGGTGGAATTCACCCGCCCGTACATGAAAAAGGGCTCGCATGACTTCTCTTTTTCCGGCATAAAGACGGCGGCGCGCAACGTCGTGGCCGCCGCGGAAGCCTTGGATGAGGCGCTCATCGGCAGGATAGCCGCCGGTTTTCAGGAGGCGGTGATCGACGTCCTGGTCTCAAAGACCCTCGATCTGGCCAGGAGAGAATCAATAGATACTATCGTCGTTACGGGAGGTGTTGCGGCCAACACACGGCTTAGGACGGTCATGGACGAGCGGGCCTCCAAAAGAGGCACAAGGGTCCTTCTGCCCCCGAAACATCTGTGCACGGACAACGCGGCGATGATCGCCGCGGTTGGAAGGATCAGGGCGCACGAGGCCGCTCTCAATAACCTTACCTTGAATGCGGTATCCCGATGGACAATCTGAATCACACGCCCGCACAGACGAAGGCGCCCCGCCCCTCTCTCAGAAAGCGCATCTACGAAGGCCTCCCGGCGAAAGGAACGAGCCTCAGAACGCAGATACGGACGCTCGTCTTTTCCGACAATTCTCCGGCGCAGATCGCTCTCGGGGCGGCAATCGGTGTCTTTCTGGCCCTCTCCCCTTTTCTGGGGATTCACACCGTTGCGGCATTAGGCCTTGCGCTCGTCTTTAGAGCGAGCCGGCCGGCCGCGGTCCTGGCCACTTTCGTCAATAATCCGGTTACCATGACGTTTATATATTTATTCGAAATAAAACTGGGATCGTATGTCCTCGGCTACTCCCTGACGATGCCGGAGGGTATATGGAAGGATTTCGTGGAGCTCTTTTCCCTCGGGCGTCAGGCGGTTCTCTCAATCATGACGGGATTTCTAATCCTCGGACTTCTGTCGGCAATCGCCGTGTATCTCCTTACGCTGGGAGCCGTCCTCTACATGAGGAAGGCCAGGGCTCGGAAACGAGAAACATGACCTCCCTTAAAGACACCCTCCGACAGTCGGGAATCTTCCCCTACAAGGGGAGGGGACAGCACTTCCTGATCAATAACGCAATCGCGGAGAAGATCGTCGCCCTTGCCGACCTCGGGCCCGACGATGTGGTGGTGGAGATAGGGCCGGGGACCGGTGCGCTGACCGCCGATATCGTTCGTCGGGCCGGCCGAACCGTCGTTATCGAGTCGGACAAAAAATTGGCCTCCCTCATCGCCGAGACGATCGGCTCGGATCGGCTCGAGGTAGTCTTCGGCGACGCCCTTCGGTACGACTTTCACGCCCTTGGCTCATCGATAGGCGCCAGGTTCAAGGTCGTGGCCAACCTCCCCTATAACATCTCCACCCCCCTGATCTTTCGTCTGCTGGATTGTCGCCGGTATATCCGGCGGATCGTCCTGATGCTCCAGAAGGAGGTGGCCTTGCGGCTAACCGCCCACCCCGGTACCAAGGAGTACGGCGTGCTGACGATCTCCGCGTCGCTGTTTGCCGATATATCGGTGGCTCTGGTCGTCGGCAGCGGCAATTTCTACCCGAGGCCGAAGGTAGATTCGGCCGTCGTGATCTTTGAGATTCGTAACGACCCGCGGGCGGACGTGGGGGACATCAATACGTTTTCACGGGTTGTCAGAGCGGCCTTCTCCAACCGAAGGAAGACCCTCAGAAACGCGCTGAAGCCGCTCCTCGGCAGCGAGGCCGGGCAACAACTTAATATGATTGGAAACGGATCGGGGATCGATCTGGGCCGAAGAGGGGAGACCTGCTCGGTCGAGGAGTTCGCGGTACTGGCCCGGGCGGTTACGGCCGTCACGCGGGGTTCCTCTCAGAACGAGCAATAGCAGGGGATAAGTCCCGGATCATTCTCTTCGAGGATTTCGGCGGCCCCTTTATTTCCGGCCAGATAAAGCTCGAAGAAGGCCGTGGTGCGGCGCGATATGAGGCCGTGGAGCTTGTCGGCCTTTCGGGTGCGCCTGCCGTTCGGGGAAGAATTGAAGGCTAATCGCTCGGCAAAGGCCAGGTGGTCTCCCCCGGCCAGTCCCATAAGAAATTTTGAGCCGGCAAGGCACCGGTATTGAGCCAGAAGCCCCGTTCCCTTTTCCCAGGGCCCTTCCTCCTGTTTTCCATACATGAGCATTACCGGGATAGTAATCCGTCCCATGTCGGCGCAGGTAAAGGCCTTCCCGCCGGGCCCGGACATCGAGACGACGGCGTCGATCGGAAAATCGATTCCGACGTCCCGCGCCCCCGCCGCGACCGTAACCGAGAATCCGCCGAGTGAGTGTCCGGCGGCGCCGATATGCCCGGCATCGATCAGGCCGAAGAAGGGTGACCGATCATCACCGTTTTCGGCCAGGAGGTAGTCGATCACAGCCTTGATCTGGATAAAACGGTATCGGAAGTCTTGGACGTCGTAGTCTCCCGCGGAAAGGTGGTTGGCCAAATCAATAGCCGAAAAGAGGATCTTTAATCCCACAAAGGGTTCGGGACGGCATCCGGGGCAAAGGGAGTAGAGCTTGAGGTCGTCGGAATGGTCGGGTGCCGCGACGACGAAACCGGCGGCGGCAAGCGCCTCGCAGAGATATGCCGATGAAACGGAGCATCCCGCGTAGCCGTGAGAATAGACGACGAGTGGATACGGGCCCCCCGAGGCGTTGGGTTTTGCATCGGTACGGGCTCGGCCGGAACGCGAAAACGTCCCGAGGTCGTAGACGGCCCGGGTCTTGCCGCCGCCGGCCGGGTACCAGACAGCGCACGGGATTTCCCCGGTATCCTCCAACGGGACGGTTACGGTCAGATACCCGACGGTGCCCTCGTCCCGGGCATGGGAAGCAGTCGGCACAGCGGCGCCGACACAGAGCAAGACAAGGATCACGACAGCGACAACGTACCTCATTATACCTGTTGTATCGGTGGGAAGCGAAAGACAGACCCGGGGAGCGCCGATACGGCAGGACGCTCGACCCGGAGTCGAGCCGGCGGGTATCAGCCCTCTTTTTTCATGATAATCACATCGGCCGCCGTTCCCACGAGTGTTTTGAACGCCTCGGCGTCCTTCTCGGTGCCGACGACTCCCCCCCAGTGCATGGGGACGGCGCAAGAGAGCTTCATGGCTTTGACGGCCTGGGCCGCCTCCTCGTGCGTCATGGTATAGGTGCCCCCGACGGGAATAAGACCGACGTCGGCGGAAAGCCCCTTCATCTCGGGGATGAAGTCTGTATCTCCCGCGTGATAGATACGCATTCCGTCGATGGTGAGGATATAACCCAGCCAGTTGTTTGCCCGGGGGTGAAAGGGCTTGGTGAGGTTATAGGCGCAAACGGCCTCGATCGTCAGTCCCATGAGTTGGGTAGAGTCTCCCGGACGCATCGTTATGACGTTGGCGGGATAGTCCGGCTTTGCATCCGACGAAATAATGAGTGTCGATTTTTCTCCGGCAACCTTGGCGATGTCTTCAGTGGAGAAATGGTCGGCATGGGTGTGAGAGACCAGGACGAGGTCGGCCTTCCTCGAACCGGCGATGCGGTAAGGATCGAAGAAAACCGTCCGGGAGCCGTAGACGGCAAAAGCGGAATGGCCCAGCCAGTGGATCTTTTCCATGATATCCGTCATTTCACTCCTCCAATCTATTTTCTAACTATACTCCATACGGGTGTCGATGTCAAGAATACCCGCGGAGGGGCCCATGCAGAAAGGCCGTTTTCCCCGGGATGGACGATAGCCGCGGGGAGAGCGGGAGGGCGATACGCACGACGGAGAAAAAATACAGAAATCTATTGTGATTTCATTATGTTGCGTGACGTAAGCCCCCTAGAAGGAAAGAATAAATACTTGACAGTTTATGGCGATTATGATACTTTTTTCCATGTAATTATTACTGTAAGGGCTAACTATTAAGCGGGCCGGAGCAGACTTATCAACCCCGGAACATAGAGGGGCGATTCCCGGTGATTGGACGAAGTCAAGAACAGGAAGCCGGACAGAGCCTCATTACGGTCTTCTCGGCCGGGGAAATCAAGTTTGCGATCAGGGTAGAGAACCTGTCGGAGATCATCCAGTTTACCGATATAACGATGGATTCCGACAGGAAGTATATGCTGGGAACGGTGGAGCTGAGGGGCGCGAAGGTCCCCATACTCGACCTGGAGAAATACTTCGGTATCGGGGCTCCTCATAAAATCGGAAGCCTTCGGAGTATGATCATCCTCAAGAAAAGCGGGGGGGACGGGCCCGGGAAGATGGGCATGATCGTCGACCGTATTGAGGGGGTGCACCGGGATAACGAATTGACCTTTTTCTCCTTTCCCGAAATCGCTCAAAACAACGATACGGCGGTGTATCAAGGAATGCTCCTGAAGAAGGAAGACCTCATCCTCTTTTTGGATACGCCGCGGCTCATGGAGCGGGCATGGGCCTCCCGTTAGGCCGTATAAAGAATCGGCCGTGGGGCCTAATCTGAATGGTCAGAGGTTATGCAGGCGATAGTCAGATACCCGCGGATTTTCTTGTTTCTCGATAGGACTCCTTAACGGCGTGATTGAACGGCAATATTTCCTCTTTGCCCTTGAGAAAAGGACGTTCGGGGTTCCCATTTCGGACATCGTTAAGGTCGTTTCTATTGAAAGAATATATCGGATACCGCTGCTGTCCGCTTTCTTCTGGGGATTCATTATACATGAAAAAAGACCGGTTCCTTATCTGAACCTGAAAAAGCGGCTGAGCATGAACGGTCAGGACAGCAGCAAAATCGGCGTTCTTGTGCGGGTCGGCTCGGAGACTATCGGGTTTTCTATAGACGGGAGCTACGAAGTCGTACAGCTTGAACGGGAGCCGGAGGCGATTCCGATGGAATTCAAAGGGGTTATGAAGAACTTCTTCAGGGCTCGAGGCACTCATAATAATCGGAATTTTATCATACTCAATATGCACGCACTTGCCCCCGCATCATAGGTAACCTTTATCAGGTTAAATGCCATGCCAAAAAAAATCCTGCTTGCCGACGACAGCGTAACAATCCAGAAGGTTGTGAGTATTACCCTTGCCCATGAGGACTTCGATCTCACAATCGTAGATAACGGCTCCAAGGCCATCTCCAAGGCGAAAGAGATCAAACCCGACGTGATCCTGCTGGATGTCGTTATGCCGGACAAGGACGGCTATCAGGTCTGCCAGGAGATCAAGGGGAATGCCGACCTCAAGGATATCCCGATCATCCTCCTGACGGGCACCTTTGAGCCTTTCGACGCGGACAGGGCGGCCGAAGTCGGTGCGGACGATTTCATCAAGAAACCTTTCGAATCGCACACGCTGATCAACAAGGTTAAGGAAATGGCGGCCAAGCTGCGAGTGTCTCGGGAAAAACCGGTGGATATTAGTGAGGTTGATATCGATTTCGAGACACCCGTCGAAGCACAATACGGAGAAAAACCGGCAGAGAAGCCGACGAGTGCCGACGAAGCGACCGTAACGGAAGATATTGAGACCGGCTGGGAAGTAGAAGGGGAGGATGCCGGGCGGCCCGTAATGGAACATGAGGGAGAGGATATATGGTCCGTCGAGGAGTTTGAGGATATTACGGGGGGCAAAGGGGGAGCAAAATCCGGGGATGAAGTGGCGGGATTGTCGACTGAGCGTAAGGCCCCACTGACGGAGGAGAAAGCCCCCGTAAAGGAGTCGGCCAAGGAAGCACCTTCACGGGAGGAAGCGGTTTCCGACGAGTTTTTCGTAAGGGAAGGCAAACCGAGCGACGTCGAGGTCGAGGACTTCGAACTGGGTGAAGAGATCAGTGAAGATGAACTGGAAAAATTCCTTGAAGAAGAAACGGGTGACGCGGAAATAGCCGTCCAGAATACGCCGGAGGCCGAGGAGATCAGCGTTTCCGGAGCCGATGAGGAGATCCTTATATCGGATGAAGACGCACCGTCGATAGGATCGGAACACCGGGTGGCCGAATCGTTCGATAAAGATATGATCGTGGAGGATTTCGAAGAATCTTCGACGGAGACGATGGAGGCCGCCGCTCAGCAATCAGATGACATTTTTATAGAAGACTCGGTCGATGAGGGACCGATAGAACTCGAATGGGAAGAAGAACCCGTCTCCGAAAAGACAAGGACGATCGCCACAGAGAAGACTGAGGAAGAATTTGAAACCCTGATCCGCAGGACGACCGAAGAGGAGATGGCGGAGTTCTCTCCAAAGACCGACAGTGCTCCCGATACCGGCCGAAAGCCCGCGACGCGGGAATTTGAAGTCGACTTGAGCTCATTTGATGAAGAGCCCCTGGAAGAGGAGAGCGGGGACGGCCGGCCGGAGCCGCAGACGTTCGACTTTGAGGAGTTCTCGGAAGAAATACCGTCCGAGCGAGAAGGCCCGGGCAAGGCACCGGCAACAGGCGAGTCGATGGGATCCCTCGATCAGAAGGACGTCTCAATCGCGGTGGACAAGATCGTCCGGGAAGTTATCGAGAAGGTAGTCTGGGAAGTAGTCCCGGAACTGGCCGAGGAACTTATTAAACAGGAGATCAAGCGTCTCAAGGGTGAGAAGGCGTAGGGAACATATAGAGACGCAACCCAACCGTTTTTCCATTAGGGGATGAACCATCCCCTCATTTTTTGTCGTTTTCTTGATAACGGGGTCACGCAGCGTGGAAGACAAGGGCTACAATCCGGCGCATATTGAAGACAAATGGTACGAATACTGGGAGCGGGAAGGCCTCTTCCGGGCTGATAATTCGTCAACGAGCCAACCCTATTCGATCGTCATTCCCCCGCCGAATGTTACCGGATCACTCCATATGGGGCACGCCCTCAACAATACCCTGCAGGATATCCTTATCCGAATGAAACGGATGCAGGGCAGAAACACCCTCTGGATGCCCGGGACCGATCACGCAGGGATCGCCACCCAGAACGTGGTGGAAAAGGAGCTGGCCAAGGAAGGCAAATCCCGCCACGACGTGGGACGGGAGGCCTTTGTGCAGCGGGTATGGGAGTGGCGGGCGAAATACGGCGGGGTGATCATTAACCAGCTCAAGAAGCTTGGCGCCTCCTGTGACTGGAGCCGCGAGCGCTTCACAATGGACGAGGGTCTTTCCCGGGCCGTGAAGCTGGTATTTGTAACACTCTATAATGACGGGCTTATCTACCGGGGCGATTACATCATAAACTGGTGTCCACGATGCCATACAGCGCTGGCCGATCTCGAGGTTGTGCATGACCAGCGGAGAGGGCACCTCTATCACATCCGCTATCCGATTACCGACGGCAGCGGGGCGTATATCACGGTGGCCACCACGAGGCCCGAGACAATGTTCGGTGATACCGCCGTAGCGGTCAATCCCGGCGATAAACGATACGAGGGGCTGGCGGGGAAAAAGGCGCTCCTTCCCATCATCGAGCGAGAGATTCCCATTATCTTCGACGCGTACGTCAGTACGGAATTCGGTACCGGGGCGCTCAAGGTCACGCCCGCCCACGATTTGAATGACTTTCAAATCGGCAACACCCACGGACTTGAGCGCGTGGTGGTTATTGACGATGACGGTGCAATGAACGAAAATGCGGGACCGTACGTGGGGATGGATAGATGGGCAGCGCGGGACAAGGTCGTGGAAGATCTCAACACGGCCGGACTGCTTGAAAAAATTGAAGATTACCCCGTGCCGGTAGGGACGTGCTATCGGTGCCAGACGGTCATCGAGCCGATTCTCAAGAAGCAGTGGTTCGTGAAGGCCGATGTCCTGGCAAAAGAGGCGATTAAAGCCGTCGAAGACGGCAGGACGCGGATCGTACCCAAGCAGTGGGAGAAGACCTACTTCGAGTGGATGTATAACATCCGGGACTGGTGCGTTTCACGGCAGATTTGGTGGGGCCATCGGATTCCCGCCTGGTACTGCGAAGACTGCGGGGAAGTCATCGTCTCAATGGAGGCGCCGGCGGCGTGCACCGCGTGCAACGGCGCGAACCTCAGGCAGGAAACGGACGTGCTGGACACCTGGTTTTCCAGCGCGTTGTGGCCGTTTTCAACTCTCGGCTGGCCCGACGAGACAAAAGACCTGGCGGTCTACTATCCCACGTCCGTTCTGGTGACCGGGTTCGATATCCTTTTTTTCTGGGTTGCCCGAATGATGATGATGGGCCTCTACTTCAAAAAAGAGGTTCCGTTTCGGGACGTATACATCCATGCGTTGGTCCGGGACGAGCAGGGATCCAAGATGAGCAAGTCCAAGGGTAACGTCATCGACCCGCTGACGATCATCGACAAATACGGCGCCGATGCCTTCCGGTTTACGCTGGCGGCCTTTGCGGCTATGGGGCGGGACGTCAAGCTCTCGGAGGGGAGGATCGAGGGATACCGGTTCTTCATCAATAAGCTCTGGAATGCAGCCCGATTCGTCACGATGAACCTTGACGACGGGTACGTACCCGACTATGATTTCGGGGACAGGGATTTATCGCCGGCCGACCGCTGGATTCTGAGCCGCCTTGAGACGGTGACGGGACAGGCCACGCAGGCCCTGGAGGACTACGAATTCAATAACGCCGCAGGGGCCCTCTACCAGTTTGCGTGGCACGAGTTTTGCGACTGGTATCTTGAGGTGAGCAAAATATACCTCTCTTCCGATGACACGATTGCCGTAAAACGGGTCAGGGACATCCTGGTCTATTGTCTGGACACGGTGATACGGCTGCTTCATCCGATCATCCCGTTTGTCACCGAAGAGCTCCATACGAAGATTCCGGGAGCAACGGGTTGTCTCGTAACCGGGCCGTTCCCGGTCAGAAACGATTCGCTCGTTAATGCTGCGGCAGAGCGAGACTTCGAACAGGTCCAGATCCTCGTCACGGGGATCAGGAACGTCCGGGGCGAGATGAACATCCACCCGAAAAAGAGGCTCGTGGCGATCATATCGGCCAAAGACAAGGATCAGGCCGTTATCCGAGAAAACGTCGAATATATAAAAACCCTGGCGGGTGTCGAGGAAGTCCAACTTGGCGAATCGATCTCCCGGCCCGAGGCGTCGGCCACGGCCGTGTGCGGACCCTTTACCGTCTATATTCCTCTTGCCGGTGTCATAGAATTCGATGAAGAGAGGAAACGGCTTTCCTCGGAGATAGAAAAGGTCAATGAAGAGATCGACAAGGTCAATCGGAAACTCGGAAACGACGAATTCGTAAAAAAGGCGCCCGAAGAGGTCGTCTTAAAGGAGAAGGATCGGATGGCGGTGCTCGTCTCCAAGAAAGAGCGGGTGGCCGAAAGTATCGACCGACTTGAGGACTATTTCAAAAAAGGCGGAAATTAAGGATCTAGAACACGTATCTTCCCGACAAGCGGCCCCGAGGGGAGGGTGCCTTGCGACGGGAGCATCTTGCGGGTCTACCGGGGAGGAATTGAACGGATGCAGCTGACCCCCCACGTCATGGCGCTTATCGACCTGGCGCTGACAGAAGACCTCGGCGGCGGCGACATCACGACCGACGCGACGATTCCTGACGACTCTCGGTCCGTTGCCGTGGTGCGGGCCAAGGAAGGCCTGATCCTGGCGGGACTGCCGGTATTTGCGGCGGTCTTCAATCGCCTTGGGGATTCGGTAACCTTTCAGGACGAGAAGCGGGATGGAGACGGCGTTTCCAAAGGCGACCTTATTACGAGGGTCTCCGGTCCTACCAAGACCCTCCTTTCGGGAGAGCGAACGGCGCTCAACTTTCTCATGCGTCTTTGTGGTATCGCCACGTTGACGAACCAATGCGTCCAGCGGATCGCGGGGACAGAGACCGTAGTCGTCGATACCCGAAAGACGACCCCCGGCTGGCGCGCCCTCGAGAAATACGCGGTGCGTATGGGTGGGGGCGCAAACCACCGCTTTTCGCTATCCGACGGCGTGCTGATCAAGGACAACCACATTACTGCGGCCGGCGGCATTACTAACGCCGTTACCCGGGCCAGGCGGCGGGCTCCCCACACGGCCAGGATCGAGGTGGAGGTCAAGAACGCCGCCGAGATCGATGAGGCCCTGGAGGCCGGGGCCGATATACTTCTATTGGATAACATGACACCCGAACAGGCGGCATCGTCGGTATCCCTGGTTGCCGGCCGAGCGCCGGTCGAAGTCTCGGGGAATATGAGGCCCGATACGATCGGCGACTATGCCCGGATCGGTGTCGATTTTATCTCCATGGGATTCCTCACCCATTCGGCCCGATCGGTCGACATCAATATGAAAATAGAGACACCATGAGCGAGGACCTTTCCTACTTCATCAAGGGCATGCTCAAGACCAGGGTGATGGGTCGGGAGATCATCTCGATCGATGAGACCGATTCCACCAACCAGGACGCGATGAAACTGGCCCAGAAGGGGGGACAGGAAGGGTGGGTCGTCGTCGCCCGGCGTCAGCGCCGGGGCAAGGGGCGTCGGGGCAAACAATGGTCTTCTCCCGGCGGCCAGAACCTCTATATGTCCGTTCTGCTCAGGCCGAGAATTTCACTGAGAAAGACTTCATTCCTGACGCTGTTGGCGACCGTGGCGGTGGCCGAAACGCTGTCGGACTATATAGCCAAGGGGGTATTCATCAAGTGGCCCAACGACGTTATGGTTACAGGCAAGAAGATTTCGGGTATACTCCTGGAAATGGGCAAGGATGTCAACGGTGAGGACTTCCTCGTGCTTGGAGTTGGTATCAACGTAAACTGTACGAGATACGAAATTCCTCCGGAGCTTTCCGAGATAGCAACGTCACTGTACCTTGAAATCGGCTACTCGGTCTCCGTGAAGGATGTCCTCTTTAAACTTCTCAATCGACTGGACTACGGGTACTGCCTGTATACATCATCGGATTTCGATGCGATTATCGAACGCTTTCGAGCTTTCGAGCAGACAACCGGAAGGCGAGTCCTGATCGATGTTGCGGGCGCGCGTATCTCGGGCCACGCCGTTGGTATCGATGAGGATGGGTTTCTTCTCGTCCAGGACGACGATGGCAAGATATCGAAAGTTATTTCCGGTGATCTACAATTTGAATGAGGCCTCATATGCTGCTGGTCATTGATGTGGGTAATACCAACACCGTCATCGGGGTTTTTGACGGCGATAGTCTTGTGAGCAACTGGCGTGTTGTAACACTGCCGGAACGCACCTCCGACGAATACGGGGTACTTATTCAGAACCTCTACCATTCGTCGAAAATCAACTCGCGGGATATGAAGGATATTATTGTATCCTGCGTGGTACCGCCCATGGTGGGAATTATTGATGACCTCTGTGAGAAGTATTTCGAAATAAAACCGCTCTACGTTGAGCCCGGTATAAAGACGGGAATGCCCATCTACTACGATAATCCGAAGGAAGTGGGCGCCGACCGGATCGTCAATGCAGTGGCTGCCTATCACCGGAAAAAAGGCGCCCATATCATCGTTGACTTTGGGACCGCCACCACGTTTGACTACATAAACGAGAGCGGTGAATACATGGGAGGGGTAATCGCCCCGGGACTCATGACCTCCAGCGAGGCGCTGTTTGCAAAGGCGAGCCGTCTATTCAAGGTAGAACTCGTTAGGCCGAAGAACGTTATCGGGAAAAACACCATAAACAGCCTGCAGTCCGGCATTATCCTCGGCTACGTGGATATGGTGGATGGGCTGGTTAACCGGATCACTGAGGAGGCGGGGGGCGACCCCTGGGTAATCGCGACCGGCGGACTGGCCGAGCTGATTGCCGGGGAATCCAAGACAATAAAAGAGGTAGACAATTTTCTAACGCTTGAGGGGCTCAAGGTCATTTATTACCTGAACCGAACGTGAAAGGCAAGCCGTACCTCAAAAAAGTAATATGGGCTGGGAAGGCAAACTTTCCTTGACATTTCCCCCAAAAAACATATTATGATACTCTGATAAATCATATGAATGGGTAATTCTTCTGAAAGGAAAATAGGTATATGACGTACGAGACCACCGATATCCGCAACGTGGCGCTGGTCGGGCACGCGGGCTGCGGTAAGACCTCCCTTTGTGAGGCGATCCTTTTCTGCGCAAAAGCAGTTGACCGCCTGGGCAGAGTGGACGCGGGAACGACGGCCATGGATTTTGATCCTGATGAAGTAAAGAGGAACATATCCATCAGCTCATCCTTCTTTGACTTTGAATGGAAGAAGAAGAAGAAGATCAATCTCATTGACACCCCGGGTGACGCGGATTTCAATAACGATGCGCAGATATCTCTGTCGGTGGCCGATAACGCGGTTATCGTCGTGGATGCAGTAGGAGGAGTCGAGATCCAGACCGAACGGATGTGGAAGAAGGCCGACGAGATGGGCATCCCCAAAGTTATATTCATATCGAAACTTGATCGTGAGCGGTCCGATTTCGACCGGGTCCTCGCGTCCATTAAAACGGCCTTCAAGTGTAAGGTTGCGGTCATGACATACCCCATCGGTAAGGAGGCGTCCTTATCGGGTGTGGTGGATCTCTTCTCGGGAAAAGCCCTCGCTTACGCCGGGGACGCATCGGGAAAATATGATGAGACGGACGCGCCCTCAGATCTATCTTCGACCATCGATACGCTCCGCGGGGAGATGATCGAAAACATCGCCGAATCAAATGACGCGCTGCTCGAGAAATACCTCGAGGGTGGCGAGATATCCCCCGAAGAATTGTCGCAGGGTCTCAAGGAGGGGTTTGTCAACGGCACGTTTGTACCGGTATTTGCCGGCTCCGGTATCAAAAATATCGGCGCCCAACCGTTTATTGAATTCATTACGAAGTCCGGCGCCTCTCCGGCGGATAGGCAACCCGTAAAGGCCGCCGGGAAGGGTGGCGCCGAAACGATCGTCAAGGCCGATCCGAACGGGCCGTTGACCGCGCTTGTTTTTAAAACAATCGCCGATCCTTACGCCGGAAAACTCTCGATCTTCCGGGTCTTCTCCGGTACGATGAAGGCCGACTCAACCGTCGCCAACACCACAAAGGGAACCAAGGAACGGGTCGGCCAAATCATGTATATTCGCGGCAAAGGCCAGAAACCGACCAGCGCGGTACCGGCAGGCGATATCGCGGCCGTCGCCAAACTCAAGGATACCGCCACCGGCGATACGCTTTCCGATGAATCAGGCCAGGCCGTCTTTCCCGGTTTCGAAATACCGCCGCAGATCATGTTTTTTGCCATAAAACCGAAGAGCAAGGGTGACGAAGACAAGGTCATGAGTTCAATCCATCGCCTTATGGAAGAGGACATGACGCTCAAGATTCACCGGGATGAATTGACCAAGGAGCTGGTGCTGTCCGGCATGGGGCAGGTCCATCTTGAGGTCATGATGGGAAAGCTGAAAAGCAAATTCGGGGTGGAGGTCGAGCTGTCAACCCCCAAGGTACCGTACCTGGAAACGGTCAGAAAGAAAGCCCACGGCCAGGGCCGATATAAGAAACAGACCGGCGGCAGGGGTCAGTTCGGTGATACGTGGCTCGATATCGAGCCGATGCCGAGGGGCGGCGGATTCGAGTTTGTCGACAAGATCGTCGGCGGGGCCGTCCCCCGGCAGTATATCCCCGCCTGTCAGAAGGGGATCGAGGAGGCAATGCTGGGCGGCGTGTTGGCCGGCTATCCGGTAACGGATATCAGGATATCGCTGACCGATGGCTCGTACCACTCCGTGGACTCCTCGGAAATGGCTTTCAAAATAGCCGCGTCCATGGGTTTCAAAAAGATATTCATGGAGGCAAGTCCGGTACTGCTGGAACCGATCATGCGCATGGAAGTCGTCGTGCCGGAAGATTACGTCGGCGATGTCATGGGTGACCTGAACAGCCGGAGGGGCCGGGTCGCGGGAGTAGACGTAAAGGACGGCATCCAGATCATCAAGGCGCTTGTCCCGATGGCGGAAGTCCTTACCTACGCGCCCGACCTGCGCTCCATCACGAGCGGTCGTGGTACGTTCACCATGGAGATCGACCACTACGAGGAAGTGCCGGCCCTGTTTGCGGAAAAAATCGTGCAGGCCGCCCAGAAGGAGAAGGAGGAATCGTAGCTTCCGGGGTGATGGGGACGGGGCGACCAAACGACAAGAGAGATCGTGCGGCCGGCCGGAGCATAGCCCCGACACTGGATCAAGAATCGTCGTATACGCCGAAATCCTTGATCAGGATTCGGCACCGTTCTCGTGCCGTAGCGTCGTATCTCTTATCTCCCAATAAAGATCGGTCCGAACGATGCAACGATACGAAGAAGGACATACATCAAAAGACCCCGAATCGTTCGTCTGACGTCATCCTCCTTTATATACGGGCAAGAAACCTGTTATGCCTAAGAAGAAAAGAGGCATGAATCGTCTCTCGGCGGGAGTAGTTTTCGGATTCCTGTTTATAGTGATGGCTTGTTGGCCGGGGTGCGATAGGATTAAGCCTGAACCGGAAACCGGTCCCCC
The DNA here is from genome assembly GCA_016933535.1 of Candidatus Zymogenaceae bacterium. Taxonomy (GTDB): domain Bacteria; phylum Desulfobacterota; class Zymogenia; order Zymogenales; family Zymogenaceae; genus JAFGAS01. The sequence continues at coordinate 87,543 of JAFGAS010000068.1, forward strand.
GACCCCGCATAAACTCGGAGACATCACACTCAGGGGGAGCGAACCATTACTTGTCTTTACCGCAACGGCCGTGGTTTCTCCGGGGTCCGACCTCGTCCACACTCCCTCCGCCGACAAGACCGGGCCCGACGAAACAGGAGCGGTTCCGGCAACTCCGGTACCGAAACAGGGGCCTAAGAAACCCGCCAAAAAGCCGGCGGGCGAACCCCCCGGGCCGCCGCAGAGCGGCGAATTCACCATACAGATCGGCGCCTATATCATCGACGAGAATCTGACCAATACCAAAGAAGAACTCATCTCTCTGGGTTTCTCGCCCTATATAAAAGACACAAAACGGAAAATGAAGATGTTCTGTGTTATTATAGGGGAACCGATGAGCGAAGAAGGGGCGGGGGGGATCGTATCAGCCCTCTCCGAAAAGGGATTCACCCCGCGGTTGTTGCCGAACAAGAGCAACATGGTTGACGTCGCGGGGGGTATATATTATTATAAGGATGACGCCTCGGCGGCACAGGGAAAGCTTAAGGCTTTCGGATATGAGGCCCGTGTAGAGGAAAGGACGGTACAGGTCATTCTCAAGTGCCTTCGGATCGGTGGTTACGCGACCGTCGATGAGGCCGGAAAAGACCGGGCCTACCTCGAACGAAAAGGATTTTCCCCGGTTATCCTCAAGAGCGATCAGTGAAGATAAAAATATCTCAGAGCGCCGTTAAATTCGTCAGTTCCGGCTCCCCGCGTGAAGTTCGGTCAATGGCCGCCAGAGGATTGGTTCCCCTAGCGCCCCGGGATGTCATAAAGATTCTTTATATTCTCTGCCATGATCAGGACGGGTTTATTCGAGGGCTGGCCGATGAGACGATCCGGGGCTATTCACCCAAAATTATCGATTCTATCCTTTCGGGTGACATCGAGCCCCCAATTATCGATTATATCATTCGTCACCATACAGAGGGGCATCTGTTCGTGGAACGAGTCCTGACCAATAAGAATACTTCGGACGAGACGCTTGTATATCTGGCATCGAGTTCAAACACGGCGGTTCTGGACGCCCTCTCGTTCAATCATGAGAGGTTGCTGAAATCGCGGGAAGTCCTGGACGCGCTTATAAAGAACCCGATAGTGAAGGGGGCGCTCAAACAGTCGATTCTGGAGTTGGCCGATCCGACAGCCCGGGAACGAACAACGGAAAAGACCGAGAAAGCGCAGACTGGCGCACGGGGAGAAGTGGACAAAGCGGCCAAAGCCGTCAATGAATCGGCGCTTCTCGAAGAAGAAGGTCGGGACGACATAGACGAACACAACATTGCGGCGCGAATATACAAGATGTCGGTCTCCGAGAAGATAAAGTACGCAACCCGGGGAAACAAAGAGGTCCGGGCCATCCTTATCAAGGATTCGAGCAAGATGGTTGTGGCCGCGGTTATCAAGAGCCCAAAGATTACCGAGGATGAGATCGTTAAAGTCGCCCAGAATAAACAGTCCAACGATGAGGCGATACGGATGATTTCCCTCAACAAGGAATGGCTCAAGAACTACTCGATACGGCTGGCGCTTGTTCATAATCCCAAGACACCACCGGGAATCGCGATCCGCTTCATGCCCTATCTATCAAAAAGAGACCTCAAGGACCTCGCAGGCAGCAGGAACGTTTCATCGTTAATCAGCTCAAATGCAAAAAAAATGCTGGCCGCGAAGAATAAAACAAGCTGACGGGAAGACACAATATGGCCCTCATTAATTACGCAAATAAAGAAATCAATGCAAAGATCGTTTATTACGGGCCGGGCCTTTCGGGCAAGACCACCAATATACAGTATGTTTTCCAGCGGCTGAAGCCCGAGCACCGGGGTAAGCTGATCACGCTGCCCACACAGACGGATCGAACGCTTTTTTTCGATTTCCTGCCGGTGGAAATACCCGACGTAAAGGGATTCACGACCCGGTTTCATCTCTATACAGTCCCGGGGCAGGTCTTCTATAACGCGACCCGCAAGATGGTCCTTAAGGGAGTTGACGGTATCGTCTTTGTAGCGGATTCCCAAAAAGAGAAGTTTAGCGATAATATCGATAGCCTGAAGAACCTGGAGGAAAACCTCAACGAATACGGAAAGAGTATCAAGACCATTCCGTTTGTCTTCCAATTCAACAAACGAGACCTTACCGAGATCAGCTCTTCCGCGGAGCTCAACAAGCGCCTCAACGAGCAGGGTTATCCCTCCATTGAGGCGATCGCGACAACCGGCAAGGGAGTGATGGAGACGCTTTCGTCTATCTCGCGAATGGTGCTGCGCCACCTCAGGGATTCCTACGAATCGCAGAAGATACTCCGGTACGGTGAATCGAAAGATGCCGGGGGCGACCAGGAAGAGATCATCAACGATCGAGTCACTCGGGCCGAACGGGAAACGCCGGCGCCCAAAGGGCGTCCTTCCGTCGATTTCTCAGACGAAGCGATCGTCGAGCCGGAGGAGCTCATCGCCGAGGCTGAACACGCCTCGGGCAAGGTGCAGGATCACCTGGGAGTAATGGGCGAGTATGGGGAGACGGAGGCGGCCGTCAATACGCAGCCGGAAGAGATACCCATCGAGGTTGACGTCTCAGACCTGGAGCCCATGGAGACGCCCCGGGAACAACCCCCGGCCGAAGAGCCGGCCTCCATTGATCTCGTGCTGGGGGGCGAAGTGGAGCGGACCGGACGGACGTCTTTTCGCATTCCTCTCACTTTTCGAATCCATGACATCCAAAAAGACATCGTGCTCAATATCAGCGTCCAAATCACTGACAGCGATACGGAGCGGGATATCTTCTGATGAGATAACCGGGGATTGGGCATTGAGGGCGGCTGCAAGCCGCCGGGACCGCTTATAATCTTCGTATTGTGAAAAACTATCAAGAAGACCGAGAGGACGTTTTACCACCTGATGTGCCGCCGTCCTTCGAATCATTTTCGGACTCGGCCTTTTCGCCTCGAGCCTCCCTTATTTTATCGATCTCGTCTTCTATGGCCTCTACATCGGACTTATAGCCCTTGATATCGGAGATGATCTTGATGATTTCGGGATCATTGACGATTGTCTTTTCCTTTCCTTCCTCGAACAGTTCGTACAGGCGGCTGCCGAGCAGCGAGAAGCCCTGATGGACCTTTCGCTGAATTGAGGAGAGGTCCATTTTCTTCTTGATGATTTTTCCGTGTTTCTCAATTTCCTGGGTCAGCTTGACCATCTCTTCTTTTAGAACTTCAAATCCTTCCTGGGCGCCTTCTTTTATATCATCCCACAGGTTACGTTGGTTCATGGGGAACCTCCTTTGTCAACGATATGAAAACGGAAAATATTCCCTTCCGACGTCCGGATTAAAACGCATCGCTAAGAGAACAACTTCGAGATACGCTCTTCCATACGATCTACGTGCGTGCCGGGCCAATAGATCCTTCCGCATGAAGGACACCTGGTGAACCGATCGTGAGAGATAAAGACATGTTCGGGTACCTCCAGCTTGGCCGTGTGTCTGTTCATGTTGATAAGCGTTGTATTGCACCGGATGCAGCGGGACAGGGCAACGCACCGGCGTTTAAGCGAAATGAGCATATCCAATACCTTCAGTTGGTCGAGAACCTTATCCTGGCCGATGAAAATAACACTCCGCTCGTTGGGGTCGACGTGCCGTGTGAGATAGATACGGTCGGAACAGGATCGATCGGGAGCCGTCCGATCCTCCTGATGGAGGTAGATACAGTCAAACCCGAGGGTTCTCAACCACCTGCACAGCCTGCCGAGGGCAGGGGAGGCGGTAAAATTCAGTTCAGTTGTCATAATCAACAAAAGTGCCGTCGCCGGGCAGCGCCCCTGTATCCCGGGCGTATCTGAGGGCCGTTACAGCTCTCACGGCTTCCGACGCTGGGACCGCAACGCGTTGTTCGGGGAAGTGATCGATGGTCAGGGGATACGGCGTCATCCGTTGGTCGCGCACGATAAACGGTATTCCCTCCCGGGTCAGGATATCGGAAACGACGTCGGTCTCGAATGTGTTGTATGAAAAGTAGATTTCCGTATACTCTTCCATGTATACTATTCTATGAGATTTATACCCGATTGGCAAGGCAAATATCTCCCGGTACCCATCGCATTTTATGTCCGGGGTTGACGAATGCAGGGATACGCATTATACTATATAGTATGGACAAAGAAATACTCACGATAGCGACTCGGATAAAGGATAACAGTATTGTCAAAGCCGGGCTGTTAATTGACCGACTCGTATCAAATATAGAAAAAGTGATAATCGGAAAACCCCAAGTAGTCAGGTATGCCGTGACGACGCTTCTTGCCGGAGGACACCTCCTGATCGAGGACGTTCCCGGCGTGGGAAAGACGACATTGGCAGCCGCGATCGCTAAATCCGTGGGCGGCAGTTTCATGCGCATCCAGTTTACATCGGACATGCTCCCATCGGATATCATCGGGGTTTCCATACTGCGAAAATCCGGAGAAGACTTCGAATTTATCCCCGGCCCGATCTTTCACAATTTCGTCCTGGCCGACGAAATCAACCGAACGTCTCCCCGCACTCAGAGCGCACTGCTGGAGGCAATGAGCGACACGAAAATCTCCGTGGAAAATCGCACATATGATCTGAAGTTCCCGTTTATGATTATTGCAACCCAGAATCCCCTCGAGTATCATGGCACCTATCCGCTTCCGGAATCACAGTTGGATCGGTTTATGATGACGCTTGAAATCGGGTATCCTGAAGGTAAGTACGAGCGGGTAGTGGTTTCCTCTCAGGATCACAACTCGCGCGTCGACTTAATCGGAGAAGTACTGACCCTCGAAGAACTCTCTGACCTGCAAAGACTGGCCGAGACAGTCGCCTTTGACGATGATCTTCTCTCCTATCTGATGGATTTGGTCGAAGCGACCCGTAATGCAAAGCACCTGAGACTCGGTGTCTCGACACGGGGAGCGATATTTCTCAGAAAGACCGCCCAGGTATCGGCATTGATGCAGCGAAGGGACTATGTCATTCCCGATGATATCAAGGGACTGGTGCTTCCGATTTTTTCTCATCGGGTCGTTACAAAATCTCTTTCTCATTCGGGGATCGGAAGGTCAAGAGAGGCAAAGACCATCCTTTCGGACATCATCGAGTCGGTTCCCGTCCCCCTTTAATATCATGTCCGACAGGCTCTCGCGTATATCGGCGCGTGTTATAAAATGGCTCAAGCCGCCCCGCACACTGGCCATCAATTCGCTGGGATGGTATTTTATCGCCTTTATCTTCGCGGTGGGGCTGGCGGCCGTCAATACGGGCAATAACCTGCTTTATCTGATTCTCGGTGGGATGCTTTCATTCATTGTCGCGTCGGGTATCCTCTCGAATATCAACCTCAAGAACCTCATTATCAGGCGGCATCTACCCGAATACCTCTTCGCCCGAACACCGACGTTGGTGCGGGTCGAAATAGAAAACGGGAAGCGGTATGTACCCTCGTTCATCCTGCTTGTCCGGACGTCGTTTCCAGTGGGATCTTCGGTCCTGATCGCGACGGTTGGTCCGGAGAGAAACGCCGAGGGATTCATGGAAGTCATATTCCCAAAACGGGGATTCCACGAGATCGAGCCGTTTAAGGTCTCAACGCGATTTCCCTTCGGCCTCTTTACAAAGGGCATGGAGGCGGCCGCAGTGGAAAAAGTCCTGGTCTTTCCGCATCTGTCTTCGGCGGAGGCACCCGACTTCGATTCCCGGGGACGAGAGGGGGAGACGGCCCTCATACAATCGGGGCAGGGGGCTGATCCTTTCTCCATCAAGGATTTTCAGCCGGGAGACAATCCCCGGCATATCCACTGGAAGAGCACGGCAAAACGTGGGAAATTCATGCGCAGGGAATTCTCGAAGGAACAGGAGCCGGCGGTGACCATACGGGTAGGTTCCAATTCAGATGACACGGAAAACGTCCTCGAGGAAAAGATCGAGCGCGCCGCTTCCATGGCGGCGCACTTCACGATGGAGGGCTACGCCGTTGCCGTCGAATGCGGCAGTGCGACCGTCCCCTTCGGACGGGGCAGAGACCACCTGTTGGTCGTTCTCAGGGAACTGGCGCTGTGCGATTTGCCCGGCACGGATCGCGGGAAACGGACGGCGGGTAGCGAGCAGTCAACGGTGATTGAGCTATGAGGAAACGGGGAAACGCTATCGCATCCCGGGGCGGCCGCAGGATGGTCGACCTGATGCAGGCGCGCAAGGTCATAACCTTTGGGGTGGTCTCGGCAGGATTCTTAACCCTGATCTTAACGGGAAGCCTTTCGATCATCGAAATTGCGGTGATCCTGCTGTCTCTGCCGACGGCCTGGTTCTGGGGCGAGCGGATTGCAAAGATTCCGCGCGCCGATACCGTGGCTACCGCGGTGATCATCCTGATATTTCTCCTGGCGATAATCGGATTTCTATTTTTTGACCGTTCGTTTGTTGCCATGACCACGGGATTCCTCATAAGCGTTCAGGCCGTACGGCTCCTCTTTTTGACGGATACGCGCCATTATCTGCAGGTATACCTGATCTCACTTTTCTCGGTATTGGCTGCCACCACTCTTACTTTTTCGCCGATCTTCATCGTGATGTTTATTGTCTATCTCTGCCTTGCCACGGCCGGGATGATTGTCCTGACTATGGCCGGAGACATCCAAAGGATCAGGGGAGCGGTGGGCGGGATCGACCTCTCCAATGCCTACCTGATCAGGCTGACGGCGGGATCGGTCGCCTTTACCGTCGGCATGTCGGTTATCTTCTTCATTCTTTTCCCCAGGCTGTCGGCCGGCTTTCTCCCCTCCTCGATCGTCCAACCGGTACGGGTTCCCGGGTTTTCCAACAACGTCGAGCTTGGTGAAGTGGGCGACCTCAAGATCACCGACGAAACGATCATGCGGGTAGTTATCGATAAGAAGGAAGCCGAAGTGCTCGGCCCAAACGTCTATTGGTGGGGAACCGCGTTTGACACCTTTGACGGCAGGTATTGGGAGAAATCGATCGCAAAGGGAAAAACGATAAAGAGGATAGGCGGCCGATTCGTCCTGGACCCCGGGTCTGGCGGCACGGCCGTCCATCAGGAATATTATCTCGAATCGACCGACAGTCGGGTGCTTTTCGTCCTGTCTCGTCCTTCGGTCATTGCGGGTCCTTTTACAAACCTTTCCGTTGATCGGTACGGGACGGTGGAGATGCCGGCTTCCATAAACGATAAGATACACTATTCGGTTGACTCGATTATAAAACCCCGTTCGGGAACCGGTTCGGCGGCGGGAGATGATCCGCTCACCGAACGGGACCTTGCGGCCTATCGACAGCTCCCCGATAATCTGGATCCGAGGATAAAGAACCTCGTGACCGAGATCGTGGGCAACGAAGAGTCTCCCCTGGTCAAGGCCGTGCTCATCCGCGACTGGCTGTTAGCACATATGTCCTATGATCTCAATCCGAAGGGAATGGGGAAAGATCCGCTGCCCGATTTCCTGTTCGATGAGAAACGGGGCTACTGCGAACATTTTGCCACCGCCATGGTTGTGATGTCGCGAGTGGCCGGCGTTCCGTCCCGGATTGTGACGGGCTTTCTGACTGGAAGCTTCAACGATATCGGATCTTTTTATATCGTTCGTGCCGGCGATGCCCATGCGTGGGTTGAAGTGTACACCGGTGCGACCGGCTGGATCCCCCTTGAACCGACACCTCCCGCCGGGCTTTCGATCTCCGTCGGAGGGTCGATGCTTCGGGAGCTATTCGAGAATTTCATGATGATGTGGAATGTCTACGTGGTCAACTATGAGATGAGGGATCAGATCAGGATCATCGAGGGGATCAGGGACGTGAGGGAAAAGGGACGGAAAGATATTTTCAATGCGGGCGGTGATATCAAACGATTTCTTGCAGGCATCAGGGAAAGGAAGGGGTCGCTTTTCGTCCCCGCGATGGTCGCCGTGTCGCTGGCCGGCATCCTGATCGCAGGATATATTATCAGGAGTTTGATTCAGGGTCGTATCTCACCCGGTATGAGGGGGGGGGAGGTCGGGTGCATCTATCGTTCGGCCGTCCGTTATCTCTCGAAAAAAGGGGTGCAGAGACGAGGCGCGACAACGCCGCGGGAATTTTCCAAAAACGTCGGCGCCGTATACCCGCATATAGGCGCGGACATCGAGGAGTTGACCGAGCTCTATTATCGTCGAAGATTCGGGCGGACCGCCTCGCCGAACCAAGAGGTGGAGTCGGCCCGTCGCCTTCTGGCACGAATCAAGCGGTTACGGTAATGGAATCTCTAATATGCCGTCACCGGGGCCGTGATGTCGTCATCTTTTCTCACGTGTCGGCCGAAAGAGACCTTTAGCGCTATGCCCGAACGCTTCTACGGTAAGTCCCCGGTCTGCCGCAGGATCAGCCAAGGAAGACCGAATGCCGTAAGAAAGGAAAATGACAAAGCATAGCCAAGCCGCTGTGTGACCCGTCGTTTGCACGGTCAGTCTTCCTTCGGCGGGAACAGGAAAGGTCTCATCCGAAGGACATGATGACATAAAGTAAAATGATGAAATGAGAGACAGGATGCGTATTGTTTATACTCACTATCTCTTTATACTTTCAACAATAACCCGATGAGGTGCGATAGAAAATATTTGAAAAATCACGCTATTGGTGATACAAAGGCCCCATCAATCGGGGCCTTATATCGGAGGGAGCAGTATGGATAAGAATCTCTTTTCGCTCAAAGGAAAGCGGGTGCTGGTTACCGGTGGGAGTCGGGGTATTGGCCTGGAGATCGCGGTGGGATTGGCCGAGGCAGGGGCACAGCATATTGTTATTTGCGGAAGAAAGCAGGAGGCGCTGGGGGAGGCGCGGCAAACAATCGAGAAAAAAGGTGCGAAGGTCAGCGCCGTGACCGCCAACGTCGGTAATGCCGCCGATGTGGACGGTCTTTTTGATAAGATAGGGGCCGACGTTGGAGGACTTGATATCGTGGTCAATAACGTCGGGATGAATATCTTTACCCCGAGCGTCGTGGATGCCGATATTTCGCTCTGGGATAAGGTCATGGACGTCAATCTGAAGGCCGTCTTCCTGACGAGCCGCCGGGCGGTGCCCTTGATGAAAGAGGCCGGGGGCGGCGCAATCATCAACATCAGTACGGTCGCGGCCAGAAAGGCGACCCCGGGCCTTGGCATCTACGGGATAGCCAAGGCGGGCGTCGAGATGCTCACAAAGACCCTGGCGGTGGAGCTGGCCCCTTATAGCATCCGGGTCAACGCGATCGCCCTGGCGATGGTCAAGACAAAGTTCTCGGAGCCCCTCTGGTCGAACGCCGATCTCAGAAAACAGATCGAGCTGTCCAATCCGATGCACCGGATCGGCGAACCGGAAGAGGTGGTGGGTACGGCGCTATTTTTGGCATCGAACGCTTCCAGCTTCATGACGGGTTCCATTCTCATGCTGGATGGAGGGACGACGGCATAAGAAGGCCGCCGGAATACTTCTTTAAACGAGACGAACCACCGCAATCTCCATGCGGGATCGTCAGGGGGTGATCGGACTATGATTATCGAGAAAATGACGACGTTCGGATTTTCCGAGGGGCTCAAGACGACGAAGACCGTTATTGTTCCCCTGGGATCGATCGAACAGCACGGTCCCCATCTTCCCATGCATACCGACATTTTCCACGCCACCGAAATTGCCCGGCTGGCCTCGCAAATGGTGCCGGTCTTCGTGGCCCCCCCGATAAACTTCGGGGTCTGCCGGAGCACCGCCGACTTCCCCGGTACGATCGGGATCCGCTCGGACACACTCATCTCGATAGTGGTCGATGTGGTCGAATCGCTCTATCGTCACGGCATAAGGCGCTTCATCCTCTACTCGGGACACGCCGGCGCAAATCACATGGCGGCCCTCCTTTCGGCGGCCGACGATCTGATGGCTGCCTATGACGATACGGATTTTGCGGTGATAAACGACCTGGATCTCTTCGATACCGAGCTGTTCAAGCTCCTGGAGGCACATAACGATTCCCACGCGGGTGAGTTTGAGACCTCCCTGATAATGGCGCTTGCCCCCGACCTCGTGGGGAAACTCCCGCCGGCCGATCGCCCCCATTTTCCACGCCCATTGCTCGTTCGAAACACGAGGGCCTGCTGGAAAAGCGGGGTATGGGGAGACCCGACAATGGCGTCCAGAGAGAAAGGAGAGCGAATGGTCGCAATTCTAACGCGAAATCTTGCAAAAATGGCCGAAAGTATGAATAATCAAAAGAAAAAGACAACGAAAACGAGTTAACAAGGCCTAATTCCAAAAAGAAAATATCATAGATTGAGAAATTAGTATTGACATTGCTTAATTTTATTGATATTTTTCAAGTTCGAGAAGGCATGGCTGGTCTAATCTTTATATTGAATAAAGATTAAAGTAAGAAACCAATCGTAAGGAGATTATTGTATGAACAGGAAAGTATTTGCACTTTTACTCGTAGTCGCCATGACTGCCGGGGCGTTCCTCGCGGTTCAGGCGTGCAAGCCCGGGGGTGGGGTGATGACTCCTACCGCCGTAAGCGAAATTCCGAAACTGAAAATTGCAACGGATGCGGCCTATCCTCCCTTTGAATTCGTAGATACCAACACCAGCGAAATCACCGGGTTCGATATCGACCTGATGAAAGAGATCGCCAAGGCGGGTGGATTTGAAGTAGAATTCATTAACACCCCCTGGGACGGCATTTTCGTCGGCCTGGATAACAATAACTATGACGCGGTCATATCAGCGGTCAGCATTACCGATGAGCGCAAGATTACCTACGACTTCTCCGATCCGTACTACTCGATCTTCCAGGCCATGATCGTCCGCAAAGCCGATGCCGATAAGTATAAGAGCCTTGCCGATCTTAAGGGAAAGAATATCGGTGCCCAGATCGGGACGACCGGGGCGATTTTCGTAGGCAAAGACCCCAATGTCAAACTCGTAAATTATGACGACAACGGTCTGGCCATCGAAGCCCTGCTCAAGGGTGATGTAGACGCAGTCGTGTGCGACCATCCCGTTGCTTTCGACTACGCCCTCATAAATCCGTCCTATATGGACAAACTGATTGTAACCAACCCGAAGGTCACCGATACGCCGGAACCTTACGGCATCTGCATCAAAAAAGGCAATGCCAAGGTTGTTGACCTGGTCAACGGCGGACTCAAGAATCTTCCGGCCGATATCATCCCCACCCTCGAAGAGAAGTGGAAAATGAAATAGTATCCACTGGATGACCCTGGCGGGGCGTAAAGCCCCGCCTCTTTTTATTTCAATCCGGAATATACCATGACTGCTATCAGCCTTATTGCGATCTCGTTTTTCGTCTTCTGGCTCTGGCTCCTGATGGATTTTATCAACCAGCAAGGGATTGAGAAGATACGCAAGGAGCGGCTCATGACGCTCCACACCTTTCTGGGTCTTATCGGAATAGCCTTCTATTTTTTCTTGATGATCTCGGCATTTGCGTCTTCTTCGATAATGTATTTTGACAAAATATCGGTGGGGACATACCGGGTGGTCACCACCGAACTCAGGCCGGCGCTCGTGGCCGGATTCATTATCATCCTACTCTTCCCGATCGTTGCCGCGGCGAATCTTCTCATGAAGAAAAGGTATGATGCCAAGAAATACCTGAAGGTAATGAATATCGTCGAAGGGTTGGCCATCGTCGTGGTCTTTCTCTATATCCTTGCCGTCGGCTCAACCCTCGGAGATATAAACGAAATGGGGCCGTATCCGTACCTCATATCGGATATCGTCCACGGTAAGGCGTCTTTTTTCGGCTTTGATTTTGAGATATACACCCTGAGCTTTACGTTCTCGGTTGTCTTTTACCTCCTTATATCGACTATCGTTATATGGCTCCTTGCGGCCGTCCAGTACCTCTTCTTCATTAAGATGCCGCTCAAGCGCAGGGAAATTGTCATGCTTAATACCGAGGAGATCAAGAAGATCTCCGAGATGGCAAAAATATATAAGAACGCGCTCTATTTCCTCGCCGTGTTTTCCATTATACTTTTCAGAAACGTCTGGGATTGGCTCTCGGGTTGGCGTATCGGGAGATTCTTCATTAAAATAAGTAATTTCATTTCCGGATTCGATACGGCACAGCTTGAAAATATCCTTAAGGAAGAGCTGACGGTCATCGGGATTAGATCGAAGTTCGGCGTTTGGTTCTATAAATTCTTTAGCGGGGTCTTCGCCGGCAATGTCGGGGAGGTCATTTCCCCGAGTTTCGTAATTGCATGCATCCTCGTCTTTTTCGCCCTTATCGTTTGGCTCCTCCTTCGGAGGGTCAATAGCGAGCTTGAAAGTATCCAGGTAACGCATGAGGTAAAGATGGATGCCTTCAAATATTCCATCTACATGGATACTTTCAATGCCTGGCGGATATCACTCTTTGCGGGGATAGCCACAATACTTATTCTCCTCTATTTTTACCAGACACCCTATTACGCGTGCTTCAAGTTTCTCCCGTCGGGCATTGTCGTGACGTTTGAGGTAACGATAGCGGCGATGCTTGTTGCCCTAGTCCTGGGCATGCTGGCGGGCCTTGGCAAACTCTCCAAGAACGTTCTGATCAAAGGTATTGCCTCCGTATACATCGAAGTCGTCCGGGGAGTGCCGCTGCTTGTTCAGCTGTTTTACATACACTACGGCTTGGGAAGTATCCTCAACCTCCCGCCCCTGGTCTCGGCCGTCTCGGCCATGTCGTGGTGCTACGGGGCGTACCTGGGCGAGACGTTCCGCGCGGGGATTCAATCGATATCCAAGGGGCAGATGGAGGCCGCCAAATCCCTCGGCATGACCAACTACCAGACGATGCGGCAGGTCATCCTTCCGCAGGCGGTCAAGGTGATCCTGCCTCCGGTCGGCAACGATTTTATCGCGCTGCTCAAGGACTCGTCCTTGGTCTCTATCATCGCGGTTGCCGATCTGCTGCGGAGAGGCCGGGAGTTTGTCGCGGTCTACTTTACGGCCTTCCAGACCTATACCCTGGTAGCGCTCATTTACCTGGTCATTACCCTGATCCTCTCCAAAGTCGTCTGGAACATGGAAAAGATCATGTCAACGGATTAACCATAGAAAGTATGAGGAACGATTGTGGCAGAACCGATTATTTCAGTAAAGAACATATATAAGAATTTCGGGCACATCCGGGCGCTTCAGGACGTTACTACCGATATTAACCCCGGAGAGGTTGTCGTGGCTTGCGGACCGTCCGGTTCGGGGAAATCGACATTCCTGCGGTGCATTAACCGCCTGGAAGAGATCGACCGGGGAACGATCATTGTCGACGGCATGGATATCTGTGATCCTCACATAAAGATACACAAGATTCGGGAAGAGATAGGGATGGTGTTTCAGCACTTTAATCTCTTCCCCAATAAAAATGTGCTCGAAAATATTACCCTCGCACAACTGGTAGTGCGAAAGAGGACTTTTGAGGAATCGATTTCGATAGCAAATAAGTTGCTCGAAAAGGTCGGAATCTTCGATAAGGCCGCCGTGTATCCCAGCAACCTGTCCGGAGGTCAGCAGCAGCGGGTAGCAATCGCCCGGGCGCTGGCGATGCAGCCGAAGATAATGCTCTTTGATGAGCCGACCTCGGCGCTCGATCCTGAGATGATCGGCGAGGTGCTTGACGTCATGAAGTCCCTGGCCCGGGAGGGTATGACCATGGTCGTTGTGACCCACGAAATGGGTTTTGCCCGTGAGGTGGGAGACCGCGTCATCTTCATGGATGAGGGCAGGATCGTAGAGGAAGGAAAGCCCGACGATTTCTTCATAAACCCGAAAACCGACCGGGCAAAACTGTTCCTCAGCCAGATCCTGTAAGGCGGGAAAACATACTCCAATTGTATATCGGGTGAAGGACGCAGGAGAATGGGAAATACAGGGGCACGGGGGCGAAAAATCCTGGGGAGAGCCGGGAAAAAGAGCAGGTGGAAAGAAAACGCGATCATCGCCCGCAGCGCCGGTGCGGAATAACAAGGTACCGGCATTAAGATCGACGCATGACGCGATTCTTATAACTTTCCTCATAACCGTTTCGGTAATCTCAATTCTTACGAAATCAAAAAACAGGGTACTGATATGTTTCGATCGATCCTCATATGGGCGTCCGTCGCCCTGATATGCTGTGCTGCGACCGCATGCTCAAAGAAGAACAACACGAACACCACTGTGTCTCCCGAAGTCATAGCGGCCGGTTCCGACCTCGCAAAGATTATCGGGCGTGGAAAGATGATAGTGGGAATGGATGTGTCGGACATTCGCTATCAACCCTTTGAAATGAAGAATAAGAATGGTGAGATAGTCGGGTTTGACGTCGATCTCGCACAAATAATGGCCGACGAATTGGGTGTTAATCTCGAGATCGTTCCGACAAACTGGGACGGCATCATCCCCGCGCTCATAGACGGAAAATTCGATCTTATCATTTCGGCCATGGCGGTAAGCACCGAGCGAAACAAGGCCGTCAATTTTTCAGCACCATATTACCTTTCGGGCAAATGCCTTCTCATTAATAGCCGAGACGTATTTCGTATCAACGACTATCATGATCTGAACCATAAGGATACGGTGGTGGTAACGACGTTCTCTGATGACATGGTCCTTAACCGCTATTTTCCGGAAGCCGATATCGTCAGGTTTAAAAACGACGAAGAGGCCGTACGCGAAGTAATAGAAAGGAGGGCCCGCGCGTTTATTGCGGATAGGGCGAGAATCTCTATCTTCGCCGTGAAATATCCGGGAACTACCATTGCGATAAAGGATCCGTTTACCTATGAGCCGATTGCCGTTGGAATGCGCAAGGGGGATGTGGACCTCCTTAACTGGGTAAACAACTGCATCGAGATTATAAAAGGAGACGGCAGGCTGGCTGAGCTCGAAAAGAAATGGATGGAGCAGTACATTCCACCGTCATCGAAATAGGATTGTTCGACCCAATGCCGTGCGATCTGCAATTGCCGTTCGTATGGAAAGAGTGGCTGCTTGATGGAACGGTTTATGCCCGAATTATGTCTGAATAACCGACAAGAGGGTGGATTGAAGTGAGGATACTGGCGCTTGATGTAGGGGAACGACGGATAGGGCTTGCGATCAGTGATCCGCTCGGCACGATAGCCCAGCCCCTTATGACAATGCAGCGCAACGATGGGTCTGTAGACCACATCATTGAAATCGTGAAAGATAAAGAGGTCGGTGAAATCGTCGTGGGACTTCCGGTGAATATGAACGGAACTTCCGGAAAACAGGTGGATGAGGTTAACGAGTTTGCCCGCCTGATAACCGAACGAATAGATATTCCGTTGGTCTTTGTCGACGAGCGGCTTACCACCGTGGAGGCCGAAAAGCTGATGATATCGGCGGACGTGAACAGGCGCAAGAGAAGACAGACCATCGACAGTGTCGCGGCGGCCATAATACTCGAAAAGCGGCTGAGAGACAGGAATGCTCGCGGAATAGATCCGGCGGACCCCGATTAAACAAAACGCTTCTAACGTAATTTCATGAAGTCTATAAAGAGAATCCTCATCCTTCTTTTGTTGCTTGCCGTCACCGCAGGGGGGGGGACGGCCTATCTCGTCTATAGGACATTTCTCATACCCACCGGAAGAATAACTCAACCGATCATCGTGGTAGTAAACGAGGGCGACACCCTCTCGAAAGCCGCCGAGGAACTGAAAAAACGGGGGGCTATCCTGGACGAGCGGCTGTTTGTTACGGCGGCACGGTATCTCGGTGCCGAAAGGCTTATCCGAACGGGTGAATATAAGATAGACTCGACGATGTCTCCAAAAGATATCCTGGTAATGCTCATGAAGGGGCGGATCGTTCAATATCCCGTCACCGTACCGGAGGGGCTCAATATCTATCAGGTTTCGGATCTGCTGGCCGAAAAGGGCTTCGTTGATGTCCAGGAGTTTCTAAGGCTAACGAAAGACGACCGTTTTATCGAATCGCTGGGCGTTGACGCGCTGACGCTGGAGGGGTATCTCTTTCCGGATACGTACCATGTCAGCAAGGGGATGCGGGAGCAGGAGATCATAACGCTGATGGTCCGTCGATATTTTGAAGTATTCAACGAGGAAAAAGAGAAGAGCCGGATACCCAACGAATTGACGGATTATGAGACGCTGATCCTGGCATCGATGATCGAGAAGGAAACCGGTACCCCGCAGGAGCGTCCCCTCGTGTCAGCGGTCTTTAGAAACCGGCTTGGAAAGGAAATGAAGCTCGACAGCTGTGCAACGGTGATCTATGGGATATGGGATCGCTTCGACGGGAATCTAACACAGGAAGACCTTTCGACCTGGACGGCATATAATACGTATATGAATCCTGGACTCCCTCCGGGGCCGATCTGCAACCCCGGAAGAGAGTCGATAACGGCGGCGATAACTCCCGCCGATGCGGATTACCTCTATTTCGTTTCGAAAAATGACGGCACCTCCTACTTTTCGAGCACGCTATCGGAACATAACAGGGCCGTCTACGAATATCAAATACTGAGAAAGAACCGAAAGTAACTACCGTTTGTCGTCCTTGCCGCCTTTTCTCTTATCTCGGTTCGAAGATCTTTCGGATTCAATATGCCTCCTTATCTTTCGTTTGAATTTATCGTCAAAGACGAGATAGAGGCCGAGCTGCCGGGTTGTCAGGAATGTCGATAGCTCCGTTTCTTCCTGCTGACGAAGTGCGAAGAGATCTGCTTCGCCCTTGTTCAAGGAATCGATGAGGGATTTTAAGTCGGAGTCCGTCGCCTTTCCGGAATCCAGGGCGGTCTTGAGCGCTTCTATATTTATCCGACGGTCCTTGAGGAGGGAAATCTTCTGCTGATTGTACTTATCGGTAACCTCGATGACCTTGTTGATGGTCGCCTCGTCGAGGTCCATGGTCTTGGTCATAGCCTTTTTCTTCAGTTCGGTGATCCGGGCCTTGGTATCCTTATGACCCTCCTTTCTCGCCTCTTCCCTGCACCCGGCCGACATGAGAACCCCGGCGGCAATGACAACGCAGAGGGCCAATGTGGCTATACGCTTCATGTTATCCTCCTTACTACGATAATCAGGTTTCTTGCAATATCTCCGTGAGTACTATCTCCAACTCCTCATCGGACATATCCGGCAATGCCTCCCATGGATCGGCGTTATACAGGAGGTCGACCGTCGCACCGGTTTCGGATAGATCCAGAGAGCCGAGTAAGCTGAGCAGCTCTTCGTCGGACGGACCGTTGATCACGAGGAACTCCGTGGGGATGGGGCGGCGTGCTATAGGTCCCGGGGTGTCGAAATGATCGTTTGGCCATATGAAGAGAAGGACCAGGGCGAGGGCGGCGACGCCGGAGACAAATATTGCCTGACGGAGATATCGATAATGCCGCGGTCTTCTCTGCGGGGACGTAGATATATTGATCCGTTTCATGACCTTGCCCGGGAACCGGGAGAAGTATGAATCGGGCGGCGATACCGTGGAGCCCATCGATATCAGTCGGGCAACGGACCGCATACGGGCAAACTCGGCCCCGCAGCTATTACACCGGCCTATATGGTCCCGGATCGCTTGGTCTTGATCGTCCGAGAGTTCGCCTGTCAGGTATTCCGGCAATAATCCTTTAGCCTCATCGCACTTCATGACTAATTGCCTCCGTTATCATTGTTCTCGGCCTTCGAGATGTCGCGCATGATTTTCTGGATTCCGTAGTGGTAATTCGTGCGCGCGGCACCCTCACTGATGGACAGGATCTCGGATATACGGGCAAAGGGGAGTCCCTGATTGAGGCGCAGAACGACTGAAAGGCGCTGCTTTTCCGGGAGGCGCAAAACGGCCTCTTTGAGGTTTCGTTCGTCCCGCCTGGCCGAGAGCTCCGAAAGGATATCGGGCCGGGGATCGGGGGGGTCGTCGACAAGCCCGATAAAGGCGCGGCTTTTACGCCGCCTGAGAATAGTGCGCGATTGGTTTACGGCAATTCTGATCAGCCACGTTCCAAAAGAAGATCGTCCCTCGAAAGTGGAGAGCTTTGTATAGGCCGCGATGAAGGTCTGCTGCGCGGCATCATCAGCGTCAAAATGACTATTTACTACCGCAAAACAGGTAGCGTAGACTTGCCTCATATACCTCCTCACGAGCTGTTCAAAGGCGTTTGTGTCGTTGTCCCGAGCACGCCTGAGCAGTTCTTCATCGGCGGGCATAATCTTTCCTTTGTCTATTAGATGATGTAAACAGAAAAAACGTTAAAAGGCATCACCATTGTGCGGCGATATAACTTAGTTTCATAAAATTATTGACTATTTTGTACCACGATGGTACTATACACAAGTTTTACATTTTTGGGAAATTAACTCAGACGTGCTTGACGTAAAATATCTCAGGGAAAATATAGACCAGGTTTCGCAGCGGCTCTCCCTCAGGGGCGAGAAAGTGGATCTCTCTCGATTTATGGAGATCGAGGAACATCGGAGGTCGCTGCTCGTCAAAGGGGAATCCCTCAAGTCGGAACGGAACAAGGTCAACGACGAGATCGCGCGTCTGAAAAAGGAAAGGGGCGACACGACCGGCCTGATCTCACGGATGAAGGGAGTATCCGATGAGATCAAAAAGATAGACGGCCGGATTTCCGAGATCTCCGAGGAGCTGGAGGGAATCGTATCGTTCATCCCGAACATTCCACATGAAACGGTGCCGGCCGGAATGTCGGACAAAGACAACATAGAAGTGAGGAAATGGGGTGCGCTTCCTGCGTTTGATTTTACACCCGTGGACCATGCCGACCTCGGCGAAAAGCTCGGCATCCTCGACTTCGCGAGGGGGGCAAAACTGGCGGGGGCGCGTTTCTCGTTATCGGTGGGGGCCGGTGCGCAGCTGGAGCGGGCGCTCATCAATTTCATGCTCGATCTGCACACGACCGAGCACGGTTATACCGAGGTGCTGCCTCCCTTTATGGTAAACAGCAAGACCATGACCGGGACGGGGCAACTGCCCAAGTTTGCCGCCGATCTATTCAAGGTGGCCGAAACGGACTATTGGCTCATCCCCACGGCGGAGGTCCCGGTCACCAATATTTATCAGGATGAGATCATCGAGGAAGAAGACCTGCCGATTTATCGGTGCGCATACACTCCCTGTTTCCGCAAGGAGGCCGGATCATATGGAAAGGATACCCGGGGGCTGATCCGGCAGCACCAGTTCAACAAGATCGAGATGGTCAAGTTCACCCGGCCGGAAGAATCGTACCGGGAACTCGAAAAACTAACCGACAACGCCGAAGAGGTATTGAGAAGGCTGGGCCTTCCCTACCGGGTAGTGGTCCTCTGTACGGGAGACCTTGGATTTTCGTCCGCCAAGACCTATGACATTGAGGTCTGGCTTCCCGGGCAGAACTCCTATCGGGAGATATCCTCCTGCAGTAACTATGAGGATTTTCAGGCCCGGCGGGCAAACATCAAGTACCGGGAAAAGGGGAAGAAGGGGACGCGACTCGTGCATACCCTTAACGGCTCCGGGCTCGCCGTCGGCAGGACGGCGGTGGCGATACTCGAGAATTACCAGCGGGCCGATGGGTCCGTGGAGATCCCCGAGGCCCTCCGCGCTTACATGAACGGGAGAACGTCGATCCCCTGATGAGTCAACGCCGCTAAAATTGGTTGTAATAACTCATTTTAGGGGTAAAATAGTAAGACGGTGTTCGTGGAGGGATGGCCGAGTGGCTTAAGGCGGCGGTCTTGAAAACCGCTGAACGAAAGTTCCGTGGGTTCGAATCCTACTCCCTCCGCCA
>JAFGAS010000012.1 GCA_016933535.1 Candidatus Zymogenaceae bacterium
AACTTTGGGTCGTCGATGACCTCGAGCTTCTTGACGGCGATTTCTTTTCCGTCAACCTCGAGAGCTGCTTTATAGACACCGGCCGGCACCAGTCTGCCCCACCTTCTCCTCCGGCCTTCTTCCTCGCCTTCTTTTCTCAGGTTCCAGCTCTTGGAGTGCAGGCCCTCGGCCGCGTTCGTCCGCAGGCGGTTGACCTCATTGCCCTCAAGGTCCCGGACCACGATCTCCGCATTTTTGCCCGCATTCTTCAGGTAATAATAAAAAACCGCTTCCACAGAAGGATTGGTCACCCGGGCGAACTCCCCGTAGCTTTGGCCTCTCCGTTCCAGCATGTTCCACTTGACCGTCCTCTCGATGTCGAACAGGTGGGCGTCTTTCTCAAAAACCTCTTTCGTGAACTCCTTCAGCGGACCGATATCCACAATATAGAATCCCCGGCCGTAGGTGGCCACGGCCAGGTCCCTTTCTCTCTTCTGAACGGCCATGTCCATCATGATCACATCCGGCATGCTCTCGCTCATCTCGACCCAGTTTTGACCCCGGTCGAAACTGACGAACAAGCCGTAGTCGGTGGCCAGGTAGAGGATATCCGGATTATCGGGGTCCTCCTCGATATCGTTGACCGGGTTGTTCATGCCGCCGCTTATGTCCTCGAATGTTTTGCCCATGTCGCGGGTGACAAAAAGGTAGGTCGTATCCTCGTTGTGTGTTCTGTAGCCGGAGTAGGCCACGTAGCAGGTTTTCTCATCATGGGCCGAGGGACAGACCCGGACGCACCAGCGGTCATAGGGAATAAGGGCGCCCTTGATGTTCTTTTTCGGGTTGCCTTTTTCATCATAAGTGCGGGCGGTGATGTTTTGCCATGTCGTGCCGCCGTCCGTGCTCAACTGGAGGTTCCCGTCGTCGGTTCCCGCCCAGTAGATGCCGGGTTTGATCGGCGATTCGGCAAAGGTGTAGACCACGGCGTATTGAAGATTCGTTTTTTTCGACTCTTCGATTTTCCACTTTTCGTTTTTGGAGAGGTCGGGGCTGATGGTGACCCAGGTGTCGGGGTCGCCGTGGCTCTTAGACATGTGGACGTGCTGGGAACAAACATAAACGATGCCCGGGTTGTGCGGCGATAGCACGATCGGCGCATCCCATTGGTAGCGCTGGGCCGGCTTCCCGGCGGCCCGTTCCTCATCCGTGTTCCGTTTGGAGAGGGAGATCATCTCCCCCGTATCCAGATTTAGGCGACGGGAGGAGCCGAACTGGCTTTCGAAATAAACGTACTCGGGATTCCACCAGTCACGGACAACGTAAAAACCGTCCCCTGAGGGAAGGTAGGTCCAGTCGGCCGGAAAAACACCGGAACTGTTCCGGTTTTGAGAAGGGCCGAGCCAGCATCCGTTGTCCTGGGTTCCCCCCATGACGTTATAGGGCATATCATTGTCGACGGAGACATCGTAGAACTGCTGGGCCGAGATGGTTTCTTTCTGCGACCAGTGTTTGCCGCCGTCCCAGGTTTCGCTCACTCCGCCGTCGTTCCCGTTGAGAATGTGGTCCGAATCGAACGGGTCGA
>JAFGAS010000069.1 GCA_016933535.1 Candidatus Zymogenaceae bacterium
CCTCCTCTTCGATTCGGGTCTTTTTCTCCGGTAGATCATCGGCTGAACGGAGCTTTTTCACGTCCGTTGCGCAGAGAATTACCCAGAATATGTATACCAAGGTTCTCATCAAATAGCCACCGCCTTGTCAAATTCGGGGAACCAAATTCGGGCGACAGCTTATATCATTCGCTTTGTTCGCCCTGGCAAATTGGGGGGACGTCATACGTAATGCACTAGTTTCCCCCAGCCGGAGGCGGCGATCCCTTTGGCTGTTTGGCCCTGCGGCCTGTCTTTTGCTTTCTGAGCACGCGTCCCGTTAGCGCTTCGAGTTTGGCGAGGAATTCTTCACTTCCCAACGGTCGTCCCGTTCGCTCATGGAGGCGCAAATTTTTAATGAATATCTCCTCGTCTTTTTCTGCCAGGTACTTCCTCCAATCCCCGAAGTCGAGGTACCCCTTCGTGCCGGCCAAGAGGGGATCATTGCAAAGCGATAAATGCGAACGGGTGCTCGACCATGGATATTCCTCGGCGTTTTCGACAAGCCTTGCCCGAACCGGATTTCGCTCGACATAGCGAACAGCTGCGTAAAGATGGATATCTTCGAGCGGACAGGAACCATACCGTCCCTGCCAGAGATGTCCTTTCCATTTCTCTCTTATATTGATGATCGTCGAGTATTTCCGGTGGGTTTCTCCAAGAGTGCCGGCGAAATCATCCTTGTCTTTCGGGATACCGACCAAATGGACATGGTTATCCATGAGGCAATAAGCGAGCCAACGCAATCCCACTTCCGCAGAATTATCCAAAAGTAGCCTGAGGTAAAGCTTCTTATCCGTGTCTGAATAGAAAACGCGCTGCCTTCGGTTGCCCCTTTGCGTGATATGATGGGGGATATCCGGTACGATCAGACGTGCTATCCGCGCCATGCTGAATATCCAAACCGACGAGTCACAGATAAAGACGAATTTAAGGGACAGAATTCTCAAACACAGGATATTTAATCAGCATAGACCCGGATGCCCTTCCTGAAGCTTGTGCATATGGTCGCTTAAACGATGCCTGGCAATGAAATAAGTGCATTACGTATGACGTCCCCCTTTTAATTAGTCAGAGATCGCCGCCTTGACACGGTCCGATTCCGGGGATAGTATTTTTTTCTCTCTAAAAAGAAGAAGGTTCAATTGCCACACGGTTCGGAGATGCGACGGGTCGGCACGGTCCTTCTTCTTGTGCTTTTCTTGATCGGGGGGGCGGCATTCGCCCTGGAAAGCGATCTCCATCGTCGAGAGACCAAACCGGAGAGAGGACAAGGGCAAGAACAAAAGAAGAAGGAAACCTCGCCCCCGGCTGAACAAGAAGAAAAGGTCAAGTCCTATCGCGTCAAAGGCTCCGCCGTCGTGGTTACATCGACCCGCACCGAGGAGAGGATCGTCAATGTGCCCTACTCGGCCGTCTCCCTCGACTTCGATTATCTGATCAACCTCAAGCAGGCGCGGACGATTCCGGAAGCCCTCTCCGAGGTTCCGGGGGTCATGGTTCAGAAGACAGGCCACGCCCGGGGATGTCCTTATATCCGGGGATTTCCCGGCTTTAGGAACCTTTTCCTGATCGACGGAATCCGGCTGAACAACTCCGTCTTCCGGGACGGGCCGAATCAATACTGGGGGACCATCGACTCCCTCATCGCCGAAAGGGTGGAGCTTGTCGCCGGGCCCTCCTCCGTTCTTTACGGCTCCGACGCGATTGGGGGAACGGTCCAGGTGATCACCCGCGAACGCTCGCGCTATGAGCAAGATTTCGGGCTGAACGGCCGGGCCTATTACCGTTTCGGCGGAGCCGAAAGTTCCCACACCGGCCGGCTCGAATTGCAGGGAAATAAGGGCCGGCGGCTCGGCTTCCTCCTCGGGGTCGGCCTCAAACAATACGGCGATCTGAGGGCCGGCGCCCGCACGGGTGTGATGCCCAAGACGGGCTATGACCAGCAGAGCCTGGATCTCAAATTCAACTACGCCGTCGACGAGGATCGCGAGCTCGTCCTGGGCCTTCAACACGACAACATCGATGACGCCTGGCGCACCCACCGGACCGTCTTTTCGAAGTCGTGGCTCGGGACCACGATCGGGACGGACAAAGAGCTCCTCCTCGATCAGCGGCGCCAGCTCGCCTACTTGCAGTACCGCTGGGACCGGGTCAGCCGCCATATCGATCAGGCCGTGTTCAGTCTGTCCTGGCACCGGCAGTACGAAGGCCACTTTCGCCGAAGAAACGACGGCGCGCGGACGATCGACGGATTCGACGTCGGCACGGCCGGCTTCTGGGGCCAGTTCGTCTCCCGCACTCGTTTGGGCAAGCTGACCTACGGGTGGGAGTACTACCTGGATTTCGTCGATTCATTCCGCGAGGACCCGGACGATGCGAATCCGGCCGCCCGCATATCCCCCCGCGGACCCGTGGCCGACGACGCGCGATACCACCTCTTCGGCCTCTACCTCCAGAACGAGACGCCGCTCCTTGATTCCCTCGACCTGACGGCCGGCCTGAGGTATTCGTGGGCCAAGGCGGCGGCCGCCGAGGTGGGGATGGGTAACATCGAGCCGGCCTTCGCCGAGTTGCCGAAGCTCGACCAGAGATACTCGTCGGTCGTGGGGAACCTGCGTCTTCTTTATCACCTGGACGATCATTGGAATATCTACGGGGGCGCGGCCCAGGGTTTCCGGGCGCCCAACCTCTCGGACCTGACGCGGTTCGATATCGCCCGGAGCGGCGAGCACGAAACCCCGTCGTTGTCGGTGAAGCCGGAAAAGTATCTCTCGCTCGAGGCGGGCGTTAAATGCCTCCACCGGACCTGGCAGGGAAGCCTGAGCTATTTCCGCCTGTTCATCGACGGGATGATCATCCGGGTGCCGACCGGGAATATGATCGGAGCCAATACCGAGGTCACGCGGCGGAACATCGGGGACGGGCGGATGCACGGGCTCGAGGCGGCCGGAATCCTCCACCTCAGCGGGATCGGACTTCCCCACTGGACGGGCGCCGCGGCCTTGAGTTGGATCGAAGGCGATACCGACACTTTTCCCACGTCGGCGGCGGTCGTGGAGCGCCGGCCGATGAGCCGGATCCAGCCGGCGACGGCCGCTCTCAGCTTGAGATGGGAACATCCCTCGGCCCGTTATTGGGCGGAAGGAGTGATGACGGCCGCCGGCGCGCAGCGCCGCCTTTCTCCCGACGATGAACGAGATACCCAGAGAATCCCGCCCGGAGGGACGCCGGGCTACGCGGTTTTCACAGTGCGGGGAGGGATCGTCTTATCCCGCACGGCCAGGCTGCTCATCTCGCTGGAGAACATAGCCGATCAAGATTACCGAATCCTCGGCTCGGGGCTCAACGAGCCCGGCCGCAACCTGGTCATTGGCCTGGACTTGGGATTTTGAGATCCAAAATTCCGGGAAATTCCGGGGACACTAACCTCAATTTTTTTCATCCCGCTCCCGCGTTTCGACCTCGGCCTCATCGATCGAATGCGTCGGCTCCAGGATCCGGGTCAGCCGGTTTTGCCGGTAGAGCTCCATGACCGCCTTGACGGTCAGCTTTTCGTCCTCGATCCGGTAGATGTCGACGAAGTTTTTCTTCAGCATCGAGAAGGAGATCTCCCCGATCCGGTTGGTGAACAGCATGTCCAGGTCGTACTGGATGATCACCTTGACGACGTTGAGCCCGATGTGCCGCTTGCGGTCCAGGAATTCATTCAGGTAGAAATCTTCGATAACCGCCTCGTTCTC
>JAFGAS010000070.1 GCA_016933535.1 Candidatus Zymogenaceae bacterium
ATCGCCCCCGGCGGCGACGATCCCCATCACGTACCGGCCGAGGCTCCCGCCGGTGGCGTCGTCGCCGGGCGGGTTTGCGACCAGGTAGTCGAGGGGGGTATTGCCACCCTCTCGAGCGCGGCCAAGGTCGCCGGTGAGGGCGAGGGCACCGGCGGCGTTGGCCGTCGGCACGGTGCTGCTCGAATCGGCGTCCGGCTCATTGCCGAAGCCGCCGTCATCGTTCTGGCATGTTAAGAGATAGTCCACAGCGTCCCTGATTGCAGGATCGTCCCTCGCCAGGGGGAAGTCCTGGGCCGCAACGTTCGACGCCGTAGAAAGGAGAAGGATAAGGCAAATCCACCATATAAGTCTGGAAAACGGTCCCATCTCGATTTCACCCTCATGAATATTTTATGTTCATCGCCTTATGGAAGGATGACGAAATTGATCTGGATTGAAAGGTCGTCGCGCCGTCGGGCCCGTTATCTGCAAAAATGGCCGCTAGAAGAGGTCTAATTTCATCTTCGATCCACGCCGAATCCTCAAGATCGACCACCTCATAGGGGGAGGTGCCCTCCTGCATCAGCTCGTCAAATATTTTGAAGCTATCTCCGATTAGCACGCCACCTGACAAAGGCTTCAACTCCTTCTACAAATTAAACTTATTTAAGTCAAATCAATTTGATCAAGATTAGTTTATTGTAGTTAAACTTTTTTGTCTGGATCGATAAAAACAACTATTTTAGATAATTCTGTGCCAATTGTTTACTTTGCCCTCCGCCGATGACCATAAACGACATCGGCGAATGGGAGATTTTAGTCCAGAATACCGAATTTCATTTCAGATCAGACCCCAGAGCTGGCTGGAGGAGAGCGGCTGCGACGATGATGAAGAGAGATGAGGGATCTGCCCGTCACGCTTCCCCCGCCTATCCACCGTCGGTTTCGGAGAAGGCGTGACTCCGCCCTCAGATGGAAAGATGATCGCCCTGTCGGCAACGGCCCGAAAAGGGACCACCAAGGGAATCCCCGGTCCCTGGCCAGTTCTGGCCAAAAAGGGGGCTCCGCCCTCCGAAGGGCTTTTTTCCCTTCAGGTACAACCTGCCGCCATGAACCTCAAACAGATCGGCGTCATCCACTCTCCCTA
>JAFGAS010000071.1 GCA_016933535.1 Candidatus Zymogenaceae bacterium
AAGGTCCCAAGGGTTCGGCTGTTCGCCGATTAAAGTGGTACGTGAGCTGGGTTTAGAACGTCGTGAGACAGTTCGGTCCCTATCTGTCGTGGGCGCAGGATGTTTGAGGGGATCTGACCCTAGTACGAGAGGACCGGGTTGGACGGACCTCTAGTGTTCCAGTTATCGCGCCAGCGGTAATGGCTGGGTAGCTACGTTCGGAAGGGATAACCGCTGAAAGCATATAAGCGGGAAGCCCCCCCCAAGATAAGACATCCCTCTCCGTAAGGAGACTTAAGGCCCCTCGTAGACTACGAGGTTGATAGGTCGGATGTGTAAGCACAGCAATGTGTTCAGCTAACCGATACTAACCGGCCGTGAGGCTTGATCATCCCATTTTTTCCATCTCGTTCGCTTACCCGCGTACTCTATGCGATTCTCAAAGGGCTGTCGCCCTTGTTCTTTAACAATCAGTTTTCGGTGGCTATTTCGTAGGGGATCCACCTCTTCCCATCCCGAACAGAGAAGTTAAGCCCTTCAGAGCCGATGGTACTGCACGGGTAACTGTGTGGGAGAGTAGGTCGCCGCCGAATTTAATTTATGCCCCCGATGGGAAACCATCGGGGGTTTTTTTATGCACCCCGAAAATGCATACATTCTTGAGGGCCCCGGGTGGGAGAGGGAGGAGAATAGGAGAAAGGAAGTTACGTGAAGAAGTTACGATCTTGCCGGACAGTATAACCGCAGAGGAAAGGTTTTTGAATAAGAGAAAGGGCAATCCCCGAGGTTTTACACTCGGGGATGGTGTGCGGCCGTCCTCTCCTATGGTATTAATTGGATCAAGAGGTTCGAATGAGGTCCGGTGGAGAATAGGGAGGCGTAACATCTTACCGGTCCAATAAATACGTGATAGGCGGAGATTTGGTCTTTTTTCCCGAACGTCCGTTATGTGGAATCACTGCTTATATGTTTCGGTCTTGACCCGTTCGATCAGCAGGTTGAATTTATCAGGCTCCTCATAACACGGGCTGTGGCCCGAGTTCTCGAACCAGACAAGCTCTTTTTTCGGCGCTTTGAGGATGTTGAAATACTCTTCGGTGATCTCAAAGGGGGTGTTCCAGTCGTGCCTGCCGACTGCGAAGTAGACGGGGATATCGACCTTGGGTATCTGTGTGAATAGGTCCGTCCTAACTTCATCCGGCCATATATTGGTAAGGGAGAACTTAAGCCCTTTCTTTATGTTGAGGGATTCGAAAATCGTATATTCTTCGTTGAAAAGATAATCCATATACATATCGAAGTAGTTGGTCTTGCCGTAGGTGATGCCCCCGAATTTGAGGAGCCACTTCCTCTGCACGAGCAGGTTGTCGTAGTTATTTTTGTAAAGGCCGTCTGCCGGAGGGCCGATTTTGCGGAGCTCTTCCAGCGCTTTCTCGTTATCGGTCTCCTCGGCCATTCGCACCGTATATTCGTATGAGATGATCTCGTTCCGTGCGCCGTTTACTAATTGGCCGACGCCCACAAACGCGTAGAAATCCTCCGGGTATCTGTCCACAAGGTTCATCCCAATGACGCTCCCACAGGAATGGCCGACGATATATATCTTGTCGGCATTAAACCGTTCCTTGAGATACCCGACCAGTTCATGGGCGTCGGATATGAGCTGCTCCAAGGTCATCGATTCCGGGGGAATATCTACCGAATATGATTTTCCGGCCCCCCTCTGATCCCACGTAACGACCACGAAGTCCGACTCCAGGTTCCCATTGTATTTGATAACCATAGGCATCGAGGGTTTCCCCGGCCCGCCGTGGATAAAAAGGAGCACAGGATTTTTAACGTCCACCCCCCGTATAACGATCCACTGATCCAGTCCGCCGAGGGTGACCTTTTCCATCTTAGTGATACTCTTTTCGGGGACCTTCCCATCGGCGCCCACGATTTCGGGCGTATAGTCGCACGCCGCGGTCAGGATGAGAGCCGCTATCAGGAAAGCCGTCGACAGGGAAAACCATCTCCTGTTTAGTCTATTAGCCTGCATCTTCACTGTCCTCCTTTCATATTAATTAACGTGACTATATATCAAAACGGTACGGATTACAAGCCGGCAAAGGAACGGGTTATTGTGGGCGTCTGATGATCCACCTATACGAGGTATTCCCAGAGCCTAACGATATTGAGCACCGAACCATGAAGGTCGCCCATCCCCGGATCAACGGGTTTGTGGAGCGCTTTAGCTGGACGGTGCTTGTTGAGCCAGTCAGAACGTCGTTTCGGAAGAAGCTGTGCGAGTCGGTTGAAGCCCTGCAGACCGATATGGACGCATGGTTTCAATACTACAACTGCAAACGGCCGCATCGTAGGTATCAAACATGGCTGGCGGCCTATAGAATCCGTCGAAATGGGCAAGAAGAAATCAAAGAAGGTACCGAAAGAAGCCGCCTAATCCGGCGGCCCCGAGATGACGAACTGTCCGGGAAGTGCTTGACTTTTACAGGTAAGATTACCCCATCATCTGTGTCACCACCCGCGGTCCTTCCATTCTCACAGCACAACCAGCACCAGCCCCAGGCTGATCAGACCCAGGCCGACGACCCTCACGACGGTGATGGTCTCGGTAAAGAGGAAGATCGAAATCAGGACAACCAGGACGATGCTTATCGCGTTAAATACCGGGTACGCGATGTTCATGGCGATCCCGACCAGAGACCGGGCATAGAGAACGATGCTCACCGCTCCGGCAAGCATTCCCGCCCCGATGAGCCAGACGACCCAATTCTTTTGCACGCCGCTCATACTGGAATACTTGTAGAAGACGTGCGAGCCGGCGTTAATAAATATTGCCAAGATGAGAAATAATGAATATCTCGTCATGTTTCCCCTCCTCGGGCTTCTGCGTCTATCAGTACGGGATAAATAAGAAGACGTTAAGGGTGTTGTAGGGTGCCGGGAAGTCCCCTTTCAGATTGGTACGAGGATCGAATACCTGTTAAAGGAGCGAAGAAAGGACACGACGGAGCGTGTCCTTCTTTTTTAAATGTATATCCGGTCCGCTACTTGATCAGCGCATTGAGTTCTTCCATCGTCATCGTCGGCTCGTAGATCCCGGACCCCACGGTATAGGACAAACCGCGGAGCTTTAAGACGTAGCAGATCTTCCGCTCGGGCGTGGTCTGGCCGAGCTGGGGCCACATTATTTCTACCCAGGCGCCCTTCGGGTTCTCCTCGGACATCCGGCACTCCGTCAGACCCACGCGATTTCCGGCGTAATCGACTATTTCACTTATCTTGGTATCCATAACGGATGCCATGGGATGGCCGGCGTAGCGGTCGTTTGGGCAGTCCATGACGAACACGTAGGTGTCCTTCCAGACCCAGGGGCCCTCGGGGTCGTTGAACTCGGGCAGCACCGAGTCGCCGTTGGCGGCGATGTAGGAGGCCGCCTCCTTGACCTTGGCAATAACCTCTTCGGGTGTGGCCGATTCGGCGGCGATGGCGGCGGCCGTCAGCGAGAGAATAGTAATCAAGGCCGCAAGAGACCGGAAAACATTTAATTTCATGGGTTTCTCCATTCTGGTTTTGATTGTCTTTATTATACACATGAGTGGCAGGTATTTCAGCAATAAAACGCCGAATGCCCCTGTGCGGGGCATTCGAACAGTCCACCTTCAAGGCGGTCGGGCAAACGGGCCGCGGCGGCCGTCGAGTGCTAGGTGAGGGCCCGGATGTAAAAGAACGCGTTGAGTGCGATATATATGACCAGGATGCTCCAGCGTCCGATACTGTTTATCCTGACGGCGGTCTTTGTTTTCTTGGCCCGGACATAATGGGACGTAAGGACGCTAAAGAAGGCGACCAGGCAGATAGCGATAAAGGTCGTGACCATGATCCTGTCGATCAGGGTGAACTCCGGCATCTCCGGAAGCGTCGCACTGATGATGTAGTGGTTGCCGATGATGGTGATCATGGCGCTGGTGAGCACGACCTTTCGCGCGTCGACATATTCAGGGTGGAGGAAGAGGACCATCATCGCCAGAATAAACGCGACATAGGCGGCCGTCAGGAGATTGAAGAGTAGCCGCAAACCCTCCCGCTTGAGGGTGATCGTCACAACGGACTCCGGGTAGGTGCTTCTTTCGGAGATAGAGGGGTCGCCGTATGTCGTTTCGTTGATATCCAGATGCGACTCAATCGAAAACGAGTCGACCTTCCAGCCCGGTACTTTTATCATTGAATCGATGCCGGAGTTAATCCTGTCCGGAATAAAGCGGATCCTTTTTGCGTCGTGCTCTGCCTCTTCAAGCTCTATCTTGAGCAGCTGCCTGTCAAAGGGGAAATCGGTCATGTTCCAGTTATGCATTAAAACTGCGTTGTACTTTATCGTGACCCAGCGCTTTGAGTCCTTGATCGTATTGAAGAAAAACATAGGCTTGCTGGATTTTGCGTTCATGAGCTCAAGAGAGTTTTCAGTCATGTAGGCTGTCTTTGTATCCCTGGGGAAAACCAGCCAGACCCAGAAAACCGCATTATAGGAGTCATCCACGAGGGACAGGTCATATAAGGACATCACGAACACGCCCATCTGAACATCCATGGGGGGGTCATTTTTCGTATCGACGGCTGTGGCAGGGCAGGAAAGCGCGATAAAAAAGAGTAAAATAAACGTAATTATCACAGGTAGTTTTATGGATTTGATGTTCAAAAACATATGTCGTGCCGTAATTGGGTGATTGAATAGTGGAAACTATACCGAAGCATTTTAGAAATATCAAGGTATTTGTGAAAATACTACATCCGCGGAAGGGAACTCGGGCCGGGGGAGAAGACGCCCGCGATTGACAATTTCCTTTTGGAAACCGCCGCGCTCTGGTATACTTTTACGACTCATTACTGAAGCGAAAGGAACAATACCGATGGCCGAGATACACTACCTCATGGACTATCCCCGCTACCTGCCGATCGTCGCCTTCTGGAACTACCGGGAATGGCACTTCGGCAAAGGACCGTTCGACGAAATTATCACCCGCTATGAACAGCGGCTCAACAAAGACAAGATACCCACGACGCTGATTGCCCTGGAGGACACGATGCCCGTGGGAAGCGTCTCCATCAAGAACAACGACCTCATCGAGCGGCCGGACCTCAATCCCTGGCTCGCCTCCCTCTTTGTCCTGTCCGACTATCGCGGACGTGATATCGGGAGACGCCTCTTGCGTGCGGGCGAACAAAGCGCACGCGCCGCCGGGGTAGGGCGCCTCTATCTCTTTACGCACACGGCCGCGGGTCTCTACGAGAAAGAGGAATGGACGTTCATGGAATCGGTCGTAAGGACGGATGGGATCACCGAGGCGATCTATTATAAAGACGTGTCGTGAACCGGAGCGGCAACGGTGAGATGTCTATGCTTCGCACTCATGGGGATCGTCGTTGAAAGGACCCGGAAGCCCCGGCACGTCCACCGATCCGCCCGGCAGCATCGCCCCTTCGAACCGGTTGACACCGTCGATGGGTCTGCCCAGAATAATGGTGATCCGGTTTGACGATACGGTATACGTACCCTCAAACCCGGTGTGTTTGACCTCATCGCCGGTTGCGTCAAGCAGTGTGAGCATGAGGGTGCCGTCCTCTCGGAAATCGACGGTCGCCGCCGGCCCGAAGGCCCCGGACGCAGGTCCGAACCAACTGACGGCAATCAAGATTGCCGTAACGTCCTGCCGATCGGCCGGGCTATAGCCGAGCAGGCGAAGATAGCGCACGGTGTCCCGGATGGAATCAAGGTCGGGATCGAGCTGCATCTTCTCCCGGGTCCCGGGGTCAAGGCGCAGGGCCGCGTCCAGGTGATCGAGTATTTCCGATTTGTAGGCGTCGTACCTGCAGACGGCCTCGGGTCCCTGTTTTCTCAGCACGCCGAGGGTACAGGCGAGGTTGTAGCGGCCCAGGGAGTAATCGGGATCGGCCGCTGCAGCCCGCCGGAAATAGTCAAGGGCCCCGGGAAACTCCCCTTTTAGGTAGAGCCGATATCCCCTGGTATTGAGATCGCGGGCAGACTGGGCAAACGCCGTGTCAATACCGGGCATCAGCAGCAGGGCAATGACCAGGGCAAAGGCGCCAATCGTTGTCTTCATCTGTATTCCTCATCCAGAAACAAAAGTATACCACACGCCGCCTGACCGGTGCAACACGGACGGCGCATCTTTGTCAGATACGTATGGCTGAAAATTGTCGTCCAATGAGGAGGTTGTCATGCCCTTGGTAAAACTCCATGTCTCGTCGGGCTGTGTGTTCAATCGGAAGGCCCTGGTGCGGGAGGTGAGACTGGCCGTCGTGGAAGTCCTCGGGATTGCGCCGGACCATGGCCATGTTGTCCTATACGAATCACCGCTCTTTTCTCGATCGACCCACGAGAGCCGAAGCGGCGATTTTATCTTCGTCGAAATAATCATGTTCTCGGGCCGCACGGGGGCGATGAAGGAACTCCTCTTCAGGCGGCTCAACGACGTCATCGGCGGCCGCACGGGAGTGCCCGAGACCGATATCCTGTTTGTCGTCACCGAGGCCGACCGGGACAACTGGGCGGCCCGGGGAGGGGTGCCGATTTCACGGCTTGACATCGGATACTGATTGAGAAAAAATCATCGTAGGTTACCGGCGGTCGGGCGGGTAAACTCTTCTGTAGCTTTTTATCGGGTGTGATGCTATACTAAGATAAGAAAGAAATTCCTGTTATCCTCACGATAAAGGGACGATTCCGACCAATGGAAACGCATACCAACCCCGGCCACGACCATTCCGACCACTACCGCCGGGGCGTGTTTACCGAGCGCGTTTTCGAGTACCGATCGGTAGAAAAGAAGAAACTGCTCATCTCGCTTTTCGTTACGACCTTCTTCATGCTGGTGGAGATTGTCGGGGGGATCCTCTCCGGGAGCATTGCCCTGATATCGGACGCCGGCCACATGTTCACCCACTGTTTTGCCATCATCATTGGGCTCGTTGCGATATATATCGCCCGAAAACCGGCGTGTCACCACCGGACGTTCGGGCTATATCGTGCCGAGATACTGGCCTCGTTTGTCAACGGAATATTCCTGGTGCTCGTCTCTGCGGTGATCATATACGAGGCGGTGGCCCGAATCATTTCGCCGCGGGAGGTCCTCGGTCTTGAGATGTTCGTGGTGGCGATAATCGGGCTTGTCGCCAACGTCGCCAGCATCTTCATACTTAAGGGGAGCCACCAGCACGACCTCAACGTCAAGAGCGTCTTCTATCACCTGCTGGCCGACGCGGCCTCGTCGGTGGGTGTCATCGGGGCCGCGGTGGTTATCTACTATCGCGGATGGACCGTCGTGGACCCGATTGTAAGCATCGGGATATCGATCGCCATCCTCTACTGGGCCTGGGGCGTTCTGAAGGAATCGGGGATGATCCTCATGGAGATGGCGCCGGGCGGCAATGGCTTTGACAGCGATACCATCGCCACTGACCTCATGAGTCGTTTCCCCGAGATCTCGGGGATATTTTCCGCACATCTCTGGGCGATCACGCCCGATATGCTCGTCTTTTCGGCCCATATCGGGTTCAAGGACGGGGTAAAAAATCCGATATCCCTGATGCCGCGCATATCCGAGCACCTGTTTGAGCGATACCGCGTCATTGAATCCACCATCCAGATCCTCACCGACGAATTCGGTGCCGTCTGCCAGGTTCCTCCGGAAATCCGCTGAGGACGAGACTATGACCGAACCGATTCTACCGGGTGCCGAGCCGTTTTTCCTCGACGGGGGGATGCGGGCCTGCCTGTTGATCCACGGTTTTACCGCCTCCCCATTCGAGATGCGCTACCTGGGCACGAAGCTCAACGAGGCGGGCTACACGGTGTGTGCCCCGCGGCTGCCCGGCCACGGGACGAGCGTCCGAGATCTTGACCGTACGGGCTGGATAGACTGGTACCGGGAGGTCGTTTCATCTTTCGAGTCGCTGGCCGAGGTGTACCCCAAGGTCTTTGTCGTGGGGATGAGCGCGGGTGGAACGCTGGCGCTCTATCTCCTTTCTCACGGGGTCAATGCGGCGGGGTCCGCCGTCCTGTCGGTCCCGGTTCGGTTTCACAGCACGCTCATCCGGAAGAGCTTTGCCCTTCTTTCTTTCGTCCCGGGCCTCAGGCTTATTCCGGCCGCCCGGAAGAAAAGCGGGCCGGATATCCGGGACCCCCAAATGAAAGGGAAGCTCGTCACCTACAGCCACGGGCCAGTACGGGCCGGCCTCCAGTTTATCCGCTTCATGGGGATGACCGAAAAAAGGCTCGGGCGGGTAACGGCGCCGCTGATCATCCTGCAGTCGGTAAACGACCACGTGGTCCCGGCCGACAATCCCGGGATCATTATGAACGGGGTCTCGTCTCAGGTCAAGCGCCTGGTCTGGTTTGATGAGTCGTACCATATCCTCACCTGGGACGTGGAAAAGGACGAGGTGGCGCGGACGATAATCGAGTTCTTCGACGGGCTGTAGGCCGGTCTATCTGATTTTTTGGGGACACGATACCCAGTTAATAAGCCCACCGCGTGATCCGAAAGCTCCCCATTGTCTGAAATATATATTGAGAGGTATAGTATCATGTCCGACTACGGCGTTCGTCTTGATTACACCGGAACCGGTGAGCATATCGGCCTGGTTACGCTTGACCGTCCCGACAAGCGCAACGCGTTTGACGAGGCGATGTGGGCGTCTCTTGAAGATACGATAGAAAGGATCAAACAACGACTCCCCCGGGCCGTCGTGGTGACCGGCGCGGGCGACCGGGCCTTTTCGGCGGGGTTTGACATCAGCCCCGAAAATCCCCAGGTGACGCGGCTCATCACCGCGCTGGGCGAAAAAGACCGTAAGCCCATCGAGGAATTGATATACCGCATCCGGTACGCCGCCGACGGCCTCGTGGGGCTTCCGGTACCGGTCATCGCGGCGGTAAACGGCCTTGCCTACGGCGGCGGTGCCGAGCTTGCCGTCAGATGTGATATGCGGGTGATGGACGCCGATGCGGTAATATCCTTTTCGGAGGTGAGGCTGGGGCTGATGCCCGACTGGGGGGGCGGGGTGGCGCTTTCGCGGCTCGTGGGCCGGGCCAGGGCGGCCGAGATGATCCTCACGGGCAAAAAGGTGTCGGCCGATGAGGCCCTTGCGATGGGGCTGGTCAACCGGGTCACGGAAAAGGGAAGGGCGATCGAAGAGGCGTTGGAAATCGCGGAGTCGATCACAAAGAACGGCCCCCGGGCGGTGCGGGAGGCGCTTTCGGTCATCCGAAAGACGCCGGATATGCCGATGGCCGAGGCGCTGGATTTCGAGAGCGAGCGGGCGGTGGCGCTGATCGAATCGGGCGAGTGCGTCGAGGGTATCGGGGCGTTTCTGGGAAAGCGGGAGCCGGAGTTCAAGGACGGGTAAAATATGACGTGGAGGAACGGTATTCGCGTAGTCAGGAAACCTGTCGGATAGAACGAACGACTATGTTGTTATCGGTCGTGTTTCATATAAGGATTTGTAGGGGCGGTTCGCGAACCGGCCTACTTCGTCTTTCCCCACTTCACCGTCATTGCGAGGAGGCCCCGTCGGGGCCGACGCGGCAATTCCCTGACTGTCACCGGGAAATAAATAAGATCACCATGGTAAGAGCACCCCGCAAAACAGGCTTCGCGGCCGGTGGTATTACCCATAATGACGGTCTGCAGAAAATAACGATGGAATAGGGGGGATATAAAAAGTCACGGGGGGGCAAAACGCCCCCCGTGTTATTTCTGAAGTATCTTACAGCCCCATCATCCGGGAGATGATGAGCTTCATGACTTCGGAGGTGCCGGCGAAGATGGTGTGGATACGAATGTCCCGGAATATCCGGGCGATGGCGTATTCTTCCATGTAGCCGTAGCCGCCGTGGAGCTGGAGGCCCTGCTGGGCGATCCGGTTTGCCATCTCACAGACCCAGTACTTTGCCATAGAGGTCTTCTTGACGACGTCGCGCCCGGCAATGTGGTCAAGAGTCAACGCCTCCAGGAACGTCCTGCCCAGTTCGATCTCGGTGGCCATCTCGGCCAGCTTAAACGAGTTGGCCTGGAAGCGTGATATCGGCCTGCCGAAAGCCTCGCGGCTCTTGGTGAATTCGAGGGTGACCTCCAGGGCGATCTCGGCCATTACCTGGGAGCCCCAGGATGCCACGAGCCGCTCCTGCTGGAGCTTCTGCATGAGGAATTTAAAGCCGGACCCTTCCTCACCGAGGAGATTTTCCTTGGGCACGCGGCAATCCTCGAAGAAGAGCTCGGCGGTATCCTGGCTCTTCATGCCGATCTTGTCGAATTTCTGGCCCTTGATGAAGCCCGGCGTGCCGTCCTCGACGACGATCAGCGAGATGCCGGCGTACGGCGGGTTGGCCTTGGTATCGGTCTTGACGGCGGTGATGCAGAGATCGCAGTTGATGCCGTTGCTGATAAAGGTCTTCTGGCCGTTAATGATATAGTCGTTGCCGTCCTTGACGGCGGTGGTCCTCAGGGCGGCAAGGTCCGACCCCGCGTTGGGCTCGGTCATCGCCACGGCCGAAATGATATCGCCGCTGGCGCAGCCGGGCAGCCACTTTTTCTTCTGCTCGTCGTTTCCGAAGGAAGAGAGATAGGGGACAACGACGTCGCTGTGCAGCGATACCGCAAGCCCCGACTGTTTGGTCCGCGAGATTTCCTCGAGGATAATTACGGCATATTCAAAGCCGACTCCCGATCCCCCGTATTCTTCCGGAAGCGAGGGACAGAGAAACCCCTGGGCGCCAAAGTCCTTCCAGGCCTGCTTGGGCGTGATACCCGTCTTCTCCCATTCGTCGGCATGGGGAGTTACGTTTGCTTCAAGGTACTTTCTGAGCGCCTCGCGAAAAATCCGGTGATCTTCAGTGTAGATTTGTTCTAAAAGTGACATGATACCTCCTCCTGTTTCGTGTATGGTATGGGTAGTTGTATTGGTTTTCCTTCATCTACGCCGGCCGCGCGGCCCCCACGGTGTAGCGGCTCCAGCGGAAGGGCGTTATATATTTCAGCCTTTTCTTTTCGACATATGTCGTAATATAACGTATCCGGGCCTCACCGGTCTTGGTATCCAGAAGACAGTAGCTCGGGCGGGGGTCATTTGCCTCCGGTTCACCGACTGAGCCGGGGTTGATGACCGTGACGGTGCGGGCCCTGATGACCATCGGGACATGCGTGTGGCCGAGGATGATATAGTCAAAGCCGAGGCCGGAAAAGGAGTCGAAATCGGAGTATTCGGGATAAATATATTCGTTTTTCGGATTGGCGGGGCTCCCATGGGCCAGCAGGACCTTTTTGCCGTCGATAACTAAGTCCCGCCGGTGGGGGGTCTCCTTGATCCGTTTGATCGCCGAGGAAAGGGCATGGTCGCCGCCGAAGAGGGAATAGTAGTTGACGGCGGCCTCCTCATGGTTGCCCTGGACGAAGATAATGTCTCGTTCGTCAATAATTGAGATTATCTCCACTAACTCGTTGGCACGCCCGGCGATATCACCGGCCAAAAGCAGAGAGTCCGTCTTGGGCATCTCGGCAAGGGTCGCGGTGAGCGCCGGGAGGTTTCCGTGGATGTCGGCAATAATTCCGATTATCATGGCCGAATAGTATAGAAAAAGGGGGCGGGGCATCGCCCCGCCCCATAATGGAACGAGTGTTATTTCTGAATCAGGGGAAGCATCGCGCCAAACGTATCCTGGACGCTCCCGACCTCTTTGGCTCCGGAAAGATCCGTGATCTTCTTCCAGTTGTCCCGGATCTCTTCGGCCTTGATGTCCCGGCTGCCGTCGCCGATGAGGGCGCCGTTGCCCATAACAATGGCCGACCTGCTGTACCAGCCCATGCCGCAGTTGAAAATGTAGCCGGAATCCTGGTTCGCCTCGGAGGCGAGGTAGGTCACCAGCGGGGTAACGAATTCGGGTTTCAGCTTCGCGAAGAACTCGGGGGGCATAACGTCCTCGGTGAGGCGGGAGGCCGCAACCGGGGCAATCGTATTGACTTTGATGTTATACTTGGCCCCCTCGATCTTGAGGGCGTTCATCAGGCCGACAAGACCCATTTTAGCCGAGCAGTAATTGGTCTGGCCGAAGTTGCCGTAGAGCCCGGCACCCGAGGTGGTCAGCACCACGCGGCCGAAGTTCTGCTCTTTCATAATGGCAAAGGCCGGCTGGGTTACGCAGTAGGCGCCGCGCAGGTGAACCGCGATCACCAAGTCCCAAAGATCGGGCTCCATTTTGAGGAAGCTCTTGTCGCGGAGGATGCCCGCGTTATTAATGACGATATCCACCTTGCCGAATGCGTCGACGGCGGTCTTGACGATGCCCTGGCCGCCCTCGATGGTGGCGACGTTATCGTAATTGGGGGCCGCTTCGCCGCCCGCCTTCTTGATCTCGTCGACGACATCCTGTGCGGGGCCGTGGCTGGCTCCGGAACCGTCGCGCGCACCGCCCAGGTCGTTAACCACGACCTTGCAGCCCCTCTTGGCGAGTTCGAGGGCGTAGGTTTTTCCGAGGCCGGCGCCGGCGCCCGTTACGATGGCTACCTTGCCTTTGAAATCAATATCTGCCATGTTAAACTCCTTTTAATGGATGTACGGTTTCAATGATATTGTGAGACAGGAGGCCGCTGCCGTCAAAACGAGGGTGATGAAAATCGACGCCGATAAAGTATTAAAAACGATAAGCGCCGAAACTACATTCCCCGTCGTTTTATGGAAGAGGTGTCCCTGTCTTCCTCCTACGGAAGGGCCGCCACGAATGTCCCGGTTATCTTCACGTTTCCGTTTGCGTCGGCCGTTTCGATCTCGCATTCGATGAGTTTCTCGCCACCTTCCTCCCATTTCTTGGCGACTTTGCCCTTGACGGTGAGGGTGGCCCGCTTGGTGGTGTTTTCCGCGTCGTTGAGGTCCATCGGATCGGTCATGCCCGAGAAGCGAACTTTATATTTTTTCAGATGCTTCTGGGGAATCCAGTTGGTGATGGCCCGGCCCGTGATTCCCATGATCAACATGCCGTGGGCAATGACGTTGGGAAGGCCGAAAAGGGCCGTGAAGGTGTTGTCGTGGTGAAGCGGGTTAAAATCGCCCGAAGCGCCGGCATAGCGAACCAAGTGCGTCCTGTTGATGGGATCCGAGGTGAAGGAGGGCATTTCGGTACCGACGTTAACGTCTTTGTAGTAGACTTCCTTTGTCATGATTTCCTCCTACCTTTCGACCAGGGTTGAGCGGCTCCTGATGACCACTTCGCCCTTCTGGTTTGTCATTTCCGTCTCAAGAACCGTGAATTCCATGAATTTGCCGGGCTTGTTCTTCTTTTCCTTCTCATACATATCCACCACCTTGGTTTTGCAGGTGATGGCGTCGCCGGGATGGATGGGCTTGAGATACTCATACTCTTCCTCGCCGTGCAGCAGCCGGCCGAGATTAATGCCAAGACCGGTGATCATCGGCATCAGGCCGCCGCCGCCCCAGAGGGCAAAGCAGGTCTGAAATGTGGGAGAGATGACAATATCGTCATATCCTTCTTTCTTGGCCGCATCCTTGCTTGCGTAGATCTGATCGATCTGGTCTTTACTCTCCTTCTGCGAGATCGCCATGACGAACTCGGCGATCTTTCCCTTCTCCACCTCATAGGTGAAGGCGGGGAATTCCGTCCCCAGTTTCGATTTGTCTGCCATAAGGGCCTCCTGTTAAAATAGTCGGTGTATACCCTCTATCATTCCTTAACGTCAATGCCCGTAAGCAATCCGTTGAGGTTTACCTTGAGTACTTTCTCCCGGGGGGCAAGTCCTATAAAAATGGCGATGGAGACATCCTCGACGAGGTTGTCAATGGGTATCTCCCGGTCAAAGACGAGCCAGGGGATCGAGACGTGCTCGATGGTGCCCAGAATCATATCCCTGATGATGTGGGGATTGACATGGGGACCAATCTCGCCGTCCTTGATACCTTCGGTGATGATCTGTATAATAAGGTCGGAATAGAGCTTGAGGTTTTCGTAGGTCTTGCTCCGGTAATAGTCCGGGTCGATACGAATTTCCAGCGTCATGATTTTGGTGAAGTCTTTGTGGTTGCGAAAATACGAGAGATGGCACCAGATAATTTTTCTGAGCTTATTGAGGGCCCCCTTGATTCCCTGCAGATGGTCCAGCACGAAGTTCGCATAATCGGCCAGATAGTTTTCCGGGACGGCGTACAAGAGGTCCTTTTTGTTGGCAAAGTATTCGTAGATGGTTCCTTCGGCAACCTGGGCGTCACGGGCGATCTCGGCGACGGTAGTTTCGAAGTATCCCTTCTGAGCGAAAATACGCTCGGCGGCGGCAATGATCCGCTCCCGCTTGTCGGCGGGGTCCCGATTAGGCTTTAGGCCGCCGGCGACCCGGGAAAGGTTCTTCTGAACATCATTCAGTTTCTTCGTATTATCGGGCATTATCACGCCTTGATAAGAAATTCCAAGTCTCATTGCCGAGTACGGCTCAATTATAGTGAGTCGTTTGTCCGTTTGTCAAGTGATAAATATCATTGGCAAAATTAAATTCGTAAAAATGCTTGACAAAAAAACCTTTTTATAATAAAAAAATATCGAGAGTCATTCAATTATTTGCATATCTCCCGGAGCCTGATTCAAGGGAACGGTCATCGAAGGCTGGCAGCGGCAGGCAGACTCCGATAGATGAATAAAGGTCGGCGAGTATTCGAGAGATATCTGAAAATAGCTGTGATCTTGGTTGAAAGACGAACGAAGTAAGAAGAACCTATTCAAGATCCTGACACATGCGTTCAACTTATTAAGAGGAGATTGCTAAAATGGTAGGCATTACATCATTTGGGGGGTACATCCCGAGGTACCGGCTCAATCGCTTTAACATATTCAGTGCGATGGGGTGGTTCAACCCGGTGACCATTGCGGTTGCTCAGGGTGAGAAAGCCGTAGCCAACTACGACGAGGACAGCCTCTCGATGGCGGTAGGCGCCGGCCTGGACGCGCTGACGGCCATCGATCGCTCAAAAATCGACGGAGTTTATCTTGCCTCTACGACGCTGCCGTATAAAGAGAGGTCGTGTGCCGCTATAGCAGCCACCGCCATGGATCTCAGGACAGATGTGCGCGTCGCAGACTTCGGCGAATCAATTAAGGGCGGCACAACCGCGGTACTGGCGGGCATCGACGCCGTTAAGGGCGGAGAGGTCGAAAACCTCATGGTATTGGCCTCGGACTTCCGCATGGGCAAGATGGGCAGCATGGTCGAGCAGTTCTACGGTGACGGAGCCGGCTGTCTGGTTCTCGGCAAGGATAACGTCGTTGCGGAATTCAAGGGATCGTACTCCGTTTCCTATGACTTTGTGGATCACTTCAGGGGAGACGGCAAGCCGTTCGACCGCACATGGGAAGAGCGCTGGATCCGTGATGAGGGCTATACCAAGTTCATCCCCGAGGCCGTCAGCGGTCTTCTCAAAAAGACCGGCACCAAGGCCGAGGACGTGGCACGGATCGTCTATCCCTGTTATTTCGGACGCGATCACAAGACAATCGGGGCAAAGCTCGGCTTTAAGCCCGAGGCGATTCACGATAACATGCACGCCGTTTGCGGCGATACCGGGACCGCCCATCCCCTCGTGATGATGGTCTCGGCCCTGCAGGACGCAAAACCCGGCGACAAGATCATCATGGCCAGCTTCGGAACGGGATGCGACGCGCTCCTGTTTGAGGTAACCGATAACATCAAGAAAACATCCGGCATCGGCGGCATCAAAGCGGCGCTCGCCAACAAGGCCGAGCTTGCTCCCTACGAAAAATATGCGGTCTTCCGCAATATCATCCCCATGGAACTCGGCATCAGGGGCGAGGACAGCGCGTTCACCGCTCTGTCCACCCTATGGCGTAAGCGCAAAGCCGTGCTCGCACTGGTCGGCACCAAGTGCACCGCGTGTAATACGCCCCAGTTCCCTCCCCAGCGGGTATGCGTCAACCCCGACTGCGGCGCCATCGACCAGATGGAGGACTACCGCTTTTCCGACAAGGATGCGACCATATTCTCCTATACCGGCGATATGCTTTCGTTTTCGTTCGACCCGCCCCAGGTCTACGGAATAATCAGGTTCAAGGGTGGCGGACGGCTCTGGACGGACTTCACGGACTGCAAGCTCGAGGATATCTCGGTCGGGCAGAATGCGAAGCTTTCATTCAGAAGAAAGTATTATGATGACAAACGGGGCATTCACGGCTACTTCTGGAAAGTCGTTCCCGTCAAATAGTAACAGAGGACACTCAATACAAGGAGAAAAACGATGCCAAGTGGGATCAAAGATAAAGTCGTTATCATCGGAATGGGCTGCACCCGGTTCGGTGAGCGCTGGGATATGTCCGAAGAAGACCTGATCGTTGATGCGTTTAAAGAAGCTATTGAAGATGCGGGGATCGAAAAGAAAGACATCGATGCCTCGTGGTTTGGTTCCTGCTTTGACGAAGTCAACGTCGGCAAGAGTGCCATAACGCTTCCAATGACCCTCAAACTTCCGTATATCGGCGCGACCCGCGTCGAGAACTTCTGCGCCAGCGGCACCGAGGCGTTTCGCGGCGCCGTATATGCCGTCGCCTCCGGTGCGTCTGACATCGCGCTCGCGCTGGGTGCTGAGAAACTGAAGGACACCGGGTACGGCGGACTGCCGGACTTCGGGACCGCCATGGGAACCTTTAACCGCCTCTTCATGCCCAACGCCACGGCCCCGGGTTCCTTTGCCCTTATGGCCACCGGCTACATGTCCAAGTACGGCGTAAAGCCGGAAGAGTTGAAGACGGGTCTGGCCAAGATATCGGCCAAGAGCCACGCCAACGGCGCCCTCAATCCGAAGGCCCACCTCAGAAAGGTCGTCACCGTGGATCAGATCCTGGCGGCCCCGATCATTGCCTGGCCGTTGGGACTCTTTGACTGCTGCGGCGTGTCGGACGGAGCGGCAGCGGCCATCGTCACAACCCCGGAGATCGCAAAGAAGCTCGGTAAGACAAATCCCGTCTTTGTCAAGGCCCTCCAGATTGCAATCACCTCCGGCGAGGAGATGTGGTATGACAACTGGGACGGCGCCCATGTGGAAACGACATTCCGCGCCGGTAAGAAGGCTTATGCCGAGGCAGGCATCAAGAACCCGAGAGAAGAGATCAATATGATGGAGGTACACGACTGCTTCTCCATTACCGAGCTTGCCACCTACGAAGACCTTCAGATCTCGCCGCGAGGAAAGGCGATTGAGGATATCAGCGCCGGGTTCTACGATCTGAAGGGCCAGGTTCCGTGCCAGCCGGACGGCGGGCTTAAGTGCTTCGGCCACCCGATTGGGGCCTCCGGCATCCGGATGCTCTACGAGATGTATAATCAGCTCTTGGGCAGGGCCGGCGAGCGCCAGCTCAAGGATCCGAAAATCGGCCTTACCCACAACCTGGGCGGATTCCCGGCCATGAGCGTCTGCTCGGTGGCCATCGTCGGTAAGTAGGGAAGAAAAACCGATATACACCGTCCCCGATTGTGATGGGGGCCAAGGTAATTGAACGTGAAAGGGGGAGCGAAATGCTCCCCCTTTTTATATACGGCCATATAAACATACCGTTTGACATGCTTTCTGATCGGTAGTATCCTTCTTACATAGAAAATCATTATGAGGGACCGCCATGTTCTCGGATATCGCGAGCTATATGATCTTCGGCATGCCGGTTATCGGCTATGGAGGGATTGCCACGCTGCTATGCCTTCTCGTTACCGCATCGATCTCGACCATGAACAAAAGAAAAATCAGACTCGTACAAATGAAGTGGCACCATCGAATGGCCTACGTCACCATCGCCTTCGGGCTGGTTCACGGGTCGTTGGGCTTCCTGGCGCTCATGGGCCTGTAGGACGACAAACGTCCGTTCCGTGGTAACGTACCAGTCGACCGACGGTTATATCCGTTACCGTTAGATGCCGAATATGTCCAAGAGCGACGCTGCCGAACCGATGGAACAATCGGGGGTGCCGGT
The DNA here is from genome assembly GCA_016933535.1 of Candidatus Zymogenaceae bacterium. Taxonomy (GTDB): domain Bacteria; phylum Desulfobacterota; class Zymogenia; order Zymogenales; family Zymogenaceae; genus JAFGAS01. Next base: position 18,032 of record JAFGAS010000071.1, read on the forward strand.
GGCCGCAAACGGGATACTCTTCCTGGCGAGGCCGGAGGTACGCGCCCATGCGATAAGATAGCAATGATAGCACGATAAGAATGACCGATGATAAAGACATACGTATTATCGCCCTGAAGTGTCCGAATTGCGGAGGAGTCCTGGACGTATCGCCGGAAAGCGACCGGGCCACGTGCGGGCACTGCGGTGGAGAGATGCTGCTCGTCCACGAGAGGGACGATCGGACGGGGGAGGAGGCCGTCCGCCCCGAGGCGACGATGTCGGATTCGGACGCGCAGCGAGTCGTCAAGGTCGTGCTCTGGGGTACGGTGATCAGCGCGGCGCTACCTATCGTCGTGACGGCAGTTATTATTGTCGTGATTGCCGTTATCTTCCTGGTGCTTGGGCTGATCTTTACGGGGACGGGGTGATGAGGCGGGACGGTGCGGTTCGGACAAAGGTCCGGCGGAGATAACGAGAAATAAATCTAACGGGCGCCCGACGGGCGCCCGTACTGTTTCAATATGATGTTCGAAACCGGGCCGATAGGGTCCTTACTTGTCTCCAACCACGATCACCTTATAGTACCCGGTGATCTTGTAGGCCTTTTCCATCGCCTCCTCGCCCTTCCCGACCCAGATGTCAAGCCGGTTGCCATTGATGGCCCCGCCACGGTCGTGAACGGTGTATATCTTCGGGAGGTCGAATTTTCCGAGGTCCTCGATGATAACGTTCGTCCCGAATTCCATGTGGGGAGGACCGGCGGCCATACCGATATAGACGGGGGTCGTGTCGCTGCCCATAATACCCCGGCCGTTGAGAATGATGTCACCTCGGTAGGTTCCGGTGGCGTATTTTTTCTGGTCGGGCAGCGGAGAGTAATATCCGGTAACCCGAATGATTCGCTCGTAGTATTGCCCGGAGGAAAGCAGATCCTTAATCCTCTTTTCCGTTATCTTTTCATTTAGGTAGATGTCGTATCCCTCGCCGATCAGTATTGACGCCAGGGCCTCATCCCCCCACTCGTACCGACTCAGGTCGATGAAGATACCCTTCTTGTTAGAGTCGCTGATAACAAAATACGAGTTGATTCCGAAGACAAAGAGAACCAAACACACGAGGCCGGCGACGATAAACGGGGTAGTGCCCTCAGGAAGGACCTGTCGGGTGGCGTGTCTCTTTATCTCGGCGCAAACCATACGGACAAAACGGTACGATCTCGTGATGCGCTCGACTATGAGGGCGATGAAAAGCAGAAGGGTATCCCGGGTACCTATGTATCGGGCTCTTGCGGCGGCCAGGATTAGGGCGATGCGGAATGCCGTCCATAAGGTACAAAGACGGACCGCGTCCCTGGTTTGGACATAGGAATGAACGACGGTTCTGATTGCCCCGGCGTACGCGGCGTGGGCGGAAATACGACTTGCCGTATAGGCGCCGGCCAGGGTGGCAAGCGCCAGGGCACAAGCCGTTTTTATAGTGTCGAGGATTTTGGTGAATGCGGCGGCAACGGCGCCGTACGACCGGCGGCGGACGTCAGCAAAAAACGCGAGCACCCCGGCGACGGTATCGATGATCATCGTGCGGCCTTGGACGATTGAGGCGATTGCCGCGGCGGTGCAGGCGGCCAGCCCATCTCGCATACAAAAATATCCGTTTGCCGCGACGATCAAGGTAAACAGGAGGACCCGATGGGACAAACGGTAGCCGTTGAGGACGGTGTTTCGAGCCCAGAGGGCAAGGCCTCGGGCTTTCCGGGGAAAATGACGAATGGCGGAATCGAGCGTTTTTGCTGAATCGATCGCGTGGATCGCGATACGCCGTGCGTGGTAGCGGGAAAGGTGCAGCAGCACTCGTGATCGGCGTGCAAGGGGCTCGTTGCGACGGGTGACGATTTCGCGAAGAAACGCATACGCGACGAGCTGCTCGTCGGCAGGCGGGCAGTGAAGGGACTGAATAAGAATTTCGACTATCTCGGGCCTCTCCACGAGGTCACTCCACCGGTAAGGAAAAAAACATATCAATATTCCGCCATTTTGAATTCGGCGTTCAAAAACATCGGAACAGGGCGCGGATATCCGTGCACACACCTCCGACAATTATTATATATAATAGTTTTTGAGAAATGTCAAGAAAAATATTTAAAAGAGCATAAATTATTTATAATTTAACAAAATTACATATAAAATATATATCTCAATATTTCATTTGCTGAGGTCGGGCAAACACAACAGAGTGCGTGGAAGCCCTGCGGCAAAAAGATTGATTTGTCAATCAATTGCCTTGACAACTAAATCCGACTTTGATAGGGTGAGTATCACTTAGTATATATTCTTCCGGAGATACATCATGTAAACCTTCCATACCAACATATCACACCACGTAAAGAACCGGCAGTCAAACCCCGATGCGGCGGGGCGGTAGAACGGTAGAAGGGATGACTCATCGATACATTATGCCGTGTCGATAGCTCATCCGGCGTAGCTATCATATCCGCAGTCGGGGACAAAAAACGATTGCCGTATTTCTCCACCGGAGAAATAGTCCGACGGAATGAACTCATACAAAGCTCAAGGAGGTGACCAATGGCCCAAAAGCAACAAGACCAGGAACTGCTGCAGTATGAAAGCAGGATAAAAGTTCCCTATACCTGGTCTGTGGGGGAGGTGGGAAGCCGCTTCCTCATGGAGTTGAAAGAGAACAGAAAAATCTGGGCGACCAGATGCCCCTCGTGCGACATGGTCTTCGTTCCCCCGAAAAAGACCTGTACATACTGCTTTTCCGACATTCACGAGTGGGTTGAAGTGAAAGACGAAGGGGTGCTCCAGACGTTTACGGTCGTCCGATACGAGACGCCGCTCATCCCCGGAAAACCCCCTTATATCATCGGGATCATTATGCTCGACGGTGCCGACACAGGGCTCGTACACCTGATTGCGGGCGTCCCTCACGACAAGGTGAAGGTCGGTATGCGCGTTAAGGCCGTCTTTGAGGAGAAGAGAAAGGGGCATATACTCGATATCAACCACTTTAAACCGATATAAAAGAGGAAGAGCATGAACGGAGTTGAGGACATCACCATTATCGGGGTGGGGCAGACGGCCATTGAGCGAGAAAAACCGGCCGACACCTTCGCCGATATGGCATATGAGGCCGTCACCAAGGCGCTCGACGACGCCGGCATGAGTATCGATGATATCGATAACATCGTGACCACCTCCAACGATTTCTGGGACGGCCGCACGATCTCATCGATGGCGGTTAACGACGCGGTGGGCGCGGGGCTGGGTAAAAACATAACCACCGTCGAGGGTGACGGGACCTTCTCGGCCTTTTACGGAATGTGTCGGATCCTTTCGGGTTCATATAAAAACAGCCTCATCGTCACCCATGTTAAGGGATCCATTTCGGATAACATCCATATCACTAACGGCATCTTTGATCCGATTTACATGCGGCCGATAGGGCTTGATTCGCTCAATACAGCGGCCCTTCAGATGCGGCGATATATGGCCAAGTACGGTATCAGCGAGGAGCAGTGCGCCAAGGTCTCCGTGAAGAACCACGCCAATGCCCTCAAAAACCCGTACGCCCAGATCAAGAAGACGTTTACCCTTGAGGACGTAATGGATTCCCGGCTAATCGCCGATCCCCTGAAGCTGCTGGACTGCTCGCCTATTTCCGATGGGGCGGCGGCCGTTATTATATCCGGTGAGGAATCGGCCAAAAAGCACAAGAACGCCGTCAAGGTCAGGGGAGTCGGATACTGCGCCGACGCGTATTTCCTCGGCGACCGCGACCTGGCCGACGCCAATGCGCTGGATATGGCGGCTTCCCGGGCCTATGAATCGGCCGAGATTGTCGACCCGCTTTCCGAGATTGACGTGGCCGAAGTCTACGACGCCTTTTCATACATGGAGCTGATGTGGTACGAGGGCCTGGGCTTCTGCGCGCCCGGCGGCGGCGGGAAGCTGATCGACCGGGGCGTCACCGAGATGGACGGGAAACTCCCGGTCAATCCATCGGGAGGGCTCCTTTCCGGTCACCCGGTTATCACCGGTGGGCTGATCAGGCTCATCGAGGCGTGCCTGCAGGTGCGGGGAGATGCCGGCGACCACCAAGTCAAAGGGGTCAAGACGGCGCTGGCCCACGGCGTAAACGGCGCCTGTGGCCAGTCACACTGTGTTTGGATCGTAGGGAGGTAGCAATGGCAAAGGAAAAAACGGCAATCGTCGCCACGGGCCAAACGCATCACCGCTCCAGCCGTCTCGATGTTAACGGGATAGAGCTGATTCACGAGGCGGTGACCCGATGCCTTGAGGACGGTGAGCTGACGATAGACGATATTGATGCGGTCGTCATCGGAAATATGGACCACTTCGAAGGAATTAACTACGTCGATACGTGGAGTATCGACGGCTCGGGCGCCTTCATGAAGCCGATTATTAAGGTCACCACCGGCGGAACCACCGGCTCCACCGTGGGCCACTGCGGGTATCACCTCGTGGCCTCGGGGATGTTTGATAAGGTGTTGGCGATCGGGTGGGAGAAAAACTCCGAATCCGACACCACCGCGGCAATCACCACGGCCTTTGACCCCATCTGGGACCGGCTGGTCTTTGCGGGTGCGATCTCGGGTCTGGCGGTCGAGGCCATGGCATATATGGTCAAATACGGTGCCACCGAAAAGGACGCGGCCCGGGTGGCCGTGCGCGACCGTAAGCACGCCACTAACAACCCGTACGCGCAGCTTCGCAAGGAAGTCAGCATCGAGGACGTGATGAACTCGCCGATGCTTTCGGACCCCATAAAGCTTCTGGACGTCTGCCCGCGGACGGACGGCGCCTGCGCGGTGGTCTTTGCGTCGGAACAGTACGCGGAAAAGATCTGCGACAGGCCCGCGTGGATCCACGGGATTTCCGCCAAGCATCCCTATAATTATCTGGGTGACTATGATTGGGAAGACCGGCTGCCGTCGATGCAGATGGCATCCAAGGAGCTCTACGCGAAGGCCGGGATAAAGGAGCCCCTCAAGGAGATCGACGTGATGGAACTCTATCTTCCGTACTCGTGCGCCGGGCTCTCATGGATCGAGGCGTTGGGACTGTGCGGACCGGGGCAGGCGCCCAAGCTGCTGTGGGACGGGGTGACCGATATGGGCGGAGAGCTTCCGATCAACCCATCGGGTGGCGTAATAGCCACCAACTGCATCGGAGCGACGGCGCTACTCAGAATCTCAGAAGCTGCCGTTCAGGTTATGGGAAGGGGTGGAAAGCGGCAGGTACCGGATGTTAATACGGCGCTGGCCAGCGGCTTCGGAGGATGTTTCTGGAGCGATGTAACGCTTCTCAAGAGCACAAAACCTAAATAGAGAGGAGGTCGGAATGACAAATCAGGGAGTTGACCTCTTGACGATAAACTCCGGCGAGGCGGAACAGCCCTTCTGCTACACCGTCGGGCTGGAGGGGTCGAAATTTTTGACCGAGATCAGGGACAATAAGCGATTCGTGGGTATCAAATGTCCGAAATGCGGCAAGGTCTACGTACCCCCCCGCAAGGTCTGCGGCCCGTGCTTTACGGAGATGACCGAATGGGTCCCCGTAAAGGACGAAGGGTACCTACACAGTTATACAATCCTGCGCTTTGCGTTCCTGGACCCCGAAACGGGCAAGGAAAAACCGGTCCCCTACGGATACGCGTTTATCCGGCTGGACGGGGCAGACACGGACTTTCAGCACTACGTGGAGATCAAGGACGAAAAGAAGGTCAAGATCGGTGCGCGGGTGAGGGCCGTCTTCGAGGAGAAACGGGCCGGAAAGATCACCGATGTCAAGCACTTCGTAGTGATCGACTGAGACCTTATGAAAAAAAGGTATTGCGAAAAGGCCCGGGAAACCGGGCCTTTTCATTTCGGCTCATCGAAGTTACGAAGTGAATTTTCTTGACAATAGTATGATATCAAACTATTATGGATTTATGAAAAAAGAGCTCATTATCTTCCTGATCGGCCGTATCCAATACAAGGCCAATAAATTCCTCATTCGACAATTGAATGCCCGCCATATGAAGGGGCTGGCCCCGTCCCATGGCGAGATTCTCGGCGCCCTCATCTGTCGGGGGCCGCTTCCCATGTCGGAGATAGCGCGGATTATCGAAAAGGACAAGTCTACCATAACCGCCCTGGTCAACAAATTAGTCAAGCTGGGCTACGTCCAAAAGAGCAAGCACAGTTCCGACGCTCGGATAAGCCTGATCTCCCTGACCGAAAAAGGAGCGGCATTAAAGCCGGATATTCTGCTTATCGGCCGTGATCTGCGGGAAAAGGCGTACCAGGGAATCTCGGATGAAGAAGGGGAGGCACTTATCCGGCTCCTGACAAGGGTAGACGAGAACCTGTGATTTTTTTTACGGGTATAGTTTGATATCCAACTATAATTGGTTGACCCGGGCGACACCAGTGCAAATGGAATCGTCACGGGTATACCGGACGTGCTATTCCTCGGTGGTGGCAGCCGACGCAAAATAAAAACTTATCTGAAAGGAGGAACGAGATGGACAAGAAGGAATTGATCAAGCTGTCGGAGAGCATTCTTGGCGCATGGAATCTGCAGGACGTGGAAAAGACCGTCGCGTGCTACACTCCCGACCTTCAGTATCGTGATCCGAATACGAGGGGCATCGTGAACGGTGCGGACGCGATGCGCCGTTATCTGACAAAACTCTTTGGGGTCTGGGAGATGCATTGGTCTCTCAGGGAGGTATTCCCTTTTACGGAGGTCCAGGGCGGCGCATTTTTATGGCATGCGACACTCAAGAAGCCCGGGAGCGAGAAGATTGCCGAGGTGGACGGCATGGATTTGGTTATCCTTGAAGGGACTCGAATCAAGCGCAACGAGGTCTATTTCGACCGGGCCGTGCTCGCCTCCCTTCTGTAGGCGAAATTCCGATCGGCCGACCGAATTTCGGGGCCCGGGAAACCGAGCTTTTTTTGTTCTCCGGCCGTTGCACTCGAGACGTGCTTTTGCCGATGATTGGTGTATAATATAATCACATGAAAGACTACCGGGAAATAGGATAAAGACATGAAAAAGCCCAATGACATCACCCTGATCGCGCCGTGCGGGATATACTGCGGCGATTGTGGGGTATACCGGGTCAAGGACGACCCCTCGCTGGGTGAAGTGCTTAAAAAACTCAAATTCAATTGGAACGGCGTCCCCTGTCCGGGGTGCCGGCAGGCCAAGGGCAACTGCCAGTTCGTGGAGGGCACATGCGAAACCTACGCCTGTATCGACGGGCGCGGCCATGATTTTTGCTTCGAGTGCTCGGACTTTCCCTGCGACATGCTCAACCCGGCGGCCGATAGGGCGACCGTATTACCGCATAACCTCAAAGTCTTCAATCTCTCCACCATACAGCATCAGGGCGTTACGAAGTTCCTGGAAAGGGTGGTCGAAATCAAACAGCGGTATTATAGAGGTGCTATGGTTATCGGGAAGGGACCTCAACTGAAGTAGACTGATAGACGATGTAATATTCCCGAGGACCTTCATACGGTAAAGGCTAGGGCAGTGCGACGAAGCAGGCAATAGCGGTGGATTACACCGCTGAAAATGACGAAAAGAAGGGCCGGATTACCGTCCGGGAACTTGGTGCCCCAGGTGATGACACCTCGCGCGACGGCTGCTACGGTGTAAGGCGTTACATAGACCGGGAGGGAGCCCGCGTGACGGAGGATGGAGGCCTCATAGATGGAAAAGACCATTATATCGGGACATTATACCGTTGACGGGGCGGGGGTAAACGCCGTCTTCGAAGAGAAGCGATCCGGCAAGATCACCGACGTCAAGCACTTCTTGGTGATCGACTGAGATCTTATGGAAAAAAGGTATTGTGAAAAGGCCCGGGAAACCGGGCCTTTTCGTCTATTGGCAAACCGCTCCGGCAAATGAAGGGGGTTTGTTATAGTTAGATAGGAATCGCGCTAATTCTTAGTTCTTGCTCATCGGCTCGAGCTTGGGCTCGATGACCGGGGCGGGGGCGGGCGCCGGTATTACATCGGGCCTTCCGTAGATATCGAATGTAACGGCGAGGGTGATGCCCGTCGCGTAGACCGTGCGGTCCAGGTCAAACTTGTACGGTAGCGGTCCGTCTTGAACGCCGGGAGCGTATACCCGGACTGCGTCCAGGGTTCCCTGGGCGTTATAGCCGGCGATTCTGCCGAACAGCCCGACCGTTCCCGTGACCTTCGGCGAGAAATCAAGCGTCAAAACGTTGTAGTCAAGGGATACCTCGTAGAAATATCCCCTGTCCAGGCTGCCTTCCATCGTTAGACGCCTGTAGATGCCAAGATTGTAATATGCTTTGTGGTGGACGTCGCCCCAGGCAAGGGGGCCGCCGATCGCGTCGATCTCAAGGTCGCCGCCGAACATGCCCCATTGCAGACCGCCCAGCACAAGGGAAAAGCCGGCATACGGCATGAGGATCGAGACGTAGGAATCCATCGTGTCCGTGGGTGATGGAACGGCCCAGCCGGACGTCACGTCATAGGGATGCGTGCCGTCGATATCCCAGCGATCCCAGCGGACGCCGACCTTCGGCGCAAACGACTTGATGATCGAGACGTCCTTCACCACGGCATACGAGATGTTGCCATCCACGGCCAACCAGGAAGTGGTGGCCTTCCAGGAACGACCGTATAAACCGCCACCAATGATTACGTTCTCTCTCATATGGAATGTATTGCCAGGCGGCGCCCAGCGGACGGACGCCTCGATAGCGAGCCGGTCGCCGATGCCGGCGGCAAGGCCGGCGTCAAGGTAGAGCGAGGAGTAGCATCGGTACGTGAAGTCATACATGGTGGTCATGCCGATGCCAAAGGTGTGTGTGTACATGTTGTAATCGAGGTCACCGATGTTCCCGACGTACCCGACGGAAACGGAGGGCCTGAAGACCACCATGGCCGACGAGCCCCCTTCGTCCTGCCCAAACGCGGGGCAGCACACGAGAAGCGCCGCTAGGATAAGGATTGATGGTAAGACGATTCGTTTCAAGATGTTACCTCCTGAGTAATCAAAAGAAGAGCCCATATAGGCAAAAGAGACTATCTAAATAGCCTGCCAAACATTATACAATTTTAATATTATATAAATAACATCTCGATAGCACAATACATAAATACAAAAGAATGGCAAAAACGGGACACTATTTAAAGAAAGTTGGAATAATGCGGCGGGACGGGCGGGTAGGATGAGATAATCGACGCGAGGGCTCGGCCATGAAGATAAAATAGATTGAGAAGACGCCACCGTCGGGTGGTAGGGAGGGCTTTTCGGGACCGGACGGGGGTTGTTTATCAACGGTAAGGGTAACCGGGGGATCCGTCGGTAAGTATCGGCAGCGAGAATAGCGATCAGGAAAAACGTGACCCGGCCCAAGACGACCCAGAACGCCCCAGACCGGTAGATAAGAAAAAAGCCCTCTTTTTGACAGAGGGCTTCATTCGCTTGCTAACAACTCATCACCTCATTTCATTTAGTCCCTTAGTAAAAACCAATAACGGTAATCATTAGCTCAGGGCTTCTATGTCAACTGAATCAACGACGATCGTATTGACATTAAGGGTCTCGTCGTTAATAAGGGCGGTCTCAAAGCTGTTGCCCCTGAAGTCCTTGATGTCGATTACGGTTCCGGGCTCATCGGTCATAAGGGCGGTCTCGAAG
>JAFGAS010000072.1 GCA_016933535.1 Candidatus Zymogenaceae bacterium
GCTAATAACCACCAAAGCATATCAGGGTACTCGTACCTTGACCATGCTTTTAAGGAGAGGTGCCTCTTATATGATTATCAAGTCTCCTCTTGACTCACTTCTCCTATTTGGCCAACACTTCCTTATTACAGAAACGCGCAAAGAGGAGGCCTGACCCCTCGTAGTTCCCCTGACAACGGTCTATTGCGGCGGTATTTCCAGGTCTTCCGGGCAGGCGGCCCAGTCTGCGTGTATATTGGCGCCCCACGGTTCACTGATATCGACGGCAATGAATGATCCGATGAGAGCGCCTTTTTCATACGGTTCCAACAGGAGGATACCGTTGAATACATTGCCGACCACGTTCACTTTATGAGTAATAACAACAACAACGTAAAGCTCCGCGTCAGTGGCGTTATCTATATAAAAAACCACGCCATAATTATAGCCGTCCTCATCCCGCAGATCTTCGTTATATATTGCAGCATCATAATCACCCGCGCCGGCAGGGCCACTCATCGGGGCGATTAACACAATTGATGCCAGTAAAATAATAAAGACCGCTTTTATCATTACTCTCCCCCCCGATTTCATAATTCGTTCTATTTGATTATACAACAGAGAATGACAAAAGGGGACACGTCTGCGGTAATCGCTTATTCATCCGAGTAGTAGAATCCCGCTGTTGCCCTACCCGGACGAAATAGATCAGCCTCGACAATTGCCGGCCCTTTCCTTTCCCTTACATTCTTCGCAGAATTCACCTTCGGATGGTTTTGTCTCCTCTTCCACGTACTTGCTGAGCGGCCAACCGGAGCAGTTTTTACACCAATGCCAAACGTCTTTGTCTTTTACCCTGCGATAGGTCATGCGATGCCTCCTCCAAGAGAAATCGTTAAATAGGTAACTCTTTCAACCCGGCACGAAAACCCGCGGTTAGACCTCTAATACTGAAATCTATTGTCTATTTAAATCCCGCCACCCGTTCCCTGAGCGAATTATATTCAAAATCGTAACATTAATCAATATATAATATTTATACACATTTCATCCGCACGGTGCCCTCCCCCACGCCGGACCCGGGGCGGGACAGTAACGTATTGCTCTGCGGTTACAGTCGGGAGATAGAGCATCACCCCACGAAGCAGGCTTCCGTCACGGCCCAGATGGGGGGGAAAAGAAAACGAGCACGAAAAAGTATGCGGTGGTACTACCGGCAGGGGCGCGATTGATCATATCGGCGGGAACAGACGGGCGGCGGGCGCGCCTATGCCATCGGCGGGGATTTGAGGGAGAAGATACTCACCTTGCCCGCCTTGACCGCCATCTTGGCCAGGCGCTTGAGGGTCTTTCCCTCCCGGGAGACGACCGCCTCCAGGGCCATCGGCAGGTTCACCCCCGTGATCACCTCGATCTTTTTCTCGTCGGGGTATTCCGCCAGCAGGACCGAGGGGGTCCCCCCGCTGATATCGGTGAGGACCAGGACACCGTCCCCGGAATCCACCTCCCCGATGGCCAGGCTCAAGCCCAGTTTTATCTCCTCTTTCTCCACCCCGAGACCCGTCGAGAAGGTCACGACCTTAGGCGGCCGCTCGCCGATGATATGCTCGACGGTATCGAGGATGTTTTCTGCCATATCCGTGTGGCTGGCGATGACGATTCCGATCATGAGGTTTTTATCCATCGATGACGTGTAGTAAACAGTCTTGCCTCTCTCCGGACTAATTATAGTGAAAACAGCCCGTCATATCAATGAAAAACGGGCCGAGGTTTCATCACAAAACCGCGCCGCTAACCGACCGTGAGGATACCCGGGAACAAGTGCCACACGAGCAACGCAACGCCCAAAAACAGCGCCGCCCCCAGCCACGGCACGACCGCTTTGGCCAGCGTCGTCCTGAGGACCCGCTTGATGACCGGTAAGGCGATCACGGCATAGAAGGCCAGCCATAGAGAGAGGTTGGCGCCGATAGAGCCCCGGGCGATCGAGACCGTGACCAGCAGTAAAAAGCCGCTCGTTAGCGAGGCTACAAGGGCGCGCCAGAAGGAACCGCCCTCGATCTGCGCGAGCCTTGCCCAGAGATAGATCACGAACGCGGCGCCCGCGATCCACAAAACGAAGAGGATAAAACCGATGAAGAAAGCTTTTTCCTGCATGCTACTGATCCACCCCGGTAACTAAGGGTTCGGACTGCACTCGTGATAAATCTAATGACTATAGCGATAGCGTCTTTGCGCCGTAAGCGGAAAGGAGTATGAGCCTGCCCCTTGCATTAATCAGAAGAGCTCTTTCGGTATCTTTCCCTAATCCCAATGACCTTTGTCCTTAAAGACAAGCGTCATGTTTCGGCACTTCGGGCACAGGTAATTGGTATCGGGCAGTTTAAAATACTCGTTCTTGCCGCTAATTCTCCAAACAAAAAGATAATCGGATACTTCGTTTTCCGGCGAGGGGTCGTGGAGGGAAGAGTCGTCATAGAAGGTCAGGCTGCTGCGGCATGCATGGCACCGCGCGGAACCTCTCTTCGCGTAGTTTCTAATCACCAATTCACTGCACTGTAGGCAGACTGCGGGTGCGTTGCAGGTGTCCATAAAGTTCGTGAAACCGCCGCCGATAAACATATCGCCCGTGTCATAACCACACCCGCAAAGACCCCGCAATATGATTCCCATAATAACCGGCTCTATTTAAATAGTACGATTGAGCGTCCTGTCGTTCATCTAAGTTACGGGATAAAAAGGGGGAGATATGTGCCCGTTTTAATCTTATTTACCAAAATCGTAAGACGTCGCACGGCTCCCTTTGCCCAGCCGGATTATAGTGTAAATCGTAACCCAAATCAATATATATATTCTCTATATATATTATAATGTATATGTCATTGTCCCCCGCCGTCTGGCCGGAACGGAAACAGCAGCCGATATGGTAAGACTATCCCAATCCACCGCCATCCCATGGTCAACACGTTATCCGTGCCGCACAACGCGTAACGCTGTAGGAAAGGACGGACACCATAAATAATGGGTGACTCCCCGCGAAGCAGGCTTCGCGGGGGTCGCGCTGCGCGGGAAGATCGGACTTTTCGGCGCGCCTGTGATACCGCTTGATATTGCATCACCGGTGTGCTATCGTGTGCCCGAAAATACACCGCTCTCTGGACTCTCTCGATAACGACGTACCAGTTCGATTGCGCCCAAACAAGGGGTAAAACGATGGGACGGCCGCACAGTCTAAACAATCATAGAAAACGGCATTGCCCGCCGATCCTTACGTCCCTACCCGGGATACCGTATCCTATCGATATGGCCGCCCGGTCTTCAGCATATTTGAGGAGGCACGAATATGAAAAAGCAGCGCTTTTCGAGGAGGTTCTTTTCCCCGGTATTTCTGATATTCGTCATCATGTCTATCTCGTGGGGCGTCTATAACCTGGCCTGGCGGCTTGGAAACGTCACGGTCCATCATCTCCTGGCCGACATATTCGGGACGCTTCTCTTCCTTTCGGTCACATTCGGGACCTGCGTCGTCTATCCGATGGCCTTTCTGAGGGGAGCGTCCCTACCGGAGCGGGTTCTCGCCTCGCTGGTTAACCCGTTGATATGGGCGACAAAAGAGTGCATCAGGATGTTCGGCGCGTTCAGTCTTACGGAGTCCCTCTATTACTATTGTAACCCGCTCAACATCTGGCTCCTTTTGGGCATCATCGCACAGATGAGCATCATCGAGATGATACTGCGGCACAGGCGCAAGAAAGCGGGCGAGAACATCCGGGTGTTCAGCATCCCGGTGGTCGCCGCGTTCGTGATCAGTATGGCCCTGGTGGTGGGGTTGTACGCCTGGGGCCGCGGCGAGAACATCTTCAGCTCCTATCTGGTTTTCTACAAGACGCTCTTCGGCCCCGGGGTGGGCCTTTCGTATTAGAGGAGGGGTACCGTGTCCGACAAGAAAAAAAACCAAATCATGTCCCATCCCGTGACCCGGAGGGACATGCTCAAGACAATGGCAACCGGCTCGGCTGCCGGTTTTTTTGGGATGGCGCTGCCCGGGGCGCTCGGGGGTGCGCCTTTTTCCGCCCTGCCTTTGGCGCCGAAACGCCCCAATATCGTATTTATCCTGAGCGACAACTGCCGGCCCGACTTCATGGGGTTTACCGTCCATCCGTTCATCAAGACGCCCGCCATAGACGGGCTTGCCGCCCAAGGCGTCTCGTTTGACAACGCGTTTTGCACCACCTCGCTGTGCAGCCCCTCCCGGGCAAGCTTTTTGACGGGCGACTACGCGCATACCCACGGCGTTTTGAACAACCACATGCCCTGGACGGGGCAAAGGAAAATGTTCCTGGAGCGCCTGAAGCAGGCCGGGTACGACACCGGGTTCGTCGGCAAGTTCCACATGCCCGGCAACGGGCTCCCCGATCTACCGTTTCTGGATACCTTCGTCTCGTTTGACATCAAGGAGAACCAGGGCCAGTACTTTGACTGTCCGCTGATCGTGGACGGAAAGCCTGAGGCCTCCAGGAAGGAATATCTTATAGAGGAGCTGACCGACCGGGCGATAGATTTCATCGGGCAGGACCACGAAAATCCGTTCTGCCTGTACCTCTCATACAAGACCGCCCATTTCCCGTTTTTGCCCCCGAAAGACCTCGCCGGCATCTACGCAAACGAGAAGGTGGACCTCCCTCCCGGGGCCGACTCCTGGCTCGGCAGGACAAACGGCAACGTCTTTGAGGGAACGATGGTCGGCTCGCTGGACGCGCTTTACCGGAGATACGGCGAGGCCATTACCGGTATGGACCGTGAGATCGGCCGTCTCATCAAGAAGATCGACTCGTCCCCGCTTGCGGACAATACCGTCGTTATCTACGCGTCCGACAACGGCTATATGTGGGGCGAGCACCGCATTATCGGCATCAACTGGCACTACGAGGAATCTATCCGGATCCCCTTTGTCGTCCGGTGCCCGTGGCTCATACCCGACCCCGGCACACGCCGGTCCCAGATGATGCTCAACATCGACCTGGCCCCGACGGTCCTGGAGATGGCGGGCGTCCCGGTGCCTGCCGACGTCGACGGTCAGAGCGCCGTGCCCATACTCCGCGACGGGGGTACGCCCGGGCGCAGCGCATGGTTCTACGAGTACTACAAGTATTTCCCGGAGAACGTCCCCACCATGCAGGGCGTGAGGACACGGACGCGCATGTACGTCGAGTTCGAAAAGGGGATGAGACCGCAGCTGTTTGACCTGGTCCGTGATCCGGGCGAGCACGTCAACCTCTTCGGGACCGCCGAGGGGGACCGGCTTGTGCCCGGACTCAAAGCCATGATGAAAGACCTGAAGGCGGGAAAGCGTCTGTAACATAAACGGGATCGATGATGACGTCGCGGCCGCCCCCCAACGGCCCACGAAACGGCCCTTCCGGGGGCCGAATGGGAGGTTCCGTCCTGAAGCTTTTTGACTTTTAACTGATACGACGATGTAGTATATTAGACCTATTTCACGCCGAGGCCGGCTGTGGACACGGCTCGTGCCCGCCGCGGTTTATACGAGAATATGCGCTAACGATTGCAGGCAAACAAAAAATGAGAATACTTATCAATACCTCGCCTCTCGTTACGCCACTTACGGGAATCGGCCATTATGTCGCCAACCTTATACATTCCATGGTATCGTTAGAGCCGTCGCACGAATATTTCTTTTTCAACAGAAACTACGTTTCATCGGAACTCAAAAGTTCCCAAACAGGGACGGGTATACCGGCGAAACCACCTTTCTACAGCGGGATTCTGCCGCAGAAAATAACCTATGGATTAAGAAGACTATTTCTGAGCGCTCTTTTCCTGAAAAGTAAATACAATGTATATCATGAGACGAATTACTTTCCCCCCAGGGAGATCCCTTTCCCGACAATCAGCACTATTTACGATCTTTCGGTTCAGATCTATCCTCAGTATCATCCCATCGACCGGGTAAGAATGTTCGAAAAACATTTCTTGAAATATCTGTCTTCTTACCGATATATTATCGCCATATCCAACAACACGAAAAACGACCTGGTCAGGGTGAGCGGATACCCCGAGGAGAGAATAGGCGTCGTATATCCCGGATATCATGGCAGATTTAGGGTCGTCAGCCAGGCGAGCGTAAAAAAGTATATTGAGGAGAAAAAGCTGCCGTCAAAATATATCCTTTTTTTGGGAACGCTGGATCCGCGGAAAAATATCCGGCTGCTCTTGGACGCTTATACGCTGCTGAATAGTTCTCTCAGAGAGAAATACCATATTGTCCTGGCCGGTTGGAAAGGATGGGATTATGAAGGAGTATTCAGAAGGATTGATGATCTGGGGATACGATCTTCGACCATCTACCTGGGATATGTCCGAGACGATGAAGTGCCGCTGCTCTATAATGGGGCTTCTCTTTTTGTCTATCCATCCTTTTATGAGGGATTCGGTCTCCCCCTCCTGGAGGCGATGGCGTGTGGATGTCCCGTCATTACCACAAATGCATCTTCACTGCCGGAGGTGGTCGGCGATGGAGGCGTTATGGTCGACCCGTACGATGAATACGGCATGAGAGACAAGATGGAGATGATATTGACCGACGATAAGACAAGAACCGGTCTGAGAGAATACGGTCTTAAAAGAGTGGGTATGTTTTCGTGGGAAACCTGTGCGCAGCATACGCTGGACGTATATAAGAAAGCGGCCGACTGAACATCCCGCATCCCGGCAGTCAGGGAAATCCTAAAGGCCGCCGGGTTTCCCTTCAGCCCTTATCCAACGGAATCGAAAATACCCCCCGATCTCTTTTTCATACGGACTATTATAAGAACCGTAACGCCCGTCAGATAAGGCATTTACGCGCACCTCGAGGGCTTTGCCCCGCCCCCGCCTCCCCCCGTCATACGGACGACCGAAGGTACCCACGCCACCCGACACGCGCCTTAATCCACAGCCCCCCCGCCTACGCGACCCCCGCACCCCCCCTTGCCGTCAGGAGGAACGGCACGTGCCGTGTCCGGCGGCCCACACCCCCCGGCCCTGCGGAAACATCCGCTTAGCCGTGCCGGCCCGCCCGCAATTTCGCCGTCTGTTCCCCCTCGTACCAACACCCCTTTCAGGGCTCCTTTTCGAAACCTTCTATATTTTCGACAAAGAACATAATAGCATAAGTATATATATGCAACATTTAGTATCTGCGTATTAACACAAGTAATTATATTGGCAATCCTAATATAATGTTTGAATATTTCCTGTTATTGCGATATAATATTTTATATATAATATTGACAATAGGGCTGCCCGGGGGGGCGGGCGAGGCGTTCCGATTTCCCCCCACACCCGCTTCCAGAGCGACAGACAATCCACATTCTACAAAGGAGTTCTACATGGCTTCACCGGAAAAGAGACTTCACTGGAACAAGGAAAAGGGTTCGTTACACCTCGTTCAGGACAACACGGAGCACCGGCTCTTTTTGATGAGAAAGGGCTTCATGGATTCGTTCTTCGACGAGATCGAGAACGTCGAGGGAAAAGACGCGCTGTCCATGACGATTCGAAAGATCCTCGAAAAGGCCGAAGCCCAATCCGTCGAAACCGCAAAACTCACCGTCGATACGCTCAACCGGCTCAAGGACGACCGCCTCCTGCCGCTTGCGATCGGCCCCGATGAGCTGCCGCCCATGTTTACCCAGACCGAGGGCACCCGGGAGTTAGTCGCGTTCGGCTCGGTGGTCTATCTTCTGGAAATGGCCGAGATCCTCAATGTCTTCAAGGAGGTCAGCGCCCAGATTCTGACCCCCCGGGGGGCGCGGGCAATCATGAGGACGGTCGGCAGGCGCGCCGGCATGGCCGTGGGGGATGCGGCAAAGGCCAACTACAGCTGGGACAACCTCGACGCCGCCACGGCCTCCATGGACCAGCAGACCAAGTTTATCTTTCCCCTCATGGGGTGGGGGAATCCCTCGGTGATCAGTGCCAAGGGCCCCGACGGAAACTATCTCATGCTCTACCGCTGTCACAACACCTATGAGGCCGACGGCGTCCGGTCTACCGAACCGGTCTGCGCCGTCTTCGCGTCGTTTCTGGCGGGGATAACCGAAAGCATCGTATCCACGCTCACCGGCCAGTCGGCCGAGTGCCGTGAGGTCAAGTGCGCCGCCGCGGGAGACGACTACTGCGCCTTTGCCGTGAAGATCAAGCCCAAGGGCTCCCCTGCTCTGGACTGGTCGGAGATCGCCGACGAATGGCGCGCCCTGGATACGTAGGGGAACGCCGGTTGTCAATAATAGGTTATCGTGGGGCGGCACGCTGAGCCGCCCCACACCGTAGCACCCCGCCAAGCCTCTTTCATCGGGGCCCGGTGCGATAAGAGCTCCTCCGCAATAAAATATTCGTAGAATCTATCGGCCCATTCCCTGTTATTTTTACCCGGGTACTATTGACAAACCTATTTTACCCTGGTAAATTTATCCCATTGGTGCGCGTCTGTGGAAGACGCCGGAATTCAAACAGTACCCCAACGATATATGAAGGACAACCGATGGACACGAAACGGACATTCACGGCCTTTGCCGGCCATGAGTTGATCGCCTCGGGCGATATCGAGACGGCGATACGAACGGCAAAGGAGCAGATCGACGGCGGGCGGCAGGACCCCGTCATTTTCTTTGACGACCGGACCGGAAGGCAGATCGACTTTGACCTCCGCGGCACGCCCGAGGAGGCCCTGGCGCGGCTCGCGTCCCATCCCGAGTTTGCCGGGGCCGAGGCCGCGGCACAGCCGAAAAGCGGGCCGGGCCGCCCGAACCTGGGCGTGGTCTGCCGGGAGGTCTCCCTGCTGCCGCGCCACTGGGAGTGGCTGGCCGCACAATCCGGCACCGCCTCCGCAACGATACGAAGGCTCGTCGACGAGGACCGAAAACGAAACGGCGGAAAAGAACGGGCGCGCATTGCCAGGGACGCCGCCGGAACGTTCATGTGGACGATGGGCGGAAACCTCCCCGGGTTCGAGGAGGCGTCGCGCGCGCTGTTCGCCGGGGACTACGGCCGTCTCGAGGGGCTGGTTGGCCGGTGGCCCCGCGACATCCGGGAGCACCTGGCGCGGCTGGCCGCAGAGGCCGCCCGGCTGCAAGACGAGGCCGGCGGCGGCAGCGCGGCGGCCCCGGCCCGATAAGTCACCCCAAAAGGCAGGCCTTTTGGGGCCCCGTTGGATCACCCCACGAAGCAGGCTTCACTCACGGCCCCGATGGGAGAGAAGGAAGAGAAAGGACGGGCGGCGGGATTTGTTTTGTGTTATACTTTCGGCTGTGTTTAGCAAGAAATATGGAGGTATGTCATGAACGATGCCCAGATCTTTCTGCTGATCGGCCTGGCCTACACGGCGATGGGCCTGGGGGCCCTGCTGAGCAAAGGCTTGTACAAACGGCTTCTCGATGACTTTGTCGATTCCCCCGCCCTCCTCTTCTTGACCGGCATCCTTACCCTTGTCCTCGGTTTCGTGCTGGTCGTCTCTCACAACGTATGGGTCATGGGCTGGACGGTCATCATCACGATCTTCGGCTGGCTGGCCCTGGTCAAAGGCTTTATGATCCTGGCCTTCCCCGGGTTCTACGGCTATATCGGCAGTAAGTTGAAAATGAGCGGAGCATTCATGCGCGTATACCCCGTGATCGTCCTCTTGATCGGCGTCTTTCTGCTCCTGCTGGGCTTCGGGGTGCTGTAGCCCCCAATGACCCACCCCAAAAGGCAGGCCTTTTGGGAGCCCGACGGGGGGCAAGAAAAGAAATGCGGAAAAATAGTCTTCAGGATGTAGTCGTGGGATTACCCGGCTTCGTTCGTAATGGCGTGTTTTCGACGCCGGACGCGACTTATCGCGTCCGGCCTTCTTGTATCCCCGTACGTGTCTCAGCCCTTCTTTTCCGGTGATTTGACCAGGCTTGCCGAGTTGACGTAACTGAAAATGAACAGCACGTAGAGAGCCGCCGCCAGTATCCACGACGGGACCATGTCGCTCACGGTGACGTAGCCGTAGACGAAGAGATAGATGGTCGTCAGGTCCAGCCCTAACTTCACCGGGAACATCGTCAAAATGATGATCCCCCGGCGCTCCACCGGCTTTCGATCCGCCCAGATCAAGAGGAACGTCCAGCCGGCCATGAGGGCCGCGCCGACGGCCAGCGTGTACCGAATCCCGCCGGTTACCTCGATTCCCTCGATGCCGTAGATCGCCATTCCCAGCTGCGGCACCAGCATCGGGATGACCCACAAACCGTCTAAGACCGCCCCCGCCCAGTAACTGATCCTGAGCCACAGAATTCTCCTGTCCATACATGCCTCCTGGTTAGTTAGTCTAACTAATCTTTAGGTTAAAAAAAAGATCAATCTCTCCCGTGAGAGACGACCTTGCCGAATATCTCGACCAGCTGTTTTACCTCGTCGTCCGTCAGCGCGTCCTTGACCCTGTCGGCAAAATCGGCAAAGGCCTTCACCTCCGCCTCGATGAGCTCCGTCCCCTCCGGGGAAAGATGTATGTACTGCACCCGCGAGTCGTCGGCCGACTGCGTCTTGGCCACCAGGCCGTTCTTGATGAGCCGTTGGACGCCGATGCTGGCCGAGGCCTTGGATATCTTGAGATGGTCGGCCAGCCCGCTGACCGTGGGGCCGCCCAGGTGGAATATCGCCTCCAGGTAGATGAGCTGGTTTACCGTTACGTTGGAATATTTGCCGCGCCCGACGATCTCTTGTTTATACCGGGTGATGGAGGTGTGGAAGATCTCGGTTATCTGTATCAGTAGTTGTATGATATCCATGAGCCGGCCGCATAATGTTAGTCTGTCTAACTAAATACAACGGATGGTTTGGTTTGTCAAGGGAAAAATAGATGGGGGGGACATGATGACTAACGTCATTGCGAGGAGGCCCAACAGGGCCGACGTGGAAAAGCATAATAATGTCGCCTCCGGCGACGATTACTATTGTCATTGCGAGGAGCCGAAGGCGACGAAGCAACCTTCTCACTGTCACCGCACATATACCGTCATTGCGAGGCCGTCGTAGACGGCCGTGGCAATCCCCTCACTGTCACCGTATAACAACGGATTGTCTTTTATCCCCTCCCCTGCTATGATAGGCGTCGTTTATCAGCGCGGAAAAACAGTGGAAAAGCAATATTACACATACATTATGACGAATACGTATCATACCGTCCTTTATATCGGGGTAACCAACGATCTAAAGCGAAGGGTCTACGAGCATAAGGAAAAGCTGGTAAAGGGGTTTACGAAAACCTATAACATAACGAAGCTTGTCTATTACGAGTCATTCGCCGATCCGGCCAACGCGATACAGAGAGAGAAGCAACTAAAGGGACGCCCAAGGGCAAAGAAGATCGAACTGATAGAGAACTTCAATAAAGCATGGGACGATCTTTACGATTCGATTTAGCTTTAGTTACCCACTGTCATTGCGAGGGAGTCCGGCACTTCGGCTGTCATCGCGAGGGGCCGATAGGCCCCGTGGCGATCCCCTCGCGATCATCGAAAACGGCACTTCGCCGCAAGCCCAGGGGCGGTTCCCGGTGACAGTCAGGAGATTGCCACGGTCGTTTCACTCCCTCGCAATGACGGTACATATATAGGTATAAGAAAGGACCACACGCCTCCCTTTAATTCCTGCCGATAAATTTATCGAAAAAGCTTGACACTCGTTTAACAAAGATTTATCCTTTGGGTAGCAATGGGGCGGTCGCAGATGCCACAACTCGAAACACTCCTCACTTCTCCCTAAGCCTCCGTCTTATCACTCTATCGGGATTATATAACCGATGGTTACTAGAATTATGGAGCTAAAATGAGGTATCCCAGTCAAGTGAACCGCCTTATCATCTTATGTATCTACGTGGCGCTACTTTTCATGGCTTCGAAGCTTGCACTTGATTCATGGATTCCACCTACAGGCGAAAAAGGCCTCTGGTTTTATGCCGGCCTTGCAGCCCTTCTATTGGGAAACCTTCTCGTTTCTCCATTCTATACCAAGCCTGTTAATTCGCTCTCTTATGGCGTATCTGCTCTTATAGCACTTCTGGCGATTAATCTATGGCCTTCTAAAGAATATTCTGGTTTCGACAAGTTCCTCTGGAGTGCTACTACTGGTTACATTGCACTAGTACTGGTTGCAAGTATACTCTCTATTAGCCTTAAGGACTCATTGCGACCTCAGATACAGAAGATTGCTAGTTCCATGCGTATCTTTTGTGACATTATGGGTACACCCAAGGTGATATTTTCTTCAGTTGTCTTAGTATCACTTGTTGTCTTCCACCGGAATTCAGCAAGAGAATATATTATAATTGGAATTGCCTGGGCGGTCATAATCGGCCTACAACCATTAGAGAACATCCTCGATCTTCTGCGGCGATTACGGAAGGTTTGGTGGAGAGATCAGCTTTCGGCACCTCTAGGAATTGTCGTTGGACATCAAATCCCTGATATCCTATTGGTGCGGCAAAATGAAGGCGGTCTCGCCGCTTTCGGTGACACTATAGTTGCTTGTAGTGAAACAGGATCACCTAGTATCTATATGGCGTTGGACCTTGTCGGTTTCTCAGAGGGACGGTGGCGTCGTGCTATTCGCCTTAACACACCGGAACCCGTCACCGAACAACTCGGTTCCGTCTTCAGTCAAGTTGAATCAACGGCCATTGCGGTTAAAGCTGATATTGACGGCATTGGGGTAAATATTGAGGAATGTAATCAAACATGGTGCTCAAGGGAACAGCTAATTGGCTTGGTTGCACCAAACACCGACCTTACGAAACTATATATTGAAATCGTTCGAAGTGATTTATCGTTGGAAGAAGGACGTCTGGTCGAAGTCAACATAGGCGCCAGATCAGTTATTTATCAACTTATAAATGGTTTGACACGGGAGGAAATCTTACAACAGAAAAATACTAGGGGTTTTGTAAGTGCTACTGCGAAAAAGATTGGCTATTGGAACCCTGCAAAAAGCAGTTTTGAAGTTGTCAAGTGGATACCGAATCCGAACGCTCCTGTCTTTCTCGTTTCTTCATCTGATACCGGAGTAAATAAGCAAGCAGTGGGTTTCTTTCCAAAAACGAACTACCCGGTATCTATTAACACTAATAGCTTGGTTACTCATAATACGGCGATCCTAGGAATCCTAGGTTCAGGTAAATCCTTTCTCGCAATAGAACTCGTTGAGCGTTTAATCCAGGCTGGGGTTAAAGTAATATGTCTGGACCTAACGAATCAATACGCACGCGAACTTGGACCATATCTAAACCGACTTGAAGATGAGAACGTTTTCTTGGACAGACTACGTACTGACTGCTCGGACGGTAGAAATAATGTAAATAGGAATGTCGAAGAGGGTGGGAGTATATCAAAATTTAGCAGGGAAATGACAGTACATTTCTCTAGGTTTCTTTCTACGGACGATGAACGTAGATTACTTATCTATAACCCGGCTTCTTTCGAGGTCTGGCGGCAGGACAGCAAACCGTACCAAGATAAAGCATCAATGGCAACACTAACACCGACGGAAATTACGAGGACTATTACTGAATCCGCGTTAGTTGCAGCACAAGCGCTTGGCATGACAGACAATGCTAGATGTTGTTTGGTTTTCGAGGAAGCACACTCGCTCATACCCGAATGGAACGCTGTCGCGAGTGAAGGTGATAAGACCGCCACAAATGGGACCGCAAAGGCTATACTACAAGGCAGGAAATTCGGCCTCGGGTGTATCGTGGTAACTCAACGAACTGCAAATGTCACCAAGAGTATACTCAATCAATGTAATACAGTTTTTGCACTTCGAGTATTCGATGCAACCGGCATGGAATTCCTCAAGAACTACATTGGAGAAGATTACGCCAATGTACTTTCTGCACTCGAGGATCGTCACGCTGTCGTATTCGGTCGTGCTTCTTCATGTAGGGACCCAGTACTAGTCAGATTGAACGATAGAGAAACATTCCTGTCAGCGTTCAGAGGGGCGTAAGTCAATCTTCGTGCTTTGAAGTGAAAACTAAAGGGTCGAGTTTGGCTCTAGGTGTTAGTTGAAGGTCCCAC
The DNA here is from genome assembly GCA_016933535.1 of Candidatus Zymogenaceae bacterium. Lineage (GTDB taxonomy): Bacteria > Desulfobacterota > Zymogenia > Zymogenales > Zymogenaceae > JAFGAS01. The sequence goes on from JAFGAS010000072.1 coordinate 14,079, forward strand.
TAAACAAGGAGAGCTATATCCAAAATGATCGAAACAAAACCAAAACTAGGTGTCGCCATACTTGAGCGGCCTTTGTTGAGAGTATTAGAAACTCTTTGGGAAGGTCCAGTAGCGCCTGACAACCTGGACGCAATCGAACTAGCCATTCGCGCATTTCTAGTTTCCCCCGTACTGATAGCGTCTAGAGTGCAAGATAGTCAGTGGGGAACGGCCTGGGAAGACGTCGTTGAGGATCCATCGAAAGAGTCAATTGAGAATGACGAGGCTTTTAGAGACTCTCTTCTAGATTACGAGTTTTCGGACCCTAAAGTCGCACATCCTTATACAACCATCAGCAGTGATGAAAGCGATTTCTTGAAATCACTGGTTTTAAAAGAGATAGAGCCTCAGGCATTAGAGGCGCTCCCAAGGTGGATTAAGAGAAACGGAGAAGCCTACGCTTATCTAGATGCCTGGTATGATGGCTATGCGGAGAAAGAGTGTGAAAACCGTGCGCGTCTAATGTATGGTTACAGAGATGAACTACTATACGAAGATGAACTAGAAAAATTGGATAGAGACCACCTATATGCTCACCCACTTTTTCATCTCGGCCCAGCCAACCATGCAAACTACCTTGTAGGTTGTCATCGTGCAGGGCTTACTGTCTATGGTATATCCCCTATAACGAAGATTTGCGCTACCCACATTTTTTCAAAGTGGCCGGACTACCTATTTAAGACTCTAGGAGAGGAATATAAGAGAGCATCAGAGGAATTACGAGGACCTGGTATGGGGGTAACACTTCCCCCTTTAACCGCTCTTCTTCTTTCCCGCGCACGAACTAGAGATGATATTCCAGTAACCCTCCGTGACTTAAGAGAAGAGTATACCGAGGCGCGCGATGAGCTTTGGAGTATGCTTTCGGAAATGTGGTTTGCTCCTACCTGCGAGGATCAGCTAAAGATACTTCGGCAGTTGAGTAATGCCGCAAGTTCGCTTTTCGTGGCTGCATTTCCTGAAAGATTTGACGCACTAGGTTTAGCCATTAGCGCCACGGACTTGCTGACCCTAACCGTATCCTCAACTTTATCGACCATTAGGGAGCATTTTAATCCGGGGGCACGCGTGGGGGCTATTTCTTTCGCATCGAAACTCGCTAAGGACTTGCGCCTTCATTTGTTGGGTTCACATCACATTCTGAAGCGACACTTTACCGAAGACGAATTGAAGGAATTTGGAACCGGGCGTCTATGTTGGGCCTTCTTTTTCGTCCTATCCGGCTTGCCTAACAATGCCATCCAGCCGAGAGAATAAATTTCGATTCTTCTCGACACTGATACAACCCCTCGCCAGGAAAATAAGGAAGCCGCTAGACGATCCTCTCTTCCGCACTCATGACAACAACCACAACAATCTCCCTTCCTCTAGTAGTTACTGATAGTTGCATTGTTGCAGGGTAGTTGTGCTTATTACAACGACTTGTTGTACTTGTTGTTGTTGTCGCACTATTACCGGATACTATTACCGGATACCATCACCAACATCATCGCCCTCGATTCCTTCTCTTTCGGGTTAGGTGTATTCCCTTATCTCCCCCCCTACGAAAAAACACCCCCCTTTCTCATTACGCTTGCATTTTTCACCCAAAGCGTCTATTATCGTCCTACCTCTCCGTTCAGTACGACATACAGGCCCCATTTTCTTCGGACACATTCAGAGAAGGGACATCATGGCCCGTTTTGAAATCTCCCAATTCAACGACAGAAACCCCAAGAAAAAGAACCACCCCCCCGGCCGCACAAAGATCGCCGATTCGCTGCGGCTGCTCTTGCGCGAAAAGGACTTCAACGCCATCACCACCGCCGAGATCGCCAAGAACGCCGGGGTCACCGAGGCGCTCATCTACAAGTATTTCAAAGACAAGCGCGACCTCCTCTACCAGGTCCTTGCCGAATACATGGAGCATTACATCATCCAGGCCCACCACGAGCTCAACGGCATCAAGGGGGCCTTCAATAAGCTCAGAAAGACCATCTGGACCCACATCAACGTCTATGCCACCGACCGCGTCTTCGCAAAGATCCTGATGCTGGAGGTCAGGAGCTTCTCCGACTATTACATCAGCGAGCCCTACCGGCTCGTCAAGGAATACAGCGTCCTGCTTTCCGACATCATCGAGGAGGGCATCAAGAACGGCGAGATCAGGGACGACATCCCTCCCCCGCTCATGTGCCAGGTGATCCTGGGGGGGATAGAGCACGTCTGCCTGACCAGGGTGATCTTCAACCGGGAGATCCAGCCCGACGCGATGACCGACGACCTTACCAGGATCATCTTCCGGGGCATCGAAAATCGCAAAGGCGACCGAGAAAAAAAAGGAGGCAATCCGGATAATTTTCTTGACAAATAATGGTAAGTTAGTATCATTTACCCGCCGGGTGTTTGGTTCGGCTATTGGATAATATCCAATAATAATGAACCTTTATATCATATTAGTTTTATTTACTAACACACGGTACGGAGTCATGACATGAAACGAGAACGCTTCTGGACCAAATCCTACGGTCAAGAGATCAAAGACGTCGATCCGAAGCTTTTTGAAACCAGCACCGTCGACCTCTACAGACAGACGATCGCCAAGAATGCCAAGATTCCAGCCTACATCTTCATGGGCGTTCCCTTCACCTTTGCCGAGTTTGACCGCCTTACCAACCAGTTTGCCAACATGCTGATCGCTAACGGGCTGAAAAAGGGCGACGTCGTGGGGATCAACCTGCCCAACGTCCCGGCCTATCCCATCGCCTGGCTGGGCACGCTCAAGGCCGGCTGCGTCGTCACCGGCATATCGCCGCTCTTGTCTACCGACGAGATGGAGCACCAGCTGCGCGATTCCGAGGCCAAGGCCCTGGTCACGCTGGACGTGCTCTTCGCGTTCCGCGTCGTCGGTATTGCGCCCAAGCTCCCCAAGCTCAAGGTGGTCGTGGCCGGCAGCGTCGTCGATTTCCTGCCCAAGATCAAGCAGTTCCTGGCCAAGAAACTCAAGAAGGTCCCCACCGGGCCCGTCACCCCGCTTGCGGGAAAGACCGTCTACACGGTGATGGACGTCCTCAAAAAGGGGGCGTTCCCGGACACGGACCCTGCCGTCAAGACCGGCCCGGACGACACCGCCATGCTCATGTATACCGGGGGAACCACCGGGGTCCCCAAGGGCGCAATCCTCACCCACCGCAACAACGTGGCCGAGATCCTCGTTACCACCCGCTATATGCAGTGGGACACCGTGCAGGACAGGGTGCTGTCGGCCTTCCCGATGTTTCACATCGCCGGCATGGCCTTTAACGAGATATCCCTCTACAACGGCTGGACTCAAATCCTCCTGCCGGATCCCCGCAACACCGATTACATCTGCGACATGCTCAAAAAGTACAAGCCCTTTCTCATCGCCAACGTCCCCTCGCTTTACCACATGCTCATGGCAAACCCGCGGTTCAAGACCCTGGACCACTCTAACCTCCAGCAGTGCATATCGGCGGCGGCCCCGTTCCCCGTGGAATCCCAGAAGGAGCTCGAATCCACCATCGGCAAAAACAAGCTCATCGAGCTCTACGGCATGACCGAGACCACCGCCGTCTGCGTCATGAATCCCCTCAAAGGACAGCACAAGCTGGGCACCATCGGGCTCCCCCTGCCCAACACCGATATCAAGCTCGTAGAGCCGGGCACCGGCAACGACGTTGACCTGGGCCAGCCCGGTGAGTTCTGCATCAAGTGCCCCAACCTGATGGGGGCCTACTATAAAAAACCCGAAGAAACCAGGCTCGCCTTTGACGGCGAGGGATATTTTCACACCGGCGACGTGATGGTCCAGGACAAGGACGGCTACCTGACGATCGTCGACCGCACGAAGGATATGATCATCGTCTCGGGATTCAAGGTATTCTCCAAGAAGGTCGAGGACATCCTGGCCAAGCACCCCGCCGTCGAGATGATCGCCACCATCGGCCTGCCCGACCCCAAGAGGCCGGGCTCCGAGCTCGTCAAGGCCTACATGACCGTGGTCTCCGGCTACGACTACGGCGGCGATGAAGATAGGCTCAAGGCCGAGGTCCTGGCCCTGGCCAAGGATAAGCTGGCCCCCTACGAGGTGCCCAAGGAGATCGAGATCAGAAAGGAGCTGCCGCTGACCAGCGTCGGAAAACTCGACAAAAAGCAGCTCAGGAAAAACCCGTAGTCCCGACGAAACCGGCTTCCCGCGGGCATGTCGTATGTGCCCGGGCCGTGCCGGCCGAAAGTAGGTATAAGAGAACACCGGTGGGAGGACGATCTCCCGCGCCGGGCCGTGGCGGTTGCCTGCCGCTGGTATGCCCGGCATAGTGATTTATATTATTCATGGAGGTTCATATGAAAGCGGAAGAGTATATCTGGGATTACCGCAATCCCTACCTCTGGATGGATCGGGTGGTGCGCAGCGCGTTTCCGCCGATGATGATCACGTGCGCCATTACCGGCGGCGTCCAGGGCAAGGAATCCAACGAGTTTCTCCCGGAGTCCGCCGAGGAGCAGGCCGACGCCGTGTACGAGGCCTACAAGGCCGGCGCCGTTTCCGTGCACCTGCACGCCCGGGATCCCAACAACCTGGCCCTGACCACCAAGAATCCCGAGGATTATTCGAGGATCAACAAGCTCATCCGGGAGCGTTGTCCGGACATCATCATCAACAACACCACCGGCGGCGGCCCCTGGCTCTCCACCGAGGAGCGCATGTGCTGCCTCTATGCCGATCCCAAGCCGGATATGGCCAGCCTCAACCTCGGCCCCTTCGTCCTCAAGGTCCCCCTCAAGGACCGTAAGGAGCCCCTGAAACACCCGCGGGCGGGCTTTATGTTCGACGCCTGTATCCCGGCCAGCTACGCGGACGTCAACCTCTATGCCAAGACAATGAAGGAAAAGGGCATCAAGCCCGAGGTGGAGCTCTACAACCCCGGCCAGTACCACGTGCTCCAGGACCTCATCCGGGAAGGGAACATCGACGGCCCCTACATGATCCAGTACGTCATGGGATTCCAGACCTCGTCGTATCCGACGCCGGCCAACGTGCTGGGTCTGATCAACGAGCTGCCGCCCAACTCCATGTTTGCCCTTATCGGCGTTGGACCGTTCCAGATCCCGATGAACGTCTTTTCGATCATCCTGGGCGGGCATGTCCGAGTCGGCATGGAAGACAACCTCTACTATCGGAAGGGCGAAAAACTTAAAAAGAACGCCCAGCTCGTCGAACGGATCATCCGGATCGCAAAAGAGATGAACCGGGAGGTGGCCACCGTCGCCCAGGCCCGGGAGATGCTGGGGCTTCCCGCAAAACCCGCAAAATAGCACATTCATCCGGCGGCGGAACGCACGGCGCGTCCCGCCCGGTTCCGCCGCCGTCCATTCCTTTCTGGAGGTTCACATGGGCGATTGGAAGAGCGAAGTAAAAAACATTGTCTACGAAGGGCAGATCAAGGTCCCCTACAAATGGAACGTGGGGGAAACCGGCAGCCGCTTTTTCATCGGGCTGCGGGATAAGCAGGAGATCTGGGGAGTTCAGTGCCCCCAGTGCAAGAAGGTCTACGTCCCGCCGCTCAAGACCTGCGGCACCTGTTTTGTTAACACCGATCAGTGGGTCAAGGTCGCCAACACCGGCACCGTGGAGTCTTTTACCGTGGTCAACTACTCCCACGGCATGCAGCCGGCAAAGCCGCCCCTGGTCTACGGGCTCATCAAGCTGGACGGAGCCGGCGGGTCTTTTGTCCACCTGATCGGCGGCATCGATCCCGCCAAGGTCGCTATGGGCATGAAGGTAAAGGCGGTCTTCGCCGACAAGCGGGAAGGCACCATCCTTGATATCAAGCATTTTGCTCCCGTTTGATTTTATCGTGCCTTCATTGGAACGATTATTCACTGAGGTATATTGTTATGGAAAAAGTAGGAATCGTCGGGGTCGGTCAGACCACCTATGAACGATCCAAGGAAGCCCCCGTTGACGAGCTTGTCTTCGAGGCGGCAAGTAAGGCCCTGAAAGACGCCGGCGGTGATATGGGTCATATAGACAACATCATCACCGTCTCCAACGACTTCTGGGACGGCCGGACGATCTCGTCGATGGCCATTCAGGATGCCGCCGGAAGCTGGGGCAAGGACATCTCCACCGTGGAAGGCGACGGCACGTTTGGAACCTTCTACGGCATGATGCGCATTCTCTCCGGGTCCTTCGACACGACGCTTGTCGTCAGTCACATGAAAGGCTCTGAAGGGATAATGAACCTTATCACCAACGCGATGTTTGACCCGATCTATCAGCGAAGTCTCGGTATTGACGCCACTTCTTCGGCCGCGTTGCAGGCACGCCTTTACATGAAAATGAGCGGAGCCACCGAGGAGGATTTCGCCCGGGTCTCCGTAAAGAATCATAAAAACGCCAAGAACAATCCACTCGCACAGCTTGCGATGGACATTACCGTCGCCGACGTTCTAAAATCGAAGAAGATCGCCGAACCCCTGAAGCTCTTGGATTGCTCTCCCATCAGCGACGGGGCGGCCGCGGTTGTCCTGGCCAATGAAAAGGGCGCCAAGCGCTTCAAAAATTCCCCGGTATGGGTCAAGGGCGTGGCGCACTGCTCGGATGCCTACAGCCTCGGCTATCGGGACCTTTCCAGGGCCCCGGCCCTTGCGGAGGCTTCCGGCCGTGCCTTCAAGATGGCAGGCATCAAGAACCCCCTCAAGGATCTCGACGTGGCCGAGGTATACGACGCCTACTCGTACATGGAACCGATGTGGTACGAGGGCATGGGCCTTGCCAAGGAAGGCGGCGGCAAAGACCTCATCCGCTCCGGGGCCACCGAAATGGGAGGGGAGCTCCCGGTCAATCCATCGGGCGGTGTCCTTTCCGCACACCCGGTTCTCGTAGCCGGTATGGCCCGCCTCATCGAGGCGGTGCTTCAGGTAAGAGGTGAAGCTGAAAAGAGACAAGTCAAGGGGGCCAAGACGGCCCTCGCACACGGAATCAACGGCCCCTGCGGCCAGGCCCACTGCGTCTTCATCGTCGGGTCATAAGGAAGGGAGGAAACCATGGGAAAGAAAGTAGCGATAGTCGGCTTCGGCCAGACGTATCAGCGGAGCTCCCGGAGAGATGTCAACGGCGTGGAGCTCATCAACGAGGCCGTCACGGCCGCCCTTGCGGACGCCGATATCACCATCAAGGATATCGACGCCGTGGTGATCGGCAACATGGATCACTTCGAGGGAATTAACTACGTGGACATGTGGAGTGTCGAGGGCGCGGGCGCCGTCATGAAGCCGATCATCAAGGTCACCACCGGCGGAACCACCGGCATGACCGTAGCCATGTCCGCCTATTATCACGTCGCTTCGGGGATGTTCGACCGGGTGCTGGCCATCGGGTGGGAGAAGAACTCTGAGTCGGACACGACCGGGGCCATCATCACCGCATTTCATCCGGTATGGGAGCGCCCGAACCTGGGCGGCGCCATCGCGGGCCTGGCGGTGGAAGCCAGCAAGTACATGGATAACTACGGGGTCACCGAGAGGGACGGGGCGCGGGTCGCCGTTCGCGAGCGGCTCCACGCCCTTAATAACCCCTACGCCCACCTCCACCAGGAGTGGATGAAGGGGATGGAAGTCGACAAGCTCGTCGAGCTGTTGGTGACGTCCGAACAGAACCAGATGCTGGCCTATCCTCTTCGCATGAGCGATATGTGCCCCCGCACCGACGGCGCGGCGGCGGTCGTGTTCGCTTCGGAAGGCGTGGCCGAGAAGACCGCCTCCAAACTTGCATGGGTGGCCGCTACGGCCAACCGCCACGATTTCGTGTTCCTGGGCGACATAGACTGGGACTTTAATCAGACCATGGGTGATGCGGCCAAGAAGGTCTTCGCCAAGGCGGGTATCAAGGACCCCCTCAAGGAAATCGACCTCTGCGAGCTCTATTTACCCTACTCCTACGGCGGGCTCAAGTGGATGGAGAACATGGGATTCTGCGGCCCCGGCGAGGGTCCGAGGCTCCTCTGGGACAAGATAACCGATATGGACGGCGAGCTTCCGGTCAATCCTTCCGGCGGCGTCATGAGCTCCAACCCGATCGGGGCCACGGCTCTTCTGCGTGTCGGTGAAGCAGCCTGGCAGATCATGCGTAAGTCGGGTCCCCGTCAGGTCCAGAAGAACGTGAATTATGCCCTGGCCACGGGATTCGGCGGCTGCAGCTGGGCGGACGTGATGCTCCTCTCCAGCAAGAAGCCGGCCTAAGACCAGCCGAAGACCGGGTTTCGTGCCGTTTCTCCCCAGCGTTGGTTTAGGAACCGCGGGGTCGGCTCGAAACACCGAAGGCATAGAGTGTTCGTAACGAACAAATAAGGAAACCAGACATGACCGAACAAAAACAAGAAAAGGAGCTTCTGGCCATATCCTCCGGGGACGCCGCCCAGCCTTTTCGCTGGAGCGTCGGCAAGCACGGATCGAAGTTTCTGGCCGAGCTCAGGGATAACAAGAAGCTATTTGGAGTAAAATGCCCGAAGTGCGGGCGGGTCTACGTCCCGCCCCGTATGGTCTGCGGCAGGTGCTGGGCGCAGATGGACGAGTTCGTCCCGGTGAAAGACACGGGAGAGATCGTCGTGTGCACGATCGTCCAGTTTTCCTTCGTCGATCCCAATACCGGCATACAGCGCCCGGTGCCGTACGGCTACGCCTTTGTCAAACTTGACGGCGCCGACACCGCCATCCCCCACTTCCTGGACAGCACCGACCCAGACAAGGTAAAGGTCGGGGCGAGGGTGAAGGCCGTCTTCGAGGAGAAACGTACCGGCAGCCTCATGGACATCAAGCATTTCGCCGTACTGTAGACCAATTCGATATCGCGCCGATGGACAAAATCGGCGCGGAAAACCGTCCCGGGGGGCAACGAGGCCTCGTCACTCATTGAGATGCGTCCCCGTTGCCCCCACTATCCCCGGCCCAAGAACAGGCGGCTTTACACGGCCCACCGGCCGGTGATCATCATTTTTTCGGTGCCGCAGTAATCATTATCCATATTTTAAGAGGGGTGGTCACATGGAAGAACGCGTATGGCATCGTTCCTACGTTTCCGGTATCCCAAAAGAGATCCGATTAGAAGATATCACCATCCCGGAAATTCTTTCCCGCACCGCACAGAAATTCCCGAATCGAATCGCCCTCATATTCCTGGGCAAGAAAATCACCTATAAGGAGCTCGATCTGCTCGCAAACCGTTTCGCCCATGCGCTTTTGTCCCTGGGCCTTAAACGGGGAGATAGAATCGCGCTGCTGATGCCCAATATTCCCCAGATCGTCATCTCATACTTTGGTGCGTGGCGGGCCGGTCTCGTCCCCGTCCCCATCAATCCACTGTACACCGATCACGAGATCGAACACCAGCTAGCCACGTCAGGGGCGACTGCCATGGTGACCCTTGACCTCCTGGTATCGAGGATGCTGGCCCTCAGAGAAAAGACGGGCACCAAGATCATCATTACCGCCCACATCAAGGACTACCTCCCGTTTCCAGCAAAGCAGCTTTTCCCCTTCGTAAAAAAAGGGATGACGGTTGACTATGAGCCTGCCCCGGACTACTACGACTTTTTAGCCTTGATGAAGCCGGGCCCCGACACCCCGGTCGGCGCGGCGCCCTCGCTCGACGATCTGGCCCTGATACCCTATTCCGGCGGAACAACGGGCCTGGCCAAGGGAGTGGCCATCACCCACCGAAACGTATCGGCCATTACCCAGATCGCCCGCGAGTGGTTCTTCGACATCAAGGAAACCTACGAGAGCGAACTGGCGATATTCCCTTTTTTCCACATGGCCGGCTTCACCGCCGTTATGAACCTGTGCGTCATCAGCGGCTGGACCGCGGTCCTCATCCCGAGGCCCGAACCCAAGACGATAATGGATATGCTCCTGAAATATAAATCCACCATCTTCCTGGCGGTCCCGACGATCTATGTGGGCGTCCTGGCCATGCCCGAATTCAAGAAGGCAGATCTTACCTTCATCAAGGGGTTCTTTTCCGGGGCCGCCCCGCTGCCCATCGATACCATCAACACCCTCAAGGAGGCCACCAACGGTGCCGTCATCGTGGAAGGTTACGGTATGACCGAATCGACGACGTTTATATCCGTAACCCCGTGGCGCGGCAAGCTCAAGCCGGGCAGCGTCGGCGTGCCGCTTCCCAATATCGACGTGAAGATCATGGACGTCCAGACCGGAACCAAGGAGCTTCCGATCGGCCAGGAGGGGGAGATCATCTTCCGCGGTCCCAATATGTGCCGGGGGTACTACAATATGCCCGAGGAGACCAAGCATTCCATCCGGGACGGCTGGTTTTATACCGGCGACATCGGCAGGTTCGACGAAGACGGATACCTGTATATCGTCGACCGCACCAAAGACATGATCATCGCCGGAGGCTACAATATCTTTCCCCGGGAGATCGACGAGGCGCTTTTCGAACATCCGAAGGTCCTGGAGGCCTGTACGATCGGTGTCCCTCACGAATACCGGGGTGAGACGGTGAAATCCTTCATCGTAACGAAACCCGGCCAGACCCTGACCGAGGAAGAGTTGGACGCCTACTGCCGCTCGCGGCTCTCCCCCTACAAGGTGCCGCGTATCTACGAATTTGTGGAAACGCTGCCCAAGTCGGCCGTCGGCAAGATCCTCAAACGGGAGCTGCGGGATATGGAGAAAAATAAAGGTCAACAGAAATAGTTTTTATCTACTCTCAATAAGGAACAAGCCATGGAAAAGGTTTTCTTCGAAGACTATCAGGTCGGTGAGCTCCTTGTCTCACCGGGACGAACCATCACCGAGACTGACATCATCCTCTTTGCCGGGCTCACCGGCGACTGGCACCCGATCCACACCAACGTAGAATACGCAAAAAAGACCATGTTTGGGGAGCGGATTGCCCACGGTATGCTGGGCCTCTCGGTGGGATCGGCCCTTATCTTCCGCCTGGGACCCTATGTCTTCACACCCAAGAAGTTTATCGCCTTCTACGGTATAGACAAGATTCGTTTTGTCGGACCCATCAAGATCGGAGATACCATCCGCTGCGAGGCCAAGGTCGCCGAGATGAAGGAACGCGACGAAAACATGGGCACCATCGCCTATGAGGCCGCCATCAAAAATCACCGCGACGAAGACTGCATTGTCTTTTCGCCCAAGATCCTCGTCGGACGCAACAAGTAGGAGTGAGTCATGGATTTTGAATTAACCTCAGAGCAGGCCATGTTAAAGGAGACCGTCTCCAAGTTCGTGGACAAGCAGGTTATCCCCAGAGCCGCCGAAGTAGATCAGGACGGCACGTTTCCCAACGAGAATTTTTCCGCGATGGCCGAGCTCGGCCTATTCGGGATATCCATCCCGCCCGAATACGGCGGCATTGGGGCCGACCTCATGTCCAGCGTGCTCGTAATGGAACAGCTGGGACGGGGATGTGCCTCAACCGCCAACACCTATGGTTCCCACGCAATCCTCTGTACCGAGAATATCTATCGCAACGGAAACGAGGCCCAGAGAAAGAAATACCTGCCCGATCTGATCGCCGGTAAAAAGATCGGCTTTATCGCCATAACCGAGCCGGAGGCCGGCTCCGATGCCGTCTCCATGCGTACCCGGGCCGTCAAAAAGGGCGATAAATATATTCTCAACGGCACGAAGATGTTCATCACCAACGGCCCGGTGGCCGACATCGGCGTCGTTTATGCCAAGACCAATCCCGACGCCGGACCCAAGGGGATATCGGCGTTTATCGTGGAGAAGGACTTCCCCGGTTTTTCCCGGGGCAAGAGCCTCAAAAAGATGGGGGTCCGCGGCTCACCAACCGGCGAGCTGATCTTCGAGGATATGGAAGTCCCCGCCGAAAACCTCCTCGGCGATGAGAACAACGGCATCCGGGTCCTGATGAACGGGCTGGACCGGGAGCGGATCGTCTATTCCATTACACCCATCGGAGTTGCCCAGGGGGCCTTTGACGTCGCCTTTAAGTATGCGTCGGAGCGCGTTCAGTTCGGGACTCCCATCATCAATTTCCAGATGATCCAGGAGATGATCGCCGAAATGGCCACGGACCTCAACGCGGGCCGTATCGTCTCCTACTGGGCGGCCACCCTGGCCGATCAGGGAAAACGGGTCCGCCTGGAGGCCTCTTACGCCAAGCTCCTGGGTTCCCAGGTCGGCATGCGGGTGGTGGACAAGGCCGTTCAGATCCTCGGCGGCTACGGCTTCATCAGCGAGTTTCCGGTGGAGAGAATGTACCGGGATATGAAGGGGATCGAGTTCGGGGCGGGAACGACCCAGATACAGAAACTCATCATCGTTCGGGAGCTTATGAAGAGCATGGGTTCCGGGGCGTAGTAACGGACACACCGTTTTCCCGGGGGGGACATACTCCCCCCCTTTTTCTTTCTTCCTCTTCCCATTTTCTCTCCCCTTATCGTCCACCGGCCCTCCACACCCCGCATTACCCCTTGGTGCGTACCGTAACGCCGCAGCCGACGCCTGAAGATTTTGTTGTTTGACTTTTTGCAAATCCCTGTGATATAAAAAAGATCGTCGATTGGCCACCGGTTACACCGCCCGTCCTGGGCCGCTCCTGGATTCGGTCAAACGGGCAACCGGCGGTACGTCGCGATCATATACCCAGTCTCACCATAAGGAGCCGCAGTATGGGGTATCTCTATCTGGCGGGGGGTGTCATTCTCTTCCTTATTGGAGTGATCGACGCTCTCATGACCAAGATTTTCAGGCCGTCCTTCTATCTATATGTCTTTCTGGGCCTCTTCCTGGTTATCTGGGGGCTCGTGGCCCTCAAGAAAATCCGTCGTAACGAGATAAAGGATCAAACCATGGCCAGGGTCAATAGGCTGGCGGATGCCCGCGCCGTCCCTCTAAAGAAGTGTCCGGCGTGCGGGGGAGATATCGAGGCAATCCTGAAGGCCTGTCCGATCTGCACTCATCGGTTCCCGGTTGTCTACACCCTGACGGTCTTTACCCCCTTTGACGTAACCAAGCGGGAGCAACTGATAAAATACCTGATGACCCGGATGAACCGGCCCTACGAGGAAATATCAATTCGGCTGGAAAAGGGGATGGTCTTTAAATACTCCAACAAGGATGACGCTCAGAAAAGAGGTGCGAGCTTCGAGAGCCTCGGCTGTAAAGTCAGGACCGGGGAGATCGTCCAGGACCGGTAGGCTTGTCCGCGGCCTATCCTTGCCTGCGGCGTCATCACCTTTCTCTTTTTCTCCCGCCGGGATCTTCGGCAAAGACTCGTCGGCGGGACGTTTCTATCCGGTCATCGAGGTCAGCGCCGCAAAGGGCGGCCTCGGTGTAAAAAGCCCGCTGGGCCTCTTTGATTATCACGGACGAGACAAAGAAGAGATCCTCCGAAGGCGGGACGGGCTCCACCTTAAGATGTGCGACTTCATAGAGGATCTCAACGGATTAAAGCCGGCATAGGCGATACCATCGTGCGTCGTTTTGCGCCGATGGGCCGCCGATAAGACCTTCCCGACACGGTGGGCTGTAAAGATGTGCTCAGGCCCTCATCGGATATTTTCCCCTGCCGCCGACGCCCGCGTCGGCCCGCCGACAAAACTGCTCTACGCTTGTAACATATATCCTACTCAAGGAAGGAGAAAGCCATGGATTCCAAGGACGTGAAAAAAGTGCTCGTGGTCGGAGCCGGTGTGATGGGCCATTCCATCGCCCAGGTCTTTGCCACCGCGGGCATCGAGGTCGCGCTCGTCGACCTCAACAAAAAGGCTCTCGACCACGCGATGAAAATGATCGGGCATAACCTCGAGAACCTTTCCGAGTTCGGCCGGTTGGACGCGCCGACTATCCCGGCGATTATTGCCCGCATCCGCCCGACCACGGATATCCGAGAGGCGGCATCGGGCGTCGATTTTGCCCTCGAGGCGGTCGTCGAGGTGCCTGATGTCAAAAAGAAGGTCTTTGCGGACCTGGAGCAGTTCGCTCCGCCCAAAGCGGTTCTTGCCAGCAACACCTCCGGGCTCGACATTTTTACCATCCTCGAACCGAAGGATCCATCCCGTTTCGTCATCACTCACTGGTTTTCCCCGCCCCACATCATCCCGCTGGTCGAGGTGGCACCCGGTCCAAAGACCGATTCTTCGGTCATGGCCTTTACCATCGCACTCTTGGAGCGGCTTGGCAAGCGCCCGGTGGTCATGCGCCAGTTTACACCGGCGTTCATCGTCAACCGCATCCAGAGCTATATCTTCCTGGCCGTTATGGAGATTCTCAACAACAACTGGGCAACGCCCGAGGAGATCGACTACGCCGTCAAGATAAGCCTCGGAATACGGCTCCCGATCGTGGGGGCGGTCCAGACCTACGACTTCAGCGGGCTTGATCTCGTCCAGGATATGCTCAAGAGCCGCGGTATGAGCTACCCGCTTATCGACGACAAGATAGCCAATAACCAGCTCGGGGCGAAGACGGGCAAGGGTTTCTTCGATTACGGTGGCAGGACCGAAAGCGAGATCGTCAAGGAGCGGGACGCACTGTACGTTAAGATGGCCGACTTCCTGGAGGGCCTCAATAAGTTTAGGCCGGTATAGTCCCTCGGGGAAAGACCCTTTTCCGGTGGCCCAGGCCGAAGGACAGCTTGACGCAAAATACGGGCGGCCGAAGAGACGCGGTCTTCGGCCGTCTTTACACACCTTCTCCCGCAAGGATAACGGACGATATGTGTCCGTACCGGCGCCGTCCGGCGCTTGCCTTTCCAGTCGGTTTTCGTCGGGTTGCAGGATACGTGTTTAGTTGAGGATGTAATTGGACGGATCCACGGGGATCCGGTTGATCCTGACCTCGTAGTGGAGGTGGGAGCCGATGGAGCGGCCCGTGCTGCCCATCAGGCCGATCTTCTGGCCCCGCGATACCCGGTCGCCTTCATGGACAAGGATTGCCGACAGGTGCGCGTAGTTGGTAGAAATACCGTACCCGTGATCGACGCTTATCAGGTTGCCGTAGCCTGACTCTATACCGGCAAAGATCACAATGCCGTCGGCCGAAGCATGAATCGGCGTACCGATCTTGTTGGCAATATCGTATCCTTCGTGCATCTTGATGGTACGGTTGATGGGGTCCCTCCTGAAACCAAAGCACGAACACAGGAAACCCTTGGCGGGCCAGATCGAAGGGGTTGAATCGAGCAGATTACCCTGATCTTCTAAAAATATGAGAAGCTCCTGGAGGCTTTGTTCCTGACGCTTGGATTTTTCACCCAGCTGCATCATATCGGCAAGTATCTTGGCGGCGGAAACCTCGTCGTCGTGGTCCTTTTTTTCCAGATCCCTGTCGCCGTTTGATGTTCCCCCGATTCCAAAGAGCTCAGACTCCCCCCCGGTCGATCCAATGTTGAGCATTGCACAGATCATGGTATTGGTCTCGCTCATCTGTTCGACCTTTGCGGTAAGATCCTTGAACTGCTTTTCAAATATCTCGATCTGATCGTGCTGCATTCGGTTTTCTTCCTTGTAGTACGAAAGCTCAAGCATCTCCAGACGGATCGTAAGATAGCTGTAAAGCATGTAGGAGAAAGCTATCAGAATAAGCAGTGCGGAAAAACCGGTAATCGCAAGCGTGATGTTGGATACTTTATACTTGGATAGCCTGTCGGCCTTGTCGTATATAATAAGGATGGAATAGTATGTTTTTTTAATCATAAGTGAATGCGAGTATTATGCGGTGGATAATATTTTAAATAGCCCCGTTCTCGCATCAATGACGTCCTCCCACCTTCCCTTTTCCATCCCTTCCCCCCACCGGACCCATTTTAAAGCGACCCACACCGATTTTGACATATATCACAAATAACGGAATAAAGTCAAATACTTTTACATTTCGGCCCGTTTTTTGATGAAAAAATGCCAATAAAGGGACCGAGCGACGTCTTTGGACGCCATTCTTCCCCAAGGGAGCATCGCCCGAGCCGTGAAATCACCATTTCCGTCCTATACGCTCAGAGCGGAGAATATCTTCGTTGCGATTCTGCTTCTTTTAGCTGATACCCGACCCTTCCCCAAGGCGGGCGGCTATCCCTTAATGACCCCCAGGGGCCGGGTCCTGGCTACCTTTCTGGAGAGCCCCGCCCCGTGGACTACTTCCACCACCCGGTCCACGTCTTTATATGCATCAGGCATCTCCTCGGCCAGCGAGTCCCTGCCCCCCGTCATAACGAAGATCCCCCGTCCTAAAAGCTCGTTTCGTATCGACCTTCCCCTGGCCGCTTTGACGGCCGCCGTCCGCGAGAGGACCCGTCCCGCCCCGTGGCACGTACTGCCGAAGGTCTCCTTCAGGGCGCCCTCGGTCCCCACCAGGACGTAGGAACCGGTCCCCATGTCCCCGGGGATCAGGATTGGCTGACCTATCGAACGGTATACCTCCCCCACAAGGGGATGGCCCGCCGGCAGCGAACGCGTCGCCCCCTTACGGTGAACGCAGATATCTCTGGTCTTCCCGTCCACCTCGTGGCGCTCGATCTTGGCGATATTATGGCAGACGTCGTAGACGAGGCTCATCTTCAGCGCGGCGGGAGACGCCTCAAACACCCGCAGGAAGACCTCCCGCGTCCAGTGCATCATAATCTGCCGGTTGGCCCATGCGTAGTTGGCGGCACACGCCATACCCGCCAGGTAGTCCCGCCCTTCCCGTGACTTGAGGGGAGCGCAGGCCAGTTGACGGTCGGGGATTTCAATCCCTTCCCGTGCCGCCACCTTGCCGAGGACCTTGAGAAAATCGTCACATATCTGATAGCCGAGGCCCCGCGAACCGGAGTGGATAAAAACGACCACTCCCCCGGTAAAAAGTCCGAACGCCCGGGCGGCCGTTTCGTCGTAGATTTCCTCGGTAACCGCCACCTCGATGAAGTGGTTGCCGCTGCCCAGCGTCCCCAGCTGGTCCCTGCCCCGGACGAGCGCCCGATCCGAGACAACTCCCGGATCGGCACCCTCCATCCGGCCGTAGTCCTCCGTACGCATCAGGTCGTCCTCGGTACCCATTGACCGCTCGACGGCCCATCGGGCGCCCTTGACAAGCACCGCCTTTTGTTCTTTTTGATTGAGCCTAATACTTCCGCTGGAGCCAACCCCGGAGGGTATGGAGCCAAACAGCGCGGTAACGAGTTTTTCTATGTTCGGTTGTACCCGGTCCGCCGTCAATTCCGTGCGCATCAGACGGCAGCCGCAGTTTATGTCGTACCCCACGCCCCCCGGCGAGACAACCCCCTCGTCCAGGTCAAACGCCGCAACCCCGCCGATCGGAAAACCGTAGCCCCAATGCATGTCGGGCATCGCCATGGAGTGTTTAATGATTCCCGGCAGTGTCGCCACGTTTGCCACCTGCGTCGGCCCCTGATCTTGCTGGATGTCCTCAAGCATTTCCCTGTCGGTGAAGATCAGTCCGGGCACCCGCATCTTACCCGTCCTGGGTATCTCCCACCGATAGGCGTCTATCTGTTTTAACGGGATTGTCATGTTCGTTTCCTATATATCAAAGACCACCGACGCGCGGAACTTTTCCCCGCATCGCGTTATCTCAAGGCCGTGATAGGTGACCGCCTTGATCTCGCATTTCACCTCATGGCGCCGCCCGATAAAGGGCTCGCCGCCGCACCGGGCGAGTATTTCCGTCTCGGAAAGCACCATGATCTCGAATCGGGAAAACAGCATCCCCTCTCCCGTAAAACAATAGAGAAGCTCCCTGAGCCAGTCGACAAATAGTTCCCCGGCGTCGTCTCCCGAGGCCCGTACCTCCCTGAATTCCCTTATCCTGACCGACTCTATACCCGCGGTGATGTCAAAGAGGGCCGCTGCCCCCTCGACAAAGAGACCCGCCAGGGTATCCGCCTCTACCTCAATCCGCAGGTCCGCGGTGTGATCCAAAAACCGGTAAGGCGTCATTAGAATATCTTTCGCTTCATGTAAATATTAAGCAGAAGGCCGACCGCGCAGAGGCTGGCCACCAGCGATGACCCCCCATACGAGAGAAACGGAAGCGGAATGCCGACCACCGGAAAGATACCCGTGGCCATGCCGATATTGATAAAAAACTGCCAGAGGAATAACGCGGCGATACCCATCGCAACCGCCCCGCCGAAAAAGTCCTTGGCCTCCCGGGCAACGCCAAGCCCCCTGACAATCAGCACCAGAAACAGCCCCACAACAATCGCCGCACCGATAAATCCCCATTCTTCGGCCAGGACGGAAAAAATGAAGTCCGTATGCTGTTCCGGCAGGAACTTCAACAGCCCCTGGGTCCCGTTCATGAAACCCTTGCCGGTAAGCCCCCCGCTGCCGACGGCGATCTTGGATTGGATGATATGATAGCCCGATCCGAGAGGATCGAGGTTTGGGTCAAGGAAGGTGAGTATCCGCTGCCGCTGGTATGGTTTGAGGAACTTCCATCCGAAATATACGATCGGCGGCGCCGATACGGCGCCCAGGAAAACCAGGGTAAGGAGGGTTTTCAGCCTCATCTTAACCGCGAAGACCAGCGTCAGAAAGAGGAGAACCAGCAGGCCCGCCGAGCCCAGGTCCGGTTCTTTGAGAATAAGCAGGGCCGGAACGGCAATCATGAACGTCGGAATAAGAAGGTCCGTCAGCCGCAATCCGTCTTCAGTCATCGCGCCGGAGAAATATTTCGAAAGTGCGAAGATCAGGGACAATTTCATATATTCGGAGGGCTGGAAGGAGACCGACCCGATACTGTACCAGCGGACGGCTCCCGAGGACCGGTCGCCGAGGATGAACAGTCCGACGAGCAGCAGGATATTGGCGGCATAAATCCAGTATCCCCAGCGCTCAAAGAAATGATAATCCACAATCGCCGCACACACCATGACGATAGTACCGAGTCCGAGCCAGTATAGCTGTTTAAGATAGACCGGCAGCGGCGATGCGGCCTCCAGGCGCGTTGCGGAATAGAGGTTGATGATCCCCACTCCCACGAGCACCGCGGTCAAAAAAAGGATAGAAAAATCGAGCTTCTTGATAAACGAATAGGTCATCGTCGGGACCGTCCTTTGAGCGTGAAATACTTTTTCAGGATCGAGCCCGCCAGCGGGGAGGCCGTGGAGCCGCCGAAACCACCGTGCTCCACCAGCACCACGACCGCGACTTCGGGGTCGTTCAAGGGGGCAAAACAGACGAACCAGGCATGATCGCGCAGCTCATAGGGGAGATACTTGCTCACGAAGCTTCCCGATATGACCTGCGCCGTGCCGGTCTTCCCGCAGACGTCTTTCCCCTCCATGCGTGCCTGCCAGCCCGTTCCTCCCGGTTCGTTGACCGCACCAAAAAGACCTTTCTTGATGATCTCGATAGTCTCGGGCGAAACGGGCAGTGTTCCCGTCTTTTTGCTTTCATAGACCTCAAGGGAGGTCCCGTCGGGCGAGAGGAGCTCCCTTGCAACACGGGGCTCATAGAGTGTGCCGTTATTGGCCAGGGCGCAGAATGCGCACAGTAATTGAAGCGGCGTGACGAGGTTATATCCCTGGCCGATGGCGCACGATATCGTCTCACCCGGAAACCAGGGAATGCCGAAGTAATCCCTCTTCCAGGCCGTGGAAGGGCATATTCCCGGCTTTTCCCCGGCGATGGATATGCCGGTCGCCCTCCCGAATCCGTAGCCGCTCCCATAAACGGCAAGCCTGTCGATCCCGAGCTTATCCCCGAGTCTGTAAAAAAAGACGTCACATGATTCTACGATCGCCCGGTGAATCGAGAGCCGGCCGTGCCCCCCCGTTTTATAGCAGGAGAAAACCGCCCCGCCGTAGGAAAACGAACCGGGGCAGTAGAGCTCCGTCTCTTCATCGATTACCCCCTCCTCCAGGCCGGCGCTGGCCGTAATCAGCTTATACGTGGAGCCGGGGGCATACTGCCCCGATATGCACTTGTCTTCAAGGGGGTGCCTCTTATCGGCGGTCAATTCCTCCCATTGTTCCGGCGTAATCCCCCGGGCGAAAAGGGCCGGATCGAATCCCGGCGCCGACACCATCGCGAGGACCTCGAAATTTTTTGGATTCATGACGATGATTGCGCCGGCGTATTTTCTGTCTTCCATCAATCGCCGGGCAAACTCCTGAAGCTCCCAGTCGATCGTCAGGACCAGATTATTTCCGGCAATCGGCTTGAGTTCTCCGAGAACCTTCGATTCCTTCCCGGTTGAATCCACCTCCACCTGCACCCCGCCGTCGGCACCACGGAGATCTTCGTCCCAGGTCTCTTCAACGCCGCCCCTGCCGATAATATCGCCCATTTTATAAGCGGAGAATTCCTTTTTCTCGAGTTCCTTGCCGCCGATCTCGCTCATATGACCGAAGAGGTGCGGCGCCAGGGGGCCGTGGACGTAGTCCCGGATCGGCCGCACTACCATCGCCACTCCGGACATCCGAAACAGGTGAGTAATGAGGGGAGCCGCCTGATCCAGGGGGATGTCGCTGATAACCGTAAGGGGGTGAAATTTTTGATACTTGCTCCGCTCCCTGTTGAGGTTATACGTGATGACCGCCTCCGGAACTCCGGTGAGACTGGATATGGTTTTGATCGTCTCATCCATATCCGTGATAAAATCCTCCGAAACCGTGACATCAAAAGAAGGCCGGTTGTCGACGACGACTCGTTTGTAGCGATCCAGGATCATCCCCCGCGGCGCGGGTATCTCGACGAGTCTTACCCGGTTTTCCTCACTCATGAGGTGAAACTCGTCATTCATATAGATTTGGAGGTATGCCAGACGCGCCACCAATACGAGAGAGGCGGCTATTGCCAGGGCAAGCGGCAGGACGGTTCGCAGCGTCCGTGACGGGTCGGTTCTCTGAAGGGTAAAACGCATTCTTGATCCTGTTTGGGACCGGCCCTATACGAGGGGCTCGCCCCATTCCTCCCGCATGAAACGGGTCAGATAGTAGCCTCCCCGCTCCGGGTCGACATACTTCAACAGAGGTAAAAGGATAAGGCCCGCCAGCGCCGTCAGGAGGGATGAAAGACAGGACGTGACGATAAATGAGCCGAACGTCCCAACCGTTTTGCCCCACAGCAGCGTGATTACCGCCAATACGCAAAACAGAGAGAACACCGTCACCAGCGTTGCGAAAAAGAGCATAGCGGGTCGATCGACGTAGACCATGCGTGAGACAAGTCGAGAGTAACCCATCACGAAGAACGTACAGAAAAGCCCCTCACCGAAAACGGCCCCGGAATAGAGGTCCAGCAGGAGACCCAGGATGAGTGTAATGAGGACGCCGGTTCCCGGCGATTTATAAATCCCAACGTAGATAATGACGAGCAAGAACCATTCAATCCTGATGTCTCGTATGTCGGGCATGATCCCCTGAAAGATCAGGATTAGGCTCCCAATAAGGACGAAAAGGAGAAACCCGAGGTATTTCCGTGTCCTGCTTTCCCTGATGACGTTCTTGTTACCATTCATTTCATGCCTGATTCAAGCCGAGCAACGCAAACCGAAGACCTTTAGCCGGCACCCCCCCCCATCCGCTCGATACCGTAGGCGGCTGGACCGTCTTGTTCCCATACTAAACGGTCTGTTCAAGCGGGGTCCTCTCGATTTGAACAATCAGGGGGGTCGGAACTACCTGACGATCAGGAGAACCTCCTCGAGGTTTCCAAGGTCGGTCTTCGGGTTTACCACGATAACCTGAAACAACTCCGATACCGGCCTGGTAACCTCGACCACCTCCCCCACCGGCAGCCCTTTGGGAAAGTTGTCGCCCACTCCGGCGGTAACCACCAGGTTCCCCGTCCTGACCGGAACCTTACTGTCTATGTAGGAGAGTCGAACGCTTCCATCGGTGGATCCTTCGAGAATTCCTATCTCTCGATTCTCCTGAATAAGGACATCTATACGGCTGTTCTTGTCGTTGATAAGCATGACCCGCGACGAGTTTCGCGAAACCGCCAGCACCAGCCCCACGATTCCGTTGGGAGAAATAACCGGCATGTTGGCCGCCACGCCGTCCGCGGACCCCTTGTCAATGACGATTGTGCTGGAGAGTATCGAGGGATCGCGGCCGATAACCCGGGCGGGCATGAGCGTATACGGCGCCCTCTCGGAGAAACCGAGAATCTCTTCCAGACGTTTATTCTTCTTCTCAGTCTCTATGTAGAGGGTCTTGAGGTTGTCGTATTTCGTCGATATCTCTCCGACCAGTCTTCTCAGGTCCTCGTTCTCCTCTTTCATGTCCCTGAGGAAGATATATTGATCCCATACGTCTCGGATCTTATCAGCCGCCGAAGATACGATCCCCTGGATGGGAGAAAAGAGGCCCAACATCGCCTGCCTGCCCCACTTGGCAACGGCTCCGTCCATCGTGGGGTAGCCGATCAATAGAATCGACGAGACGAAGATGACCGCACCGGCCAGGGCTCCCTTATTGCGGCGTAAAAAAGACAACATATGATGAGTTTAGCTCGAAAATAGATTCTTGCCATCGTTACCGCCCGGCGCCCTCCCTTCCGAGGGCACGGGGCGCCCGATTCCCTCTATAGGCGCCGCCGGCATCCCGTAAGACGAGACACATCCCGACGGTCCCTTCCCGGCCGTTTTCGGAACGAAGGTGCTTTTACCTGCCCGGAGTCGCCACCTGCGCGAGGAGATCAGGATCATCCAGGGCCCGTCCACAGCCGAGCACTACCACCGAGAGAGGATTTTCGGCTACAATAATTGGAAGTCCGGTTTCTTTATGGAGGAGTTTGTCGAAGTTAGTCAGGAGCGATCCCCCGCCCGAAATCACGATTCCCTTTTCAACAAAATCCGCCGCAAGCTCGGGCGGCGTCTTTTCCAGCGCATTTCTTACCGTGTCGATGATGGCCTTTATCGGCACCGAGAGGGCCTCATTGATCTCCGCGGAGGTAACCGTCAGGTTCTTCGGGAGACCCGAAACCAGGTCCCTTCCCTTGACCTCGACATGTTTATTCTCGCCTTCAAGAAGCGCGCTGCCCATTGTTATTTTTACGTTTTCGGCGGAGCTCTCTCCCAGAAGGAAATTATATTTTCTCTTCAGGTATTGGATAATGGCGTCGTCCATCTTGTCGCCGCCGACGCGCAGGGACTCCGAGTATACGATTCCGTACATGGAAATCACGGCGACCTCGGTGGTTCCACCGCCCACATCGATGATCATATTGCCGCTCGGCTCCCCCACGGGAAGTCCGACGCCTATCGCCGCGGCGATAGGCTCCTCGATGAGGTAGACCTCCCGGGCGCCGGCAGTATGGGCCGATTCGATGACGGCCCGTTTTTCCACCGGTGTTATCCCGGAGGGAATCGAGATAATGATGCGGGGACGGATGAGGGAACGCTTGTTGAGGGCCTTGGTTATGAAATATTTCAGCATATGCTCGGCGATTTCAAAATCCGCTATAACCCCGTCCTTCAGTGGACGAATGGCCGTAATGGAACCAGGGGTGCGCCCGAGCATATGTTTTGCCTCCGAACCCACCGCGATGATTTTGCGCTCGCCGCGCTCGTTTTCCTTGACGGCAACCACCGACGGCTCATCGGAGACGATGCCCTTGCCCTTCAGGTAGACAAGGGTATTGGCGGTTCCCAAATCTATAGATAGATCGTTCGAGATAAAACCCACGAGGGAATTAAAAACCATTATCTACTCCTCATAACCCGAAACCGTAAAACTTTGCCCAATTTGGGATATTATATCTATGTCACGGAGATTTCAAGGAAATTCGTACTCTCACCCGATCTAATGGGTGCCGACGACGCCCAACGGGGTCAGGCGCAACAAAAGAGAAACCGTGCCGGCACACCGGCGCGGCACGATCGGCCGAAGGCCGGGTGCGAAAAGCCCCGGGGATCGCCCGTGAGGCGCATTGCGGGCGTTCGTTAAAACGTCGCCGGCCGAAAGCGGGGTACACCTGGAGCGGTTTTCAGGCTAAAAAGTATTGCTTTTTTTCTCCCGGTCTGCTAATACTGAGTAAGTTTTATCGAAATGGAGGAACGTGTGCTTGATATAATGCGAAAACACGCCGGTTCGTGGTGGATAAAGGCGATCCTGATCGCCGTCGCTCTGAGTTTCGTCATCGGGTTCGGTATCCTCAATAGAGTGCAAAACGAGAACCCGGATCGATACGTCATATTGGTGGGGGATTCCATGGTTACCCCCGATGAATTCAGTGAGCTCATGACGCAAGGACAAAGAGACTATTTTGAGAAATATGGGACGGAGATGTCCGACGACGATATCATCAACGCCCAGGACACGATCATCAGCGAAAGGATCGACCAGATTCTTGAGACGAAGGAGGCAAACCGTCTCGGGCTTGTCATTACCGACGGTGAGGTCGCCGATTATATCGCCGGGGATTCCATGTTTCAGAAAGACGGTGAATTTGACTACGAAACCTATAAGTACTTCCTTGACAACTACCTGGGGTATTCCGAAACGACTTATGAAGGCATGGTCAGACAGGGCCTCCTGACACAGAAGATGAGGGACATCGTCACGGATTCCGTGAAGGTCACCGACGACAATGTCATTGAAATAGTGAAATCCCAGGGAAAGGAGATCACCGCCATCGATGAGTTAAGCCCGGATGACAGGGAATACTACTCCAGGCTGGCCCTGGCCGTTAAGAAGTTTTCAACCTACCGCGAATTCCTCAATTCCCTCAAGTCCGCCGAGACAATTAAAATCAACCAGGACTACCTGTATACGAAAAAGGGCGATTGAGAAAAAGGCGCTGTAGCGCGTTCGGGGGGGAGTGATGCCCCCCTTTTTATGGCCCGCCGAGAAAGAACAATCATTGCGGAGAAACCTATGTCCGTTTACGCGTTTGAAGACAGAATTCCCGCCATATCCGACGGGGCGTATATATCTCCGGAAGCCACCGTTGTGGGAGACGTGACTATCGGGCCGGGGTGTTTCATTGGACCCGGGGCCCGCATCAAGGGAGACTACGGAACCATCGTCATCGGAAAAGAGACCTCGGTCCAGGAAAACTGCGTCGTTCACGCCCGTCCGGACGAGCGCTGCGAGATCGGCGGACGGGTAAACGTCGGGCACGGGGCGATCATTCATGGAGGATTCATCGGAGACGGGGCCGTTATCGGCATGGGCGCAATCGTCAGCGACTTTGCCGAAATAGGAGCCGGGGCGATCGTGGCTGAGGGCTGCGTCGTTGTATCCAGACAGAAGATACCCGAAAGATCGATCGCGGTGGGTGTTCCCGCCAAGATCGTCGGAGAAGTCACCGATGACGTCCGCCTGGCCTACGAACGGTTCAAGGATATCTATGTCGATCTCTCCAGGAGATACAAAAAAGGACTGAGGCCCGTAGGTAAAGAAACGTAGCAAGCCATGGTTACCAAACGGAAATCCCCCCTGAGGCAAGCAGTGGGAACGGCCGCCGGAATCGCGCTGCTCTTTGCCTCCCTTATCGAAATAGTGAGCGTATTAGCCGAGTACGGCGCGGGAGTCGACGGAAGGATACATCTCTCTTTTGCCGTCGTATCCATTGCCGGGGCGCTCCTGATCTTCTTCAATATCGGCTATTCGGCGTATGTGGTGCTTCCGTTGGCCCTCGGTATCTTCTTTTATGAGATATACCAAACGGCTTCGGCAGCGCTTTCCTTCTATACGATCGTATCCGGCGTATCCTTTTTCGTTACGGCGCTTCTGTGCTTTATGCTGATTCGAGCCCACAAAATCTGATTGGATATTGACATTCCCGCGTTATTCTGATAATTTTACTCCTACATAATGCATTTAGATTGACTAAAATGAAACTCCTCGGTGATCCCCAGGGAATTGAAGAGCTGAAGTTCTTCAAAGACAACGAAGACAAAAAAGAATACCTCAAGTTGATTCTCAATGAGGCAAAGACCAATACCGACTTCAAGACGCGCTTTAAGGATAGAGGAAACCAAGCCCGTTACATCCTTACCTACGACCCGGCCACGGGAGATTTTCACGTCGAAAAGGGATGAATCCAAGCACCCGAGACGGGATTATCCGCTCCGGCGACCATCGGAGGTTATATAAGGAGCGATACGTTCAGGAGCCGGGATATGGCTCTTTTTTATTGGAGCGAGCCTATAACCCATGCCCTGTCCACCCGATGTCCATAATGACGACACCCGGATAACGGCCGCCGGCGATCGAAACGAATCCCGCCGCCTCATGGAGATTTACGACCGCCTCCTGGGGTGTTTCGGCCCCCAGCACTGGTGGCCGGCCGATACCCCCTTCGAGGTGGCGGTGGGGGCCATCCTCACCCAGAACACCAACTGGAAAAACGTCGAGCGGGCCGTTACCAACCTCAAGCGAGCGGACGCGCTTACGGTCGAGGGAATTGACGGTCTTGCCGAAACGGAGCTTGCCGAATTGATCCGGCCTTCCGGCTATTTTACCGTCAAGGCGCGCCGCCTGAAAAACTTTATCGGATATATCACCGAAAAATACCGGGGAGACTTCCTCGCTTCGCTTGACGGCGACGGCACCCACAAGCGCGCGGAGCTGCTCTCGGTATCCGGCATCGGTCCCGAGACCGCCGACAGTATCCTGCTGTATGCCGGCGGCCACCCGACGTTCGTTGTTGACGCTTATACGAGGCGGGTCATGGCCCGGCACGGCTTGGTATCGGAAGGTGCCGGCTACGACGAACTGCGCTCCCTTTTTCTGGATAATCTGCCCGCGGACGCGGCCCTCTTCAACGAATATCATACGCTGTTTGTCGCCGTAGGAAAGGATTATTGCAGGCCGAAAAACCCGCGGTGTGAGGAGTGTCCTCTTACAAAAGACCCTGCGATCTGATTCGATATGAAACAAGAGACCTCATCGACCGTCCAAAAAGACCGAAGTGTATCCCAAGACCGATATATTTCTCCCGACGATAGAGCCGCATTTCGCAAAGTCGTCATCACTCACTACCGTAAGCACGGCCGGGACCTCCCGTGGCGGCAGACGGACGACCCCTACAAGATACTCGTCTCCGAGCTCATGCTCCAGCAAACGCAGGTGGGCCGGGTTATCGAAAAATTCACACCCTTCATCGAGCGGTTTGCCGATTTTGCCGCTCTTGCCGCCGCCCCCTTGATCGAGGTGCTCTCTCATTGGAAAGGACTGGGCTACAACCGGCGGGCGCTCTATTTGAAGGAGACCGCCCGCGTCGTTGTCGAGCGGCACGGGGGCCGATTGCCCCAATCGACCGATGAGCTTGTTAAACTGCCCGGTATTGGGAAAAACACGGCCGGTGCGATCGTCGCCTTTGCCTTTAACGGACCGGCCGTCTTTATCGAGACCAACATCCGTTCGGTCTTCATCCACCACTTCTTCCCCGACAGGGTCGAAATCCCCGATATCGAGATCCTCCCGCTGGTCGAGGCGACGCTCGATCGAAAAAACCCGCGCCGGTGGTACGGGGCCTTGATGGACTACGGCTCAACGTTGAAGGAAAGGATTGAAAACCCGGGCCGCAGGAGTACCCGCTATGCGAAGCAGTCCCCGTTTATCGGTTCCGACCGCCAGATACGGGGGGCAATTCTCGGCCTCCTGGTCTCCCCGAGCCGTCGGCGGGCCTTCGATGGGATGACCGTACCCGAGATTACTGCCTTCCTTCCTATGGAACCGGAGCGGGTCGAAGACAACCTCTCCCGATTGATCGAGGAAGGATTCATCATCAGGCAGCGCGGCCGCTGCCGGATCGCCTGAACGCAGATAATCGTGATCGGAAATTGATCCGATCGCATTTCCGCCCACCGGCACAGAAACTTCCGGTTGAAAAACGGCGGGTTTCATGCTACCATCGGGCAATTCTGTTCAATAGGTAGGGAGAACTATGTCAAAGAGAATCATCATGACGACTTTGAAGATTATCGTTATCCTGCTTATCATCGCAATCCTCATTCCGGCGCTTTTTGTCGCCGTCTCGGTTATCAGGCCGAACCGGTCGATGATCGCAGACGAGCTCGGCCTGGAGGTATGGCCCGCCGTTGCCGACGGCAGACACAACTCCAACACCGACCTTGTTTTCTTCAAGGACACCTTCTGGCTCATCCACGCATCGGCCCCGTGGCATTTCGCCTCGGAGACGACCCGGCTTATCCTCTGCAGATCAACGGACGCCAGGACTTGGGAGAAGGTTGCCGAGTTCCAGAACCCCGGTGAGGATATTCGCGATCCGAAGTTCGCGATCATCGGGGGCCGCCTCATCCTCTACGCCCTCAAGAACACCTCTTTTGCGGCAGAACCCTACCTGACGGTGGCCGCCACGAGTGACGACGGCGTTGTGTGGACGGAGTTCGTCGACATGAAACCGGACGGCTGGCTATTCTGGCGTCCGCGGTCGTCAGACGGCGGCAAGACCTGGTACGTACCCGCCTACTGGCACGAGCACGGCAAGTCGGCCCTACTCAAATCCACGGACGGGCTTAACTGGGAGATCAACTCTATCATCTACTCCGGGGATTCAATCGACGAGACCGCAGCCCTATTCCTGCCCGATGGAAGGATGCTCATAACGGGCCGGTTGGAGGTAGCGGGTTACTACTTCGGCGACAACCGGGGCAACACACTGATCGCAACGTCGGAGCCCCCCTTTATGACCTGGAGCTACCAACACAGCAATGTCACAAGGCTGGACGGCCCCACCCTCTTTTCCTATAACGGCCGCGTCTACGCCGTGGGGCGGTTCGAGCCCGGCAAAAAGCCGTTCCTCTTCGAAACGGGAAGCATCCTGGCAAAAAAACGCACGTCGCTTTTCCTGGTTGAGGAAGACCGGCTCGTCTGGCTCTCGGACCTGCCGAGCGCCGGCGATACGTCGTACTCGGGCGTGGTGATCCGGGGCGATGAGGCGTACATCTCCTACTACACGAGCAGCATAAAGCGGGACTACCCCTGGATCATCGGGATGCTCTCGAAATCAGACATCATGATGGCCAAGGTGGACCTGGTGAAGATCGAGGCCCTGGCGATCGCCAGGACGGCCTGTCAGTAATATCCATAAAACAGGGGGGCACCCGTAAGGGTGTCCCCCGTTAGTCTCCTGTCCTGTGCCGGTTCGTCCGGCAGTTTTTTCCTTTATGCCGCCCGCCCGTTCATTTCAGCAGCTCCCCGAGAATGCCGTCAAGGTGTTCGATCGTCTCCCGTACGTCCTCACGGGTCGTATCCGGGTTGATCGTGCACATCCTGAGAACCGTCCTGCCCAAAAGCACCGTTGAGCTGAGAAAGGCAAACCCGTCGTTGATCAGCCGTTCCACCACGGCCCGGTGCAGCTCATCGATCTCGTCGGGCGGCAGTCCTTCCACGTCGGCCCGAAACGTCACAATGCCCAGCTGGGCCGGCGTCACCACCGTCCATTTTGAGGACCCGGCTATGATCCGTTCGGCGGTCTCGGCGTTTTCGATGCCCGCCGAAACCGCCTCCCGAATGGCGTTCAGTCCGAAAATCTTGAGGGTCATCCATAGTTTCAGGGCGCGAAACCCCCGGGTCAGCTGGATGCCGTAGTCGCAAAAATTATATGCCTCCTTGACCCGTTCGGTGTCCTTGAGGTATTCCGGCATGATATGGAAGGTCTCTTTGAGGAGGCTGCCTTCCCGCACGATGACGCAGCCGATCTCAAACGGGCAGAAGAGCCACTTATGGGGATCAATGGCCAGAGAATCGCAGGTCGAGAGTCCCTCAAGGAGCGCTTTACCCTTCTTGGAAAGGACGGCCGCCGCCCCGTAGGCCCCGTCCACGTGTAACCACATCCCCTCCTCTCGGGTGATCGCCGAAAGCTCCCGCAAAGGGTCCACCGCGCCGGTGTTGGTGGTCCCCGCGTTGGCAACGACGCAAAACGGCCTTTTTCCGTTCTTCCTGTCGCGCTCGATCTCCTCCGACAAACGCCCCGTGATGATCCGGAAGCGTCCGTCGGTGGGGATCTTCCTCATCTGGGCCGACACAAATCCCAGGACACGAAGCGCCCGTTCCACCGACGAATGGGTCTGGTCGGACAAATAGACGACCCCGTCATGGAAGTCGTCTCCGAGCAGCTCGTGTCGCGCCACCGTCAGTGCCGTCAGGTTGGCGGCCGATCCGCCGCTGACGAAAAGCCCCGCCGCACCCTCGGGCATCCCGCAGATTTCCCGAAGCCAGTCTATGGTAATAAGCTCGATCTCGGCGGCGGCCGGACCCTCCAGCCAGGTGCTGGCAAAGACGTTGAATCCTGAGGCCAGGGCGTCGGCCATCGCCCCGACGAAACCGCCGGGGCCGGGGACAAAGGCAAAAAAGCGGGGGTGGTCCAGGTGCATGATCTCGGTAAGTACCCGTTGTTCGACGAAGTCCAGCACCTCGTTCGGGTTCATCCCCGTTTCGGGCAGCGGTTCCCGGACGATCCGATCGAGCTCGGCCCGCGTCCCCTTTCCGGAAACGGCCTTCTGCCTCAGGCTTGTCAGGTGGTCGACGATGATATCCACGGTCCGATAGCCAAGGCTTTTCATCTGTTCGGGCGAGAGCGAAAGGGGTGATTTGTCCCGGATCATGGCGGGCCTCCCGGCAGGAAGTGAGACCAAAAAGAAAAACTGGGCCGACCGAGAAAAACTCGACCGGGGCAATAGGGCCCGGCCCGCGGAAGGCGCAAATACCCCCCGCCAAAAGAAGGACCGGCGCTCGCCTCGATCTCTCACCTTAAGGCGGGGTGGGCCATTGGCTTGTCCCGGGGTCCCGGAGTGCGTCTGTTTTCGGCACGACAACCGACCATCCTTGTTTAAGGATACAGTTACCCGTGGAAAATCGGAAAGCGACGCGTCATATTTACTCCTTTATCAACAAATGTGAGGCGCTGTCAAGAACATTCTTGACAGCGCCTCAATCATTATTCTCCCACGGCGATAATAATTCGTGCCGCTCCGACCCGTATAACCGCCGTTTATACTCGTATCGAACGGTCACTCGGAAGAAGAAGACGATCGCTCCCTTTTACCGTTTCTGATCTCATCCATCCAGGAAACGATGCATGACAGCGCCAGCTCGATGTTTCCGACCTGACAGTGACTCTGGGCGGACTCGGCCTCGGTAAAGAGCCGGCACGTCAACGACCGCACGTTCGTGAGGGCCCGCGCCTGTTTGAAGAACATTTCGAGGGGTATGAAATGGTCGCGGGTTCCCGCCATCAGGAGAAAATCCTGCGTAACGCGCCGCGAAAAAGCGCGGGTATTGTATCTCATGACCTCCCGGAAGTATCGGTAAGGCGTTCGGACGCCATAGACGTGCATCCCCTGATTGACCCCCCACGAGACAAACGGGTCACGCCTCATTCGCGCGCGCACGACCGCGTTGATGAGGGGGGCGGCACGCAGAGCCACCAGTATCCTGATAACTGCCTCAAACGCCGGTCCCCGCACTGAGGCGATACACCCGAAAAAGTCGTAGATCACGTCATAGGCGACCACCCGTTTTATCCGCTTGTCGAAAGCGGCCGCCCGCGGCGCTAGGTAGCCGCCGAGGGAAATACCCATGAGTGTTACGTCGCTCAGACCATAATGATCCAGAACGGCCCCGACCGGTCTTTCCCACTCGGGGGTCATGACCAGCCCGTAGTTCCTCAAACACGCTCCCTGGCCCGGCCCTTCAAATGCAATCACCTCATAGCCGTGTTCACGAAAGTAGTTCATCAGCGGGTAGAGCTCTTCAATAAATGAGTCGAATCCGCCATGGGCGACGAGAACTCCCTTCTTTTTTCCGTTAATCACCGGAAGCCTCATCACCGGGAGATACCCGCTTTCATACCGCACTTTATCCCGGATAATCTCGCCCCGGGAATATTCCGATGCGAGATTTTTGTGAAAGAGATCAACGAACTTCTCATAGACCTTCTGTTTGTCGGTATCCCCGACGGACATGAAGAACTCCGCGAGCCGAAGGTAGACCGCCGCGTCGCCCCTTCTTCCGTCACGCTCGGCCGTCTCGGCAAGCGAGAGAAATTCACGTTTCCAATCGGAGAGGCCCCTGATCCGATTGGCGGCCGATCTGATCTCATCGATTTTCCCTCCTCCGAAGGAAAGAGGCCTGTTGAGCTGAAAGTTCATGTTGACTTCATCGTGAAAATGATGGTATCCGACAGCGGGTGTAAACTGTGCCATAATCTCCTCCTATTTACGTACGAGTCTGGCTTGTTGCGTCTTTATCCGTATATCGATACGCCGTATGTACCGATTTAAGGACGCGCATACATGAACAGTGTTCATATATACTTTTATATCCGAATTCGTTTTATGTCAAGGAAATTATGAACGGCGTTCGCATTCTTTCTTGTAATTCCCTGCGAATTACCCTACAATATGTATCCGTATAACTATTGCGTGACCACTGGAGGATTGTACCCGGATGGGCTCGAACGGCGATCTCTCAATAAAAAACAAAACCGCTATCAGGACACCGGTGCAGACAAGAGCGCAGGAAAAGCGCCAACGGATACTCCGCGCCGCTTATACGCTCTTCTCCGAACAAGGGTTCGAGGCAGTCGGGATGCGGAATATCGCGGCGGCAGCCGGCGTCTCAATCGGGACCGTGTACGCTTACTTTACCGACAAGAAAACGACCTTTATCGAGGTATTCGCCCTCTATTCCGAAGAGCTCAAAAACGGCATCTTCAAACATATTGATGAGGGTCTAACCGAGCATCGGGATATCGAAGAATTCGCCTACGATCTTATCCGGCGGCTTTTCGACATATTTCGTAACCGGCTGAAGCTCCATCGGGATGTCATACTCTTGTCCCTCGTGGACGATCAGGCTCGATCGGTCTATATCGCTCTGGAGCGGCAGGGCGAGGCGGCCGTCGTGGGCGTGTTCTTCGATCGATTTCGGGATAGGATTGACGTCGCGGATGCCCAGGCGGCGCAATTTATAGTCCACAAGGCGATCGATGAGATCATCCAGTACCTCTTGTTTTATGAGGTTCCGGTCGATCGCGATCGCGTCTTTCGGGAAACGGCGCGTATGATTGCACGCTATCTGGAGAAACGGTGAGCCGCCGGTCAGAGGATTAGGCGGGCTGAGCAAAAACCATATCCGCTGCCTGACGTTTCCGGGAGTGTTATATGGGCTTGGCGCGTCCTCCATCAAACAAGCCTGCTGACCAGCAGGACCGCCGAACCCGGTCAGAGGACCGAAAACTCGCTCGTGAGAGTGATCGCCCGGGGGGCCAGATCCCGGTGGACCCTCTCGAACCCAAGCCCCTCGAAAAAGGGGGCGGCGGTCGTGGTCAACAGGTAGAGGTCCTTTACGCCCGATTTTCGGGCATGGTGCATAAGCCCCCGTGCAACGGCCCGGCCGTATCCCCTGTCTTGCTCCTCCGGCATTATCGCCAGCGACCTCAAAAGCCCGTATTCCCCCAGGATTTCAACCCCCCCCTATCCCGATGACCGTTCCATCGGACCGGGCCAGGAAAAGCGAACCCCTCTTGTCGGGAATATCGGAAAAGGGAAGTCCGTTTTCCTTGAGCAGCTCCACGATAAACGGGATATCTTTATCTTTTGCCGCGGTAAGGACAATTTCTCGTTTCATAGTCTTCTCCGTTTCATTACCGGTTGCCGCTCTCCGTCGGGCGTTTGGTAACCCGTACAGTATATCACAGGTCCGTATAACACTTACGTCAAAAAGAAAAACACCTCATCGCCCGTGCATCTATCTTGTTGACAATTTCTCGGCGCTGGGCTATAGTTCAAAAACTTTCGCGTACGGCTGTGAAAGGGTTTGGCCGCGCCGGGAGCTAATTCATCTTAGGTTATAGGCTGTCATGGAAAAGAAAAACGAAAAAAAAGAAGTAGACCTCTTCCTTTTTGACCTTGATGGGACTCTATCGGACTCCAAGAAGGATCTGGTGACGGCAATCAACCAAACCCTTGTCTCCTTCGGCTTTCCGGAGCTTCCCGAAGATGACATCGTGACCCTCATCGGAAAAGGAGTATCCAAGCTCCTGTCCAATTTTACCGGCGACGGCTCCGCAAAGTTCGAGACTTTTCGAGTCTACCTGGAGCACCTCGACAAGCATCTTCTTGACACCACCAAGCCGTTTCCCGGTGTTGTGGAGACTCTTTCGTCCATTACCAAGAAGAAGGCTATAGTGACCAACAAGCTCAAGTCCATGGCCGAGCGCGTCGTTATCGGGCTGGGCATTGCCGATAAGATTGACTTGATCGTGGGGGCCGATACCGCCAAGAGCATGAAGCCGAATCCCGAACCGATCATCTTTGCCCTCGATCGGTTTGGTGTTGACCCTTCCCGGACCGTTATGGTGGGTGATACTACCGACGACATTATGGCGGCAAAGGCGGCCGGTGTTATTGCCTGCGGCGTTACGTATGGATTCGGAACCAGGCAGGACCTGGTGGACGCCGGAGCCGAGATTATCATCGAGAATATCGCCGACCTCCCCGCCTATTTTCAATAACTCTTGATTTGTTTATGTACCCGCGTTATACTTCTCCCATGAGGATTACTAACCAACGTTTCGCCGTGATCTGCGCCGCCGCGGCGGCGGCGGCCCTGTTGTTTCCCGGCTGCCCGCCGAAGACGGCCGTCCCCCCCGCGTCCCGCGACTTTGTCTCCACCAGGGACCTCGCCCCCCCGAAGGACGAAATCCCGAAGATCGACAACGTCATACCGAAACCGGCCCTCGGCCGCACGCGCATCATGGGAATTCAGGTTCTCCTCTTCACGTCGAAAACTCAAGCGGGGCTCGACGATGAGATGAAACGGATTGCCGCAACCGGCGCCGATACCGTCATCGTCCGTGTCTTCAACAACAAGATTGACAACAAGGCAGATCGGTTTTACCCCTTCATCACTCCCCGGACGGACGCGGGAGTCTATTTCAATACCGATCATGCCCCCGTCGTTTCGGACGCCCTTTCCCCCATGATCGATGCCGCCCGAAAAAACGGCCTGAAATTCTGGGCATGGATGACCACCAGATATGCGGTTTGGGGAGACGATCCCCGGCAACTACGCGCCTATGATTTCACAAGAAAGATGATTGTTCCCGCCTTCGGCAGGGATCTCTTCGACGACCGGAAGGTCGCGGACCTCGTCGGCCTCTATCAGGACCTTGCCGCCTACGATATCGACGGCATCCTCTTCCAGGACGATCTGATCCTCAAACATAATGAGGGCATGGGGGAAACCGCCGAGCGCCTCTTCGGCTCACCCATCCGCCCCGAGACCTTCTATAACAATCCCCATCTTTCCCCGGACGGATCCAAGTACTATGCCGAGAGCTATACCGACCGATTCCGGGAATGGTCCCGCTTCAAGGCTGCCCGGCTCTCGGCGGTGGCCGGAGAGATCATCAAGGGGTCACGCGCGGTACGCCCCGATCTGAAATTCGCCGTAAACCTCTACTACGAGGCGCTGTCCAGGCCCGAGAACGGCCTCGCGTGGTTCTCCCAGGATGTCGACGAGATTTTGAAGAGCGGCGTTGACTACGTATTCATCATGGCCTACCATCGCCAGATGATGAAGGAGAAGGGGTTTACGGACCTCGGCGCCGCCGGAAAACTGCTGACCGAGATAACCTCCCGGGCAATCCCGGCTATAGGGGATCCCGCGCGGGTCGGTATAAAGCTTCAGGTAATGGACTGGGATACCGGCAGGCCCGTCGGCCCCGAAGAGCTGAGAGTGACCGCCTCGTATCTGAAACAGATCGATTCGGTCAGCCTTGTCTTTGTTCCATACGTCGCCGACGCCCCCTTTACCGAGATGCGGGGTATCTTTAGGACGGCAATGGGAAAAGAGAATTAGGTGGTGTGCGATGCGTACCCTGATAATGACCAGGATTGTCCCGATCATTTTTTTGGGCCTCGGCACGACAATTGCCGTGCTCTTTTTCTTCTATCTCTACTACTACATCCAGCTCCTGAAAAAAAAAGACGTCGCCAAGAAATATCGACTCGTCATCAATCTGATTATCGGACTGTCTCTTATTTGGTTTATTGTGTTGGTGATCGGCATTCTGATAAATATTTAGGGGGAGAATGAATCATCATGAGGAAACTCGCGATACTGGGGCTCTTTATAATACTTCTGGCCGCGCCCCTGGCAACACTGGCCGCCACCGTCACCATCGTCCATTCCTGCGACAATTACGGCGAAGTTATCCCCTGCGGGTGAGAAAACAAACGGCTGGGTGGTTTCGCCCGGCGTGCAACCGTGATCGCAGAGATTAGGAAGAGTTACCCCAATGTCCTCGTGGCCGACGCGGGAGACTTCCTGTTTCGCTCCATCCACCTCTCCTCGATAGGCGAAGAGGCCGATAAAGTCGCCGCCCGGTATGTCGTTAAGGGTATGAGCCTGGTAAAATACGACGTCGCCAACATCGGCCCCAACGATCTGGCCGCCGGCCTGGACTTCCTCCTCGATATCAAAAAGGAGGCGGCATTTACGATCATCAGCTCCAACATCGTCTCGACGAAGACGAGCACCCCGATCTTCGAAACCTCGGCGATCAAGATAGTCGGAGGGATAAAGGTCGGCTTCTTTGGAATCGCGGGCTCGGGCGCCTCCGGAGCCCACGACAGAGATACCTTCAGCTTTGCCGATCCCCAGGAGACCGGGGAAAAGATGGTCATGGAGCTCTCGAAGAAGGCGGCCGTTATCGTGGCCCTGCTGGCAATGGATCGAAAGGACGCGTACGATTTTGCCGCGGCGGTGCCGGGAATCGACCTCATCATCACGACGAGCCAGCCCCAGCCGATTCCGGTCCCCAAACCTGTCGGCACGTCCTACATGGCCTCCGGCGATGAAAAGGGGAAACGCCTCGGCAGGACATCTATCGTCGTCGGTTCATCCCGTCCCTATATGATAACCGGGCAGGTCGTGCCGATCGGCTCCCTGATCAATCGGGACCCCTCCCTCAATAAGCTCGAAAACGACTATTATAGATGGCTCAAGGAGTATTCCCCGGAATCCGCAGGCGACCCGCCCGATACGATGGATGAGTAGCCGATGACGCACCCAAAAACCGGTATTATTCTCGCGGGTGGGTCTTCCCATCGGATGGGGACCGACAAGTCGTTTCTCGATCTTGGGGGGGTACCGATCATTGGACACGTAATCAGGGTTATGACCTCGGCATTTCCGCGCGTGCTCATCATCACCAACGATCCCGACAAGTACGCCCGGTTCGGCCTTCCGATGAAGGCCGATATCATATCCGGCATCGGGACGCTGGGCGGTATCCACTCGGGACTAACCTATCTTAAGGACAGCGCCGCCCTTTTCGTGGCCTCGGATATGCCCTTTATCAGGCCCGCCCTTATCGACTATCTTGTCTCAGCCTTCCACGATACCGACGCCGTCGTCCCTTATTTGAACGGAGAATACGAGCCGCTCCTGGCTATTTACGCGAGGGGGTGTCTTCCGGCGGTTGAAAAGACGATAGCCTCCCGAAAACGCCGGGTCGTCGACTTCCTGTCGGGCATTCGTCTCAGGACGATTCGAAATGACGAGTTCTCTTTAGTGGACCCCGACTACCTGTCAATTTTTAACATCAACACGCCCGAGGACTATGAGCGGGCCAAACGAATCGTGGAGGTACGCGACCGATGATCCCCATCGTCAGCTTCGTCGGGTGGTCGGACAGCGGCAAGACCACGTATCTCGAGCGGCTTATCCCCGAGCTGACCGGGCGGGGCTATCGAGTATGCGCCGTCAAGCACGATGTCCACGGTTTTGAGATCGACACCCCGGGCAAAGACAGCTGGCGCCTCAAACGGGCCGGCGCCGCCGTAAGCGTCGTGTCGTCCCCCGCCAAGATCGCCGTAATCGCCGAGACCGATCACGATCTGACGCTTTCCGAAATCCGGGCCCGGTTCATCTCGGATGTCGATCTTATCGTCTCGGAAGGTTTCAAGAAGGACGTCCAACCGAAGATCGAGGTCTTTCGCAAGGGGATTCGGGACGCGCTGCTGTGCACGGCGGCAGATATGCTCATCGCAGTGGCCGCCGATTGCCCTGTCCAGACCGACGTCCGTGTCATCGATCTGGACGACGTCGCGTCTATGGCGGATTTTATAGAGAAGGCAATACTAAAAGGATAGCATGTCCCTATCCATTATCACGCAGGCAGGATTGTTCCATACCCTAAACAGGAGGAATCAATGATCATCGACACCCACTCCCAGCTCTGGACGAAAGAGGCCATCGAGAGCTTCCCCAAGGCAATGGCCGAGGGTTACAAGGCCATGTTCAAGGACATGCGCTTTCCCTCTATTGAGGATACACTCAAGGACATGGACGCTGCCGGCGTCGACAAGGCCGTCATCGTGGCGGTGGATGCCGAGACGACCCACAAGTATCGGGTCTCAAACGACCTCGTGGCCGAGACGGTGGCAAAACACCCCGACCGGCTCATCGGTTTTGCGAGCGTCGATCCCCACAAGGGGAAACAAGGGGTTAAGGAATTCGAACGGGCGATCACGGACCTGAAACTGAAGGGGCTCAAGATTCTCCCCCACCTCGTCCAGCTCGATATAAACGACACGATGATCTACCCGCTCTACGAAGCGGCCCAGGAATTGGCTGTTCCCGTCCTCTTTCACACCGGCACCCAGTTTCACGCAGGCACGAAGATCAAGTATTGCCGCCCACTGTTTGTGGACGACGTGGCCGTTGACTTCCCCCGCCTCAAGCTCATCATCGCCCATTTCGGCTACCCCTGGTGGGAAGAGGCCCTGGCGGTGGTGAGAAGAAATCCCTTTGTCTATTTCAACATCGCCGGCTGGGCGCCGAAATATATCCCGGAGGGGGTCATCCGCCTTGCCGACACGGCGTTAACGGGAAAGGTCCTGTTCGGCAGCGATTATCCGCTTCTCTCCCGGGTCCGCATCATGAAGGAAATCAAGGAGCTTCCCATCAAGGAGACGACGTTTGCGGCGATGACCGATCACAATCCCAGGGCGCTCCTCGGAATCTGATCTCGGCAAAGGCTGCCTTTTTCGGTATCGGTATAAAGTGTTCTATGGATTGAATGAATCTGAACGGAAATCTCGATCGATGCGGCTTTCCGCATATCGCCGGCTCCCGGAGAGGCAGGTTCCGTAAGTGCGTCGTTCATCGTCGCAAAAGGAATAAAATACCGGGGTGTCTATTTTCCCCTGTGGACGGAACGGCCGATAAGCGCTCGATCGGGAGATTTGTTGAGGCATGGTCGAAGTAAACGGGGGTTGCCCACAAAAAAGGTCCCTTAAAGAGGGGCCGGACTAATGCAGATTCGGGATTGATCCTGTTGGGATAAATTAAACAGTCATCCCCAACATGCGGGCGGTCGCGGGGTGGGGCGGAAACGACAACGAATACCGGCGTGGCGGTCCCGGCCTGCCCCGTCCGGGAGTAAACTATCGAGACGTTTCTTATTAAACCTGTATGGAGGCATAAGGCCTCAAACAGGGATGTACGTCTCGCCGGGGCCGGCCGCATCCCTTTGGGCCTATTTCTTGTCTTTGAGCGCGGCATCGAGCCGCTTCTTCAGGTCGGCTATCTCGGCTTCCTTCTTTCCGAGCAATTCCTCCAGTTCTTCCCGGGTTTGCCTGAGCTCATCTCGGTTACGTTTGCGTTCGATGGAATGTCGGATCGAGCGGACAAGGACCGCCGGGTTTACGATCCCCTTGAAGAGGTAGTCCTGGGCGCCCTCCCTGACCGCGAGGATGGCCGTCTCGTCATCCTCGAGGGCCGACAGCACCACGACGGGGATATCCGTACAGACTTCCCGGATCTTGAAAAAGGTGAAGATTCCTTCACTGTCCGGAAGCAGGAGATCAAGCAGCACCACGTCAATCCGGCCTTTCTTCACGCGGTCGATTCCCTTTTCGAGGTTCTCCACTCGCTCGAAGGTAAACGGCCCGCCGTCTATCTCGGCAATCATCTCCTGAACCATCCGGGCAAAACCGGTGTCATCCTCTATGAGTAAGACCTTTATCGGTCCGTTCCCGCCGATCTTCCCAACTTCCCAGTGTGGCATCTCCAGGGCTCCTTAATAATTAATCAGCCGATATATACGAACGCCTTCTTTATGACAGCCGCCGATCTCGCACAGCGTGCATATCTGCCGTCCTCTATCCGGCGGTCCCGACACAAAAAAAAATATATGGTTACATACCATAATTTCTCAATGATGTCAACCATATTCACAGTTATTTCAATCTATACGCCCGCTGGCGGCGTTATCGTAATTCATCACCGCAATTCGTGGGGACGTGTATCGACAGATGATACATAGGAACTATGTTCGGAATGACGGCCGCAACTCTTGTCCCGCATGGGAGGGTTCGGCCGGCACCATTGTGGATATATTAGATGCAAAACAGACGTTTTTTTTAAAAAACTGAAATTCTTTATGGATATTATGAGAGAAATATTCTATAATTCCGTCGGAGTTATACCATCTCTAGATATCATCAGTCTTTTCTACTTCACCGAGAGGCATATCATGGGCGAGGAGCAAAAAATGGCGACGAGTATGGCGATACGAGCGGCAATCGACGGTATTCACGAAATAGTTGGAGATAACGGGGCAAAGATCCTTTTTAGAAATATCGGCTTTTCTCACATCTACGAGAATCCTCCCGGCTACACATGGGAGCCCTGTTTGACCGTGCCCGAACAGGCCAAGATATATGGAGAGGTCATCAACCTGGTGGGTCTTAACGGGGGCATTGGCATCTGGCGCCGAATCGGCTATACCAATATAAAGTACGCCGTGGAGATCGGACATATCCTGGACGCATTCATGGACCTCCCGCCGACTGAGAAGTACCTGAGGGGAATGGAAATCTTCTGTGCCGCCTCCGGCAAGGGCAAGCCGGTCCCCCGTGAAGACGGCCTGGCCGATTTCGATTGTCCCGATTGCCTGCTGTGCGCCGGCTACAAGACCGACCGGGCCATGTGCGGGGTTTACGAAGGCACCACCCAGTTCATGATCGACTTCGCCTTCGGCAAGGGAAAATATCAGGTACGGGAGACCAAGTGCATGGCAAAGGGTGACGATACCTGCTATTTTTCCCTCTTCCAGAAATAGACCGTGACTCCGATGGACTCCGGGGGAACGCCGAACGGCATATCGCGTACTATCAAGGTGATTGACTTCATTCCCTACCCTCTCCTATCCCGGGATCGCAATCCCCCTCACAATAAATCAGTCGTCTAATGCCCGTTGCTTCTCGTGGGACGTCCCACCGGCCCTCACGGCGAATCTGGACGCGCCGGCCGCCCGTGAGCAATTCTGCCGACCGGCCCGCGAAAAGCGATGCTCCATAAAAACGCTACATTAATCCCGTAAAAGATGGTAAGGTTATTGTATCGTGATGATAAGGATATGAATAGTAAATGCCCGCGCATCGTGGCGCACACCCTATCCTTCATCGATCTGGTGTGGATGAGGGGCGGATGATCCGGCAGTGCGCCGCGGTTTAACGGATGTCGGTGGGAATACGTCCTCCCGCCGCCGCCCCGGGCGGCATCCGCCCATATTTCCTACAAAGGATCCGACAATGTCGCCGATTTTCCCCGAATTCAAATCTTTAGAGCTTTCCGATCGCCAGGTCATTACCGAGTTTCTCGATCGCTATCGCCCCCGGATCTCAGAACTGACATTTACCAACCTCTTCATCTGGAGGTCATACTTCCGATGGGAATGGTCGGTCCTCGACGACCGCCTGGTCATTATTTCTCCCGGCAGGAAAGGGGACTCGTTTGCCCTCGCTCCCATCGGCGATCCCCCGCGGGCCCAAGTCACCCGGTCCGTTCTCGCCTACCTCGGCGGTGAACGGGGGGCAACACTACCCACTGTCCAACGGGCCGATCGCCGGCTTGTTGACGAGCTGTCGTCGGCCGGCGACTTTTCCGTCCAAGAGACACGGGAGCACTTTGATTATGTCTACGCGACAAAGGACCTCATCGATCTTGCCGGGCGCAAATACCACGCCAAGCGTAATTACATCAACCGTTTCCGGGCGGAATACGAATTTTCTTACGAGTCCCTCAACGAAACACATATCGCCGCCTGCCTCGCTCTTGCCGGCGAGTGGTGCCGGGTTCGTAAATGCTGCGATGACCTTGGCCTCCTGGGAGAATACAAGGCGGTCAGGGAGGCCCTCACGCACTATTCGGACCTGAGCCTTTTAGGCGGGGTGATCACGATCGACGGAAAGATCCGGGCCTTCACGCTGGCCGAGGCCCTTAATGCCGAGACAGCCGTCGTCCACGTAGAGAAGGCCGATCCCGATATCCGCGGCCTCTACGCGATGATCAACCGAGAGTTCTGCGCCCACGCCCTTTCGGGATTCGACTGGGTCAACCGGGAGCAGGACCTGGCCGACGAGGGGTTGAGGAAGGCCAAGGAATCGTACTATCCCGAGCGGCTGGAAGAGAAGTACCGGGTGGGGCTGAAATGAGCTATTAACGAAAGGGCCGGATGTTGCAGTTATAATCCTCGGTTCTGCGGGGAGCCGTGAGGAAACAGGAATTTAAGCCAAATACAATAAACTCTTTCTTTCTTATACCGCCGGGACGGCCGTCAAACATAGTGATATCGATCTTCTATCGGTTTTAGAGGACAACAGGGACTTGATACGTTCGAAGACGATTGGAAAAGACAGCCTCTCCGATGGGCCCCCAAGAACGTCCGCTTTTCGGGGTGTCATAAAAAAAGGGCCGGTTTCCCGGCCCTTCCTGACGTGCGGTATGGTTTGGACGACTATTCCGTTACCGGCTCCGGCTCAGTTATGACCGGCTCCTCGACCTTTTCGCGCTTGGTGT
Source organism: Candidatus Zymogenaceae bacterium (assembly GCA_016933535.1). Classification (GTDB taxonomy): domain Bacteria; phylum Desulfobacterota; class Zymogenia; order Zymogenales; family Zymogenaceae; genus JAFGAS01. The sequence continues at coordinate 56,929 of JAFGAS010000072.1, forward strand.
GTTTTTCTTTTTTCATCGTGATGTTGCCCTCAAACAGGACGCCGTCGGCGATCATAAGACGGTTGGCGTTGATATCTCCGAAGATCTGGCCCGTGGGCTGCGCTTCGAGGATATTGCGCGCCTCTATGTTGCCGTTGATTTTACCGGCAACGATGATGTCGTCGGCCTTGATGTTGCCCTTTATTTCGCCCGTTTCGCCTATGATCACCTTGGACGAGATATTCATCTCGCCCTTGACGAGCCCGTCGATTCCGACGCTCGCTCCGCCGGTGATTTTGCCTTCCACCGTCGTTCCATGGGCGATGTAACACTCACAGTCCCGCCGGGGACGGGTTACCAGGTCCATATCGGAGCCGCCGCTTCTCTTGGGCTCCTCGTTCTGCTGATCCTCTGTCTTTTTATCGAAAAATCCCATATACATATGCCTCCTTTCCTTAGCTTATAACGATATACCAGCCGCTCCCGGTTGTCAAGAAATTATTGGCAACCCCGGGCCGGCCGCGCAGGGCAATCAGCCCGATCGCCGGCGATCGATTCCATGGCTCGACAAACACGTAAAAAAGTGTGACGGGGCAAACAGAAACTTGTCGAAGGGCGTGAGAGAATTATAAAAATACAGTGTCCGGTAAAACGGTAATCAATTTAAGGCCTTTTTCACTCACAGATGGAGAGCCGCTATGTTGAAGCAAAACAAAGAGGCAAAAACGGCCCCGGTAAAACAGCCCGGAGCCTTTGATCGGGTCATCGGGTCTTTCGCTTCGTTTTTCGGGAACCGATCGGTATGGATCCCGACGGTCGTGACCGTCGTTATCCTCCTTATGCTGGCAGCCACCGTCATTGTTGCCTTCGAGGTCATGTGCCTGCGCGACCGGGTCGCCTCGGCGGAGGAAAAGCTCGCGACCCTCACCGAGGACACCCAAAACCTCCGGCCCGGCTGGGTTGACAGCTCCTTTACCGACGTCCAGCCCCTCGATCTGGGCTTTTCCCTCGTCGATTTCAAGGCCGAGTCGGTCGACGCCGGCGTGCGGGTGAGCGGCGCCGTCATCAACGGGAGCAGTCTCGACCACTATGACGCGGTCTTCACGATCTCTTTGGGCGAGAATCGCCGGACAAAGGTCACGATCCCGAAGCTGGCCGCCGGCCACAGCGCCCCGTTTGAGGCGATCGTCGGTCCGGCGACGGACAACAGCATCCCGGGCAAGATACGCGTTCTCTTTTCGGGGTCCACCGTATCTTATTACTGAACAGGACGGGTTTTCGCCACATGCAGGGGTCCGGAGGTTGGCGCAGGCGCCGTGCCGCCAGCCCGATAACCGGCGGCGCGGCATAGTCTTTGGTCAGGGCGTTTGTTTTATCGCGGATTTATTCGGATTCGTCCGTGCGCAGGGGACGGCCGTCTGGCACTTGCCGCACCCGCCGGCGTAGATGTTGCCGTATTTCTGCGGGTATTCGGTAAGTATCTTTTCGGCGATGAAGTTCATGCAGGTGATGTGGTCTTTTTTTTCAGGGGTGACGGCCCCGGCGGGGCAGCGGCCGATACAGTCCCCGCACGTCCCGTCGGCATCATAGATGCAGTTTTCCATGAGCGAACGTGCCGTCCGGGGCGACGGCGGCAGGGCCAGGCCGGTGATCACCGAGCCGAAACGCCCGGCGCACCCCTTTTCGGTGATAAACGAATAGGTAAGGCAGAATGTCCCCAGGCCGGCAATAAACGCGGTGTGTCGCTCCGACCAGTTGCTCGTTGTCGGCAGCATGACGAATCGGTCGGTACGCATGGGGGCAATAGCACTGTAGCCCGCCGCCGTAAGGGCCCCGGCCAGATGGTCGCGCAGGGCGTTATTGAACTCCTCTCCCCAGAAGCGGGAGAGATACCACTCCTTTGACGGCATCCGCTCGACGCGGTTGCTGGCGACGATTTCTTTTGAAAAGGGCAGAAAGTACGAGACGACGCTTACCGCCCCCGGCAGCCACTGGCCGGGCGACAGGTGGTGAGGCCCGACGATCCCCTCTTTCTTGAGCTCGTCGTACAGGGGGTCCGCGGCCGCGGCCGCGGCCACGAGCGGCTCCTCGTAGATCACGAGGCCCGGGATCTCCGGGATGGCGTTGCGCGGGTCGGTCGCAACGAAGTCTCCGATGAGGCGCGTTATCTCTCGTTGGTCCACAGTCGTTGTCCTTTGTCTGGCCTGATCGACGCCCGTCGTTCTATTTCTTCTGTCCCTTTATAATGATCAGGTTTTCCAATCCCATCTCCTTGAGGATCACCGTGAATATCCCGAAGCCCGGACGAATTGCAGAAAAGGGCTTAAAGGGATTTACAGTGCCCGAATCAGATTCCCGGTTCGTATCAATGAAATCCTGACCGCCTTTTTTAAAGTCTATACGAGAGGGCCTCATCTGTCAATAGATCATACGGGTAGCCGTATCTCGCCAAGGGCCGCCCGTGCGAGATCGCCCAAGAAGATCAGTGGTAGCGAGTGTTCGGACGCCACGTCCGTAAGCATATCCTTGCAGATCGGACAGAGATAGACAATAGCCTCCGCACCGGCTTCTTTTGCATCCAGCACGTTCTTTTCTCGATCGACCCTGTCGTTGCCTTTCCCGTAGAGCAGACGAACGCTGGTACAGCAGAGCGCCTTTTCCCGGTCGTACGCCCTCTTAACCCTATTGGCTCCCGTAAGGTCGAACAACTCGTCAATATATCGCTCCGCCTCCGGGGTATAGCGCGAAGTGCAGGGTCGCTGGTAGGCAATCGATAGACCGAGCGACTTCACGCCATCGCCGTACTGTCGAAGATATTCGACCAGGTATTCGGCCAGGTGTACCGGACGAAAAGGAATGTCGATTCCGGCATCGGGCGCGATTCTGGCAAGAGCAGAATAACAGTCTACATGGAAGCATACTACCTCCTTTGCCCCGGTCATCCCCAGACGATCAACCATTGATTGCAGGTGCTTTCTTTGGACACTGGGCGCCCCTAAATGCGGGAAAATGGACCAACAGAGATAGGGTTTCCCGCCGACGCGCGGTAAATCGTAGAGCTGGCCCTGGATAAGCTCGGGCTTTGATTTCTCATAGGAACAGGTCGTCATGATACGGTCCGCTTGGAGGACCCCTTTCACCTCACCCGCGAATAGGTTATCCTCCTCCATTGCCTCGACAACATGCTGCGGAACGAGAGAGCGATATTTTTCGTGGAGGGCGAGGTTCTGATCGCAGGGATTTGCGCCGTTTGGACACGTTTCGTTGCAGGCAAAACAGGTGATGCAGTTGTCAAGAACGGGGGTGTACTTTCCTTCCGTCATCTCTGTTCGCCAGTTTTTCGCCTGCGCAGGAGTAGCCTTCATCCATTGGCACTCCGTAAGGCATTTACCGCAGAGTTTGCATAGTTCCGGTCTGAACATATTAGCCTCCTTTACGACTCCTAATAGATATTACTGCCTATTACAGCGGTGGCCCTGATTTCGACAAGAAGCCCCGGCATAACAAGTTCCCTTACCCCGACGGCCGTCCACGCAGGGAAGTTCTCACGGATAAACTCGGCCTTTACCTTTGAGAATGCCTTCATATCGGTCATGGACGTATGGTATGTCACAAGCTCGACGATATCGTCCAGGGAACCGCCAGCCTCCCGAATAACGCGTGAAAGGTTCTCGAAGGCGCGCCTCGCCTGTTCCTCAATTCCTTCGCCGATCTTGAAGTCCTTGTCAATCCCTACCTGCCCCGAAATCCAAACGGTGTTACCGGCCCTGACCGCCTGCGAAAAACCCATAGCATTATAAATTGCCTCCGAGCCTTGTGGATTGACGAGAACCTTACGATTGTTGGCATTATTGTAATTCGTTTTTTTTGGGGGATTCATAGGTTTCTCCTTTGCTTACATACATTATGTTTACGGCAAAGCCATCCATTGACACCGAATTCCAAACCCTACATATTTTCCGTTGGAGAGCATGATAAGACTTGACGACCTCTCATTCAAGTGGTATTATTGACAATATTATGGCTGATAATGACTTCCGGGCAGACATATGAAGAAGATAGTTCTATACGCAAATGATACGACATCCCTCGCGAGTATCGCGGGAGCACAGGAGATATTTAGCTGCGCAAATATACTTTGGGAAATCCAGAATCCCGGCGCCGATCCGCTCTTTGAATGCTCGGTTGTCTCCCCGCAGAAGGATTACGGAGAGGTCTGTAAAGGATTGGGCATCACGTTCGGCTGTGAGATGAATCGGCATGAACGGGCCGACGCCGTTATTTCCACGGGGTTTCTCTATCGGGATGTCAATCATCTGATCGAGAAAATCGGAAACGCAAAATCGGCCCTGACATGGTTGCGCAGACACTATGACGAAGGAACGATTATCGGCGCAAGCTGCAGTGGAACGGTGCTTCTTGCCGAGACGGGACTGTTGGACGGAAAGAAATCCACGACGAGTTGGTGGTTGAACGGCTTCTTTCGATCGCGGTATCCAAACATAGAACTGCATATCGATCGAATCCTCGTTGAAAATGAGCGTCTCATCACGGCGGGCGCCATGACGTCGTATATATACCTGGTACTTGGACTCATCGAACGATTCGTCGATAGGAAGATGGCCTTATCCTGTGCAAAGGTAATGTTGGTCGATATGAATAAAAACCATCAAGCTCCCTACTCCGTGCTCCAGGCCATTCTCGACCACCAGGATGACGTTGTACTCAAGGCTCAATACTGGTTGAACGAACGCCTTAACAAGACAATCGACATCCATGAGCTCGCCGACTACCTTGCCATGAGTTATCGCACTCTTTTGAGAAGGTTCAAGGTGGCAACCGGCGATACGCCAATTAGCTATGTTCAGAAGATCAGGATCGAGACGGCCAAACATCTTCTTGAGACAACAGCCCTGAACTTGGAAGGGATCATGGAGAGGGTGGGCTATACGGACCCGAGCTCATTCAGCCTCCTTTTCAAGCGACTGACGCACCTCACACCGAGGGAGTATCGGGACAGGTTTTCAGTAGGCGATTGAGCCTCATTATCATATCCCAGTTCATTCGAAATATTTGAGGCATAATTTTTCAGGAAGGCAATAACGGACGGACCGCAACATCGTGATAAAATTGTTCTCAAATTGCATTTCAAATTTCGACAACGGTCCTTCTCCGAGGCAACAGGTTACTTATTACGGGGGGGGACGATACGGATTAATTAGGTAACATCCCCGTGTCAGTATCACGGCAGGAGAAGAGAAAAGGGAGGAGAAATCCTCTCCCCCCATGCTTCTTTATTCAATGTCCGGGGAAAACGGACGGAATTCGATCAAGACTTCTGCCTATCCTTTACCCTTCTCTCCCTTTATGATAATCAGGTTTTCCAATCCCATCTCCTTGAGGATCACCGTGAACATCCCGAAGGCGGGACGCACCACGGGAAGCAGCTTCATCATCGCCGTGATCTTGCCGCCCTGCTTTACCCTCCCCCGCGTAACGGCGGCCACCGGGTTTTCAAAGCCGTGCCAGAAGCTGTGAGAGAAGTCCGCGGTTTGCTTGGACCAGACGTCTTCCTTGAGCTCGCACGGCCCCAGGTAGTAGTTACCGGATAGGCCTTCCTTCTTCGGCGGGTTTTTCAGGTCGATCGTGATCTCGGAGTCGGGATCGGTGTAGATGAACCTGATGATGATGCCGGCCTTGCTCATCTTGGGCCCGATCTTCGGGTCGGAAAGAATCCGCTCCATGAAGTAACCGTAGATCTTGTAGAGCTCATCGGCGTCTTTATAATACTTTCCCATATAAGGCCTCCTTATTACTGCAGTTTGGGTCTATCGATCAGGCGTCATTGCCGGCCTCCCGGCTTTTCCTGTCGGGGCCGTGAGCGAAGCCTGCTTCGCCGGGTGAGTTACCGGTGAGTTCTACTTTCCCTTTCTCTGGTCAAATCGTCTCCCGAAGAGCATGCTTGCCATGGTGATCCGAAGCATCTGTACGGTGCCGCCGGCCACCCGCCAGGCCAGGGCATCGCGGGCCATTCGTTCCACGGGAAATTCCGCCGAATAGCCGTACCCGCCGAATATCTGCATCGCCGACGTGGCCACCTCTACGGCCATCTCGTTGGCAAAGCACTTGCCCATGGCCGCCTCATAGACGGAGGGAAAGCCCCTGCCCGCCCCGCACGCCGCCCGGTAGACCAACAGCCGCGCCGCGTCCAGTTTCATGGCCATATCGACGATCTTGAACTGGATATCCTGAAACTCGCAGATGGGCCGCCCAAAGGCGTGCCGCTCCTGGGCATAAGACTTGGCGGCTTCCAGAGCACCCGCCGCGGTGCCCAGGCACATGGCGGAGTTTCCGCACCGCTCAACGTCAAAGGTAGACATGAGGTTGACAAACTCGCCCTGTTTGATGACCAGGTTTTCTTTGGGAACCTTCACGTCCTCAAAGATCAGGTCGCAAGACGGCATGGCCCTCAGCCCCATGAAGAGCTCCTGCTTGCCGAAGGAAAAGCCGGGCGTACCGTTTTCGACCAAAAGCCCGCCGATGCCCTTGTAGCCCGGGGTATCGCCGAGGCGGCAGTAGACCATATAGTGGCTGGCGTGCCCGCCGCCGGTAATAAAGGTCTTCGTGCCGTTGAGAAGATAATGGCCGCCCGCGTCCACGGCCTTGGTGGTAAGCGCCGTCAGGTCCGAACCCGCCTCCGGCTCCGTCATGCAGACCGAGACGGAAGACTCGCCCTTGCAGACCTTCGGTATGATCTCGCTCTTCTGTTTTTGGGACCCGAACCGGTCGATGACCCTAACCGGACCGACGTTGCTCTCGAAGACGGGCGCCGCGATCATCGGCGAGAACTTGGCCAGCTCCTCGACGGCCAGCACCGCGTTGAGGATCGGCTGTCCACCGCCGCCGTTTTCTTCGGAAAGCGTCATGCCCAACAGCCCCAGCTCGGCGTACTTTTCCATGAGGTGATACGGAAACTCGCCCGTGGCGTCGACCTTCTTTGCCAGATCCCTGAAATTCTCCCGTTCTCCCATCGTCCTCAGGGTCTCGATGAGCATCTTTTGTTCGTCGGTGAGGTTGAAATCCATTTTCCGTCCTTTGTGGGTTAGATGATTTTAGTGATCTCGCCAATATCCGTAACCGTCTCGAGGTTCAAGATCCCGTCTATGACGGCGTTAAGTTTCTTTTCGTCCCGATTTGCCGCGAATGCCCGCACCTTTTTGGCCACATCTTCGGCTGTCAGGGGGTCGCGCGGGTCGCCCGCGGGGATATCGACCTGTTTGGTGAGCACCTCGCCGCCTTTGAGGGTGATCTCGACACGGCTGGCGGTTTTATCCGGATAGAGCTTGTTAAGCTCGTCGTCGTAATTAACCGTCACCTTCTTGGTGAACTCGATTAACTCCGGATCGGAAAGGCGTTTTTCGGTAAGCTGGGCCGGCCCGAGCATGCCGTCGGCGACGGCAGCCGATACGACGTACGGGATGGAGAACTGGGCGTTGACGAAGCTGTCGTTGAGTTTTACCTCTTTGCCGACGGCGATAACGGCAATCCCGTAGGTGAAGACTTCGACCTTTTGGACGTCTTTCGGGCCGAATTTATTTTCCGTCACCAGCCCGATCGCCGCCTGGGCCGACCCGTGGGTGTGCCTGCAGGCGGTATAGGGCTTGAAATAAATATCGAGGATCGACAGGCGCTCGCCGAGTGCGTCGGTGATGCGCTCCAGCGCCGCCGGCTGGTCGGTCGTAATCTTGCAGAAACCGCCGTTGAGCTTGGAACCCTCGAAAACGTTGGGCATCCCCGTAACCCCGGAGGCGGCAAGCACGGCGGCCAAAATCCCGCCCTGGGCGGCCTTGCCCCCCTGCACGACCTTTACGGTGAACCCCCCCATGAGCTGCTCGGCCATGGACAGCGGCAGCACATAGCCGGCACAGCCGAGGGCCGAAAGCGTGGCCGTTTTTTCCAGCCCCATGAGCTTTGCCGCCGCGATCGCCGCGCCAAACGTGCCCGTGGTGCCGGTGGGCAGAAATCCCGAAAGGGTGTGCCGGGGGTGGACGGAGGCCGCCGCCCGGTCGGCCGCTTCGTAGCCCGCGACGACGGCGGCAATAATATCTTTGCCCCCCTTGCCGTTTTTCTCGGCCAGTCCCAGCGCCGCCGGGATCACGGCAGTGCCCGGATGATTGCCGCCGAAACGCAGACCGTCCTGGGCCTCTATGGCCTCGGCCGTCACGCCGTTGAGGAACACGGCCTCGAGGATCGGGGCAGAAAACCCGAACCCGAGGCAGGTGACGGGACCCGGGCCTGCCAGCGACTTGACCGCCGACGCGATGCGGGAGACGGCGTCAAGCTGAAGCGATCCGTAAACATTGGCGACGTAGTCCAGGATGCAGATCTTTGCCTTTTCGACCACGTCGGCCGGCAGCTTGTCGTAGGTAAGATCATGACAGAAATCCGAGAGGATCTTCGAGTATTCCATGTATGCCTCTCCTCTATAAATAGCGTATATTTATGGATTGTTGATAAAACCCGATATTCAGAAAGATGTCATTACAAAAGACCAAGGCTCTTGCTGTAACTCCCTCACTCTCACTAGATGTACGGGATTTCCCCTTCTCTCTCCCATCGGGCCCCCCAAAGGGCCTGCCTTTTGGGGTGACTACACGTATCCCCGTTTTTCGTATATCTTTATCATCCGATGGGGATCGAGGATCTCCCGCATGACCCTGAGCTCTTCGGCCCTCGGCGGCTCGGTCTCGCGCACGTCAGCGGAGACCTTCATGTCCCAGGGGGTGTTATCCCTGACCTCGTCCACCGAACTGCCCGGATGGTACGAGACGAGGTAGGCCTCCTTGGTCTTCTCGTCAAACCGCATGAGCGCCTTGTTGGTGATCAGCGCCGCGGGGCCCGTGCCGGGGGGAAGTCCCCATTTTTCCCTGGCCCCCGGGCCGTCGATGTAGCCGGGGGTGGTGATGAAGTCGACCCGCTCGGCCAGCCTCCTGGTGTCGTGGAGCGCGATGATGAGCACCCGCTTGACCAGAGAACCGATCGGATTTGCCCCGCCGCTGCCGGGCAGCCGGTTCTTTGGGGCCGCGTAATCGCCGATGACGGTGGTGTTGACGTTGCCGTATTTATCTACCTGGGAGCCGGCCAGAAAACCCACGTCCACCCAACCCTTTTGGAGGAACATCCCCATGATATCGACGAGCCCGCCGACAAACGCGGCGCCGGGGTTGAGGCACGGATCACCCACCGAGAGGGCCGGCCGCCGGGGCCGGGCGTCGTATACGCCGGACTCCTGCATCATGACGGCGTTCTGAGCGTGAGTGTGTTTGGCGATATTTGCCGACATCGTCGGGAAACCGGTCCCCACGATGACGACGTCACCGTCTTTGATTTCCCGCGCTCCGCAGCACGCCATCAATTCGGGTTTGATGTAGTCGTTGGGATGCGATGACATATAGAAAGACCCCCGAGTAAAGGACCTATGTCCCTGAAATAAAGGTGACGTTATAATCAGTATTCGTAGCTTACCGGAAAGCTGAAGCCGAACCGCGCCTGGAGCCGATGAAAGGCCTCCCAGCCGAACTTCTTGATATAGTGGTCTATATAATCGGCCCGGTCCTTGGTCCCGTAGACCCACTCGTCGAGAAATTCATTGAATCCCTGCTCGGTGTCGGATGCCTTCTGATAGAGCGCCCCGAAGACGAAATCAACGTCGTAGAACCCCGGGGTATAACCCGGATGAGACCCGTACGGCTCCTCCACCACCGCCGCGACCTTGAAGTCCGGCACGATCGTGCGGGAGGGATCCATACCAATCACGTCCCGGGAGACGATCCGTTCGGCCGAGACGATGACCTTTTTGCTGGCGTTGGCCCCCCACTGACAGTCACCCCCGATCCCCCAGATTTGGGCGTTCCCGTTTTCGTCTGACTGCTGGACGTGGATGATGCCCACGTCGGGACTCAGGGCCGGCACCAGCATCACGGGGCTCTTATCAAAGGGGCTCTCGATCATCTTGTACTTGTTGTCCCCCATAAACGACTTCACGTTCATGAGATCGGTGCCCACCATGTCTTTGACCGGGATAAACGGCATCCCCATGGCGCCGGCCATGAGCATTAAGGGCAGCGACAGATTTGAATATTCTTCCAGCTCGATCTTATGGGGGATCGACTTCTCGATCGACCTTCGGTAGCAGCGTCCCAGCCCGTAGACCCCCAGCGACAGGAACGTCGCGATGAAACGCTTCACACAGCCGGCGCCGATCAGCATGTCAAAGTCGTCGGCGGCGTTGCTCCGGGTGATGGTGAGGTCTTTTTTCCCCTGGCGGATGATCTCGTGGACGGCAGAAAAGGGGGTACGGCAGATGTAGCCGCCAATGTAGACAAAATCGCCGTCGGCCACGTGGGCGGCAATCGCTTCTTTCATGGTGGTCAGTTTGCTCATCGTCTCTCTCAATAGCCTGATAATTGGACCCAATGCCGCGGGCCGGCTCATTGTCGGTCTAGATCTCGTACTGCGTTCTGCAGATGATCTCGTCCTGCGCCGTATCCGACAGCCCCGTGAAGAGGACGGAATAACCGCTTATCCTGACCACGAGGTCCTTATATTTTTCCGGCGCCTTCTGGGCGGCCCGCAGGACGTCGGAATCGACCATGTTGAACTGAACCTGCATGCCCCCCTTGTCGAAGTAGGTCTTGATGAAGGCCAACAGGTTTTCCGGCCTGATCTTTTTTCCCGGGAAGCGAAGGTTAAGGTTCGCACCGTTGTACAGTCTGGACAGGGGAAGCTTGGTCACCGAGTTTGCCACCGCGGTTGGCCCGATCATGGCGTTGCCGGTCGTCGGCGTCAGTCCGTTGCCCAGGATGTCTCCCGAGCTGCGGCCGTCGGGCGTGGCGGCGGTAAACGATCCCATCGCCAGATGGAACCCCACCGAAAAGATCCCCGGCCAGAACGAGCCACCCCGGTAGTTCTTGTGCTTTGCCATCTCGTCGCAGAAGTTATCGACAACCCACGCGGCCATGGCATCCACCTCGTCGACGTCGTTGCCGTATTTAGGGATCTTGGTGAGGAAGTAGGTCCGCTTGTCTTCGGCGTCCATCCAGTCGTCCGCCATATGTTGGACAAGCTCACCGATCGTCATGACCTTGTCTTCGAAGACCGCCTTCTTGACGGCATACAGGCTGTCGGCGACGTTTGCAAAACCCATGAACTGGACGCCGGTGGAATTGTAAACGGCCCCGCCCGCCGTGGCATCTTTTCCCTTCTCGAGGCACCCCTCGATCATAGCGGAGGCAAAGGGAGAGGGGACGAGCTCCCCGACGGCCTGGTCCATGCACGCCATCCCCCGAACCACCTGCCGGAGGAAGTGGGACTCCTGGGCGACGTAGGCCTTTTTCACGTCTTCAAAAGAGCTGAATTGTGCGGGATCGCCCGTCTCCAGGCCGGACTGATAGCCGAAGGTATTGTCGATTCCGTTGGAAAGGGCCAGTTCCAGGCACTTTATCCCGTTGAACTGCACCGCGAAGGTGGAGCCGTAGGTCTTGCCCTGGGCGTTGGGCTCCAGGCATCCCACCGGCCCGTAGTTGCGGGCATCGGCCGGAGTGTGGCCGCCGGTCACGAGCGCCTTGACGACAGCCTCGTCGTTGAAGAAGTGCATGAGGACGCCTTCCCGCGCGTAGGCGACGGCCCGCATGAAGAAGTCACGGGGCGTCTTTTCGGAAATCCTGACCCCGAAATTGGGCTGGACCGTCCTGATATCGGCATAGGCGTCCAGGCCGATATAGCTCATCTCACAGACGGCGTCGTTTCCCTCTTCGTCGATACCGCCGACCACGACGTTCTGGGTGGTCTTGCCTTCCGTCCCCTCGCCTCCGGGGATGAACGCCTCTTCCAGCACGTTCCATATCTCGCACATCTTGAGGAACATCAGGGACAGCAGCTCCTTGGCCCGGTCGTAGTCTATACGGCCCGCGGCCTTGTCCGCCTCGTAGTAGGGCGAGAGAATCCGGTCGATACGTCCCAGCGATATGGAGTTTCCGCCCGACTCGATCTGGCTGATCAGGTGGACGAAATAAACGGATTGAACGGCCTCGTGATAGGTCCGGGCCGGGTGTTCGGGGACATGGGCGCAGACCCGGGCGATCTCGGCAAGCTCAGCCTTGCGGACCGGGTCTTTTTCGCCTTCGGCCATCCGGGAGGCACAATCGGCGTAGCGTTGCGCAACCCTGACGGCCGATTCCAGCGACCGGATAACGGCATCGTAAAAGAGGCCCTTATCCCCCTTCTTGTCTTCGGCCGAAAGCCGCTCCAGTTTTGCCGCGGCCTCCTTGATAACGCCCCGGAGCCCCACCTTCAACAGCTTTTCGTGATCCATCGTGAAGTGACCGACGCCGTAGGTAATCTCGAGCATCATGGTAAAGATGTATTTATCCATGTCGTCGGTCACGTCGGAGGGAAGGAGCTCGGTCAGGCGCTCTTCCACGCTCTTGCCCTGCCAGAAGGGAAGGATATCCCGGATAAGCTCTTCCTTTTCGGCCTCGGTTATCAAGGCCCGCTGAATTACCCGCTGGTTGAAGCTCTCCAGATCGCCCTCGATCCAGCCGGCCTTATTTTCGGGAAAAAGCGGCGCCCCCTTCCTTTTTTCCGTACGCGCCCCGACGATCAGCTCGCCGTCGCGGATGACGACGTCGATGTTATCGAGTATCTCGGCCGTCGCGAGGCTCATCCTCGTGAGCGGGGGCTTCGTCCAGTTTTTGGCCATCGATGCCGTGAGATAGCGCGCCCGCTGGACGCTTACCTCTTGAGGGGCCTCGACAATCGCCTCCCGCAGTTTCCAGACACGGGAGGTCGGGATTTTTTGTGCGTTCGTCTCCTGGGATAACATGGTGGCCTCCTTGGCTATTCCGTTTTTACTGCCTCACTAATGATGAGTATTGTACTACACTATTATCCCACCGAGGGGCTTAATTTTCAATAGTTTTATACCCTGATCTTCATGTAGCTTTCGAGGACGAAATCCTTGACCCGTTTCGGCAGGAAGCGGTTGAGTTTCATGAGGAAAGCGTCCGCAAACAGGAGTTGATTGTAGAACTTGGGCCGATCCTTCTGGACGATATTCACGATAGTACGGGCGGCCGCCTCAGGAGTGGGAGCGGATTTTATGAGCTCGTTGTCCCGGTCGATGAACCGCTTGACCCGATCCCGATAGGGAGACTTTTCCGGCGGGAGATGGTGGATCTTGGCGGCAAATGTCGTGGAAACCTGTGCCGGCTCGATGATCGCGACCTTTATGCCGTAGGGCCTGACCTCGTATTCCATCGACTCGATGAACCCCGTTATGGCGAACTTGGACGCGGTATAGATCGACTCAAAGGGAAACGGGATACGGCCGACGAGAGACGACATTGCAATCAGCTTGCCGCCGCCGGCCTTTCTCATCGACGGGATAAAGGCCTGGAAGATGGCCATTGCCCCGATGACGTTGATCTCCAGGCACTTGAGGGCCTTTTCAAGCTCGATTTCCTCAAACGGCCCGAAGAAGCCGATCCCGACGTTGGAGAGCACCGTGCCCACCGTCCCGTATTTCTTGAGGACGTCGTCCCGGAATTTCAGGATGCCCTTTCGGTCGGTGATATCCATGGCGATCAGGTGGTGATCCCCGCCTATGGCCTTGAGTTCCTTCTTGAGCGATTCGACGGCGGTTCCGTTCATGTCGAACCCGGCAATGCTGTATCCGGTTCCGGCAAGGATCTTGGCAACTTCCCGGCCCATTCCTTCTCCGAGGCCGGTGATGACGATTGTCTTTGTCATAATAACTCCATGCTAAATAAATTTAATCGAATACCGATTGGAATCCCTTTTTTTTATATCGCGCCGCCCGGCGGCACCGTTTACTGTTATCGCATCTCCAGTTTGCCGTCCCGGTAGAGTTGGGCGATCTCTTCCATCGACTTCTCAAAGTCGGGATACGTGAACGTGAAGCCTGTTTTCTTGAGCTTGGTGTTGTCCACCACGTAGTCATGATAGAGATACTCGACGGCATCGTACTCGAGGTCGGGTACTTTCCCCTTCCGGGCCGACACAAAGCCGTCGGCCTTGGCGGCTATCTTGACCAGCCACAGGGGGAGGTGAAGGCTGGGCGGTTTTTTCCCGAAGGCCAGTGCCGCCAGGGTCAGGGCCCGCTCGATGGTCGGCTTGGAATCGTCGACGATGTTATAGGCCTGGCCGGTGTTTCCCGAGAGCTCCGACAAGTGCACCACCGCCCGCGCCACGTCCTCGGCCCGGACGTTGGCAAGGAGCTGTGTGCCGCTGCCGGGGATTGCCGTAATCGAGGTGGGCCGGGAAAAGGCCTTGCCCGCCCCGTCCGTACAGCGGGGGCCGTAGACCGTGCAGGGGCGGCAGAGGACGGCATCGAGGCCCTTTTCGAGGGCCTTGGAAAGCATATTTTCGCCGTCCCGCTTGCTCTTTCCGTAGTCGTCCTGCGGGTTGCGCGGAGAGTCTTCCCGGAAGGGGGAGCCGGTATACGGCCCGTAGACGCTGGTGGAGGTCACGTGAACAAAACGCTTTACCCCTGCCTTTTTGGCCTCGTCGGTGATCAGGGCTACCCCCGCAACGTTGGTGGGGTAGAGCCGCTCATAGGGAGTGGAAAAATTGCAGATTGCACCCATGTGGATGACCCGATCGACATCCCCGGCAAACAGCGGCCCTACCGTCTCGGGTTTCGTCAGATCGGCGGCCACGTACTGGACCCCCAGTCGGTCGAAAAACGAGGTGTCTTTCCTGGGTCGGGCCGAGGCCCTGACTTTGACGCCCGATTTGGCCAGATATTCGACCACGTGGCTCCCCATGAAACCTGCGGCCCCGGTAACCAGCGTAATCTCTGTGAATTTCACGGCGCTCCTCCTGTGTAACTAACGTCCGGCAACCTCCCGGTTTATTGTATCCCCGCCTTCCGGGGTCTTCGAGAGGAGATCTCGGCGGCAATCTCGGTCTTGGCCCGTTCAAGCCAGGCCAGCATCATCTCGTTGAGCGAAATACCCAATTCTCTCATAAGGCGGACGTGGATGTTCTCGTTTTGTTTATGATCATATCGGTGTTGCCGTGAGGAGAGATCCGCCGTATAGACTCGTATCTGTTCCTCGATGATTTCGAGGGCCCGTTCTTTATCACTGAAAGAGAAAAAGACGAACTTAAGCAGAAAGGGATCGCGGATGAGCATCCCCCGCTCGGGCGCCGTATTGAGCCACCCCGTGAAGGCCTCTTCACCCTTTTCTGTGATAGAATAGAGTTTCTTGTCGGGGGCGTTTCTTTGGGCCACGTCGATCTTCGTCACCAGCCCTTCCTGTTCGAGCTGCTTGAGGTTCGGGTAGATCTGGCCGTAGTTGATGGACCACATAAAGCCGAATTCATTCTCGATGACTTCTTTGACACGGTAGCCGTGCATA
The DNA here is from genome assembly GCA_016933535.1 of Candidatus Zymogenaceae bacterium. Taxonomy (GTDB): domain Bacteria; phylum Desulfobacterota; class Zymogenia; order Zymogenales; family Zymogenaceae; genus JAFGAS01. The sequence goes on from JAFGAS010000072.1 coordinate 72,351, forward strand.
TCTTTGTAATGAAGCAGCCCCAAGATGGCATATTTCACGGACATAATGTTTCCTCGCTGGATTGGGAAAAGAGCTCGATCGGTCAACGGGAAAAGGGGGTATCGGATCGCAAAAAGGAACCGATACACCGTTACGGGGAAGAGCCGATGAATTATGTTAAAAGTATATATATCTATAGTATATAATGTCAAGGGTTTTCTTCCGACGATCTCAGAAAGATAGCGTCGAGATTCGCGGCGATATCGTGCGATATGAGGTATAGTGCGGCCACCTGTTTGATTTCTCATGTACCTGCCGATACGTCTATGTTAGTATTGTTCAGCTGTTCCGTACGATTACGGAAAATCCAACGCTCGCAGAAAGGAAGGACTTACGATACGGGTAATGGGAAGTGTATTGAGCCTCATGAGCACACTGAGCCTCATTGCCGCCCAGGAAGATGCAGGCAGAAGCGGGATAAACTCGTTCTCTTCTTATCACAGGCAATACCTCCGGTCAAAGACAATGAAACCGGCGGCCCTGCTCCTGCTCTTCTGTATGATCTCCGTCCTGTTGGGGATCCCGGCCCGGGCCGATCCGCTGCTTTCCGCCGAGACCGCCGCCGGGCTCTTCTCTTCCCGAACCAACGAGGAAGGGAGGCCCTTTTCACCGGCGGCCGTCACGATCGTCGAAGGCGCCTTTACCGCCCCCGGCCGGACCGAGGCCGTTGTCTCGTTTGTGGATACGAGTCAATCGCGTGCCGCCGGATCGGCCGAGATATGGCTGCTGAGGCTCGTTGACGCCGGTTGGGAGCCGATCCTCAAGATCACCGATTTCGATACCGCAGAATTTATCACCACGGACCTAAACGGCGACGGCGTCCGTGAAATTCTCACCCACACGGCCGGCGGAGACCAGGGCTTCCTCATTATCCGCCGACGCCTGATATACTTTGGGGACGGCAATCCAACCGATCTTCTGACCTTCGAGGGTTTTGATAATACGGGGTGGCCCGACAACGGGATTTGCGCCTTCGACTCATGTTTTACCTTTAGAGACGTCAACAGAGATGGAATCCTCGAAGTCGAGCTGACCCAGTATTATGACTACTGCAAAAAGGAGGGGGACGCATCGGTCTTCCTGCGCCGTTCCCCGCGGACGGCCGTCTTTCGTCCCGTCGTCTCGCCCTCCGGATCGATCATCGGCATAGAACGGCTCAGATAGCCGCAGGCCGATCCTCTTTTCTCGCCTGTTTTCCCGGCGAGCCGATCCGTAATCCGCCTTCATTGACAAAACGGCTCCCGTAGACTATATTATTATTAAATTAATAGAGTATATTGCCGCCGGCGCCGAAGGAAATATGTATTCGTTCTGTTTATACTAGCAAGAGAGTAGTATTAATCATTCTAATGGGAGGAGAAACTGGTGGGAATAGTATTAGTGCTGTTTTTGGTGCTTATCGGGTGGCTGTTCTACCGCTACCTGTCTCAGGGCAGGCTCGATCTCTTGAAGTCGGACATCACCGGACCGGGTCAAGCGCCCGAAGATATCCTGAAGCAGCGTCTGGCCGAGGGGAAGATCGATAAAAAGGAATATGCCCGGATAAGACGGACCCTTCACTCCTGAAATTGAGCGGCGGGTCGGTCGGACTTCCGAGAAAGGAGAACCACGATGTTTGAGATATTTATTTCCAACTTCTATGGAACGATCGGCACCTTCCTGGGTGGATGGTGCGGCGGCTACTACGGCGGCCACGGTTATGGCATGATGGGAGGCTTCTGGCCTTTGGGCATGCTGTTTACGGGGATATTCTGGATTGCTGTTATCGCCATGGCCGTATGGGCGATCGGGCGCCTGACCGCCGGCCGAAGAGCGGCCCATGCACCGGCGGAATCGCACACCGACATTCTCAAGCGGCGCCTGGCCGCGGGTGAGATCACTACGGACGAATTTTCCAGGCTCAAAAAGACGATCGAAGAAAAGGAATAGGCGGTCCCGAACCATCCGGGGTCTTCCCATACCCTAACACCTACGACCCCGGCACTATCACCGTGCACGAGAGACAGGAGGTTATCCTGAATATCACGGCGGGCGACAAAAAAAAAGGGTTTCAAGCTCGATGCGTACAACATCAAGGTGACCCTCCCGCCGGGAGAGGTCACAACCATCACGTTCGTTGCCGATAAGACCGGCGAATTTCCCTTCGCGTGTTCGGTTTTCTGTGGGCCCGGGCTTTTTAACATGAAAGGTATGCTCAAGGTCGTCAAACCGTAGCCCTGATCCGACCCATAAGAGCATCTCCCCGTGGGGATTTCGGCCTTTCCGAAATCCCCACCTTCATCTCCCCCATCGGCACAAATAAACCGTGGCGTGCCGACACCCGGTGTGGTATAGTCAGTATGTCACACGGCAGGCTGGTGGGAAAACTTGCTGTAATTGCCCGGTTATCGGCCGATGTCCGGTCGCCCGTTTTTACGGACTGCTGTTTCGTAATCGGTCACCGTCGTATCTCCACCGGCTGCCCGTGCAAGACGAATCTTTGATATTCGGTATGTGTGATGGGGGCGTGCGTACCGGAAGCCGGGAAATCCTTAACACCGGGATAAATTAGAAGGGCTGCCGGTGAAGGAATCCCATCCCCGCAACAAGTCCCCTGTCCGGGAGCGACGACCATGTATGACAGCCTCTTTAAAACGGCCGCCCTCCTTATTATCCTCTACGCAGTCTACCATCTGATACGGCTCATCAGGAACATCATCGAGGCCAGTAAAAAAGTCGATAAAGAGAAGGAACAGAAAAATAACTGAAGCGGCACGCCGGAAGATTGCAGCCGCCGTCCGGAAACCGTTTATTGCTCCTTCTTGTTTGTGCGTGAGGACACGATCCTTTGATAAAATGGCGGGATCTCTCTTCGGGGCGGTAATCCTGTCTCGGCGATAGACGGTTCCGTCCCCGCCTTTGTGATGGATATCCTTTCGGTCCACACGCGCCGATACGATAGTATCGGCGCCCTGCCGCTCGACGCCCACATCCAGGCCGGCGGCAATCCCGGGACCGGGTCGGACCGCCGCCCGTAAACGATAATAATTCGATCGCACCGACTTTACAGCGGCTTGTTTTTATGGTAGATTTATCGACGGCTGCCGGGATTATTGTCCCATTGAATTAATCATCAGGGGCCACGCGAATACAATTGAACCGCCGTATACAGAACAAAAGGAGAGACAGGGTGAAGTCACGAAACATGTGCGTGTCTATTTTCGTCATCGCGATTATCGTCATGCTCGGGGCATATTCCTGCGGCAAGAAAGGTGCCCCGGGCCTTATGACGCCCGAGGCCGGGGTCCCCGGCGAAACGAAGAAGGTTTTTTCCTTCGCGGTCGAGCCGAAGTTCGACGCATGCCTGCCCTATTCCGAGGGAATGGCCGGCGTCTTCATCGACGGTCGATGGGGATTTATCGATAAGACCGGCGTAATGGTCGTGCCGCCCACCTACAGCGACGCCGCCCCGTTTCACGATGGAATGGCCGCCGTGGAGATGGATAACAAGTGGGGTTTTATCGATAAGACGGGAACGGTCGTCGTCTCACCCCGATATATTTACCCCTATAGACAGGGGCCTCCCTATCGCTTTTCCGAAGGGCTTGCCGCCGTCTATACCGACGGAATGTGGGGATACATAGATAAAACCGGCAATCTCGCCATCGGTGCCCGGTATAATTCGGCCGGCCCTTTCACCGAAGGCCTGGCGCTCGTGAATAAGGACGGAAACGACGTCTTCATCGACAAGACCGGCAAGACCATCATCGAGCCGAAATGCACCTGGGCCCTTGACTTTTCCGAGGGTCTGGCGGCCGTCAACGTCGGCGATAAGATCGGCTTTATCGACAAGACCGGCAAGACCGTCATCGGGCCGACCTTTGAAATAAACAAGGAACTGCCCTCCTTTCCCCCGATTTTCTCCAACGGCCTGGTTCAAATGAGGGTGGGAGAGAAATTCGGCTACGTCGATACGAGCGGCAAGCTCGTCATCGATGCCAAATACGATTTTGCCGGACCCTTTTCTGAGGGACTCGCCCCCGTTATCACCGACAGCAAGAAATCCGAGGTTGGGTTCATAGACAAGACCGGCGCCATGATTATCGATCCGCAGTTTTTCGACGCCGGTAACTTCGCGCAAGGCCTGGCCGCCGTGCAGGTCGGCGAAAAGTGGGGGTTCGTCGACAAGACCGGCGCCATGGTCATCGAGCCGCAATTCGACCTGGCATGGGGATTTTCCGAGGGCCTGGCCCGTGTCAAGGTCGATCGAAAATGGGGGTATATCACCAATCCGTTACCGTAACATCCGCCGATCCGTATAACCGGTCGGTTCGTAGTTGGGGCTCGCCTATTGGCGGGCCCTTTTTAGTAATCCCGCCCCCCGAAGGACCGGCCCTCCAAAACGCGTCCCGTCTAAATCCAGGGGGTCTTTTCTGTGGTATAATAAGTATTATTATATATTCATTCACCCTTCAAGGAGGACCGAGTATGAAACGGATCGCCATCAATGGACTGGGAAGAATCGGGAGGCTCGTTCTGCGAAACTTCATCGAGGCGCCACCCGACGATATAGAGATCGTGGCGGCAAATGATCTCACGCCGATGGACGACCTGGCATACCTCATGCGCTACGACTCGGTCCACGGCAGGTCGCCCTTCGAGGTAAAATTCGGCGAAGGCTTCCTGGACCTCGGGGGAAGGCGAATCACCGTTAGCCACGAAAAGGACCCCGCCAACCTCCCCTGGAAGGCCCTCGGGATCGACATCGTCCTGGAGTGCACCGGCGCCTTCCGCAAACGTGCGGACGCCGCCAAGCACATCGCCGCCGGGGCGTCCCGGGTCATTATCAGCGCCCCGTCCGAAGACGTCGATGGCACCTTCATCATCGGGGTCAACGAAAAGACCTATGATCCCGCAAAACACCACGTCATTTCCAACGCCTCCTGCACCACCAACTCCCTGGCCCCGACGGTAAAGGTCCTCAACGACACCTTCGGCGTGGAGTACCTCTTCGTGACCACGATCCACGCCTACACCTCCAGCCAGTCCCTCGTGGACAAGGCCGCACGAAAGATGAGAAGGGGCAGGGCCGCCGGAGTCTCGTTCATTCCCACGTCTACCGGCGCCGCCGACGCCACGGCCCTGGTCATTCCGGAATTGGCCGGCAGGATGAATGCCGTTGCCGTGCGGGCGCCCGTGCCCGACGGCTCGCTCACCGATATCGTCGCCGTACTTAAAAAGGACGTTACCGTCGAGTCTATTAACGGGACATTTAAGGCGGCGGCCGAGGGCCCCCTCGAGGGGATTCTGGCCTATTCCGAGGACGAGCTGGTCTCCGCGGATATCATTGGGTGCCCCCATTCGGGCGTAATCGACAGCCTCTCCACGATGGTGATCATGAACCGGTTCGTCAAGCTCTTTGTCTGGTATGACAATGAGTACGGCTATTCACACCGGATGCTCGACCTGGCACAGTATATATCACGGGCGTAACCGACCGGTAATCCGGCCCGTCTGCGGCCGCGCCGGACGATCGAGAGATACCGATACCGGTTTCCTTTCACGGGAATCGGGTATTTCCGTCGAGTCGGCAGAAATTGGAGGTACCTATGAATAGACTATATACGGCCGCCGCCGCGGCAGCGGTAATCCTGCTTCTTTCGCTTCCCGTTGCCTCCCATGCCGACCGGGGCATGATGACGATCTCCGCCGACCCGGATATCGTCCTTTCGGAAGGGGTTCAGCGCGCCCTGATCGCGTTTAACGGGACAGAAGAGATCCTCGTGCTTGCCACGGAGGTGACGGCCTCCACGCCGGCAAAGGTCCTCGAATTCATCCCCCTACCGTCGGTCCCGACGATCCGGGAGGCGCCGCCCGAGGTATTTGACCGCGCGATGTTCCTCATCGCCCGGCACGCCCCGGCGATCTCCAAGGGAACCGGCAAACGGGACGGCGGGGACACGCACGGCCAACCGCCCGACATCGAGGTGGTGAGTAAAACCGTCATCGGCCCCCACAGCCTCACGGTCGTAAAGGTCCAGAACGCCGAACACTTTGTCCAGTGGATCACGGACTTCTTCAACAACGAGGGTATCGATGCCGGGCCCGCAAAGGCCGCCCACATGAAGGATGTCGTGGGGGACTACCTCGACCGGGGATTTACCTATTTCGTCTTTGACGTGGTATCGGTGGGCCCCGACGCGACCGGCATCGCCCCCCTGCTCTACCGCTTTCGGACCGATTACCTCTATTATCCCCTTGAGATATCCTCCCGGATACCGGGAGCCACCCGAATCGACCTCTTTCTCGTGACCCCGGGAACACCGAAGAAGGCCGCCCTCCCCGACGGATTTACGATAGCGGATTATGTCTTCCCAAAAAACCCGTTTACCGGCGAAAAGGGCGCGCCATCGGTCCCCATCTCGGTCTCCCTGGACATGGCCGACCGCGTTACTTTGTCGCCGGCCGTCGCCGCGATGCTACCCGGATGGAACACGAAGACGCGCCTGACGGTGATCCGGTATGACGGCCCCGCGGCGGACCTGTTCGGCGATCTGGTGCTGGACAGGGCCGATTTTAGGGACGCCGATTTCCGGTCGGTCGAAAATGCCCTCGGGGAAAGGAAGGTCGTCGCTGAGTACGCTCCCGCGGGGACGGTAGACCTGGCGGTCACGCCCGTCGCCGGATCGCCGGCCCCGGCCGCCTCTGCCGACGGCTCTCACATCTATTACCTGCCCGGCATGTTTTACTCGGTGCGCAAGGTAGAGCTTATGGCATCCTACTCGGCGCCGGCGGCCGCAGACGGCGATCCATCCACCCCGTTTGTCCTGGAATCGGGCATGTCCTGGTCGATAGACCTGGGGCGGAGCCGGGAGATCGTCACCGTGGACATCCTGGCGGCGGTCCCGATCCCCGACAAGGATACGACTTTCACCTACGGGATCAGGCTCGCGGCATCTGACACCGGGAAGTTTTCGGGAGAAGAAAAGATGGTGGGAAGCGGCATCATCGAGAGCTACACCGAAACCGACGACACCCACGATGTCTCCGGCAGGGCTTCGCTCGTCCGCCTGACCGATAAGCCGATCCGTGCGCGCTATCTCAAGATCGAGTATGTCCCCTACGGCGCGTATAACGACATGTACCTGTTTGAGGTAATGCCCTGGGGGAAGCAGGAGGAGGCGCCGTAAGAGAGCACGTGCCGTTTACCGGGCACCCCCACGCCGTATACTTCCTGCCCGCCGGCCGCCCAGCTCCTCGAAGGGCCGCGTCGTCGTACCGTTTCGTCTTGATTTTTCGGACAGATCGGCTATGATGTAACCGCTGATGAAAGACCGGCGGCGGCGCCGTTTTTGCGCGCGTTCCGGTACTGTCTCGTTACTCACAGGAGGTAATATGTACTGGCACCTCATCCCGGTTCCGCTGGTCCTGGTGGTCATAGGAATTTACGGCGTCGCCCGCGCGAAGAACGACCTTAAACGGGTGGCGGTTGTCCAGCCGTTAGGCACGATCCTTACCATCGCGGTCTGCGCCCTCTCGCTGTTTACCCCGCACGCCGTCGTCGGATTTACCGTCTTTATCCTGGCGGGCCTGATCCTGGCGCTCATCGGCGACTTTCTCAACCTCGACATGACCGACCAGAAGGTCGTCATGGTGGGGCTCGTCATCTTCGTCTTTGCCTATCTCGTCTACGGGATCGGCATCGCGTTCTACAACGGCTTCGGCACGGTCGACCTCGTCCTCGCGGCCGTCTTCCTGGTGGTCCTGGTCGCCCTCATGGCCTATCTCTGGCCGGGCCTGGGGCCCATGAAGCTGCCGGTGATCATCTATTCCGTTATCTACTGTTTCATGGTCAGCAGGGCCGTCTCAACCTTCTTCGGCGATTTCTTTTCCATGACCCAGGCGATCCTGTTGACCGCGGGTGCGTTCATGCTCTTTATCGGGGATATCCTGTTTGCGATCATATCGTACAAGAAGCCCGCTCCGCCCCGGTTCGTCGTATCCCTGAACCTGATCGGCCCCTGCCTGTACACCGGAGGTCAACTCCTCATCGCGCTTGCCCCTTCCTACTTTACCGGGGGATAGCGCGGGGCGGAATTCGGTTCGGCGGCGCGGCCCGCTCATAGGCCGCGCCTTTCATCGTCTTTTTATGACACGGAGATGCCCGATGGCCCCTGCTGCCGACACCGCCCGCGACGGCGCTAAATCTATCGCCGTATTCGACGTGGGCAAGACCAACAAGAAGCTGCTCGTCTTTAACCACCGCCTGGACCTGGTCGACGAGGCCTACCACACGTTCGACCAGTACGAGAAGGACGGCGTGCAAATCGAGGCGGTCGAGGAGACCTCGGCATGGCTGATCGCCTCGCTTAAAGCAATGGCCCTCAAGCACGACATCGGGGCGGTCTCGGTCTCTACCCACGGGGCGGCGTTTGCCTGTGTGGATGCCGCCGGCAGGCTCGCCATGCCGGTGCTGTCGTATACCACCGATCCCGGGCCGGACTTCGTCTCCCGGTTCTCGGCCGAATACGGCGACCCGATAACCCTGCAAAAAGATACCAAGACGCCCGACATGATTGCGCTTGGCTGCATGGCCAAGGGGATCGCGTTCGCGCGGGAGCGCTGGCCCCAGCAGTTCAAGAAGACGGCGGCAATCCTGCCGCTGCCCCAGTATTACGGGTTCGTCCTCACGGGCAATAAGGCCATCGACCCGACCAATGTCGGGTGCCACACCGCCTTCTGGAACTTCGAGAAAGCCGACTGGTCGCCGATCGTAGACCGGATGGGGCTCAGCGCGCTGTTTCCCGAAACGATATCCGATCCCTGGGCTGTGCTGGGCACGCTGAAGCCCGACATCGCCCGCGAGACGGGGCTTTCCGAAGACACGGTGGTAACCGTCGGCATCCATGACTCCAACGCCTCGCTCCTTCCCTACCTGATCAAGCAAACGGAGCCGTTTGTCGTCAACTCTACGGGCACCGTCTCCGTCTCGCTTCGTCCCACCGCGGACGTCGCATTGCGTGACGAAGACCTCGGCAAGATCGTCTATTACAACCTCTCGGCCTTCAAGACCCCGGTAAAGACGACGATCTTCATGGGGGGAATGGAGTTTGACACCTACATGGGCCTTCTCTCGACGATCCACGGACAGGCTAAACACCCCCCGCTGGACAAACGCCTCATGGAGGATATCCTGGACCGCCGGAAGCTTTTCGTGCTGCCCTCGTTTATCCCCTTCGGGATGTTTCCGGGATCTGCCGCCCGCGTCGTCCAGGGGGATACCGTCATACCCCTCGGGGAGCTGTTCGGAGGGAAGCATCCCTCGTTCTTCGGTGACTTCGCCACGGCCTATCACGTCCTGGTGTTGTCGGTGGCGCTCCAGGCCGAGGTGGCGCTTCGCGCGGTGGGGCTTTCCGACGGCATGCGGCTATTCATCGAGGGGGGGTTTGCCAAAAACGAGGTCTATACGCGGCTCCTTGCCGCGCTCTTTCTGAACTCTCCCACGGCCACCACGAACCTTGCCGAGGCCACGGCCTTCGGCGCGGCGCTGCTGGGCAAGGCCGCGCTCATGGGGACGACGCCCCGGGAGCTTTCGGACCTCTTTGAGATCGAGGCCCGCGAGGTCGCACCCGAGAGGTTTGAGGGCCTTGAGGGATACCGGGAACAGTTCCTGAAATTGGTGGAAGGAAGATAGCCGGGATTGGGCAGCGGCCTGCTTTTTTTTGTTTCTCTGCATCCCGCAAAACGGCCCATTCCGCCCCGCGACACACTTCTCCTCCAAACCGAATCTCGTTGACCGTAAGGCTGATAATCGCAGTTTCCGACAGGCAATTCCTCGAAAGGGACCTCTTCATCCCGATCGGTAAAAGATTACAGCCTGCCGTGACGATAAGGTTGGGGCGATCCGTAGTCACCGGGACGCCCCTTTCGCACCTGCGCATCCAACCCGACTTCTCCCACGGCACCTCGGGCATCCGCCCGCCCCTACCCTGCCCGATAGAATGTCGTTGCGCCCCCCGTTCCCGTATGATATAAGTAATATTTTTGCAGGAGTTCCACCAAGCCGATGACCCAGGGAGAGATACTGCGACTTGACGTTGATGATATAGATCTATCGGCAGCCCTCATCCCGGGCAGAAAACGGCCCCTGCATGGAGGGCACGGCGACCTCCACTCGGCCGACGCCCTGCTGGTCTCCCGGTCGGTCCCGGTCGTGGCCGTGGCCGACGGTCCGGAGCGCAACCCCGCGGCCTCTTCGTCCTTCCTGAAGAAATTTGACGATGCCCTGGCCGCTTCATCGATCCGCTTTGCGGGCCGCCCCATCGCACAGTCTTTTGCCGCAGTCACAGGCCTCGTCAACACCCTGGTCAGGACGGTCGGATACCATGACAGCACGACCTTTTCCGCCTTTATCCCGGTCACGGACGGTAGCACGCCGCTGGGAATCGTCCTGCATACGGGCGATTCTCTGATACTGCGTATCGAACAACTGACCGGCGTTGTCACCCAGATTTCCCGGACGAGCCACGTCGTCGTGGGCAGGGCGACGGCCCTCTTCCAGACCGAGATTATTCCGTTTGGCACCGGCGATCTGATAGTGCTCGCGTCCGACGGCGTAACCGACCTGGCGCGCACCCGCGGGGTCGTTCCCGCGGCGCTCCTTTCGGCCGGAGCCCCGGTCTCCGGCTGCCGGTCCGTCGTCCAGTATATCGTCGATTCGGCAGGCGAGACCAGCGTCCGCCTTGACGACATCACCATCGTCTGCGCCGCCGTAGGGCCGCTGTCGGTCGCCGGCGGCGGACCGTCCGCAAGCCGGATAATCCTCACCTGACGGCCTCTTCATACCACCGGCCCCGGTCCCGCCGACGGTGACGGTCTGCGCCCCGCTACTATTACCTTTACTTTTTGTTGTGATCCGTATCTGAAAGGTAGAGGGTTTGTGTTGGAAACGGTATCTCGATCCCTTCGGCGGCAAAACGCTCAAAGAGCCTCTTGATGAACTCGTGGATGACCAGGTACTGATCCGTGTACTGGTGGACGCGCAGTATAACGTTGAAATTGATGGAGTATTCCGAAAGCTGGGTGAAACGAACCAGCGGCTGGAATTTTTCGACCCCCCCGGGGACTTCCTTCATTACCAAGGCCGCCACTTCTATGCTCACCCGTTCTACCTTGGCCAGGTCGCTCGTATAGCTTACCCCGACCGGTACGATCAGCGACATTTCCTGGACCGGTCGGGAGAGGTTCGTAATGACGGTCGTGGAAAGCCTGCTGTTGGGAACGATGACGACGGTGTTGGTCAGCGTCCTGACCACCGCGTTTCTCCAGTTAATATCGGTGATGTGCCCCTCGCCGCCCGTTTCGAGCCTGACGTAATCTCCCGGCTTGATCTTCTTTGAGGCGATGATCTGGATGCCGGCAAAGAGGTTGGACAGCGTATCCTGCAGCGCCAGGGCCGCGGCAAGCCCTCCAACCCCCAGGGCCGTCAGGATGGGCGTTATCGAGATATCGAGGGCCGCCAGGGCGACGAGCCCCCCGACGATGAGAATGATAATATAACTGAGATTCGTAAAGAGGGTCGTGGAGGGGTACCCCACGCGTTTGAGATAGAAACTGATAAAGCCGACGGAAACACGCGCCAGCACGATCGTCATCGAGATAATGACGAGAATGAGCAGTGCCTTGTTGATGGTAACGACGTACTTGTGCTTTATCGTGAGCCCTTCGACAGCATAATAGACTCCCGCCAGGGTAAACCAGAGGATGCCCATCCGCCTGAAGGCCCTGATGACGAAGTCATCAAATTTATAACGGGTTTTTTTAACGAGCCGCGCCAGCTGTCTGATGAGAATCACTTCTATAGCACAGCCGATGAGAAACCCCCCGATCACATGGGCCACGGGCAGGAAATATTTATACGTAGTCAGCTCTTTTAGAAACAGCATGACGTCTTTTGTCAGGGATTCCATTGGATTCCTCCGTCGGTTGTTTGAGCTCGGGGCGCCTTTCTCTCCTGCGCCGCGCGATAGTAACCGTTAAATATTGTAGCGGTTATCGGCCACGGTGTCAAAAGGTTTCGCCGGGCCGCCGGCCGCATCACTGACGTCTTAACAAGACGAAAAACCCTTGATTCGCACCACCAAATAGTGCACAATGAAACTACGGTCGGCAAATTCCGGCACGGACTCAAAACCTACGGCGGAGGGAAAAGATGGACGAGAAGATCAAGGGCGCCATGGAGCAGGTCTACACGGGTGAGTCAAAGGCACTGCTCAGACTTCAGGTCTATGCGAAGAAGGCCGAGGAAGAGGGGTTACCCCAGATCGCCAAGCTCTTCCGAGTGATCGCCTTTTCGGAATGGCTCCACGGCAGCCGCGCGTTGAGATATCTCCGGGAGATAAAGGGGACCGAGGAAAACCTCAAGCTCAGCTTCGAGTCGGAGACGAAGGTGGCCGGCGTTGCCTACGAGCAGTTTATCAAGACCGCAACGGAACTGGACGACAATGCGGCGCTCACGATCTTTGCCCAGTCCCGGGACGTGGAAGAGGTGCACGCGAAGTTATACAAGGAAGCGATGGGCCATCTCATGGAAGAGACCGAGACGACCTACTGGGTGTGCGAGGTCTGCGGCTACGTCTCCGACGGGGTGCTCCCCGACGAGTGCCCGGTCTGCCAGGCAAAAAAGGATAAATTCGTTGAGTTCAAATAATCCCGGCATCCCCACCGGAGACAAGCGTATCGCCTGACCTTCCGGATACGGCCCGCGGCCGCGGCTCTTGTCTACCTGATCGGCCTCACCTGCGCGTTTGTCAGCCCGAGTTCGACTCCGCTTAACACCCGGCAGCTTACGACAAATCCATTGACGGATACCTTTTTGGCCTTTTCGATTGCCGCGATTTCCGGGCCTTTGCCGGTCACGATGACGAAAATACGCGCGTGGGTCGGCGATTTTGTGTCCGCCTCGGCTTCGATGTATCGGCTCTCCCCGGTCTTGGGCAACAAGGCGTCAAAGAAAAACAGGACATCCTCGATTCTCGTGACCAGATACGCGCCCGATACGTTCTTGCCGATCAGGTCTCCGGCAAGCTTTTTGATCTCGTCGGCTTTCTCCGATTCGGCCATCGCCGAGATTGCCGAGAGCTTTTCGTCAACCGCGGCGATAGTGACCGTCTCGGCCCCAACAAATCGTTCTTCGGGCAGGACGATCAGCGGAAGATCGGCCGGAAGCCCCCCCGTCACCGACGGTCCCTCGGCCGTCTTTACCGGCGCGGCGGGTCCGGCTGGTTTTACCGGCCCATTGGCGGGAAGTTCAAGAGGATTTGACCCCACGGAAATCCTTCCGGCAATGAAACAAAGAAACATCCCGAAAATCAGCCCGAAGGCGATAAACAGCGTCTTGACCGTGTCCGGCTTTGGCTTCTTCTTATTACCGGGAGGCGCCGTATTCGGGATGCCCGCGCCGCTTGCCGTCGATGACACGTTTTCATTCATCAACTCATCCGCCTCCATCTCGGGGATATCGGGGGTAACGAAGAACTTCTTCTTGCATTTCGGACAACTCACGGCGCTTCCCGCCTCGGGGATCAAGCCGTCCTGGATTACACCGGAAAAATCACAATGCGGACAGGTTATTTTCATGTTCGCTCCGTAAGACAGACAGCGGCATTACAATCGTAACAATACGAATCCCTCGGCGCCCGGGGGAGGAGTTATTCCGATGAATCGATGTTACTAACTATATACGAGTATTCACGGAAAATCAAGCAGAGATAATCAAGGCATGTCCGACGTATGCGGTCGCCGGGATCGTCGATACCGGCCGGAGTAATTCTTCTTGAGTAATTAGGATTCGCGCATTATAATAGTCAATATTTTATCGGCCGTTCGTCGTCCTGCGGCCCCGACGCCCCGTTTCCCGGCCAAAGGCCGCTTCCTCACGCGGAAAACCGGCGGCCTGGAGGACATGTCATGAGCATATCCAAGATATCAATAATCGCCCTTCTTTCGGCGGCCCTCCTCATCGGTTCGGCCTGTGCGTTCTATCGCGACGCCGTGATCGTCTACGACCTGCCCGCCGTACCGGCGGCCTCGCCCGCTCCCCGCGACGAGGGCAACTTCCTGGTGGCCCTGGCCGTGTCGGGAGGGGGGAGCCGCGCCGCGCTGTGGCATGCCGCCGTCATGAAGGAGCTCTACCGGCAGGTAAAGCTCCCCGACGGCAGGAGCATAACCGACGAGATCGACTATATCTCGAGCGTATCGGGCGGGAGCCTGTCGTCGGCCTACTGGTGCCTCAACAAGCCCGAGGCCGACACGACCCATACCGATAGCTATAACACTTTTTTCGACGCGTACCTGGCCGATATGCGCGTCAATATCGAGTCCAAGATGGCCGGCGGCCCTTTTACCTGGTACCGTTACCTGATTTCCTCGGAGGACAAGGCGGTCGTGCTCGCCACGACGTTTGACAAGCTCTACTTTAACCACGCGACCTTCACAGACATAGCCGACCGGGAACGCCGCGGCGTCTCGCCCATATTGATCGCCAACGGCACCGACATGGATACCGGAGCAAAGTTTCTATTCACCACGCTTACCCGGTCGGATTTTGACGTGCGGCCCGAGCTGCTTACCCGGCGTCTTACGGAGACCTCTCTTGCCGAGAGCGACGTCTCGTTCGGCGGGGACGTGCTGGATATCGTGACCACCGACGACATCGGCGTCTCAATTACGGATATGAAGATATCCCGGGCGGCGGCGGCCTCCGCTTCGGTGCCGCTGATCCTGGGCCCCGTGGTGATGCGGGACAATAAGAGGTCGACGCCCGAAAAAGACGTCTACGTCCATATCAACGACGGGGGGGTAAACGACAATCAGGGGATGGTTTCGCTCATGGAGCTCCTCTACGGACGGGTCGAGCGGGAGGGAAAGAAATTCAAGGGGGCGATAATCATCATCGTTGACGCCAACCAGTACATTGATCCGCGCTATTCCGAGGACATGGTGCGGGCCTTCTCGACTGTCGAGATGGTGGAGCGGTCGTTTTATATCTGCTTCTATCAGGGCCGGGCCTTTGCGTACCTCACGATCATGAACATCCTCAAGAGCGACCCGCGGTTTAAAGACGTGACCTTTGTCTACCTCTCGCCCTACCTGGCCGATGATCCCGCGATCTCGGATATCTTCACCCGGACGCCGACGCGATTCAAGATCACCCCCGGCCAGGCCGACAACATCGAGCGCGCCGCCGAGATCGTCGTGGAGAAGGTAAAGGAACGGCTGCTGGAAAAGCTGCAGAAAAGACAGGTGGGGAGGTAGTCGATTCGCCGCTTTTAGCCTGCTCGGACCAAACGACGGCGCAATACGGGTTTCAAACCATATCACGGTGAGACCGGTTTCTTTCGTCCTACCATCACGATAGGGGATTTCGATGAATCGAGACAACAAGCTCAGCGTACCCGTAAAGATCGGGTTCGGCGCAGGTGAGTTTTCGAGCTCCGTATTCTTTACCGTTACCACCGTAATCCTGATGATCTTTCTGACCGACAACGTCGGGCTGTCGGCTACCCTTGCCGGTACCGCGCTTCTTATCGGCAAGCTCTGGGACGCCGTCATCGATCCGGTTATCGGTTACCTTTCCGACCGAACCCGAACGCGCATGGGCAGGCGCAGACCGTGGCTGTTGTTTGCCGCCCTCCCTTTCGCGATCACCTTCGCCCTGATGTTCAGGAACCCCGGCCTTTCGTCCCAGACCTCCCTCTTCATCTGGACGCTCCTTTCCTTCATGGCCCTTTCCACCGCCTATCCTTGCGCCAACATCCCGTACAATTCGCTGTTACCCGACCTCACCCGTGACTTCAACGAGCGGACCTCGGTAACCGGTTATAAGACGGTCTTTGCCGTCGCCGGGACGCTCATCGGCGCGGGGGCGGCCGTCCCCCTCATCGGGCTCTTTTCAAGCAAGGACGCCGGTTACTTCGGGATGGGGGTCATCTTTGCGGTTCTGATCGTGATCTCCGTCCTCTCGCCATTTTTCGCCGTAAAAGAGCCGCCGCTGCCCACGACAATACCCAAGCAGGGGATCTTCTCGTCCTACCGCGACGCCTTCGGCAACAGGCCGTTCGTCCTCATATTGACCGTCTGGATGCTCAACACCATCGGGGTCGGCATCGTGATGGCCTCGATGATCTACTATTTCAAGTATGTCTTCCTCAATGAGGCGCTCATCACCCCGATCCTTCTGGTCCTGGTGCTGACGGCGGTGATCTTCGTCCCGATCACCGTCCGGGTTTCGGAAAAGATCGGAAAACGCGAAACCTATATCATCGGGATGTTCATTGCCGCCGCGGCGATCATGACCTTTTCCTTCGTCGCCCACATCATCGGCGTCACCTATTCGGCGATCATCATCTTCTTTGCCGGAATCGGGTTCTCGACCCACTACATCCTGCCGTGGTCGATGATTCCCGATACGATCGAGTACGACTACTCCCGGTACGGCACGAGGCGCGAGGGGATCTTCTACGGGCTCTGGGTCTTCGTGATCAAGGTGGGAGGGGCACTGTCCGGGTTTATCGTGGGATTCATGCTTGACGCCTTCGGGTATATCCCGAACCTTGTCCACCAGCCGGCGCTGTCGTTGACGGGTATGCGGCTGCTCGTTGGCCCGCTGACGGCGGTCTTCTTCATCGCCGCAAATATCGTTCTCTGGTTTTATCCGATCAACCGTAAGGCCTATGACGAGATCATGGCAAAAATCCGGAAGATGGAATCCACGACGGGATAACCTTTCTCTAAACAGGAGGCGCGGCCACAACGGCCGGAATCTCTTCGGTATCGAGCCTTAATATTTTTGGAGGTCTCCCGCGGTTGCCCGGCGGTCCGGCCGTAGCAGCGGCCTCCGGAACGATCTACCCTTCGATGATGAGATTCTTTATGTGTCATGATATAATCTGCCGGGAACCGATACCCGCATGTAATGTTTACACCCGATAGTAGAGCGACCCGATCATGAACATCGGTATTACCATAGAGACGCAGATAGTCTGGCTCCTTTTCCTGGCAAGCCTGGTCGCCATAGCGATACGGTATATTAGGCTGCCCTATACCGTGGCCCTGGTGCTGCTGGGCCTCGTCATGGGCTTTTTCCACATTATATCGGCCATACACCTCACCCCCGAGGTCCTCTTTTTCGTCTTCCTGCCCGCGCTCCTGTTCGAGGCGGCCTTTCATATAGAGATCAAGGACTTCACCAAGAATATCTGGGCCGTTTTTGTCCTCGCGTTCCCCGGCGTCGTATTCACCATGCTGGTCGTGGGCGCGATCATGTTTCTGGGGATAACCTCCTTTTCCGAAAACGCCGGCTTTACGATCGGATACGCCCTCCTGTTCGGCTCGATCGTCTGCGCCACGGACCCCATCAGCGTGATGGCGATTTTCAAGAGGCTGGGGATATCAAAGCACCTGAGCGTCATCATCGAAGGCGAAAGCCTCTTTAATGACGGCACCGCGGTGGTTATCTTTTCCCTGCTGATGCTGTCTCTATCCGGCGGCGGCTTCACCCTCGAACAGGGACTTCAGAAATTTTTCATCGTGGTGACGGGGGGGGCGGCGATCGGGTTGGCCCTGGGTTTCCTTATGAGCGTTATCACGGCCCAGATTGACGACCATTTGATCGAGATTACCCTTACGACGATCCTGGCCTACGGTTCCTACATAGCGGCCGAACAGCTACACGTATCCGGCGTCATCGCCGTTGTCAGCGCCGGAATGATGAGCGGCAACTTCGGCACGCGGTATGGAATGTCTCCCACAACGAGGTTTGCGGTTTCATCGTTCTGGGAGTACGTCGTATTTGCCATCAATTCGGTCGTCTTCGTGATGATCGGGATCGAAATCAGCGTCACCAATCTCCTGGACAACTACCTGTTCATCCTGATGGCCTGGGCCGCCGTCATCTTTTCGCGCGCGGCCGTCATATACCTGGCCCGGCCGCTCATCACGTTTATCGGGGAGAAGTATTCGCCCAAAGAAGCAACGGTGCTGATCTGGGGAGGAATCAGGGGCTCACTGTCGATGGTGCTCGTTCTTTCCCTCCCGAAGGACTTTCCTCACCGGGAACTGATCCTCTCGATGACCTTCGGTGTGGTCTTCCTGACATTGATCGGCCAGGGGATGACCATGAAATACCTGATCGATTGGCTCAAGCTCCACGTCGACCGCAGCGATCGGGGGTCCTACGAAAAGAACAAGGGTGAG
Organism: Candidatus Zymogenaceae bacterium; assembly: GCA_016933535.1. Taxonomy (GTDB): domain Bacteria; phylum Desulfobacterota; class Zymogenia; order Zymogenales; family Zymogenaceae; genus JAFGAS01. The sequence goes on from JAFGAS010000072.1 coordinate 90,624, forward strand.
CTTATCGGGGCAAGCAGGGCCGTCGATGCGCTCGAGACGATGGCAAAGGAGCGGCTGATCCTGCCGGAAGTATATAAACAGCTTTCAGGTCTCTACTCCAAGAAAATCGGGCGGCTCGAAAAAGACGCGACAGATCTTCACCTCAAAAAAGAGGTCCTCACCCAATATGAGTACGTCGATACCCGGCGGCATCTGTTGATCGTCGAAAAAGAGGCGATAAAAGACGCCTTCTCGAAGGGCCATATCTCTTACGAGATCATGGACGAGCTTATCAAGAAACTGGACGAGGAAGGCGAGGCGCTGCTGGACCCGTCCCAAGGCTGAACGGCGCAGGGAAAGCCGGACCCGCCGTGATATTCGTACCTCCAATCATGGTCATCGGCAGACCGGACGGCATCGCGGGCTCAATCCACTCCGACCCGGCGCGACCCCATCGACCTTCCCGGCGTCCTACGATTTTTCTCGCGAAAACTTCTCCCGTATATCTTCCACGATCATATAGATACACGGTACGACAAGAAGCGTCAACGTCGTGGAGAAGAGCAGCCCCCACACGACGACCGAGGCCATCGGGGTAAGCATGGGTTCCTTTCCGCCGATTCCCAGTGCCATGGAGATCAGGCCGCCGATGGTCGTTACGGTGGTCAAGATGATCGGGCGGAGCCTGATTTTGCCCGATTCCACCACCGCCTCATACATTCCCATCCCCTGATCCCGCGAGCGATTGATGAAATCGACCAGGACGATGGAATCGTTTACGACCAGCCCCACCAGGGCAACGACCCCGATCAGCGCGGTGATGGAGAGGTTCAGGTCCATGATGAACAGGCCGTAGACGACTCCGATAAAGGAAAAAGGCACCGCCGTCATAACGATCAACGGCTGCAGGTACGACTGGAACAGTAACGCCATAATGAGATAGACGATCAATACGGCAATCAGCAACAGCTTCTCCAGGGAAGCGACGGATTCCTGGGTGTCCCGAAATTCACCGCCGTAGGTGAAGCTGTATCCGGCATATTCGGCGCTTCGGGTCCCGAAGTCCTTTATGAGTTCCTTGTTGACGGATCCCGAGGTGGCCTGGCCGCCGATGACGTTGGCGCTCACGGTGACGGTCCGGTTGCGGTCCTCATGCCTGATCATAAGCAATCCCTCATCAAAGACGATATCGGCAACGCTCTTTACCGAAATCCTGTCTCCGCCGGCATTGGGCATAGAGAGGTTTTTCAGGTGATCGATAGTATCTAACCCTTCCCGGTACTTCACGATGATACTGAGCTTTTCGTCTCCGCGCCGGATGCTCCCTGCGTCCCCGCCGGAGAACGCGTTCCTGAGCTCGGCGGCGATCGACGACACGCTCAAGCCGAGGGTTCCCATCTTGAATTCGTCGAAGTAGAAGCGAACCTCTTCCTTGCCCGTATCGTAATCGTCGTCAACATCCGTCACTCCCTTCATGCTTTTCAATTTGTTTTCGATATCCCCGGCCAGTTTTGTCAGGACACCGAAATCCTCCCCGCTGATCTTCATCGAAACGGCCGATCCCGTCGGCGGGCCCTTGGCCTCCTCCTCGTACGTGATTGACAGGGCACCGGGTATCCCGTCGGTCTGCTTTCTGAGTTCGTTGATAATTGTCTCGGCACCGATGTTTTTATATCCGTGCTCCGTGAGCTCTACCTGGATTTCACCGATGTATGAGGAACTAATGCTAACAAACCGGCTGGACGTGCCGCCTATTTTTGTGATCACCGCCTCGATTTCGTCCGTCGGACGCGCCCTGACCAATGCCTCCACCCGATCGGCCACTTTCTCGGTCTCTTCCAGGCTGCTGTCCACCGGCATATTGATGGTCACGCCGAATTTTTCGGCGATGCTCTTTTCCCGGAATACCACCTTCATGGTCAGCATCCCGAAGATGAGCGTAAAGATCATGAAGCCCACCAGGCCCGACAGGACGAGATACCGCCTTTTTATCAGTTTCTCCAATAGCCTGCCGTACGACTCCCTGACCTGGTCAAACCAATGCCAAAATCGACCGAGCTTTTCGGTGTTGTTTTCTTTTTTCTGTTTTTTTGAGCCGCCAAACTCCACCAGGTGAGACGGCAGGAGGACAAACGACTCCAGGAGGGAGGCGGCGAAGACGACGACGACCACAATGGGTATCGTGACCATGAATTTTCCCATGATCCCGGACATGAAGATGAGCGGGATGAAGGAGGCGATATTGGTAAATACCGCCGCAAGGACCGGCTTGACCACCTCATCGGCCCCCAGGATTGCCGCCTCTTTAAGCGGCATTCCCCTTTCGTAGTACCGGTATATATTTTCTCCCACGATGATCGCATCGTCCACGACGATGCCCAGCACAAGGAGCATTGCGAACATGGACAGGAGGTTGAGCGTCATCCCATCGTAGTACATGAAGATAAAGAGGATCAGAAAGCAGAAAGGGATCCCCTGGGCGGCCCAGAGGGCGACCCGTGTATCCAAAAAGAGGTAGAGCAGCAAAAGCACCAGCATCATGCCCAACAGCGCGTTGTTGAGCAGCGTCTTCTGGCGCTTGTCAACGTACTTTGACTCATCCATTAACGTGGAAATAGAAACACCCGCAGGCGTGTAGGCCTTTTCCTCCTCAACGATGCTCTTTACCTCATCGGCAATCTCGATGACGTCTCCTCCGGTCTTCTTGCTGACGCCAAGCGTGATGGAGCGTTTCCCGTCGAGGCGGTTGATAACATCCTCATCTTCGTAGGTCTCCGAGACCCGGGCAATATCGCCGACCCTGATAACTCCCCCGGATCGGGAGATCACCACGATCTTGGCGATATCGTCTGCCGTCTCCACCTCGCCGATGGCGCGGATCAACAGGTCCTTCTCCTTCTCCTTGAGGGTACCCCCGGGGACATTGAGGTTGCTCTGTTTGATTGCCGTGATGATCTTAGTCAGGGTTAGGTTGGTAGCCTCCAGTTTTCGGGGGTCTACCTCCACCCAGAACTCCCGGTCCCGATACCCGTCCATGGTAACCGTGCTGACTCCGTCTATCAGCTCGAATTTATTCTTCAGCCGGTCGGCCGTCTCCCGCAGGTCCTCCTCGGAAACATTGCCGAATACCCCGGCGGTGATAACCGCGAATTCCGGCTCAAGCTTCCTGCATTCCGGGTCGTCCGCATCATCGGGGAGATCGTTTTTTACCTTGTCCACCTCGTTTTTTACGTCATTGAGCATCTGATCCAGGGCCGTACCCTCGACAATCAGTTCCGCCTTAATAAGGACAATGGAAATTCCTTCCGAACTCCGGGATGTTATCTCGTCGATCCCGTCCACGTCGGCCACGGCATCCTCGATGGGCGTCGTGATGAGGTTCTCGATGTCTTCGGGAGATGCCCCGGCATACGGGGTGGTGATCATAATGTACCCGAAATCGATGGAGGGAAACACCTCGCGGCTGAGCTGGGCTGCGTACATGATTCCGAATACGTAAACCAGGATCGTGATCAGGTTTGCGAAAATGGGATTCTTGACCGAAAATCGTGAAATAGACATGATACGTGCTTCTCCCGGTTACGGCTTTGCCACAATCCTTACCACGGCGCCTTCCTTCAGGGTATCTCTGCCGGAAACGGCCACTTTCACTCCCGCCTTCAATCCCGCAATAACCTCAGCCGTATCCTCGCTGACAATCCCCAGTGTTAGAGATCGTTTGTGGGCCGAGTTATCCCTGATCACATAGCAGTAGGGGTCCTTCCTCCCGCCCTTTTCATATAGCAGGGCGTTGACGGGGATACAGGTTACGTTGTCCTTTTGCTTCGTGATGATCGTGATATCGCCGAACATTCCCGAAGCGAAGGAGGGATCGGTCTTTTTGAAGCTCAGTTCGACCCGGGCGGTACGGGTGTTTGGATCCAGGAACGGACTCACACCGTGCACTTCGCCGTCAAAGACGGCGCCGGGCATGGCGGCAATCGTCAGCCGTGCCTTCATCCCGGCCTTGATAAGCCCGATCTCAACGTCCGGCACCTTGACGACGGCCTTGATCGTATCGCCCCCCACGATAAGGGCAAGGGGGGTCGCTACCGTTGCCAGCTCCCCCACATCCAGATATTCACGGGCCACTATTCCCGAGATGGGGGCCTCCACGACGACCGGCATATACTCGTCCCATTTTTCCTGCCGCTCCAGCGTCACGAGGGTCGCTCCCTTCCTGATCGGCTCGCCTTCCTTGTAGTTGTATTTAATGACCTTACCGGAGGCCAGGCTATAGACCTCGGCCTCGTTTTCTGCATGGAGGTCGGCGGTATAGAAGAGCGTTTCCTCGACCGTCCCGAGATACACGTCGCTCACCGTAATGGGAGCCGAGGTGTCTGTGGCCGTGTCCCTATGGTTGTTGCCGTACCGCTGCACGACCCTGAAAGCCACCAGCGACAGGAACAGGACTATAATGATTCCCGCCGCGATTGTCGCCTCTTTTCTTCCGATCCTGAAATTCACGATCCACTCCTTGTGTGTTCACCATAGGAAGAGTACAGTGCCTTCGGCCGCGCTCCTCGGTTTATCCGGATGCGCGGGTCTTGCCCGTGATTGTTCAACCGCCTCATTTAAAAAAATCCATCACTGCCCGGTCTGCCCGTCCCCCATGATCATATTGAGACGGGCAATGGACTCCTCATAGCCGTATATCGCGTTGATATAGTTAAGCTGGGCATTGGTAACGGCCAGCCGCGCGTCCAGGAGATCCAGCAGCGTCTCCACCCCGTTCACGTAGCGGAGTTCCGACCGTTCGAGGTTTTCCTGGGCCAGGGCGACGTTGCTCTCCTGCAGCCCGATGATCTCCTTGGCTTCCTCCAGGTCGAAATAGGCCTTCCGGATGGAAAGCTTGACCGACTTTTCCGTGTCCCGGGTGTCGATCTTTGCCTCTTCGTACAGCGCCTTTGCCTCTTTGTGTTTGGCCGCCGTCACCGCGAGGTCCGAAATCGGGATCGATATCGTCAATCCGCCCGTGAAATCCCAGTCCCTGCCGTTGAAACTGACGCTCAGGTCGTTCAACGACGAGGTATCGTAGGAGGCGAACGCGCTGATCGTCGGGAAGTAGCTGCCGACGGCCACCAGGACGTTCTTGGCGGCGACCTGCTCCGCGAGCTTCTTTACGCTGATCTCGGGGCTGCGGGTCTCGGCGGCCGACAGGTACTCCTCCAGCCCCCTGTCCCGGGGATTGAAGACGAGCTCGCCCTCGATGGTGATGGGCCTATCCAGGTCCAGGTCGAGGATATCCTTGAGGTTGTCGTACGCGATGGTAAGGTCGTTTCTGGCCTGGATCAGGGAGGTACGGGCGTTTGCCAGCGCGACTTCGATGCGGTTGACGTCGTACTTCGGCGCGAGGCCGTTCATGAAGTTCTTCTTGGTTATCTCCAGGTTTCTGTCGAGCACGTCGACCTCTTCGGTCCATACCTGGAACTGCTCTTCGGCCAACAGGATGGAGTAGAAGGCGACGCGCGTACCGTAGATCGTCGAGCCGACGGCGTACCGATACTGCTCCCGGGCGATCTCCCGCTGAAGGTATGCAATATTCAGCGACCGGACGGTACGCCCCCCCGTGAAGAGGGGGATCGACGCGTTGAGCCCTACGTTGTATTTCTCGTAGGACGAGCTCCCGATGCCGGAGGGCTCCACGAAGCTATACGTGCCGTCGGCGCTCACCGAAAGGACGCTCGCCCAGTTCTCAAAGATATAGGCGGTGGTCCTCTTGATTTCCTCGGCGGCGGTCAGAATATCCGGCGAACGTTTCAGCGCGATGTCGATGCACTCGTCCAGCGTATAGGTCAGGGCCGGGGCATCCTCCTGGGCATAAACAACGGCGGGCGCAACGAGGAAAAGAGACACTAACAAGAGAAGGGCTGTGTTTCGATGGTATTTTTTCATTACACCCCGCATTTCGTTACTATTGACGGATACTCTATCATACTTTCGGTACGGCCGCCGTCTCGGGAGTCCGGCCGCTCCCGGTTTCCCGTTCCGGTCCGCGTCGTCCGGTCTTTCCGTGCTGCCGGTGTCACCGGCCTGGCCGGTCAGCTCAAACGTATAAACAGGGTTTCGGGCCTTTTCCTTCTCTTTTTCGCGGGAAATCGAAGGGAAAACGGCCTTCCCTCGGCCGAAACAGCCGCCCTACTTGTGCCCCTGGCTTGAGATACCAAAAAAAAGTGCCGTCAATATAACGCCGGTCTCTCTTTGGACCGTTTCCATATCCTTGTTTTCCATAATCGCCTTTAATCCTATTTCCCTGCCTATTCCCATCACGGCCCGGGCCGTGACGTCCATGTCTTCCAGGACGAGAGAGCCTTCGCGCTCCCCCTCGGAGAGTATGTCCCTGATTATCCTGAGGTCTCTTTCGTTTTTTCTTTCTATTCGTTCCCTGGACATCGCCGGAAAAAGATCGGTCTCGCTCATCCGTATATTCAAGGTACCCAACAGCTCTCTGATTCCCGCGATACCAAGCGTGATAAAGACCCTGAGTTTATCGTAGGGTCCCGATTCCCCGTTCACGGCCGACCTTATTGCCGAATCAATCTCATCCGCCTTGTCGTCGACAAGGGCGAAAAACACCTCCTGCCTGTTTCTAAAATATTTATAGAACGTGGCTCTCGATATATGAGCGTATTTCAGTATATCCTCCACCCTAAAAGACAGGAAGCCGTATCTCCTGGAAAGCTCCAGGGAAATGTCCATGATCCTTTTTCTCGTGTCTTCCTTCATGAGTCGATATAAGTATACATAATAGATAAATCATTTAGTTTGTTTAACGATACCATAAAAAAAATCCCTGTCAAGAAAAACATTTTAACCGAGCCGAAACCGCCATTCCGACAGGAGGCAACGCACCCAGAGCGATCCTCCCGCCGCCGTGGCACAAAAAATCGGTACTATCGACAACACGGCGGTCAGCCGATCCCCGGCCGGAGGTTGCATACTCTACTGCTCCGGCACGCCGACACGCGCCGCACGGCTCCCCCATATGGGCCCGGGCTGCCCCGCCTATGTTCCGCGGGCCAAGAAGTCCCTCGTAGAGCAAGGATTCCTGCCGATGCCGGCCCGGCTGTTCGGGCGCTCAGGGTCGTTGCCGTCCATCATCCGTGATTGATTTCTTGCGCAGACATAGCCCGGGCCTTCTCTTTCATCAATGCGGTCAGCCGTTGCCCGTCCTTCGGGAACGTGAAGATCATCAGAAGCTGCAACAGGCCGCAGGCCACCCAGAAGAGGTTGGCGATATTGAAGGCCGCCACCCTGCCGAAACCGATAATAAAGAGGCTGATGAGCGCGGGGCCGAAACCCTGGCCGAGTGAATCGGTGAGGTTGCCCAGTGAAAGGATGGAGCCCCTGGTCTCGGGAGAGTTCACGTTGAGCGTAATGGCCTTGAGGTTCGGCGCCGGCAGGATCACCATGAAGCCCGTAGCAAATGCCAGCAGCAACGGCACGATGATGCTCGGATTCTCCACCCCGACCTGCGACGGGTAATTGAGGAGAAGCGCCATGGGGACGACACCCGCTATACAGGCAAGCCCCGTAAAGAGGGGCAGGTACCGCGGATTCCTATTATATATTTTATTTCCGATCAGGCCGCCCGCAAACGAGCCCACCAGCGTCGCCGCGCCTCCCATCATGACGATAAGCGTTGCCATTTCCACAGAGAATCCCTTGTTCTGCGAATAGAAGTCGTTGAGGAATACGAAAAAGACCCCCCACGGGATGCACCCGGGAACGCCCTGCAGCAGGACGATCAGGTTCGTCTTGATCCTGAAGATGCTGCGATAGAGCGCAAAATTTATCCTCCCGGTATATACTGCCCCGCTTTCGATCAGCTCCTTGAGGCTCTCCTCGGCGATCCCCCTCGGCTGTTCCTTGACGGAAAACCAGAAAAGGAGAATAAACAGGAAGCTCGGAGCCGCCACGATGATAAACGGTAACCGCCAGCCGTATTCAGGCCCGATGAAGCCGGCAACGAGCTGGCCTACAGCGACGCCGAGGCCCTGGACGAGCGTGATCCATGCCGCCGCGGCGGCCCGGTTCCGGTGGGAGAAAAAGTCGCCGATCATGGAAAAAGTAATCGGGATCATACCGCCGATGCCGATTCCGGTGAGCGCCCTGAGCCAGAATAGCTGGGTGTAGGTCTCCGCGAACCCGGAAAGCAGGCAGGGGAGCTCCCCGACTATCGCCACGGCGACAAACAGGCGCTTGCGCGAGACCATGTCGGTGAAGTAGCCGATGCCCAGGGTCACCAACGCCCCGAGCACCCAGAAGACCAGCGATATCTGCCCACCCAGCTTCACGTCACGCTCGACGGCTCCAAAGCCGAAATCGTGGGCTATCTGGGTAAGGTTGGGGGCCATGAGGTTCTGGTCGGCAAAGATAAAAAGGTTTATCGCCGCAATCAGAATCACTGCATAAAGCTCTTTTCGGCCGAACGCGCGTGTGTCAGTCATTACCGTCTCCTATACGATGACTGGTAGATCGATTCCCCGGCCCCGGGAACGGGGCGCGGACAGTAATCCCTATTCGCATACAAGATAGAAATTCGTTATCTCATGGGCGGAAAATTCGTGCGTGAAGCTGCCGCCCGAAAAGGCAAGCTTCGTGAGCCTTCCGCCGATGGTCTGGATGAGGTACACTTCTTTTATCGGTATATTCATGGAGAATCGGGCCCTTGTCCCGTTTCCTCCGGACTCGTAACACCTGAAGATAAGCCCGTCCCGATAGGGGTGGATCGCCGTCACAATCACCCGGTCCGTCCCCTCGGCTACGATGGCCGCCCCGCGGACTTTCCCGGTGCCGCCTGGCGGCCGTACAACAAGGGGGTTGTTGAATTCGTACCCCCGCGCTGCCGTCTCGCACACGCCGGCTATATCGATAACGATCGCATATTCGAACCGGTGCCGGCCCCGTTCCCACGCCTGGGACTCCTTGGCAAATTTCAATTTTGCCTTGAAATGGGCCGCGGGATCCAGGGCGCCGAAGCCCTCGACGCCCCCTTCTGATGCGAAATCGCGAAGCGCCACATGGTGTATCGGGTACAGCGGAAACTCGTAGGTGTTGAAACCGCCGGTGTAGAGCCTGAGTGCCTTCATCAGCAGCGGCCAGATGGGGATGATGTTCTTTATCAGCCATTCGACCCATAACAGGGACATCATGGAAACGCTCCGAAGGAGCACCAGGCCTAGCGTATTGCCAGCCAATTGATGGCCGGGGATCCCCCTGTTGATAACGGCCACGCGATAGTCCCCGCCGTCATAGAGGGCGCCGTTGGCAAGCGGCCACGTCCCGTCGGCTTTCTTGCCGATGTGAAACGGCTCCTCCCCGAGCCACTGCCCCGCAAAAGAGAAGGGAAACGTATCGACGACCCGCTTGTCTTTTCCGGCAAAGTCGACATCGACGATAAATTGGACTTCCTTGGCGTCAAACGGGAGAATGACGCGCTTCGTGATCTCGGCGATGCGGTTTTTGAGCGTTATCGTGATCTCGCCCGTATAGGGCCCGCCCCCCCTGACGGCGATATCCCGTACTCTCAGCGGGCGCCTTCTGCCGGTCGGCTTTGACGCCCAGAGGTTGCCGATGTCGTCCTCGATGACGATCTCGTTTCCGGTTGGGGTAAATACCTCACGCTCCTTGTCCTTATCAAAAATCCTGACCGCACCGGTCCCTTCATCGATATCTACACGGATGTGGTTGTTTTCCATCCAGTTGGGACCGACGGTGAGTCCCGAGGGGGCAGTCTGTTCGGGGCCGACCTCCGAAATGCTCAGCGGCGGGGCCGTAACGGTCTGCTGCCTGCCGTCGATTTCGACGATCTCCCGTCTCTCCCAATTGCACGGATTGATGACATGGTGAGACTCCCCACGGAGCCTTCGGCCCAGGAATTCGTCATTCTTTTCCACGCACGCCTCAATGATCTCCTCGGCCCGGTCGTAGCGGTCCAGCGACTTCCTGTAGACCCGGTCCGTGCCGGTGCCGCAGATCGTGTCATGAAAATCGCTCTTGAGCACCTCCCACCACGCCCGTTTCATCTCTTCGTGAGGATAGGGTTCACCCAGGACGTGGCAGAGCGAGAGCATCTTCTCGACGGAACATAACCTGTTCTGAAGCTCCCGCCCTCGCTTCTTCAGCCGCTGGCGCGAAGAAAAATACCCCGAATAGATAGGGGCGAACTCCCCCCCGACCTCGGGGAGGGCCTCGTCCCCGACCAGTTTGAAGAATTCCGTCGGCGTCGAGAAGGCAAGCGGGGGAGACTCGGTCTGGTTCCATCGATCCACGAACTCGATCCAGTCGGGCGTGGGTATGGAAAAATCGCCGCCCAGCGGAATCATGAGATAGGGCACCGGCGAGCGGGCCATCTCAAAGGGGATCCTGACCCGCATTTCCTTGAAAAACCGCTTGAGATTTTTTTCGCGCGACGTACCGGCCGGCTCCGAGCAGATGTAGTGGGCCGCCCACCAGTATGCCGTTATCGTTCTCCCGGCAACGGGCGATACCCACCGAAACAGCGTCGGGTGGAGCGCGTCGTACGGGTGGACACCCCGGCTGAAAACAAAATAGTCAAATCCCAGCATATCCATGATCTGGGGGATCTGAACGGGGTGAGAGAATTCGTCGATTTCCCACCCGACCCGGATGTCAAGATCGAAGGTCTCCCTATACCAGCCCTTACCCTCATAGAATTGCCGGAAGAGCCCCTCCCCAGTGGGAAGGGCCTCGTCGGGCGAAACGATACCCCCGCCGACAAGCTCGAGCCTCCCCTGGCCGATGTAGCGTTTTACTGTGTCTATGGCGGCGGGATTTTTTTCGAGAAAACGTTTGAGGGGGAGCACGGTGTCTATCACGAAAGTGAATTGGGGAAATTGCCCCAGGAGGTCAAGCCCCTTTCGGATGATAATCAGGGCGTCGTCCTCGTGGTGCGGCTCCTCCTTCCACCATTCAAAATCGAAATGAAAATGGGGAATCAGGAATACCTTCTGTATTTCCATTGCCGGCCCACCTTTTCATGTCGTCGATATATACTCTACCCGTTGCCTTATATCCGGCGTTAACGTGTATCGGTCTCGAGCCTTTGGTAGATCTGCCGATATCGGTCGTACATCCCGTCGTATATCTCCTTTATTCCGTCCTGCGGCTCGATCGTCTCGTCCCGGTACCGAACCCATGCCCCCACGCCCTCATCCACATCCCGGAAGGCACCGCTTCCGACGGCGGCCAGAAGCGCCGCACCGAAGGCCGACCCCTCGTCCATTACGGGAAATCTGACCGGTACCCCCAGGACGTTGGAGATAATGCCGGACCAAACCCTGCTTCGCGCGCCGCCCCCCGTCAGGGTCAGCTCGCTCGGCATCTCGGACACTTCCCCGACGGCTTCGGCCGCCTCCCTGAGGGAAAACGCCACCCCCTCCATGACGGCACGCGCGAAGTGCCCCCCAGAGTGGCTCAGATCAATGCCGTAAAAGAGACCCCGGGCGCCGGGATTCATATGCGGGGTCCTCTCGCCCATGAGATGGGGCAGGAAAATAAGGCCGTCTGAGCCGGGGGCAATGCGGTCGGCCGCCCGATCGAGGCGATCAAAGGACTGTCCGCCCGCAAGCGTGTCCCTGAACCACTTCAGCGAGAGCCCGGCCGCAAGCGTCGCCCCCATATGGTAGAAAAGGCCCTCCACGCAGTGACAAAAGGTGTGTATTTTAAACGGTCGGTTGTTTCCGGTGTCCCCGAGGCTTCCGACGGGCAGCAGTACCTGCCCCCCGGTGCCGATGGTAAGAGAGGCCGCGCCCGGCCGGATGATGCCGTTTCCGACCGCCTGGACGGGTTGGTCTCCGCCCCCGTAGACCACGGGCACGGATGGTGTGAGGGAAAGCTCCGATGCGGCGTCGCCTGCCGGTGTCCCCGCCGTGCCGCCGGGACGGTGTATCTCGGGAAGGATATCAGGGGGGATTTCCAGCGCGTCCAGCACCTCGTCGGACCACGAGCGCCGGCCGATATCCAGGAGCCCCGTGGCCGAGGCGTCCGTAACGTCGGTGCCGATCGCGCCGGTGAGCCTCATGACGACGTAGTCTTTCGGCTGGAGGACCTTAACCGTCCGTTCGTAGATCTCCGGCTCGTTTTCCTTTACCCAGAGGATGGAGGGGGCGGTAAATCCCACGGGGATCGGGTTTCTCACGACCCGCCAAAGCCCCCGGTCCCCCAGCCTTTCCGAGATGAGATCGGCCTGGCCGGTCGCCCGCTTGTCGGCCCACAGGATTGCCGGCCGCAAGGCCCTGCCCGCCTCTGAGATGAAGACGGCGCTGTGCATCTGGCCCGTCAGGCCCACCGCCGTTATCTCGCAGTCTTTACCGGCGGCCCGCCTTACCGCCCCGGCCGCCGAGACGACGGCCCGCCACCAGGCATCCGGGTCCTGCTCGGCGGCCCCCGGCGTCGGGGCTTGGATATCGTAGTCTTTTACGCAGGAGCCCAGGACAAGGCCCTTTTCCGAGACGAGAACCGCCTTCGTCGTGGAGGTACCGATGTCTATTCCGAGAAAGGCCTGGCGTGCCATTGCCTTACCACCCCGCACATTCGGATGAAAGACACCTGTCCGGTCTGCGGCCTACATTCTTTCCACGGAAGGCCTGTGCACCCGCCGGATCACCCCCGCCCGGGGACTTGAAAACCGCCCCCACATTACCGCAGCCCCCGCACCAGTTCAAGGAAAAAATTAAAATTGTCCAGCGACACTTCGGGCGGCACGTCATGGTCAAACGAGGGGATATACCCCCCGTGCTTGAGCATAAAGGGAACCTTGTCCATGACCTCCTTTCTCATCTCGTCCTTGGTCTTGCCCTCGTAAAACTCCCGTTTGTCGATACCGCCGATAATCACGAGAGCGGGATAGCGTTCGCGCACCTCGCGGATATCCATTCCCGCCTGCACCTCGAAGGGGAGCATCATGTTGACGCCCGCCTCCATAAAGAGTGGGATGAGGAGCCACGCGTCCCCGTCGGTGTCCACGCCAAACCACCTGATGTCCGTCTCTGCCCGAACATGGTCTATCACGTCCCGGTAATAAGGGCTCATGAATTCCCTGAAGGCCGCAGGCGAGATAAGGGGACCGTTCTTGTAGGCCATGTCCTCCCAGAAGTATATCCAGTCGCACCGGGTCCGATCGGCTATCTTCTTGATGAGGACCTTGTGCATGTGCGCCCACTGGCGGGCGATGGCGTGAAGCAGCTCCGGGTCCCTTCTTATGGCTATCGAAAGCCCCGTGAGCCCCAACAGGTTGCGATATGTCCCGAACAGGCCGCACAGGACGATCGAGGTGTAGTTGTCGGGCGTGTTCTCGGCCATCGATATCATGATATCCAGGACGGTGGTGAACCGCTCCGGAGTCTCGGGGTCCAACCTCCATTTGAGCTCTTCGAAATCGGCCATCGTCTTGACCGGGCTGTCGAGGTACTGCGGGATGGTGGAGCGCCCGTCGGTGAAGGTTTTTGTCGTCTTTCCCCCGGGGTCAATCGAAATCGTAAAAGTATCGGTCTGTTCGATGACGGTGGATTCGAAGGTGGGCATGAAGCCGGGCTCGGTCACGGCGCTTGGGGCAATCGGCAGCCAGCACATGGGATCGTATCCGAAATAGGGCGGCGCGGAGAAGATCCCCTCCGTCACGGTCTCGGGCATCCCCTCGTTGTGCCACCGGGCGATCGTCTCGTTCCAGAAACCCATCCCTTCGCGCCGGACGGGGCGGTCAGTCTTTTCGAAACTGCATGTCGCGTGAAAACGTTCTCGCACGTTCATGGCGTCATCTTTTCCATCATAGGCAAAGCATGCCGTTACAAAATCAATATATCAATGATTTATGACCGCTTCAAAACCATTATCCCGTACAAGCCCGACAAAACCGTCGATCATGTCACCCGACAATTCCCCCATGTTTTGGTATTGAACGCCTCTTCCCAGCTTTTCGTATTTGCTTTTTGCCATGGAATTATAGGGCATCAGGTGCACGGGGCCCTCGTAGCGCGCCTCTTTCAAAAACCGGCATATTCCCTTCAGTGACGCCCCGTCGGCGTTGAAACCGGGGATCAACGGGATCCGGGGGATGATGCGCGGGGGGCCCGCCTTTCTAACGATGGAAACGAAGTTCTCGAGGATTACCCTGTTATCCACCCCGGTGAATCGCTTGTGCGTATCCGCATCGGCGTGCTTTATATCATAGAGAAAAAGGTCAATCGTATCGATAAGGGCCGGCATCAGTTCCTTCCCGAAATGGCCGCACGTCTCCAGCGCCGTGTGTATCTCGCTTTTTTTGAGAAGCCCCGCCGTTTCCAGGAGGAATTCCCTCTGCACCGTCGGCTCGCCCCCGGTGAGCGTAACGCCACCCGAAGACTCGGTGAAAAAAGGCCTGTCGGCGATTACTTTCTCTACAACGGCCTCGGCGCTCGTTTTATACCCGATCTTTTCGTGGGCGTCGGCCCGGCATACCTTTTCGCACAGACCGCACACGACGCATCGCCCCGTATCCCGCCGAACCCCGTCACCCTCAAGGACAAGGGCGTCGTGGGGACATGCCTCGACACAGCTCCCGCATCCGGCACACCGATCCGCCCGGTAGCCCATTTCGGGTTGGAGCCGCTGTGATTCCGGGTTGTGGCACCATACGCAGGAGAGCGGACACCCCTTGAAAAACACGCACGTTCGTATCCCGGGCCCGTCGTAGATGGCATATGTCTGTATGTCAAAGACAATTCCCATCGTCGGTCATCCGTTCTTAACGTGTTCGGAGCGGGAGATGATCTCGTCCTGTATTTCTTTGCCCAGGTCGACGAAATAGGCGCTGTATCCGCCGACCTTCACGATAAGGTCCCGATACTGCTCGGGCTGGCCCTGGGCGCATTTGAGCACCTCCGTCGATGCGACGGTCGGCTGGAGCTGCTGCCCCCCGAGCTTGAAGTAGGTGCGGATGAGCGATGAATATTTCTTGCGGGCCTCCTCGGTTTCCCCCACGGCCGACGGATGCAGCCTGACGTTTACCGCGCATCCCAGGACGTGCGTGAAATCCAGCGCCGCCACGGACGTGAGTACCCCGGTCAGTCCCCGGTTGTCGACATTGTAGGGATTGCAGCTGGCGGCATAGGGCCTGGCGGCCTTCCTGCCGTCTGGCGTTGCCAGGGAAACGCGGCCGTCGAACGTGTGGGACGTCATGCTGTTGACAAACGGCGCATACGGTCCGCCCTTGAATGTCTTGTAACGATAGGTGTCTTCAAAAAGCCTCGTGGTGAGCTCACGGGCCAGGCCGTCCGATTCCCGATTACCGTTTCCCCATTTGCCGTCCAGCGCCGTAATCATCCGGTGGATATCCTCATACCCGGCGAAATTATGGTCGACGGCGTCGATAAGCTGTCCGAATCCGAAGGCCTTTTTTTCGAAAACGAGTTTCTTGATGACGTACAGGGAATCGACGACATTGGCAATGCTGTTCATAAACAGGATTCCCTCAAGGTCGTAGACCGCCCCCGCGCGCGTCACGTCCCGCTTGTTGTCCAGACACCCCCGCATGAAGATGGATATATAGGGAGCGGGCAGCATCTCGGCGTAGAGCCGATCCCTGATTTGGGATGCCCGGACGATAAGCCGTATCATGTTTTTCGCCTGCAGCACATAGGCGTCCAGGAACTCGTTAAACGAGCCGAAGGCATCCGGATCGCCGGTCTTCAAACCCACGCCCCGGACGAATCCCACAAGGGTCTTTGCGTCGCCGTTCCTCAGCGTTATATCGAGCGTCCGGGCCATGAGGAGCGCAGAAAATCCGATCCCCCCGGTCTTGCCCGGTGCGCACATATCTACGCATCCCGTGATGGCGTAGTTATTGGCATCGGCCGGAGAGAATCCCCTCTTTTTCATCGCGGCGATGGATATGTCGTCGTTCATCAGGGAAATGCTCGATGTCCCGCTATAGTGGAGGTCGGCGACCGCAAGCATGAGGTCTTTCGGGCAATTTTGATGAATCCTCACCACGATGTTGAGCGCCGTCTTCGAGCGGTGCGCCGCCTCCATGATGAGATAGGTCAGCTCGTTGGTGGCATCGTCTCCCCGGGGCGTGACTCCCCCCAGTGTTACCGGCTCGGAGCCTTCGTACCGCTGGCCGAAGGTCCCCTGATAGTTGGAGTCGGGGCGCATGTTATGGGTCATGATCTTGAGGAGGAGCTCCTCGAGGAGTCGGCGCGCCTCGTCCCTCGTGATCCTGCCCTCGCGGATGTCCTTTTCGTAGTAGGGGTAGAAGTATTGGTCTAGGCGGCCGGGCGCGTGCACGTTGAAAGGAAGGGCCAACTCCACCGCGGTTTTGACCGTCCAGTAGGATTGTACCGCCTCCCTGAAGTTACCCGCGGGCATGAGCGGAACCGACGCGGTGTTTTGTGCCATGACCCGGAGGATATCCTTTCTCTCCGGATCGTTCTCGTGCTCATAGGCCTTTTGTACGTAGTCTTTAAGCCGCTCGCAAAACGTGACGACGCCGGAAAGTGCGGCCTCCTGGGACCGCAGGAAGCCAAGCTCCTCAGGCGTGTTACCGCCCTGCCCGATCTTTTTTCGCACATCCTGCCTGATGGCCAGGAGGCCCTTTTTCAACGGTGTCTCGTGATCGAGGATCAGGTGTCCCTGCCACACCCCCATGGCGGCCCCGAGCGATATGACGATGTCCTTTCGGGAGGTCGTCGAAGGCAGCGATGCCGAGAAGCCCTCCATGTCGCCCGTGAATATCTTCCCCTCCGCCAGCCGCTTTTTCAGGATATCCACGACGGTCTTGCCCCGCCAGTAACCGAGGATATCTCCCAGCAGGATCCTTTTGTCCCGCCTTGATATCGTGCACGGGTTGACGCACCTTTTTGACATCGTGGTGGTGCCGATGGACGGCATCGCGGCACCTGCGGCCTTCGTCTCCCTGAGGCTCCTCAACAAGGACGAAAGTCCGGATTTCCTGATCATATAGGCGATGAACCTGAGATTATCCTTGAGGATATGGGAAATCATCGTCCTCTTTTTCAGCTCGACGGAAAATACGTCGTTGAAGAGCCCCCGCTCCACGTCGATGGGAATCCCGAGAAAGTGCTCGGTCCAGGCGCCGGCGATTCGATCATCGGGATCGATAAAGAAATCCATCTTTTCATAGACGTTTTTCATCGCCAGGGCGACGCGCTCCCCGTTAGAAAGGCCGCTTCGCTCGGTTTCCCGCCATGACTCGGTATAATACCGGGCCCGTTGGATGGAGATGACCGCCACCTCGTCGAGGTAGCGGTGCCTGAGCCTCCCTATCCGTTCACCTGTTTCTGAATGGACGTCCATAATGTCCCCCGCCTGTGCGTTTCCTATTTTTTCGATTCTTCCCGCTGCCTGATTTCGTCCAGCATCCTGCCGTGCATCTCGGCGTCAATCGGGAACAGCGAGATAAGGACGATACCGATAATAATGAACCCCACCGGGATCAGGGTCAACAGCAGCCTGATCCCCATGAGCGACTGTTCGGTCTGCTCGATATTTGCCGTGTAGCCGACGTGGCTCAACACGAGTCCGACAATGAAGGCGGCCAGGGCGGCCGGAAATTTCTGGCAGAACATAAAGGCCCCGTAAATTAATCCCTCCCGGCGAAGCCCCGTCTTCCACTGGGAATATTCCACGGTGTCGGGCACCATGGACCAGGACGAAAGCCAGTTTGCCGCCATGCCCGCCGCACCGAGGAAAAAGAGAAAGAGCGTCAGGTATATGTTCTTTTCCCCGAAAAAGAATATGAGCACGAGCACCACGGCAAAGCTCCCTATCCCCAGGTTATACGCATATTTCTTGCTCTTTTTTGTTGCGAGCTTCACGAACAGCGGCATGAAGGCGATAGCCGTGACAAACAGACACATGAACGCCACGGGTATCATCGCCTCGTTCTTGAGGTTATATTTGAAGTAGTAGTTAACCACCGCCGCCGTGGTCAGAACTGCCGTGACGTGTGAGATGGTTCCCGCGGCCAGGATTAAAAACGGCTTGTTTGAGGTAATCACCCTGAGATTTTCCATGAAAGACAATACTTCTTCTTTCGGGTGCGCTACCCGTTCCTTGACCGTAAAGAACGTAATAAAAAGGACCACCATGATCAAGATACCGTAGACGATCCCGGTGTACCGAAATCCCAGAACCTGATCCCCGTTGCCGAGAAGGCCGACGAGCGGCAGTGTCGCCCCCGCGGCCACGAGCGTCCCAAAGATGGCAAAGGACATCCGGTATCCCGTCACGACCGACCGCTCCTTGGAATCCAGCGTCATGTCCGCGGTCAATGCCCCGTAGGGAACATTGACAATCGTAATCGCCGTGCAAAAGAGAACGAACGTGACCAGGCCGTAGATGACCTTTAGATTTTCGGAGCCCAGAGACGGTGAATAGAAGACCAGCATAAAGGTAACCCCAAGGGGAATTGCGCCCAGGAGGATATACGGACGCTTGCTTCCCCATCGGGATTTCGTATGATCGCATATATATCCCATCATGGGGTCGCTGACCGCGTCCCAGATCTTCGAATAGAACATGATCATGCCCGCCACCCCCGCGGCAATCCCGAACACATCGGTAAAGAAGAAAATAAGATAGAGAGCCGTTGCCTGATAGGCGATGTTAAACGAAAGGTCTCCGACCCCGTATCCGAGCTTCATTCGTGTCGACAGTCGATCATCGGCTGGGTTCTTCGCGGCCTCAGTGGTTGCCGGGCGATGTTCCTTCATGGGTATCTCCTTATTCAGTCTCTACTGGAAAATTCGTCGCTATACTCCAACAATATCTCTTTCCGGCTCTACGACTTGTTAGAACTCCTCTCGTACGGCTTCAGCAAACCCCTGCTGTTGCCGCAGGGAGCGTATCACGTTCCTTCATGATAGTCACGGAGAATGCGGCAACCGAGCCGTTCGGAGAACGTGATAACGACGTCCAGTGCCGTTTCCCGGGGCACCTCGTGGTCGCGGTAGTGATGCCTGAGCCTGGCTATCCGCTCACTCGTATCTTGATGGGTGTCCATACTATTGCTCGCTTTCGTATCGTGCTATTTTTTCGCGTTTTCCCGCTTTTCGATCTCTTCGAGTATTTTCTGATGCGTTTGTTTATTTATCGGGAACATCGAGATAAAAACAATGCCGATAATAATGAAGCCCACCGGGATAAGAGTCAACAGCAGCCTGATCCCCATGAGGGACTGTTCGGTCTGCTCGATATTTGCCGTGTAGCCGACACGGTTCAACACGATTCCGACAATGAATGCGGCCAGGGCGGCGGGAAATTTCTGGCAGAAGAAAAAGGCGCCGTAAATAACCCCCTCGCGGCGAAGCCCCGTTTTCCACTGGGAGTATTCAACGGTATCGGGCACCATGGACCACGACGAGAGCCAGTTTGTCGCCATGCCCGCCGCACCGAGAAAGAATAAAAAGAGCGTCAGATATATATTCTTCTCCCCGAAAAAGAAAAGAAGCACGAGCACCACGGCAAAGCTCCCTATCCCCAGGTTATACGCGTATTTCTTGCTCTTCTTTGTCGAGATCTTGACAAACAGCGGCATGAAGGCGATTGCCGTGACAAACAGGCACAGGAACGCCAGCGGTATCATCGCCTCGTTCTTGAGGTTATATTTGAAGTAGTAATTGACCACCGCCGCCGTGGTCATAACCGCCGTGAGGTGAAAGACGGTTCCCGCGGCAAGGATCAAGAACGGCCTATTTGAGAATATCACCTTGAGGTTATCAAGAAACCTCGGGTCTTCCTTCTTGGAATGCGATACCCGTTCCCTGACCGAAAAAAACGTGATAATGAGGACGCTTATAATTACCAAGCCGTATATGATTCCCATGTACCGAAACCCCAGGACCTGATCCCCTTTCCCCAGGAGATCCACAACCGGGCGTGTCGCGGCGGCGGCAATAAGCACCCCGATGATGCCGAAGGTGCTCTTATACCCGATGACGACCGCCCGCTCGTTCGAATCGAGGGTGAGATTGGCCATCAATGCCCCGTAGGGAACATTGACAATCGTGATGGCCGTGCAAAACAGGACGAATGTGACCAGGCCATAGATAATCTTTAGATTCTCGGAGGCAAGTGACGGAGAATAGAAAAGCAGCATAAAGGTTATTCCGAGAGGGATTGTCCCCAATAGTATATACGGTCGCTTGCTCCCCCATCGGGATTTCGTATGGTCGCATATATATCCCATCATGGGGTCGCTGACCGCGTCCCAGATCTTCGAATAGAACATGATCATGCCCGCCACCCCTGCGGCAATCCCGAACACATCCGTAAAAAAGAATATAAGATAGAGGGCCGTCGTCTGGTAGGCGATGTTAAACGAAAGATCTCCGACCCCGTAGCCGAGCTTCGTGGGTACCGTCAATCGGTTTTCAAGGGGGGCTGCCGCTACACCAATAGTCGCCGTCGATTCATTGTCCATGGGTATCTCCTCATACGGTTTGTCCCGTAAAATTGACCGTCATTCGTAAACAATAGCTTTCTCCCGCTCTACGGTCTGGATAGAGTCCCTCCTATTCAGCTTCACCGAACCTCCATTCCTGTCTCCGGGGGCGCATCACATTCCTGCATAATGCTCACGGCGGACGCGGCGCCCACGCCGAACCTCCGGGCGCCGAGCTTGTATAACTCCAGAAGCCCGGCAAGGCTGCGTACCCCGCCGGAGGCCTTGATCTTGACCTCATCGCCCACGATCGATTTCAGGAGGGCGATATTTTCCGGGGTCGCCCCGGTCGGGGTATGGCCGGTGGCCGTCTTGACGAAATCGGCCCCGCCCTGTATAACACACTGGCAGCCGCGCTTGATGTCGTCATCGGAAAGCCAGTGCACTTCGAGTATCACCTTCAGGACTCTGTCCCCCGCGATGTCTTTCAGGGCCTTGATTTCGTCGGTTACGTATCCCAGGCGCCGGCTCAGCAGGGCACTGACATTTATCACCATGTCCAATTCCCTAGCCCCGTCGGCAAGGGCACGCCGCGCCTCGAGCGTCTTTACTTCGGTCCTGTTGTTGCCGAACGGAAATCCGATCCCCGTGCCGATCAATATGTCCTCGTCGCCCGAAAGCAGCTCGTTGAGCTCTGCCACGAAATAGGGCAGGACGTGTGCGCCTATATAGCGATACTCCTTTACCGATTGGGCGAATCGTTCGAGCTCGGCCCGGTCCACCTCCGGCCTCACGATGCTCGAATCGATCATTCGCGCGATGTCATGGCGATTAAATTCCATTGCCGTCTCCTCTCCCGGGACATTACTGGTCCTCATAAAATCCCACCATCTTTTCGTATATCCTGTTAAATCGCTTTTGTATCTGCCGATAGGCCGCGGCCCTTTCGTCGTTCGGGGTGACCGTGACGGCCTTGCCGCCGCCTTTCGGCGCGCCCACCGCCTCGTTCATGTCGTCGATCAGCCCCGTCGCGTAGGCGCCCAGGATTCCGGCGCCCCTGACGGTCGACTCGGGCTCCTCGGAGATCAGAAGCGGCAGGTTCAGCAC
The DNA here is from genome assembly GCA_016933535.1 of Candidatus Zymogenaceae bacterium. Taxonomy (GTDB): domain Bacteria; phylum Desulfobacterota; class Zymogenia; order Zymogenales; family Zymogenaceae; genus JAFGAS01. Next base: position 112,153 of record JAFGAS010000072.1, read on the forward strand.
GTCGGCCTTTATCTGTGTCAGCAGCCTGTTTCTCGCGCCTCCCCCCGCACAGACCACCCGCTCGATTTCGATGCCCAGGCCCCTGAGCGTCTCGACGTTCATTCCGACCGACAGCGCCACGCCTTCCATGACGGCCCGGGCCACGTGCGGGGCGTCGTGCTCCGGGCCAATCCCGAAGAACGCCCCCCGGGCGCGCACGTTCTCTTTTCTCCGTTCGCCAAACAGATAGGGATAAAAGGTAAGGCCCCGGCTGCCCGCATCCACCGATTCGGCCATGGCGATCATCTGTTCGTAGGTCACCGGGCCGCCGGCGACGGACCCCAGCAGGTCCCGGCACCACTTCATGGCGATCCCGCCCGAGTCCAGCATGAAGAAGGAGGCCCAGCCCCCGGCAACGTGCCGCAGGTTTTGTACGAACGGGTCGATGACGGGCCGGTCGCGGTGGACAACAAACAGCGTGCTCGTGCCGGTAATATCGACGGCGCTGCCGTGCCCGATCATCCCGAAACCCACGAGAGAAACCAGGAAATCCCCTCCGCCGCAGACGACCGGGGTCCCGGCACGAAGTCCCGTCTTTTCGGCGGCGGTATCCGTAAGATAGCCGATGATCTCGTGCGAGGGGAAAACGGGGGCGAACTTATCGAGGTCAAGGCCCAGCAGCGTGGCCGTTTCGGCCGAGTATCGGTCTCCTGCGGCATCCCAGAGGTACGTGCCGGATGCCTCGCTCGGATCGGTGGCGGCCACGCCCGTAAGGCGAAAATTGATGAAATCCTTCGGCACCAGAAACCACCTGCTGTTCCTGTAGACGCCGGGCTGGTTCTCCTTGATCCACATGACCTTGATGGCGACCCACCCCGGGGTCGGCGGGTTCGCGGTGACGGCCGCCAGCCCGTTCACGTCAAGGCGCGCGCGTATCCGGTCGCACTGTTGTTCGCACCGTTTGTCGCACCACAGCTGGGTCCACTCGGTGACGACCCCTCCCCTTTCGTCCAGGCCGACGGGGCCGTGCATCTGCCCGCAGGAAACGATGCCGGCCACGGCCGCCGGCGAAATCCCGGTCCTTACCAGCACGTCCCGCACCGCTGCCGCCGCCGACTCCCACCATTGATCGGGTCTCTGCTGCGCCCACCCGGGGTGCGGACTGTCCACGTCGTGCATAGACTGGGATATCCCTTTGATTTGACCGTCCCCGGTGACAAGGGCGGCCCGTATGCTCTGGGTCCCTAAATCGATGGCAAGGATGTACATGACACAGGTACCGCCGTAAGATATCTCGTCTACAACCGCTCCCGAAGGATCTGCTCGATTCCTTCCCGGGAGATCGGCACCGGGTGGTTCTTGTTTTCCGACAGGGACGCGAGCCTTTCAATATCCCGGCCCTTCATCCCGTACGTGCCGAGGCGGGGGATATCCAAAAGCTCCGTCCATCTATAGATAGTCTCTATGAGAAGGCGGGAATATTCGTCCGTGTCGCTTTCCCGAACACTCTCTTGCCCGGCGAGCAGGGCCCCGGCCCGTGCGAATCTCCACCGAACCTTCGACCTTTCTTCGTCGGCGCCCGGGACGCCTTCCTTGAGAGCCTCGAGGGTCTTTTTCATCGCGGGCCCCATGATATTGGCGCACGCGGCCCCGTGGGGAATGTCAAACGACCCGCCGATAACCGATGCAATCCCGTGAACCAGGCCCAGGCCCGCGTTGGCCAGGGTTATCCCCGAAACCACCGCCCCATAGGCCATTGACGTCCGCGCGGAAAGGTTCCGGGGAGATTTTGTCGACACGGCTATCAGGCTCTTGCCCACGGCCCGTATTCCGCTTAACACCAGGGCATCGGTCATCGGGTTTGCCTTCGTGGAAAAATACGATTCGAGCAGCTGGGTAAGGGCGTCCATCCCGCAGGCGGCCGTTACCTCCGCGGGACACGACAGCGTCAGCTCCGGATCGATGAGGGCCACGTTCGGGACAAAATTATCGTGCCTGATTGACTTCTTGAACCCATCGGCGCCGATCCGGCTCAATACCGCGTTCTTCGTCGCCTCGCTGCCCGTTCCCGACGTGGTCGGGACCGCGATAAGGGGAACCTTGGTCCCGTCATGCATGCGCGTGCCCACACCTTCGAGAAACTCGGTGACCGACAGCCCGTCCGTTTTCCCCACGACGAGCATGGCCGATACGGCCTTTCCGAAATCCATGACGCTGCCGCCCCCAACGGCGACGACGGCGTCTATCTTTTCGTTCTTGAATTCGGCCACCGCCGAGTCAACGAGATCCGGGGACGGTTCTCCGGCCACCGACAGGACGGCGTACCCGACCCCGCCGGCATGAAGGGCCGCCGTTATTTCGTCAAGCTTCCCGGCACGTTTAAGAGAACCGCCGCCGGTGATCAGAAGGACCGAATCGCCGAACCGGGCCGAGAGCTCGCCGATCTTTGCGATCGATCCCGCTCCAAAAACGATGTGGGGTATTGACGCGAACGTGAAGGGTAAAATCATGATTCTCCGAAAAGGTTTTAAAACCCGTATGTATCCGATAAAGTGCCGCCGCCCATCCGTTGGTAGACAAGCGAGGCTTCCCCGTGAAGACGGCCGTTCTTTTTAGAGCGCCCTACAAGAAACGATGTTCGGATCGTGAAATGACCTCATCCTGTATCTCGTGTCCGAGATCCACAAAGTAGGCACTGTATCCGCCGACCTTGACAATCACGTTCTGATACCGATCGGGGTCTTTTTGGGCCGCCCTGAGTACTTCGGTCGAGACCACCGTGGGCTGGAGCTGTTCACCTCCCATACTGAAATAGGTCTTTATCAACGAGATCCACTTCTTGCGCGTTTGGACACTCTCGCCGATCGCGGAGGGGTGCATCCGGATATTAACCGCCGTGCCAAGGACATTCGTAAAATCGATAGCGCTTACGGAACGTAAAACGCCGGTCGGGCCGTTCTTGTCGACATTGTAGGGATTGCAGCTTGCCGCAAAGGGTTTGGCCGCTTTCCTGCCGTCGGGGGTTGCGATGCAGACGCGGCCGTCATAGGTGTGGGACGTCATGGAGTTCACGAAGGGCGCGACGAATCCGCCCTTGTATGTCTTGTGTTTTGATGTCTCGTCGAATATCCGTTTCGTCACCCGGTGGGCGATTTCATCGGTCCCGGGAGACCCGTTGCCCCACTTCCCGTCCACACCCAGAATCATAGTATATATGTCCTCATAGCCGACATAGTTGTGGTCGATCGCCTCCAGCAGTCTCTTGAATGTGAACTTTTTTTGTTCAAAGATCAGTTTCTTGATGACGAAGAGGGAATCAACGACATTTGCTATGCTGCTCATAAAGAGTATCCCCTCGAGGTCATAGACGCCTCCGCCCCTCGTAATATCCATATTCTTTTTGAGCGGCCCCTGGACAAACGCTGATATATGCGGGGAGGGGAGGTGCTCGGCATAGACGCGATCCCTGATGTACGCCGCGTCCGCGATCTGCTTTATCTGGAACCCCACCTGGGTCACAAAGGCATCCTCGATCTCCTCGTAAGATTTGAAGGAATCCGGATCGCCGGTTTTCAGCCCCGCGCCCTTTATCGTACCGACGAGCGTTCTGGCATCGCCGTTTCTCAGCGTCATGTCAAAGATCCTGCAAAGCAGTACCGCCGAGAAAGCAATACTCCCGGTCTTTGCCGGTATACAGAGATCCACACAGCTTGCCATAGCATACCCGACCGCATCCGATTTGGGATATCCCCGCTTCTCCATTGCCTCGATCGAGACCGCATCATTGAGCACCGATACATTGGATGTGCCGTGATACTGCATGTCGGCCACTTTCAGGTAGAGCTCCTCCGGGGAATCATCGTGAAAACGAACGGCGAAATTGAGGCACGTCTTGGATCGCTCGGCCGCGTCGAGCATCACGTAGGTAAGCTCGTTTGTGGCGTCCCTGCCGTCCTCGTCAAGCCCGCCGAGTGTGACCGGCTCCGAGCCTTCGTAACGGGCCGCGAAATACCCGTTGAAATTGGAATACGGCCGCATGTTATGGCTCATGACCTTTAGGAAGAGTTCCTCGAGGAGCTCGCACGCCCCTTCCCTCGTGATCCTGCCGTCATCGATATCCTTTTTATAGTATGGATAGAAGATCTGATCCAGACGGCCCGGCGTATGGACATTGAACGGGAGGGCAAGCTCGAGCGCCGCCTTTTCCGTCCAGTACGATTGCACCGCCTCAGAGAACGTCTCTGCGGGATACAGCGGGACTTTCCTGCAGTTTTCCAGCATTCTCGAGAGGATATCTTTTTTTATCGGGTCGTTTTCCGTTTTCTCCTCTTCCTCCAGCTTTTTGACGAGACGTTGCGCAAAGATAATTACCCCGTCCAACGCGATGTCGATAGACCTCAGAAAATCACGATCCTCTACGGACAGAGCGTCACCGTTGATGAGCTTCTCAGTCACTTCCTCTCTCATCTTCAATAACCCTTTTCTGAGGACCTTATCATGATCGGGGATGACATGCCCCTGCCAGTTCCCTACGGCCGCGCCGGTTGAGATGACTGTCTCGTTTTTTGAGTTTGTAGAGGGGAGACAGGCAAAGAAGCTTTGAATATCTCCCCTGTAGATGTCCGATTTCTCAAGCCCCTCCTTGAAATGATCAATGACGGTCCTGCCCTTCCAGTATGGAAGGAGCTCTTTCTTGAGTATCTTCTTGTCACGTCGACGAATCGTATAGGGATTGATATCCCGTTTATGAATCGGTTTTAGCCCGATGCTCGGCATCGCCGCCCCAACCTCTTTCATCTTTTTCATGTTTCTATAGAAATCGAGGATGCCGTGGTGCTTCAGTACATATACAATAAACTTGATATTCCCCTTGATGAGGCAGGTCAGCATGGACAACCTGTCCAGCTCGATCTCCATGACGTCATTGAAGAGGCCCCGCTCAAGGTCAAGCGGTATACCAACGTAATTTTCCGTCCACGTGCCGGCAATACGGTCGTCGGGGTCTATCCAGAAGTTCATCTTCTCATAGACGTTTTTCATCGCCAGGGCCACCCGCACCCCGAGGGAAAGGCCGTCACCTTCGGTCTCCCTCCATTTTTCGGTGTAATAGTCCGCCCGCTCGATGGAAATGACGGAAAGATCACGAAGATATCGGCTGCGGATCCTCTTTATACGGTCGCTCGCGAGGTCTCTAATCTCCATGGCACTTCCTCCATCACGATGAAATACATTCAAATGAACCGAACCTATTTCAGGCAAAAATGTCTTTTACAAAAAATAGGAAATATGGTACAGTATTTATTATTGAATCCAATTCAATTATATAGAAAAAAGGCAACTAGTCAAATATTTTTTTCAGAGATACGCTTTTTGGAGGTCCCTTCGGTCGATTTTCCGGTAAGACTTCTAAAAAGAGAAAGAGGATGGTCTTTTGATGAAGCGGCGAGCCAGGACACTCGAAGATAAGCAGAAAAAAAGCGAGAAGATTCTCCAGGCGGCAAAGGAACTCTTTTTTGACAAGGGATACTATGAAACCACCATCGAAATGATTACCGAAAAGGCCAATGTTAGCATCGGTACATTTTATGTCTACTATAAGAACAAGATCGAAATCTACAAGGCACTGCAAAACGAAGGGGTGGACATCCTCCTGGACATGATCCAACAGGTGGTATCCCGGCCGGGGATAACCGCCCATGAAAAGGTTATCGAGCTTGCCCGAACGTACATGAGATATTATAAAGAGTACCGGGAGTATTTTGACATCATGGCGATACTGAGCGCCACGCCCCGGGAGCTCAAAGAGACCGACTCCCCACTGAGTAAGATAATCGACGGCAAGGCATATGACGTATTAAGGAAGATCCAGGGAGTCCTTCAGGAGGGTATTGAAAGCGGGGTGTTTGTTGAATTGGATACGTGGAAGGTGACCAACGTATTGTGGGGTATCATGGACGGCCTTATCCTGCTGGAGGAAAGGAATAACATCAAGAACGTGATCGGCCTTGACCTGGAGGATCTGGCCGCCCAGGCCCTCGAAATCTCCTTTTCTGGGATACTGAAAAGGAATTGACGCGCCGTACGGCCGCGGTGATATCATAGAGTCTCCTCCGATAGCACAGCGTCAGTCGGATGCTTCGGATGAGCGGGTCCGTTCGTGTTGTCTCGGAGATTACGGTGATTGAATAACGGCGCGGGCGCGAGAGACTGCTGTCAGGCATTACGGTGTGGCCTATGTTAACACGGTAGCTGCGGCCCCCGCCGGGAGGCCTATGAGGAAAGGCGGATTTTCCGTCTTGTGTTCCGATTTATAATTCTTATCTATCATCTGCCCTGGACCAGCTCCCTTTTCACCAATTGCCTGTTGTATGTGTCAAAAACGTCCTTTCTGCGGATAATGCCGATAATCCGATAAGAGTCTTTTGATTCGACAACCGGCATCTCTTCTATATCCAGCTGCGAGAATTTTACCATGACGTCGCCCAGGTTCTCGTCCGGATACGTGCTGATAACGTCGATGATGGCGACGTCTTTTGCTATTATGAGGCCCTTGAGGTAGTCCTCGTCCTTGAAGAACCTCCTGATGTCATTGAGCGAGACTATTCCGCGGATATTCCCTTTCTTGTCCACAACCGGGAAGTTGAAAGAGGTGCTGTCGCTCATGAGGGTCAACAGCTGAGAAAAGGACGCAGTCTCGGAAACGGGAATATAATCGGTTCTCATCACGTCCCTGACGAGCAGCGATCGAAGCACGTTTTGTTCCCTACCCATGAAAATATTGATGCCCTGACGCGACAGCTTCATGGTGTATATGGAATCTTTCTGAAGTATCCGCGCGACAAGCGTGCTCATGATGCAGGCGATCATCAGGGGCGGTATGATGCTGAAGGAATGCGTCATCTCGAAGATGATGATAATCGCGGTGAGGGGGCCGTGGGTTGTCCCGGCCACCAGGGCGCCCATCCCCACGACCGCGTAAGCCCCGATGGGTGCGGTCATTTCCGGGAAGAAATACCCGAAGACATACCCGAGCGCCCCTCCGGTGGTCGCCCCGATCACCAGCGATGGAGAAAATATTCCCCCCGAACCTCCCGACCCGAGCGACAGCGAAGTCGCCGCTATCTTGACGAAGATAAGGGCAAGGAGGAGAAAGAGGGTGAAATGCGCGCCGGATAAAAGCGAGGAGACCGTTTCGTATCCGACACCCGAGACTTCCGGATAGACCAGGACCAGAAGGCCGATTCCGAGCCCCCCGAGCGCGGGCTTCAGGTACGGGGGCATGGCCAGCTCGTCGAAATAGTCCTCGACCTTGTAGAGGAGATTCGTATAGGTGACGGCGATAACGGCGCAGACCGCGCCCAGGAAGAAATAGTTGATCAGCTCGAAGGCACTTTTCAGCTCGTAGGCCGGGACGATAAATGAGGGCATGTCCCCGACGAGCCAGTGCGAGATTGACGTGGCGATGACCGAGGAGAAGACGATCGGTGTAAAATGTTCGACGGCAAACTCGCCCATGATAATTTCGACAGCAAAGATAACGCCCGCGATCGGGGCGTTGAAGGTGGCGGCGATGCCCCCCGCGGCCCCGCAGGCCACAAACGTGCGTATTCTTTGTCGCGAGACGCGAAACACCTGACCGACGTTGCTGCCGATGGACGAGCCGATCATCACGATGGGCCCCTCCTGTCCCACCGATCCGCCGGACCCGATGCATATGGCCGACCCCACGGCCTTGAGGATAAAGGTCCAGGGCGGCAGGCGCCCCCCTTTGGTCGCCACAGACTCTATCACCTCGGGGACGCCGTGTCCCTTGATGTTCGGGAAAAAATAGATAATCGGCCCGAGCAAGAGACCCCCGAGGACCGGAACGCCGAGCTTATAGTACCAGGGAATCTCGATGATTCTGGCCAGATAGTCCTGGTAGGGACCGTAGAACAGGTGTTGAAAGAAATAGGTAAGATAGCGGAAACCCGCCGCCCCGAGGCCGCAGAAGATACCAATAACGATTGCCATGGTAATGACAAAGGTATGCGGCGTCTGTTCGAAGAGCCTTACCCAGTGGAGTATTTTATCTCGGAGATATCGCATTACATAGGGGTATAGAATAGACCGGTTTATTTAACCACGTCCCGCCCGCCGCGTAAAGAAAAGAATTGGGGATAAAGTCAATTATCCGGCTTTTTGTATGGAGGTGACACGAGCACGGCCGGCCGCCCCGCCCCGACCGCCGGGTGCGCCGTCCGAGGACTGCACCTTACGGGACGATCGCCGTTATCTCACCCCTTTTTAAGCGCTATTGCGGAAAGTGGCCGGCGGTTCGGGACACTCTCATCCTTTTTACTTTACGCCGTATTTTACCAAACCTGAGTTTCCGGATTCAAACGCCGTCAGGAGCAGCAACACGTCCTGGCTGCGCTCAACGTTGTACTTGGCCAGAGACGGCCGCAACCCGACCTTTATCGAGCAGCCGTGCTCGGGCAATATCGAAAATACGTCTTCATCGGTCACGTCGTCGCCGATGGCCAGGATAAAATCCCAGTTCTCCCGCGCGGTCCAGTGACGGGCCGCCCGCCCCTTATTGATGCCCTGATTCTTTATCTCTACCACCTTGTTTCCTTCCATAACCTGGAGGGCGAGATTCGAAGTGAGATGCGTCGTTTCGTCCACGAATTCCCGGACCCGCCGCTGGGCAAGCTCAGGCTCAACGGTACGGTAATGCAGGACGAGCGAAAAATCCTTTTCCTCGATGAATGAGCCGGGGGTTCGGTCCACGTAATACTCCAGGATGGGCCACAGGTCTTTCTTCCACGTGTTAGAAAGGGGCTCGATCATTTTCCAGGAACCGGCATCCCGTGCTTTGAGCCATACGCCGTGTTCGGCGACCATACCGATATCAAGGTCCGAAAACCACGCCTTGAGCGTCTCCTTATCCCGGCCGCTGATGATGACAACCTCGTTTCTCTTATCGGCGGCAAGTTTTCTCAGTACATCCAGCGTGGCAGGAGAAGGCACGGCTTTCTCCGGCTTATCGGCAAACGGGACGAGGGTGCCGTCGTAATCCAGTAGGAAGAGACGCCGGGAACTGTCGGCATATTTTGTCAGGAGTTTCTTCTTTACCCGGTCGTTGACCTCTTTCATCGCCATGGTCTTTTGCAGCTCTTTGACCTTATCGATCTGAAGAAAGAAATCGGCGGCCCATTTCGTGATGTTATAGTGAGAAATTCTATTTTGCATCGAGCTGAAACGCTTTATTTTTTCTTCGTCGGTCATTTCAAGGGCAATCTTTAGTTTATCGGCGATCTCCTCGGAATTATTGGGATTGACGATAAGCGCCTCTCCGAGCTCCGCGGCCGCACCGGCCATCTCGCTTAAGATCAGCACGCCCTTCTTATCCTGTTTGGCAGCGACGTATTCCTTGGCCACGAGGTTCATCCCATCCCTCAGCGGTGTGACGAGGCCGACGTCCGAGATTTGATAGAGCGCCGTGAGGCGAGAAAACGGAATCGATCGATACAGGTACCATACCGGGACCCAGCCGATTGTCCCGAACTGGCCGTTGATCTTGCCCACTAAGGTATCGATTTGGCTCTTGAGTATTTTATAGTGGTCCACGTGCTCGCGGGACGGAACGGTGATCTGGATGAAGATTACCTTCTCCCGGTATTCGGGATACTTTTTAAGAAAGATCTCAATGGCCTCAAGTCTCTTCAGGAGACCTTTGGAATAGTCGAGACGATCGACGGCCAGTATCACGCTTCTCTCTTTTACCTTTTTCCTGAGGCTCTTGATCTCCTTTTTTGCCTCTTCTGTCTCCCCCGAGGTGGAGAATTTCTCGTAGTCGATCCCGATGGGAAAGATATCGACCTTTACGATTCGGTCGTCGACAATGGCCTGTCCCATGTTGAATTCAAGGCCGAGCAGCCGGTGACAGCTTTGCATAAAATGCACGGCATACTCATATGTATGAAACCCGATGAGGTCGCAGCCCAGCATCCCTTCCAGGAGCTCTTTCCTCCACGGGAGCAGTCGGAACAGCTCAAAGGACGGAAACGGGATATGCAGGAAGAACCCGATCGATGTTTCCGGCAGGTCTTCCCTGAGCATCTGGGGCAGTAACATCAAATGGTAGTCGTGGACCCATATCATGTCGCCCGGTTGCGCCACCTGTTTGACCGCGGTGCAGAAATCCGCGTTGACCTTTACGTAATTCTTCCACAGTCTCTCATCATATACGGTATTCAACGGAAAGTAGTGAAACAGCGGCCAGAGGGTCTTGTTTGAAAATCCGTAATAGAATTTATCGATGGCCTTCTTGGACAGAAATACCGGGTGGCTTTGATAGCGTTCCATGAGAGTTTGCGTAATCTCGTCCCGTTCAGCCTTGGTTATTTTCTCGGACGAAACGCCGGGCCACCCGATCCAAAGAGAAGAATAATCCCGATAAAACGAACCGACGGCCGTTGCCAGGCCGCCGACGCTTTCCTTATATGCCAGGCCTCCCCTGCCCTTTTCGACGTTCACCGGGAGTCTGTTGGATACGATAATGAGTCTTTTCACACATGCCTCCTCTTAATCGGCGAGGCGCTCCTACCCGAGATAATGTTCAAATATATCGAACCAGTCCAGGATCAGGCGCGTAATCAGGAAGTTTTTTTTCACATGTTCCTTTCCGTTCTTTCCCAGTTCACTTTTCAGCTGGCTGTCACCGAGGATTTTCAGGACGCTTTCGGAAAACCCGACGACATCGTACGGGTCGTGCAGGAAACCGGTAACACCGTCCTTGACCTGATAGGGTATCCCCCCGACGTTGGATGCCACGACCGGGGTCTGTTTGTAAAGGGCCTCCGACACCACCAGTCCGAACCCCTCCCGAAGGGACTTCTGGATGACTACATCGGCGGCCCGCTGGAGTGAGTTCACGAGGATGTCGTTGTCGACAACGATGATCTTGATGTCATCCTTGAAGACATTTTTCTCCCGCTCCTTGAGAACACTGTCGTACATCTTTTGCCCCTCGGGATCGTCTGTGGCCATAGAGCCCAGCAGCACCAGCTGGCAGTCCCTCTGTTTCCTGACCAGGTTGAAGATCTTCATGACTCCCTTGGGGTCCTTGAATTTATCGAAGCGCGAGACCTGAGCCACGATCGGCTTGTCCCGGTAGATCCCGAACCTCGAGAGATACCTGTTTACCGTGTTTTCCGGAATGGACCTGTTTTTCAGGGAGAGCGGGTCTATGGCCGGAAAGATGACGCTCTGAGCAATGGGAATGTCATCCTTTTTATAGCTCTCCTGCGAGACGACCATGTGGTCGTACTTTCTGATGAAATCCCCGAGGTATTCCCAGACGAGCGGATTGGGCTGGGATATATCAATATGAAACCGGAAGACCCACGGCTGCTCTTTTTTATAGAAGTCGATCATCGGCAGCGGCTGCGGGTCGTGTACGATCACCATATCGTGGTAGAGGTGGGTGAATTTTGCGAATCGCTTGTTCGTTTCATAATAGAGATCCCTCTTCAGGTCGGAGAAGTTGATTTTCTCTCCCTGGAGGGCATTGTGAAATTTTTTAGTTACGGTGAAAAAATCCGGCGACCCGTGCAGGATCCGCCAACCCACGTCAATCCCCAGGTCATCGAAAAGCGGCACCATGCTGTTGAGCATCTCCGCCACGCCTCCGCCCTGATAGGTCGAGCTGATGCAGACAATATGTTTATCCCTGAATTTTTCGGACCGCTCGATCAGTTGATCGATGGTATGCTTATCGACTGCTTTCCTGTATTTGTTTACCGCTTCGTACATAGATTCTGACACCTCTTTGGAATAGAATTCAGGATAATTGACGTTGGCGGGGCGGGGCGAACTCGTCGCCCCGCCCGTCTTCATTTTTAAATGACGCACGCGTCGGCTCCGATTCATAACGGCCCTATTTCTTTTTCCCGGCCGTTTTCTCGTCGGACTTGATTGAATACGTCCACTCGTCGATTTTTCGGGACGCGAATTCCTTTCCTCCGATCCCGAATGCGATGGCCGCGGCCACCGCCACCGAGCCGAGCAGCAGCCCGAACGCGATGGTGATTATCTCCGTGGCCAGCCCCATCTCGCTGAGCGCCATAGCGCCGGCAAGAAGGATGATGGCGACTCGGGCAACCGTGGCCAGGAGCCCCGCCTGAGACCTGCCGGTAGAAGTGATCGCCCGGCTCGCGAGCCCGGCAAGATAGTAGCCGACGGCAAAGATGATCAGGCCGAGCACCACGTGGCCGATCAGGACGATAAAGACCGACAGGAGCTGCCCCAGGGTATTGAAGCCGAGGAGGTTCAAGGCTTCAATCGAGGCAAGGAGCATGATGGCCACCAGGATGATCGTCCCGACGATCGACGAGGGCGACCGTTTTTCGCCCACCAGCTTTTCGGACACGCCGATCTTCACCAGCATGTGGTCCAGACCCACGCCGGCAAGGAGGTTGCTGATAAGCTCTGTCAACCACCGGCCGATGAGGTACGCCACCGCCAACAGCAACACCGCCGCAAAGATCGAGGGAACGGCCGCAAGGATAATCGACAGCATATTGCTGGCGGGCTGGGTGATCATCATGAGGTTGAGGGCGTTGAGCGCCGCGATGAAAACCGGAATCAGGATCAGGATGTAGACCAACAGGCCCAGGACCGAGGAGAGTTTCTGCTTTCCGAGAACCGGCGCAAACCCGATCCGTTCCGAGAACGTGTCCACACCGACGGCGGCCAGAAGGCTGGCCACGACCCGCTGGATGATCCGGGCAAAGAACCACCCGATCAGGACAATCAGGACCGCCACGAAGATGTTCGGAAGGAAGCCGAGGATCTTATCGATCATGCCGCGTACCGGGTCCAGGAGTCCCGACAGCTTCAGCACCCCGAGCACCGCCGGCAGGAACAGCAGAATGATCAACCAGTAAGCGGCCGACGCAATAGACTGGGTAACCGGTACCTTTGCCCCCTTCTTTTCGGAAAGGTCGCCCAACCGCTCGTCGAGTTTGGCGAGCGTGAGGGCCCTGACAAGAAGAAACCTGACCGCCACCGCCAGGATCCACGCCAACAGGAGTATCAGGGCCGCGGCAATAAGGCTGGGCAGATATTCGAAGACGAGGACGAGAAAGCTGTTGAGGGGATTGGTGATGATGGTGAGGCCGAGGGCCTGGAAGAAGGCCACCAGTACGAAGATCATGATAAGCCAGAAGAAGAGCCGGCCCGTCCATTTTTCGATGTTGATCGCCTTGACGTCCGGGCCCCCGAGTCCTGCCAGCTTCTTGGACAGGTCCGTCTTGGCAAGGACTCGACGAATCAGGGACGAGACGATCAGGGCAAGGATCCACCCCAGCACCAGGATGACGACCGCCCCCGCGAGGCTGGGGAGATAGGACCCCATTAGTTGTCCGAGATTGGTCATGATATTCTCAAACAAGAGTTCCATACTGTCCTCCTATAGTTAACCTATATATTTACCGTTTCGCCGCAATCCGCTCATCGTTATCCGTCTCTTCTTGGCGGACATAGAGCGTTCTGACCGGAAACGGGATCTCTATACCCTCTTTCTTGTATCGGTTGTGGAGCTTCTTTATAAATTCGTGTTTTATGAGATACCGGTTGACGTATTCCCTGGCCCTCAGGATGACCGTGAAATCGATGCTGAAATCGCCGAAGGTGTGGTACCGGATAAACGGCTCGAAAGCGGGGATTGCCCCGTCGACCTCTCCCATGACGGCCCGCGCCACTTCTTTTGTAACCTGCTCGACCCTCGCAAGGTCGCTATCGTATGAAACGCCGACCTGAATCAATACCGACATCTCCTCTTCGGGCCGGTGGAAGTTTGTGACGATGCTCGAGGCGAGTTTCGAGTTGGGAACGATGATCATATTGTTGGCCAACGCGCAAATCGTCGTATTCCTCCAGTTGATATCGGCTATGTATCCCTCTTCTCCCGACGAGAGTTTTATATAGTCGCCGGGCCTGACCTTTTCCGAGGCAATAAGGTGAATGCCGGAAAACAGGTTTGACAGGGTATCCTGAAGAGCCAGGGCCGCCGCCAGGCCGCCGACCCCCAGGGCGGTAAGGATCGGCGCCACCGAAACACCGAGATATTGCAGGATCACCAGGATACCCAACAGGTAGATTATAATCAGGGTAATTGTTGTGAATAACGTTGTCGATTGAAGAGCACCTTTTATATTTTTCAGATAACCGGTCACGAAGCCCGAGACGATTCGCGCCGTCACTGTCGTGACCGAGAAGATAAGAGCGACCGATATCGCCTTTCCGACGACGTCGACAGTATTATCGCCCACTGGGGCGTTTGAAAGGGCTAAGTAGCTCCCACCCGCGACAAACCAAAGCAAGACCATCCCGCGAAGAGAATTGACGATAACATCGTCGAAATTCCATCGAGTACGGGAAGCTATCTTTCCAACCTTTACCAGAACGATCTTTTCGACAATCAGCCCCGCAATGATTCCGAACAGAACGAATAGTACAGGGATGAACCAGGATGACACCGCGATAGAATCGAACATTTCTTTCATAACAACAACTCCCGTCAATATGTTTTTCCGTTTGCGCTTGATTGCCCGAGGAGATAAAGAAAATATCTACAGAATGGGATGCCGTTCGATTACTTGAGAGGAAAGATATCTACAAAATGACTTGTCCGCATCAACTATTAAAGATATACGCCATTCTTTCCTCTATCACCCGAAACCGCCGATATAAATCTAGGGAAAGAGGATTACTTCTACTCAGATCAGCCTGGAATAATGAGAGCTGGAATAATGAGAGGAATATCGGCGGAGCGATCCCTGAAACGATTCTTTTTAGGCATTTTAACACAGAACATGCAAAAAGTATAGCCAAATATGCCGTCAGAGAGCGCCATCGTTTTACCCGATGGTATATTTCGGGCGGCGACCGATGTCTGCAGCGGCGGATCGGCCGGGAGGCCGTCCCGGCCCCGCGGATTCCGGGTGGCGTTGAGGGATCGGACGTCGGAAGGTTGCCAGGATTATGGGGATGGATGACAGAAATGGGGATCGGTGCGTATATGAGAGAAAACGCTCCTCGCTTCCCACGTATACGGCCCGTCCGGCACGATTAGACGGGCCGCAGCTAATGGAGACGGCACCGCGCGTCCCTGCCATCCCGTAATATTGTCCGGGATTTATTCATTCCTCGGCTGTTTCAACAACGCCGCGCACCCTTCCGGCGGCAATAGCAGAAAGGGCCCGGGAAAATACCCGGCCCCCTCTCTTATCATGGCTGTAGCAGGCGAGCCCGGTGCCGACCCAATCCGCTCCCGTCGACGGCCGATGGCGTTATCGGGCACTATCGATCACCAATGTCCTGCCTCACGTCATCGGGTCTATTATGACGCAGCCGAACCTTCCCTCCCCTTTTGCAGCTTGTCGACGATATCCCGATGCATCTTCTCGCTGATCGGGTAAAAGCTGATGACGATGATACCGGCTACGATCAGCACGATCGGTGCGAAAATCATCAGCACCCTGATGCCTTCCAGCACTTCCGGGCTCTGGATTTTATTTGCCTCAAACCCGATTATCCCCAGGCCCTGCCCGGCAATGAAACCCGCGAGTGCCGAGGCAAGCTTCTGGCCGAAGAAAGACGTCCCGTAGAGGATCCCTTCGCGCCTGAGACCGGTCTTGAGCTCGCCGTACTCGACGGTGTCCGGCACCATCGCCCAGGGGCTCAGGAAGCTGGTCGATATCCCGATGCCGCCCAGACAAAACGCGACGATGATGAGCACCGGGTTAAAATCCCTGATAAAATAGACGATAACCAGCGCCACGGCCAAAAGCCCCATCCCCATATTGAACGCCGCCTTCTTGCTCAGTTTGTTTGATACCGCCACCCACAGCGGCAGGGCCAGCGCCGCGGGTACGAAGATACACAGGAATGCCACCGTCGCGAAGGCCTCCCGGCCCATGTTGTACTTGAAGTAATAGTTGACCATGGCGGCCAGTATCCCCAGGGCGGCCAGGTGCAGGATCGTTCCGAGTGAGACGATCAAAAACGGCCCGTTGCCGAAGATGGTCTTCATAATATCAGTCAGTTTGTAGTGTTCGGTGTCCCTTTCCTCGACCACTTCTCTGACAGAGAAGAAGGTCACGTAGGTGACCGCCACCGCCACCACCCCGAAGATTGCCGCGGTCATCCTGAACCCGATCACCTGGTTCGGGAACAGGGCTACCAACGGCTTCATGGATCCCGCGACAACCAACGCCCCCATCAGCGCGAAAAAGGTCCGAACCCCCGAGAGCCTCGACCGCTCGTGGGAATCCTGCGTCATGCTGGCGGCCAGCGCCCCGTAAGGGACATTGACGACGGCGTAAAAGGTGCAGAACAGGAGAAACAAGATCATCCCGTAGTAGGGCTTGAACGCCGGCGGCATCGGTGGTGACGCGAACAAGAGAAAGAAAAAGACGCCCAGCGGTATCGCGCCGAACAAGAGGTAGGGCCGTTTTTTCCCCCACCGGGTTCGGGTCCGGTCCGAACAATACCCGACGACGGGATCGCAGACGGCGTCCCACGCCTTGGCGACCAGAAAGATCGTACCGGCGATCGGGGCGGCTATCCCGAATACGTCGGTAAAGTAGAAGATGAGGAATATGAGGGTGGACTGAAACACCAGATTGGCGCCGAAATCGCCCACACCGAAACCGAGTCTCGTCCTCAGCGAAAGGCGACCGTTTTTTGATACTTCGTTCTTTTTCATAGGACTTCCTCTTGTAACTGGGTTATCCCGTCGTTCAGCCGGTATCGGCGCCGTATCCTTGACTCAACCCCGCCCTACCCAAACCGCTTACATCCTAACCGCCGGCCTGCGCGCCGTGCGTCCGTCGCCGCCGGTCGCCCGCCATTTCTAGTCTATGGCATCGGCCCTGATACGCCCGTCGGCCAGCGCCTCCTTGAAGAGGGCGATGGTCTGGCGCACCCCGTCGGCCAGCGGGGTCACCCTGAGCCCGCCGAGCAGGGCCACCAGCGGGGCATTGTCGATCTCTTCGGGAAACGGCAGCGGAACCTCGTCATAGGTGATTGTGTCCCGGGCGGAAGGCTGTGCATTGACAATCTCCCTGATAACGTCTTGTATGCCGACGGTCTGGCCGCCGAGATTAAAGGCCCCGGCCCCCTTGGTCTCCGCGCGCGCCGCACCGATAAAGGCCCGGGCCGTATCATCGACGTACTGGAACCCGAAGCGCCCCCCATAGGTGATATGATACGGCAGGCCCGCCGCCGCCGCGAGCATCGCCTTTGTGGGGGTGGAAGTCATCCCTTGGTCCCGGCCCGGGCCGTAGACGACGTAGGGCCGTATGCCCACGCTCGATATGCCGTCCTCCCGCCAGTAGACCCCGGCGGTGCCCTCGTTTGCCTGCTTATAGACGCCGTAGTGCGACCGCGGGCTCAGCGGGGCGTCATGCACCAGGGGGCCGTCGGGGTAGTGGTCCCGGGGGCCGTAGACCGCCGTGCTGCTGGCGTAGACGACATGTTTGATGCCCGCCTGCTTTGCAGCCTCGAAAACGTTTACCGTTCCCTGCACGTTTACCGCGGCGCCCAGTGGCGGGTTGGCCCTGCAAAACGGCAGCTGCATAGCGGCAAGGTGGATGACATGGGTGATGGAATGCTCGGCAAGGGCGCGACCGATAACATCGATGTCGGTAATATCGCCCGCGACAAACGTGACCCGGCAGATTTCATCTTCATCCATGATGAGCCGGGGGCGGTGAAGGTCTACCCCCCGAACCAGGATGCAGGTAAAGACCCCTTCCCGGACTAGGTTTCGCACCGTCCATGCGCCGATGCACCCGGTTGCGCCGGTGACAAGAAATCGCTCTTCCATATATGGTTTCCTTTACTCGTCTTTCATCTGTTGAATTTGTTTCATCCGCTGCTCGACGTGCGAGAGGTGCTCGAGCATGGCCTGCCGTGCCGCCGCGGGGTCGCGCGATTTGAGCGCCTGTACGATGGCATGGTGATCCTTTACGGTCTGCCGCCGGACGTCGATATGCTCGGCGGTGCGCCGGCGGCTCAGGATGCCGAGCTTGCTGATCGAGCGCATGAAGAGGGCCAGGATCTTGTTGCCCGTGGCGTCTAAAATCCTCCCGTGGAGGTCCAGGTCGATCTCCAGAAAGGCCTCGGGATCGTCCAGCGCCTTCTCGGCCCGCTCCAGGCAGGCCTCCAGATCGCCGATTTCTTCGTCCCTGATGTTCGTCGCCGCCATCTCCGCGACCCCGACCTCGAGGATCTTGCGGGCCTCGAAGAGCTCGATATAGGTCGAATCGTTGAGCGTGAAGATAATGTCCAGGTGCTCCACCAAGCGCTCCGGCTCCAGCGACGTGATGAACGTCCCCGAGCCCTGGCGGTTGTCAATGATGTTCATGATCTGCAGCGCCCTGAGCGCCTCGCGCAGCGACGGCCGCGAGACGTTCATCATGGCGGCCAGCTCCCGCTCGGGGGGCAGCCGGTCTCCCGGGCGCAGCTGCTTTTCCTTGATCAGGTTCAGCAGTGAGTGCGCGATCTTCTCGGACAGGACGTCTCGCTTGAGCGACTCGTACGGGATATCGGCGACTTTTTTGCTCATTTGGCTACCCATCCGCAGTCCACCAGGAGGTCCGTGCCGGTTATGAACGACGCCGTGTCGCCGGACAAAAAGAAGATCGACTCGGCGATCTCCGACGGGTCGGCCCAGCGCTTGAAGGCCTGCTCTGCCTCCCTGATCTTCTTGACCTCGTCGAAGGGTTTGCCGGTCTTCTCGGATTCGATCTTTATGTCGCTCCTGAGCATTGGCGTATCCACGGAGCCGGGGCTCACCGAGTTGACGCGGATGTTCCAGGGGGCCAGCTCCCAGGCCAGCGCCCGCGTGATCGCGATGACGGCCCCCTTCGTCGCGCCGTAGACCGAATGGTCGATCTGCCCCACGTGGCCCGAGACCGACCCCATGTTCACGATCGCCCCGCCGTTTTGCTTCTTCATGATGGGGATTGTGTGCTTGCACATCAGGAAGATCCCGCCTAAATTCACGTCCACCACCCGGCGGTACTCCTCCCACTTAATCTCGTCCAGCGGCCGAACGATCACGATCCCCGCGTTGTTGTTGAGCACGTCGATACGCCCGTGTTTCTTCACGGTGGCCTCCACCGCCTTTACTACGTCGGACTCCACGGCAACGTCACCGATCATAAAATCGCACGTGCCGCCGCCGTCCTGTATCTCCCGGGCGACATCGGCGCCCCGGTCAACGACGTCCAGCATTACGACGGCGTATCCCCGTTTGGCGAACATGCGGGCGGACGCCTCGCCGATACCGTTTGCGGCCCCCGTAATCAGGGCCACCTTTTTTGTCTCAGTCATATTATCTGCTCCTGTCAAGTCCAAGCATGCGCCGCGCCTCGGCGACAGTCGCAACGGGCCTTCCGAGAGACCGGGAGATCGACGCGATCTCCTGGACGAGTTCGTAGGTCGCGGCCTGCCTTCCCGATTTTAGGAAGGCGTAGTCCTCGGTGCCGACCCGCACGTGGTCCCCCTCGAGGATTGCGGCAACCAATATCTTTATCTGGTCGGCGTGCATGATGCTCACGGTCACGGCGCAACCCGGCGGCATCAGCCGCCGCCGGTACAGGTATTCCTCGATAGTCGGCGGAGACCAGGTCCCCCCCGGCCATCCGAAGAAGAGTGTCGTGATGTAGGGCGGGGTCAACAGCTTTTTGCCGATGAGGTAGTTCAGGTTCCATATCGAACCCGAATGCCATATCTCGAATTCCGGCTTGACGCCGTACTCGTTGCAGAGCCGCGCGTACTCCTGAAGCTCCTCCTTGGAGTGGAGCTTCATGCAGTCCAGCTCCACGAAGGCCTCATCGTGGTGGCTCAGGATGATGGACATCATGTCCGCCTTTTCCTTAAAGACGTCCATGCGCTGTTCGATCTCCAGGCTGGACATCCCGCATTGGACGATGATGTCGCTGCCCGCGCGCACGGCCCGGATGACCTCCACCCACTGCCCCTCCGCGTGGGTATGCAGCACGGCGGCGCCGCGTTCGCAGCACAGCACCGCTTCCGCAGCGATTTCCTCGGGCGTCTTGGGAAAGGGCACGTCCGGCTTCAACCAGCAGGTGTTGGGCGTGGCGACGATAATAAGCGGATCCATTGGGTATCTCCTCTCTCTATTTAAGCGGTCATTTTATCACACGCTGAGTATTCGCTTGTCAAGGGTAGTGATTTTCCGGCATCCGTCGGCGGTGACCACGTAGCAGTCCTCCACGCCGATCAGTGTGTTCTCGAAGGGCTCCCAGGCCTCTATCTCAAAGACCATGTTCTCTTCGAAGGGACGGTCCTGCACCAACAGCGGCCCGAACAGATGCTGTTCCTCGCATTCCAGGCCGATGCTGTGCCCGATCGCAAACGTCATCCCCTCCTGTCTCTTGGACAGGTAAAAGGCGGAGGCCTCGGTGTTGAGCTCTTTGATATTGACGCCCGGCTTTACGCGCTGTTCGTAATATTCCTGCAGCATTATAAGCCGGTCGATGCTCTCGGCGGCCTTTTTGGGGACGGGACCCAGGACAACGTGTCGATTCACGTCGGCGACGTATCCCTGATAGACTGCGCCGAAATCGAAGCGGGCGATATCACCCTTTTTCAGGACCGTCCCGATGCCCGGGGCCTCGGGGTCGGAATCACCGATGGAGAGCGTCAAATGGTCCCACACCTCGGCCCCTCCTTCGATAATGGTTTTTCGCGCCAGCTGGAGGAAATCGTTGTCGGTCATCCCCTCCTTGGCGGCCTTGATGCACGCGGTGATGGCCTTTTCCGTGATCTGCGTGGCGATCTCGATCCGGCGTATCTCCTCCTCGGTCTTGATCAGGCGCATATCCAGCAGGACGTCGTCGGCGGTCACGATCTCGGGCGCGGCCTTCTGCCGCGACAGGTGGTCGATGATATACTTCGGCGCCAGGGACTCCATGCCGATCCGTTTACCCTCCATACCCCATTTCTTGATCTTGGCCGATATGGCGCGGCAGGTCTCCTTTTGCCCGATCGTCCCCCGGTGGTCGGCAATCCAGGAGAAGCGGTCCACGCTCTGGAAGAGAGCCCAGTTGAACAGGGAGCAGTCGCCGTCCCGGTTGACCATCGCGACGTTGGGATACTGGTTTGCCAGCGCAAAGAGGATCGGGTTGGGACTGGCGTGCAGCGTCGGCATCCCGCTCGTATAGAAGACGTTGACGGGGCTGGTCACGATCAGGACGTCCAGGTCCCGGTCTTCCATGATCCGCTTGATCCGTTCGCGGTTAAAACCGATCGGTTTCATACGCTTCACCTCGGGAAGTTGTTTATTGATGGGGATGTTATCGGCAAGCGCCTCGAGGATAGCTTTCGTACCCGTTGATTTCACAACCGCCGAAAGGTCGTCGCGGCTGGCGGCCCTTCCCGTTTCGGCCGAGAGGTAACCCATCAACACCGCCGCGATGGCGCTCTTGGCCTGTTCGGGGGTGAACTCGGGCTCTTTGTCCTCGAGGATGCACTGCGCGAAATATTCGTCCTCGTTGCGCGCCGAGATGTTGTAGTAGATGGGGAACGGGGCGTGCTCGATTTCGGGCTCGAACCACTGGTTCTTGTTCTCCCCCATGGCGTCATGGCTCGAAAAGATGCGCACCGGCCTGTCCCACATGTGGTTTTCGAGGATCGTCCCCTTGGTCCCATAGACCTCCAGGCTGTTAAAGGGCGGCGTCATCTGGGTAAAGCTGACGACGACCTCGCCGACGGCGCCCCGGGAAAACCGGAGCATCGACAGGGCGTTGTCCTCGGCCTTCTCGGGCAGGCTTGTCGCCTGCTTGGCAAGTAGCGCCGTGACCGATTCGACCTCGTCTTCGAGCACCCACTGGAGCGTCGCGAACTTGTGCGCCCCCATGTCCATGAACGACCCGCCACCGGCCTTGAGGGGATCTCCCTTCCAGAAGTCGGGCGTGGTCATGCCCTCGATCTCGTTTACCCCCTCAAACGCCCTGACCAGCAGCACGTCGCCGATCAGCCCCTGCTCGATGGCGTCGTGGACATACTGGTGGGCGGGCAGGAACCGGTGGTTTTCCGCGATCATGAGCTTTACCCCGGCCTTTTTCGCGGCCTGTATCATCCGGTCGCAGTCCTCGATCGTCGTGGCCATGGGCTTTTCGCACAGGATGTGTTTTTTTGCCGCGGCAACCCGGGCGACGAGGTCGGCATGAAAGATGTGCGGCACCATGATGAGGACGGCCTCAATGTCGCCGGCCAGGAACTCGTCCAGGTCGCCATAGGCCTCCATCGGGTTTACCTTGTAGCGCTTGGCGACCTTCTCGGCCAGCTTCTGGTTCCTGTCGTAGACGGCCGTAAACTTCAGGTACGGGGAGTCGGCGCACGCCGCGCTGTGGAACCCCCAGGCGCTGCCCGCGCCGATCACGCCGAACTTGACGTACCTGCCCCCCGGGACCCCCTCGCGGCGGACCCGGGGCGCGGACTTTGTGCCGGCATACGGCGAATCGGCCGGGGTGATATCCAGCTCCGAGAACACCAGCTCGACGAGGGCGCCGAATTTTATTGCATCGGGCAGGTTCCCGTCGATCTTGAATTGGCCGTTCATGTAGGCGGCCGTGGCGTCGGCCTGGCCGGTAAATATACCCGCGGCAAGGGACGCCTCCATCTCCAGCGTGATATCCGGCGCCTGAACGTCTCCCTGCCCCATCTCGAACGTCTGATTTGAGATCGTCAGATAGACGTTGCCGTAGCCCTCGAGCCTGAACTGGAACGTACGGTTGAACCCGTCGACCTCGTCCCCGGTCTCGTCCAGATCATTGGCGACCTGGACAAAGAGAGTGAAGTAATCCTGGAGGTCTTTTTGGCCGAAGGTACCGGCCTCGAGCTTCTCCACGACCCGCTGCCTCAACGACTCATCGACTTTCTGCGTGCTGTCAACTACCCATCCCATGGTTTCTTATACCTCCCTGCCTGTATACGGAACGTTGGATAGTAAAAAAAGCATGTCATCTCTCACACGGATGTCATCTCCCCGGGGTGGGATATCTCATGGTCAGATACGCTTGCTCGATGGTGCAAGAAACCATACCGGGGCAGCGTCATATCCCTTTTTTCCGCGGGCGTCACGGCCCAAAACCCAGCACAACTCGTGGACCGGAATCCTACGGGCGTCATGCAGACCTCTTTCCGGTCTATAACGACAACCGAACATGGATTTGGCTAATTGGTAATACCAATATACTGGTTACGGGTACCTTGTCAAGAGAAAAAACGACGGACCGGTGAAAATATACCGTGGCCGCCGGGAGGGCCGACGGTTCGCGGGGCTTGGGTCTCTGCAAACCCGGGATACCGGAAGGTCGACGGAGCCGCCGAATAGTATGGGAGCACGACCGAGATGGGATGAGCGGTGGGTATTGCGGATCGGAGAGGGCAACGGGAATTACCCCGCACCGTTTACGGCGGCCTGCTTCGGCCTTATAAGGCCGGCCCGCCGGGAGGTCTCATCGACTCCCGGTGGCAATCGAAGCTGCGGTTCTCGAAAGAGAAGTGGGCCGCTCTTGACGATAATCTATTGACCTCATTGAATCTTCATTTCCCCGCACGATCGTGGAAGGTTTCAGGATGGCCTGCAATTCCCGCGGATTTATAACATGTCCTGTAGCACTTATCCGCGTTCGGGGCGCACGGGCCGCGCCCTACTCCCAATGCCCGACCATCTCAAAGGCAGCCCAGTAAAAGGGGCTTTCGAAGCCCTTCTGGGTTTTCAGCCAAAGCTGGGCCCGGCGCAGCGCCTCGGGTTTGGTCACGCCCTGCTTAAGGTTCCTGTAAAAATCGGCCATCAAGGCACCCGTCGAATCGTCGGCCACCTCCCACAGGGTTACCAGGAGCGACGGCGTCCCCGCATAGATGAATCCGCGGGACAGCCCGATCAACTCGTCCCCATTGAGGACCTTGGACAGCCCCGTCTCACAGGCCGACAGCACCACCAGCGACGATCTGCCCAGGTCCAGCCCGAAAAGCTCCCAGACCGAGAGCATCCCGTCGTTGCTCTTGTCGGACGCCAGGTAAAGGCTCGAGAGAAGCGGATCATCTTCCCTGAACTTTCCGTGGCAGGCCAGGTGTATGACGGCGTATTCCTTGAACCTGTCTTTCCCGGTAGTCTCCTTCGCCCGATCCTGAAAGTAAGCATCCACGTTCCCCATGATCTCGCCGATCGTTTCAACCTCACGCTCGGCAAACGGCAGCGGGTTATAGGCGGTCGTCGGGTTGCCAAAGGCGATGATACGGCCGGTCGGCTTTTTTTTCTTTTTAGTAACGAATCCGAGACTGCTGGCGCTCGGATCGACGATCAGCGTATGCGTATCGATCAGGTATTCCTTGCCGTTATAAAGGGCCGAAAAAGGAAGGTAGTGCAGCGTCCGGTGGGGGATGATGATCAGAGTCTTTTCCCCGGCGGACGTGAGGGCCGGGGTAATCAGGATGTCGTAAAGTGCTTGCGACTTTATTAAGAAATCGTCCGTGTCCTTTTTCACGAGGGAATTGACGATGGCCTGCCGGAACTCGGTGATCTTCTTGCCCAGCTCGTCCCGATTCATCTTTACGGTAAAGACCGCCAAATCGTCTTTCGATAGGGAAAAAATGTAAACCATCTCTTCCGTGAGATAATACTCTATGACCCGCACGCCGGGGATCAACAACGATTGCACCTCCCCGGATGTCAGGGGTTTCACGGAGACGAGAGAACCGAGCTCGGGATATCGTTTCTGTATCTCTTCGGTGAGGGCAACGTAGTTATCCTGGGCCTCTTTTATTTCCCGCGTCGTCTTTTCCCCCGTCGAGACGAGGGTAGTGAGATCGGAAAAGACGTTGCCCTTGTGGCCGAGCCTCTTAATCTCGTTTCTCAGCCGCTCTTCCCCGGCCACCAAACCCTGCGCATCCTTTTCCCTCACGATAAGGGTCCTGGTGCCGAGCAGGTCCAACAGGCTCCGCGACCTGCCGCGCTCCATATACTCGAAAGCCTCCTGAGTCCGCCCCAATCCAACCAAGAGCTCAACGATCTCGTCATAGGCAAACGAGGCGCCCCCGAAGAAGGCCGATCTCAGGCTCTCCGCGTTGATATCGGCCCTGATCTTCTCGGCGACGTCAATGGCCGTCTTATAATACTCGACGGCATTTTCTGATTCACCGAGCGCCTTATGTGCGAAGCCGAGGTAGCCGGCGGCATACCCTATTTCCAGGTAGTTTCCCGTTTCGCGGTTTCTGGCGAGCGACCTCTCAAAAAAGGCGATCGCCTCTTTATACTGCCCCTTGCCGACGTAGAGCATCCCGAGATAGAGCGGGTCGATGATCTCCTGGAGCTTTGCCTTCTCGACGATGAACAGGACCTGGGCCGAGTAGCGTTTCGCCTGCTTAAAATCTTTCTTAGAGAAATAGACGAGAGCGAGGGCGGCGCGGGAGAAACCTTCACCGACGGGATTGTTAATCTCATGGAAAATATCGAGGGCATCGGTGAGGTGGCGGATGGCTTCGTCCTCGTCACCGAGGGTACAGGCCGCCAGGGAAAACAGCACCATTGCTTCGTTGAGCCGGTCGCCAGTCTTGCGGTAATAGTCAAGCACCTGGTTCTTATAGGTGATGCCGCTTTTCACGTCGCCCGCCGTAATAAATGCGGTCCCCAGCCTATCGAGACACTTGACTTTTTCCTGGTCCGTAACGGCCGTTTTTTCCGCCTCACGGTAGACGTCGATTGCCTTTTCATATCGGGGAACCTTGAGATACCCGTCCCCCAAAAGGATCATAGCCGTGACCGTGCCCGGGGCATCACCGGTCTCCCGGTAATACCCGATCGCCTTTTCGGCCTGGATTATGGTGGAGTCCGGCAGATCCATACGGTGATAGAGTAACGCCGCATCGTAGGAAAGCCGGGCCTTGAAATGCCTATCGGCCGACGCCTCGGCCATGGTGACGATATCCTGAATGCAGGAGAGGGCCTTTCCCCGGTCTCCCATCCTCAGATAGGTCTCGGCCATATCGATCCGGACGACCGACTCTCCTCTCGTGTTGCCTGTCTCCTTTTTGAGAGCCAACGCCTCCCCCAAGAAAGAAAGCGCTTCATCATATTGGCCCATTTTGAAATGTATCAGACCTATCATATGCAGGGTGTCTCCCAGGTCCGTCCAACCCTCGATTTGTCGAAAGACGTCGGCCGCCTCGGTATGATACAAGAGCGCGTCATTGAGCCGATCCATCTTTTCACACGTACGGCCCAGATCGGAAAGCGTGATCCCCTCTCCCCGTCTCAGCCCGATCTCCCGGTAGATTTCCAGCGCCTTTTCGTAGGCCTCGAAGGCCGCCTTGAACGTGCCGGTTCCATAGAGCTCAAATCCTTTCTTTGCATACGCATCGGCTTGTTCCCGTGTCCCCGCGGCGGCAGTGGTAAGAAGAAGGAACGAAACCGCAATCACCGCAAAAGGGATAATGGTCTTTTTCATAATAATGCCTTTCTGATAGGTATTCATCCTCTGGACTAATACTAAAAGGGCTCTCTTGAGCAGACGTGAGGAATTTTCAGCGGAGTATTCGGAAAAAAGTTTGCGTTGGATTGTGGATGTGCCTCATTATAGCTAAGAATGGCTGTAATTTCAAAAACTTTTTGAGTTTTTTTATACGTACGGAGGTTATTCAAACGGATTGGCGGTCGTGTATGGTATTAAAATCATTGGCGCGCCCGGCAGGAATCGAACCTGCGACGCATTGATCGGAAGCAGCTTACCCTTGAGGGTGATGTACGGACATTACTATATTTTCGGTTATCTGGATGTCCCCGCAGCGCCCCACAATGCCCTGAAATGCCCCTGTTTCTGTAACACTTTTTTATAGCGCGTTCGCGGAAAAGCACTACTCCATTAATCAATACGCAGCATTAACAGCCGGCATTTTACCGGCGGCGCTTACTATTTTACATGGACTCGGAAAGGACGACGAGGCAACGCTCATAGTAAAAATAACGAACCGGATTAATTCCCTTGACATCCTATTGTCATTATTTTATGTTCAGTGATACCATATTATGTTCGATAATGTTGAACATGCAACATGCCATGAAAGAGTTCGCTCATGAGCGTTCAATCCATTCGTAAAGCCATCGATATCCTCTCACTCTTTTCAATCACGAGGCCTCACTTGGGTATTACCGAGATCAGCAAGAGCATCGGTATGCCAAAGGCGACGGCCCACGGCATTGTGAAGACCCTCGTAGAGCAGGGATTCCTGATACAGGACGCGGAAAACAACAAATACAGTCTTGGCCTCAGGATCTACGAGTTGGGGATGATCCTTTCGGGGACCCTTAAGATAAATCTTGTCGGCCTGGGGCCGGCTCGTCGTCTCGCTCAGAATCGTTCCACGATGGTTCGACTGGGGCTCTGGGATCGTGAGAGCGTATTTGTCACGATGAATCGCTTTCCCTCCTCCGATGTAACCCAGACCCAGTTTTTGGGACCGCGGATTCCCGCTCATTGTACCGCCCTTGGAAAGTCGATACTTGCGTTCCTCCCGAAGGAACAAATACGGGATTATCTCAAACACGCCGAGTTATCTGCCTATACGCCTCGGACTATTGTCAGTAAGAAGGCCTTGCTCGATGAGCTGGAAGATATCGTCAGGATAGGCTACGCGACGGACAACCAGGAATATGTCTCGGGACATTGCTGTATCGGTGCCCCCATCTATGATCGAATGGGAAACCCGATTGCCGCCGTCAGCCTTTCGGTACAACCCCCGGACCTTATCCGGAAACTCCCTTCTTCCCTCGTGGACGATCTGATAGAAATCTCCATCGAAATCTCCATGTCCATGGGGTATGTGCCCGGGACGGCTTCACGCGGTATAACGAGAAAGGCGGCGCCATGATGTCTGTCCTACGGATTGGATTGCCCCCTCTCGTCAAGTAATACTGGTACGCTATAAAGGAGACACACAACACAAACCCTTCAACCAGGTATACTAATAGCGGTTCTCTTCAGGTTTGATTAAGCTGTTGGCTTTCCGCTCGTAGAGAGGCGAGAGTCACGGTGAGATGCTATGGCGCGATTCCAAACTAAAAACGCTCTCTACGAAACAATATAAAACACCTTCACGAGGTCCAACATGAAATCGATCTATTTTGACGTAAGTGTGCCGAAAATCCTAGCAACAAAGGCCCTTGCCCCCGCGTTGCCCTTCATCTATTACACGCCGCTCTCACCGGTTGGCTTTTCCGACATCCCCGAGCAGGAACTCCCCGGCAAGAACTGGGTGCGGGTAAAATCTCTGGCGACAGGGATTTGCGGGGCCGACATCGCGATGTTCTTCGTCAAAGCAAGTCCCGGGATATCGATCGCGGCGCTCCCCGGCGTCCCCCGGGCCTTTATGGGCCACGAGGTGGTGGGAACGGTAATTGAAAAGGGACCGGGCGTTACGGCTCTTGCCATAGGCGACCGGGTAATCCTGGAACGCTACCTCCCGTGCTGTTCTACCAAGGAGATCGCACCCCCCTGCGGGCCGTGCAAGGAGGGGAACTACACCCTCTGCGAAAACTTTTCGGAGGGGACGCTGCCTCCCAACCTCGGTGCCGGCTTCTCGGAGCGATTCCTTGCCCACAAGACCCAGCTGGTCAAGGTACCCAAGGATATCACCGACGATCAGGCGGTGCTGGTGGAACCGACGGCCGTTTCCCTCCACGCGGTGCTCAGCCGGCTGCCGAAAAGGGGCGAAAAGGTCCTTGTCATCGGGGCCGGGACCATCGGCCTGGGGGTCATTCAGATAGCCAAGGCGCTGGGTAAGGACTTTACCCTCT
Organism: Candidatus Zymogenaceae bacterium; assembly: GCA_016933535.1. GTDB lineage: Bacteria > Desulfobacterota > Zymogenia > Zymogenales > Zymogenaceae > JAFGAS01. The sequence continues at coordinate 141,011 of JAFGAS010000072.1, forward strand.
ATGCCCTCGAGAAGATCCCCTTCAAGAAGGAACTGGCAAAAAAATACGGTGCCGATCACGTGCTGGAAGGAGACCCCTACCGGGCCGTGGCAGAAGCCACGGGCGCAAAACTCTACCGCGGACCCCTTGGCAACAACACGACGCTGGGAGGGTTTGACCTGATCTACGACTGCGTGGGCTACTCGGCTACCATCCACGACTCGCTCAGATGGCTCAAGGCAAAGGGCGAGTATATCATGATTGGAAACCAGCTCTCCCCGGTATCCTTTGACCAGACCCCCGTCTGGCAGCAGGAACTGACGATAAAGGGGATCAACGCCCACGGTTCCGAGACCTACCAGGGTAAAAAGACGAGCTCCTTTGCCCTGGCCATGGACCTTATCGGAAAAAAGAAGATCAGCGTCGACGGCCTCATCACCCATCGATTCCCCTTTGCGGACTACAAACAAGCCTTCAAACTCGCCAAGGAGAAATCGAGCGACGTAATAAAGGTCATGTTGAAGATATCGTAGACAAGGCGTCCGTCGGGTAAATGCTAACACCCAAGAAAGGACATGCCTGAAAAGACGCAAAAGGACAATAACGGAGAAAAAGAGCCGGATGTAGGTTTAGGGTTCGGCATTTTTTGCCTCGTTTCCAAGGACTATAGAGGATACTCCTTGCGTCAATAGCATGTATGGCGCTCAGCCGGGATACCGCCCGGCACGTTTCATCTGTTTCACGACAGATGGATTGGTACGAATAGATAACAGATAGAGCTGAGATAAGACACTATCTATACGGCTTTTCCGTTCACTGTGACCGGGAGGAATCAACATGAACAGGAAGACATTCACTAATTCTATTGTACGCCTTCTATTTCTCCTCATTGCGTTCCTTTTCAATTACATCCCGCCGATAAGAAAGCACATGCGATCGACCCAAGGCTGGATTAATTTTTCCGTCGGTTTCAGGACCGAGAACGATAGCGTAAATCAGGCGATCACCTTTAAGGATGGAAAGGTCTCGGTTACGAAGAAAATCCCGCGTAATATCGACGTAACGCTGATCTTCATTGATGACAAGACGCTCCTTGAGATGCTGAGAATAACGCCCAATGAGGTGATTAATCTCCTCCTGAAAAACAAGATGAGAACGGACGGCAACCTGACCTGTTTGAATCCCTTTAATTATTATATCTCGCTGTTGTTCGGGAAAAAGCACAAGAAGATGCTCGGCAAACAGATACGAGCAGAACTCGCGGAAAATCGGCGGATCTCTCAAGAGGCTGATCCGGGCTGTCTCAACGAACTGGCCCGAAGGAAAAGGACTAAGATCAAGGGAGAACGAGTTGATAAGGGGGTATTGTATCTTGAAGACCCCTACCTGTCCGAGTATGAAATCGATGATTTTCCTCGTCTCGGAGAGTTTTTACGCCTCCACTTCAACACGAAGCCGGAGGTATGCCCCGAAAGGCCAAAGCTGTTGACCGATTTCTTTGTAAAGAACGGTTTCACCCTGTCTCAAAACGGCGATAATGGAAAAAACGAGCTCCGCCAGGCACAGGCGTTCAAATACCTGATGGAGAACAAGAAACCGATCATCGGAAAGAACGACCTTGTTGCCGGTACTTCGACGACAAAAGAAATCGGCGTAATCCTCTACCAAGACGCTCACGCGGCATTGTTATGGGGAGAATTGAAATCGGCGCCCGATAGGCGGTTGAATCCCTATACGATCTCGGATGAAACGGTCAAGATACTCCATTCTCATGTCCTTCCCTACTGGATGGATAAGAACTTTCGCGAATGGGTAAGAACAAAATATGGTAATCCTCTCAGCCAGCAATTGGACGAGCGTTTTGCGGTCTACTTTCTCTTTAAGGTGGCCGCCCTCTCTCACACGATCTTGGATTTCCCAAAACTCCTCAGGATAGGAATAAAGGGACTTATCAGGGAGATCAATGACGAGCTAAAGAACGACGCCACGGCGTCCCGGCAGAAAAAGGACACGCTGGGCGCTATGGAAATATGTCTTGCGGGGGTCGCGAGTTATGCAAAAAACTTGTCGAAACAGGCGGCGCAGCAAGCCGAAGAAGAAAGCGACCCAACAAGAAAGGCGGAACTCCGGCGGCTTTCAGAAATATGCAACCATGTCCCCGAAAATCCAACCCGTACGCTTGATGAGGCGATTAACGCAATATGGATCGGTTGGGTAGCACTCCATATGGAAAACACGAACGCGGGGCTTTCCCTCGGCAGGATGGATCAATGGCTCCAGCCCTATTTTGAAGCGGACATTAAGAAGCTGAAAACCAAAAAAGAGCAAACGGAATATATTGAGAGAGCTATTGAGCTTGTCGGCTGCTTCTACATGCGCTGCACCGATCATCTCCCGTTGGTGCCGGATATCGGCAATTACCTTTTCGGGGGCAGTTCATCTGACCAGGCAATAACACTGGGAGGAATGACTCCCGACGGGAAAGACGCCGTGTGCGACATGACGTATATCTTTCTTAAAGTAACGGAACTACTGGGCATCCGGGACCCCAACGTGAACGCTCGCTTTACGCCGGGGCTCAACAGCGATGCGTATCTCAAGCGGTTATGCGAGGTTAACCTGATCACCACCGCAACTCCCTCGATGCACAACGATCACGCGGTAATGAAGTCTTTGGAAGAGCTCAATTATAGGCCCGAAGACCTCAGGGACTGGGCTGCAACCGGGTGCGTGGAACCGACGATCTCGGGAAAGCACATGGGGCACACCAACTGCATGATGATGAACATGGTGGCGGCGCTGGAAATGGCGCTGAATAATGGGCGCCACCCCCTCATGAGATGGGACGTGGGTCCAAAAACCGGCATGATATATGATAATGGGACCAACGGAGCCAACGGAGATTTCAAGACATTCGACGCCTTTTTCGATGCTTTCAAGACACAACTCAAATTTCTCATAGATCGGTCAGTTGAGTATAACAACATGCTCGGGGAGGCCCACAGCGTCATCCGTCCCACGCCGCTGTTGTCATCGCTCATCAGTGGGTGTATTACCGGCGGGAAAGACGCGACGAAGGGAGGCGCAAAATATAATTCGTCCGGTTCGGCCTGTATCGGCTTGGCGGACGTGACTGATTCGTTGATGGTCATCAAGAAACTGGTGTATGACGAAAAGAAAATCACTTTTACTAAGCTCAAAGAGGCCATTGACGGCAACTTTGAGGATAATCCCTCTCTGCACGCTACGGTGACCAAGAAAGTAAAGCTCTTTGGAAGCGGGAGCCGGGAGGCGGTGGCGATTGCAAACAACGTTACGAAATTTACCCATGATATATACTTTGCCCATAGGAATTTCAGGGGCGGTAGATACACAGCGGGGTTCTGGTCGATGGCAAACCATGTCGCATTTGGGACGCTGGCCGGGGCACTGCCATCCGGAAGACATGCGGGAAAAGCCTTCACCCCCGGCCTTACCCCTTCGCCCAACGCGAGCAACAATATCCTTGACAATATCCGGGACGTCGCTCAGCTCGATCCGAAAAAGATGAATAACAACATCGCCTTTAATGTAAAGATAGTCCCCGCGATGACCCATAGTCACGAGAAGACCGTTGACATCATGCATTCACTGGTAAAGACCTATTTTGAGCTCGGCGGAATGCAGATGCAGCTCAATGTAGTGACCTCGGACATGCTCAAAGATGCAATGTATCATCCTGAGGACTACCAGAATCTCCTGGTTCGGATCTCCGGATACAATGCCTATTTTGTAACGCTCAATAAAGATATGCAGCAAGAACTTATCGAGCGCGCGGAGTATGGAATATAGGACAGACCGGTAATGGAACTCGCTCGTCATCAAACCATAACAAATCAAAGAGACATGCCGCATTGGTTAAATCGGTCTCTCTGTCACGCTGACGAAATCCAGTTGATATTGATCAGTCCTGATAACAAATAATCTATCATGGAGGCTTGCATGAAGGCATTGATGCTCAAGGGTATAGGCGACCTGGCGCTCATGGACGTCCCCGTGGCGACGGTCGGGCCGCGGGACGTGAAAATCAGGGTGGCCGAGTGCGGGCTCTGCGGCACGGATCACTCGGTCTACGCGGGGACGCTCGTGCTGCCGGGCGACTTTCCTTTATACATGGGCCACGAGCTCTCGGGAATCGTGGAAGAGGTTGGCCCCGACGTGAAGGATATCGCTGTGGGCCAGCTGGTCGTCACCAACCCGGTCCGCTACTGCGGCGACTGCTACCGCTGCCGCAACGGCCAGCAGCACTACTGCGAGCGGCTCTTTGAGCTCTGGAGACCCAACGGGGGCTTTTCCGAGTTCGTCGTGGCCGACCGCCAGCAGGTCTTCGCCGTACCCGATGGGATAAAGCCGGACGTTGCGGCGTTCGCCGAGCCCGTGTCGGTCTGTATCCACTGCATCGACATGGCCGATATCAAACCCGGTATGTCGGTGGCCATCGCGGGGGCGGGCCCCATCGGCCTGATCCTCATGCAGCTTGCCCGGCTCTCGGGGGCCTCTCTGATCTTCGTGACGGAGCCGGTGGCCTCAAAGAGGAAGCTCGCCCAAAAGCTCGGCGCCGACGTGGTCGTTGATCCGACGACAGAAGACGTGATCGCCAAGGCTTTTGAGGCGACGGGGTACAAGGGATTTGACGTAGTGATCGAGGCCTCCGGAAACGCCGCGGCGGCAAACCAGGCGCTGGGGATCACCGGGATGAAGTCGACGCTCTTTTTCTTCGCGGTCTATCCCGCGGACTTCACGATTCCCATCTCGCCGTTTATCATGTACACAAAGGAGATGACGATCAAGGCGGTCTTCTTCTCCCCCTACACATTCCCGCGGGCGATGAACATGCTCCCGAAGCTTGATCTCGTTTCCCTGATCTCCCACCGTTTTATATTGGCCGACGCCCATAAGGCGTTTGCCGCCCACGAGACAGGCCAAGCGGTGAAAATAATGGTCAACTGCACCTGAAGGATGAGCCAATGAAACGACTGAAGAACAAGACCGCCAACACGGTGAGAGAGATTATCACGGTAAGGCGGGGCTCGACAGGCTGATTCTCCCTGGCGCTCAGATAAAAAGGAGGACTTCGGTATGCACAAGAAAGACTCTAAGTCGAGAGATCAACTCCTGGACTACCTCGACGACAAGGCCGAGTGGCTCAGGAGGGAGATAATACGGCTATCGTCCATCGCCGGGGGGGCGCACCTCGGGGGCGGGCTCTCTATGGCCGACGTCATCGTGGCGGTCTACTATTACGCCATGAATCTGAAGCAGGGCGATCCGACATGGGCCGATCGTGACCGCTTCATCCTCTCAAAGGGGCACGGCGCCGTCGCCTACTGCCCGGTGCTGGCCGACCAGGGCTTTTTCTCACCCGACTGGCTCAACACCTTCAATAACCTGGACAGCCCCTTTGGAATGCACCCGGATATGAAGAAGATCCCCGGCTGCGACATGAGCACGGGATCTCTGGGACACGGCCTGTCGGTGGCGGTCGGGATGGCACTTACCGCCCGGCTTGACAAGAAGAGCTGGCGGGTCTTTGTTTTAATGGGGGACGGCGAGATCAACGAAGGGATGGTCTGGGAGGCGGCACCGGCGGCGTCCCACTTCAAGCTGGGCAACATCGTGGCGATTATCGACAGGAATACGTTGTCTCTGGACGGCCCCACCGAGGAGATCATGGCCATCGAGCCGATCGCCAAACGATGGGAGGCCTTCGGGTGGCGCGTTTTTGATATCGACGGACACGACATGGGAGCCCTCGTGGACACGCTGGACAAGCTCCCGCCGTCGTCCGATCCCACGCCTACCCTTATCGTTGCCCGAACGGTGAAGGGAAAGGGCGTCGATTTCATGGAGAACAACCCCATCTGGCACTACGCGGGGCTGGACAAGGCCAAATCGGCCGAAGCGCTTACCTGCATCGGGAACTGCCGCCCGAAAAGGAGGACATGAAATGGCCGATGACGTACAAAAATCGATCGTTCTGGATTTCACCTATACGACCGACACCTATGACCAGTTTACCCAGGCCGAAATCTACGGCAAGGCGATCACGAAGATGGCCGAGGACAATAAAGACATCGTTGTCCTCACCTCAGACATGACCCGCTCCAACAAGACCGGGGATTTCAAGAAAACTTTCCCTGAGCGCTTCTTCAACTTCGGCATCGCCGAGGCCAACATGTTTGCGGCCTCGGCCGGGATGGCCGTCTGCGGCAAGATCCCGTTCGTCACGACGTTTGCGGTCTTCGCGTCCCTGCGTTGCGCCGAGATGATCAGGACGGACATCGCCTACCCGAACCTTCCGGTCAGGATCATCGCCACCCACGCGGGGCTTTCCCAGGGTAACGGCGGCACAACACATCACTCCACCGAAGACATCGCGATCCTTAGGTCGATGGCCAACATGACCGTCATCGTTCCGGCCGACTCGATCGAGACGGGGAAGGCCGTAATGGCCACAGCCACGCTGCCCGGCCCCGTCTATATCCGTATCGGGAGGGCGCTGGAGCCGATGGCGTACCCTGACGATAATTACGACTACCAAATCGGCAAGGCTGTTATCATGCGGGACTACGGCAAGGACGCGGCGGTCATTGCGTGCGGCGTGGCGGTAAAGGCTGCCTGCGATGCGGCAGACGAGCTCAAAGAGAAGGGGGTCAAGATCAGGGTCGTCAATATGCACACGATCAAGCCGCTGGATATCGACGCGCTCATGAAAGCCGCACGGGATACCGGAAAGATCGTTACCGCCGAGGAGCACAGCATCGTCGGCGGGCTTGCCGGCGCAGTTTCGGAGGCGCTCACGGAAGCGGGGGTGGCCGTGAAATTCAAGAGGCTGGGAGTGCCGGATATCTTTTCGGCCATCGGATACCCGGATGAGCTTTATGCCCGCTACAAGATCAATAAGAACGGGATCGCCGAGACGGTCAAGGATATCGTATCGTAGTATGGCCCTTAAAAAAACCGCCCCATTCCTTTTCGGCTTGGGGCGGTTTTTTTATTATCATAATTCAGCATCCGCACACCGTCATGGCGCGGTTTCTTCTATTTCAACTATTCGTCATTTGATCCTTCCAATAGTGTCGGAGGCCTTCGGTTTTCCCTGTACCTTACTGACCTGCCTTCCTCACGCGGTGGGTGCAATGGGGTGCTCCCATGGCCATGCACGCCTCCTCCTGCACAGTCCACCCTCCCTCTCCCGTTGCCCAGGCGATAACCCCCGTAACGAAGCCCGAGGTGACATGGCAGACGGGCGTCTTGCTCTTCATGCCAAAGGAGTGCGTATTTTCGTCGATGTGATAGAGCAACTCCTGTCCGTCGACTTGGACCCACGCCTTGCTGTCGGTCTCAGCCGCCACCACCCCGGCCGCCAGTTCAAGCGCCGTCTTGGCGGTATCAAACCCGCTCATCCCCGAAAAGATATTCCGCGCAGCCGCGACCGTATCAGGATTTTCCTCGAGCCCCCATTTGGCCTGCATCTTTCCTACCTGAAAGAGGATTGCCGCGGCGCCGTTATCGCCGAAGATATCGGCCACGCCCCCGTCCACGGCGGCAACCTCCGAGGCGAGGCTCCGGTTTTTCTCGTGGTCGTTGGGCGGGAGATTGTCCCGATACTTCGCGAGCTTCGTGTAGTTGAGCACCGTGTTGAGACCGTTTTCCCCGATTATTTCCCGGATCCCAAGGAGCACCACCCGAAACGTCATGTTGCTGATGAAGCGATCTTCCATAATACGCACCCCCAAAGTAACAACACCCACGCAGGCACATCGATCTATCAGGCGTGGGTATATATATGATGTTTGAAGATTATATCACAAAAATTATTCATATCAATAAGAAAAAGGGCCTGTCGACGGACCCAATAATTCACCGCTGGAAGCCTCCATGGATTCCTCCTTTGCATATTCTACCGTTTATTATGGGTAGAGCTTCGTCCTTTTCGTGAAGAAGAGGGCAAGGAGCCGTTCTAATGGTGCAGGCATATTGAAGCCGCTACTGAACTATATAGGGAAAGAGTGCTGAATAAAGACGGATCAGTGTGTCCTCATATGGAATACAATTTTGGCGCGGCCGGCGCCTATCTATACTCGCGGCCCACGGATGAGAAGCAGGCCATTGCTGACGATACTGTACTGTCATCATTGTATTTTCAATGCCCCACGATTCCCCGGTCCTTGTAACACTTTTTGTAACATATTATTCTATACCGATACGCAAGTATTTGTATATGAATAGCATTCCTTATACGCCCAAGACTTACGCAGATCGCTTCCTCCGTCCCGCGGTCCGGTGCGCATATCTCCTAACGAACCATCTGGGTGTAATGTATTGACAGATCGGGGCCTCTATACGTATAATTCACCCTTCCGGTATACTCATGTGAGCATCGTGCCGGATCAGATCCGGAGGGTCGCGCGACTGACGAAATCCTGCCTGTTTCGTGACGATAGATGATATGAGACCGTAACATAGTCTTCACTATGTAACCAAGACAGATCCTTTTTGACCAACGTATTACATCGAAAGGAGTATCCATGCAGACCGAGATTCTCTACCGTCCTTCCTTTTCCCTTGCTGTTGTCAAACTCGACTCGAATGAAATGATCAGGACCGAAGCGGGGGCTATGGTGAGCATGTCGCCCGATCTCGTAATCGAAACCCAGGCGCGGGGGGGTGTACTCAAGTCACTTGCCCGCTCGGTGCTTGGGGGCGAAAGCTTCTTCATTAACACCTACACCGCCCCGTCGGGGGGTGGCGAGATTACGCTTGCCCCAACGCTGCCCGGAGACATCATCACAACCAACCTCAGCAACGCCGGCCTCCTCGTCCAATCGGGTTCGTACCTGGCCTCCTCCGATGGAATTACCGTCGATACCAAGTGGGGCGGGGCCAAGACCTTTTTTGGGGGTGAGGGGCTCTTCATGCTCAGGATAAGCGGTTCGGGAACACTTATACTTTCAAGCTACGGCGCAATACACACCATGACGCTTGCGCAGGGCCAGAAGTACGTCGTCGATACGACACACCTGGTGGCCTTCGACGAGGGGATAGGGTATCAGGTAAAGGCCGTCGGCGGGCTCAAGAGCACGCTCTTTTCCGGCGAGGGGCTCGTAGTGGAATTGACCGGTCCGGGGACGGTGGCGCTCCAAACCAGAAGCGAGAGGGCTTTCCTCTCGTGGCTTATCCCGAAGCTCCCCAGGCCGTCAAGCTCGTAGACACACACGCCGGGATACAGGTCGCCTCGTTTACCTGGTCTTGTGCATTTATTCATATAGTCTGCTATAGATGGCCGGATCGGGGGGTTGCTCGACACATCGTCCTGTCTTCCGATTTCTGTTGCGCTACGGTCTGAAGGCGTGTTTTCGCCCCACAGGAGTTATAATGAGTTTTAACATGGCAATGCATACGAGGAAAACGATTTCGTGCGCCGCGATACTGATTATGGTGCCTTTATTGCTTCTTGTTTCCTGTACGACGGATAAGAAGGATGAGGTGATCATATACACCGCCGTCGACCGTGAATACGCCGAGCCGATCTTTAATGAATTTCAGGAAAACACCGGAATCATAGTGAAGGCGGTCTATGACGTAGAGGCATCCAAGACAACGGGACTGGTGATGAGGCTTGTAGCAGAAAAGGACCGCCCGAGGGCGGACGTCTTCTGGAACAATGAATTCTCACAGACGATTCTTCTTAAGGAAAACGGCGTTTTGACTCCCTACTCCTCGCCAAACTCCGGCGATATCCCCGCGCCGTTTAAGGACCCCGAGGGGTATTGGACCTGCTTTGGTGGGAGGGCGCGTATTTTTATCGTCAATACCGACCTTGTCAAGAAAGAGGATTTCCCCCATTCGATCTATGATCTCCTCGATCCGAAATGGCCTGCAGATCGGATCGGCATGGCAAATCCGCTTTTCGGCACGACCAAGACCCATGCGGCCGCGCTCTATGGGCTCTGGGGTGCTGACGAGGCAAAAAAGTTCTTCGGCGATATACGGGAACGCGGAGTTCGTATTATAGACGGCAATGCCCTCGTGCGGGACCTCGTGGCCCGGGGTGAGCTCATGATGGGCCTCACCGATACCGACGACGCCTGCGTCGCCGTAGACCGGGGAGACCCGGTTGCCGTGGTCTTCCCCGATCAGGAGACCTTCGGCACACTTATCGTCCCTAACAGCGTCGCCCTGATACGGGGCGGCCCGAATCCGCAGAACGGAGAAAAACTCATCGATTACCTCGTTATGGCCGAAACCGAAGACGCCCTGGTTGGGGCCGGATTCTTCCAGACCACGGTGCGTGAGTCCGGCGTCGGACCCGATTGTATCCCGATGACCGATATAAAGGGGATGGACATCCCGTATGCCGAAATAGTCGAGAACCTCTCGCCGGCCAAAGACGACCTGGGCGAGATCTTCCTACAGTAGGACGGGAGCATAATGCCTTTGCACTCACAAGCCGATGCACGGTTTTCCTCCGGCAGATTGTTGGCCTTCATCGGCCTGGTTTCCTTTTTTCTTTTCGTCTTTGGTCCGCTTATCTTCCTCATTCCCCCCGTGGTACGGGAAATAGCGGGCAGCGGCCCTGATACCCTGTTATTGATGCTCCCAACCGGCAGGCGGCTGTCGCTCTTGCTTTCGAGCCTTTTATACGCGGCGGGGGTCTCGGTATGCGGGACCGTTATCGGGGTTCTCTGTGCGTCTTTCTTTTTTAGCCGGGACCGACGGTGGACGCGGATATTACCGATCCTGATTCTGGCCGTTCTGCCGATCCCTCCGACCATCCACGCCCTGGCCTGGATGGCGGCATGGGCAGATGTCTCCGGGTGGCTGACCTCCCACGGGTTCTTCTTCCCTCCCCTGCGAGGGTGGTTCGGCGCCGTATGGGTACAAACGATGTCCCTTCTCCCCTTCTCATTCGGCATCTGTCTGATCGCCCTCAGGAATCTGGACCCGGCGCTCATCGAGGCCGCCCGCATGATGGGAGACGATCTGAAGACCCTCTTAAAAGTGGCGCTTCCCTTGATCTTTCCGGCCCTGATTTCCGCCGCGGTCTTCCTGTTCGTTATGACCCTCTCCGATTACGCGGTACCTTCCCTCTTTTCGGTGAGCGTCTATCCGCTTGAGGTATTCTCCGATTTTTCGGCCGAGAATAGTCCCGCGAGGGCCTTTCTCCTCTCGGTGCCGCTCCTGGTCATAACCGCCGCGGTCGTGTTGTCGGCTCAATCCACGATGAGGGACGTGGCGGCCGAGACTCCGAAGGGGGCATTGGGCAGGAGCCTTCGCCTCGAGCTTGGGCCGTGTACCAACGGTCTTACCGTTCTTTGCCTGGTCCTTGCCGTTCTCTGTTTCGTCGTGCCGACGTTTGCGCTCTGGTTGGACGTCGGATCGGTCTCAGACCTCGCTGCCGCCGTCGGGTCCGCGAAGAGCGCGATATATACCACCCTGTTCTGCGCCCTGTTTTCGACATTGATAGCGCTGGTCCCTTCCTTCTGGTGGGCCGACGGTATGCGCGGGATCGGTCGGAGGGGAAGGATACTGTGGGTTATGGCCCTCGTGGTGCCGGCAATTCCGGGCTCGCTGTTCGGTATCGGGCTGGTATACATGGGCAATATGCCCGTCTTTGCGCCCCTTAACGATACGCTCGTATTTCCGATACTGGTGTCGGTGGCTCGGTTCTCTCCGTGGGCGGCCATCCTCCTGTTTTGCTTCGGACAGCGGATTGACCCGATCCTTTTCGATGCCGCCGCGGTGCACGAGACGGGTCCGGTAGTCGGATTCTTAAAGGTGAGGCTTCCGTTAATGCTCCCGGGAATCCTTGCCGCAGGAATCCTGGTGGGGGTGCTGGCGGCAGGCGAGCTTTCGGGGACGCTTCTCGTCTTGCCTCCCGGTGTCGATACCATGATCCCGCGGATATTTACCTATCTCCATTACGGCGCCACGCCGCAAACGGCGGCGCTGTCGCTTGTGATGAGCTGGGGATTTTTGGTTCTCTTTAGCGTAGTTTTGTGGCTTCTAAGCAAGAACAAGGCATAGTCCAAAGGAAAAAATGATTTCTGTCAGTAACATCACCAAACGCTTTGGGGCCGTGACCGTCCTTGACAACGTCTCGTTTGCGGTAGGGGACTGTGGCTCATGCGTAATCAGCGGTGCATCGGGAAGCGGCAAGACCACGCTGCTGCGTCTGATAGCGGGTCTGGACCTCCCCGACGAGGGTGAAATATCCCTCGGGGGCCTACCGGTCAGCACACCCGGCGGGGCAGTCGCCCCACATCTGCGTCACATCGGTTTCGTTTTCCAGTCGCCGGCACTCTGGCCGCACATGACGGTGGCCGAGCACGTGTCCTTCGGCCTGACGGGTCTCAACAAACGGGAGACCGGCCGGCGCGTAAGGCGGGTGCTGGCGGACGCCGATCTCACGCACCTTGCCGGACGATATCCTTCGAGGCTTTCCGGGGGGGAAAAGCGGCGCGTTGCCCTTGCCCGGGCCGTCGCCGCGCGGCCGCGCCACCTCCTTATGGACGAGCCGCTGGCAAACCTCGACCCCGAGCTCAAAGAGCGGCTCCTCCGTTTTATCCTGAAGACGCACAGACAGACCGGTGCCTGCCTCGTCTACGTAACCCACGATGAGGCGGAAGCGCAGGCGGTGGCCCAACAGCATCTTGTCCTGCGGGCGGGACGCGTCGTGCACGCCGTCCCTCCGGTCGAGCCAAACCATGAATCATAAACGCAAGGGACTCACAAGACGCATTATTGTCGGCGTCGTTTTTCTCGGAGTGATTGCCGCGGCGGTCTGGGCCGATCGGGTCATTTACCGTCTACTCATCGAGCCGCCCCCACCGCCGGGCTGGACCGTCATCCGTCCGCCCATAAACGTCATGACCCTGGAGATACAGGGCGATACCGTGTGGGCGGGGGGGATGGACGGCGTCTGTGCCATCGATATAAAGACAAGGACGCTCACACGCACGATCGAGTCGGAGCCCCCGTTGAGCTACGTGAAGGACATCCTGGCCGATGACACCGGCAGCGTATGGATCGCGCACTTCGACGGGCTGTCGCGTTGGGACGGGGAAAGGCTCGTGACCTACACTACCAAAGACGGCCTGCCGGACAACCGTGTCAACGCCCTCCTTATCGATCGACAAGGATCGCTGTGGGTGGGAACCTGGGGGGGTGTCGCGATTATTCGGGACCGGGATTTTTCCCGTATCGAGACAATCACCACGGCTCAGGGACTCATCAATAACATGGTCAACGTGATGCTCGAAGATTCCCGGGGCGGGATGTGGTTCGGCTCACACGCCGCCCCGGCCGGCGGGATCAGCCTTTATCGGGACGGACGGTGGCACTATTTCACGGTGAGGGAGGGACTTGCCCATAACGACATCACCTCCTTTCTTCAACAGACCCCGGATAAAATCTGGGTCGGGACCGGTTACTTCGAGCGGGGGGGTGCGGTGCTGTTTGCCCCGGAAGCGGAAGCATGGCGCATCGATCGCGTTCTGACGAAAAAGGACGGATTGGCCGGGTGGCGGGTTCGGACGATATTTTTGGACTCGGCCGGGGACCTCTGGTTCGGTTCGGAAACCGACGGGGTAGCGCGGCTCCGCGACGGGGACTTTTCAATCCTCTCAAAAAGGGACGGATTTCCCCATCAGGAGATCACGAGCATCATCGAGGATGAGGATAAAAACCTCTGGTTCGGCACGCTGGGCGGGGTGACGGTCATCGAACGGGCCGCGCTGTCACCGGCCAGGTAATCAACCATCGTCCAGTACCTAAAGCTTGACTTCTTTTCTATAATAATGCTAAAATCCCGTACGCTCGTATCAAGGAGTATACACACCGTATGGATCGAGACACCGCCCGCGAAAAATATATCGCTCTCCTACAGAAACACACATCCGGTCAACTGATCCGCGAGACCTTTCTCGCCGAGATCGAGAGACTCCGATATCAAGATGAGGGGCAAAATTGGTGGCAGGTAACCGAAGACGGGACCTGCCTGAAATGGGACGGACACGCGTGGCAGGCGACCGGCGAGCGTATTGACGCCCCGTCGGCGGCCCCGGAGGCCGATACCGGTTCCCCGCCGGCAACAGGGGCAAAGAAGGAATCGAAGGCGGGCCGGTATTTCAAGCACATCCTGATGCGCGTCCCCTTTGTTATCCTCTCCTTTTTCGTCACCTGGGCGATTCACACCTACCTCTTGGCGGGGCCCAACGGGGGGTTCGGTCAGGGAGGCGCTGGTAACTGGGTCTTTTCCAACTGGAGGAATTTCCTCTCCTCAACGCTCCTTTGGGGCCTGCTCTCCGGCTTCGTCTGGATGATCGTCTTTACCTACTTCAAGCTCGGAAAAGAAAAGTTCATACCAACCCTCACCCGGGCCCCGGCCATGATGATCGAGCGCATTCAGCAGGCGGGAAACCCGGGGATCGGGGCGATCATCATCGGCACGGGGCTTGCGCTCTTCTTTACCCCGTTTAAGATCATTACCGGGAACGTCGGCTTTGCCGCCGCCCTCTTTTTGGCCATATTCGGCCTCTCATCCTTCGGCTGGGCAATCGCCCGGTTCATCGCCCGGGCCTGGCTCTGGGTCCTGCGGACCTTCGCTAAAAAGTCTGAGAAACAATACGGGATTAACCTGGCCGCAGCCCACATGATCATGGTGGGCCTCATCCCGGGATTCGTTATCTCACTGGTCCTGCGGGGGGCCTTTGGGTTTATTACGGGAATCGTCCTCATAGTCCTGGGTATCTACCTCTTCTTTGACCTCAAGGCGCCGACGTTTTCCGGCAAATCGGGCTTGTTTATCTTCGGCCTTGCCACGCTTGCCGCCCAAGTGATCATGATGACTTATTTCCCGGATTGGGCCCTGGCCGATAACGGAGGTGCCTCCGAAGCGGGAGGATGGGGTGCGTGGTGGGGAAGCCAGGGCTTTACGCGGGTGCTGCTCTACGGGGTTCCGCCATCTATCGCGGCGGCCCTCGGGGCGCTGTTCCCGACGCTCACTCCCGAAAAGCTCGTGACCATCCCCCCGGAGGCATCAGTACCCGTCAGGCCGGACACCGAGCTGATCGATTCGCTGAAATTCAACGATATCGCCACCGAATCATTTACCCTTCCCACCACGTTCATCTCGGACACGCCTCGGTGGGATGCGTTTTCCGACATGGACGGCGAGGTCTCACTTAAGTCGGATTTCTTTCCGTTTTCAACGACCGTATCCGAGTTCTCGCCGAAGGTATTCCTGCTCAATACGCTGACCAAGGGCCTGTGGCTGGCCGGATTTGCATGCGACACCGCGATGAGCGCGCTGTCCAACGTCACGGGACCCTGCGGCCAGGCGCTCAATTTCTCTTATATCGGCGCCAAGAACGTCGCCGGCGAGATGAGCGACGCGCAGGCCAAGTTCGTCCGGGGCCAAACGGAATATAAGTCACTCTCTGATGCCTATAAGGACGCGGCGGTAAACGGGGTGATGAAGGGCGCGATAGAATCGGCCGCGGAGATCGGCGGGGGATTGATCGGCAAGGAGCTTGGCTTCAATAAATACGCCAGCGGTATTTACGATCTTCTGCATAAAAACAAGATCCTGACCAAGGGGACAACCTCGGGCCTCCTGCGTAAACTGGCCGGATTCCAGAAGGACACGTTCCAGTATTTCACCAAGTATACCAGGATGGACCTGCGGCACGGCGTCGACCTCCTCGGGGATCTCAAAAAAGTAGTAAGCTCGATTCCCGGCGAAACCCTCGTGCAGGCCGGAGGGGAAGTGTCCAAGCTCGCCACGGACCCGTTTATCGACGCCGTCGTGGGAACACCTAACGCACCCCAGGGTGGCACCGCGCCGCAAATGTATGCGAAGCCGAAGTTCGTCTTCAGGCGATAATGGCGGCGTTGGAGCCGGGATCGATAATTCGCGATTTTAGCACATCATCTTAATGGGTTAGACATGGCCGATAAAATAGACCTGAGGCTTTCGAAAGACCAATTTCAGTACATAGGATCACTGTTGGACGGCGAAAAGATAAGCCTGTCGCCCTTCCTCCCCCCCGATGACAAGGCCCCCGTGTCCGAGGAAGGCCGAAAGGCCCTCGCGGACACAGGCGTGGTTACGGCCGGCGAGAAAATCGGCGCGAAATACAAGCAGACGTTTTCGCTGCTGGCCGGGCCAACCGCGTTTACGTGGGTCATATACGGGGGTATCGGCCCCTATAATTCTTTCGTCATCTTCTTCCGCGACAAGAAATCGGTCTGCCTGTTCGAGAGCGGGGATTCGTTCAGGATACAGGACCCGGCCCCGGCGGCCGAGCTCCTCATCATGCTCAACCAATATACGGGGACAAGCTTCTTTTCCGCCTCAACTGCCGCCGAGCAATTGTCCTTTGATGAGGCTGCGGTCCTCTTTGCCGTAATCGACCTCAGGAGAAGGCAGCTGTTGGCCGACATCCTGAAGGGCGCCCCGGGCGATCCGTCCCCGATGCCGCTCGACGTCATTGCCGAGTGGCTTTCCTTCGGCAAGCAGAACCGCCACTGGCTGGTGACCCGGCTCAGAGAATACCTCGTGCCGGCCGCCGTACCCTCCCGCGACGCGGTCGCCAAGGCGCTCTCGGCGCTTACCAAGAAACGCCTCGTAACCGAAAAGGACGGCAAATATATACCGTCAGAGGCGATGGAGATCGTATCAAACCGTTTCATGATCCTTGGCAATAACCTGACCATCTATTCCGGACGCGTAGGCGGGGATAATGAGGTAACCCATTTGAAGATTGAGGTCACCGGCGCCAACCAATCCGACCTCATGCTGTGGGAGATAACCGATACGGACACGGTCAGTGTCTCGTTCCCCAGCCCGCTGGCCCTCACCTACATGCTTTCGCCTTTCCTGGACAGCCCCGATTTCATAAAGGACATCCAGGGCAAACCGCTCGCGGCGGCTGTAGAAACGGACGAGGTGCCCTGTAAGAACTGCAAGATGCCGATTGCGCCCGATTCGAAGTTCTGTAAACACTGCGGCCGTGTAGTCGGCACGGACAATAAGAAACCCGAAGAGCGCACGTGCGCCGGGTGCGGGAGGAAGCTGCCTGCCGACGCGAAATTCTGCGACGGCTGCGGTAAGACGGCCGAATAACCATTACGAACTCTTGAGGTAGACGATGCTCTGTCCGAAATGCGGCGAGAATAATCTTGACGACGCCCGCTTCTGCAAAAATTGCGGAACCCCCCTTGAAAAAACGGCTCCCACACCTCCGCCGCCCCCCGCGCCGACGCGTTCTCCCCTGGAGGGCCTCGGATCTCCGTCGGAAACGATGCCGACGCCGCAGACCTCGTTTACCGCCTCGACGCCAAAGACGCCGAAAACAAAGGCCGAGCCGGCAGCGGCCGCACCGCCTCCGCCGCCGCCAACAACGTCCCCGGCCGAAACCACGACCAAAACACCGCCTCCTCCACCAACAACGGCCCCAACCGAGACAAAGACCGCCGATCCGCCGCCGCCATCGGTCGAGGTGACAGCTGACGTTACGCCGCCCCCTCCCCAGACGGCACCGCCTGTCGAGTCAGCGACTGTCTATTCGCCGCCACCCCCACCGCCGACCGTCGGTCAGGCGCCCGCTCCGGAAAAGAAATCGCAGAAAAAGCCGTTACTCGTGTGCCTGTCCATTGTCGGAATCGTCTTTCTGCTCTTCATGCTGCTCGTCATCGCCGCCATGTGTATGGGTAATACACATACGAGTCGTCTTTCCGGCCCCGGCGATTCGTACACCTTCACGGTGGACGTATCCGAGCCCGTCCAGGTCACATTCGAGGTGCCGGAGGACGTGCAGTTCAACGTCAACATCACCGGTCCCCAGGGCGATTTCGTCGGAGAATGGACCATAAATCCCTTCAATAATGTTTTCACGCTCAAGAGAAACGGCACCTACACGTTTCTCGTCTATTCGGTCAGCGGCTCGGGATGGTGGAAGGCAAAATGGTAGCGGGGGTAAAACGAAGGCGCTGAACAACCGCTCGGTATTATCGACCGATGGATCCCGCGATCCGAAATTACCTGAGGCTCTGCCGCAAATACATCAAAGAGACATCCGAGGAGGCCCGTATATGCTGTTCGGCAGCCTTTTCCGAGACCCAAACCGCCGTTAAGCTCCTTATCTTCCCGGCCCTCACTACTTCCCGTCGAATTCCGCTTTCGCTACGGCCATCTATCTTCAACCGTAACCGAAGCTTTCCCTTCAACTCCTCCAAGAGATATTCGGTCCCGTGCATTGGAAACGTTCATTGTCTCTTATACCTCATGATTTGAAGGCTGTTTTAGCTTTGTAAGGTTATTAATGCCGTTGAGGAATTGAACGGCACGGCAACGTATGAGGACGTGTCGCTCGACGTCAATGCCAAGGAACTTATTGCAGCTCACCATTGAACTGAATTCAACTTCTTTTCACATGACCAACGGACTACAGTTAAATAGGTCATGACGTACATTGAGGACACTGTACGTCCCTACAATTCCCTCAAATTCCCTGGAATTCCCTTCAATTCTTCTGTATGTCATTTGCTCTAAAGATGTTACATAACACTTTCTGTAACACTAAAGATAAGGAGTCGAGGTGTTCCCCAACTCCTTAGAGTATTTTGTCGCGCCCGGCAGGAATTGAACCTGCGACCCACGGATTAGAAGTAGGTCATTCTTGACGATAATCTATTGACATCATTGTATTTTCAATTCCTTACGGTGGCCTGGAATACCCCAGAATGCCCTGCAATACCCCAAATTTTGTAACACTTTTTGTAACACTTTCGCGACCGCTTACTCTTACCTTTATTTATAAAAATATATCTCAAAAGTCGTTTTTGTCTAACAACACCGACTTTCTTTGATCGACTTGTTTGAGACCACTATCTTTGATTAGATTAGCCATCTTGAAATCGCATAGCTCAGGAGCGCAGTAAGCGTGCAAAGACACATGCCCCAGACTATATCGGCTACGACGACGACCAATGGCCAGTTCTTAATTGTGGCCAGATTCGACAAATCATAGGTCGCATAGGTAAAGAACCCAAACAGGGCGCCCAGGACAGCGGCCTGTACCCATGAATTACTATTCACCGCCGGCCGAACGGCAAAGATGAGGATGCCCACAATAAATATCAAGTAGAACGTGATGGCCGCTGCCCAGTTGATGCTGGGACTGAGGATAAACCCAAGTTTTTTTCGGTAGAATCCCTTGGCGATAACACCCAGCCACAACATATCAATCGCGAAAAATACCGGTACCGTCAATGCGTAAAGCTTAAGGTAAAATGTAATACTCATAGCAACCCCCTCTCTTATCGTTCTTCTTGGTTACGGTATGCCGTTTGAAGTCTATTATTTCCCAGAGAACCATGGAATCAAGACACTTGTCCGTCGTTTATATTCTTCAAAACCAGGGGTCTTCGCCATAAGTCGCTCAGTCATTGGAATCCCTGAGACGAAAACAATCATAAGTGTAATAGCTAGCGGGCCGACGAAACCGATCCACCCAGAGGGGACCGACAGCGCGATGATGAATATGCCCCACCACATTGTGATCTCCCCGAAATAGTTCGGGTGTCTCGTATAGCGCCAGAGTCCCCGATCCATGATGGTTCCCCGATTCTTTGGATTTGCCAGGAATTGGTCAAGCTGATAATCTCCCACGGACTCGAAGATGAACCCTGTTATCCAGATAAGAAGACCACACGCGTCCAGTATATTCAGGTTCCCGCCGCTCGTGCTGTTGATGATGAGAACGGGGCTGATGTTGACTAAAAGGATCGCCCCCTGGAGCAGGAAGACCTGGAGGTAGCTTCTCAGGATAAATAAACGGCCCCACTCTTCCCGCCATTTTCGATAACGCGGATCCTCCCCTCTGCCCCGGTTCCGACGAAAGATCCTTATCGATAGTCTGCTTCCCCAGATCAGGATGAGGATGCAGGCAAGGAGCTGCCGCGGATAAAAATCACCGACAATCCACAGGGTTGACCAGGCAACGATGACAAACCCGAGCCCCCATGCGATATCGGCAATGCTGTTATCCTTGCGAATCAGAGCAATGATGAAGAGTCCCGTCATGTAGCCGAAGATGATGATCGCCGCGATCAAGAACGTATTTACTAGTTCCATTGAAACACCTCCCCTTCCTTGTTTCCAACAAAGGCTTATTTCACAGGCGTAAGAACTCTTTCTCGTTGATACGATAAACGACCGAATTTACCCGCGAGACAGGTTTTTCTCGAATCCCGACTTTATTATGTCCCTTATTCGTTTTACCGTGTCATCGATCCCGTCCCGGTCCTTGTGAGAAACTGACACCGGCCGATGGATTTTCATAATGGCGCGACCGGGGAACAGCTTGAGGGTTCCGGGCGGAAGGATGGATCTCGTTCCCGAAATGGATACCGGGAGGATCGGCATACCCAGGTCCGTCGCCAGGATAAAAGCTCCCTTCTTGAAAAGACCGATTTCCCCCGTCTTGCTCCTCGTCCCCTCGGGTAAAATGACAACGGATGTCCCCTCCACAAGCTTTTTCTTGGCCGCCTCCAGGGAAGCGTAGGCGGCCTTTGGGCTGCTCCGATCTATGTATATGTTTCCGCCCATCTTTCCGGCAAATCCGAATACCGGGACTTTTCGTAGTTCCTTTTTCATTACCCATTTGATGTCAATGCCAAGCCAGCCGTAGAGAACAAAGATATCATATGAGCTTTGATGATTTGAGACAACAACGTATGACTGTCCCTTCTTGATGTTCTGTCTGCCCAGGACGGTTACGCGCATCGGCGTAATATAGCTGTTAAATCGGGCCCACCAGACACCCGTCGTACGATGGGCGACCTTGTCACCACAGAGGATTACGACGATGACGCCGAGAAAGACGAAAAAAGTAGTGGAGAGTACCAGAAAAGGGACGACGATCAACCACACGTAGATTTGATATGTCCAGAAAACGATTAGATTTTCGCGGCGAAAGAATCTTTCTGAAACCATTATATCAAACTCAACTAATAAATATTTCTATTTCCCATGGATACTTACTAAAAGTCAATTGCCGAGTAGTAGCTGTTATTCAACGGAATAGGGCCATCATTCACTATATTGCATGTCACCGCCGGGGGCAGGGCGGTTGCAAAGCTGCAGCCCCCAGCGGGCGGGGATTGAGATAGGTTTGCTCTTTCAGATATGGCTGATCGTACTTCCTGACATAGTGATTCAGGAGAGTAACCGGGACAATCAGCGGGATGAACCCCCTACGGTATTCATCAATGACCTCCACGAGTTCCTGTTTCTCGTCAGTGGCGAGGTTCTTCTTGAAGTAGCCCATCACGTGGTGTAAGACGTTGGTGTGTTTAGCCGTCGAGGGCTTGAGCGCCATTGCCCCCATCAGGAGCTTCTCATATTGTCCGATGAGTTCACTTTTTGATAGTTCTGCCGAGTGCGCCACAAGGTATCCCATCTGCTTAAGATGCTTTGGGCTGTGCGCCATGAGAAGGAGTTTGTTCCTGGCGTGAAAATCAACGAGACTCCCGATCAGTTTCTTGTCTTCCACGATTTCACTATAACGCCGGTAAGTGTAGATACGGTCAATGAAGTCCTCCCGCAGAATCGGGTCGTAAAGCCGGCCGTCCTCTTCGGCGGGCGTCAGGGGAAAGTGCTCCATGAAGATACGGGCGAAAACACCAACACCCGATTTGCGAGGCACCCCGTCGTGGTCATATACCTTAACACGCTCCATCCCACTTGATGGAGAGTCGCTTTTAAAAATAAACCCGCAGAGGTTCTCTTTCTCGAGCTCGCGCACCCGGTTTCTGGCCCAGGTTTCCATGCGGTCCGTATGGTCGACGCCAGTATTGCTCGTCACCAGGCGTGGTTTTTTTGGGTCACCCGTCAGTCGTAATGCTTCTCGCGGAATACCAAAACCGCATTCCACCTCCGGGCATACGGGCACGTACTTTACATACTTGCCCAAGGTATCCCGCAGGAAGCGGTCAAGCGAATGCCCGCCGTTATAGCGGACATTCTCACCGAGAAGACAGGTGCTTATGCCGATGCGGATCTGCTGCATGTTTTATACTTAAATACCTTCAGCTTCTCACGCCAATCAACGGGAGAACCTTGTCCAGGTGAAAAAAGATGAGATATTTGGGACCCGTCCTGTATTTCCCCTCCACTTCAGGGTTTTTCTTTCTGCGAATTTGTTCAATTAGCGGGCTGTCCTTCTCTTCACGTATCTTGGTAAGGTATAATCGCCGGCCTTCATTCCGGTTCGCCTCTTTAAAGAGATAAACCGCATGGGGGTTTGATTGGAGATTTGCATGGGTCAATTTCTCGGCAGCGATAAAGGCAACCGTTTCATCATCAAGAAAATGCGGTCTACCGTAGATAGCGGCATCGACACTTCCGTCGGCATCCGCAGTGGCAAGGACCCCGACTCCTTCTGTCTCCTCGAAATAATTACTTAGCTTCATGGGCGCTTCTCCTCTATTTTAGCATATATTTTTTCGATAAGAAGCTTTTTTCTCACGGGTTTCGAAAAGATCATGAAATGTAAGCACAACAATCATGTGATTGTGAACTGCCCCCGAGAACTGTACCAGTGTTTAAGTTAGTCCATAGGCATAAGTTTCTCTTTGAGCTCCTGAAGACCGAGGATGTATTGTTTCAGGAGCCGGTGGCTTGTAGCCAAGATGACTGTGCGACCTGATCGTGTTGTACTCCCGCCGCCTCTCTGTCAAGGCATCAGAGCCCTATGTCCGCGTGCGGGGGTCTCACCTGCTATTTCAATAACCTCCATATGAATCCAACCAGGAATATGATCGCCCCGGAACCGGAAACGATTACTCCAATCCAAAGGAAGTCAAGAACGAAAACGAATATGCTAATGAAACACAAAAGGCTACCGATTTCCATCAGTACGGTGCTGGTTTTGTGCGGCAGCTTTTTTACTGCATTTGGTTGTTTACTTCGTTTAGCCATAGACTGAAACCCATAAAGAGGATGGAAAGATATCTTGTGTTGACGCCTAACGTACTGTCCTGCCCCCGTCAACGATACCAGTGTTTAAGCTAGTGCATAGGCATGCGTTTCTTTTGAGACCCAGAGGAACGGGGAATATGGTCTCTTGTGTAGAACCATACCTGGCTTGCCTGGTCATGAATTATCTCCCCTGCTTTGAAGTCGCACAGCCAGCCAGACCAGAATCGGACTCATAATCCCCCAGCCCACTGCCAGGATAGCGATCCCGAGGACATCCGGCACTGACAGAGTAGCCCCCAACAGGGCACCGCTATAGTAAGCACAGCTCCCTCCGACGGCACCGAAAACAGCCGCGATTAAGTAGCGTCCCTTGAGCCATGCCAGTGAGACATTGATGGTAGCTGCAAAATTGAGCCAGAGAGATATCATCCAGGGCTGACTGAACGGCTCGGGCAAAATATGTCCGCGCGGAGTGACTATTCCAGCGGCCGACAGCGCCGTATCGAAGCAGAAGCCGAGGGTTCCGGCCGCAAACAACAAAATCAGCTCACCGCGGCGGTTATCTATGAGCACTAAATGAAGCGCAAGCGTTAGCGCCACCGCCAGCGGCCCATACCAATCGTTCCCCCTTGCAGCCCCCAGCACAGCTATGAACCAAGACGCCTGAAAGAGAACAATGTTGATGAGCTTCCTTCCCATCATGCCCCGAGTCTTAAAGATTAAGGCCAATCTTGGGGAACCTTGATCAGTTTCGATGTGTCATATCCCTGTGCTTTAATCATATCCACGATACGAGAATAGTCCGCTTCGGGAATTTCAGGCTTTCGGGCCATAATCCATACGTAGTCCCGTTTGTTGCGAGCCACAACGGTCAGAGTATAGTCGTCAGTCAAATAGGTTATCAGATATTCGGCCTTGAGCGGCCAAATAAAACGCATTCCCCATGTAGAGTTGGTAGTTGTATTGACAATGAAGCCGCGTGGTTTATAGGTCTTGAGCGGGCCGTCGAAAGCCCCCTTCCGGAAGGTGAATGTTGTGGCGATTGTGCCGTCTGCATCAAGCCGATATGATTCGACTGCATTGTATGCTCCGATCTCAAGAGAGGTCGGGATGCAGGCGATAACGTACCAGTCCCCCATGAAGCGCTGGATATTAACATAGTCGACTGTTTTAAGGGGCGGGTGAGTTGCGCCGCACGCGGACAGAGACATTGTCAGCCCCAACATAGCCGTGAGAACAACAAAAATCTTACACATTTCTTAGTTCTCCTCGTGACTTTGTTTGCTACTTAAACGCCGCACCTTACTCAAAAATTCGTATTTAGCGGCTCATTTACCCCTCCTTCGTCTATCCTTATACTTCTCTCCCAATCATTTTGTTTCAGCTTGTTTTTCTTACTTTTCCAATCAATTCAACAGTTCAATTCATAATAAAGGATTTATTCATCGTGCTGTACGTAGATTAGTTCGTCTGTATCGAATCCCCGCGAGGCGGCTTTATCAACCAGACGTTTCTTTAAATCATCGGTGAGTCGTGGGCTTCGTGCCAAAAGCCATAGATAAGACTTATTTGGGCCGCATACCAGCGCATAAGAATAATTCTCACGATCCAGATCAAAGACAACATATGATCCATAAAATGGGCCGAAAAAAGAAACTTTCAGAAAGCCCTGATCTTTACGATCAACGAAATACCCCTTGCCTTCAACCTCTTTCCACTTGTTTTCTTTTTCAGAATAACCTCGATTCACAACCCGTAAACCGCCATCGGACCGTAGGCTATACTCAGCACTAACCGACTTGAGCCCCCGTTCAAAGGAATGATCAAGCCGAGCTATTTCGTACCACTTTCCCAGATACCGCTCGATATTGAAATTATCAACAGGTGTTGTATTTTCCGGCACATTGATGCAACCTGCTAATAATAAAGCAAAGATGGTAAGCATTTTTTTCATTTTAGATTTGTCCTTTCTCATTACAATCAGGTAAATATGCCTTAATATACCTGAAAAAGTCGGGTTTAAAAGAAGGAAGTATTGACCTGCCCCCGAGAACTGTACCAGTGTTTAAGTTAGTCCATAAGTATAAGTTTCTCTTTGAGCTCCTGAAGACCGGGGAAGTATAGTTTCAGGAGTCGGGGGATTGTAACCGAGAGAACTGCGCGGCCTGATCGTGTTATACTCCCTCCGCCACTTCTCTGTCAGAACTTTCACTTATACCAGTGTATCAAAGCTTTTATGATTAAGCAAATCGCTTTTCAGGAATTGCCTTGCCCTCCTTCCCGAGGCCATTCTACCAATAATCCTAACTCTTAACATGGACTCGTTTTTGGGGGGCAGGTCATCATTTTGGCGCGCCCGGCAGGAATCGAACCTGCGACCCACGGATTAGAAGTCCGATATTTTAGGTATGGTAGAGCTGGGTAATTATTGATCTTTTCCAATCATATCAAATAGTTAGGTGAAATTTACCTATACCGGATTATACCGAAATATACCGGTATATACCGGTTTTTTCAAAAAAAAGTGACACAAAAGTGACACCAAAATAAAGGGAAGATAGCCCTTCGGTTTCATACTGACCTCACGCATAGTTATTCTGTACGGGTTCGTGATTCCTTTAGTGGCACTCCTTGAACGGGTCGCCGCACTGGGCGTCCGGGGCGAGCCAGCCCTCCTGCTTTTCGTACTTTACCTTCAGCCACGCGCCCCGGGCCGCCAGGATCGTCACCCCGGTATCGCCGGGGACCTCCGCGACGGCC
>JAFGAS010000013.1 GCA_016933535.1 Candidatus Zymogenaceae bacterium
AGCGTGTCGACGGCGACCGCCTGGTTTACGGGACGATACTCAGCGCGTACCTCGCCGCCGTCTTCAAAATCGAAAACGGGAAGGTTACCTGGATACTGTTGGAAAACGTTTTGTACGATTAGCGAGGCGCCGGCGTGAGACCTGAGACTCATAACCCATTGGAGGAGTAGATAATGTTCATAAAACTATCGAGAATTGTCTCCGTGCCAGTAATCCTCGCCGCCCTCATTGCGCTGGCGGCCCCCGCCGCCGCCGAGACGGCCGGGTACGAGGTCACCCCGTGCCAGGAAAATGAAAAAGGTCGCATTTCTACCCCCTTATGGGTCTTCGTCGGCGACAAAGACCCCGCGGGGCTCAACGTACGGTCGGGACCCGGCACGGGCTACCCCGTCGTCAAGACCATCCCGACGGGCCGGACCGCGGCGGTTTCTATCACGGGGTCATCGGGAGGGTGGTTTCACATCGACTATGTCCGGATTTGTGATGAAGATAAATCTTTTAAATCAATGGAACTCGCTGGATGGGTCAGCGGTTCGCTTCTTCAAGTCCGCGTAATTTACGAAATCGATGCGCCTCTCTTTTCGGAGCCGCGGAAAGACTCGACGATCGTAACGAAGGTCCCGGGTGGTACTCTTGTTACTCTCAGCGGATGCCGGTGCGATTCGTGGTGCGGATGGCTCGAAGTCCGGTACGAGGAATTTCAGGGATGGATCCGTCCCGACCATTACCGTGAAATCGTGTCCCTGAACTTTTGCGACCAGTAAACCGGAAATGGCTATATGTTTGAAGGGTCGCGGCTCCCGGGCAAGCTATATCGTAATAAAGGTATCTTACAGTGAGGACGCCATGAATACAAAGAACCGCCTATCCTTTATCTCGTTTCTTGTCTTTGCAGCGATGATGATACTACTGCCTTCGTTTTCGGCCACCGCCGCCGAGACGGCCGGCTACACGGTCACCCCGTGTCAGGAACCCGATTGTTGGAGCTGCATGTACGCCTGGGTCTACGACACCGATCCCGCGGGGACCAACGTCCGGTCTGGGCCGGGCACGGACTATGACATCGTCACGACTTTGCCGTCCGACCGGACCGTGCTGGTCACGATCACGGGGTCCGTCGGGGAGTGGATGCGCATCGAGGATGCGAGTATCCTTAACGAAGCGGACGAAACCGAGCTGCATTTTACCGGCTGGGTCCACGGCTCGCGCCTCACGGTCATGGTGCTTGCGGGGTACGGCCAGGCGCCTCTCTATGCGGAGCCGGACACGGCCTCATCGGTCCTCACCAGGATTACGTCCAAAACCGACGTCAGGGTCGCCGGGTGCCGCGAAGGCTGGATCAAGGTCCGGTACCGGGAGTTCGTGGGGTGGCTTCCCGCTGAATCCCGCGGGCTGATAGAGACGATGTTCGAGGGGCCGACCTGCCTGCCCACCAGGGCGGTAGAGACGGATAACCCCCTGGCCGCTCCCTGCGCCTCCGAGGCCTACGTCGCCGAGCCCGATCCCAAGGGGCTGGCCGTCCGATCGGAGCCGAGTGACGACGCCCCGATCGTCACGACGCTTCCCCGCCACACCCGGGTATATATTTCGCGTTCGGTGGGAGAATGGATGGGCATCAACACGTACAGGACAGAAAGCGATTGCCCCGACGGCGACCCCATCGGCTGGACGTACGGCCACCTGCTTGCCGTCAGGACAAGGTCCTTTGAAGTGTCGTATCCCATCCCCTGGTGGGACTCCTCGGGCAACGTGCTGGTCTTTGCCGAACCGATCAACAGCGCCGTTGTCGTCACGAAGATCCCCCCTGATACCGAGGTTACGATCCTGGGCTGTTGGAGTGGTTTTCTCAAGATCGAGTACAAGGGCGTCGAAGGGTGGCTCTCCAG
>JAFGAS010000073.1 GCA_016933535.1 Candidatus Zymogenaceae bacterium
ACCCGGGCCGGGGTCCAATCGATGCTCCTCGGGAGCATCGTCCAGATCGGCGGCCGGATCCGCCTCGTCTCCGAGCTGCTTGACGTCAAGCAAGGCTCGATCATCGCCACCCAATCGGCCGACGGAGCGAGCTATGACGACGTCTTCTCCATGGTGGACAGCGTCACCGAACAGGTGGGAAAGCAGATTGGCGGGACAACGGCAAAGGGAGTTCTTAGGGTGACCGACGTCGGGACCTCGTCTCTCGAGGCCCTCAATCGTTACCAGCAGGGCTACGACCTGATTTTGCGATGGAATTGGGATGAGGCTGAGAAATTCCTTCAGGAGGCCGTGGAGATCGACCCGACCTTTGCCATCGCCTATGCCTATCTGGCTTTGGCAAAAATAGGCGGCATCATGGGCGTGCAAGACCTTTATTGGGATATGACTGAGGCTCGGAAAAACGTGGAATCGGCACAAGAGCATGCTGAAAAGAGCACCGAAGATGAACGTTTGATCATCCGAATGATCGCGGCACTGATCGATCGCGACCTCGCCGCGGCCGCGAGGTTTGGCCAAGAGCTCCTCGATCGGGGTATCCCGGAAAGATTGGCTTATTATTCCCTCATCCTGAACCAGTGGAACCGACGCGATTTCCAGGCGGCCGGGCGAACGGTCGAGAGACTCCTCGAAAACGATCCGACCGACGCCAACGGTTACAATTTCTTGGCTTATAACCATGGATTTCTCGGCGATTACCTGGCATCCATCTCGGCCATAAAGAAATACATGGCTATCCACCCGGACGTCTACAATTCCCACGACGGCGCCTGGGAAATGAGCATGTGGGCGGGACAATACGACGAAGCCGTCAGATATGCCGACGAAGCCATGAGAACCCATCCGGAGTGGATATCATTTGACTCCCTTGCCGGCTGGACGCTCATCCACAAGGGAGACGGCGAGGCGGCGAGGGAGAGATTCCGGCGTCTTGAGCGGATTTCATCAGCACGGCCCGCACCGGTCGCGCGGTATCTTGGCTATTCCTATCTCCGCGAAGGCCGGCATCAAGAAGCCGAGACCGAGTTGCGCCGGAGTCTTGCACTCTATCAAGATAGCGGTCAAAAATGGCGCGAGGGCATGG
>JAFGAS010000074.1 GCA_016933535.1 Candidatus Zymogenaceae bacterium
CAAACGGCATGGACCGAAAGGGTCCCACGGCCCTCATCAACTCGGTCAATCGAATCGATTTTACCCAAATCGCCAACGGCGTAAATTTAAACGTCAAGTTCGACGGATCGACCCTTGCAGGGCAGCGGGGCCGAAAACTCCTGGGCGATATCCTGGCGGCCTATTTCGAGACGGGCGGGATGCAGATCCAGACGAACGTCGTGGACGCCGATATGCTCCGGGCGGCAAAGCTCAATCCGGGCGCCTATCCCAATCTCCTCGTGCGGGTCTCCGGCTACTCGGCCTATTTTCACGACCTCGTGCCCGAAATGCAGGATGAGATTATCGAGCGGACCTGCCTGTTGTCCCGGTCAGGGGGCTGACGGAACGGGTAAACGGGAAGGACGACAAGGAACTTATCAACGCATAAGTCCCTTGTCTTTTTCCTTATCTTATCCCTCCGGCACGTTGGATGAGGTCCGCGGCACTATCCCAGATTGAGCATCAGAACAACCGGCCGTAACGTGCTCATCTCCGGGCGGGCAGTCTGCCGGCGCTTCCTGCCTTAGCGCCCCATGCCCTCCGCTCCGAAGGGCCGATTCTTTACCGGCCCGGGCCGCATTTCCCGAACTCCGGTTGTCCCGTTCGTCGATTCATGGTATTATCAATCCGTTGTGCATCGTCAACCGGACCGGAGGATAATCACCCGGTCGTTCTATTTTTACTGATACACCGCCAGGGATGGCCCCTTCGATGAAAATAAAAAACGACCTGACCTCCGGCCCTATCGACAAGACCCTGCTTCGGCTGACCATACCCATGGTGGCGGGTTTTGCGGCCACGATGTCATTTAACCTCGTCGATACCCTCTTCGTCGCCCAACTCGGTACGATTCCCCTGGCGGCCATGACCTTTACGTTTCCCGTAGCGATGCTCGTCATCAGCTTCTCGGTGGGTATATCGATGGGGACGGCCTCGGTCATCTCCCAGGCCTACGGGAAACGGGATATCACGGGCGTACGAAGGCTCTCCACGGCAAGCTTGCTCTTGGGCCTGGTGATCGCCGTCGTCTTCGTCACTGCGGGTCTTTTCACCATCGTGCCGATATTCACCCTGCTTGGGGCAACGCCCGATATTATCCCTATCATCGGCCGATATATGATCATCTGGTATATCGGAGTCCCCTTCATCGTCGTCACGATGCTGGGCGGCAGTGCCATTCGGGCGACGGGCGATACGAAAATTCCGGGCGTCTTAATGATCATCGGCGCCATTCTCAACATGGTGCTGGACCCGATCATGATCTACGGCCTTTTCGGTTTCCCACGGATGGAGCTTGCCGGCGCCGCCCTTGCCACAACTATTACACAGGGGATCAGCTTTGTCCTTATTCTTCTAGTCATGACCAAACGCGTCAACATGATCGATTTTTCCGGCATCTCGTTTTCAGGCGTCAGGAGGTCTTGGGGAGAGATACTTGCAATCGGGCTTCCGACGACGGGCACCAACCTCCTGTTTCCTCTCTCTATGGCGTTCGTCACATGGTTGGCATCCCGGTTCGGCCCCGAGGGCGTGGCGGCGGTGGGCGCGGGTCTGCGCATTGAAATGTTTGCCTTCATAGTCATCATCGGGCTCTCATCGGCGCTCGTCCCATTCGTGGGACAAAACTGGGGGGCGGAGGCCTTTGAGCGGGTTCACGAAGCCCAGGCCAGGAGCAACCGCTTCACTTTCTGGTGGGGTATATTCTGCTGGGTTCTGTTTTTGATCCTTTCCCGTCCGATTGCCCGTCTCTTCTCCGATGACCAAACCGTTATCCGCTACATCAGGTATTATCTCTGGATCATGCCGGCGGGCCTGTCTACCCAGGGGGTTTTCATGCTCATCTCCGGAACCTTTAACGCCATGGGAAGGCCGCTGATCTCAGCAGCCATGAGCGTGTTGAGGGTTTTTGTCTTCTATTTACCGCTGACATGGGCGGGGACGGTTCTTTTCGGTTTTTCGGGAATGATCGGCGGGATTGCCGTCACCAACGTTATTACGGGGACGGCGGCGATCTTCCTGTTCCGCCGCATCTGCGTCCATGACGAGCTGTGCATCAAGAAAGGTGAGAGGGCGGTGCCGTCGTCCGGCGAATAATAGAAGGGATTAGCGGAGTAGAGAGCTAAGGGGACACAAAACGTGATTCGCGCTTCTTTGAACAGCCAAGAAGTGTAACAAATTACGGTTGTGTCCCCTTTATTGAGGAGAACGAGCACTGTCACGCGGGAGCACTTTATCTCCCCGTGAACTTCGCCTTGCCCGGTCCGTCCTTCAACAACGAATCGATACCCGTCTTGACATCCTCGCTGGCAAATATCGGTCCGGCAAAGGTGATCATCACCTTGTCGGCTGGTTCGAGACCCTGCTGGGCGTACGTATTAATAGTCTTCTTGGCCGAAGAAATGGCGATCGTAGCGCCGTTGTTCGCCATGTTTTTCATGAGGGCCATCGCCTTGTCGTTGAGCTCGGCGTCCGGCAGCACCCGGTTTACGATGTTCCATCGTTCAAACGTCGCGGCGGGATACAGGCGCGCCCCATAGACGATCTCCTTTGCCCGGGCAACGCCGGCGCGGATGGCAATTCGCTGGCCTCCGCCTGCCAGAGGGAAGACGCCGATACTGGCCTCGACCTGGCCCAGCATGGCGTTGTCGGCAGCCCAGATGAAATCGCAGGCCAATACGATCTCCAGGCCCGCCGTCAGGCACATCCCCCGTACGGCAGCCATCGTGGGGTACGGGAGGTTTTCGATCCGGTGGATAACCTTGACGAAGTCGCCGAAGTGCTTGGTTGCCTTCTCGGGGGAGACCCCTTTGAATATGTTGACGTCTGCCCCCGCGCTGAAATTCCCCTCGTCGACTTTCATGAGCATACCCCGCGGGGCGTCTTTTTCCATTCGGTCCAGGATTGCGGATATTTCCGTCCCGATATCCTCCGTGATCAGGTTCAGGGGCGGATCACAAAACGTGATCACGGCGAGCTTGCCGTCAAGTTCGTACTTGATCTTAGACATGATCTACTTCTCCTTTATATGGGTATACCGATTGTGTCTTTCCATTTATTCAAGAAGGTATCGGGAACCCCGCCCCGCCAATGTCTTACTATGCCGCTATAATAACAAAGTCCTCGTTAAAAAACGAGGACTTCGTCAACAATCCCGCTTTTTTTTATGATCACACGTCGGCTGTCCCTCTGACTTCCTCTACTTCCCCGCGAATTTTGCCTTTCCGGGCCCGTTTTTCAGGAGAGAGTCGACGCCCTTCTTCACATCCTCGGTATCGAATATCGGCCCGGAAAGGTCGATCATCAACCGGTCGCTCTCGGCAATGCCGGAGGCGTTGTAGGCGTTGATGATCTTCTTGGCGGACCTGATGGCGAGAGTCGGGCCGTTGTCGGCAAGGTTCCTCATATAGGCCATCGCCTTTTCGGTAAGCTGGTCGTCCGGCAGCACCCGGTTTATAATGTTCCAGCGCTCAAACGTCGCCGCCGGGTATAACCGCGCCCCGAAGACGATCTCCTTTGCCCGGGCGATGCCGGCGCGCGCGGCGATCCGTTGCGAGCCGCCCTTCTCCGATATCCGCCACTACTTTGCCGCCCCAGCGATGACCGTTTGCCGTTTAAGGTATCAAGAAATTATAGTGAAAAAATATGTTGACTTCCCTATTTGCCATACTATAATACGGTATCGGTTGCACAGACCGGGCGGTTTTTTTAGGCGTCTAAACGCGAGCGTTAATGTTTCTGCACGATTTTTCGCTCCTGCCCATGGCCTTCGATTCTCTATCAAGCACCCACGCCAAAAAAATGTCCCCGACTTTATTGTTACCATTTCCGGACTAACTGGTATTGTACATTCTACGATTCGCACAAGATGCATATTTCGGATCAGCACCTTTTCCCTCCTCCCGTTGCGACGGATACAAAGCCGCGCCCAATCTATCCCCCCGTCGAGTCTATAGTAGATACGTCAATCATAAAAACAAAACCGGTATAATCGGGAATCGTCATACGATCCATAGGTATTCAACAGTATAGTCATTATATATATAATTCGCCCGGCTAAAGGAGGTGGTTTAAGAAAATCCAGTAATAGTCTTTTTCGGTGTTTGGCATTCTCTCGTGTTTAATAATGTTCTCATACGAAAGGTATTTCTTTCGGTCACTCGTTTTCTTGGCTGCTGCCTCACACCAGACATTATTGAACCGGAGATAAAAAAAGGTCACTCATGGAGGAAACCATGCAAGGCAGCAAGCTGTATGTCGGCAACCTCACCTATTCCGTCACCAACGAGCAGTTGCAGGAATTATTCACTGAATATGGCGAGGTAAAGCACGTAAACATCATCGAGGGAAAAGGGTTCGGCTTCGTAGAGATGGGAAGTCCCGAGGAAGCCCAGCGGGCCAAAGATGAGCTCAACGGAACCGAATTCGCGGGACGGACCATGCGTATCGATGAGGCCCGTCCGCCTAAGAGCGGTCCTAGAAACGCCGGGGGCGGCTTCCAAAGGTACTAATTTATAAAAGATCTTTTTCTTGAGAGGGCCCGCTAAACGCCCTCTCAAGACCCATCTTCCCGAGGGACGGCCGCCGCGCCGACCTTGAGACGATCTTTTCGGGAGGTCACGACGTTACGCGTGTCCTGCCCAATCGAAAGGAGACGTCTACCGCATACGGTCGGCGTTAATCTAACATAAGGAGACAGCTATGACGCAGGTGAAAGACGGCGATACCGTCAAGATACACTATACCGGCAAGCTCGATGACGGGACCATATTCGACACATCGGCCGACAACGACCCTCTCGAATTCACCGTAGGTAAACAAGACGTTATCCCGGGGATGGAAAGTGCCGTTATCGGGATGGAGCCGGGCGATAAAAAAACAATTACTATCGCCACGGACGACGCCTACGGTCCCTATCACGAGGAGATGGTGGTGACCGTGGACCGGAGCGAATTCCCTGAAGATATGGCAATCGAAGTCGACCAGCAGCTCTCCGTCGAGCTTGAGGATGAACAATCCATTATCGTTACGGTCACCGAGATAACTGACGATAACGTGACGCTGGATGCAAACCATCCCCTGGCGGGAGAAGACCTCACGTTCGATATCCAGCTGGTCGAAATCGTCAAACCCCTCATCTATACCGGGTAGCGGCGCTTCCGGGAAAACCGTCTTTTCCCGAGACCGGCCCGGCGAAAGCTGCCCGTGAGGTTCCTCCCCCGTGGGACGGCCGATACCCCGGGTTGTCCCGAGCGGGTCCGGCTGATAGTGGACGAGGATTGTCTCGTCATACCGTCCGTACATTTAATCACCCTTTTTTCGCCCGAGAGGCTGCCCTCATGAAACGCTATAGCGAGCTTTCCCACGTCATGCAAGACGGCGCGGGGGCGTATCCCGGCCTCCCTCAACCCTCCGTCGGGGCATACCTCGATCATGAACAGTCCCGATCACGATACGACGGCAAGGCGGAGTTCTACCTCGGCCGAATCGAAACAGTCACCAACGTCGGGACCTACATCGACTCCCCGTTCCACCGGTTTCCCGACGGCGAGGATCTCGCGGCCATAGGTCTGCCCCGCGTGGCCGATCTTCCCGGTATCGTGCTTTCGGCGGACCCCGCCGCAGGACGCGCCATCGGCTTTTTCGTAGAGAAGTCCGAGCTTTTCGGCAGGGCCGTGCTGATAAAGACGGGATGGGACCGTTTCTGGGGCACGGACGCATACGCAAAGGACGCCCCGTTTCTGACCGCCGACTTCGTTGGGCTGCTGATCGGGGCCGGGGCGGCACTCGTAGGGGTCGACTTCCTCAACGTAGACGACACGGCCGACCCGGTGCGCCCCGCCCACACCGGACTTCTGGGGGCCGGCATCCTCATCGTCGAAAACCTCACCAACCTTTCGGACCTCCCGCGCGATGGATTCTCTTTCTCGGCGGTGCCGCTGAGGGTCCAGCGGGGGGCATCGTTTCCGGTCAGGGCCTATGCCCGGATCGGGGACCGATAGACCGGCCCTTTCTCCACGCCACCGGACCGTTCGGCAGCGGCGCCTATCTTTACATTGTAAATAATATACGGCTTTGTTACTATAATACAAACGGCGCCTATCGAATCCCGACGAAGGGATTCGTTTTTTCCGGCGATCCTCTATTCCGATGCGCGGCGAACCATGAGAACGATTTACCATTACTGCGTTCGTACTGTTTCCCTGTTTGTCCTCATCCTTGTCCTGACGTGTTGCGCTGTGACGCTTCCCATCAGGGATAAGGCGACCGGGCTCGTCGTCCCCGACAGCATTGCCGAGATCACCACCGTCGACATAGCCGGTATAAAGAACTGGCTCGTCATCCGGGGCAGGAACATCCATAACCCCGTCCTGCTTTTCCTCCACGGCGGGCCGGGCTCGCCGGAGCTGCCGCTGTTGCGCCACTTCAACGAACCGCTGGAGGACGAATTTGTCCTGGTCTACTGGGAACAGCCGGGGACCTGCAAATCGTATTCCCCCGACATCCGGGGATCGGACCTCACCGTCGATAAATTCGTCGATTACACGAAGGGGATTATCGACTACATCAGGGCCCGGTTCGGCCAAGACAGGGTCTATGTCATGGGCCATTCCTGGGGGAGCGCGCTTGCCGTTCTTACCGCCAAAAAATACCCGGAGGTCCTTCATGCCGTTATCGGCGTGGGTCAGGTCGTCGACATCGTGGCCGGAGAGATCGCCTCGTTTCGCCTGGCCCTTTCCCGGGCCAGGGAAGAGAAAAACGAGACGGCGATCAGCGAGTTGGCCGGCCTGGGAGATCCTCCGGCCTACGTATCGGCCAGGGACGACAGCTACGACGGTTTCATGACAAAGAGAAAATGGGCCCTCTATTTCGGCCTTGCCCTTCGCGGAAAAAGGAGCTACCGGCATTACGAACGCTATTATTTCGACGCCACGGAATATACGATCTTCGACCTCCCCGCATACATCCGGGGCCGAAGGCTCACCGGCCGAACCCTGGGCCGGGATGTCGTAAATATCGACCTGACGGCCCAGGCCCCCCGCCTTACCGTACCGGTCTATTTTATGATGGGAAGGCACGACGCCATTTCCGCCAACGCCGATTTTGACGAATACGTAGAGCGGCTCAGCGCTCCGAAAAAAGAGGTCGTCTGGTTCGAGCACTCGGCCCATTTCCCCCTCTTTGAAGAGCCCTCGCGGTTTAACGCCGAGGTAATCAGGATCATGAAACAGACCGAGAATGCCGACACCATAGCGCCGCCCCGCTGAGACGATGGGGATCCCTCGGCGGCCCCGCATATCCGGTCGAAAATATCAGGAGAATAACCCATGAACCGAACTGAGCACGACCTCCTCGGGGAGTTGACGACCATACCCGGCGTAGGCCCAAAGACCGCCGCCGACCTCATCTATCTGGATATCCGATCGATTGCCGACCTCCGTGGCCACGATCCCCAGCGGCTCTACGACGAGCTCTGCGTGAACACGGGGGCCAAAGTCGACCGGTGCATGCTCTACGTCTTTCGCTGCGCCGTCTATTATGCGTCGACCGATAGGCACGACCCCGAACTCCTCAAATGGTGGAACTGGAAGGACGGCCGGACGCGGCCGCCCGGCTCGCGGTGAGGGCGGCATTGTCTTTCGACCGATCGGCTGGCCGCGTTGTCTTCATATACGCAGACCCATTTCGTGCGGAGGTTCCCATGATGACCGATAGGATAACGCCTATTTCTCCCGAATGCTTCCCCCTGACGCCCGACCGCTGGGACGATTTCGACGCGCTGTTCGGAGAGAACAGGGCCTGCAACGGCTGCTGGTGCATGTGGTGGCGGCTCACCCATGCCGAATTCTACGCGGGCCTCGGCCGGCGGAATAAAGAGGCCATGAAGCGGATCGTCGACTCCGGGGAGGTCCCGGGCCTGATCGCCTATTCCGGAGACAATCCGGTCGGCTGGTGTTCCGTCGCTCCCCGGGAGCGCTTCGGCAGGCTCAACCGCTCGCCGATCCTCAAGAGGATCGACGACGAGCCGGTCTGGTCGGTGGTCTGCTTCTGCGTGCACCGGACCGCCCGGGGCCGCGGGCTGATGCGTGCGCTCGTATCGGCCGCCGTACGCCATGCCGCCGAGCGCGGCGCGCGAATCGTCGAGGGATACCCGAGGGACACGGCCGTCAAACACTACTCCGTTGCCGACCTCTACGTCGGCACCGTATCGCTGTTTAAAGCCGCGGGATTTGTCGAGGCGGCCCGCCGCTCCCCGGCAAAACCGATCATGAGATATCGTGTCGGCAAATAAGGACCGCTCGCGATCGCCGTTGCCAATCGCATTACAGGTTATCTCATCCACGGTCGCGAAGACGTACCGTCGGCCGTGGCGGATAAGCCTAAACCGTTTCCTGGCGTTTTCCCTTGTCCCCGAAGCGTAGCCTTGATATCTTGATTGCAGTTCCATATCTACTAAGGAATCCTCATGCGATCAAACGATGCTCCAAACAGGACTGCGGCTGGAACAGCGTCTGTTTCAACCCCTGCCAAACCGAAGATATCCGGTCGACGCCACGACGTCGATTGGCTCCGAGTGCTGGCGATGGGGACGATCTTCCTGTTCCACTGCGCGAGGCCGTTCGACCACGACGACTGGCACGTCAAGAACCTCGTGCTCTCCCACGGGATGGATATCTTCATCGTCTTTACCGTCCAATGGATCATGCCGCTATTTTTCATCCTCTCGGGAATCGGCGCCTTCTATGCCTTGAATCACCGTACGAAGGGGACCTATATCAGGGAGCGTTTCTTTCGCCTCGTCGTCCCTCTTGTTTTCGGGATCTTCGCCCTGGCCCCCCCCCAGGTCTACATCGAGCGGATAAGCCATAATCAGTTCGAGGGGGGCTTCCTCTCGTTTCTGCCGCACTATTTCGACGGCATGTACGGCTTCGGCGGCAACTTCGCCTGGATGGGCCTGCATCTCTGGTATATCGAGATGCTCTTCGTCTTCTCGCTTGCGACGCTACCGCTGTTTTGCGCCGTGCTCTGCCGAAAGTTGAAATTTTTCCGTAATGCAGCGTCTCCGGGGGCGACGTTGGGAGGCATCCTGCTTCCCGTGGTGCCGCTTTTTCTCATGGAGCTTTTTGTCAACACATTCCCGGACTCTATCGGCATCCGCAGCTTCGGCGGCTGGAGCCCTTTGACGTATCTCGTCTTTTTTATCACTGGATTTTTTATCGTGTCCGACGGCGGCTTCTCACGGGCCTTCGAACGGTATCGGACGGTATGGCTTATCATGGGTATCTCTACGTCGGTAATCGGCCTTGTCCTCATCGAGACCGGCGTCCTCAACGGCCTTCCCCGTTCGGC
Source organism: Candidatus Zymogenaceae bacterium (assembly GCA_016933535.1). GTDB lineage: Bacteria > Desulfobacterota > Zymogenia > Zymogenales > Zymogenaceae > JAFGAS01. Next base: position 9,370 of record JAFGAS010000074.1, read on the forward strand.
CACCCTGCCCATAGAGGCGATGCTGCGCGCCCTGAATTCCTGGTTCTGGCTTATGGCCATCATCGGCTTCGGACGCCGCTACCTGAGCTTTTCCAACCGGGCCCTGACTTACCTGAACCGGGCCGTCTTGCCATTTTATATCCTGCACCAGACGGTCATCGTGATCATCGCCTTTTTTCTCGTCGGCTGGGACGCCCCCGTGCCGGTCAAGTACGCCGCGCTGGTGGCCCTGTCCTTTGTGGTTATCATGGCGCTCTATGAGGGGATTGTACGGAGGATCGGCGTGCTCCGGTTCCTGTTCGGTATGAAGAAAGCCTAGCCCCGCAGGCCCGCGCGGGTCGTGCCGCGGCCAAAAGGAGGCCCCGATGAAGTGGAAGAAGGTATCGCCCGCGATGTGCGATATACTGGAAGACGCGCTGAAGGGGTACGACTGCCAGAAGCGGCCGATGTTCGGCACGCCCGCCCATTTTGTGAACGGCAATATGTTCTCCGGGGCCTGGCAGGACGTGATCATCCTGCGCCTTTCGGCGGCCGACCGGGACGAGATCATGGGGGTGTCTGACGAGATCGTTCCCTTCGAGCCGATGGAGGGTAGGCCCATGCGGGAGTACGTGGCCGTACCGGAGCCGTTCGCTTCCGACAAGCGCGAGTTCGCTAAATGGGTGGCGCGCTCCTATGAATTCGCCCGGTCGCTGCCGCCCAAGGTAAAGAAGGAAAAGAAGAAAAAGGGATAGCCCGGCCGGGATCGCTCCGATACCATAAACAACTACTGCCGCCAGCGCGCGTGTCCAGGCAGGAAGGAACCCGAAACGTGAACGTATCGATCGCCGTATTTGCCTCCGGGCGGGAATCGCAGATCATCGAGCTTATCTCGTCCATCCAGCAAAACGAATACGGCATCGACATCACGCCGGACCAGCAGCCCGACCTGAAGTCGATCCCGGCGTTCTATCAGGCGGGCTCCGGCAACTTCTGGGTTGCCCTGGCAGATAACGAGGTCGTCGGGACGATCGCGCTCAAGGACATCGGCAACGGGATGGCCGCCCTCAGAAAGATGTTCGTTGCCCCCGCGTGGCGGGGCGACGCGCTGGGCGTTGCGCGCGCCCTGCTGGAGACGCTTCTTGCCTGGGCGCGGTCAAAAGGATTGTCGACGATCTATCTCGGCACGACCGCCCAATTCCTGGCCGCCCAAAGGTTCTACGAAAAGAACGGTGTCAGGCAGGTACCGAAAGAGGCGCTCCCGGCGTCATTCCCGGTAATGGCGGTGGACAGCAGGTTCTATATATACGAGCTTACCGACTGACGGTGGAATCCGCGGCTCACCCACGCGGGGCGTTCGCATACCCCGGGCCCTAACCCCGGGCCCTATTATGACCGCACCTCCCGGTACGCCTTGCCCAGTACCTCCCAGACCCGCTCGGGGTTGGCGCTGGCCAGGTTCATGGGGGCCCCACCCCGGTAGCTCCACGCGGCAATGTTTCTTATCCCCTCATCGGCGATAACCCGGACGGCTTGTGCCACCTCTTTTTCCCTTCCCGCGGGCACCCCGTAGGCCTGCACCCACATCTGGGGCTCCTTGCCGTACCGGGCCGATAGTGCGGCGATCTTCTTGGCGGCCGTCCGCACGTAGTCCTCCACGGGCTTGCCGAAGACAATCCAGTAGGGATCGGTGCCGAAGATATCGACACCGGGCACCGCCGCCAGCTTCTCCCACGACGAGATGCCGATCAGCGGGTTTTCGTCCGGCAGGACGCAGAGGGCGTTTTTGACACCCTTGCCCTTCGCGTAGCCGGTCATCTCGGCAAAAAAGGAGACGATCGACTCGTCGCGAAAGAGAACGATATCGCCGTTCATAATTTTCGGCATGGTGTATCCGAACCGCCGTTTGAAGAGCTCCCGGCAGGCCTCGCAGGTGCAGGCCCATTCGTCCGGCCGCTGGGCGCCCCGCCAGACGGCACGCGGGATATAGAAATGCGGCTCGTCCCAGAAGAGGCAGTCGGCCCCGGTATCGACGGCCGCGTCCACCCATTTTTTCATGAACGCGCGGAACGCCTCCCGGTTGAGGCACGCACAGGGCAGCGCGCTCCCGTCGGCCTGGCGCTGGCACTGCTCCGGGTTTTCCATCACGAAGCGCGAAAACGCCTCCCCCCCGAAGACGCCCCCTACACCCCACGGGTCCAGGTAGACATCAAGGCCCATGTCGTGGGAGACGGCCACCGCCTCCTTCATGGCCTTGGTGTAAAAGTAATAGTCGGCCTCCGAAAAGGTGTGGACGACAAAATTACAGTGGTGCGCGGCGATGTCTTTCATGTCTTGCCGCAGGTGCCGGGGGTCGCGCGAGCCGAAGTAACTGACGCCGGTCTTGACGACAGAATCCGGCATCGCAGCCCCGAAGATCGTCCGCCCTCCCATCACCGCCGGCAGCACCATGGCGAGCGACGCGATCCGCGCCGTACCGGCCATAAACTGACGGCGGGAGTTTTTTATGAGCAGGGCGGCGGTATCGGTAAACTTGATCATAATCCATCCCCTTTCATTGAGAAACGGTCTTTTCTATTATAGTTTCATCAGCGGCCCGATTCCACCCAAATATGGGCTATTTCGATACAAACCGCCGTTTTTGAATACACAACGTACAAAAAAGCAGGGGGGCGTTTAATCATATCGACAGGACGGAATAATTCTGATAGTTTATTTGCACCGCCTTATCCGACAAACACTCTCTGAATGGAGATCGTATAAAAAGGAGTTCACCATGAAGATAATACGATTCATGACGATTCTCGTCATATCGGCCGCAGTCCTTTTTGGCTGCGCCAGCCTTGACCGGCCCCGTGACACTCTCTTTCAGGTCTCGACGATCGACGCCCTGCTGGCCGGTATCTACGACGGGGACGCCACCATCGGAGAGGTTTCCCGCCACGGCGACTTTGGGATCGGCACGTTTGCGGCACTGGACGGCGAGATGGTGCTGCTGGACGGCACCTTTTATCAGATAACCTCAGACGGCGTCGCGCATACCGTCTCCCACGACACGCAGACGCCGTTTTGCGCCGTGACCTTTTTTGAGCCGGATATGTCGCTATTTGTCTCCGACCCGGTCGACTTTCCCGGACTGAAGGAATATGTCGGCGAACGGCTGCCCACGGAAAACGTCTTTTTCGCGGTGAAGGTAAAGGGGACCTTTGACGAAATACGGGTCAGGAGCATACCGAGGCAGCAAAAGCCCTACCCCGTGCTTACCGAGGTGGTCAAGGATCAGCCGGTCTTCACGTTCCGCAACGTGGCCGGAACGCTGGTCGGCTTTGTCTGCCCGGAATACGTCGCGGGCGTCAACGTGGTCGGCTGGCACCTCCACTTCATCGCGGACGATCGGCGCGTCGGGGGGCACGTCCTGGCTTTTGAGGCTCGGGACCTTTCCGTAGAGATCGACGAGACGCCGAGCTTTTCCCTCTACCTGCCCACGGACGCCTCGTTTTACGGCACCGACCTTTCCGGTGATACGACCGATGCCGTCGGCCGCGTGGAAAAATAGGACGGTGGCAACGCCGAGGGAAACACGTTAGGTGGACGTCCCGATAAGACCCTCCCCCACGGCACCTGTGAAAGGCCGCCGCCGCGCGACAGCCGGGCCGGTGAGAGATATTTCCGTTCGATGGGCTGTTTTCGATACCTTTTTTGCGTTGAAAACAAAGGCCGCCGTAAGGTATAATTTCAAAACTTCATTTCAATACGGAGACTATTCATGAAGGTTCTGGCGATCAATGCGAGCCCCCACCGCGACAAGGGCAACACCGGACTCATCCTCAACCCGTTCCTCGACGGCATGCGCGACCAAGGGGCAGACGTCGAGGTGCTCTACACCATTAAGATGGACATCAAGCCGTGCCTCGGCTGCCTCAAGTGCTGGACGAAAACGCCGGGAACATGTATTCAAAAAGACGATATGGAGCCCGTGCTTCCCAAGATCAAGGATGCCGACGTCCTGGTGTTTGCCACGCCGCTCTACTGGGACGGAGTGTCCGGACCGATGAAGATGTTCATGGACCGGATGACGCCGATGGGCCAGCCGTTCATCGAAATCCGAGAAGGCCGGGATCGCCACCCCGTCCGGGAGGGGTACGGCCACGGGAAGGTGGTCGTGGTCTCGACCTGCGGCTATTTCTCGACCGAGAACTTCGACGCGATGATCGACCACTACAAGGCGGCCACCATAAACCTCGAGCGGGAGTTCGCAGGTGCCCTGCTGCGCCCCAACGCCCAGTCGCTCCAGCCGATGATGATGATGGGAATGGGCGACACGTTCAAAGACGTCTTTGAGGCGGCAAAACAGGCCGGGGAACAGCTCGTCCGGGACGGCAAGATGAATGATGCGACCCTTGCCGTCGTCAGCCGGGACATCATGGACGTTGACACCTTCGCAAACCAGGCCAATAAGTACTTCACCAAGGTGCTGGAGGACCTGAAGGCCAAGCAGGCGGGCTGAGTGTCTGCTCCAAATAGGATCGATGCCGCCGACGGGCTTTCGCCCTTCGGCGATTGGTCATGAATCGGGCCGGCGGGCTTGCCCGCTGGCAAACTTTTCACGGCCTTTTCGGTCCCCCCCACAACTCCCGCGCCCTCTATATCGGGGGCGTATCAAGAAATGGACCGCCCATGATCGCCCCCACCACCGACGCCGATTTCGAGACGATGTACGAGATCATCAACGACGCCGCCACCGCCTACGAGGGCGTGATCCCCGCCGACCGGTATCACGTCCCGTATATGTCCCCGGAGGAGCTGCACGGCCAGATCGAAGATGGCGTCGTCTTCTGGGGCTACCGCCAGGACGGCGAGCTGGTCGGCGTCATGGGGATCCAGGACGTGGCCGACGTGACGCTCATCCGCCATGCCTACATCAGGACGGCCCATCGAAACAAGGGGATCGGCGGAAAGCTGCTCTCCTTCCTGATGGAGCGGACCTCCCGCCCGATGCTGATCGGCACGTGGGCCGCCGCCGATTGGGCGGTGCGGTTTTACGAGCGGCACGGCTTTACCCTCGTGACCCCCCAAGAAAAAGACCGGCTTTTGGGTAAATACTGGAAGATCCCCGCCCGCCAGGTAGAGACCTCGGTGGTGCTGGCGGATCCGCGATGACTCAAGTTGAATCGATAGCGCCACCTTCCCCTTGAAAACCCTACCGTCGGGGGCTATTATAGTAGATACCATATGAAGAAAGGGGGTATCAAAATGGCAAACATCGCCGTCATCATCACCGACCTCTTCGAAGACGCTGAATATTCCGAGCCGGTCGCTGCCTTTACAAAGGCGGGGCACACGGTCGTCACGGTGGGGCTTCTTGCGGGCGCGGTCGTTACCGGCAAAAAGGAGGAAACCAGGGTCACGATAGACCGGGCCGTATCCGACGTGTCGGTCGATGACTTTGACGCACTGTTCATCCCCGGCGGCTATTCTCCCGATAAGCTCCGGGTCGACGACAATGCCGTCGGGTTCGTTCGGGAGTTCATGAAACGAAGCCTTCCCGTCCTTTCCATCTGCCACGCTCCCCAGATCCTGATTACCGCCCGGACGCTGACGGGACGAAAGATAACCGGCTACAAGTCCATTATCCAGGATATCAAGAACGCCGGCGCCGAGTTCATAGATCGAGCGGTCGTCGAGGACAAAAACCTCATATCCAGCCGCAATCCGGGAGACCTGCCGGCCTTCATCGAGACGAGCCTCAGAAAGCTGGGCAGCGGCACCTAAAACGCCTTCACACTGCCGACGATGAGATCATACGGGTATCGCGGGATTGGCAGGTCGTCGCGCCCGGACGGATCGGGAACATGGATAAACCGATAAACCCCGAGAGCGGCCCTGAGCCGCGGGAAATAAATCAGCAGCTTCCCGTAACGCAATAGCCTGTTCCGTCGAGGGGCCCGGTACTGCCTTGTCACGGACATGAACTGCCCCTCGGCGGCCGCCGGACGGTGGAGATAACGTACCTCGACCGTCCAAGGCCCACCGACCTCGGAAACACGGCCCCCTTGGCGTCACGCCCCGGGCGGTGCGGAGTCGGCCGCTCGGATGATTTCCCGGGCCGCGGCTTCAACCCCTCCCGGACTCAACAACACCAAGATTAACATATACCATTTCTTCATATATATAATTTTTATTGACTTCCTGATAATTTTATGTATTAATATTCATTGCCTTCTCTCGAATCCTCCAGCAGCGGCTACCGTCCGCCCCCGTTGAACGTCCGGCGGCACATGTGATGACACCGAACGTACGGCGCAACGCGATCGGACAGAACGGTGCCGCCGGTATATAGACCAACCGTTCTTCTTTTTCGGGAGGATACGTATCAGCCGACGCTCTCCGTTACCTGCCGTCGCGCTGGTCGCTTCCCGTCCCTCTTGGGGACAGTGGTCGACGATCATGAAAAAGCCGATGAAACTTCTCTTGATCGAAGACAATCCCGTCACCGTTCAGGTGATTAGAGATATGCTGTCTGCCGCTTATCCCGATACCTTTGAACTCGAATGCAATACGCGGCTTGACACCGGCATAGAATCGCTGACCACGATCAGACCCGATGTGGTTATCCTGGACCTGAATCTCCCCGATTCTACGGGGGTTGACACCGTGCTCGCCCTCATTAACCAAGCCCCCCACATTCCGATCGTAGTCTTAACCGCCATTGACGATGAAAAGATAGGCCTGGAGTCGGTCAAACGGGGCGCCCAGGACTACCTGATCAAAGGCGAGGTGACAAAAGAGCTCCTGGCTCGATCGCTGACCTATGCATTTGAAAGAAAACGGATGGAAGAAGAGCTCAAAAGCGCGCACGAGGGGTTTCAGGTCCTCCTGAAAGACCGAACGGCCGAGCTCTCACGCACAAATCGGGAGCTCCAGGAAGAGATCGCCGAAAAGAAAAAAACCGAGGAGAGGCTCCTCTCACTCCTCAAGGCGGTGGAGAGCATGCAGATCGGGGTGACGATTACCGATCTGGCCGGCAACATCGTCTACACCAATCCCTACGAGGCCGAAATACACGGGTATACGGTAGAGGAGTTGATCGGAAAACCGGCCCGGATATTCGCCGGGGCGTCGGCAGAAAAACCGATGACCGCAGAGAAGATCAAAACGATGAAGGGTTTTACCCGCGAGACCACGAATGTCAAGAAGGACGGCACGATCTTCCCGGTTAATCTGATCTCGGACGTCGTGAAAAACGAGAATGGACAGCCGATTTACATTGTATCGACATCGACCGACATCACCGAGCGTAAAAAGATGGAACAGGAACTCACCCGGCTTTCCATCACCGACGATCTCACGGGCCTGTTCAACCAGCGGCATTTTCGCCGGAAGCTCGACGATGAAATAAAGCGAGCCGGCCGCGCCGGCTCTCCGCTGACCCTGCTCATCTTCGATCTTGACAGCTTCAAAAAGTATAACGACACGTACGGCCATCTGATGGGTGACGAAGTCCTGAGGGAAGTCGGCAGGATCACAAAAGGTGCAATCCGCTCCGGAGCCGACTCCGCCTTTCGCTACGGGGGAGATGAATTTGCTATCATCCTTCCCTATACCGAACCGGAAAATGCCCATCAACTCGGGGTCCGTATCAACGAGCAGGTGGCCGCGTGTTTTCCCGAAATCGGCATCTCATTCGGGATCGCCCGCTTTGCGGACGACACCTCCCTCCAGGAATTAATCGACACCGCAGATAAAGCAATGTATCAGCACAAGGCGGGCAAACCGGCGTGAGCCCCCCCGGCCGACGGTAACGGCGGCGTTACCGATCGAAATCGTCGGGCGCCAATCATAAGGGAAAGGAGGAACGACCGATGATTAAGATCGTTCACGCAAACCAGCGGCATTTCTCTGACTTCGGATGGCTCAAGAGCCACTGGCTCTTTTCGTTTTCCGATTATTTTGACCCCGACAATATGCAGTTCGGCGCGCTGCGGGTCTTTAACGACGACATCGTTGGACCGGGCACAGGTTTCCCTACCCACCCGCACCGGGAGATGGAGATAATCACCATAGTATTGACCGGCGCCGTCACTCACACCGACAACATGGGCAACAAAACGGTCATCAGGCAGGGCGACGTCCAGAGGATGTCGGCGGGAATCGGGCTCACCCACAGCGAGTTCAATTACGAAACAGAGCCGGCCCATTTTTTTCAAATATGGATATATCCCGATAAACCGGGGCTTTCCCCCTCCTACGACCAGAAGGGTTTTTTGCCGGAGGCATGGAAGAACCGCCTGATGCCCATGGCGTCCGGACAGGGACTGGACGGCGTGGTCTCGTTTCATACCGAAGCGACGATCTATCGGGCCGACTTCGATCACAACCATACCATCACCTTCAAGACCGCCGACTCCCGCAGGCTTTTCCTCTACCTTTTTGCCGGGGCACTGGACGTAAATGGAAAGCACCTCAGGCACAACGATCAGGCCCGAATAGACCTCGAGGAGACCGTTACGCTGACCGCCGCCGGAGACACGAGTTTCATCCTGATTGACGTACCGTCGTGCAAGGGATGGGGATATGATAAAAAGACGCTGGCGGGCGCGCGGGCGTGATACCCGCCTCTGTCGCCCATAAATTTCCTTGATTTCCATAACCGACGTGCTATGATACCCACAATGCACCCGGGCAGGCCGGGTGTTTTTTTGTGCCCGCAAAGCATTACGCCTCCAACGGATATGGGAAAGACGTTAAAACGCTCATGGACGACGCAAACCGGAAAAAAGCGCTGCTGCTGCTGATTGCCACGGCGATCCTCTGGAGCACGGGCGGCCTCCTGATCAAGTCGGTCAACTGGAATCCCCTGGCGATTTCCGGGATGCGCAGCGCCATCGCCGCCGTTTTGATCCTCCTGTATATGCGTCGTCCCCGTTTTGTCTGGTCGGCCGCCCAGATCGGGGGTGCCGTTGCCTACGCGGCGACGGTTATCCTATTTGTCACGGCAACCAAACTGACGACGGCCGCAAACGCCATCCTCCTGCAGTACACGGGCCCGATCTGGGTGGCAATTTTCGGCAAGTCGTTCCTCGGCGAAAAGACGACCCGGACCGACTGGCTGATGATCGGCGCCGTCCTCGCCGGGATGGCCCTCTTCTTTCTGGACAAGCTCTCCTCCGGGGGGGTGGCGGGCAACATCGCGGCGATCGGCGCGGGACTGGCCTTCGGTTGGTTTATCCTGTTCATGCGCAAGCAGAAAGACCAATCCACCCTTGAGACGCCGCTTCTGGGCAACATCATCGCCGCCGTTATCGGCATCCCCTTTATGTTCGGCTCGGCGCCCGAGCTGGCGGGCTGGGCTGCGCTTGCCGCTCTCGGAGTGGTGCAGCTGGGACTTTCCTATATCCTGTTTGCGGCGGCCGTAAAACACGCCTCGGCCCTCGATTCGATCCTCGTCCCAACCATCGAACCTCTCCTGAACCCGATCTGGGTCTTTATCCTGATAGGGGAGCGCCCGGGACCGTGGGCGCTCGTCGGCGGCGCGATCGTGCTCGTATCCGTGACGGCACGCTCGATGTTAATGGCACGCCCCGGCACAGCCGTCCCGCTCCCGGATTAAGAGGAATCGACCGATACCATGACCATCACGTCCCGCCAGCGAAAAAAAGCAGTCTTCATGCTGATTTGCGCGGCGCTGTTCTGGAGCACCGGCGGCCTCCTGATCAAATCGGTGACAATACATCCGATGGCCATCGCTGGCGTTCGCAGCGGCATTGCCTGCCTGGTTGTCCTGCTGTTCCTCGGACGGCCCCGCTTCACCTGGACGATCTCTCAGATAGGCGGGGCCCTTTCGTATGCCGCCACCGTTACGCTTTTTGTCTTTGCCACCAAGCTGACGACCGCCGCCAACGCCATCCTGCTCGAATATACGGCCCCGGTCTATATCGCACTTCTCGGATCGTGGTTTTTGAAAGAGCGGACGACGGCGGCCGACTGGCTCATGATCGGCGCCTGTCTGTTGGGAATGATCCTCTTCTTCATGGATTCACTGGCCCCCGGGCAACTGCTGGGCAACGTCTTCGGCATTCTGACTGGCCTCACCTTCGCGTTCCTGGCGGTCTTTTTGCGAAAACAGAAAAACACGTCAAACCTTGAGTCGATCCTGCTCGGAAACGCCGTCGTTGCCGTCATCGGGATCCCCTTTCTGTCTCTGGGAATCCCGGACGCAAAAGACCTTTCGTGGCTGCTGCTCATGGGCACGCTGCAACTGGGTCTGCCCTACATCCTGTACGCGAAGGCAATAAAGCGGGTTACGGCCCTTGACTCTATCCTGATCCCGATCATTGAGCCGATTCTCAACCCGCTGTGGGTCTTTCTGTTGATCGGTGAGCGTCCCGGCCCGTGGGCGGTGGTCGGGGGAATCATCGTCCTTATGGCCGTCACGATTCGTTCGGTATTCATCGTGCGGGAAAAGGTCCCCCCTCCCGTTGTCTGATCCGCCGGGCCGATCATGATGATTATGACGACTATATTACGTCTTTACAAAACGGACAAATGATGATATTTTTCTATACAATCTCAATGAGATAAATAAGGAGCCCGGCGTCAATGAAATCCGAAGAAAATATGGTCAAGGATGATGGTGCTGCCAAGATCTCTCCCTATCACCGCAATCGTCCTTCTTATCATGATCAGAGCCTCGGCGAGGAAATTGCCAACGGTATAACCCACGGGATCGGGGCGGCGCTGTCCGTCGCGGGGCTGGTAATCCTCGTGGTCTTCGCCGCGCTCTACGGCGATGCCTGGCGGGTCGTCAGTTTTTCCATATACGGCGCCACCCTCGTTATCCTCTACCTTATCTCGACCCTCTATCACAGCTTCACCACCCCCCGGGTAAAGAGGCTTTTTCAGCTCTTCGACCACTGCTCAATCTACCTCCTTATTGCCGGCAGCTATACCCCGCTGACTCTTACGGTGTTGAGGGGCCCCTGGGGTTGGACACTCTTCGGCCTTATCTGGGGGCTGGCGATCACCGGCATCGTCCTCAAGGTATGGTTTGTCGGGAGATTCAATGTCTTCTCGGTCGTCCTCTATATCGCCATGGGGTGGCTGGTGGTAATCGCGTTAAAGCCGCTCTTCGCCCTCGTCGATCACGGCATGATCATGTGGCTCATCATCGGCGGGCTCTCCTATACCCTGGGCGTAATATTTTACGCCGCCAAACGGATGCCCTACCACCATGCGATCTGGCACCTCTTCGTGCTGGGGGGCAGCATCTCCCACTATTTCGGCATCCTGCTGCACCTGTCGCGTGTTTGAGCACCGTTTGCGGCTGCGGCGGCCGGGCAAAGCCTTCTTGGCGGGATTGTCCCGGGGGTTAAGATAGTAGCTACTTCCAAGTAGGGTCTGAAGACGGCAGCCCCCCGTATACGCGGATAGTTGACGGCACACGGGGGGCAAAATAACCGACAACGGGTGTTTCGGAAATCTCACATGAAGACTTACCGCAAAGAGCTTTTATTTGACGTCCCTACCCGGTGTGCCTTCATCAACGTCACGCCCCAGGTAAACCAGGCCCTTTCGGAGAGCGGAATCCGCGAAGGGTTGGTGCTGGTCAACGCCATGCATATCACCGCGTCGGTCTTCATCAACGACGATGAGGGGGGACTCCACCACGACTTTGAGCAGTGGCTCGAGGGGCTTGCGCCCCACGAGCCGGTCTCCCGGTACCGGCACAACGTGGGCGAGGACAACGCCGATGCCCACCTCAAGCGACAGGTGATGGGACGGGAGGTTGTCGTGGCGGTAACCGAGGGCAGGCTCGACTTCGGCCCCTGGGAGCAGATTTTCTACGGCGAGTTCGACGGAAGAAGGAAGAAACGAGTCCTCGTAAAAATCATCGGCGAATAACGGAACGAAAAAAATCGATGTCCGTATGGCAGTTTCCCAACCGTACGCGAAAGGAGTAAGCATGAGCACGATATCAGTCGACGAGGGGCGCTGCATCCTCTGTGAGGCGTGCGTCGATACCTGTCCCGCCCATATCTTCTTTATCCAAAACGATACCGTCCAGACGCACGACCAGGACTACTGCATCGCCTGCGGCCACTGTGTTGCTATCTGTCCCGAGGACGCGGTCATTCATTCCGGGCTGGACGCGGCCCAATTCATCCCGGCACCTCAGACGAGCGTCGCCCCGGACGTGCTGATCGATTTGCTCCGTTCGCGGCGCAGCTGCCGCTCCTGGCTCGACAGGGAGGTCCCAAAAGAGGCGCTGGACAGACTCATCGACACCGCCCGATACGCCCCCACCGGCCACAACGCCCAGAACGTCTCGTTCATCGTTGTCCGTCAGAAGGAGACTATCAGAGAGCTTTCCGGGCTCGCGGCCGAGTTCTACGGGAACCTGGCCGACATGGTCGAAAAGGCGCCCGAGGGCTTCCCCCCCACCGTCCGGGATATGGTGCACAGCTTCAGGCTGAACTACGAGTTTTTCAAGGCCGGTAAAGACCGTATCTTCCGCGGCGCGCCGGTCGTCTGTCTCACCCACGCCCCGGCCGAGAACCCTTCGTCTATAGACAACTGCCTCTACGCGGCGTTTCACATCGTGCTGACGGCCCACAGCATGGGCCTGGGAAGCTGCATCAACCGCTATTTTATCTCGGCGGCCGAATACGTGCCCGCCATCGGACAGGCGCTCGGCCTTCCGGAGGGCAACAAGCTCTACGGCTGCGTCGCTCTCGGGTGGCCGGCCTACCGGTTCGTGAAACTTCCCGCCCGCAACGAGCCGAGCGTCACGTTCATCTAACCCGACGGTAGACGACCTCCCGCCGCGTCACCCGGGCCGCCGTCCCGGACGCGGCGGCCCCAATCCACCCCGAATGCTTCCGATTGCCTTCGATATCGATTCCTGCGGCGGCGGCCGTCTACCGCGAACCCTTGAGAACAAATCCCTCGACGAGGTCGGCCACCATGCGGGCCCCCGTCTCGTTGAGATGGAGGTAGTCGGTCTCGAGCAGAAAACCGTTCTTCCGGGAGACGTCCGCAAAAGAGGCGCCCAACAGGAAGTGCCGCGCGAACCCGGAATACATCGCCCATTCAAACGCCCCCTGGGTATACGGCGGGGCCGCATGGGGGTGATTTGCGAGATAGGCCGCCATCGCTTCGAAGAGCCCCAAGTATGAAACCCGTTCCTTTTCGGCCACGTCCCTGATAATCGCGTTATAGCGCTCGGACTGCCCAAAGGCGGCATCCGCCGGATTCTCCCCGATGGGGGGGATAGAGAGTAGTGCGATATCGGCGTGCGTGGACTCCTTGAGCTTTTTGACGACCTGGGTCAGGTTTTCCCGGTACCACTGGTCCGTCGGCATCTGCGGGAGCTTCATCTCCTTGACTATTTTTTCTCCCTGCTCGGTGGTCAGGGCCCCGTGGGCGTCGTTGGTTCCGATGAAGATGGTCACATAGTCGGGATCGCATGCAATGATCGGATCGATGCGCATCAGGACGTTATAGGCAAGCTCACCGTTTATCCCGGCGTTGACGACGTAAAAACCTTTTTTACCGAGGTCGGCCGACAGCATATCGACGTAGTTTTCGCTTACCCTGCCGTGGGTGATGCTGTCGCCGACGCAGACCAGGACGTCGCCGGAAAAGCCCGGCTTTACCTCGGCGATAAACGCGCAGGGGTCGTTATCCGGTTTTTCCTGGGCCAGCCCATATACGTATCGATAAACGCCGACCGAAAGGCCGACAAGACAGACAATAATGACGAGTAGAATAATCAACACCTTCTTTTTCATACCTTTTCTCCTGTCTCGTTACGAGGATTGTCGTCCGATATCTTTTTTACCTTATACGAATTTACCCCACGGCGCAACAGATAATAGCATGAGGTTTCGGCGCCCTCGTTCGGCACAGACTTGAATGAGGGCAGGTGTTGTGATATATTATTAGAGTACTTTACGCTATTTCCAGTTCGACTAAAAGCACGGATGCCCCGATGCGAACAGACACACAAACGACGGTAGGAAAAAGGATCATCTCATTGGGGATACTGCTCGCCCTGTCCTATTGGCTCCTGGAATCATTTATCGAAGCCTACCTGTTTCACTCCAACTCGTTCGTATATGAGGTCCTGTCTCCACGGACGAATGAACTATGGATGCGGATTGCCGTCATCGTCCTTATCCTGGCGTTTTCGGTCTACGCACACATTATGGTCACCAGGCACAGAAAGCTCGAGGAGCTCTGCCGGGTGACCGAACAAACCCAGCAATCGCTGCTCAATGCCACCACCGAGGGGGCGATCCTCCTTTCGCTGGACGGAACGATCAGCGCCATCAACGACAGGGCCGCCGAGGACTTCGGCGCACAGGGGACCGGTATCATCGGGAAGAACATCTATGATCTTATGCCACCGGATGTCGCCTCGCGGAGACGCGCACACCACAAAATGGTTATTGAGACGAAGTGGCCGCTCCGATTTGAAGACGAACGGGAGGACGGGCGTTGGTTCGATATCAACATCTACCCGGTGATCGACGATGCCGGACAAGTGGTCCAGGTGGCAATATTCGGCAGGGAAATAACCGCAAGCAAGAAGATGGAGCGAGAGCTCACGAGGCTGTCTATTACCGACGACCTGACGGGCCTGTTGAACCAGCGCCATTTCATGGAAAAGATCGAACAGGAAGTGGAGCGGGCAAAACGAATGGGGTACCCTTTATGTCTGGTGATCCTTGACGTGGACGATTTCAAGGTCTATAACGACACGTACGGTCACCTCAAGGGCAACGAGATACTCAAGGGAATCGGTGAGATCGTCCGGCACTCCGTCAGAAAAGACGTGGACAGCGCCTATCGATTCGGGGGCGACGAATTTGCGCTGATCCTTCCCTATGCAGAAAGGGATAGAGCGCTTGAGATCATTGATCGTATTGGCGCACGAACGACCAGCGAATTGGACGGCGTGACGATCAGCGCCGGCGTCGCCCTCCTTACCGACGGCGTCACGGTCCATGACCTGATACATTCCGCGGACAAATCGATGTATAAGCAAAAAGGTCAGGCCATGAAACCCCGCACCCCCCATAATCGACGGAGCGGCAGGTAGAACAATTTCGTGATAATCATCACCACGATCGGGAGGTATTTCTCATGGGTTCTTTCTCAAACAGGGTCGCGATTGTAACGGGCGGCGCCTCCGGTATCGGACGCGCCCCCTCTGTTATGAACTCGGCAAACGGGGCGCAACGGTCGTCGCCGCCGATATCGACGAGACGGGCGTTCAATCGACCGTCCGGACGATCATCGAATCGGGGGCCACGGCGTCGGCCTCCTTATTGGACTAAGCTCCTCAGTTGGCGACCGATATACTATTGCACCGGAGGGCCCTTTACGCATGCCTGACCAAACCCCACGGATAACGATACGAGACGCGCGATCTTCCGACGTCCCGGAGATCGTCGACATCTACAATGAATCGGTCATTTTCTCGACGGCCACTTTTGATACCACACCCAAAACAATCGAGGACTACACCGTCTGGTTTTCGGCTCACGATGCGCACCACCCGGTTGTCGTCGCCGAAGAGGCAGGCGCCGTTGCCGGGTGGGCGGCGCTTTCCGCTTATTCCGACCGGGCCGCCTACGACGGCACCGCGGAGGTCTCTCTTTATGTACGTCGCTCGTGCTGGAATCGGGGGATCGGCGGGGGCCTCTTCTCGACGATCGTCGATCGGGGCAGGCATGTCGGCCTGCATACGGTAATCTCCCGAATAGCCGAGGGAAACGAGGTGAGCGTTGCCCTCCATACATCCCGGGGCTTTACCGCCGTCGGCGTGATGCGACAGGTCGGCAAAAAGTTCGGCCGCATGCTGGATGTCATCATCATGCAGCTTATCTACGACAGGACTTAGGGCGCGCACCGCCGCCCGGCTTGCCCGCGGGACATTGAGGCGTTTTTTCATCCCCTATCGAGAGACGAGTCAATGACGGAAGAACTATCGAAAATCAATCGGCGCATCATCGCGCTTCAAAAAGACGAGGCCACCGAACACATCATCTATCAAAGGCTGGCCCGCACTATCACCGACACGCACAACCGCGAGATCCTTTCGCGCATCGCCGAAGACGAAAAACGGCACTACGATTTCTGGCGAAAGATCAGCGGACGGGACGTGGGTCCGGGCCGTCTCAGAGTCCTTGTCTATTATGCGGCGGCCCGTATCCTCGGCATTACCTTTGCGCTCAAGCTCCTGGAACTCGGCGAGCGTAACGCCCAGATCGTATATGAAACGCTTTCCGGCACGGTACCGGGCCTGTCGGCGATCATCGCCGACGAAAACGAGCACGAGCACGAGCTGGTGGATCTCATAGACGAACACCGCCTGCACTACGTCGGCTCGATCGTGCTGGGGCTTTCCGACGCCCTGGTGGAGCTGACCGGAACTCTGGCGGGGTTTACTCTGGCGCTTAAAGATACGAGGATTATCGCGGCGGCGGGCCTCATCACGGGGGTCGCCGCGGCCCTCTCGATGGCCGCCTCCGAATACCAGTCCACTCGCTCCGAGGGGGATACTAAAAACCCCGTAAAGGCGTCTCTCTATACCGGCGCCGTCTATATCCTTACGGTGGCCCTGTTGATCGTCCCCTATCTCCTGCTTGGCAACCCCGCCGCAGCCCTTGGGATAACCATGAGCGTCGCCATGGCGATCATCCTCTTTTTCACCTTCTATATCTCGGTGGCGAGCTCCGTGCCGTTTCTCCGCAGGTTTTTCGAGATGGCGGTAATTGTCTTCGGCGTCGCATCCCTGTCCTTTTTCATCGGCTGGGCGATCAAGGCGTTCTTCAATATTACGATATAAGAGTCGGGGGGTTCCACTCGTTACCCGAACGCAACCCGACCTTTGGGACTAGACGTCCTCATCCGACCGTATATCGGTGATCGTCAAATTTGCGGTTTCTCTCTGTCATCACCCCCGGTCCCCCGACCTTCGCCGGGTCGCATCTTTCGCGTTGTGATTTCTTCGCAATGCCGGGCCAACCATCCGGTAGACCTGCGTATAACGGGACCTTTCCGCTACGTACCCCAACACACTACCGCGAACCCGCACCCTTTTTCGCCCCACCGACGCATCGCATCACAAACGGCTTACCGATGCGCAGTATAGCCAACAACACCGACAATCTGGATCGATTCGTGCCGAACCATGTCGAAATAGAAAAGGGGGCTTACGGCAGATTAATGGTGCCGTACATTTGTGACAATAATAGAGTATTTATTGAAAGTAATGAAATTATAAATCACCATTAGATCATTTTTACTATTGTCTTGTACAAATTTTATGGTATACTTTTAATACACGTGTTCATTATTGTCATCATTGACCGGACGCCGTTTTCTACCACCTTTGAGGGACGCCGTCATGAGTAATCCCGTGCAGAAATACATTCACGGCACATCCGATACGGAACAGCTGAGGCTGGGGCTCCTCAATCGAATTACCAACGACTCCTTTATCAGGTATCTTGGCGATCTCTCAGAAAGCAGGGTCTGCGATTTCGGCTGCGGGCTTGGTAACCTGATCGCGGCTGTCACGGGACGGTTCCCGGGCGCCGTCATTTCCGGAATCGAGATATCCGAGCAACAGCTCAAGTCGGCCCAGGAAACAAACCGCCGCCACCCGAATGTGACCCTCATCAGAGGCGATGCGCTGAAAAGCGGCCTCCCCGCCGACGCCTTCGACCTCACTTATTGCCGCTACCTCTTGGAGCACGTCGCTGACCCCGTCGCCGCGGTCAAAGAGATGCTCCGGGTCACTCGGCCCGGTGGGACAGTCGCGTGTCAGGAGAACGATCTACATAACGTAATCTACTACCCCGACATCGACGGGTTAGACCTGCTCATGGGACAATTCTGCCGACTGCAGATGGAGCTCTCCGGCGATCCTTTTGTCGGAAGAAAGCTTTTCGATATATTTCGCCGCGCCGGCGCCTCGGACATTGCCCTTTCGTTTGAGCCGGAGATCTACACCCAGGACGAGCCGGACGGCTACCGGGCGTGGCTCTCAAACGCCCACGATATCCTGTTTGGGGCGCGGGATCTGCTTATCGAGCGAAAAACGATAGGCGAGTCGGAGATCGACGTCGTCCTGGCCGAGATGCGCCGGCGCATCGAACACCCCAACGGGGTGGCGCTCTTTTATTGGAACCGCGTCAGGGCGACCAAACCTACGGAGAGATTATGAACGTAATTGCCATCGATAAGATTATTCGATCCGACCGCAAGAGCATCGGCATCGAAATCGGCCGTGACGCCTCCCTCATCGTGCGGGCGCCGAAGAAAACCCCTATGGAAGCGATTGAAAAGGTCGTATCCGAAAAGCAGGGATGGATCGTCGAAAAGCAGCAGATCATGCGCCAGCGTCTAGAATCGATTCCCGATCGAAAGTTTACCGCCGACGAGACCTTCCCGCTTCTCGGGAAAGAGTATCCGCTGTTCATCAGCGAAAACGCCATGCCCCATCTTTCATTTTCGGGATCGAAGTTTATGCTCAAGAAGCGCTATCAGGGTCAGGCGCGCCGCCTCTTTTTCGTCTGGTACCGCAAAAAGGCCGCGGAAATCATCCCCCCGCGGGTCGAGCATTATGCCCGGCTTCACTCGATTTCCTACAAGAAGATCAATATCTCCTGGGCGGCCAACCGCTGGGGTTCGGCATCCTCCCAGGGCACCCTCAATTTTTCCTGGCGCCTGATAATGGCCCCTATTACGGTCATCGACTACGTCGTCGTCCATGAGTTGGCCCACCTTGTCCAGCAGAACCACTCCCGGCGCTTCTGGGATCAGGTGTCCGAGATGTGCCCCAACTTCCAGCGGGCCCGGCAGTGGCTTGTCGAAAACGGGCACACCCTTACCCTCGGGCGGCAGGACGTCGTATCGGACCCCGACCGGCTGTAGCGCCGGCCGACAAGGGACCCCTTCTCCAAGATTTGACGAACACTCCGTAAAGACCCCGCATCCCGATATTGCCGTCAACCGGCCGATTACGGCAAAAATACCCCGGCCTTCCCTGTCGACATCCGCACCCCGCTTATAATCTCCGCTATGTCCCCGCGTTCCCCAAAGGGCAGGGCAGCACCCGGTATCCGGCACCGTCGTCTGTGGCCGGCGCAATTTGCCTTGCCGCACCCACACAAAGCGTATACAATAGAGAGAACCATCATTCATCCCATTCAGGAGTCTTACCATGAAAAAACATCCCATCATCTACTCGCTTATCGGTGTTCTGATCCTTCTGGTCGCCTACCTGTTGTCTTGGCCCGTCCCCATCGACCCTACGGTGTTTGTTCCGCCGACACCCCCCGGGCTTGTCGGCCCGTACGAGCAAAACGACCTGCTGGCAAAAGTTGAGCGGCTGGAATCCAATACCGGCTCGGCGCTGGAGGGCGTGGCGGTCGACCGGGAGCGTCGTATCTACGCCGGGACCAAGGACGGCCGGATCATCCGGTATGATGCCGACGGAACCAATCCTGGACTATTCGTGGAAATCGGCGGGTGGCCCCTGGGCATCGCCTTTGACGCCTCGGGCAACCTCATAGTCTGCAACGGGCAATACGGTCTTAAATCCGTAGCCCCCGACGGCACGATCACGGTGCTTACCACCGAGGCCGGCGGCGTCCCCTTTAAAAACGTGGACGGCATCGGCATCGCCCCGGATGGCGTTATCTATTTTTCGGACGTTTCAAACAAATTTGCCGACGGCGACTACATGGATGACCTTCTGGAGCACCGGCCCAACGGGAGGCTCTTGGCTTATGTCCCCGCCACGAAAGAGACCCGGCTGGTCCTTGACGGCCTGTATTTTCCCAACGGGATCGCCGTTGCCCCGGACAATTCCTACCTGCTGCTGGCCGAGATGGGTATGTACCGCGTGCTGAAGGTCAGCCTTTCCGGGTCCAATGCAGGTACCTCCGAGGTGCTGATCGATAACCTGCCGGGCTTCCCCGACGGGCTTGCGACGGGGACGGACGGGATATACTGGGTGAGCATCGTCTCCCCCCGTGATGAGCTGGCCGACTCCCTTCTCTTTCCCCATCCGTTCTTGAGGAAGATAGTCCGTCGGCTGCCCCCGGCGCTTATGCCGGCGCCCAAGAACTACGGGTTCGTGCTGGGCATCGACGAGGCCGGCGCGGTCGTCTACAACCTGCAGGACCCGACGGGCACCTTCGGACAGATAACCAACGTCATGGAGCATAACGGGACGCTGTTGATGGGAAGTCTGTCGGAGGACGCCGTGGGAAGGCTTGCCGTGCCGACGAAATAGGAAATGGGACTATTGCCCGGGGTGATCGCCGGGGTGTTTCGACGGCCGGGATCGACCCAATAGGGACGAGAGGGATACCGGTATGGCCATAGAGCACGAGTTTCTCTTCTTTCCCGAAAAGACGATCTACGAGACCCCGGCCGATTACGGGCTGGAGTACGAAGAGGTTCGTTTTACGACGGCCGACGGCGTTTCGATCGCGGCCTGGTTCGTACCCGCGAAAAACGATGCGCCGGTAATGCTGTGGTGTCACGGGAACGCGGGCAACGTCTCCCACCGCGCCCACAACATCGCCCGCCTCGTCCCCTGGGGGGTATCCGTCTTCATCTTCGACTACCGGGGATTCGGCACGAGCGAGGGGACTATCACGGAGGACGGCCTCTACGAGGACGCCTTTTCGGCCTATCGGTATCTCACCGGCAAGCAGGGTGTGCCTGCCCATCGCATCGCCGTCTTCGGACGGTCGCTCGGCGGGCCGGTTGCCGTCGATCTGGCCGCCCGTATCCGACCGCCGTGCCTGGTCCTTGAATCGACGTTTCCCAGTCTCAAGGCCGCCGTGGGCTCGATTTATCCCGGTATGGTCCTCGAGGAACACCTCACAATGAGGTTTGCCGCCGACGAGAAGATAGCCGGAATCGGTTGCCCCGTCCTGTTTTTCCACGGCGATACCGATGACATCATCGACATCGAACTGGGCAGGCGCCTCTTCGAGTCGGCGGACGATCCGAAAGCCTTTTCCACCATACCGGGCGCCCTCCATAACGACACCTACGAGGTCGGGGGCGACGCCTATTTCCGAGCACTGACCGGTTTCATCAAGAAATACGCGGGGGCGGATTCCGATTGAGTGCGGGTTCAACGGTAAAGGTTTTAGGGGCGTTCTGTTGATGGAAACCTCCCCGTGCTGAGGGGGCCGGAGTAGTCATACGGGATCGTCTCCGAGGATCATCATAGTTAAAATAAAGGGGGGCGCGGCAAACCGCCCCCCTCATATTCTCCCCAGATTCCCCGTGCGTCGGGACATGCCGGAACAGGAGATCCTGAGGCATGTCAAACGTTCCTGCAGGCCCTCGTTTAGTTTTCCGACGTCCTCCCGCTGCTCGATTTTGATATTTTTCTCCAAAACCGTAAAAAAGGCTTGACACCACAAAATAACATAGTATAGTAAACTTAACGTTGTTATAATAACTCTGGCAAAATAACTCCTGTGGCGCATCGCTCCGGAGTAACCGCACCGAGGATACCATGACCCGACCCGAAAATCCTGAGTTGATCGCCGCCATCAGGAAGGCCGTCCTGGAGCTAACCGCCAAAAAGGACCCCGCCGCCGTCACCATGCGGGAGATCGCCTCGCGCTGCAATGTGACCCCCACGACGATCTATTACTACTTTGAAAACAAGGAACGCCTCTTTGAGGCCGTCAAGTTCGATATCATCGACGACCTGGACAATATCCTGGCGCAGGCCGTCAACGAGGGCGACCCGGTCAAAAAGCAGCTTGCCGACCTGATGCGCGCCTTCGTTGGATGGTACGTCGCCAATCCCAACCAGGCCGACCTTGTCTTCGACAAGCTCCCCCCCGCCACCGACCTCACCGATGAGCGGCTTTTACGCTATTACAAGGCAAACCGGCTGGGGCGCGATATCATCATTAGGGCCAAGGAGACCGGGGAGCTCGCCGTTGGGGACGCGGAACTTGACACCGCCCTGGGGCTTGCCTTCATGTACGGCGTGGTCAAACTCTTTATCCACAAGCGGCTCATGCCCCGGTTCTGGGATGACATTACGCCGCTGACAGACCGGATGATCGAGCTCCTGCTCGCCGGGCTGGCTCCGAAGATAAAATAATAATAACGAGAGGAGACACCTATGAAGATGCTCGTATTGAACGGGAGCCCGAAGAAAAAAGGGAAGGTTGCCGGGCTGCTTTCCGCCGTAGTCGAAGGGGCAAACGCCACGCACGACATCGAATGGATCGACGTCTACAACCTTTCGATAAAACCGTGCATCGGCTGCATGAAGTGCCGCCCCGATAAACCCTGCGCCCAGCCCACCGACGGCAGCTATATCGTCGCCGAGAAGATCGCCGCGGCCGACGTCCTCGTGGTAGGCACACCCACCTATTGGGGCAACATGAGCGCTCCGCTCAAGGCCCTCTTTGACCGCATCGTCACGACGCTTGAGTACATCGAAACCGAGAAGATGAGCCTGCCCAGGCCCCTCTTGAAAGGAAAGCGGGCGGTGATCGTCACCGCCTCGTCGGCCCCCTGGCCGCTCAACCTTTTGTCCTCGAGCGCGCGGGGCGCCGTCCGGAGCGTCTCGGTAGTCCTTAAATCGGCGGGAATGCGGATTGTCGGGACGATCATGCTCGGCAACACCCGGACCATGGATGCGATACCCCCGCGGGCCGTCCGCCGGGCCCGGTCCATCGGCCGCGCGCTGTAATCGGATCGTAACCGGGTCGCCCCTATCGGCGGGGCCACCCTAGCCTATTAAGGAGAAGACCCATGAACAGGATCATCTATCTCTCTGTTTTCGCGCTGCTGATCTTCGGTGTTGCGGCGTGCGCCGCGGACGACATTGTCATAACCACAAGGGCCGACGCCGTGGGACACGAGATCACACTTTCCTTCGAGAAGGGTGAGCACTATACCCACCCCCTCAAGATCAACCGGCTTATCACCATAAAAACCACCCCCCAGGTAGCCGTCTGGATCGAGGACCTCGACGGTAACTACATCGAGACCCTTTACGTAACCAAAAAGTCGGGCACCCAGGGATGGCGTTCATCGCCCGACCTTCCCGCAGGATCGATTCGCCGGCCGGAATCCTTGCCCTGCTGGTCGCACAAGCGAGGTGTCGTCTATCCCGACGGCCTGTTTATGCCCACCCGCGATAATCCCGTCACCGACGCCGTCACCGCCGCCAGCCCCGCGGGCGATTTTCATCTCAAGACGAAGGCTCCGCAGGGCCTCAGAAAATTCGTTGTCCTGGCCGAGGTCAATAACTCTGCGGACTTTAACGACGCGTATCCCGCCGAGGCCCCGCCCGGCACCCCCGGATACTCCGGCGGCCGTTGGGGGAGCGGTCAGCCGTCGATCGTCTACTCCGCAACCGTCGACCTCTCGTCGGGATCGGTAACCGGGGAATTGAAGCTCGGCGGGCACGGCAGCCCCGACGGAACCGACGGGGGCATCAATCCCGATCTTTCGGGCCTTACGACGGCAAAAGACATCGTCAAACGGATCACCGTCACCGCCGAGTAGGCGCCCCGGCGCCTTCGGAATAAAAAAGGATGCTCTACACGAAATAGGAGACGGGACTAAAGGGTGGGATTATACCGACGTAATAGAGACGGGCGGGGGGCAACCCCTCCCGCCCGGGACTTTTCAACGCACTTCGCGCCATTAGATCCACTTCAGGATTCCCGCGAAAACGATCAGCATGATCGCGTTAATCGCAAACATGGTCCCAATGACAACCTTCTGGGTCTTGGGCTTCCAGTCGTAGCTGTACATCGAGACGACAAAAAACGGGATGTAGACGCTGACAAAGACCGGCACCGCTCCCCACCAGGGATAGACCCAAATAAACGCCGGCGTCTTTGCCAGAAATATCTCGATGATCGAGAAAAGGGCGGCGTTTACCACGGCGAAGAAGAGCCGGTTGGGGATGCCGAATACCTTGACCTTCGGGTCATCCGGGAGTATCAGCGAAAAGACGAGGCCCGCGATGACGAACATGAAAGAGAGCTCAATACCGACACCGACCAGAATCAGGAAGGCCGTGCCCGTTGGCACCGTCCAGAGCGCGTGGCCGGAGAAATGCTGGATCAACGCGTTGATGATTTCAGCAAACCAGTGAACCATGTAGAGGGAAAGTCCCGCGGCGATCCCGTTAAAATTCTTGTTTTTTATCTCTCTGAAATAGACGTAAACCACCAGCGCCAGGAGCGTGATTACGTACCACTGGAAAGGGTCCCCGCTCCTGAGAAGCCCCAGAGCGGTTTCGGTTGCCTGGGGATTGTTAAGACCGTTCATACTTCCTCCTTAAAAAATGGTTAGTATGTCGTTGATCGCACCTCTTATGTCCCTGGCCGTTTGTCCGTCCGGTCCGATACCGGCAACACGGGACCGTCGAAACCCGCGCCCGCGGACGCCCCGCCCCGGTTCGTCATGCCCGAAAACGCCGTCTCAAGACCATGGGCGATGATCTCATCAAGGGTCATTCCGATAACCCGGGTTTTGCTTCGCTCCTCCATAATGATGAACCCGTCGATCATGCCCCACAGGGCGCACGCGGTCTTCCACGGGTCCATCGGACGGAATTCCCCCGTTTGGACGCCTTCGGTAATCACCGCCTCCACACGTCGCAGGATCGCCATGGTCGTCACATCGACGATCTTTCTGATCCGGGTCCCGCCGTCCCTCGTCTCGTCGGGCCCGTTGGGATCGATCAGCGAGATAAACCCGTAGTATTCGGGATACTCCCGGTAGAAATGCAGATAGGACGCCGCCGCCGCGGCAAGCTTTTCCCGGGCCGATTCGTATTGGCCCGCAAGACCCCGAAAGATCATGTCGGACAGTATGTCTATCCCCTCGCCCTGGAATATCTTGTATATCTCGCGCTTGCCCTTGAAATAGAGGTAGAAAGTCCCAACACTCGTGCCGGCCCGCTCGGCTATCATCTCAACCGTAGGGATTTTATATCCCCGCTCGATGAAGAGATCCATCGCCGCCGACATGAGCCTCTGCCGCTTCTGTTCCTTGTCCTGCTCGGTACGCGCCCTGATTACCGGTTGCGGCATACGACCCTCGTTTCCCCGACCACGCTACGTGAATACAATTCAGCTGAAGTATACATACCCCCGAAAAGAAAGTGAAGAAAAAACGTGGGATTTACCTGATTTTGTGCGGCGTCAGGCGCCGGGGAAACTAAATGCGCGCGAAGGCCCGCCGCCGTCCCGCGGCCCCCGGGGGCATGGGCGGAGCGAAACGACGGAATGGTTTAATCTTCCGGGAAAAGGATAAGGACGCATCTCGCCCCGCGCTCGGCGGTTGCCTCTTGACCTTCATTCTTACTTGTATTGCGGCTCTTCACGACCGGAATGCTCGCTCAATAAGCTCGGAAAGGCTCTCCAATAGAAACGGCTTTTCGATGTATCCAAACAATCCCTCCTTTTCGAGGGCTTTCATCTCTCTGATATCGAAACAATCGGAAAGAAGTATTGTCTTGAGGAGCGGATAGCGCTCCTTCAGCTCGTAAAAGAGATTCACGCCGCCCATTCCGGGAAGCACCCGGTCGGTAATGACCAGGTCATAACCGTTGTGGCCGGTCAGTTCCAGGGCCTTCTCTCCACTTTCCGCTACGGCGATGCTTAGGGAGGGCATCACTTTCTCGATACCCCACTTCAGGAAATCGGAATACGTAATCCCGGAATTGACGATCAGGACTTTCTTGGTTTCATGTTCCATCTCTTTACTACCATAGTGGACGGTAACAGCGAACGATGAAGCGCGGCGGACATAAGAAGGATCCAATAGAGATAGTATTGCAAATATTGTGCCCAAATATTCCGATCGCCGCCACTCACGCCGGTGCCCGCGGGGAATATATCCAAATATATCCTGTTATATCAGCTAGTTACGGAAGGCATGGGGAGCGGAGGACCAATGCGGAAATCGAAAGAACATATACTAGCGAATAGTCTACACGCCGAATCATCTCGCGAGTGTTCTATTTGAATAGTTATGCAATATCAATATGTTAGAACATGACAAAAACAGGGCAGCAGGTGTATGTTTTTCTCGATAAAGACCGGGGATGGATGACCCGTTCCCCTTAACGGTTCGGTGCGGCTTTTCGACGCGAGGTTTCCTAAAAAAGTGAGCGCGGCCGCAGCCGCGGGGGGACGGACAGCTATCAATCCAGGCCCAGCTTTTTCATCTGGTACAGCAGCACCTGGCGGGGGATGGACAGGAGGCGGGCAGCCCTGGACCGGTTGCCCCCGGTTTGGCCCAGCGCCCTGGTGATCAGCTCGGAAGAGACCCGGTCCACGATCTCCTTGAAGTCCACCCCCTCCTCGGGGATGATCGGGGGGATAAGGGAGTCCGGCGGCGCCTCTTTTTGAGTTTCGAGGGACAGGTGCTTCGTGTTGATTATCACACCGTCGGTGACGATAACCGCCCGCTCAACGATGTTTCTGAGCTCCCTGATGTTGCCCGGCCAGGGATAGTTGTTGAGCCACTCCATGGCCGGGTCCGAAAATCCCTTGACCTTTTTCTTGAGGTTCTTGCTGTAGTCCTCCAGGAACGCCGCGGCAAACAGCTCTATGTCTTCCTTCCGCTCCCTGAGGCTCGGGAGCTTCAGGTGCATCACCTTGAGGCGGAAATAAAGGTCCTTCCTGAATTCTCCGTTTTCCACCGCCCGGTCCAGGTCCTTGTTGGTGGCCGCGATCACCCGGGTGTCCAGCTTGATATCCGTGGTTCCACCCACCCGCTTGTAGGTCATGGTGTCCAGAAAGCGCAGCAGCTTTGCCTGGAGTTGCACGGACATCTCCCCGATCTCGTCCAGGAAGACCGTACCCTTGGAGGCCAGCTCGAACTGGCCCCGCTTGCGCACCCGGGCGTCGGTAAAGGCACCCTGCTCGTACCCGAAGAGCTCGGTCTCCATAAGGTTCTCGGGAATGGCCGCGCAGTTGATCTCCACGAACGGCTCGTCGCCCCGCGCGGAGCGGTAGTGTATAAACCGCGCCAGGTATTCCTTGCCCGTGCCCGATTCCCCCTCGATGAGGACCGTGGCGGTGTCGGACTGGGCCACGAACATCGCCAGCCGGTACACCTCGCTCATCCGTGGAGACCGGCCGACCAGGTAGCTGAAGTTGAATTTCTTTCGGTCGGCTTCCTTGAGGTACTCGATTTCCCGGATGAGGTCCAGATGCTTGAGGTTCTTGCCGATCGAAAGGATCAGCTCGTCCTCGCGGATCGGCTTGGTGAGGTAGTCGCTGGCCCCCAGCTTTATCGCCTCGATGGCCGTCTCGATGGAGGCGTGCCCGGTCAGCATGATAATCTGGGGCGTCTCGTAGACTTCCTTGACCTTTTCGAGGATCTCAAGGCCGCTTATGTCCGGCAGCATCAGGTCCAGAAGCACGAGGTCCGGCGGCGCGGTCCGGATGATCTCCAGGCCCTCGGTGCCGGTGGTCACCGCGTGGACGTGGTAGCCCTTGTCGGCCAGACATTCGGCCAGGAACTTATTGAAGAACTTATCGTCTTCGATGATGAGGATCGATGCTTCCATTGTCACGTCCGGAAACAGGGTGATGTTAAAGGGGCGCTTCTGTCCGAATACGATATTGAACGGGTTGCCATTTGTGCTAATAATACCAAATATCAGGCAAATTACCAGAAATAAATGGACGGGGCGGCCAGATTGTTCCCGGGGGGATTCGGACGCGGGTCTGCGCGGTTTTTTTTCAGGAAGCGGCCGCGGGGGGGCCGGAGGGGAGATGGACGGAGACGGCCGGCGACGGCCGAGGTCAGCCGGCGGCGGGCATATATACTTTTTTTGGGGGGGGCGGCCGGCGGACCCCGGCTCGCCCCTCGGTAGACGGGATTTTCGGTCGATGGGCCCTTAGTCGATGGGCCCTTAATCGATGGGACGAATCGTGTTTCCCTCGTAGACGCCGTATTTTTGGAGGGCCTTGACCATGGCGATGTAGTTTTCCGGCTTGACGTCGGGGTGGATCGTGTTGGACGACGTGATGATGTAGCCCCCTCCGGCAGATCCCTGGGCCAGCGCCCGCTTGACGTCGGCCACGACCTCGGCCTCGGTGCCCCGCGTGAGCACGTACATGCAGTCGACGTTGCCCAGGATACAGACCTTGCTCCCGTAGTCTCGCTTGATCTCGGCCAGGTCCATGCACTGGGGCTGGATGGGGTGGATGCCCTCGAACCCCGCGTCGATGATGTCCGGAAGTATCGGCGTGAGGTCGCCGTCGCTGTGCTTGAAGATGGGGATGTTGTGGCAGCGGGCGGCGTTGACGATATCGATGTAATAGGGCTTGACGAACTCGCGGAACTGCGTCGGGGACATGAAGCTGCCGCTGTCGTAGGCCAGGTCGCCGTCCATGCCGAAGATCTCGGTCCCCATCCCGGCGGCCATGTCGATCACCTGGATGATGTAGTCGGTGGTCATGCGCATGAGCCGGTGGACGAGCTTGGGGTCCCTCCGGTAGGCGATCAGGAGCTTGTCCAGCCCGCCCATGAGGCTCCACGAGACCCGAAACGAGCAGCGCAGCGCCATGACGATCCCGCGCTTTCCCTTGACCTTGGAGCCGCCGTAGGAAAGCAGCAGCATGTCGGCCTCCGAGACCTCCGGCGGACGAAAGCCCTTGAGGTCGGCCTCAGTCTTGATGGGGCCTGCCACCACCGGGGAATCGCCCGCGGGCGAAAGCAGGTAGGTGACCCCCCAGATGTCCTTGAAATGGTTCTGGTCCAGGTCTTCGTTCTTGGTCAGGATGCGAAGCGTCAGCCCGTCCACGTCCAGCTCGTCGACCATCAACAGCAGGGCGTCAAAGAGCTTGATCTTGTCCTCGATGCTCATCCGCTGGACGAAGTCGACGGCAGGGAGGTTATCGGTAAAGTGCTTTGCAATCCCGATGATCGAGGATTCGTTGTATGCCATTTCGAAATGGGGGACGCGGTCGGCGATGCCGCGTGCCAGCGCGGTTTTGAGTCTCTCGGGACCGTTCATAGTCTGCTCCTCGGATGGAATGGTTTTTGGTATTGGTCGCTCCTCAATGATGATCGTCATTGCGAGCCGTCTTACCTGGCGGCGTTTTCGTTACCCTGTACGTTACAGTGCGTGGGTTTCTCTTCCTTCTCCTCTCTTATCGGGGCCCCCACAAAACCTGTTTTGTGGGGTGATTCTTCGGGGCCCCCGCGAAGCCTGCTTCGTGGGGTGACTTATCGGAGCCCCCAAGAAACCTGTTTTTTGGGGTGATCTCATTATACCGGACGGCGGGAAGAAAGCAAGAAAAGATGGAAGGAAAACTTCGATGATCGGCCCCGCTCTGCTTGATCGCCACCATGCAAACGGGAACCCGGCCATTCCGCCCGAAGGCTACCGCTCCAGGACGACGGCAAGGGCCTCCAGCATATCGTTTAACCGAAACGGCTTTTCAATATAGACGCAATCGGTCGTGGTGAGAAAGGACCTGGTCTCTTTGCTAAGGATATCTCCGGTAACGAAGAGCATCCTTTTGGCCAGTTTGGGATGTTTGTCGGCTGCATATCGATACAGCTCTACCCCCCCAACGCCCGGCATTTTTATATCGGTGATGACCGCGTCGAAATCCTCTTCGTTGATCAGGGTGATGGCCTCCTCCGCACACGGGACCGACCGGACCTCATATCCCTTCTCCTTGAGTACGTCCAGGAGAAGATCACGCAGATAGTCCTCGTCCTCGACGATGAGAATCCGTTCCCCGATCTGCGTGCCGTTCCGGGAGGCGACTGTCGTGCCTTCCCCGGACGTCGGCGCACCGGCCACCGGAATCGTGACCGTAAATTTTGCCCCCCTGCCCGGTTCGCTGGTTACCTCTATCGTTCCCCTGTGCTCTTTGACAATGCCGTATGCCATGGAAAGGCCCAGTCCCGTACCCTTGCCCACCTCCTTGGTGGTGAAGAAGGGGTCAAATATCCGCTTCAGGTTTTCGGGCTCTATCCCCGGACCGTCGTCCTCAAACTCGACGATCAGCGAATCGTCCCGTGAAAGCGACCTGATCGCGAGCGTACCTCCCCCTTTTTCCATGAGCGCGTCGCGTGCGTTGTTGATGATGTTGACGAAGACCTGCTGAATCTGGTACGGATCGGCGTACGCGGGGCGCAGCTCGTCCGATAAGGTCAGATCCACTTCAATATTGTTGACCTTCAGGTTGTACTCCCTGATCTTATGGGATTCCATGATGCAGTCGTTGAGGTTGATCGGCCTGCGCTCCGGCTTGTGCTCCCGGGCAAACGAAAGGAGGCTGCTGATGATCTTGGAGGTCCTCACCGATTCCTTTGATATGATGTCCAGTCTCTGGACTATGTCGGGCGGCAGGTCCTGGTTCCTGCCCAGGATCTCGGCGTTACCCATGATCGCCGTCAGGGGGTTGTTGAGCTCATGGGCTATTCCCGAGATCATCGTGCCGAGGCTCGAAAGCTTTTCGGTCTGCAACAGCTGTCGCTCCAGCCTCCTCATCTGCGTGATATCCTTTACGTTGCCCTGCAGGCCGACGACGTTTCCCTGGTCGTCCTTCTTGGCTACCACCGTCACCAGGGCGTCCACGGGCGTACCGTCTTTCTTCTTGAGCTTGATCTCGTAGTTCTCGATGAAGCCCTTTTCCACTACCTTCCGGACGAACTTGTCCCTTTCTGTGGGATTCGCGTAGAGGTCCCTCAGGTTCAGGCCCCTGATCTCCTCATCGGTGTACCCGAAGAAGAGTTTTCCCGCCCTGTTGTAGTCCAGGATCGTGCCGTCCGGTGCTGCAATGTACAGGAAGTCTCGGGAAGTTTCAAAGAGGCTCCGGAACTTCTGCTCCGACTCCAGGAGCGCGTCCTCGAAGAGCTTTTTTTCGGTAACGTCTTCGATGAAGCTCAGCGAGGCGGGCCGCCCCTCCCAGTCGATGGAAATCCCGATCCCCTCAACCCAGCGGATGCTCCCGTCCTTCAAGACCACCCGGTATACGTTCGGGTCCAGGAGGTCCTCCCCGGCCACCTCTCGTGCGTACCGCGCGGCCACCCGGTCCCGGTCCTCCGGGTAGATAAGCTTTGGGAATCGGATTCCCACCAGCTCTCCGGCAGGGTAGCCGCTTATCCGCACGGCGTTCGGGTTGACGTACTTGATGACGCCGTCCTGTATGACGACGATCCCCTCCTTCGCGTTCTCGATGAGGGTCCGGTACTTTTTCTCCGATACCGCCAGCTGCTCCTGCTTTTTGATCCTGCGTATCGTGCTTCCGAGCCGTTCGGCGATGTCCTCTATCGTGCCGACGACATGGGTCGATATCGCGTCGGCGGTATGCGTGGAGATATTGATCGAGCCGACAACCTTCCCCTCGTCGAACACCGGGGCCACCACCAGCGATTTGAGGCCCTCTGCCCGCAGGTAGCCCAGGTCGTCGTCCGTGTCGATCTCGGCCCGGCCTATAATAATCATTTTGCCGGCGTAAACCTCCCCGGCCTCGGGTGTATCGGCTTCAAAGACGGCCACCCGGCAGACGAGCTCGTCCGAGAGCCCCCGGTGGGCGGCCAGCTTCAGCGCCCCGTCCATCTCGTCGACCAGGTAGATTCCGCCGCAGTCGAAACCGGGGATTTCCAGCAATCGATCCATGATACCGGCCAGCGCGCCGGCAAGATCGCTCGTTGTGGCAAGAAAGACGCCGATATCCCGCTGGGACTTCAGGAGCCGTTCGGCCAGCAGTGTCTCGGTCACGTCGTTGATCAGGACGATGGCCGCCGGCCTCCCCTCCCACGTGATGGGCATCGACGTGTTTTCGACGGTATGCACCGACCCGTGCCGGTTGAGGTATCGGCGGGTCACCATCCGGGGTTCGGTCTCGCCGGCCAGGGATCGCCGGTAGCCTTCCATGACCTCCTGCCGGTCGTCGGGGTGGACAAGATCGATAAACGGCAGGCCGATCAACCCCCCGTCGGGGTAGCCCGCCAGCTTGAGCAGCGTGGGGTTGGCGTACTTGATCAGGCCGTCGGCCAGCACGGCGATCCCCTCCACGGCGTTCTCCACCAGCATACGGTACTGCTCCCGGGCCGCTACCAGTTCTTCCTGTACCCGCCTGCGGTCGCTTACGTCCCTGCCGATACCGTGGACGCCCACGACCCTGCCGCCCTCCCACACAAGCCGCTCGCGGCTCTCGATGATCCGGACGTTGCCGAACTTGTCCGTGACCTCCAGCTCAAACGGCCCGATTTCTTTTCCCTGGACCTGCTCCTTGAAGAGCTCAATTACGCGCCCCAGAGAGGCGGGGGTAAGAAACGAGGCAAACGGCCTGCCGATGGCGTCCTCTTTCGTGTAGCCCCCAATTTCGAGGATCCGCTCGTTGACGTATTTGATCCTGCCGGCGCCGTCGACGACGTAAACCAGGTCGTTGGTGTTCTCCACGACGTCCCGAAAGATCTCGGCAAGCTCTCTTTCGGATTCCTTTTTCTTCAGCGCGATCTCGATGGAAGCCGAGAGCTCCGCGGGCTTGCCGGGCTTGCTGATGAAGCCGTAGGCCCCCGCGGCCCGGGCGCGCGTGAGCGTGGCATCGTCCTCGGCGGCCGAAAGGAAGATGACGGGGATGTCCAGGGTCTCCTTGATGGTGCGGGCGGCGTCGATGCCGTCGGGCAGGCCGGGCATGAGGATATCCATCATGACGAGGTCGGGCATGAGCCTGCCGGCCGCCTGGATGGCCTCGGCGCCGGTGGCGGCCGTCCCCGCAACCTCAAAACCCAGCGACGTCAGCGAGTCGGAAAGCTGGGCCAGGATGAGCTCGGAATCGTCGACGATTAAAACCCGGTGCATACGGTGTCTCTAATAGTTTATTTATTAATAAGTATAACAGGACGAGTTTATTTATCAAGAAAATTCGATGGGGAAATACAATCACGCGATTGAGCTAAAGAAAAGCCGGAACGGTCGGCGATGCCGCGTGCCAGCGCGGTTTTGAGTCTCTCGGGACCGTTCATAGTCTGCTCCTCGAATGGAATGGTTTTTGTATTTAATACCCCTTAGTAATACCTATCATTAACTGTCATTGCGAGGAGCCGAAGGCGACGTGGCTATCTCCTTATTCATAACTCCTGCCGTCATTGCGATGCGCATCCCTCGTCGGGCCCCCAAGAAACCTGTTTCGTGGGGTGACTTTTCGGGGCCCCCAAAAGGCCTGCCTTTTGGGGTGACGCCTATTATATAGGATTGGGTAGATAATGCAAGGGGGGAGGGTGTGAAAATGACCTTTGATTTTTCTCGTACCGATATGTTTACCCTTGTCTATTGGCTCGTTTTCTGTTATTTTGTATTCATCATTAATCCCAATTCTAAATAAAAAAATGAAAAAGAGAATCGATCAGTATGAGCATCGAGACAAGGAGCGGCTGAATAACCCGCCCGTGGGCCTCGTGACGCCGGAGACGGACAAAGACACCGGCAAAAAGACCTACGCCTATGACCCGCATATCGACCCGTCCCTTCAATGGGCGGGCAAGGCCGAGCATGCATCCTTTGAAATCCCGACGGTGTCCCTCCACGTCCACGAGCGGATAGACCCGCTCTCGATCATCGAGGCGGTGAAAAAGAAAAACGGTGGCGGAACAGAGCAGATGTCTCTCTTTGCCTCACCGGAAGAAAACCCGCCGCTCAGACAGGCGATTGATTTCTATAAACATAAGCACGGCTGGTCAAATCGCCTTATCGCAGGAGATTCGCTGCTTGTCATGAACTCGCTGCTCGAAAAAGAGGGTATGGCCGGACAGGTACAGATGATCTACATAGACCCACCATACGGTATCAGGTACGGTTCTAACTTTCAGCCCTTTGTAAATAGGAGAGAAGTCAAGGAGAGAGATGAAGACCTGACTACAGAGCCGGAAATGATTAAGGCGTTTAGGGACACGTGGGAGCTAGGGATACACTCATATCTTACTTACATTAGAGACCGACTTCTTATAACTAGGGAATTATTGAGTGAAAGCGGAAGCGTATTTCTTCAGATATCAGACGAAAATGTACATATTGTAAGATGTTTGCTCGACGAAATCTTTGGTAAAGATAACTTTATTTCACAGATTAGTTTTCGTAAGAAAACTATGCCTCTCGGTACAACAACCTTAGAGCAGATGCACGATTATATTCTGTGGTATTCAAAAGTTAAATCATCGATAAAGTATAAGGATCTATATAGGGAATACGATATAACCGCTTCACAAGATTGGAAATGGATTGAATTAGCTGATGGGACGCGGCGTGAAATGACAAAAGAAGAGATATGCGGAATTAGATCACTTCCAGAGAATGCTAGAATATATCGACTGAAGCACCCCTCACCGATCGGCGAGAATATAAAGAATAAATACGTTTACGAATTTCAAGGTAAAAAATATAATCCGCCGATAAATGGTTGGGGTGTCGAAGAGAACAAAATGAATATCTTAGTGGAGAATAGACGAGTACAACCTAAGGGCAATTTACTAAACTACATTCTCTATTATGATGATTTCCCCGTGACAAAGATTACTAATCCCTGGAATGATACAGTTGGCCCACAAAATAAAAGATATGTTGTTCAAACTGACATTATTCCAATTCAACGTTGCTTACTGATGACAACCGATCCGGGCGACCTCGTACTGGACCCGACGTGCGGTAGTGGCACAACCGCCTTCGTCGCCGAACAGTGGGGGCGGCGATGGATTACTTGTGATACGTCGAGGATTTCTATTACCCTTGCGAAACAATGGCTCACGACCACTGACTTTAAATACTATGAACTTGCTCGACTTGAAGATGGTGTCGGAAGTGGTTTTAAATACCAGACTGTCCCACATATCACTTTAGAGTCCATAGCTAATAATGAACCAGCAAAACCTGAGACCCTTTATGATCGACCGTTTATTGATACGAAACGGGCACGAGTAACGGGGCCATTTACTGTCGAAGCGGTACCCGCGCCAACGGTTATGCCCCTTTCCAAAATCGAAGAGCCGGTTACGATCGATCAATCGCTTTCCCGAAGCGGTGAAACCTTACGCCACGCGGAATGGAAAGATGAGCTTTTGCGCACCGGCATCCGGGGTAAGAACGGTCAGTATATCCTTTTTTCCCGTATCGAGACGCTACCCGGCGTCCGATGGCTCCATGCCGAGGGAGAAACGAAGCCCAACGATAAAGGGGCCGACACCGTACGGGAAGACGCCGCCGTTTACGGTCAGCCCCAGCGAGTCGTCATATCCTTCGGCCCGGAACACGCCCCGCTGGAACAGCGGCAGGTAGAACTGGCGATTGGCGAGGCACAAACACTTGTGCCGAAGCCCACCATCATCGTCTTTGCGGCATTCCAGTTTGACCCGGAGGCGGCAAAGGATATCGACGAGACCAAGTGGCCCGGTGTAACCCTTATTAAAGCCCAAATGAACGCCGATCTTTTGACCGAAGATCTGAAAAAGAAACGTGCTTCTAACGACTCTTTCTGGCTCATGGGTCAGCCGGACGTTCGTGTCATTAAAATCAAGGAAGGACCTGATGCCGGGAAATACTCCGTCGAAGTTCACGGCTTTGACTACTACAACACCAAGACCGGCAATATCGAATCGGGGAGCGTTGAGAAGATAGCCCTCTGGATGCTCGACACCGACTACGACGGCCGGAGCCTGTTCCCCAAACAGGTCTTCTTCCCGATGGCAGGGAAAAAAGATGGATGGTCACGCCTGAAACGAACGCTTCGTTCGGAAATTGACGAAGAACTCATCGAGGCATATCACGGCACGACTTCTCTACCCTTTGAAGCCGGGGATAACATGAAGATCGCCGTTAAGATCGTGGACGACCGGGGTATCGAAAGCCTCAAGATCATCGACCTCACGTAGGATTTTAGGGACACGAGATGCCGGATAAAATCGATAAACTCATAATCAATTCGCCTTACGAAGAGCCTAAACTCTACTGGAAATACGACCGGGCAACCAGGTCGTTCAATAAGGAACAGGGCCGGCGTCCCGCCGGGTACGTCGTTGCCTCCGAAAGTTCGCGCTCGTTTGACGATCCGGGAAGGTTCATAGAAATACCTCTGGTTAACCAAATTCGCCCGCGCATAAAAGAGTGGCGGGAAAACGGATATCCCGGCGTTACCGGCATAACAAAGCGTCTCCTTGAACACTGGTACGATAGAGACCAACGACAATTCCCCTTTTTCTTCTGCCAGCTCGAGGCCATTGAAACATTAATATGGCTTACCGAGGCCGATCCTTCATCTCGGGTTGGTATCGACGTACCATCCGATGGCGGCCTATTCCAAAGGCTATGCTCAAAGATGGGCACCGGAACGGGCAAGACAGTTGTCATGGCGATGCTCATCGCGTGGCAGGTTATCAATAAAGCAACCTACCCACAGGACGCCCGGTTTTCCAAACATGTTTTTGTCGTCGCCCCCGGCCTCACCGTAAAAAAGCGCCTGCAAGTCCTCTATCCTACTAATGAATCTAATAACTACTACGAGGAA
This sequence comes from Candidatus Zymogenaceae bacterium, assembly GCA_016933535.1. Classification (GTDB taxonomy): domain Bacteria; phylum Desulfobacterota; class Zymogenia; order Zymogenales; family Zymogenaceae; genus JAFGAS01. The sequence goes on from JAFGAS010000074.1 coordinate 45,915, forward strand.
TTTTCCATCGTCCCCCTCGGCCTTATGGATAAGCTCCGGCAGGGCAAGGTCCTTGTCCGCAACTGGCACGCCCTGAGTTGGGACACCGAAGAAAGAATCAACAAGAGGCGAAGCGTCGACAAGCGTGGCGCGATGAGCGACGAGGCGTACGTCCGTATGGTTTTACAGGACCTTTGCAATACGCGCAACATCATCATTATCAACGACGAGGCCCACCATGCGTGGCGGGTTCCTGCTGAGTCCAAGGTTAAGGGTGTTAGCAAGGAAGAACAAGACGAGGCCACAATATGGGTCAGCGGACTGGACCGAATACATAACGCGCGGGGTATTCAAACCTGTTACGACTTTTCAGCGACGCCCTTTGCCCCCACAGGCAAGCAGACCACCGAGGAATCTCTTTACGGTTGGATCGTCAGCGATTTCGGTTTGAACGATGCCATCGAGTCCGGCCTGGTAAAAACACCGCGCGTCGTAGTGAGGGACGATAGTTGGCGAACACCCGATTACCTATCCAGTTTGTACCATATCTATAATGATGACGATGTTAAAGCGGATCTAAACCGTAAGGCGCAGCAAGAGGAATCCCTCCCCGACCTTGTGAGAAATGCCTATATGCTCCTCGGGGATGATTGGCGTGAAACGGCAAAGGAGTGGAAAAAGATTGGATACAAGACACCGCCGGTCATGATTTCCGTTGCCAACCGGACTGAAACCGCCGCTCGTATTAACTACTCCTTCGTGCATAAGGACATACTCATTGAGGAACTATGTGACCCACAACGCCTTTTACACATAGATTCTAAGGTCCTCGAAAAAGCGGAGATGGAGGAGGAGCCAGTTACCGTAGACGAAGAAGCCGATGAAGTTGACGAAAACGGCGAAGAAGAACGAGCACCGAAAAAACAGACTAAAAAACAATATGCAGAGGACCTACGGAATAAGGTAGACACGGTCGGGAAAATAGGAAAGCCCGGCGAGCAGATACAAAACGTCATCTCCGTAGGGATGCTCTCGGAGGGGTGGGACGCCAAGACCGTAACCCACATTATGGGCCTGCGCGCCTTTTCGAGCCAGCTCCTCTGTGAGCAGGTTGTTGGGCGAGGCTTGAGAAGGACATCATACGAGCTCAACGCTGTATCGGGACTTTTCGACGCCGACTACGTGAACATTTTCGGTGTGCCGTTTACGTTTCTCCCGCACGAATCCACCGATGGCCCACCGCCCCCGCCTCAGCCAAAAACCCGAATCGAACCCGACGATAAGAAACGGGAATACGAGATCACGTTCCCGAATATTATCCGTATTGACCATACATATAAGCCATTACTTTCACTCGATCTAAATACTGTCGATACACTGGTTATCGACGCCTATAAAACGCCAACTATTGCGCAATTAGCCCCTGTTATCGCGGGTAAACCAGACTTTTCAAAACTAAAAGAAATAGACCTTGAGAAGCTGGCAAAGGAGTACAGGCTGCAAAGGATCATCTTTGAGACGGCACGAAATGTCTTTGACACCATCAAGGGAAACTGGAAAGGTAATCGGGAATATCTCCTTGCGCAGGTTATCCATATCGTTGAACGATTCATTGAATCGGACAGGATTGAATTTGTGCCGGAACTATTTCGTTACGATGAGCTTAAAAGACGCATCCTTTTAGCTCTCAATATGACAAGGATAATAAACTATATAGGGTCATCTATTCGTTTCGAAAATACCGAGCTCATCGTTCCGATATTCGACGACAGCCGCCCCGTTCGCTCCACTGGCGACATGCAGGCGTGGTACACGGGAAAGCCGTGCGAGCATACGAATAAATCACATATAAATCTATGTACCTATGATAGTAGGTGGGAAGCGAGCGAAACCTTTGAATTTGACCACAATAAGAATGTCGCCGCGTGGGTGAAGAACGACCATATTGGATTTCAGGTATATTACTTCTTTAGAGGAGTAGTAAAAAAGTATTTCCCGGACTTCATAATCAAGTTGATAGACGGCTCATTCGTTGTTCTTGAGGTGAAGGGTCAAGAGAGTGATGAAGATATCGAAAAGAGAAAATACCTCAACGAATGGGTACAGGCAGTTAACCAACACGGCGGATTCGGGAAATGGCGACGGGCGATTTCTTATAATCCGGCGGATATAAAAGACATTATAGAAACCAGTCAGTAATTCCCTCCCCGCCCCCTCCCAAATCAAATCGGGGAACCCCTCTCACAAGGAATTCCCCGATAATAAGTCCTATCCCCTTACCGCGTATGGCGCCGGGGATGTGCAATCCTATCAGATAACCAGGCCTGCCTCCTTGGCCTCGTGGGCCAACTGGTCCCTAAAGTCCGGATGGGCGATGCTGATCATCTTCTTGACCCTGGCCGGGATGCTCTCCAACCGCATATCCACCGCGCCAAATTCCGTGACGATGTAGTGCACGTCCGACCGCGGGGTGGTGACCACCGTGCCGGGCAGGAAGTTCGTGACGATCCGCGAGTAGCGCTTGCCTTCCTTGGTGGTGCCGGATGAAGGCAGGGCCAAAAACGATTTGCCCCCCTTGGACATGGCCGCGCCCCGGATAAAGTTGAGCTGGCCGCCCGTGCCGCTGTACATCTGGTGGCCGATCGATTCTGACGCACACTGGCCGGTGAGGTCTGCGGTAATCGTGTTGTTGATCGACATGAAGTTGTCGTTCTTGGCGATGTTGATCGGGTCGTTGGTATACATGACCGGGGCAAACTCCACGATGGAGTTGCGGTCAACGAACTTGTAGAGCTCCTGGGAGCCGATGCAAAACCCGGTGAGCATCTTGCCCTTGTGGAAGGTCTTTTTCATGTTGGTGACGGCCCCCGCGTCATAGAGCGTCATCATGGAATCGACCATCATCTCCGTGTGGATGCCCAGGTCCTTCTTGTCCTTGAGCAGCGCGCCGACGATGTTGGAGGTCCCGCCGATGCCCAGCTGGACGGTGGCGCCGTCCGGCACGAGGTCTGCGATAAACGCGCCGATCTTCTCGTCTTCCGGGGTAACCGGTATCTCCGGCAGCGAGGCGATGGGATGGTCGTTTTCGGTGAAGAAGTCGATGTCATTGACGTGGACGACGGCCTCAAGCCCGGTAACGTAGGGCATGTGCTTGTTTACCTGGGCGATCACGAGGTCGGAGCGCTGCATGGCATACAGTCCGTTCGTGACGCCGAACAGCCCCAGGCTCATGAAACCGCGCTCGTCGGGCGCGCTCACCTCGATCATGGCCACGTTCACGTCGTAGTGGTCCATGATGACGCTGGTGCTGCTCATGTGGTAGGAAACGACGTTGACGTTTCCCTTCTGCTTGAGAAAGATCCTCTCCAGCGGTCCCATGAACAGGGTGTAGAAGTTGATGTGGCCCCGGTATTCGGGCTTGAACATATCCAGCATGTACATCGTTATACCGCTGTATATGTTGACGTCTTTAAGCTCTTCGTACCGGTTTCCCAGGGCGACCATGAGGTCAAACGGCATGCCCGGGCCGCCCGGAACGCCGACTCTGTCCCCCGACTTGATGTGGCTAACCGCCTCTTCGGGAGTTACTAGTTTCTTCTTGTAATCTTCCTGCCAGCTCATGTCTGATCCTCCTTGTCCTTTTAAACGAGATCCATACCGTAACAATACGTATAAGTCCGCAACGAGCCGGATGCCGGTCTATGATGGGTCGGGACAAAAAGGATGGGAAAATGCGCGAGGCCGGGCCACGCCGGGTCAGCGGAGAATCGGGGCAGGGAAATGCCTGGTATGGTTGTGTCGATGCCTTTGATGTGGCCGTCTCCGAATCCGAAACATGAAAATCAGCGTAAGTAAGATAACCGTATGATATGGACAGCTTTTCGTTAACCGCCCCGGCCCGGGGCTCCTAGATGAGTGGTATCGGACCCTTACGGGCACCGGCACATATACAAAATACCAAACTGCGGGTATATTGTCAAGAAAGAATCGGCAATTGCGTTACTTGCCGTATTTTTGTGCGGCGCGCCGTTTTACCGCGGAAAAGAGCGCCGAAACAGGGCGGGGGGCGTTTTTTGGCCCGGCCGGGAGCCGCGGGGCTGCTTCTTGGCGGCAACGCCGGGACCGGATTTTTGTATGGAATATTCAGGTGACGGTGTGGTATAGTTATCCATCATGAACACCCTGTCACATATAGTTTCCCCTCAGACACGCGCCGAGATCCTCAGCATCACCCGGCGGTACGGACTAACGAACGTCCGTATCTTCGGCTCGGTCGTTCGGGGCGAGATCGACGACAACAGCGACATAGACCTCCTCGTCCTGCCCGGACCGGGATTTACCCTTTTTAAGCAGGCGGCGCTCACCCGGGAACTTGAGGCGCTTATCGGCCGCAAGGTGGATATCGTCAGCGAGCGGGGCCTGAGGCCAAGAATCCGCCGGCGGGTGCTTGAAGAGGCCGTCCCGCTGTGAGGGATGACAGCGCGCGGCTATCGGATATTCTGGAAGCGATAGAGGCAATCCAGCGCAAGACGGTCGTGGACAAGGAAACGTTTAAGCACGACGAGATGATCCAGGTATGGGTCGTCCATCACATCCAGATAATCGGAGAAGCCGCCGCGGCTCTTTCAAAGGAGTTCCGAGAACGTCATACGGATATTCCGTGGACCGATACCATTTCAATGCGTAACGTACTGGTTCATCACTACTTCGGCATCGACTATGAGCAGATATGGGATACGGCAATGATCGATATTCCAATCCTGAAAGAAAAGATATTGAAAATAATGGAACAGTCAAAGAAATAATAAAGCCGGGCCAATATCCGACCGCTTCTCTCTACTCCTGCTCGTCTTTGTCCTTTATGTAATTCACCGCGATCTCCATGCACGCCCTGACGGCCTTGGGGTCCAGTTTCTCCACGGTGTCGTTTACCGTGTGGTAGACCAGGCCTTCGCGGATCAGGTCCGTGGATATCCCGATGATCGAGGCCACCTCTATGCCGTAGTCGGCAAACCGCACCGCGTCCGTCCCCCCGCCGCCAAACGTCACCGGCCCCGCGGCGATCGTGTATCCCAGCCGCTTTCCTATCTCCACGCATTGGGCCGTCATCCTGGCCGAGAGCGCCTTAAACCCGTTGCGGTCCCTGGTCAGGAACCTGAGGTCCTCGATGCCGTAGATCGCATCGATATTGAACACGGAGGTCTGGACCCGTTTCATCTCCCGTGCGTGCGCCCGCAGGTAGGCCCCCGCCCCCCGCATCCCCGGCTCCTCGCCGTCAAGCGACAGCACCACCAGCCGCGTGTGCCGCAGGCGCCCGTTGCCGCTTTTCCCCCGGATGATCCGGGCAATCTCGACGCCCATGGCCGAGGCCACGAGGTTATCTCCCGCGCCGGGCGACGCCGTGCGCCCGATAAACCAGACAAACGGCCCCACAAAGACGAGCCCGATAACGCCGGCCGCCGCGGCCACCCACCCCCAGACGGGATCGGCACCGTTAACGTGCCGCCAGATCACCCAGGCCCAGGCCGCGGCCCAGATCGTCGTGGAAAAGACGATGGCGCCGATGATCCTGACGGCATACCACTTCTGAAAGCGGCCCAGAAACGTCAGGACGTAGGCGCTGTCATGGTGGCCCACGACGTAAACCTGGCGTTTTACCTCGCCCTCGGGATCGATCACCCCCCATACGTTGACGCCCTGCCTGCCGGGAAACAGGAAATCCAACGCACCCACCATGAGGACAGACACGATGATCCAGTAGACAAGCGAGACCGTACCGGCGGCCGCCGCCCCCCAGACCCATGCGCCCCCGGCCCACATCATCGCCACGGCAAAAATGTAGCACCCGCCGATGACATGCCCGAGGTGGCGCATCGGGCCGGCATGGACCGTGAACTCCTGCCGCCCTATGGTGTCGCACAGGGGTTCCAGTCGCCGTCCGATGTCGTCGGCGGCCTGCCGGCACGCCTCGGTCCCCGCGACCCTGGGTCCGAATCTTTCGATGATCTCACCGACGAGAGCCAGCACCCGGCCTACGCCGGCGTCGTTTACCCTGGTTGTCATGCGGTTTGCCTCCTCTTATCGTCTTTACACCGCCGTTTTCTCGGGCACCTGCCCGTTGCGCCCGATAGCATATTACCCGCAATCCTCCGAAAGAGTCAAGCGCTAATCGCCCGCACCCGGGTACGGCCCGGCGCGCGGGGCCCGGGCCGGTGTGCGGCCCTTTTGGCCCGGAAATACTAAAATTTCTTTGACACCGCGCCGCTCTTTCTGCTATTGTGTTACATTAAATACTGAATGACGCCTCAATCTAATAATAAAACCCATGTGGAGTGAAACCTGACCATGACAAACCTCGATTTTCTCTTCTATCCCCGTACTATCGCCGTCATCGGGGCCTCCCCGGACGTGGTGCGGGACCGCGGGGGTTTTTTCAACTGCTTTCACGAGCACTTCAAAGGAAAGCTCTTTGCCGTCAATCCCAAATACACCGATGTCAAGGGGGTCCCCTGTTACCCCCGGATAACCGAGGTCCCCGAGCCCGTCGACTACGCCGTTATCGTGCTGCCGAGGGACAAGGTCCCCCAGGCCATAGAAGACTGCGTGGCGGCAAAGACCAAATTCGTCCTGGTCTTTTCGTCGGGATTTTCCGAGGCCGGTGAAAAGGAGCTCGAACAGCGCCTGATTGACACCCTCAAGAAGGGAGAGACCCGGATGATCGGCCCCAACTGCATCGGCATAAACGCGCCCGAGAAGGGGGTCCTCTTATACCCGAGCCTTGCCACGGACCGGCCGGGCGAGATCGCGTTTTTCTCCCAGTCGGGCGGGCACGCCCTCAACTTCCTGGTCCGGGGGGTCTCGTCGGGCCTCGAGTTCAACAAGGTGGTCTCCGTCGGCAACCAGGCCGACCTCAAGATCGAGGACTTCCTGGAATATTTCGCCGAGGACGACAAAGTAAAATACATCTGCGGCTACGTGGAAGACATAAAGCAGGGGGAGCGCTTCAAGAAGCTCGCCCGCCACATCGTCCTCGAAAAGAAAAAGCCCCTGGTCATCTGGAAAGGTGGCCGCTCCGAAGAGGGCGCTCGCGCCACCCTGAGCCACACCGGGGCGATTGCCGTGCCCACCAGGATCTGGGATTCGGTCATGGACCAGTTGGGCGTCATCAACGCCGAGACACAGATCGAGATGCTGGACGTGTTGATCTGCCTCAAGTACGGCTTTAAGCCGCGGGGCCTCAATGCCCTGATCTCGGTGGCGGGCGGGGGCAGCTCCGTGGAACTGACCGACGCCGTATCGACAAACGGCCTTTCCGTCCCCACGCTCGCACCCGGCATACAGGAAATAATCGGCGCCACCATCTCCCGGGTCAACACGTCCACCGCCAATCCCGTGGACCTGGGTATGTTCGGTTTTGACCCGAAGATCTTCGTGGCCGCTGCCGTGGAAGGCGAAAAGGACCCGAACATCGACCTCTTGGTCCTCTGCCAGTATCCGGAGATGGTGCGGGCGATGTCCAAGGACTTCTGGGACTATATCGAGGCGACCATGTCCGACGGGCTCAAGGAACTCAAGAAGCCCGCCGTCATGGTCATTCCGCGGCTGTTGCTCAACAATCCGGAGCTGGAGGCCATCCGGACCCAGTTTACGGGTAAACTTGCCGCCGTCAACATCCCGGCATTCCCCAACGCCGAGCGGCCCGCCCGGGCGGCCTACCAGATCAACAAGTACCTCAATTTCATGAAGAACCACGGAATCACGATATAAGAAGGATGCCGCAATGGAAAAACCGAACGTCGCCGTCGTAACCTACGCAAAGCCCATCGAGTCGCTTCAAAAGGCGATACGGCTTGCCGACGGCTTTAACAATCTCAAAAAGAACGATCGGGTCCTCATCAAACCCAACGCCCTGACCTGGGACAACAAACACCACATCCCCCCCTACGGGGTCTTTACCTCCACCCGTCTCGTCGAGGACCTGGTGATTGCCCTTAAAGAATTCGGGTGCACCGATATCTTCATCGGCGAGGGCGCGGTCCAGCTCAATGAGGATGCCCCCACGAGCATCGGGGTCATGGAGAACCTCGGCTACGGGGCCCTGGTCGCCAAATACGGCGTGAAGCTGATCGACCTCAATGACGGCCCATTCGAAAAGGTGAAGCTTGCCGACGACCTGACGCTCTTTATCAGTGAACCCGCGCTCAAGGCGGATTTTCTCATCGATATCCCGGCCATGAAGACCCACTCCCAGACCAAGGTGTCCCTGGGCATGAAGAACCTCAAGGGGTGCCTCAAGATGGCAAGCCGCCGCCTCTGCCACCACAAGGACCTCGACCTGGACTACTGCGTCTCGCTCATCCCGGAAAAGCTAACGCCCAAGCTCACCATCGTTGACGGCATCTACGTCCTCGAAAAGGGCCCCATCCACACCGGCAATGCCTACCGGGCCGACCTGATCGCCGTATCCACCGACATCTTTGCCGCAGACGTCGTTGCCACCGCTTTGATGGGCCTTGACCCTGCCGAGATCGGGCACCTTTCCCGCTACGCGAAACGCCACGGCCGGTCGCTTTCCTACCGCGATTTTGCGATGAAGGGTGAGGATGTCGAAACGGTCAAAAAGCCGGTTAAGTGGGACTGGAACTGGAACGAGGCCAACACCGGCCCCACGATCTTCGAACGGATGGGGATCACGGGGGTCGCAATACCCAAGTATGACGAGACGCTCTGTACCGGGTGCTCCCCCATCGTCAACATGTCAAACATCTTCATCATCTCGGCCAACAAGGGCAAACCCTTCGGCAACTTCGAGGTGCTCTCGGGTAAAAGGATGCTGGCGCGCCCCGGATATGACAAGACGCTGCTGTTGGGCAACTGTATCATCGCCGCCAACAAGAATAACCCCAATATCAAGGAAGCCATAGAGCTCAAGGGCTGCCCGCCGTCGGTTGAAGACCTCAAGAAGGTGCTGACGGACCTCGGCGTCGAGTTCGTGGAGGGGGCCTACGACTATTACCTTAACCAGTTGGCGACAAAATACGACGGGAAAGAGGAGTACGACAAGGGGTTATATACGAGCGCGTAGAAAGGGAAGCCGTATCATTCCAGTGCCGGCTACCCGACACTCCTTTTACGTGGATGCGGGGGTGACGATGAGAGGCAACTATCCCTGTAGATTACAAAAGCAAAACGGGGCGGGCGCCCCAGGAAAGGTCGCCCGCCCCTCTTCATTTCACGTCCCCGCTACCTTCTCACATCTTCGGCGTCAGCACCAGCAGGTCTTTGAGCGTTTCCGCATCCGTATAGTGCATCGGTATCTGCTCGTTGGAAAGCCACGCATCGACCAGGTCGTCGTAGTGGGGGGAGAGGTACTGACCCGACTGGCCCGGCGGGGAGATAAGGGTCGATTTTTCGATGTCGGAAAAATCCACGATCATCCTGATGCAGCCGCCGTAGGTCATGTTGTAGAGATCATTGATGCCCCAGTTGGCCGCACCGATCGTGAAGAAGTCCCCGCTCATGGGGATCGGCTTAAGGTTCAGGAACGAAAGGGCCTCGCCCAGCGGGTGGGCAAACGTCATCTCGTGGAGCTTGCCCCACCGCCACTCGGCTGGATTTTTGCCCAGCCGGCAGGTCAAGTCTGCCACGGCGTCATCAAGGCTCTTTTTGATGATGTCGTCGCGCGTCTCGACGACGTCTTTTGTGTTCAAGTCGTCAAACAGGGCAAAGTCGTTTTCGCCGATGTGTTTTGCCAGCGCCTGGTCGGCAAAATAGACCATGTCGGCGTTCGTGAGTTCCTTCCAGATATCCTCGGGGAACTCGTCCTTAAAGGTATTCGTCAAAAGGTGGAGGTAAAACGAGCCGTAGAGCGCTGCGGCGGCGCTGTCTTTATCCAGCGAAAAGTCCCAGCCGTCAAAGAGCGCCGTATATTCGGCCAGATTCTCGTCGCCCTTGGCGGCCGAAAGGAGATAGGGGACCAGGCGTTTGGCCACCACCGAGACGGATTCGAGTTGCAGCTTTCTCACGTCGTTGGGTGAAAGCGGCGTCGTCCGCTCACCCATGATCTCGGCAAAACGGGTGGCGCGCTCAAAATAGTAGAACGTGCTGAGCCTCTTCCCGTCGCGCTTTGCCTGGTTGTTGAACCCGCCGAAATAGCCCGCCCGGGAGTTCAGGTCGTGGGGAAGCTCGTCGTACGGCACGTAGTCCGCCCAATCGTATTGCCCGTCCCAGCCGGGGGCCGGCAATATCCCGTCGCCCTTTTTCCGTATCGGGGTCTTGGCGATGCTCTGGTAGCCGATGTTGCCGTCCTTATCGGCATACCCCATGACCAGTTCCGGCTGGGCCACGCCGGAAAGCGCCGCCCGGAATTCGTCGTAGTTCGTGGCCCGGTCAAGCTTCAGAAATCCCTCGAAGGCCCCGGTGCCCGAGCTTCCCGTCCACATCATGGCGCAGTTTTCCGGCGCGCGCGAATCCACGTCCGAGATAATGGGGCCGTGACGGGATATCTTCACGGTCATCTTCTCTTCCGTGATGCCGTCACCGGTCTTGATCTTCAGAGTCTCCTGGACGATCTCGAAATCCCTCCAGCCCTTCTCGGTCAGGTATTGGTCCGGGTTATCGGGGTTGACCTTTTCGACAAAGAAATCGAGACAGTCAAGCTGGGAGGCGATGGCCGACCAGGCGATGTGCCCGTTGTAGCCGAGGGTGGCGATGCCCGGCGCGCCCGGAACCGCTCCGCCGATCACGTCGTACCCCGCGCCCTTAAGATGCGCCAGGTAAAAGATCGCCGGGATCTGGGGGGCAAGGTCGGGACTTCCGGCAAATATCGCCGCCCCCGTGGTCGTCTTTGCCGGCCCGAAGATCATCCAGTTGCTCCCGATGATGGCAGACGGGGCATGAAAGGGGTTTACCCCGCCGGAACCCGCCGGGGAACAAAAGAGCGCCGGGGTAAGCCTGCCGCCGGCGGCGGTGGTCGGCGCGCCTTCAGGAGAGATCGTCGGGGCAAAATCTGGATACGAAGGCAGGAGCAGCCGAAGCCTTTCTTGCCCGATTCGCTCTCCGATCTGATAGAACGAAAAATCCGCGTCGACCGACGTTTCGAGGGAAAAACCCATCAGGATAGCCGCCAGTATCGTATCCTCCGGTTCCCAGGGTCGGGGTTCGGCCCTGAGCACGGCGTACTCCCGGGGAAGGTATTTTGCCGAATCCAGGTAGGCGTTGACCCCCTCGGCGTAGGCGTCAACGGCGGCCTTCACCCACGGGGGGATTTGGGCGTATTCGACTTTGGCCGTCCGAAAAAATCCCGCCGTCTTCAGATACCGGTCCTCCTTGATGGTGCGGTCGCCGAAGAGCGTGCACAGCTCGCCCCGTCCCGCCAGGCGCGTCACGTCCATCTCGAACATCCGCTCCCGGGCGGTGATGTAGCCCTGTGCAAGGAAGAGGTCGTGCTCGTTCTCGGCAAATATATGAGGGACGGCAAACTCGTCAAACCGCACCTCGACGGGCGCGATAAGGCCGGCGACTTCAATGGTGCCCGAATAGTGGGGCAGCGCCAGGCGGAAGAAGACCTGAAAGGCGATGAACGCGACGGCAATAATGCCCACGATCGCGTAGACGGAGATCTTGATGACCTTCATACATATACCTCCACAAATCGCATTTCCGGACACTATGTCCGACATAGCCGGCCGACTTAGGAGACGATCCGCCGGACGGCGATACACGCATCTATTTATATGTGGGAGCCCCGGTACCGGGCTTTGCTTCTATGCATCGGTGGCCATCTGTTGCCCCGGCGCCCACCGGATGATCAGAGAAAAGGCAGCCGCAAAGACTATTGCGCCGACCGCCACGATCCAGATCGACACATGGTCCACGGTCCCTCCCGGCACAAGGTTCATCCCCGGCAGCTTGACGACCTCGAACAGGAACAAAAGGGATATCGCGTTGTGCAGGCTGTGGGCGGTAATGGTATCCGCGATTCCGTAACCCCGGGAAATCATCGTCGAGTAGATGAGGCCCAGGATCAGCGCCCCCGGAAACTGGAGGGGGTTGACGTGGACTACCATAAACAGGACGGACGACGCCACGACGGCATACGATGCCCCCCGGTGGGACGAAATCCCGCGAAAAATCACCCCGCGGAAGACCGCCTCCTCCATAAAGGGGCCGACCAGCGCAATCGAGGCAAGCCCCAGCACGAGATCGGCGGGCTGCTCAAAGAAAAAGATATCCATGAATTGCTTGAGGTAACTCTGGTAGAGGTCGGCCGGAATCAGGTAGCGGATGGCGATGTTTTCTACTTCTGAAATGATAAAGGCAAGAGAGACCGTCATGAGGATAACCGGAATAATCGTTCGGGTCCGCACCCGGCCCCAGCCGAGGATTTCTTTGAGCGTCGTCCTGTTCATGTGGGCGGCGATACCGAGGATCAGCAGCGGCGGCACCACAACGCTTGTCAGGATTATGACGCCCTTGCTCCCGGCGACTGCCGCGGCAAAAAGGGAGATATATATCTGAAAAACAAGAAAGATGACGCAGATGATCACAGAGTTCTTGAGGTCGGGGTAGTGGGGGGTCACGTCTTCCTCACCGGTGGCATGAAACCAGATAACCACAAAACGGGATATTTGACAAGGCTTTTTTAGCGCGGTGCCGTATCGGGGATATGCGCAGCAGATCGGCCGATGGGCACAGAAACGGTTCGAGCGGAAAGGATGACGGACGTTACCCCGGATAGTAAAACACCGGCAAGCTTCACTTGTCGGTGCTGATTACCCGTTACGATCTCTCGTCGCGATAGGGGACCGGCCTAAACCCAGGACGTGGGCCGATCCCAATGGGGCGTCATACGTTTGTCGGCGATTAGCCGCCTACTTATTTCGGCCGGCCGCCGCCCGTTTGGAGGCCTTAAGCGGATTGACCTTGAGGGCCTCGATCTTCTCTTCTTTTTTGATATGGGTGGCTATATTGCACAAGCCCCTGACCCACTTGATGGCGGGGTCCGGAGAGGCGCTGCAGTATTTTCCCGTGGGATATTCCTTAATCCGGGCACAGCCCTCGCATTGTTCGGTGATCGGGTGGCAGCGCCCCCCGTTGTAGCCGCAGCCGGCATTCGACATGAATACGCAGTCTACTCCGTCTTTGATCGTCGTGCAGATCATGATTTTCGTTCCTCCTCTGTGGTAGGGATCATCAGGACAGGTGGCGCATCTGAAAGAGTAGACGACACCTCACATAAAAAGGGGCGGCAAAGCCTTGAGCTCAACCATCCCCCGTTAACTCTCCGATTCAGCCCTTCTCTGTATTCGGATGTCCCCGGACCGGTAACAACAGCAAACAAAACGTCAGATAAAGTGGTGTCGATTCCTTCTCGTATCGACGGCCCGCCGCCCATTCCGGGCTGCTTTCGGAGTTACTCACCCCCGCCGAACCGCGGCCTATCGCGGCAGACACCCCTCACAGAAGAAATACAGAAAAGCTGATATTTTGCTTTAATTGCACATTATAATCCTTTTTACAGCCACTTGTCAACCATTTTTTTATTTATTCGGCAAAAAAAGGTGGTGAGCGATTCATCTCAAATCAACTCAAAGGCCCCTCTCCAACCGGGATAACGGGTCAGTTCACACCCGCCCCGTTACCGCCCTCACAGCTACCCGACAAACGAGGTACCGGGGGCCTTCCGGCCGTTTTCCGCGGATAATCAAAAGGTTCTCCGTGACGTGTTACAGCCGTCCGCCGACGCGTTCCGCTTGTCAACGCCGTCGGACAAATGATCCGTATAGTTCCTGCTCGACTTACGGGTCACGCGTTCAACCCCGCCACAAACAGGTGCGTCGCCGGGCTGGTGATCGTGGGGTCGGTGATCACGTTGACGACCGCGACCTTTCCCGAATCCTTTGCGCGTTTCAGCGCCGGGATGATCTCCTTGGGCTCGGTAACGAACTCACCGTGGGCACCTAGCCCCGCGGCCATCAGGTCGTAGCGTACCGGCCCGAGGTCGGCCCCCACCACCCGGCCGTATTGCAGCTCCTGCCCGTGTTTGACCATTCCCCAGGCCTGGTCGTTGGCAACGACGATGATTATCGGTATATTGAGCCGCACCGCCGTCTCTATCTCCATTGCGTTGAGCCCGAAGGACCCGTCGCCGTTTACCACGACCGAATCCCTGTCGGGATGAGAGAGCTTGCCGACGATACCGAAGGGAATCCCGCTGCCGAGACATCCCATGAGGTTTCCGCCGTTGGAGAGAAACCTCCCCGGCCCCCCGGAGCGCAGGTGCATCTGGGCGAAGTAGGTGATGTCCCCACCGTCGGTGGCATAGACCGCCTCGTTGCCGAAGACGCTGTAGACGTCGGCGACCAATCTAACCGGATGGATCGGCGGATCGTCTCCCTGTTTCCTGCCGTTTTCGTCGGCCATCAGAGCCACGGATGATTCTCGAATCTGGGCGGCCCAGGCCGAATGATCGCACGGCCCGATCCGGTCGCCTATGGCCGACAGCACCAGCCCCGCGTCCCCGACGATCCCGACTTCGTGGGGGAGGTTCTTGCCGATCTCGCACCCGGCGATATCCACCCTGATGACCTTTGCCGTGGGCAGCATCTTGCCGTACATGGTCAGCCAGGTCATCCTCAGGCCGGCGACCAGCGCCACGTCACACTGGGCGGCCGCCACTGTCAGTCCCATCAAACCTCCGTCCCACAGCGACAAGGGGTGATCGTCCGGAACCGTTCCCCGTCCCTCATTGAGCAGGATAAAGGGGATCTTCGTTTTCTCGACCAGTGACCTGAGCGCGTCGCCGCCGTTGCCCCATCGGAGGCCTCCGCCGCCGATGATGATAGGCCGCTCGGCTCCGGCCAATAGTTGGGCCGCCTCGGCTACCGCCCGCGGGTCGCCCGCCGGTCTATAGACGGTTTGGCCGGTCGCACCAAAGGGGACGGCGTCAAGCTCCACTTTCTGCCCGAGGACGTCCACCGGGATCTCCAGGTAAACCGGGCCGGGGCGGTCGGAAAGCGCCCAGCGAAAGGCCGACGAGACATACTCGGGGATACGATGGGTATCGTTGATGATAAAGGCAGCCTTGGTGATGGACCGCATCAGAGCGGCCTGATCGATATCCTGCAGGGCCC
This sequence comes from Candidatus Zymogenaceae bacterium, assembly GCA_016933535.1. Classification (GTDB taxonomy): domain Bacteria; phylum Desulfobacterota; class Zymogenia; order Zymogenales; family Zymogenaceae; genus JAFGAS01. The sequence continues at coordinate 61,028 of JAFGAS010000074.1, forward strand.
CCAGGTCGTTTTCCTTTCGGGGACTGCGCCCGGATATCACGAGCATCGGGATGTGGGACGCCATCGCGTCCACCACCCCCGTGATGGCGTTGGTCAGCCCCGGGCCCGCGGTGACAAGGCAGACACCGAGCTTCCCCGTGGCCATCGACCACCCCTGGGCCATCATCGCCGCCGCCTGCTCGTGGCGCACGTCGATAACGCGGATCGGGCTTTCCTTGAGCGCATCAAGGATCTTGTCGATATGCCCGCCGCATAGGGTAAAGAGGTGGGTGACCCCCTCCCGTTCGAGGGATTTTACTACCAGATGACCGCCGTGAACCTGTGTCATAACGCTCCTCCTTTGTAGTATTCCTACTCATTGCCTATAGCATGATACCGCGTTGATGTCAAAAAAATGGAAAGCCCCCCGCAAAGCCCGGCAACGACCCGCGCTCCCCCTCCCCATACAAGTGGCCGCTACATTCGGCTTTAACCGGCCCGATCCCGTCCTGTCGGGATTCGGCGCCGACTGGGCGTCTTGTTGGCAGATTCGTCCCCTCCGTCCCTTGCATCCCTCCCAAAAGACCGGACCGGTCAAAATTCATAAAAATATCAAATATTTCCTTGACATTTTCAGAAAAAGGTATAATAAGGTATACACTTGGAGAAATCCGAAAATCCTTCCCGAAAGAAGTAAATACATGAAACGCCCCCTATTGGTGTCGTTGGTTTCGGCAATTGTTTTTATTTGCGCGCCGCTCTTCATCTTCCCATCCCCCTCCCATGCCGGACAGGCCCTTATCCCGATGACGGATGAATACGTCTATCTAACGGAGTCCCGGCAGGAAATCGTCGCCGCATGGGGAGGGACCGATGAGGTCCTCATCCTGACGGCCGAGATTGCCGCATCGAGAAAGACCCCGGCCATCAGGTTCATCGCTCTTCCCGCAAGGCCTACCGTCGAAAGAGCGGACCGGGAAGTCCTTAAAAGGCTGGATGCGCTCCTTACCGAAAAGGCGCCCCGGATCGGGGTTATCGTAAACGGCAGGAACACGAACAAATCCACCGAGATCGGCGTTGAGTTCATTTCCGAGACCACGCTCGGTTCCCACGATATCGTTATCGTCAGGATAGAGAGCTTCGAGGACTTCGAACGATCGGTGACCGATCTCATGACACGCGAAGGGATCAACAATCCCGCCCCTCGGATAGAGAAGCATCGGGGCGTTGTCTCGGACTACCTTTCGCGCAACATAAATTACTTCGTCTTTGACGTAGTGCATGCCGACGAAAAAAGGGCGGCGACAGACCCCGTGGTGTTACGGTTCAAGACCGATTCCCTCTACGTTCCCCTCGCAATCTCTTCCGGGACATCCGGCATATCGGCGGTCGATCTCTTCCTGATTGCCCCCGGGGTGCCGAAAAAAGCGGCGATTCCCTATTTCTTTGGTCCCATCACGTACAAGATTCCCGACACGATCGATTTTTCAAAATATCCCCATCTCCTCAAGAAGTATAATCCCCTGACCTATCCCAAGGATCATCCGGTTTCGTTTCCCGTCACGATGCCCGACCGCGTGGCGCTGTCGGCCGCCGTGGCACGGGTCGTCCCCGGCTGGGGGACAAAGGCCCGGTTGGCCGCCTTTAGATATCGGGGCGATCTTTCATGTATGACGACGGATATTTCTCTGGCAAGGGATGATTTTGAGGAAGCTGACTTTGAGACGGCAGCCGGGGCCGAGGAAGAGGCCCGTGAATTTGCCGTATCGGTTCCTGATGAAAAGTTCAACATCCTGGCGGCCCTCGGCGCCGGACGCTTTATGACCGGGGGATCTGACCCCTATACGTCCGGGGCGGCGGCCGACGGCGACCCGTCGACCCCCTACATCCTGCCGCGGAACGGGCAGTGGACTATCGACCTTACCAGGGAATTGAAAATAGATGGAATCGAGATAGTAGCCGCCGTCACCAAGCCCGACATCGTACCGTCAAAAAACAGGCTCTGCCTGTTTGCGTCGGACACCGGGGAGTTTTCCGGAGAAGAAAAACGGATCGATACCTGCGTTGTAAGGAGTTTTACCTCGACGATGGGAATCGATGATCCCACCCGATACGCCGAACGGATCGTGCTGACGGACAGGCGGTTTTCGGCGCGATTCCTCAGGATCACATACCCCTACTCGGAGTCGATCTGCAACATCTACCTTTTTGAGGTGATGCCCTGGGGAAGGGTAGAAGATTGATTCATCCTGTTATTCGTCCCGCCTCCTGCCCGGCCGGCACTTCCCTTCTTTTACAAGACAGATAAGATCCTCGATGTTGGCAATCTCTTGTTCAAACTCTGTATACGCCGCCCCCACCCCCCAGGGAAAGTGCGCGTCGCTCCCTCCCACCTCCGGAACGCCGTAGGGATTGTAGAAGGCGCCCCGGGCCCCGTTGAACCGCTCGATCGCATGCGGCATCGTCTTCGGATAGGTATGTGGGTGAGCCAGCACCGCCAGGGCCCCGAGGCGATCGGCCGCCGCCATCACCTCGTCGACCGTAAAATCCAATCTCCCGAATCCTCCCGGCAGCGCCCCGATGAGGCCCGCGATGTCCGGGGGATAGACCAGTACGTCGCCCTCGGTCGTCGAGACCTCCATGCCGACCAGCATCAGGAGCCCCCGTTCGGAAAAGCCCCCCCCAAGGTTATCATAGGCGGCAGGTCCAAGCGCGTTTTCGGCCCAGCCGAAGTTATGCTCAGTGATCACGACGCCCGTTAACCCCGCCGCCTGGGCGTACCGCGGGATATCCAGCGGGTCGTAGAAGGCACATGGAGAGCCGATGGAGGTATGGACGTGGAGGTCGAAACGGAAGGGGCTCGATGCCACAGCCGACGTGCTTATATGTCTCCGGTCTTTTACCGATTTGCCCATGATGTCAATCGCACCTTCATAAAAGGGGCCGCTGGGATACTTCCACCGTAATGATCACCGAAAGGTCGGCATGCCCCCGCAACAGTGAAACCGGAAATCCCACCGTGATCTCCCCGAACAGAAACCTCCTGACCGCCGCCCGCTGCCAGCCCCGGTTCATGAAGACCACGATCCGCCGGGCCGAGAAGATCTCGGCCATGCCGACCGTGACGGCCCGCCGGGGGACGAGGTCTATAGCGCCGCCCGCCTCCATCGCGGCGTTGACGGTGCGCGTCTCGCACGTCAGATCGACGATCCGGGTGGGGAGCTTCGCGTACGCCTCGGCGTCCATTTGGGGCACCGGCTCATTGAAGGCCACGTGCCCGTCGATCCCCACGCCCGCCAGCACGAGGTCTATCCCCCCCGCATGCTGCATCAAACGGGCGTAGGCCCCAGTATCCTGGGGATCGGGGAAACAGACGCGCCCCGGGTCGAAACCCGGGCTGCCCGAAAGCGGGCCGATCAGGGCCTCCCGGACGAAGCCCCGAAACGAGAGGGGATTATCCGGAGAAATGTGCCGACCTTCCTCGTCCAGGTACTCGTCCATGAAAAAGAAGGCCGTCCGGGAAAGGTCGAGCGATTCGTCCCGAACCCCGTCCACGAAGACCGGATACCCTCCCCGCGGCCCGACGGGAAGGATGAAGGATGACGGCATGCCGAGCCGGTTGTTGCGTTCGATCAATCCGATCATCTCGGCGGCAAACCGCTCGGAAATCGCGGCGTCATCCGGCACGATCTCCAGGGGCGTTCCGGCGCCCCGGGCGATCTCCTCCGGGCCGATCGCGAGGATATCGGAAATCTTCATCTCACTCATGCCCGGCCGTACCGCCCGGAGGAATCTCTTCCGCCGCGCCGCCCGTTTCCTTTTCAAAGAGCGCCCGGGCCTTTTCGTATTCGTCCCGCGCGCCGTATGGTGAGTTCATTGCCGAGAGCGCCCCCGAATAGACCAGGTGCAGCAACACGGAGTTGGGGCGTTTTTTGATCTCCTTTTGCAGGAGCTGTGTCTCCTCCATATAGAGGCGCGCCGCTTCAAGCGCCAGGGCATAGATTGCCGTTGCCTCCTCGGTGCCTGAAATCCCCTCACTCTCGCACCACGCGGTCACGGCCGTAAGGTCGCCTGCGACCACCGCTTCCTCGTCCGCGGACATGATCACGAACGTCGGCCTGAGCGCCGCACGGGACGAAAGGTGCAGGTTGCACCGTTCGACGCACAGCGATATGTCCCACGAATAGACGACACCGGGAACGAACGGCGCGTCGTGCTCCGATACGACGGCGCGGCGGGCGTCTCCCATCCCGCGTTTGAAGACCTCGTTGTCTTTCGAATAGGCGTGCAGGATGTAGTCCCTTCCCCCATCCGCCCAGTTCCATGAAAAGGTCCGGTTCCAGGCGGAGGCTCGAATCGCCGTATTACGGGGTGAGAGCAGGAACAGCTCGTCGGACCGAATCTTCTCGGTGGCGGGAGGAAATACGGGGGCTCGTGCGATCCTGTCCTGGAGTATCTTTCTGATGGAATCGAAGGGCCGCCCCTCGGCCCCATCGATGCTTTTTATGACCCTGTTGAATACCGGCGTCGACCAGAACTGTTCCGTGGGGTTTTTAGTGGCCGCCGAAAGAGAACCGGTCGCCGTTACGATAAGGATTATGATAACAAGGAGAGTCCCAACTCGGATGTCTTTCATGTCGCAGTCCTTTCGGATGTTTTCTGACGTTTGGATGTCCGCAGGAGATGCGGTATCTCACGCGGTCCGACAGTAATGCAGCGTCCGGCCCTTTTGTTACTATACCGCAACTCCGCCGGTGCGACAACTATTTATCTTGAAAAACCATCTCATTCCCCATATAGTAAATATTGATTAGATAAGTTCCTTTATTATGGTTTATCCATTATCCCCATAGGAGGAATACAGATGGACAAGAAGGACTATTCGGTGGGGGGGATAGGCGCCCACATGGTGCTGGTGGTGATGTCCCTGCTATATTTAATTAACTTCATGGATCGCCAGGTCCTTTCGGCGGTGCTGGAACCGATGCGGATCGATCTGGGGCTGAACGATTTTCAGGCCGGCGCAGTACAGACAGTATTCCTTCTGGGCATCGCCCTCTTCTCCTTTCCGGTTGCCTACCTGGCCGATCGCTGGAGCCGGCGAAAGGCGGTGGCGCTCATGGCCATCATCTGGAGCGTCTTTACCTTCCTGACGGGGCTGGGAAGGAGTTTTGTCGGGGTGGTCGTCCCCCGGGCGATCGTGGGCGTCGGGGAAGCGGGCTTTACCGCGGGCGGCACCGCAATGGTTTCTGCCTCCTACCCGAGCCGGTCGAGGGCCGCGGTCCTCGGTATCTTTTCCCTCTTTTCGGGGCTCGGGGCGGTGCTGGGAGTCGTTCTCGGAGGGGTCTTATCCAAGAAATACGGCGGCTGGCAAACTCCCTTCTTCGTGTTCGCCGTACCGGGGGTTATCCTGGGCGTGGCGGCGTTCTTCTTGCGCGACTACAAGACGAGTAACGAGGTGGACGCGTCCGGAAACCGGCTCGGCTTCTTTTCCTCGGCCGTTGCGCTCTTCCGCATCCCGACCCTCAGGTGGCTTTACCTCGGGCACGTTATGCACAACGTCATGGCATTTTCCATGCTCACCTGGCTCTCGGCCTATTTCATGAGATCGCGCGGCGTTGCCGAGGATAAGGCCGGTATGCTCTTGGGGATTATCAGCCTCATGGCGGTTATCGGCGCTCCCCTCGGCGGAATTCTGGCCGACTTTTGGCAGAAGAAAAACCCGCGGGGAAGGATGCTCTGGGCCGCGCTCGCCGATATCGCGGCGGCCCTCTTTATTATCGTCGCGCTATACCTGAACGTGGCGGGCGTCGGATTCGGTTTGGCCCTGGTCTGGTGTTTCTTCACGATGTCCGCCCTGCCCGCCCTCGCATCGGTCACCCAGGATGTCGTGAAACCGGGGCTCAAGAGCATGTCCTGGGGTATGGCGGTCTTCGTGATGTATGTCCTGGGCGGCGGCTGGGCCCCAATGATGGTGGGGGTGATCTCGGATTCCCTTGGCGGGGGCGCTGAAGGGCTCAGGACCGCGTTGATGATCATGTCTGTCGGCGGTTTCGTCGGGGGAGCGCTATTTCTGCTGGGCTCCCGGCACTATCCGGCAGATCAGGAGAAGGTCGGGGACCATGCCCTCGAAAAGGAATAACGACGCCGCAAACGAAACGGGGGCGAGCCCCCTGTTTCGTTTAATACCCCGTACACACGTTCGATCCCGATGGGCCTGCCGCGCATCTCAAACCGCTATCGCTTTACACTCGTCGCGCGGTTCGATTACACGGCCCGGATGTCCCTGCCCGTCGCGGCGTCGCGGCCTCCATCAGCGGTCCTCCGGCGTGAGGGCCGGGGGTCCCCGGTATCTCGTGAGGACTTCTTCGATCCTGGACGCGTGTTGTCCTTCCCGTTTCCCGCAATCAGATTTACCGTCTTTTCACATCGATAAAGACCGTGTTCGTATCCCCGATCGGGTGCCGTATTCCACACGGCGAACGTGCGGTTTCCGAATTGCCGCTCTGATTCTTATAACAATACCCGTTCAATCAAGAAAAGGGAGCAGGTTCGTCGGTTTTCACTAAACGGCTTGATATTATTCGGTTTTCCATCCTCCGGGGGCCGTCGGGAAAAAATATTCACTCCACTGAATATTGTTGACACAATCGCCCGCTTCTGCTATAAATACCTGAAGCTTAAAGTTATACTTTAAGACTATTTATCATCGGCGTTCTCGGCTGTAACGTCGGTAAAAAGAAGTCTACTATGGATAAGGACCCGACACAAACCACCTAAGGAGGAACACATGTTCAAGACCAGAATAACCGAAATGTTCGGCGTCAAGTACCCCGTCATCTGCGGTGCAATGATGTGGCTGTGTACGCCCAAGCTCTGTGCCGCCATCAGCAACGCCGGCGGCATCGGAAACATCACCGCCGGCAACTGGAACACCGAGGACGACTTCAGAAACGCCATCAAGGAAACCAGAAAACTGACCGACAAACCCTTCTTTGTCGGCATCACCATCCTCCCCTCCGTGCGGATATCGCCGGAACACCACAAGATGTATGTAAAGGTCTGCGCCGAGGAGCAGGTCGCCGGAATCGAGGTTTCGGGATCTCCCCTGGATAAGGGCATCGGCCCGGAGGCCGTCGAGACGCTCAAGAAAGCGGGCGTCAAGATGTTTCACAAGGTCGGGGCCGTCCGTCACGCCGTCCACGCCGAAAAGGCGGGTTATGACGGCATCTACGCCGCCGGTATCGAGGAAGGCGGCCACCCCCTCAACGACGACGTCACCACTATGATACTGACCCCCCGGATTACCGAATCCGTGAAGATTCCCGTGGTCACCGTTGGCGGCATCTCCGACGGCAGGTCTGTCGCGGCCGCCCTCACCCTGGGAGCCGAGGGCGTCATGATGGCCACCCGGTTCATCGCCACCAAGGACTGCGTCTGTCACGATAACATCAAGCAGGAGCTCATTCGCCGCCAAGAGAATGACACCACGCTGTTCGGAAAGTCGATCGGTCTGCAGGGCCGTGCCCTCAAGAACAAGAATATTGCCGACATCCTGGCCGTGGAGGCCAAGGGCGGGGGCCTGGAGGAGCTCATCCCCCTGATGAGCGGCGAGCGCATCAACAAGTCCTGGGAGACCGGGGACGTCGAATACGCACCCCTCATGGTCGGCCAGTCCATTGGTTTCGTTAGGGATATCCCCACCATCCAGGAACTGCTGGACCGTATGGCCAAGGAGGCCGTTGAGCAGCTCGAAAAGACGAGCAAGAAACTACACGCATAACAAACCAAACCGATACTCCCCGGGCCCCCGGGCCCGGGGAAGCCGGAGGTTGCCATGACGGATCAAATGGTCCTCGGAGAGAAGAAAGGAAACATCTTCTATATAACCCTCAACCGGCCCGAAAAGCGTAACGCCATCTCCTTTGAAATGCTGCAACAGATAGCACAGATGGTCGAAGAGCTGATCGTCGATCCCGAGATCCGAGTGATTATACTCAAGGGCGAGGGCAAGCTTTTTTCCGCCGGTGTCGATTTTAACTCACTGGGCGCTCTGGTCGGCCGATTCATGCCTGATTCGGCCGCGGGCGGCGCACCGATCCGGGCCGACATCAGCCGGTTCCAGCAGGTCTTGAGCCGGCTCGAGGCCACCGAAATTCCCATCATCTGTGCCATGCACAACCGGGCCTTCGGCCTGGGCGTCGAGTTTTCGTTTGTCTGTGACATCCGCCTGATGAGTGACGACTGCCAGTGGTCCATGCAGGAGCTCAAGTTCGGGCTCATCCCGGACCTCGGCGGAACCGCGCGTCTTTCGCGCATCGTCGGCCAGGCCCGCGCCATGGAGATTCTCATGACCGGGCGGACCTACACGGCGCAGCAGGCGCTGGACTGGGGTCTGGTAAACTACATCTACCCGCCGAACCGCCTGCTCGAAGAGGCCGAGAGCATCGCACGCGAAATCATCAAGATGGCGCCCCTGGCGGTTGGAGCCGCTAAAAGGGTTATCAGACGGGGCGACGGTGTTGACCTGACGACCCACCTGGACATGGAGGTCGGCATGCAGAGCATGTTGCTGCGCACCGACGACTTCAAGGAAGGGATACAGGCCCTTATGGAAAAACGAGATCCTCAATGGAAACGGAAGTAGGCGTGATGCGTCCTTCCGTCCATGACACACGGAGGTAGTCATGATCGAACAGAAATATAAGGTCGTTGCCGACTATTGTCAGAACGGCATCCCGGCCATTCAGAGGACCGGACTAACGATTACCGACATAAGCGAGCGATACGCAAAGGTAAAGATGCCCCTGGAGGGCAACGCCAACCACATCGGGATGATGTACGCCGGCTCCCTTTTTTCCATCGGCGAGATCTCCGGCGGAGTTATCCACGGGGCGAGCTTCGATACGGAAAAATACGTTCCCATCGTCAAGGAAGTCAGCATACGCTTCAGGCGTCCGGCCCTTACCGACGTAACGCTGGAGGTCACCATAACGAAAGAGGAGGCCGATCGGATCCAAAATGAAGCGGCCCAAAACGGCAAGGCTGATTATACGCTTGATCTGGAAATCAAGGACGCCGCCGGTGAGGTGGTCTCGATCGTCCACGGCATCTGGCAGATCAGAAAACTGCCGGAGGGGTTCGCCAGCCCGTTCCCGAAAATGTAGTCGCACGGCGCCGCGTAGCGGCGCCCGCACTCCTATTACCGCCCCCCGCGAGGGATACTTGAGAAAGAAGAACGAATATGGATTTCATTAAGCTCTTTGAGCCGATTACCATCAATAAGACTCTTGTCAAGAACCGGATCGTCATGCCGGCGATGGGCCTATTCATGACGGACGATTATTCCTTCAATGAGCGCTACCGCTCGTTTTACCGCGAACGGGGCCGCGGCGGCGTGGGGCTCATGGTCGTGGGACCGCTGGCCGTCGACCGGGTCGGAAGCGCCCCCTTCATGCCGGGGCTCTTCGAGGACGGGTTCGTAGAGCCGCTGCGAGCATTTGTCGACGAGATGCATCAAACCACCGACGCCACTATCGGCACCCAGCTTTTTCATATGGGCCGATACGCCTATTCGGCTTTCTCGGGCATGACCTCCATCGGGCCCTCGGCCATCCCCAGCCGTCTCACCAAGGAGACGCCCCGGGCCATGACCAAAGACGACATAGAGACGATCAAGGACGCGTTTGCGTCTGCAGCCCGGCGGGCCAAAGAGGCCGGTTTTGACTATATCGAGATCATCGCCTGCACGGGCTACCTCATCAGTCAGTTTCTCTCTCCGATCACCAACCGGCGCACCGACGAGTACGGCGGTCCTATCGAAAACCGGATGCGCTTCGGGATCGAGGTCATCCAGGCCGTACGTAAGACGGTCGGCCCGGACGTCGCCGTCGGGATTCGCATTGCCGGACACGACTTCATGGACGGGGGCCATACAAACAAGGAATCGGCCGCCTTTGCCGCCGCCGCTCAAAAAGCGGGGGTGGATGCCGTCAATGTCACCGGCGGCTGGCACGAGACCAATGTCCCCCAGCTGACCACCAACGTCCCGCCGGGTGTCTTCGTTTATCTGGCCCGGGGTATCAAGCAGCAGGTAACCGTTCCCGTGTTCGCCTCAAACCGGTTGGGCGATCCGATCCTGGCAGAAAAGGTGTTGAGGGCGGGATCGGCCGATATGATCTGCTGGGCAAGACCGCTGATTGCCGATCCCTCCCTTCCCGATAAGGTGCGCCAGCGCCGTTTTGACGAAATCGTCTCGTGTATCTCCTGCAATCAGGGATGTTTCGATTCGATTTTCTACGGAAGGGCGGTACACTGCGTTCTGAATCCGTCCGTGGGCCGGGAAGACGAGGCCAGGATCACTCGGGCCGAAAAGAAAAAGAAGGTTCTCGTGGCCGGAGGCGGACCGGGGGGAATGGAATTCGCCCTGACGGCGGCCGCGCGGGGACACGACGTGACGCTCTACGAAAAGGACGAGGACCTCGGCGGCCAGATCAACCTTGCCAAGGTGCCGCCCGGAAAGCACGAGCTTCAAAAGATCATCGACTCGATGAAGAACCGAATGGAGCACAACGGGGTCAGGATTAAGGCCGGTGCGGCCCTCTCGGAAAAAACCGTCCGGGAAGAAAAGCCTGACTACCTTGTCGTGGCCACCGGGGCGCGGCCCATCGATATCAGGGTTCCGGGAATCGACAAGCCGCACGTCGTGAGCGCCTGGGACGTGCTGTCCGACAGGATCGCGGATATTGGTAAGCGCGTGGTAATCGTCGGCGGGAGCGCCACCGGTTGCGAGACCGCACATTACCTCACGTCGATGGGCGTTCCCGATCCGGAAGCGTTCACGTTTCTCATGTATCACAACGCCGAAGATCCCCTCTATGCCATGGAACTCCTCCACAAGCCCGGAAGGGAGGTTGTCGTGATCGACATGGTGGACCGCATGGCCGACAACGTCAGCAAGACCGCCCGCTGGTCCCTCATGAAGAGCCTTAAGGTGATGGGCGTAAAGCTCATGCCCGGCACGAAGCTTCTGGAGATCACCGACGACGCGGTTGTCGTTGAAACCGGCAAGGGCAAAGAGACCATCCCGGCCGACACCGTGATAATCGCCGTTGGTGCGCGTTCGGTAAACGAGCTTGCGGCCTCAGCCCAAAAGGACGGGGTTTCGGTCATCACCATCGGGGACGCCAAGGCCCCCCGCAAGATCACCGATGCGGTGCGGGAGGGATTCGAGGAAGCGTTGACAATCTGATGAAATACCGAGGCCCTCGGTCTTCATCGGGGCCCCGGATGTACCATACGACAATCAACAGACCTTTACGCTATCTCTCACACGTCGATTTATGGTTGACCACCGCGCCCGGCAATCGGTCGGGAACACCGCGGTTTTCGGGATCAGGTACCGTCATATGCTGATAATGAGGTTTAGATTATTTGATCGAATAATGGTTTTTTGACTGTGCGCCCGTATATACGCACGTCGCTCTCTTTCTTCATCGCATGTCTCAATATGCGTTCGCGGCGATATCTAACTTTTTATCATTATAACAAAAGGAGTCTTTAGATGACCAAACACTACGACGCGGTGGTCATCGGGGCGGGGCTGGGCGGCATGTCTGCGGCCGCATATCTGGCCAAGAACGGGAGGTCCGTTCTCCTGTTGGAGCGCCACAACATCCCCGGCGGCTATGCAACCACGTTCTGCCGGGGGCGTTTCGAGTTCGACGTCTCGCTGCACGATCTCTCGGCGATCGGAACCCCCGCGGCCCGCGGAAGCCTTTATAATTACCTCGACTATCTGGGCGTAGCCGATAAGCTCACGTTCATCCCGATGACCGATCTCTACCGAATAGCCGACAAGAATATCGATTTTACTATTCCCTCCGGCAGGGATGAGCTTATGGAATTCCTGATTAGTCACTTCCCGAAGCAGGCCGACGGGCTTGAGCGGTTCTTTGAGACATCAAAGGCCATAATGGACGACTTTGGGACGGTCATCAAGGCCGCGTCGATGCGCGGCACCGACCTGGACCCCGCCGCGCTGCCCATGTTCGTCAAGTACGGCATGAAGACCTATCAGGAGGTCCTGGACGCCCTCGTCACCGACGAGGACCTCAAGACCGTCCTATCTCCCTATTGGGGATATCTGGGCCTCCCGCCCTCGAAGGTCCCCTTCCACCTGATGGCGGCCGTGTGGGAGTCGTTCCTGGATACACCCCCCCACCACATCAGGGGACGCTGCCAGGCCCTCTCCAACGCTTTCATCGAGTCTCTCACTGAGAACGGCGGGGAGGTGCGGTTTAACTGCGGTGCAAAAAAAATCCTCACGAGCGGCGGGAAGGCCACGGGCGTCATCACCGACGATGACGAAGAGATCACGGCAACCACGGTGATCTCCAACGCCAACCCGCTGGCCGCCATGATTAACCTGGTAGGAACCGACGCCGTTCCCCGCGAATACATGCGCGACCTCAACAGCCGCATTCCGGGCTTTTCCCTGGTTAACATCTTCTTTGGGCTGGACTGCCCGGCCGAGACGATCGGCGGTAAGGTCCACGAGAATTACCTCAATTTCAGCGCGAACGCCGATCCGATCTGGGAAAAGGCCTTCACCCTGGATCCCCCGGAAGGGATATTCCTGACCTTCTATAACATGACCGATCCCGATATTTCCCCCCCCGGAACAACCCTGGGCAATATCCTGCTGGCCTCCTACGCCCGGCCCTGGTACCTGGTACCCCCGGACCGCTACGTGGACGCCAAGAACCGATTTGCGGACGCGGCGCTCGATGTAGCCGAGCAGTTCCATCCGGGACTCCGCGAGCACATCGAGGTCATCGAGGTCTCCACCCCCATCACCAATATGCGCTACACCGGCAACATCGGCGGTGCCATATACGGATTCGACCAGTACCTGTCGGACTCCGGCCTCTTGAGACTTCGGCATAATACACCCATAAAAGGCCTCTTTTTCGCCTCGGCCTGGACGATCCCCGGGGGCGGCTACCAGCCGTCGATAATGGCCGGATCGATCGCCGGGGCCAGGGCCCTCAAAATGCTTTTGTAAGGAGAAGACGATGGATATAAAGGAATTCATGGGGCAGGTTGATGGATTCACGGAGGCCGTCGGTGAACGAGAGACCCTCAAGCGCGTCTTCGGCGATCTTTCCATCCCGAAGAATTTTGCACAAGACTACATCAAGCTGCTCCACCCGAAAAAGACCGCCGTGACGGTAACCGATATTTTTTCGGAGACCGCCTCATCCAAGACCTTCCGTCTTGCACCCCTCGACGGCTACCTCCCTCCCTTCCGGGCGGGACAATACGTCAACTGGGAGGTTACCATCGGAAACGTGAAGACCGGCCGGGCTCTTTCGATATCGTCGCCCCCCCACCAGCGGGGATTTTACGAGCTGACGATCAGGAAGATGGAGCCGGGCTTCGTCTCCCAGTATCTGATAGACACGGTAAAGGTCGGCGACGATTTCTTTATCTCGGGGCCGGCCGGATTCTTCTATCACGAACCGCTGACCGACGGCAAAGACCTCGTATTCATCGCCGGGGGCTCGGGCGTCACCCCGTTCAGGAGCATCATCAGGGAGGTGACGGAGCGGGGGCTTGACATGAGAATCTGGCTCATCTACGGGACGAGGACCACCGACGACGTGATCTTCGGTGAACAACTGTCCGCCGTCGCCGATCGGCACAAAAACATTCGATATGAACTGGTTGTTTCCGAACCGGATTCCAATTACGCGGGAACGGCCGGTTTCATTACCGGCGACGTTATCAAAAAGTGCGTGGGAGACGTGAAAGGCAAGACCTTCTATCTCTGCGGGCCCGAGATGATGTACCGCTTCGTCCAACCCGAGTTGATCAAGCTCGGCGTGCCGGGTCGCCGAATAAAGAAAGAATCGTCCGGACCGCCGCCCGATGTCACCAAGGAACCGGGGTGGCCCACCGGGATCACGGCCGACGCCCTCTTTTCGGTCATCGTCAACGGAGAACATACTATCAAGGCTCGGGCGGGCGAACCCCTCATGATCGCCCTTGAACGGGCGGGGCTGGTTGTTCCCAACCAGTGCCGGAGCGGAGAATGCAGCCTCTGCCGGACGAAAATAGTCAGGGGCGATACCTATATGCCCGATCGCGTGCCCGTGCGGGAGGCCGACCGGTGGTACAACTACGTTCACTCCTGCATGGCGTACCCGATTTCGGACCTCGAAATTAGATATTAGATAACCCCGGTAAACCCCGTTTTTGCCTGATCACACCCGACCGCCCCGTAAGAGGAAATCTTCCGGGGCGGTCCTTTGACGGCCTGCAAAGGGGCGCTGGGAACTATCGGACCCCCCCTTCTTACCTGCAAAACGCACGTATACCGGCGCGGCGTAGGGATCGTTTCCTCGGCTGCGGGTTCGCGCGCTCCCCTACCCATCAATCCAGCTGATGCATTCCACCGGGCAGGATTCGATCGCCTCCTGGATCTCCTCCTCACCTGCACCGGCGGGGTCGAATACCTCCGCCACCATATCATCGGTAAGTCTGAACACCCCCGGACAGAGGTCGATACAGGTCTCGCACCCGGTACAGACATCCTGATCTACATACGGTTTCTTTGCCATACGATATCCTCCATGTCACACTCGACACAAGCTCCATTTGAGCAGGAGCCCGCTAAAGACCGATCATGGAATTACGGTATCTTCACTCCGATGAGCTATCGCTCCGCAGTTGATCGGGCCACAACAACTAACCAACGGGATAGGCGACCCGGCCGTCAGACGATCAACCTTCCTCCAATCCAGATGTTAAGTATATCCAACTTCTCGTTCAAAAGCAAGAGATCGGCCCGCTTTCCCACGGCAATGCTGCCCACCTCATTATCCCGTCCAATGAGGGTTGCCGGGTTAAGCGAAGCCGCGCGGATGATGTGGGCCAGGGGGATCGTCGTGTGTGCGTGGAGGTTTTTCACGCCTGCCATCAGCGGGCTGGCGCTGCCGGCCAGTATGCCGGTTTCGGGGAAAAAGACCCTGCCTGCCTCCACCCGGGTCGTGGTTCCGAAGAAGTCATAGTCACCTTCCGGTACCCCCGGGGCCACCGCATCCGATATAAGGATCATACGGTCGGACCCCTTTACTCGGTAAGCGAGCTCGATCATGGGGAGCGCCAGGTGAAAACCGTCGGCAATGAACTCGCAGAAGATATCCCGTGCCAGCATAGCCGCCACCGCGATGCCGGGCTCCCGATGGTGTATGGGGCGCATGGCGTTGAAGGTATGGCAGGTCAGCCTCAGGCCCCGTTCAATCGCCCGGACGGCCTGGTCATAGGTCGCATCGGTGTGGACCGCCGCGGGGACAATCCCCGCGGCGACAAGATCATCGATCAGATCCATCCCCGCGGGAAGCTCCGGGGCAAGGCTCATAATTTTCAACAGCCCCCCCGCCGCATCGAGGTAGGACGAGAGTTCCCCCTTCGCATAGTTATGCAGGGCGTCCGGACGCTGGGCCCCGGCCCGGACGGGATTGAGATAGGGTCCCTCCATGTGGGCGCCGAGGATTCGGGCACCATCGACCGCGCCTGCGGCTTTCCCGATTGCCGAAAGCGCCGCAACGGTCATATCCTTCGGGGAGGCACTCACTGTCGGGAGAAACGCGGTCGTCCCGAGGCGTGCCAGGGCCGCCGACATCGTGTTGATATCCCGCGGCCGTGCCGTGTCGCACAGAACGCCGGCCGCCCCGTGGATGTGTATATCCACCAGACCCGGGGCAAGATAGGCGCCCCCGGCATCCAGGACCTCGGCCTCGTTCGGCGCAAATCCGGTACCGACGGCCGCGATAGTATCCCCGGAAATCAGGACATCCCTGGTCTGGGAGATGATATCGGGAAGAATTATCCGGGTGTTCTTAATGAGATAGTCTTTCACCTGCCCTCCGTGACAAGCCGTCGCGCAGCCTCAATTATCTTCTCTATGGAATCGGGCGATAACAGCGCCACCGATGATTCATAGTCACCGTTCCCGCGGGCGAGATAACCGAAATAGTCGTTTGCATAGCCGCAGACCGTAATGGTCCCTCGTGCCGCCGCCCTGAGCGAGATGGCCGTCTCGCTCATCACCTCGCCGGGGAAAAAAATCATGCCCGTTGATCCAATACTGACCAGCGTGATCGGCGCCGTCATGGAGCGTTTACCGAATATTTCGTCGAATCCTCCCCCGGACATAAGAAAAAAGGAGACAATCATCCCCTCCCGAATCGATTCCAGCCGTCTGATTTCACCGAACCCTTTACCTTTTTCACGGCTTTCGGTGATCTCCCGCTCCACTTCAAAAAGCGCCCGCTGTGTTTCCTCTCGATCGGGAAGCTTTCGGTAACTCACCGGAACATGAGTCGTCTTTACGCTGATTCGGTCCCCGGGAAGCGGAACCGAACCGGTCTGGGCCCGCCCGGCGGCCTTGCAGAATATTGCGGCATATTTCTCTATTTCCTGCGGTCCTCTGGCCTTTCGGATGAAACGGGTGCTCACGTCACCAGCCGCCCCATTGACAAAAATCGACGTCCCTCCCCGCTGTCGATCGATGTCAGCAAGCCCGCGTCCAACCCAGTCGGCGGAGAAAAGGAGGTTCTCCGGACCCAGAAGTGTCGGGTGGCAGCCATAGGTGATAATCCGGTAGACGGCGTCCCTGTCCGATCCCCTGAGCGTCAGGATGGATAACTCGTCATCGACGGGAAGCTCCGGATCGTTTCGATGTGCGCCGAGACCGATAACCCGTGTTGAGCCGAGAAAGGGCTCCACGTCCCCGGCCGACGCGAGAAGCCTGCCGGCCGCATCGACAATCTGCCCGGTAACTCCGGAAAAGTAGGCCTCCTCCTGCCGACTCTTCGTGACAAAGGATCTGGGGATCTCCGGGCCCGAGTGCGTGTGGGTAGCGGTAATGATAACGCTATTGCCGTCGATTCCCGTCTGCTTTTCCACCGCCTCCTTAAC
Source organism: Candidatus Zymogenaceae bacterium (assembly GCA_016933535.1). Classification (GTDB taxonomy): domain Bacteria; phylum Desulfobacterota; class Zymogenia; order Zymogenales; family Zymogenaceae; genus JAFGAS01. The sequence continues at coordinate 77,993 of JAFGAS010000074.1, forward strand.
GTCGTGAGCCCAGCGGCCGTCTATATACACCCAGTCAAGAGAAACCAGAAGCACCATGTCTCGGCCGGTTGTGAGGAAGAGAAGGCGGGCCGTGATTGGGTCAAGGACCCCTTCCGAAACGCCGGAACGAGCGATATATCCGCCGAGGGAAAATCCCAGGGGAGGCGTCACGTCGATAATCGAAGCTGATGCACGAAACCGCGCCGTCATGAGAGGCCCCGGATGAGTTTCTCTTTCATTGGCTCAAAATTCCATCCAAGTCTCTCGCACGCAATCCTCACTCCTCCGCCTACCGCGGGCATGAGGGGCGGCTTGATTACAGCCGCCGGGTATTGATTCATAATCGCCTTCGAAAAGGGCCCGATGATAACATCCCCCGCCAGGAATAGGCTCCCCGACCAGGAGACCTCCATTCGGCCGGGGGCAAACGCCAGTTTTTGTGCCACCGTAACGACACCCAGGGCAAGCTCGCGTCCCGCCGTCTCCATGATCGACCGGGCAACGGCATCCCCCCGATTTGCCTCCTGGGTCACCACACGGGCCGCCTCGGCGATCCTGTCTCGCGTCATGGCCTTATCGACGTAGACCGTAATCGCCACGCCGATCATATCCGATAGTCCGAAGTGTTCTGGAAAGGCATCGGTAAGGGTCGTCGGCGCCCCGCGTCCGTCGTAGGCCCGGGCGGCCGCCCGAAGCCCTCCCACGGCGATGTCATAGGCACTCCCCTCATCACCGAGAATATGTCCCCACCCCCCCGCCTGTAGTCCCTCGCCCTGTTCGGTTCTCCCGTAGATCGATGAGCCGGTCCCGGCTGTCGCCACTACCCCCCACCCATGGGAAAGCGCCCCGAAAAAGCCGGCCACCATATCCCCGACCAGGTATACCGGCACGTCCGGAAAAAAATCGGCGATAATCCCCTCGACGTAATCGGCGCCCTCCCGCAGATACCCAATACCGGCGGTATCCCCCGCAATGAGCGCCACGTCCGACGGCTTTGCCCCCGCCTCCCCGAGCGCCCCGGCAACCGCATCCCTGAGCGACGCCTTGACCACCTCGATGGGGGCCAGCACATGGTTTGCCGGCCCTCCCGCCCCCCTGCCGAGGATCTCCCCCTTTGGGTCAACGGTGATCGCGGTGGTATGGGTGCCGCCGCCATCGATGGAGATGATGAGATCGCGTTTCATTACTGTTCACTTATCCCCATGATCTTGCGGGTCTCTTCGGGGCTGTCCCCGAGCTTATAGCCCAGCAGGATAAAAAAGCCGATCAGCGAGAAAACGCCGAGCATGACCCAGACAAGCCGGATGCCCAGGGGATTGACCTTGGTGTACCCGAAAGTCTTAAAGAGTACCGGAAGAAGGACCGTGGAAAGCGCGAACCCGAGCTTCCGGGAAAAGCCGAAGACCCCGTAGTACATAGCCTCGCGCCGCTTGCCCGTCAGCATCTGGTCGTAATCAACGATATCTCCCATCATGGCGTAGACCAGTATCATGAACCCCCCCAACGGCACACTCACCAACGGGAAAAAGACGAAGGCCTGGATCATCACTGGAATCCCCGGGATGTCGCCCACGAAGAAGATGATGGGAAAGAAGACCGCCAGCAGCAGCGATACGACGCGAAGCATGCTCCGCTTGCCGTACCGGTGGGAAAGCCACATCCAGAGGGGCACGGAAGCCACCATGCACAGGATGAACTCGGCTTGATAATACATGACGAATGCCTCCTCTTTCCCCACGATGACGGTAACAAAATAGGGGATGACCACCAGGAGCACCTCGTAACACATATAGAGGGCGATGATGGCAATACCGAAGAAGAGGAACTGCGTGTTTTTGAAAGTGGCCGAAAAGGCGTCCCAAAAACCGATCTTCACGTCGGCACGGGAAAATTCCAGGGGCAGCTCCTTGATGCCCGGCAGGCAAAGATACATGGTCACGAGACCCACGGCCGCCGTCACCAGGGCCATCTTGAAGGCCCCCAGGTTCTGGAAAAGGCCGGGGGCGATGAGCGCCACCAGCAGGAATCCGATGATGGCATAAATCAGCTTCCATGAACTAAGCTTGACCCGGTCTTGGGAAGTAAGGGCAATCTCGGCCAGTACCGCGTCATAGGGAATACCGATGATCGTATAAAAAAGAAAGTAGAAAAAGAAGATCACCATGAGATATACCACGTTTACCATCGAAACCCCGGACACCGGCGGGAGCCAGAGAAGGAGGAAAAAGAGGATCATGAAGGGCGTACCGAAAATAATAAAGGGTTTCCTGCGGCCCCAGCGGGTCTTCGTGTTGTCGGAAAGGTGACCGATAAGTGGATCGGTGATCGCGTCAAACACCCTGCCGATCGTAAGGATTATACCCACCGCAATGATCGGGATAAACGCCGGCCTCCCCGAATCCGGGGGAGGAGCATAGAAATACATGATCCAGGTAAACAGGACCCCCTCGACGAAATTCAGCGAGATCGATCCCCAGTTATAGAAGAAGACCTCCTTATTGGTGAGACGTTTGACGACATTTTCTTTCATGATTCTCTCCATAAAGGGGATTATCAATCAATGATGACCGTAATCGACCACGTCCTCTTTTGACCCGGCATCACGCAGAGGTAATAGAACGGCTCTACGGAAAAGACGCGGCGCTCGTACCAGAGCCGGGCAAAAGCCAGCGGAAAGTCCCCCACGACCACCAGCTTCTTCTCGTGGTCGACATTACCCACCTCGAACCGGTTAACGAGCCCGTGATCGGCGGGGACAAATTCGAGAAGCTGTATGGGGAGATCCGAAAAATCGTCCGGCATACGGATCCTTCCCCGGTCGTCAACGACGGGAGGCTTGACAAAATCATAGGCCGGCACGAGGGTGTCGGGAAGTTTCACAAAACAGCGTCCCCCCATCCCCCCCGGGGCGACAAAGGGGTGCCAGTACCAGAGGGTTTGTATAGGACGGCTGACACAGCGGTTCGTGAGCCCCCACGAAACGGTAAACCCCGGACGGTCGCCCAGGAGACGGATCTCCTTGTCGAGTAGATAACCGACCGGGCCCGCGGCAGCCTCCTGAATGAATCGCACCGAGGCATCGGTCCTTTCTATCTTCCAGTCAAGGACCTGTCGCACCCCCGGCTCCTCACAGAAACGGTACCCGCCGGGCCTCATCAGGCCGATGAATCCAACCCCTATCTTAAGAGCGGTATCGGAAAGTGCCGGCCGGTCACCGATAAAAAGGGGCGTAATAAATTCGTCCGGGTATCCGAAGCCGACGATTCGGTCGCTCGGAAAATCCGGGGCACGAAAGGTATACCCGTCGGACGCCGCGATATCATCAATCCACCCCCCGAGGACGAAGCGCGCCGAGAGTCCCGCCGGATCGTCGGGGATCGGGACAAAAGAGAGATCGATGCGGCTGTCTGTAATCCGTTCGGCCATCAGAAGTGCCTGATCCTCCCCCGGTACTTCATGTACTCCCTGCTGAGCTCCTCGAGGTTGGATACCTCCATATTTACCGAGACGAAGATTGCCGGCGCTTTCCCTTTTTTTGCCAGGAGAGCGACGGCATCTATGATGATGGACTGGACAATGAGCGATCCCATGATGGTGGAGGTCGGGCCGACGAGCGCCTTTACTCCCGGCACGCTGATCGATGCGTCGCCGGTGTTCGCATGGTTATCGACGGTCACGTCGGCCACCTCGAAGAGACGCTTTCCCGAGGGATGGCTCGGCTTGACGCTCTGGGTGTGCTTCATGCTCGTAATCGCGATAATCTTGACGCCCAGCTCCTTGAGTTTGAGGGCCATCTCGACGGGGGCCTGATTTTTCCCCGAATTCGATATAATAATGGCCGCATCCCCGCTCCTTATTTGATGACCCGCCAGCGATATGGAGGCGGCCCCGGGCAACCGCTCCATATTGGTGCTGCGCATTGCGCCGTCTGAGAGCAGGAAAGACGGATCGAGGATCGCGTTAATCGGGACAATCCCCCCCGCCCGACAGAAAATCTCCTGGGCAATAAGTGCCGAATGACCGCTGCCGAAGGTATGGATAATTCCGTCCATTTCAATAGCCCCGGCCACGACGGCCGCCGCACTTTTGATCGCCGCACCCTCGGAATCGACCATTTCTCTGATCTGTCTGTTGACCTCTTCTATAAACGACTCCCACATATTTATCGTACCTCCCCTTATTGAGTATTTTTATATGAGCTCTTTACGTTCGGACAAAACGGACAGAGGTCCCATGAGCAGAGAAGAAAAAGGGGGTTGCTTGAAAGCATCCTCGGAAGTACCTCGAGGAGCCCCCTTCCTGATATTCGCTGAGCAAGGACGTTACCCTCCCGATGGTAGGCAATGAAACCGTGTTGTTTGAGGGGCTGCTCAACGGCCGTAAAATTTATACTGCATCCGGGATTTTCTTTCGGCTCAAATTCCCTGATCGAGCCGTCGGAAAGACGGGCCCGAAGCGGCCGGGCGTATTGATCGCTGTAGGGGATATCCAGGTAGGGTACCCGTGCGATCGCCTCGGCCACATGCACGGCGGAGTTCGCCCAATGTCCTACACCCAGGAGGATGATATCTCCTCCTTCGTCGAGGATCAGATGCACCGGGGACCCGATGCCCAGGGCGGTGGCGGTCTCGTGGCCTGCGGCCAGCCGATCCTTTTCGGCTCCCCAGACCGATACCGAGTGCGTGGGGTGAACGCTCCTGGTCACGTCCGGCCGTTTTCGGAAGGCCTCCGAGATCGCTCCCATGGTCGTCGGGGTGTTGGCCGGATCGAATACCTCGACGGGGGGAAATGTAAACGCAGGCATCATGACGGTTCCCGATTCTTCGACGGTCCCAAGGATCGCGTCGATAACGGCATCCGCCCCGCCTTCCACCCATCCCAGGAGCTTCAGGCTCGAATGGACGAGGAGTCTGGCCCCCCGCTTTATTCCGAGGCGCCTTAGTGTGTGTGCGGTATCAAACGGTATGCTTTGGTTCCGGCTCATGATGAGAGAATCCTCCATCACGGCAATCGGCCGAACAGGTGTCTCAGGTCCGGTAACGTCCGGGCGTCCCCCCTATGTTTCACCCGCTATCGTAGATCACCCTTTCAAATGATAGCAACTGTCTGCAGTTCTTATCCGGTCGTAACAGCACGGCCGGCGCCTTTCCATCGGGTCCCGATGCGGGTATTTCTCGGCTGCCAAAGACGTGGGATAGACTCCGCACAACTCGGAATGTCCGCTCATTTTATTCCTTTTCTTTGAACATTTCCAAGACTTTTTTCAATTTATGACGATTCGGGCGTTTTTTTTATCCTTGAAAAGGGCCCGACGAACTGATAGAATAATTAGTAATATTTACTATTCGAACGAAGGAACCCACCTATGAACACGTACGTCGGAACCGGGACTTACATCGCATCGTCTGAACTCATGGATTCCGTAAATGTCGCCATCGCACTTTCACGGCCGCTGCTCGTCAAGGGAGAGCCGGGAACGGGTAAGACCCTGCTGGCCCACTCCGTCGCCGAGAACCTGAATAAAGAGATGATCGTCTGGAACATCAAGTCCACCACCAAGGCCAAAGACGGGCTCTATGTCTACGATACCGTCCAGCGTCTCAACGACGCCCGATTTGGTGAGGGCGACGTCTCCGACATTAAACAATATATAAAGCTGGGTAAGCTCGGACGGGTCTTCACCTCCGATGTGCAGGTAGTATTGCTCATCGACGAGATCGACAAGGCCGACCTCGAATTCCCCAACGATCTCCTGAACGAAATGGACGTAATGACCTTCCATATCCCGGAGACCGACGAAACGATTACCGCCAGACACCGTCCCATCGTCATCATTACCTCAAACGCCGAAAAGGAGCTCCCGGACGCCTTCCTTCGCCGCTGTGTCTTTCACTACATAGAGTTCCCCGACGAGGCGCTGATGATCGACATTATTCGGGTTCACTACCCGGATATTAAGGACGAGCTGTTGGCGGCCGTCCTCAAGAAGTTCTACTGGATTCGAACCCTTGATTCGCTCCGCAAGAAGCCTTCTACCTCCGAGCTCGTCGACTGGGTCCGCGCCCTTATCGTTGGGGGGATTTCTCCCCAACAGATAGAGGAGACAATGCCGTTTTTGGGCGCCCTGCTCAAGAAACGGGAGGACTACGAAATCATAGGTCGCCAAAAGGAAAACCAGAAAATCTACGACAAGTACCGCTCCCAGTATCGATAGGGAGATTTTCCGGCACCGTCCGGCCCGCAATGGGACCTGGAGACGGCAATCGGTGACGGCCGCCGGCCACCAAGGGTGATCGATGTTTACCGACTTTTTCTTTGAGCTCAAGGCGCACGGCGTCCCGGTGACGCTCCATGAATGGATAGCACTGCACGAGGCGCTGGCCAAAAACCTTGCCGCTGCCAGTCTGGACCGCTTCTACTCCGTCGCCCGGTCTATCCTCGTGAAGGACGAGTCCCAGTTCGACAAATATGACCTTGCATTCGCCTCATATTTCAAAGGAATCCAAACGCCCGAACAAATAATAGACGAAATACTTAAGGGCCTCAAGAAGGTCGAGGCGCTGGCGCTTACCGCCGAGGAGATGGCCGCCATCGAGGCGCTCGACCTGGAAACGGTCAGGAGAAACTTCGAGCGCCAGTGGCGGGAGGGTCACTATAACGAGCATACCGGGGGAAACCGTGCCGTCGGGACCGGCGGCAGGTCCACCCAGGGGGCCTTTGGCTTCCACCCCACCGGGGTCAGGATCGGCCAGGGACAATCACGGCACAAGCGGGCCATCCAGATAGCCGAGGAGCGGCGCTTCAAGAATTACGACTCGGACGTCATCCTGGACACCCGTAACATCCGCGTCGCCCTCTCACGCCTCAGGACGCTGCTGCCCGAGGGGCCCGAGGACGAGCTTTCGCTGGAAAAGACAATCGACAAGACCGCCCGGGACGGAGGTGAGATAGACCTCGTCTTCGTCAAGAGTATTACCAATGCCGCCAAGGTGCTGCTGCTGATGGATGCCGGGGGCTCCATGGACCCCTATGTGGAGCTCGTATCCCGGCTCTTTTCGTCCGCCAAGGCCCAGATCAGGAACCTCCACTATTTCTATTTTCACAACTGCGTCTATCAGGACATCTATACCGATATGCGTCGGCGATCGGGCTTCCCCACCTGGGAATTTCTGAAGAAATTCGGGCCCGATTACAAGTGTATTATCGTGGGAGACGCCGATATGGCCCCCACGGAACTGCTGAACCGTAACGGGGCGATCCACTATTTCTACTATAATGATGTCCCGGGCATCGAGTGGCTCGCCCGCATTCGAGACCATTTCAAAAAGACAGTCTGGCTCAACCCCCGCCCCGCCTACGTATGGCCCCGCACCGATACGGTAGATATGGTAAAGGAGGTCTTCCCGATGTACGAGCTGACGGTGGACGGGCTCACCGAGGGAATACGCAGGCTCATGCGTTAGCCTCCTGCCGAACGATGACATCCCGGCCCGTCAAAAATATCTGTCCATCCAGAACCCACGATGTTCCCCCACGAGCCGACCCGCATCCGACCGCCCCGCTCTTATGCATTCAATCACACCCTCCCTTATCGTCGATATCCGTCCCACAGAACGTGAGAAAAGACTTGACAGGCTGCATTAATTAGGTATACTGATACCTAATTACCGATTTAAGTCACGTGAGGAGGATCATTAATGACTACCGTGCTCAAGGTCTCTCAGGCCGCGTCCCTGGCCGTCCACACAATGGCGCTCCTGGCCGGGGACCATGAGAAACCGCTGTCCGCAAGACAGATCGCGGAAACCCTCCATGTCTCCGAGGCCCACCTTGCCAAAGTACTCGGAAGGCTTGCCCGGGAAGGGCTCGTCCAATCGACCCGCGGGCCGAGGGGCGGTTTTGTCCTGACCGAGGGCGCCGACCGCGCCCCCCTCCTGACGGTATTCGAGGCGATAGAGGGTAAATTCGCCCCCCACGATTGCCTCTTCGAGACCCCCCTCTGTGACGAGGGAAAGTGCATCTTCGGCGATCTGGTTAAAAAGATAAACGAGCAGATGAGGCGGTACCTGAGCGAAACCCTGATTTCCGACACCACCGTTGCCTTTGGAGGCAACCATGACAAAAAGAAAGATCATTGAGATAGACCGGGAGAGCTGCAACGGCTGCGGAGGCTGTGTCGCCGACGGCGCGGCACGGACGTCGCTGCGGGAGCAACTTATTGCGGCGATGTTCGAACAATTTGGCGACGACAAGAAACGGATTGATCACGCCCTGGCGGTCTTCTCCTATGCCGATCAGATACGCAACATCGAGGGGGGAAACACGCCGGTTGTTACCGCCGCCGCCCTGCTCCATGACATCGGGATTCAGGAAGGCGAGCGGATATACGGATCGAACGCGCCGCGGTACCAGGAGCTGCTCGGGCCTCCGATTGCACGCCGCATCATGGAGGACCTTTCTATGGACGAGGCAACCGTCCAACACGTGACGCGCATCGTCGGCAGCCACCACAGCGCCGGAGATATCGATACGATCGAGTTTCGGATCATCTGGGACGCCGATGCGCTGGTCAATCTCACGGACGAAGGGCCGCCCCGCTCCACGGATCAGTGGGAGAAGACCATCGAAAAGGTATTCCGAACCGGGGCGGGAAAAAACCTGGCCCGGCGGTTGTTTATTAGAAGGTGACCGATCCAGACGGCACGCGTGCGTGATCTTGGTATCGTCAATAGCGCGGCCGTGACCGAAAGGAGGATATCATGACCGACGTTAATGCCGATAACCGGACCGGGGCAAAGGGGCCCGCCGTTCCCAAGGGACATCCCATCCAGATACTTATGAAAGAGCACGAGTTGATGCTCGACTTTTCAGAGCGGCTCGTCAAAATCGCCGGGGCGCTGACCGGACTGCGAGACCTGTGGGCGGCCGAACCCCACAGAGAGGAGATCGCCCACCTCGTTGACCACCTTATCGAATCGGAGAGTCACTACGTCAGGGAGGAAAACGTCCTGTTTCCGGTTATCGAAAAGCACGGAATAACCGGGCCTCCCCAGATGATGTGGACGGAACACACGGAGATCCGCAAACTAAAAAAAGAGCTTTCCTCAATCATTGAGAAGCCCGACGCAACCCCGTTTGATCAGTTTGCCCATCGGCTCCACGAAACGGCCTCGGAGCTGGCCGACCTGCTCGCCTCCCATTTCAACAAGGAAAACTCGATCCTCTTTCCCGCGGCACTGCGGGTCATACCAGAACGGGAGTGGCCCGAGATCAGGCGGCAGTTTGACGAGTTGGGCTATTGCTGTTTCACGCCGCCGGTCCCGGCGGCCCCCGACAGCGCCTATAAGGACACCCCTTCCCCCGCCGCCAAGACGGCCGACGGCTCCGTCACATTCGAGACGGGAACCCTGTCGATCGCCGAGCTTCACGCGCTTCTGGACTCTCTGCCGATCGACGTTACCTTCGTGGACAAGGACGATACCGTCCGTTATTTCAACCAGGCCGCCGACCGAATATTTCCGCGGGCCAAAGCGATCATCGGCCGTACCGTCGGTAATTGCCATCCCGCCAAGAGCATTGACAAGGTCCAGGCCATCCTTGACGGGTTTAGAGACGGCACTCTTCCCAAGGCCGAATTCTGGATCCCCATGGACGAAAAGCTCATCTACATCCGCTATCTTCCCGTCCGGGACTCCGCGGGCGCCTATCTCGGGTGCCTCGAGGTGACCCAGGATATCACCCCGATCAAGAAGATAGAAGGAGCCAAACGGCTGCTGTAGCAGATACCATCCGACAGGAAGCATACGGGCAGCCGGGTATGGGCAATGGGACAATGGACCGCCCGAGGTTTTGACATTCGGGCGTTACTGCGGTATGATAGCCGCGATGGAATGGTTTGTTACAGAGCGGTTCGGCTTGCCCGTGCCTGTTGGCGGGCCGTTCCGGGCGGTCTTATCGATGGAAGAGACGGCCCGGTGGGCGTATCTCTTTGGGGAGGAGAGATGATGAAAAAGCTTCTCGTGGTCGCGGCGGCTATTGGTCTTACAGGTCTTACGGTTCTGCTTGCCTGTATGGCTTGTCTCGCCGCGCCGAAGGGACTGTCGGCCGATAACGTCCGGGAGATATTTTCAACCGTAAGGAACTCCGAAGGAGAGGGAGTTTTTTTTGCGATCGATTCCAATACGGTGACGCTGGCCGAAGGCTCCTTCACCCGGCCCGGAGCGACGGAGGCCGTTGTCGCCTTCGTTGACGGAAATCAGCCCCACGTGGGACTCCCCGGGGAGCTCTGGCTGCTCGGCTATGGCACGAAATGGGCGCCGATCCTCATGATCGACCAGTCCGATGAGGCGACCTTTATAATCGTCGACATCGCCCGTGATGGAACCTCCGAGGTACTCTATACCCTCAAACGCTGGCTTACCGGCGGCATTCTCCTGAAAAGGCAAACCCTGGTTAGCCTGAGGGGAACACAGGTCAAGACGATCTACAGCGCCGACGGGACAAGTTACGCCTTTCACGAGGTATGGAAACAATTCAGGGATAAAGATCCGATCACCGATCATGAGATACATCTCGAGGACGTCAACGGCGACGGGGCGGTCGAACTCATCGATACCGAGTTGTCCGGAACATTCGTTCACACGGGTGCCGGAGATGACGACGGCTGGAAGATCCGGTACTCCCCCGTGGGGAGCACGACCTACCGCTTCCTCATTGATAACGATAAGCATATCCTCGGGGTCGAGAAGCTCCCCGATACGCCGTAGCGCGAAGCGGCGGCCGAAGTATCCGTCCGGAGACGTCGACCGAATTCCGCCTTCCGAAAGACCCTGCTCCTCCGGCGGCCCCCCGTCACGCCCGGGCAAAAAAGCGCGCCCTGAACCTGAAGGCCACATTGACCAGTGCAATTAGGATCGGCACCTCCAGAAGCGGCCCGATAACCGTGGCAAAGGCCTCGTTTGACGATATCCCGAAGATCGCCACGGCTACCGCGATGGCCAGCTCAAAGTCGTTGCTGGCCGCCGTAAACGAAACAGCGGTCGATTGCCCGTAATTTGCGCCGACCCTGTACGCAACGAAATAAGTCACGAACCACATCACCAGGAAGTAGATGACCAGCGGCACGGAAATGATCAAAACGTCAAATGGCCGCTGGATAATATAGGCACCCTTCAGAGAGAACATTACGATAATCGTAAACAACAGGGCAACAAGGGTAATCGGGCTGATCCGGGGGGCGAAGACCTCCTCATACCATTGTTTTCCCTTGACCCTCAGCAGGGAAAACCTCGTGGCGATACCGGCAATAAACGGGATCCCCAGATAGACAAAGACGGTCTTTGCGGCATCCCAGAACGAGATGTTTGTCTCAATCCCTTCGGCCAATCCCAGCCAATTGAGCCCCACCGTGATGAAAAGGTATATGTAGACGGCGTAAAAGAGGACCTGGAAGACGGCGTTGAACGCCACCAGGCCCACGGCCAGCTCTCGGTCGCCTTCGGCCAGTTCGTTCCAGACAATGACCATGGCGATACAGCGGGCAAGTCCGACAAGGATCACCCCGACCATGTAATGGGGATGGTTGTGGAGAAACAGAATCGCCAGTCCGAACATGAGAAGCGGCCCGACGATCCAGTTCTGCACCAGCGAGAGGGCAAGGAGCTTCTTGTGCTGAAAGATCCTGCCCATCTCCTCGTATTTGACCTTGGCCAGCGGCGGGTACATCATCAGGATGAGACCCACCGCGATGGGTATGGACGTCGTCCCGACCTGGAGCCCGGAGATGAAATCGGTCACCAAGGGCCAGAAGGTGCCGATCGCGATACCCAGGCCCATGGCGATGAATATCCAGAGCGTCAGGTAGCGATCGACAAACGATAGCCGCTTTTCCTCTGTCTGAGTCTTTTTCATGCCGTTCTCCTATTATCGAGACAAACCGCACAATTATCCATATATTATTTTACCCGTATATCCGGAATATGTATATCAGGCAATAGTATATCCCCACGAGGATAAAGATAATCCCGGTTACCCGTCTGACCCATATCTCGTACCGGGTGACCCTATTGAAGATCGAGTTCATCTGCTTAACACCCGCGGCCAGCAGCACCGCAAAGGCCAGCACCGGCAGGCCGGTCGCCACTCCGTAGGCGGACGGGACGACCAGGCCGGACCCGGACGCGAGGGCGATCGGGATGAGGCTTCCGAAAAAGAGTGCCGCCGATACCGGGCAAAACGACAGCGCAAAGACCGCCCCTAAAAGAAACGCCCCGCCCAGCCCAAGCACGTCGACCGCCCGTTCAAGCCGCTTGCCCGCCCCGAATCCCGGCGCGTAGATCTTTATCAACTCCAGAAGTACCATCCCTACGATAATGAGGACGGGCCCGAGGAGTTTGTTCATATACGTCTGAAGAAACAGCGATATTCCCGGTGCCGAAAGAAGGCTTTCGACGAGGATCATGCCAAGACCCATATAAACAATCATCCTACCTAGGGTATACAGGAGTCCGGAGAGGAACACCTTCCACGGGCTCGCGACGTTCTTCCCTACGTAGGAAACGGCGGCGATATTGGTCGCCAGCGGGCAGGGGGACACCGAAGTCAGGATACCCAGCCAGAACGCAGAGCCAACGACAACGATAAGGTCGGTCATTGCTAAATTCCTTTCAGGTAGTTACGCGTCTCGCCAATAACATATTTCTTGAACGCGGGCTTATCGTTGTAGAGGTCCCACACGCCCTCCAGCTTCTTCCATTCGACGCGCTTTCCGTCCACTACCTTTTCCAGCACGACGATGTAGTACTCCAGAGTAAAGTCGTCTATATACGCCTCGTTTTTCGGGTCCTGCATGTTGAGGACTTTCAGATGGAGGCTACCGTCGCCCATCTCTGTGAGGAACGCCTCGTTGACGGCCTCCCGCGTGTACATCTCGATCGTGCGGCAGGAGATGCAGCGGTAGTTTCCGTGAAAGTAGTAGACATTGACGTACGTATCCGGCGAGGCTTTTTCGGCGGGAAGCGCGGTAGTCAGCGTCTCGCCCGGAGGGGCGGACGAATCGGGAGCGCCTGCCGTAGGTTCGTCGGGCATTACGACCGCCGGTGTGAGCTCAGCGTCCCGTTTGCCGCCGATCTCGCCGAGGACGAGATAGACAACGCTGGCCGCGACGAACAGCAGCAGGATGCTGGTGATTATAGTTTTCGGTTTCATCGGTCGATACTACTCCTTGGATAATTATGACGCGTGGGCGCAGTTAGGGGACCTCAGGTTCGAGTAAAGGCTTTCACTTACGGAAAACGCCGTTTTACTGAAAATCATAACCGAGTTCTTTCCATTTGCCGAGGATTTGTTCTTTTGAGAAATAGCCCGCGTGACGATACAGCTCCTTCCCGTTTTCGTCGAGAAAGATCTGCGTCGGTATCCCGCGTATTCTGTATTTCTCGGCCGGTGCGGGGTCTTTCCACACGTCGTAAAAGACAATATCAAATTTCCCCTTGTATTCCTTCTTGAGCTGCTCTAGAATCGGCGCCATCATCTTGCAGGGCACGCACCGGTCGGCACCCAGGTCGATGAGGACGGGAAGCGAGTCTCCGGCGACGGCGGTGTTACCGCCAAGCATGTCGTTATTCAAGGCCCCACCCGGCCGTATTGTGGAGAGGTATAACGCGCCTGCCGCCGCAAATACAATCACTACGAACAGGATTATCTTTACTACTGAAGGAACTCGAAGCCGTGCTTTCTTAGGTTGAGATTTCTTTACCATGCACTTTCTCCCATGTCATGCTTATCGTATTCTCTCATGTTGAGCCAATTACCAGGCGTTGAGTATATCAACAATTCCAAGGCGCAAAAACTTCATATTTTATTTTCGTTTCTCTCGTTAAGTTTCTGAATGAGGGCCTGATTCATCACCTCTCGATCCTCGCGTTATCTTAATTATCCTCCGGGCATCGTATTATCGCTAAATCCCTTTCATACTGAAAATCGTCGTCGTTTTCCCGGTCGTGGCACGAAAGACACGTGCTCTCGACGAAAAGCTTCTGGGGGGTGACTCCCTTGGATATATGGAGGCTCCCCGGACCGTGGCAGGTCTCGCACTGAACGCCCAGGAGGTCTTTTGCCGTCAGGATATCCTTAAAACCTCCGAACTTCCTGAAACCCGTCGTATGGCACCTGATGCAGTCGGACTCGAACTGTCTCTCATCTTTTACGAGCGTTTCGAATGCGACCGCATGCTTCGTATCTTCCCAGAAGTTGTAGTGGCCCTTGTGGCAGCTCTTGCAGCTTTCCGCGCCCACGTAATGGGGCTCGCGCGAAAGTTCCCGGGGATCCCGCTCGCCCTTCTCCAGCTTCTCCATCTTCGCATTATTCACGTACTTCACGAGGTTCATCTTGTAGTGATCCTCGATCTTTTTTATCCCGGGGTCTTCGGCAAAGCGCCGGTCAAGCTCCACGGTAGACGACCGTATCGTGTTGTTCTGCCCATCTCCCAAGGCCCCCTCGATTTCGGCAATTTCCTTTTTTGCTTTTTCGATCTCGGCAAGGAGTATCGCCTCGGAGTCTCCGGAGTCCTTACCGTCCCTCTTGGTCTTCTGGATGTCCTCATAGAGCCTCTCAAGCTGTTGGAGCCGCAGCTTCTTATTATGGTATTCAGCCGACCTTGTATCCGATCCGCCTTCGACGGTAATCATGTAGGGGCGCTGTGGGTTCTGTATCGAGATGTCGAGCCGATGAATATACTGTCCCCTCGGCAGGCCTTGAACGAGCAATGAAGAGCCGAGCTTTGAAGGCCGATTGTGCGAATAATCGGGCAGGTGGCCGACGATAAAGAGGTCGACGCCGTCAAACTTCTGCGCGAGCTTTTCGGCCTCCCTGAAGCCGGTATGCGACAGGACGATGATGAAGTCGGACTTCCCTTCGAGTTCCCTGAGCACCTTCTTGAGGGCCGCGGTCTCGCTCTCGAGGTAGATGCCGTCTTCGCCCATGTCCTTTCGAAACCCGGTATCCCCGCCGATCACCGCCGTGATCCCCACTCGAAATCCCGAGAGGTTCTTGACAACGTAGGGCGTAAAGACGTAGGAACCGTCCTTATCGTAAAGGACATTTGCCGACAGGAACGGGAAATCCGCCATGTCTTCGAGGTCTTTCAGGTAATCGAGACCGAGGGCGAATTCATTCTCCCCCAGGCCCAGCGCGGTCCACCCCATTGCGTTCAGGCTGTCGATGATCCTTCTCCCCTGGATATCGAGGCTGGCGTCCGGGTTCTGACCGTAGTTTGCACCGCTGTACAGGAGATCTCCCGCATCCAGGAGGAGGATATCGTTCCTTTCTGCCATTACTTCGCTGATATAGGTCGCTTTCCTGGCAAGACCGCCAAGCTGGTGGCTGTGTCACCCGCAGGGCTCGGCTTCACCGTACGTATCGTTTGAGAATATAATGGTGAAATCCGCGGTGCTCGTCGATATCGATCTTTTACAGCATATAATGACAATCAGCACCGCTAAGATGAGGACAAAGATTATCACGCCCTTTTTCCGCATGTCCATGGAAATTCTCCTCAACTCGCCCTAGTGTTTCGTATGGGGTAGCCACTTCTCGACCGCCGCCTTTATGTATGTCTCCCGCCTTTTGGTTCTGTTTCACGAACAGCACGAGCCGCCCCCGGCCGCACCTCCGTTGAGCTTCCTTCGCCCCTCCTCCACCACCTGCGAGATCGGGTCATCGCCAACCGGGGTGCTCCCTTTGTTCATCCCGAGGTCTGAGAGCCTGAGGTGCTCAAAAGCTGAAATCTCCGCCTTTTCCAGCGTTTTCCTGGCGCAGTCGATGGGGCAGCTGTCAATGGCTAGGATACCTGCGGCGGCCTTCGTCGATTCGATCATCCCGGAGATGCCCCCGCCGATCCCCGCAAGGCAAAACATATTGCCGACGCCTTCACGGGTCAGTTTCCGCGCAGCCTGGTCCGCGACCGCCCCGACATCGGATGCGCCGGAACAGGAGAAGATCAGCGTCGGGGCCTTTGAGCATTGACAATCATCTTTCGCACTCATTCGAATTATCCTCCAACAATAAAATCCGCTGGTATTTTAACACGTCCTTCAGGTACGGGAGGTATCACGTACTGATCGCCTACTTCAAGAACTCCTTTATCTCGTCGGCCGTCAGGAGCTTTCCCGCCGAAACGACCTTCCCGTCGACGGCCAGCGCCGGCGTCGACATGACGCCGAAAGACATGATCTTGTCGATGTCACTAACCTTCTCGACCTCGTAGTCGATGCCGAGCGCTTTGGCCGCGGCCTCGGCGTTTTCCTGGAGGCGGTTGCACTTCATGCAGCCCGTTCCCAGGATCTGAATTTTCTTAGTCATTTTTGTTCCTTATATGTATTGTCACCAAGTAACTACTCATTCAAATCGAGCACCATTAGCTGAAATACATGTATACGTTATATTCGCCTACCAGTTCGATGCTTACATCGGGATATGGTGGTAGATTGTGTACCGCCACATCCCAACGTACGCAACGTTACCCGGGTTTTCCTTACCCGAGTCTCATTAATCTGTCGTACGATCTCATCAGTCGGCTACAATTAGATCTGGATACCGAAGTAGATGAAGATGTACTTCAGCGAGACGTAGAAAAAAAGGAGCCCGAAAAGCGTCTTCAAAATATGCGGTTTGAATTTAGCCACGAGTTTCGCCCCGAATACAGCCCCGATCAACGCCCCGATTCCGAGGGTGACGGCAACGGGGATATTGACCACCTGCTGGTATATTTTAAAGGCCGCCCCGACAAGCGCCATCCAGAAAAACGCGGCCATGGAAGTCCCGATAGCCAGCTTTACCGGCGCCTTAAAAAGATAGATAAAGGATGGCACCAGGGCGTATCCGCCACCCAGCCCGATGATCCCGGTAAGGAATCCTACAGCAGATCCAAGCGCTGATTTTGAAGCAAATGTTCCCGGCATATCAGGTCCTTGAGATGCCGGGACTTTTTTCAGGAGACCTTCATAGAGCATCCTCACGGAGACAAGAACGAAAGCGATCCCAATAATGAGGTCTATCAGGTCCCCATAGGGTTTGATATAGCCGAAGACGATCGAGCCAATGATGACCCCGATAATCCCGCTCAATCCCGTTTGCAGCGCGGTCGTCTTGTCGACGTTTTTCATTCGCATATGCTGTATCGCGCCCGAACCCGCGGTAAAGACCACGGCTGTTAGCGTCGTTCCCACCGCAAAGGCGGGGTCAAAATGAAAACCGAACCGGATCACCGGCATCATGAGGGCGCATCCGCCGGTCCCGAGCAGGCCGCCGACTACACCCGCCACGAGACCCGTAACGAGATAAATGATATACATCATGACTCATTCCTCCCTTACTCTATTCCGGAGATGGAAACCTCTATTTCTGTAAAGTCGCCGTGTCCACGCACAAGGATACAAATTCTTATTCGTCGTATTAGTCTACGAAAAAAAGGTACCATAGATCAGTCCGCTGATCGTAGACATCACGACCACCAGAGTCACGTATACGACGGTCTTTTTCGTCCCCAAAACGCTCCTGATCACCAGCATCGACGGCAGCGACAGCGCCGGGCCCGCCAGCAGCAGCGCCAGCGCGGGGCCTTTACCCATCCCCGCGCCGATGAGCCCCTGCAGGATTGGCACCTCCGTGAGCGTGGCGAAGTACATGAAGCCCCCCGCCACCGAGGCAAAGAGGTTTGCCCAAAGCGAGTTTCCTCCCACGGCCCAGGCAACCCACGCCGAAGGGATGATCCCCTCGTGGCCGGGGCGCCCGAGGAGGAAGCCCGCGATCAGGACGCCGAACAACAGCAGCGGAAGGATCAGCTTGGCGAAGTCCCACGTGGAGGAAAACCATCCGCTGGCCTCACCCTTGTCCAACGCGGTGACAATAGACAGACCGGTCACCCCGACAGCGAACGGGACCAATGGATAGCCGGGCGCTATCAGCGCCGCCACCACGACGCCGGCGGCAACAAGCACGACCCGGAGCCATTTCACGCCGAACCAGCCGATAAGAATGAGGCCGAGCCCTGCCGCAAAAAGCGAGACCAGTATCCACTTGGCCGCATAGACGAGGGCAAAGAGGCCCGTCGAGCCCTCGGGGCTGCCCCAGGTGGCGAATATGAGGATAGCCACGAGGACGAAAAAGAAAAGGGCATTCTGCCACAACGTCCTCTTTGGGTCGGAGGTCGGCACGGCCGCAAGCACGGCCGCCCTGCCGACTTCTTCTTTCCTGAAAAACAGGTGCATGAGAAGCCCAATAACGATAGAGAAAATAATTGCCCCCACCGCGCGGGCAATGCCCAGTTCCAGGCCGAGTATCCGCGCCGTGAGGATGATGGCCAGGACGTTAATCGCCGGTCCCGAGTAGAGAAACGCCGAGGCCGGCCCCAGCCCCGCGCCCATCCGGTAGATGCCGGCAAAGAGCGGCATCACCGTGCATGAGCATACCGCCAGCACCGAGCCGGATACCGACGCCACGCCGTAGGCCAGGACCTTGTTGGCCCCCGCGCCGAGATATTTCATGACCGAATCCTGGGCCACGAACACGGCGATCGCCCCGGCGATGAAAAAGGCGGGGATCAGGCACAGCAGGACGTGCTCCCGGGTATACCATTTTGCCAGGGCAAGGGCCTCAAAGATCGCGTTGTCAAACCGGGGCGCGCCCAGCGGCATAAAATAGAGGCCGAGAAAGGCCCCGATTATGAGAAGCAGTATCTTATATTCTTGTTTCCAGTTCATCCTAAACCCTATCGGACTTGGCCGCTTTCCCAAGTAGCCATTGATAATCGTAAAAAAAAGATTCTATGTGAGAAAATACAGTACGTAACTCGCGTTCTTTCTCTTCACGAACCGTCTCCTCCGGATACGTATCCGGCGATTCTCTACTTCGCGTCCCCTTTCATCTGGCCCAGGGCGCTTCGACTGTCCTCGATAACCGATTCCTGCACGTCGGCAACGCAGGTAAAGAAGTTCAGGACGCACGGTATTTTCAGGGTGTAGAAGACCTGCGTCCCCCGTTTTTCATCGTCGATAATACCGGCGCCCTTCAGGATGGAGAGGTGCTTGGAAACCGTGGACATATCCGCGCCGATCATCTCGGTCAAATCCAGTACGCACCGTTCCCGCCGGGCCAGTTCATCCACGATAAAAAGCCTTGTCGGGTGGGCCAACGCCTTAAAGATACGGGATTTGGCCTCGTAGTATGTCCGTGTCGTTGGATCCATCCTTGGCTCCTCCGCCGTAGTTATTTTATGGGCTTACCTGCATCGGCCGTTTTCTATTGCCGTGGCAAGCGGCCCGGTACTTTCCTGTTTGGCAATATAGCAAAATAATGGGGCCGTGTCAACTAAATTCTTACCTGTCTCCCCAAGAACGGTCCGCCGCCCGGGCGGCCCCATCGACGTTCTGATGAAGCCATATGGTTTCGATCCTTGATCGGCCGGACCGGCCTATAAGGATGGTTATATTATCCAAGGATATTCCTGATCTTTTTCAGGAGGTCGCGTATGACAAACGGCTTACCGATAAATCCCGCGGCACCCATGCCCATAAGGTCGCGGTGTCGATCCTGTTGGCTGAAACCGCTGACCAGGAGGATCTTGGCATCGGGGCGCAGCGAGAGGAGCCGGCTCATCACCTCTTTGCCTCCCATCCCGGGCATCATGATGTCCAACAGGACCAGGTTGATCTCCTTGCCCTTCTCCTCAAAGATGCGGACCCCTTCGGCACCGGAATCCGAATAAAGGACCCGATAGCCGGAGTCCGCCAGAATCCGCCGGAGCATTTTGACTATCTGGGTCTCGTCGTCGACAACGAGGATCGTCTCGGACCCTCCCTCAACCGCGCCCGATTCCGTTATCGGCGCATCCTGATTATTCTCGGACGCCGGCAGCAGTATGACAAACTGTGTCCCGGCACCGACCTCACTCTTGACATCGATCCAGCCGCCGTGTGCCTTTACGATATCATTTACGACCGAGAGACCGGGCCCCGCTGTCCCCCTCCCCTTGTTTTTCGAGAAATGGGGCCCACGTATCTGCCGTCCGGTCCGCTCATCCATACCTGACCCGGTGTCGGAGATACCCACAGCGACGTATGCGCCCGGCGGTATGTCTTTACCCGTCCCGGTCCGATCATCGGGAACGCGCGACATGAATGTTTTAATAGTCAATACCCCACCCCCTGGCATGATGTCCCGGGCATTGATGGAAAGGCTCAGCACAATTTGCTTCATCTGTGCCGTATCGGCTTTTATCATACTGATGTGCTCGTCCAGGTCAAGCACAATACGAATCGATTTATCGAAGGTCTTCTTTATTAGCTTGTAGACATCCCCGATGACCTGGTTAATGGACAGCGTCTTGATCTCTGCCTTCCCGCCCCGCAACTGGGACATGATCTGGGAGGTGAGATCGGAGGCGCGCACGGCCGAGTCCTCGATGGCCGCCAGTCCGTTGAAAAAGACATCCTCTTGGGTCGCCTTGCCCTTGAGAAAGGAGGCGTATCCGAGAATAGTCGCAAGGATGTTGTTAAAATCGTGGGCAATGCCTCCGGCCAGCATGCCGATCACCTCGTTCTTTTGGGACATAAGGAGCCGCTCCTCGGTCTCCCTGAGGATCTTCTCGATTTCACGCTTCTGCCTGATGCGTGTTTGCGGATATGAGAGTCGTTCGATGAGGCGGGGCAGCATGTCAAGGTATCGGCCGTCGGCATCCCGGACAATAAAGCAGATCGGTCCCAGATCGTTATACTTTCCCGCGTCTGCCGCTGTCTCGGGACTCGTTATCATGATCATGGGGGGAACGTTGTTTCCTCCGATGAGTTTGTGCAGATCATGAAAAGAGTCCCGATTTATCGCCGTAATGTCGGCGCAAAGCACATCATAGGCGTCTCTATCGCGTATAGCCGCATGCGCTTGTCTGTCCCCAACGGCATTAACCGCAATACCGTGTCGGACAAGCCGTTCCTCCACATAACGGCCGATGTCTTTGTCGTCCCGAATATAGAGGACCTTGATGGGCAATTCTTTTACCATGCGTCTTTCCTTATCGGCCGCCGCTTACGTAAAATATCCAGGGTGAGTAGGGCTGCCGCCGCGGCCCGGGAAACCCGCGCCGTCTCCATCTCGCTCCGACCGAAATCAGTCCTTTATGCCGGCCAGTCTTTTGACGATCCCCTTCTTTTCTTCGACGTTATAGGTGCCCATGATAGCGATCGCCTCCATAACGGGCGACCCGCCCCCGTGAACACCTGCATACTGGAGCACTCCCCCAACGGCCGATACGCTAATATCAGAAATGAGGCGAAAACAACGGTACTGGTTTTCGGCGGATATATCGTCGACCCGCTTGATATATTTCTGGACAAACACACCCACCTCGGGGCTGAGGTACTCCTCGTCATAGGGCAGCGTCGCGAGAAGCCCCCCCGCCAGATCGCACAGGATCTCGTATTCACGATAAATATGCAGCCCCGCGTGCCGCCGGCCGACGTTGCAGTAGACGACGTTGGGAATCCGCGTTCCGGATGGGTGTGCCTGGCTTTCGGTCGCCGCCGCTATCCCCGCCCCGTATGTGAGCTCGGCCACGCTCACGAGATCTGCCAGCTTGTCCCTGACGTGGGTCGACTTGCCGATACCGTTATACTCGGCCACGAGGGCCGCGGCGCCCATCATGAGGTCGGTGACGGCGGGTTTGCACCCCGTGTAGCTGTGGCGGTGGTAGAGGGCAAACAGGAGCGCGAGCTGTCCGCCGTAGGCCGTTTCGCCCGCCAGGAAAACCCGTTCGTTGGGGATAAAGACGTCATCGAAGATCGTCAGGGAATCGGCCGCCCCGAACCGGGCCATCGGGGCGTCGAGCTCCGGCCTGCGCGGCCTGACCTGCGTTGCGCGGGTCACCAGCCTGATGCCCGGGGTGTCGGCCGGCACGGCAAAGGCCACCGCCCAGTCCGACTCGCTGGCGGTTAGAAACCGGGTCGGAATCGCAATAATCTCTTCGGCGTAGGGTGCCATGGTGTTGTGTGCCTTGGCGCCCCGCACCACGATGCCGTCTTTCCTGCGCTCAACGATCCTGAGGTAGAGATCGGGATCGGTCTGTTCGTGGGGCCGTTTTGTACGGTCGCCCTTAGCGTCGCTCTGGGCGCAGCAGCCGACCATGTTTTTTTCCTGAAACGTTTTCAGAAACTCAATAAACCGCCCGTTGTAGTCGGTCTTGTTTTCCTGGTCGCAGGCATACGTAATGACCGAAAGGGCGTTGACGGCATCGATCCCCATGCACCGCTGAATACACCCCCCGCATCGCTGGCACAGCAGGCGGGTCATCTTCTGTTTCTTCAACAGATCGTCACTTGTCTGGTGGACGTGGGTAAAGCGGTTGATCTTATTTTTTGTGAGGTGCGATTCGGCAAAGATAACGTCGGCAAGCGCGGGATCTTCCTGGGCGTCAAACGTGATACCGACGATGTTCTTGCCCGCCGCCAGCCTCGGATCGTCCCGCCCGACTACCTCCCCGCCGATATAGACGTTCGGCCTCAAACGCGCCAGGTCCTCGAAATAGTCCTCTTTTGTCCTCATAATCGGCTCCTCCCAATGATCTCACCGTGTTTTTAGCTCCTGCCGTATTAAGGAAACGTCAACCGATCCGTTCGGATCGGTCTTATCCCGGACCCGGAGCTAGAAAGCATCTGTACGGTCATTCATTTCGTACGCCGGCGCAGACGGACATCAGGACGGGTGATGTGTCGCAGAAGACGGCGCACACGGGATACCCCCCTCCCGCGTGCGTCCGAAAGTTGATAGAATAAGTGCATTATATGAAATTGAATCGAAAAAGGGACATGCCTGCTGCCCTATAACAGCCCGGTATAGACCGGCCTTTATGAATCATTATTTCTATTGTAGCATTTTTGTTTTATAAGACAAGCCATTTATATTTGAACAGGAGAGCCCCGTTGGCCCGAAGAGGACGACGGACTGCCGATATCATGGGAATCGCCCTTGGCTTCATAATTTTTTCACAGTTTTTTGAACTTCAATAGGAGCGAGTTTGTCACCACCGACACCGAGCTCATGGCCATCGCCCCACCGGCGATGATCGGGTTGAGGAGACCCAGCGCCGCGATCGGGATGCCGACGGTATTGTAGATGAGCGCCCAGAACATATTCTGCCTGATTTTGGCCATAGTGGCCTTGGAGAGCTGGATAGATCGCGGGATATCGGCAAGCTCGTCTTTCATGATGACGATATTGCCGGCCTCCATCGCCACATCGGTTCCGCTGCGCATGGCGATCCCGATGTCGGCCTGGGCCAGCGCCGGGGCGTCGTTGATCCCGTCGCCGACCATACCCACCGTCCCTTTCTTCTGAAGCTCCTTCACGTGAGCGGCCTTATCGGCCGGCAGCACGCCGGCAAAAACGTGATCGATGCCTGCCTGTCCGGCGATAGCCGCGGCGGTCGCCTCGTTGTCGCCGGTTATCAGGTAGGTCTCTATCCCCATCCGCTTGAGGGTCGCCACCGCAGCCGGAGCGGTCTCTTTGATGGTATCTGCCACCGCAACGATACCTTGCACACGGCCGCCACGGGCCAGCACCATGGCCGTCTTTCCCTCGCGCTGGAGGGTAGATATCCTTTCGGCAACCGCCGACAGGTTGACTCGCTGTTGTTCCATGAGCCCGGCGTTGCCCAGGCGATAGGTCTTGCCGTCTATTTTGCCGGTAACACCGGCCCCCGCAACGGCGGCAAAATCCGTGACGCCGACCGTCCGCAGCCCCCGCTCCTTGGCCAGCGCCACGATAGGCTCGGCTAACGGGTGTTCGGAATTTATTTCGAGAGATGCCGCCAGAGACAGTACGTCGGCCTCCGATTGGGAGTCTACGGGAATAATATCGGTAACGGAGGGCTTGCCAGTGGTGATCGTGCCGGTCTTGTCAAACACGATGTATTTCAATTTATGCACGGTCTCCAGTACGTCTCCTCCCTTGATGAGGATCCCCTCCCGGGCTCCCCGCCCGGTTCCAACCATGATCGCGGTGGGGGTGGCAAGGCCCAGCGCGCAGGGACACGAGATGACCAATACCGCGATGGCCGCCATCAGGGCAAAGGCAAACTCCCGCCCGACCACGAAATACCAGACGAGAAACGTCAGTATAGCCGTCCCGATGACAAAGGGAACGAACCAGGCCGACACCACGTCGGCAAACCGCTGGATCGGCGCCTTGGCGGTCTGGGCGTCCTCGATGAGCCGGATGATCCGGGCCAGCGTCGTGTCACCGCCGACCTTACCGGCGACAAAGGTAAAGGCCCCGCTTTTATTCATCGTTCCCCCGATGACGATGTCTCCCGCCGTCTTATCGACCGGGATGCTTTCACCGGTAATCATGCTCTCGTCGACGGCCGACTCCCCCCGAACGATCGCACCGTCTACGGGGACGGACTCCCCGGGCCGCACAATGATATGATCCCCCACGCGGACCTGCTCGATGGGTATTTTGACCTCTGCACCGTCCCGAACGACGGCGGCAATCTTCGGGGAGAGCTCCATCAGCTTCTTTATGGCGTCCGACGTCCTGCCCTTGGCTGCGGCTTCGAGGTATTTGCCGAGTATTACGAACGTGATGAGGATCGTGGACGTCTCGAAATACTGGTGGGACGCTGGATTGAACAGCAAGACCCAGACGCTGTATAGATACGCCGCGCTGGTGCCCGTGGCCACCAGCGTATCCATATTGGCGCTCCAGTTCCTGAGGGCTCCCCACATCCCGCGATAGAACCGGGCGCCGACGATAAACTGCACCGGCGTGGCCAACAGCCACAGGATATAGCCCTGATAGGGAATAACGATTCCCAGTCCCATGAGGACCATGGAGATGATAAAGGAGGGGACGGCGAAAAAGAGGCTCATAATAAAGAGACGCCGAACCTTGGCAATCTCGCGCCGCTGGCCCTCTTGCTGTTTGGCAAGGTCGGCGCCGGGATCGTAGACCGTCGCCCCGTACCCCCTGTCCTTGACGATGGAGATCAGGTTGTCGGCGTCGATTTTCTTCTCATCGAAAGCGACGGTGGCCTTTTCCGTCGCGAAGTTTACGTTGACCTCGGCCACCCCGTCGGTCTTTGCCAGCGCCTTGGTGACCGTATTGACACAGTTGGCGCAGGTCATACCCGTTATTGTGAGAATCGTCTTTTCCATCTCAATCTTTTCCTCCAATCATCCTCAACGGACCGTGCATCGGCCGGCCGAGGCGGGTCATGTCCATCTGAGCACCTGTCTTGCATATGTCCTGATCCGTCAACAGTCGGCTGCGATCCATGCGTCCCAATCCCGATCAACCACCCGTCACCGCCCGATACCCCTGCCGCAACATCCGCCTCGGGGGCTATAGTGACCATACAATCTAATTACTACTAATTTAATATGCTTTTCTCCTGTTGTCAAACAATAAATAGGCCCAAAACCTTCGAAAGACATCAGGACATTTCGCTTGACAAAACGGTCCGTGATGAGTATTATACTATTATATCTATTGAATTGATAGTATATAGGTTTGTTATGAGACTGTCTACAAGGGTCAGGTATGGTGTTCGTTTAATGCTTTCGCTTGCCGAAAACTGGGGCAAGGGTCCGATGATGCTCAGCGACATCGCCCGCCGGCAAGAGATATCCGAAAAGTATCTCTCTCTCATTGTGATACCGCTCAGGACCAAGGGGCTGATTAATTCTACCCGCGGGGCTCACGGCGGATACGAGCTTTCCAGCCCCCCCGAACAAATAACCGTGGAGCAGATCCTGGAGGCGATCGAGGGAAGGCCCTCTCTGGTAGATTGTATCGACAACGGCACCCGGTGCCCCCGGGCCGGCCAATGCGTTACCCGGGATATCTGGTCGGCCCTCGGAGATACGATTACTCAAGCGCTTGATTCGGTCAGTCTTGATCAGCTCATCGAGATGAAACGAAACAAATCCGAAAAGGCCGTTACCTATGCCATCTGACTGACCGGACAATACGGCCGTCGAAAAACCGATGCTCCCAAAAAAGCACCGTGCATCAATGAGGCGAGCGATGAAGCGTATATATCTGGACTATGCGGCAACCACCCCGGCCGATCCACGGGTGATCGACGAGATGCTTCCCTTTTTCACCGAACACTTCGGTAATCCATCGAGCGTTCACTCGTTCGGTCAGGAGACAAAGAGCGCTGTAGAGGCCGCCCGAGAAACCGTTTCAGGACTCCTCGGCGCCGCACCCGATGAGATCGTTTTCGTCTCGGGGGCAACCGAGGCTAACAACACGGCCCTGAAGGGAACGGCATTTGCCAAACGGGACAAGGGAAACCATATCATTACGTCAGCTATCGAGCACCACAGCGTTTCAGAAACGGTTGCCGCCCTCAAGAAGGAGGGGTTTCGCATTACGAACCTCCCCGTCGACCGGTACGGCATGGTCGATCCCGACGACGTGAAAAAAGCGATAGACGAAAAGACTATTCTTATTTCTATCATGCACGCCAATAACGAGATCGGAACGATCCAGCCGATCGCCGAGATCGGTAAGATAGCCCGGGAGCGGTCGATTACCTTTCACACCGACGCCGTGCAGAGCCTCGGTCACATCCCTGTTAACGTCGACGATCTTGACGTCGATCTCCTGTCCGGTTCGTCTCACAAATTCTACGGGCCCAAGGGCGTCGGTTTTCTCTATGTGCGCAAGGGGACGAAGCTCACTGCGCTCCTTTTCGGCGGCGACCAGGAAAAACGGCGGCGCGCCGGTACCCATAACACGCCCGGAATCGTCGGGACGGCAGCGGCCGCCCGAATTGCCCATGAATCGATGGCCGAAGAGTCCGTCCGCGAGGCCGTCCTTCGCGATAGGCTTATCAAAGGAATCACCGGTGCCGTACAGGACGCGAGTCTCAACGGCCACCCGACTATGAGGCTTCCCAACAATGCCAACATCTCTTTTCATTTCATCGAAGGGGAATCGATCCTCCTGTCCCTGGACATGGAAGGAATCGCCGCCTCGTCCGGGTCGGCCTGCACGTCATCGACGCTGGAGCCTTCCCACGTGCTGCTGGCCATTGGGCTTTCCCATGAAGTGGCCCACGGGTCGATCAGGTTTTCTCTCGGTCGGTGGACGACCGATGAGGATGTGGCCCGGGTTATCGAAGTGCTTCCCGGGATTGTCTCGAGGCTGCGCGTGATGTCACCACTTTTCGCGGAAAGGACAAGCCATGGAATCGTACAGCGATAAGGTAATGGATCATTTTAGAAAACCCCGAAACGTCGGGGCGATCGACGACGCCGACGGCGTGGGCAAAGAAGGCAACCCCATGTGCGGCGACATCATGGAGCTCTCCATCAAGGTCAAGGACGACACGATCATCGACGCAAAATTTCGCACCTTCGGCTGCGGTGCGGCCATTGCCACCAGCTCCATGATCACCGAGATGATCAAGGGAAAGTCGATCCAGGACGCCCTTAAAATTTCAAACAGGGCAGTCGCCGAAGCCCTTGATGGCTTACCCGCAAAAAAAATGCACTGCTCGGTACTGGCCGCCGATGCCCTCAAAAAGGCGGTCGACGATTACCGGGAGCATCGGAAAGCCCTATGAATCGCGTCCTCGTGGCGATGAGCGGCGGGGTCGACTCATCGGTCGCAGCCTTTCTTCTCAGAGAAGCCGGATACGACGTGGTCGGGGTCACGATGTGCCTCGGCATAAGAGAAAGTGCGGACGCCCGACGGCCCGCCTGCTGCGGACCGGACGCGGTCCTGGATGCCGAGAGGGTCGCCGGGGCGCTGTCGATCCCCCATTATGTCCTTGATTTTGCAGCGGAATTCCAGGCAAACGTCGTCGATAAATTCGTTGGCGAGTACCGGTCGGGACGCACCCCCAATCCCTGTGTCGACTGTAACCGGTTCCTGAAGTTCGATACCCTACTGGCCCGGGCGCTCGGCCTCGGATTTACGGCGCTGGCCACCGGACATTACGCCGGGATACGACAAAGGGACGGCCGGTATCTCCTGACGAGGCCGAAAGATCACAGAAAGGACCAGACCTATTTTCTGGCAGGCATCCCACGGGAGGCCCTTTCACATATCATTTTTCCCCTCGCGCCCGTGGACAAGGATGGGGTGAGGAAAATCGCCAAGAAGGCCGGCCTCCCGGTCGCCGAAAAACCCGAGAGCCAGGATATCTGCTTTATCCCGGATGGGGACTACGGCGCGTTTATCGCCAAACGGACGATAGAGATCAGTCCCGGCCCGATCGTCGATACCGACGGCAGGACGCTCGGAACACACAGGGGTATACCGTTTTACACCGTTGGGCAGCGGGGGGGATTGGGGATCGCCGCACGCACGCCCCTCTACGTGATACGGATAGAGACCGAGGATAACACGGTCGTCATCGGCAGTCGGGAGCATCTCTTGACTCCGGGATTGATCTGCAGCAACGTCAACGTGTTGGTTGACGATCTGCCCGAGGCCGCCTCGGTCAAGATCCGCTCCACGAAACCCGATACGCCCTGCAGGATAATCCAAAACGACGATGGAACCGTCAGGGTTATCTTTGACCGTCCACAGGAAGCGGTCACCCCGGGGCAGGCCGCCGTATTCTATTCGGACGATGTCGTCCTGGGAGGGGGAACCATCGACAGAGTCATAAATGAGGACGACGAGGATCTCCAACGCAAAGACCGCCTCCCTCTCCATCAATGAATGGGCCCGGGTTTAGGCTACATACATAATTCCGGTAATATATGGAAACCTTTGATATTTCGCAGATCACCAAAGACGGGATCGAGGAGAAGCGAGACGCCGTCACCGAGGAAATCCCGCTCACGATCCAGGTCAACGGGGAAGAAATCGCCACGCTGCTGACCAGCCCCGGCGATCTTAAGGACCTCGTCATGGGTTTTCTCTTCACGGCAGGGTTGATTCGGGACGCGGCATCGGTGCGGGCCGTCACCATCGACGAGCAGCGGTGGAAGGCCGATGTAATCACGACCGATCAGGGAATCGGCTCCGATCTGGCTTTTAAGCGGATATACACCTCGGGTTGCGGCAGGGGAGTTGTTTTCTCCACGAGCCTCGATCTCATAAACAGGGTAAAACTCCCCTCGGGATTTGCAATTGAGGCCGTCGCGATAATCGCGCTCATGAAGACCCTCCTGACCGGATCGCAGGAGCACCGCGCTACCGGCGGGGTTCACAGCGCGGCCCTCGCCGACGGGAACGGCCTGTGGATATTCATGGATGACATCGGCAGGCATAATGCCGTCGACAAGGCCGTCGGCCGGGCGCTTTCGGACCGAATTGGATTTTCCCAAACTGTGCTGCTGACCAGCGGGAGGGTATCATCGGAGATCCTTGGTAAAGTCCTGGCGTGCCGCATCCCGATCATCGTCTCGGCCGGGGCCCCCACCAACCAGGCGGTCAAGCTCGCCCGCGAAACGAACGTGACAATGGTCGCCCACGTCCGTGGGACACGGATGAACGTATACAGTGGCTTGGATCGGATCAAGACAGACACGCCACGCGCCGTGGACGGCGTATCGGGAGGTATCGATGACCTCCGATAACGGAGAGACAAACAAGGGAAACGATTGTTCCCTCCCGGCCGCCCGGCTTGATTCCAACGGGGGAGTATGCGGGTGTTCTCAAGCCGCCGAAAGGCCATTCCCACCTTCCGATCCTGCCGGGCGGTGTGTCAGTCCGTCACGATCCCACGAAAGCATCCATAATTATCACTTGTCAATCCTATAGTGATGAGGATAGCATGACACGAATATTTGAGGACATTACCGAGACCGTCGGACGGACACCCCTGGTCAGGATCAACCGGATGGCGGCCGATACTTCCGCGACGGTACTGGTTAAGCTTGAATCCTTTAACCCCCTTTCGAGCGTCAAGGACCGGATCGGTGTCTCGATGATCCAGGCCGCCGAACGCGACGGCCGCATCACCAAGGACACCGTTATCATTGAGCCGACGTCGGGCAACACCGGCATCGCCCTGGCCTTCGTCTGTGCCGCCAAGGGATACCGGTTGATCCTGACGATGCCGGAGACGATGAGCGCCGAGCGCCGCCAGCTTTTAAAGATCCTTGGGGCCCGGCTTGTCCTAACCGAAGGGGCAAAGGGGATGACCGGCGCGGTTCAAAAGGCGGAGGAACTGGCCGAAGAAATCACAAATGGCCTCGTCCTGCAGCAGTTTAAGAATCCGGCCAATCCCGAGATCCACCGGAAGACCACCGCCGACGAGATCTGGACGGATACCGGCGGCTCCGTCGACTATTTCGTGTCGGGTATCGGCACCGGCGGGACGATCACCGGCGTCGGCGAGGCAATCAAGAAGAAAAAACCGGCCGTCAAGATAGTCGCGGTCGAGCCGGCGGACTCGCCAGTCCTTTCCGGTGGCAAGCCCGGCCCCCACAAGATCCAGGGAATCGGGGCGGGATTCGTTCCGGACATCCTCAACCGGGACATTATCGACGAAATTATCACCGTCAAAAACGAGGACGCGGGGGTCACCGCCCGACGCCTGGCGCACGAGGAGGGTATCCTGGCCGGAATATCGTCCGGGGCGGCGCTCTGGGCGGCCCTCGATATCGCAAAACGAGCCGACGTCCGAGACAAGGTCATCGTCGTACTTCTTCCCGATACCGGGGAGCGCTATCTTTCCACGTGGCTCTTCGCCGAAAATACGTCCTCGGAAAAGTAGGGACGATGGAGCAACATGAAACAGGCTGCGCCTGACACGACATCGACGGGAGTTGGTCTCGTAGAGACCCATTCGGTAACCTTCGCCCATCCGCCCGACGAGCTTACTCTCGAATCGGGCAGGAAGCTCGGACCGATTACCCTTGCCTACGAGACCTACGGGCGGCTCAACCGCGAGAAATCAAATGCGGTCCTGATTCTCCACGCCCTATCCGGCGACGCCCATGCGGCAGGCT
Source organism: Candidatus Zymogenaceae bacterium (assembly GCA_016933535.1). GTDB lineage: Bacteria > Desulfobacterota > Zymogenia > Zymogenales > Zymogenaceae > JAFGAS01. Next base: position 108,961 of record JAFGAS010000074.1, read on the forward strand.
ATCACGATCCAGATAAGGATCCGGGCTGGTGGGACGTTATGATCGGGCCGGGCAGGGCGTTTGATACCGAAAAATATTTTATCATCTGCTCCAACGTCATCGGCGGGTGCAAGGGGAGCACCGGCCCCTCATCGACCAATCCGGCCACCGGCAGGCCCTACGGTCCCGACTTCCCGATCATCACGGTCGCCGACATGGTAAACGCGCAATCCCTGCTCATCGATCATCTGGGTATCGAAAAACTCCTTGCTGTTGCGGGAGGCTCCATGGGGGGGATGCAGGCCCTTCAGTGGGCGGCGGGCCATCCTCATCGGGTAAGGGCGGCGATCCCCATCGCCACCGCGTTGAAGCACTCTCCCCAGCAGATCGCATTTGACGAGGTCATCCGTCAGTCGATCATGGCCGATCCCGACTGGCGGAAGGGCAATTACTACGACCATGGTCAGCCCAACAGGGGACTTGCCGTCGCCCGGATGATCGGCCACATCACCTTCATGAGCGACACCTCGATGGAGGAGAAATTCTCACGCCGTCTCAAGAACGGCGTATACGGCTACTCCTTCGCCGAAGACTTCGAGGTGGAGGGATATCTACGTTACCGGGGAGACAGCTTCGTCAAACGATTTGATGCCAATTCGTACCTCTATATCACCAAGGCAATGGACTACTTCGACCTCTCGGGCGGGCGGCTCATCCATGCCGATAGAGAGATCGAAACGCGGTTCCTGGTCATCTCGTTCAAGTCCGACTGGCTCTACCCTTCCCATCAATCACGGGAGATCGTCAGGGAGATCAAACGGGGTCGTGTAGATGCGACTTATTGCGAGCTTGACTCGACCTACGGTCACGACGCCTTCTTGCTGGAGACCGATGCCCAGACCGGCCTGATCACCCACTTCCTCGACAATCTGGGGCATCGCCATGCCTGATACGACCAGACCGGATCATCGCATCATCGTCGACATCATTGAAAACGGGTCCCGGGTGCTTGACCTCGGGTGCGGCGACGGCGACCTTATCGCCCTCCTGAAGACGATAAAAAATGTTCGCGCGCAGGGAATCGAGTTGGATAACGACGCGGTCAGTCGCTGCATTATGCGGGGGCTTTCGGTCTTTCACGGAGACGTCGAGAGCGGGCTGATGGACTACCCCGACCGGTCGTTCGATTGGGTGATTCTCAACCAGAGCATGCAGGAAACCCGAAAAATCGATTATGTGATAGAGGAATGCCTGAGAGTTGGCCGACGCGTGATCGTGGGATTTCCTAATTTCGCCCATATCAGGGCTCGGTCGACGGTCTTCTTCTGCGGGAGGACTCCCATTACATCATCGCTCCCCCATTCCTGGTTCGATACCCCTAATGTCCGCTTCCTCTCAATCAAGGATTTTGTCGCCTTTTGCCGTCGAAAGTCAATAGCCGTGGTTGACGTCAGATACCTGGGAAAGATAAAACCGGTACACGTCTTGCCCAACCTCCTGGCAATAAACGCGATATTTGTTTTGACCAGGAGGCCTAAATGATTGGCCCCAATATTGACGACATCGGGATGGATATAAAAATAAAGCCGTTGGCACCGGCGGCAACGGCAAAAAAGGCGATCTTATGTTCTTGCTTCGTACGACTACTACTTGAGCTCTGCTTACCCCCGGGCACCGAAACGTTACGTCCGGCCTTCACTCATTAAAACAACTAGTCTTCGTTTAAATCCCGGAAACTGCCGAGGGCGAGGCTCGCGAAGACGACCACCGCACCAGAAAGAAAAACCACGAGAGACAGGAAGTTCCCCCCCACTAAATCGGCGTACGATTCGGGAAATAGTGCTGCCATGATTGTTAATATGCCGCAGACTATTGTTAATATATGCCAAATCATCGTTTAGTCTCCTTCACTCAAAATAAGACCAATACAAACGGGCGAGACACCTTCTGCAAATAGACGGTATTTCGCGCAATACGGTCTGACGACAGTATTACCGTTCGGAAGGCCCAAACCGAGCGCCGCAAGACATCATTGTCGGTCATGGCGGCCTCCTTCGATGGGCCCGTCACCACCCCCCGCGCCGTTATGTATGTGTTGTGTAATATACCATAGCATCGGGATTATATCCAGACAAAATCCCTTTCTGCAAATCTATTTAATACCAAATAGGCCGTTTTATAGCAAAAAAGTCACGCTTGAGCGAAAAGCGTAAAATAATCTCGCACACACATTATCGGCTCGATCATCGTTACGGTAGACCGCAATCTATCCGAATCAAAACGGCGCTTGCCTTTCATGAGTGATCCCTTGATTATAGCCGAATGAGAGAAATCGAAAAAGCATTGAAAGATCGTACAGCCCTGTTACGCAAACACAGATAAGCGTAGAGACATTCTTTTTTTCTTTATTTTTATGCATAATGCGATATAGTGATAAATGATCAAGACCAGCTTCGAGGAACGATTGATGTGTGAGTATGTTTCGACCTATCTTAATCTTAAAGACAATTCCCGTGTCTCCTATTCATGTCCCCACCCGCCCCGAAAAAAATCGGACCGGGCCGCAAAACGGCTCTGTATTTTTCACGATCCGCGTGAAGACAAAGACGCCGAACGCTTCTATCTCGAATTTGTCAAGCTCTACCAATCCGGCCGGCATATCTTCTGCGGTTTTGTCTTTCCAAAGGCCTTTGATTTTCCGCGACTAAAAAAGGAAATGGGCTCCCTCGTCTTCAATAACGCAGTATTTACCGATACGCTTTTTGCGTGTAATACCGACTTCTCGGGTTCCCTCTTTACCGGAGAAAGCGGCGTTAGCTTCATAGAAGCCACATTTCAGCCCCCCGGGACTACGTCCTTTGGCGGTGCGCGATTCGAGGGAGAGGGAGGGGCAAACTTCAGGATGGCAAACTTCTCCGGAAGCGGCATAACGAATTTTTCCCGTGTAGTCTTTTCCGGAGGGCTCGTCGACTATACCTGGGCTAAGTTTACAGCCGACGGCGGTGTTGACTTCAAGTTGTCCGAGTTTACCGGTGCCGGAAATGCGGACTTTCATTTTGCCGAATTCACCGGAAAGGTCGCCAATTTCACCGGATGCAGTTTCGGCAAAGACGAAGGAGCCAATTTCTCTCTTATCCAGTTTTCCGGCGGCGACGGAGCCAATTTTTCGAGCACGAAATTTACCGGCGGTGGACAGGCCAATTTTTCGACCACCAACTTCTCCGGCAGGGGGGGGGCCAACTTCAATAAGGCCCAGTTTTCCTGTGACGGAGGGGCCAACTTCTCGCTGGCGCAGCTGACCGGAAAGAGCAAGGCCAACTTCGTGGAAGCGCGATTCATATGTAACGGACCCGTCAACTTCTCCCGGGCGCGGTTCTCGGGCGGAAGCGGCGCCGATTTCAGGGACGCACGGTTCGGTTCCCCGGGCGGCGTGGTCTTTTCCGGTGCAACATTTGCAGGGGAAGGGAGGATTTACTTCGGGGGGAGAACCTTTCTCCCCGGGACGTCCGTTGATTTCACGGACATCTCCTTTGAATTTCCCGAGCGGGTGATATTCGATGCCGTCGATCTTTCCCGCGCCCGGTTCCTCCTGACAGACGTCACAAAGATTAACTTCGTCAGGGTCGCGTGGTGCGGGAGACGATATAATTCCTCCCTTTTCTCCGGGAGGGTCAAAGTCTTCGACGAGTTGTTTCAGGAACGGGGCAGGATGTTCCGCTGGTTCAACCGTCTCTCATACGCTCTCAAGATAGGTACCGCCCTTCTCCGGGTAGTCGAAAAAGCGGTCCCCCGGCAACGGGATGGGAAAACCCGACCCGATTCTTTCCTAAAGCGGTATTTTATCTCCCTGGTTGCCCGGCTGCAGGTGTGGGCCGCCAAAAAGGAAAAAAATCACTGGGAGGTCTATCGCCTCTACAATCAGCTTATGGTCAACTACACCAACGCCTATCGATATCACGAGGCGGGAGATTTCTTTGCCGGCCGGATGGAAATGAGGCGGCGGGAGGACTTCGAAAACCCCTTTGTTCGGATCGGCCTCTGGTTCTACCGGCTCTTTTCACTCTTCGGCGAGCGGCCTGCCTACGCGCTGGGCTGGCTCATCCTTGTCATCGCCCTCTCGGGCCTACTCAACCTCAAGATAGGGATAAGTCAGGCTCCTTCAGGGCTGGTTCCGATAGCAGTCGAAGAGACGGCCGTTTCCTCCCCCGCGCCGCAGTCGATTATTGACCGGTCGGGCGTTATCAGGTACGGCTCGATTTCTCCGAGCGATTTTGCCAGCCCGGCGTTTCGCAATGACTATATTCGGGCGCTGTCCGTGACACTGGATATCTTCCTGCCGGACCAGGGACAGGAAAGACCCGTCTTGGCTACCGTTCTCTACGCGCCCTTCGTGGCCTTTGCCGAAGTGCTGCTGTGCCTTCTCTTCTTTTTTCTCTTTGTGGTCGGCATATGGCGGAAGTTCGGCAGGAGGACCGGATAGATCGTTGCTTATGACGGGCTACGCCTTCCGGCCGTTCTCAAGGACCGTATAGAGTGTTGATCCGTTAAACCTTCCCGTAGGATAAATCGAGCCCCCCCTCGATTACCTTCCTGACTTTGTCCGAGAGCCTATCCCGATCTTCAACCGTAAGCCCCGCCACGTCCACGATATCATGGATGATCATCTGGATATGTCCGGGCCTGAGCGAAAAGAGCCCGCCCTTCGGCAGGCAGAATCGGCTGCCGTTGATGGTAACCGGCAGAATCGGGGTCTTGGTCTGAAGCGCCATAATGAACCCGCCCTTTTTAAACTCGAGGAGCCTACCGTCTTCGCTCCTGGTCCCCTCGGGCAGGATGATGACCGAGAGACCCGACTTGATTTTTTCATCGGCGGCCTTCATGCTCTCACGGGCCTTTTCGGGGTCCTCTCTGTCGATGAAGATCATCCCCATTCTCTTTATGGCGAACCCGAAGATCGGGACATTGAGGAGTTCCCGTTTTGCCACCCAGCGCAGCTGAAGCGGGAGCCGGGTAGCCAGCGCCAGGACGTCGAAGTTGCTCTGGTGGTTGGACATGACGATGTAGGACTTCTTCCGATCAACCTTCTCTTTTCCGACGACCTGGACGCGAACGCCCGACGAGATCAGGTTGATCCTGGCCCAGAGCAGCGCGAAATAACGGTACGTGAACCGCGCCCCCCGGTCGAGATAAGGGATAAACAGGACGAGAATTATGATTGACCCGATGACGATGGTCGAGAGGGAGAGCAAAAGAACCCAGACCGGTATATAGAGGGGATAGATAAAATTATAAAGGATTTTTTTCATGCGTTCCTCCGGAGTCGCTAAACAGGAGATGACCGGTGATGCCCCCGCTCAGATCGGTTCCGTTGCCGAAGCGGGGAAGCCGGGCAGGAGGTATTTTCTCTGACTATATTTTTAGGCCGGGAAAGGGATTTGTCAAGAAAATAGTCGTAGAGACGACTATCGGGTATGTTTCTTTACGGAAGATTTGAAATTACAGAGAGAAAAGGGACAAATGGGTGGGACTCTACGAAAACAACCCAACAATGCTGCCATGGGAAGATGGATCGTACGGAACGTCCTTGACCTTTACATTATAGAGCAACTATGAGCCTTTTGACTATCGCGCTCATAGTCAAGAGGGAAGTGTTCAGCAACAAGGAAGACAAGTACACACAGATAAATATGATCGAGCGGTTCGTAATTAATGTGGCGATCCTCGATAAGGGGCTGGAGTATCTGAAAGAAATCTGGGAAAAAAGAAAGAGCTAATTATCAGGACAGCGCTCTTTTTGAGACGGGCTTCGGCCCGCTTTTTTATTTTCAGAAGGAATATATGTGTGGCGAACCAGTATACACGAAGTGCGGATCGGTCAACTGGATATTATCCGAGAGGGACGAGGGGACCGCAACTGAACCGGCTTTCTCAGTCAGCCTGCATGCCGCCCACGGCTGGCCGCACGGTTGATCCGTCTACCACCCCTTTCGCCGCCAGAGGAGGATTATCCCGAGGACGGAGGTAGCCGCCAGCCCAAGGATAATCCAGAAGGCATACGAAAGATTAGACAGGGGAATCCTCACGTTCATCGAAAAGGCGCTCACCACAAAGGTCGGCACCATGATCGTGATCGTGATAAGGGTGAGCGTTTTCATAAGGACATTGAGGTTGTTGGAGACAATGGAGGCCCGGGCGTCCATGAGGCTTGCCAGGATGTTTGAATAGATCTCCGCCTGGCGGTAACATTGGTTATTCTCGATGAGGGTATCGTCCAGGAGTTCAAGTTCCTCCGTCGAAAAGCCGATCTTTTTGGCGTTGATTTTTAGTTTTTCCAGTACCACACCGTTGGAATTGATAAAGTTGAGATAATAGACGAGGCTCTTCTGCAAGGAGAAGAGATTGATGAGGTAACGGTTCTCCATGGCCCGGTTGATCTTGTCCTGCAGCTCGTCGGAGATGGCCGAGATTACCTTGACGTGTCCGAGGAAATGGTGGATCGAGCGGTAAATGAGCCGAAGCAGTAGATATCCCGGGGTTGCCATTTTTATATGCTGTATGCCGTCAAACAGGGGAACGTCTTCCGAGATAACGATCACGAGCCGGTCCTTGAAGAGATAGGCGCCGGTGGAGGCGATTTTGAAGAGAAATTCGTCCTTGTGGCTGTAAGGCTCAGGCCGTTTGAAGATAATGGCGGCATGTTTCGGCTCGAATTCAAGCCGCGCCAGTTCGTCGGGGTCGAGCGCCGAACCAAGGGTATGGTCGTCGAGCTTGAGATCATCGACAAGGTGCTTCTTTTCGCCCTCATCGGGATTTATGAAAATGAATAGCAGAGCGTCTTCTTGTTCTGTCTCCACCAACTTGCCGCCGATTACGTTATATTTCTTGAGCATGAGACAACCTTACGAGAAAAAGCCCCTCGTCAAGGGGCATAAATAGAAAACCTGAATGTCAGTACGAAAAACTAACGGATTGATACTATATATACCCGTTTCTAGTGCTTTGCAATAGCCTGCCACGAGAAAAGAAAGGATATTAGAAATACTTAATCGTCTGAGCCTACATCACCTCACCCGGTACGATCGTCCCCTGTCTCCATTTGGCTTGACACAGACCGGCCACTTATCTATACTTACCTATATTTGAATGACACTTGGCAAGACCTCACGATATATTCGAACCCTGATACCCAAGGAGGACCCCATGTCCGTAGTAGAATGGAAAAAAGAAGGAACTGTTGCCGTCGTCACAATGACCAACGGCGAAAATCGGCACAACGCCGTATTCGTCGCCGATATGTCGGCGGCGCTGGATGCAATTGAAAAGGATAAGGAAATTTCGTCAGTTGTCATTACCAGTAGCGACCAGAAGAACTGGTCTCAGGGCATCGACCTTACCTGGCTGACGGAGCGAATGGGGAAAAACGAAACGAAACAGATGAAGGATTTCCTGTATGGAATCAACGGGATCTTCAAACGGCTCCTCACCTACCCGATGCCCGTGATCGCGGCCATTAACGGACACGCAGTAGCCAATGGGGCGATCCTGTCGTGCGCCTGTGATTTTCGTTTCATGCGCGCCGATAAGGGCTTTTTCTTCTTCCCCGAGGTCGATATCGGTATTCCGTTTCTACCGGGAATGATTGCCTTTTGCAGGAAGGCCGTTCCCGAGTATAAATTCAATGAAATGCTTCTCTCCGGCAAGCGTTACGGCGCGGCGGAACTCGCACTCCATAACATCATCGTCAAGGCCTGTGAGAATCCGGAAACGCTGCTAGCCGAGGCGATGGCCTTTGCCGGAACCTATCAAAAGAAACGGGGTATTTTCGCCGAAATGAAAAAGCGGATGTATAAGGAAATGGTTCGGGTAATCGAAACGGAGGACCCGCCGATCATAGAAAAGCTCACCCTCATGGTCGGGGATTGATGCACATCAAGGAACAGAAGGCAGAGAAGCCTATTCCTATCACTGCCCCAGTTTTACGGCGCGGCATTAGCCGCGCCGATTTTAGTATAACAAACCACCAAGGATTCCGAGAAGAAGAATAACAACCCCGGCTGTCCCCATATCTTTCCGGAGCGAACCCGTAAAGGTTTCGGGACGATAGTCACCGAGAAATTCTCTGATTTTATTATCCTGGATTCTCCGAATAATTCCATCCTTGATCGCTTTTTTGTAGGCATCCGGCGTAAATTCATATCGGTCCGCGGTTTTGTTATAGAGTATAGCATCCGGATCTTTCGGCGGTGCCAACGATAACTCATCAATCATCGCATCCACGTCTGCCTCGGTAATGATGAGATCGTCTGCTGTTGTGTTATGATGAATAATCCATGAAGCCGTGGAACAACCGTTAACTACGATTAAGAGACAAACAACAATACTCCATACCCCAATGGGACTAAGCCTAAGGTTAATCCTTCGGTTTATTCTCCCCATAGATTCGCCCCCATCCTTAATAGCTCATCGGAGTGCTTTTCCTTCAGTTTCATAGGAATATACTCCCGTTCTACTCTTTTCTGTATCAGTAGTCTTTGGCATAAGGCCCGTTCAGCAGTCAGAGAGTCTGTCCGGCGTTTTTGAATACCCCAAAGCACCACCATCACAAGGAGGGCCACAATAATGGCAATAAAGATATATTCCTTATAAGTGAGTTTCATGTTTCAGATCGACCTCCTTTTCATTTTTTCCGCTAATCAATTTCGTTAAAACGTTCGCACCCATATACGCGGCAAAGATAAGCGCAAGGTTAAAGTCAAACGTTCCCGTGAGGCTATAGACTATGCACGCTAAAACGAGGCCAAGAAATTTCCGACCTCCGATCGCTTCCCAAATTTTCATCCAATCGCCTCGTATGCCTCATCCCATGATACATAGACCTGTCTTCCATTCCGTACTATCGCACCCCATCGTGCGAACTCTCCCCGAGTATCGAGGTGGAAGCCGGGCGACGTCCAGTGTGGATAGATTCCAAGCCCTATCTTTCCACAGACTCCCGTCCCTCCCGGTGGGGATCCTATTACGTCAACCATAAGATCAACCGCATTTCTAAAGGGTAATCCTACAACATGAAAATCGGCCGCTTTTCCGGTATAATGCTGTGAGTCAGGCATGTGGCCGGACCGCTCATAGCCGCAATGGACAACAAAAGGAGATTTGAATAATCCCCTTAATGTATCGAGGAGAAAAACCGTTTCTCTATCCATGAGCAGAGGCTCGCCCCAGTTTTCCTTAGGCGAGAAGTATTTTATTTCAGACCAGTCCTTTTCTCTCATCTTCATTTGAAGTAACTCCCTATATATCCGAGTATCCCACCACCCACGGTTGCTATCGTCGTAAAGATACTCATCCTGGTTCGGAGATTGCCTAATTGCTCTGTGCAGTTCCCGCAGTTCGTTTGTATTGCAACAACATCGTTTTGTGTCTTACGAAGCCCCCCGTTTATCCTTCCGGTATAATCCTTGATCTCCTTCACGTCTTCCTTGATATCTTTCATCTCCGTCATCAGTGCTATCAGCATATCCCGGTTCGTCATCTCACTCATCTCGACACCCGCTTGATTGATGTTGCTAACCTCCGCGTACTTTTACCTACTATCTCTGCCTGTCTCTTATCCTTTGAATTATATCTAATGCTCACCGTATCGCCGGGGTTGTAGTTTTCTCCCGTAGCCGAAAAGACCATGATTCGTTTACCACCGTCAAGCTCTACCGTGTGTCTGCCGTTCTTGTCTCTGGTAATGACCCTCCCGACTCCGGTATTATTGACCTGGGCGGCGCGGGCGCGCTTTTCTATGTATTCCTTGACCTTCACTCGAAGTCCTCATACTTTTCAAGGGTCAGTCGTATAGTCGTCCCCGTATTCTTTCCGCTTATCGAAACACCGGCGATATAGAGAACCTGGTTGACAAGACCAACTTCGGGACAGGTCAGTTTGATATGACTTCCGACTTCGAGCAGATACCCGTCATCCGGATACGGCATCGTTACCGTGTAGGTGTCTATGATCTTCCATGCCTTGTTGAGTTCGGCGTATCCCCTATTGATCGCATCGGCCTCAGTAATGATGAGGGAATCCACCACCGCATCAAGGGGCCTCGAACCGTCGCCATATTCACAATTTACTGTTATTGCCATTAGCTTATTATGTTATACACCGGCACTTTGATATCGAACGTGCAGGTGTCGTAAACCGACGTGGCGGCGTTGGCCGCGTATACATCGCCGGGTATGGTTATCGTGCTGGTCAGGTCGTCATAGCCTGATTTGGTGATCTTGATGGTGTGTGTCTCTCCTGCCTTCCCTTTTTGGAAATAGAATATCCCGTCGGCCCCGGTATAGAGAGGCCCCTCGTCGGCAGCCTCGGTATAGGTCGTTTCTCCCGACCAGGCAATATTGACTACTGCGTTGGATATCGGCTGCCTCGTATCCTCATCTATCACGAGACGTTTCCCCGAAACATTGCCGAAAGTATCCTGGCTGTCGTATGAATAGAATATCGTATTGGCCTGGACAAATAGCTCTACAAGAGTCGGACCCGAATTGCTGAATTTGGTCACGCCCCACCCGGCAATAGCTCCTTTTTCAATATGTACTATCGCCTGATTGGTCTTTACGTCCGGTTCCACGTTATTGGCTATCCAGTGTATTTCTTTCGTGTAACGCTTCTGCCCGTTTGAATTTCCGTTCGGCGTGAACGTATCGGCAAACCCGATGAGATATATCTGGTTTGACCCGCTACCCTGGTCCTCGCTGTTATTCCCCTGCGGTCCCCTGATCTCCACTCGACAACTTCCATATTCTCCACAGAACCCCCGGACGTGATTAAACCTACCCTCTAATGGAAAGTCGTTAGATGAGGGATAGATATATTCTGCCGTTGCCATTCCAGCCGAGGTATACTCTATGACGAGGGGAGTATCCGGGTAAGGCAAGGGAGTGGCAAGGGTGATCGTATTGCCGTCAAAGGTCGCGTCGGTTGCGTAGTTTGTACCGGTATAGACCGCCCCCCCGTCGATACGATATACCGATGTCAATGCGGTTATCGGGAATTCCGTTGTTACCGTTACCTCGTTCGTTGAGTAGGTCGGGCTTTCAAGAGACCCGTCGGTAATATCCTCGGTGGTGGTCGTGACCTGTTCAGGGTCTATATTTCCCGTATAACCGGCGACATCGTACTGGTCAGATACGGATAATTCGACCACGAGGCCATTCGGCGCGGCGTATCCCTGAGAATCGACTACGGCAATTTTTATTGTGGAAGTCCCGCCGACGTTGACCGTTGAGGGATCGGCGCTCATCTTTATAGAGCCAACGCGGGGATCTGAAATCTGGACGTTTACCTTTGCCGTCTGTGCGTCGAGGAAATCAGCAGAACACACGGCCCACCCCCCGCCTCCCGCCGAGGCCCTGAGCGTCGTCTGCGCCTTACCATCTTTTACCAGCACCTCTCGAGGAGAAACGTCGGCATAGTTTTCTACACCAAAAGTAACGGTCTCCCCTCCCCAATAGGTGACAAGATAGTCCGTATCGTCCATCGCTGTCGTTATTCTGATGGTCCTGTTGTCGTCGAGGATTTCATAGGGCCCCGCCACCACGGACGAATCAGATTTCTTCTTGATCTCGACCACCCCCCCGCCTTCGGTGTCGATCATTGAGGAAACCGATATCTCGTAGTGGTCATTTCTCGCGGGGGTCCGTTCCTCCTCCTCGATAAGCTCCACGTCCGGGATGCTGTTGTCCTCGTTCCAGCATCTTGCGGTTAGGATGCAGGAGTCGTACCCGTTGGACTTGAGCTTGCTTTTAGAAGATGCAAGCGTTACCGTGGCCCAGCCGCCGGTTACGGCGACATCCTCATATCCAGAAACGGATATGGAGTTCTCCCCTCCCGGGACGGTCCTCGACCGGGACACGGATACTACGTCGTCCGATGTCAAAGACATGATCGGCGTCTTTCCGGTGGTCTCGTAGTCCTTGTAGGCGCAGACAAGATTATTTTCCCGGTCGGTGTAGACCAATCCCCCGCCGGCTTCGACGAGTTTCATGATGACCGATATCGGGGGCTCATCATCACACGTCAGGGCGCCGGCTGGAAGGACGGAATCGGGGATACCCCACAGGACGGATATACTCTTTTCGCCGGCAAGGTCACCCACGACGGCAATCTTCGTCGTCGCTTCGTCGTAGAGATCCTGGAGTTTACCTGAAAACGGGATGTCGAGCAGAGCGGTCACGGAGCGACCGGTCAACGCACACGCGTATGATTCCGATTCCATTTCATCGGACTTATCTTCGATCAAAAACAGTCCGAGCGAATACCCCTCGTGATCGATGATTTCAATGGTTGCGTCGTCAAAGGTGGAGTCGTCGTAATTCTTCGTCTTTATCGATTCAGCGAACGCCCGGTCTTTTATGGTTATAGAGACGGTCATTGCCACCATCTGGTCATCATAATCTATCGACCAATCAACGAGCTTGTCCGAAACGTCATCCCCGTTGATCAATACGGTCGCTTTATTCGTGAGCTGCTTTCCCAGGATGTTGAGGTTTTGCCACGACCCATCGAGATAGACCAGTTGACCGGGGACGCCGATGTTATTCAGGAGGGTAAACCGGTCTCGATACGGCTCATAATCGAGGAGGTTGTTCTTGAAAGTAAACGAATTCCGGTGGCGGGTGGTGAGGTTGTTGATAATGGTGAAAAACGGGGATTTGCGCCACGCACTGGTCAGGGAGTTGCGGAGGGTGAACCGGTTACGATAGGAGATGTCCTCGACATAGATATAATCGAGGAGAAGCTGGCCATACCATGATGCCGTATCATTATCCCCCAAATGCCAGTAGTAATCATCGGAGGTTCTATACAATGCGCCCGTAGTTGCAGATTCAGAACCATCATGTGCAAAACCAACGGTATTAGAATCGGGATGATAGGTTAATGTTGCCGTATACCATGTAGCGAGATTGATATTTCTAACAGTCTGGCCTCCGGCGGCCCATGCGTTCGTTGTGCCATTATAGCTATATTCGTTTCCGGCAGAATCCTTGTAAAGCCATCGCTCGGTATATGTTCCGGCATTATTATATAGACCTATCTGAAACCGCCTCGTGGTATCTGCAATACCTGGTTCTGGGACTGTAGCGCTTTGACAGACAATAAATAAGTGAATCCAGTCAGATGCGGGTAAAGATGTCAGTTGATACCTGATCTGAACCTTAAATCCGCCATTTGCCATCTCTTCAATGGTCAGGGCGTTAGATACAATCATCCCTGCATCGGCATTGGCATACGTCTTTACATACCCATACGTCCCGTCCTGATAGATAGAACCATTGGCCGCAGTATCGATATTGATGCCGTCCTGGAAGGCTCCGCTTGGGAGGTTGAAATTCTCTTTGAGGAAAAACGACATTTACAATCCTATGCCGAAAGATAAAGTTGGAGCGTTACATAGTCCTGGCAGCTTGTCGGGGTCGGGTCGTAATATCCAAAGACGAATTGTCTCGACGCACTCAACTCTACAATAGCCGACGACCCTATCCAGTCAGCCGAGGCCGAGGCCGATGCTCCGTAGGTAGTCCCGGAACCGGCAAGATTCGCATCAATCATAGACTTTAACCACAGGGACCCGACATACATTCCGCTGCTATTTCTCCAATATCCGGCAGTACCGACAATCCGTGCATAATTATACCCGGCTGGGGCCGTATAAATACCGTATGCCCCGGTAAAGCTTCCGGGAGAGTTATTCCATGATGCACTCGGCATTGCAGGACCGCCCCATTGGATTGTTGAGAGATACGGTATCCAACTGTACGTGACACCACCACCGCCGCCCGGCGCTCCCTCTTCCACAAGCGTACTATCGATCCTTGTCATGTAGTACGTTCCCTCCCCCCCGGTGGTCTTGGTCATGTAGTAGATACCTGACCCACCGTCAAGTTTGGTCATATAGTAGATTTCACCTGTCACGATTCTCCATCGAGCGTGAACGTCGCCTGATTTCCGCTATACGCATCTGTCAGGGCCGGTACAACTTCCTTGAACCAAATTCCCCGTGCCGAGGGATAGGTCGTGAATGTCACGGTATCTGCTGAGGCCCACGTTCCACCCCAGCATGAGGTCGGAATGGCGAAGTAATAACTTCCCCAATGTGCTACTGCGAAGGCCGAGGTTATTACCCCTGACCCGATTGTCCCTGATGAAGCCCCGGCCACCGTAAACTCTGTCGCAGACGAGAAGGTAACGGTGAACGTATCATACGTCGCGCCGAGGTCGTAATCGGTGATGTTATCCGTAAACGTCCCCAGGGCAGAAGATTTTACCGGCGTGCTGTGATCTGCCGCGACGGTGCCGAGTTCCAAAACCCCCGCCACTACGGTTCCGGTAGTTCCATAATGAACCGAGTTATCAAGACCTAACTCCGTGTCTGCGGTGGAATCTGAAACGACTTGGATTGAGTTTTCGGCATAATAATCGTCGGTCTCTATCGAAACCTTGTCAGTATCGTAGACCGCTGCCGTCGCCCCTACCAATGTCGCGTTGATCGTAGCAACAACCTCGGCGGCCGTTTGCCCGTCTGCCGCAAAGGTGATAGTTTGTGAATCACCACCGTTGACCTTAATGATAAGCGTCAGCCCGTCGAGGTCGAATGTTTCCCCCTCGGTCCCCTCAACAATGCCCTGTGTCTTTACGGCATGATTCGAGACGATCGCCGAGGACACGGTGATGGTCGCCTCCTCGGAAGCCCACGAAACGGCGGTGACAAGGCAGTATTCTATCAAGGGGAGCCCGTCACCATCGAGCACGTCCCAGTCTACCAGGGCTACGTACATCCCCACGTACACCCCCGATGCCGCCTCGTAGTCTGCAACGATGGTTGTTGATACCCCCCCGGTCAGCGCCGTATGGAGGTCGCCCGATCCGATCCAGAACGTCCGCGCATGGTCGGTATTGGCCGGGTCGCTGCCCCTGATCATGGTCGATATGGTGAAATTCTGCGTATCGATGTATGACGCTACGGTGGCGAGCCCCCGGAAGGCCCCGGCCGAGGTCGTAAAGAGAACCAGCGTCCCGACGGCAAGCTCCGGGTGCGTCGCGGCCATCGTCACCTTGCGGGTCCCGGACGTCCACGTGATGTTCGTGTCCTCCCAGCCGATATCGTCTGCCGTCTCCTGGGTATCGTCATAACCCCCGCGGGTGATCTGCATGTAATCACCGGCGGTAGAAAGGCGGTCGGCCATGAATTTAGCTTCGGTCAGGGTTCCGGAGAGTTTCTTGATATGTGCTTTGCGATATCTCGTCTGCCCGGCAGTCCGTTCCGATTCCGGGACGTGAGGGAACAGGTTAGCGGCGGCGTTATCAATCACGGCATTGTTGGTAATAATTCCACCATTACCCGTTGCATCTGATATTACCGATGATTTAAAAAGACCCGTTGAAGCGGTCATGTTATGCCCCGTTTTAAGGAATCGACTATCTATTACTAGTCTGTGTCGTACGTATAAAAATCATGGGAAGAAGTCATCCAACACACATAAGATAGATAGTACCTATCCACCATGTATTATCGTCTGGATTTGAATGGATCGTTAATGTCTCCATTTGTATCGCTCCGCCTAATTCTTCATTACAAAAACGAACGGTATAGTACATTCCATTGAGTATGAGCGTATAGTAGGCCCCAACAACCTTAGATAGTGTTCGAAGTGCATCCACTGTGGAGCCTTTGAGCCAACCGGTTTCCCGTATCGATTCAAGGGTGATGGGAAAATGCCGTCCCCGAGTATGAGTTAGGACAATTTCTGTACCATCAATTGCTATGGCTGTCTCGGTTATTGAGTCATGGTATCGATTCATATCAACCCACAGAGGGGTATGATCGAGGACAATACCACCGATAGTACAGCCCATTATTGACTCCCTTTTCGAACTTGGATATCGTAATATTTCATTGAACCGTTTTCCACTCCCTTCTAAAGTTTTGGCCCCTTCATCTTCACTTTCCGAAGATTATGACACAAGATGATAATCTTAATTTAGTTTATGAATCGACAAATGGACGTATACAAATCGAATCATAACGATGGTGGGAACTACTCGTCTATTCTCTTGTTCTGTCTGGTCACACATATTTGTTTATGGACACATTAATAGCGGGATTCCATTTGTAACATTTCGACATGGTTCGTAATATGTGAAGACCTCTCCACATATATTAGACGATGGCACCTTTAGTATTAGGCACTCTTAGCGCACCTCAGACACCAAGAAAATTATAGAAACCTATTTTCGATTATCCTATTCACCTAAGTTGAAAGACGTGTGTTTCTCTTCAAAGGTCAACGACACACAACTCGTTTCTCTTCTGGAAATTCGAAAGGGAAACTTGGGGCACACGACTAATATGGGCACTTCTTAAATCTCGTTGATCTCAGAAAAAAGTCGATACTCGCGTTTCTATCACAAACGTTCCTCTCCTCGTAGAGCCTATACCTATAACCGTTACCGATTGAGCATAAAACCTATCCGCTACATAAGGAAATGACTATGGCGTATATATCTCCCAACCCCCATATGTGCCGTAGACTCCATCGCTGTCTCTCAAAAATTTGATTTTACTGGTTACCCCTGCCCACGCACCTCCTTCTCCGGGTTTCAAAGGAAGCTCTGCCTCAGAGGAGAAATTGACCTTACTATGGGAAATTCGCAAATAATCGCCACTAACCATAGGTTTGGTGAGCCGTATGGAGTAATCGATTGGTGATGAATCCTCGAAAATCTTGAAAGATTTACCCACACAGGTGTTATAAGTGTAATCAACGTGAACCATTTGGCTGTCTCCAATTGATCCGCCTGTGATTCGCTTCAGATGCCCACCTTTACGGTCCAGGTAGTAATCGTTCCCCTCGGAATATGTAACACTGCCCTCTTCGTTGGTAACTTTCACTGGAGTATTAAATGTGAAATCTGCCGCATGGGTAAGTGCAATCCAATCTATACCCTTCATAATCACTTCTTCATTCATTACCGTTTGAGTCCCGGCCGCCGAAGTAGTTATGCTCCCGCCATGTAGCACTATATTCCACAGGTCTATATCCGCGATCTCCTCCCAGATGAAATCAATCTCAATATCCACTTTGCCGAAAATCGTCTTATCAACACCAAAGGGATATCCCGAAGTATCAAGATGGGTGATCTCCTTCCCGTTAACCCTTATGATTTCTTCTCTGATAATCCCTAGAGTTTCCCAACCGAAACCATCGTTGACTTCAATAGCTCCTATCGCTGAGCGGTCGAGGTTCTCCGTTCCCATATAGTCCCTCCTCAGTCCTATTCCTTCAGCTGTCTTTCGACAGGAACTGGAATGACACCACATATCT
Source organism: Candidatus Zymogenaceae bacterium (assembly GCA_016933535.1). GTDB lineage: Bacteria > Desulfobacterota > Zymogenia > Zymogenales > Zymogenaceae > JAFGAS01. The sequence continues at coordinate 126,318 of JAFGAS010000074.1, forward strand.
ATAATCAAAAAGACCCGTTTCGGTAATTACACCGTCCCTCCCACCTTCCAAAACATTATAAACGATGAAACACGCCGTTATAAAACTCTTCCTATGCAGAAGCTCTCGAAGCCTCCCTTCAATAGCCGCCCGAAGGTCTCGGTTCTCGATCTTGGTGAATATGTGTAGGCAGTATTGTTCCGTCCACTCGTCAACACCGGAGCCAAGGTGAATCGGCGCGGGAGCAGGCCTTGTTTCGATAATGATATAAGCCGGCTTTATCGTGCTTATTTTCGGAGGTTCTAAATCACTCGGTGAGAGTCGGACTCGTGTATCGATTGAGTCGCCTCCCAGATACGCTAAGAGAATCGAGTCTCCGACTAATAGCTCGTACATCAGCTCTTGAATCTCGCTTTCAAATAGTGCCATTTCCCACACTCCACACAAACGTTATATCGAAAAAGCGCTTATGCATCCTGAATCTCATCGGTTTGTCTAAGACAGAACTCGAGATGTGTGCCACGGTTTTCTAGGGAATCGATGACGTAGTATGTGTTGTTAATTACTGTTCGGTCCCCTTTTTGAATATCGGTAGAGGCCGCTGTAAAGCCTGTGAAATCAACTGAATTCTCCATACCTCGAAAAGATCTCCGATAGGAGGAGTCTCGAAGTTGAAGATACACTTTAGTCGCCGAAATAGATTCCTCCCAAACACCGCTTATGCATCGCTGAAAGCCCACGAAATCTCCGAGAAGATCGATGATACGAGAGGCCACATCCAACATGGCTCGGTCAGGCAATATCGACATGATTCCCTCCTTAACATTTGGCCGGGGGAGGGGGATAAGGACACCCCCTCCCCCAGGCCCTATAACCCGAAATCACGGTAACCTTCAACGCCCGCCTCTCACACCTTTCACGTATCGCCGGGACTTAGATGAAGGATAGGTAATCTCGGGCCGATTGCCTATATGCACTTAGTTCTTATGATGATGATTATGTCACGGGAAATACAGTGAGATGAAAATTATGAATTGTCTATCTTCAAAAAACGGAAGTTCCGTCTCTGAATAAGCGGGACTATCAGTCTTCTTTGCTAGAAAAATGGACTAGGCAGCTGGCTCTATATCACAACTACATTATTTCTGTATTTTGGTGGGGACTCGCTTCTAGTGGTCTCTCCCGACCTCTTAACTGATATACACCGTATCTTCCATACACGTTTTTTCTGTCTTCTCCACAAGACCCATATCCCTCTCCTATTAGAACATGGATCGAGCCGTCTCGTAGCGACGTGATAAGAACGGATTTCCCGTTCTCCACGTTGCGGTAGATCTGACCTTATCATCGTGTTGATTTTCGCCCCGTCTACGTTCTCGGTGATCTGGTCCAAGACGCAAAAGGTCGGCTTTCATCTGGTTATTCTGTCGGAAGATATCAGGATTCATCGGTCGGCGGCGCGGCAGGATTGTACTTTGTTCCGGATTACACGAACGTAACGGCACTGATAACGAGAGAAGTGTCTATTGATTCCAGGTCAATGTCCCAAGACAGCGAAATATTCCACTACGGAAATAACTCTCGGTCTTACGTATGGACTAAACGGCGGGATTCTGCTCCTCCCCGGTTTCCGGGAATATTACGGTCGATCACGTCTCCTCTATGGTTAGAATATCTACATTATCCTCTAGTAGCTGTACCGGGGACGGTTGGATATCCCATTGGGTGTGCTATAAGGATCGCCGGTTCCCTCCTGATAAACGGCGCTCCAGTTACCGACGCCTTCCTTGGAGTAAATCTTCAGATAGAAAGTACCGCCACCCGTAAGCTGGATGATCTCTCCGTTGTCGAGATCAAAATCGCCCAGAACCTCAATTCCATCCTCACTGATGACCTTTACCCAAAAATCCGCTATCCCCTTTGGATAGCTGAACGTAACCTCAACGTAGTTTACTTTCGCATTAACGATAAAGGTCCTAAATTCACCGGGACCGGCAAGATAGCCCTTTTCGAGGCTGGTACCGGGAGGAAGCTTCGCTTTATCGGGGAATGGAGGAAATTTTGGCGTAAGCGGTACCGCCGGACTTTCTCCTTCAGACGGGCTCGTTCCAAGGGCCACCGTCTCGGCCGGCGGACCACCGAAATAGAAGGCCGTAAACGAGCCGGCGCCTCCCCGCGAATAAATAGTAATCAGATACTTTCCCTTCTTGTTCAGATCAATAATCTTTTCGTTTTGCAGGTTAAAATCGCCCAGAACCTTTTTCCCGTCTTCAGTGACTACCTTCACCCAGATATCCGCGTCTTTCGTGGGACTGTCAAGGTAGATACTGATCCCGTCGGTCTTGGCCTCAAAGGGGAACTCCTTTCTATCGTTTCCTCCTTTGAGATCTCCCTCGGCGATAATGTAGGATTGCGGGACAGGAGATCCTGAGGGATTAAATTTCGCCATAAACCCTCCCGATCCTCGGGTGGCGTAAACGGTCAGGTAGAAGTTACCCCCCCCATAGAGTTCGATAATCTCGCCCTTATCCAGATCGTATTGGCCCAGGACCGTCCGCTTGTCACCGCCCACCACCCGGACGGAAAGGGACATGACATCTCTTGGATAATAGAAAACCACTTCAACGTAGCTTGACTTAGCCGGGATACGAAAGACGTGCGTGTCGTCCGGACCGGAGAGTCTCCCGCTGACGGTGACTTCTCCGGAATCTGACAGCGAATTGCTCGAAAGCGGAGTTGAAGGTGCGCCGGGAGGCCCACCTATCGAAGGAACGGCTGGCGGTGATACCTCAAAATTATAGTCGGCGCTCCAATTGCCCGCCCCATTTCTAGAGTAGACGGTCACCGTAAAAAGGCCTGCACCGATCAGCGTTATCGAGTTCCAGTTATCCAGATCATACCTGCTGACGGTACCCACCTGATCAACGGTACTGACCCAGAAGTCAACCGATCCTTTTGGATATGAAAATGTAATATCTGTGTTCCCACCGGGGCTCGTGACCGTAAAGGAAGATGAGTCTCCCGCACCCTTAAGGTGGCCGTGCTCGGTTCGGGCGTACGCGGTACCAACGGCAGCAACGGTGATGACAATACCGATGATAATAACCACAAAAATACCAGTTTTCTTCATTAGTCTACCATTCACTATATATGTATATGAATTATTATAGATTTTTTACGGCTCCCGTGTCAAAAGAAATATCGCAATCCCTGATAGAGATCGATACACCGATCACTTTTGATAAAACAGGCGAACGTAGACCCTTCCGTTCTTTGCCGGAGAGATATTCATATATACTTTGTTGGGAGATTATGAAGTGATTCGTGGACAAAGGCCGTTTCGGGCCGGGCTTGAGCTACATGTCGCATTGAGGCGGGCTTAATGATAACATTATTTCACCCGATCGTACATCCCATGAAAAGATAGTACCGGAAATCATTCACAGTATGTCCATCGAGATCTAAAAAGAAAAATGAGAACCTGTCCAATAAACCATCGGAATCGTCGGATAAACATCGGTCAGACGATAACCATAACAGGAACGGGGCCCCGAGTTTGATAAAGCCGCCGGCACCCCGTATAAGAAATCTCACGGTTTGTCCGAATGATCCTTAACCATCGATACGATGAGAAAAGGACCCCCGGACGAAAAAAGCGTTTTCTAATCAATTGCCTATCAGTCCATCCCATCAATCCTGGCCTTTCCGAAGATTATCCCCTCCCCTCCGGCAAGATCGGTCTTGATGACCTCCCTTAGCCGGACAAGGGCGGCCAGAGTCTTTTCCTGATCGACACTAAGCTCGCCGACGGAAAAGGTCCCGACCTTCAACGCCGCGATCTCGGTCTCAACAGCGTCGAGCTGCTCCCTGGTGAATCCCATCAGTAAACCTCCAACCGATAGGGCTCAGTCCCATTCTGGCCCCGCAACCATACCGTCTCGTGACGGCAGAAGTCCATCTTTCGCATTTCACCCGGCATCACCCTTCCGTGGACGTTCTGACCGTCAAACGAGTACTCAATCGAGCCGCTCTCGGCATCATTGAAAAGCGTGATGGAAAAAGAAGTAAATCCGAAGTCGAACGCCCCAAACAGGGTGGTGAGAGCCTGCCCACTGTCGTCGGAAAACCAGCCGTGCTTCGACATCTGAATATCGCTGATGATCGACATGATCGTTTCCTCCAAAAAAAGAGGGGGGAGGATATCCTCCCCCAGAAGCCGCGCCTTATCAACTCGTAGCCAAGTTACACCCGTACCAGTAGCGCCACTGGACTACACCGACGCCGAAACGCCGCTTGATCTTGGCAAACCAGGTGTCGGTGGCCTCATCACGATAGACGGTAATCTTGGCCGGCTGGCGGTCGTAAAAGCGCACTCCCCGCCGGGTCACGCCCATATACCAGGCGTTATCGTCTTCAATATATCGCCAGTATATGGGAGTAAACATTCCCTCCAGAACGTTCTTATTCCCGTAGGCGTCTATCTCGTAGACCGACTGCAGAATCTGGTCAAGGACGAACCGGTTCTTGGGGTTCGTGAGAATAACATTCGGTTCAATCTTGATCCTTTCTCCCCTCTCGTTGACTGCATTGGTGACGGCCATATTTGTGTAGACGGTCTGAATATTGTCATAGGTAATGTCCAGGCTCGACGTGAGGTTGCTCAGTTTAACCGAGCCCTTGAGCTTGAAGGGATGACCGTCGGACCCAGCACCAAAAAACGCTTTTGAGTCGTAGATAAACTTCGGATAAGGGTCCTCGTTGTTGGTAAAGGAGCCGTTAAACGCGATTCGATCGCCGGCCGCCAATGCCCCTTTATTGAAGACCCGCGCAACGGCCTCCTCTTCGGTAATCCTGACTCCCTCGCCCCACCCCCGGGCAAATTCCATAAGATCGGCATTAAGTTTCCCGGCGTTCAGGTCCGAGAGCATATCGTCGGTAAGGGCGATCTGATCCTTGTAGGTCTTGAACTTTATATACCAGGTCCATCCTTCGGAAGGCTCAGTGAGCGGTATCTCCTGCCCGTCGGGGATCTCCTTGAGCCGGGATACCCCGATAACCTCAGTCCCCTTTATACCGTCTCCGGCCGACACCGGCACTACCTCAACAATCTTATCATAGACCGTGCCTTCGGCGTCGTAAGATTCGAAATACCACTCGTAGAGATCCTGGGTGAGGAGCTCGGGAAAGTTTCCCGATACCATAATTCCCATAAACGTTCTCCTTTTGCGTTGTTATACCCCTGCTGCGCCGTAGTCAATGTCGGATCCGGCGTCGCTTTCCGAAAATGGTCCCTTGAGCATCACGTAGGCCAGTCCCATTTCTTCATCCACCTCCACGATCCATCCATTCTTGTAGGTATCGGCGGCGACGTTAATAGACTGGGCGCCATTGATGTCGCAGGTCTGGAAGCAGTGCCCCCGTACAATGCCCTGGGCGGGGTAGACAAAAACGCTGCCCGGCATCGCCAGTACGATCTGAATGGAAGTGTCGCCGTCCGCATCCGGCTTAGGATCGACCCTTTCGAGGGCGACACCCACGACGGGATCGGACGCCGCGCTCCATTTCTTTATGTATCCCGCTCCCGCGGCCCCACCGACGCCGTCCAGGACAACGATATCGCCGTCATCGATCGTGCCGGTGTCCGCGACACCGGCAGTCACCACGACCCGGGGACCGTAGCTGTAGCCGTATTTCATGTACGTTGCCATACACACTCCTTTCTGAATTAGTCATTGGTTTCAAGAAATGAGAGCCGGTTGGCTCGCGGAACCCTCCAGATCTCGGAAAGCGCAGAACCCACTCCTGCCTTGTCCGACCGTTTTTTAACGAGTTCGGCGGCAAACTCGGGGCTTACCCCAAGCGTCCGTGCCAGGCCCTCAACCTGCTCGGGAAACGAAGACGGGCCCTTGGTAGGATTCGTCTCTAATCCAACATCACCCTGATGGACAAAGAAAAGATAGGGCTTTGTATTGAGCAGAGCATCGACCGCCTCTTTTACACCGCTTACTCCCTTCGTCTCCAAGTCAACCGTTGTGTTTGCCAGGTCGGCCATTCGAAAGGCGTCTGCAACCATGTCGGGGGCCATCCCAAGATTTATCGCCTCCCGGAAAAAGTCCGTGTAAATCAATGCCTCCGCAACCGCTTCGATTCCCCCTGTAACCGGCCCCTGTGAGGCCATATCCACGTTTACGCCCGAGGCTTGGATAAGCGGTCCTACTGCATCGATAAGGGCGTCAAGACGCGTCATGATACCCCCCACTTGCTCTACCAGCCGCTCCAGCGATACGGCATCCAAGGCGTTATCCGTCTGCTCTGACTCCCCCCCCGGCGGTGTATCCCTCCCGGACGCCTTTGGGTCGGCGCCGGACTTGATTTTAGCGGGATCAGAAACGATCAGAACCGGCGGTCCCGTCACACTGTAACTGTTACCACTAACCATACATTCTCCTCTTTAAGACAATCATGATGATCATTGTACGAGCTGGGCGTTTGTAGTATTAAGAATATGAATTAATATAGACATTTCTTACCCGATCCAATAAGATCAAGAAATGAAAGGGGAGAATTCCAAGACAATCATATAACGGGGAAAAACCATGGATATCATTTCGGCGATTCGTGCCAGGCGGAGTATCCGCAGTTACAAACGAAAATCGGCAGACCGCACATTTCTGATGAAGATGATAGACGCCGCGCGGCTTGCTCCTTCTGCGGTAAACCTCCAGCCCCTCGAATACATCGTCGTGGACGACGAGACGACCGTCTCCCTCATTTTTCCCCATACCCGGATGGGCGCCCTCCTCCCCCCACAAAAGCGGCCGTCGGCCCAAGAGCGCCCGGCCGCCTATATTGCAGTGCTCGTCAATAAGAAAATCATGAATTCAGGTTATGAATATGATGTCGGGTGTGCAATTCAGAACATTCTGTTGGCCGCCGTCGCGTTCGGGCTGGGCGCCTGCTTCATCCGCAATATAGACCGTGATGAAATCCGCGATTTGCTCAAGGTACCTGCCGATTACGAGATCGATACCATGATCGCGGCAGGATACCCGGCCCACGTGCCGGTGGCCGAGGATACCCAGCGAGACGACGTCCACTACTATCTGGATGGGTCAGGAGTACACCGGGTACCGAAGCGGACAATGGAGCGGGTCGTACATCTCAACCGGTTTTAGTATGAAAGGCGGGACAACTCCGGACAACAGTGTTGTCCGGAATAATGAGGGCATCTCTTGTATGCGCCTGTAGCAGGTCAGTGAGTATTGCCCCGATCGCTTCTAGTGAAAGAGGACCGAACTGCCATGAGTAAAGGGGATGCTTACGGGGCAACGGCATTATCCAGCCCCCCCTACTCCTCAAGGGTCTTCTTGGCTAGTTTGTATTCTTCTTCCCCGATCTCTCCAGAGGCAAACCTCCGGTCCAGAATCTCTCGGGGCGTCTCTTTATTCTTAAAGATGTTCAGGGAGTCCTTATCCATGGTGCCGAGTTTCCCCTGGGAATAGAGGATATACAGCACCACCGCTGCGACGATAATAACCAGTAGAAAAAGTATCATGTGATTATCTCCATTTTAATACTGAAAATCCCCACGAACATCCCCAAAACCACTAAATCGGACGGCTTCCGGTGTCTCTATTACCGTAACAACGAGGCGTGCCCTACGCAATCGTCCAGAGCCGGTTTTTTTTGACAAGATTAAAAAGCTCCCGGCTCCGTTGATTGATCTCTTCAAATCCCCACCGATCATAACCCAAAAGCGTGTTGGTAATGGCGAGTTCGGTATCCCAGTAATATTTCTGTTCCTTCTTCTCGGAAAACGGCCGGTTCGAGAGCCCAAGATTCCAGTCTCCGGTAACGAGGGTCAGGTTCCCGATACGGCCCAGGTTCTCGCGGTGAAGCTTGAGCATCTCATCTCTGGACCCAACGCTCTTGATAAGCTCTTCACGCCATCGCTGCCCAAGGACCACGGGCATGATGTGCTCGGTAGTAACCAGGCCGGCTTCCACCGGCTGTTCTTCCGGTTTCATTATACGAGAGAGGGACAAGAGGATGTATTTCGTCCGGGACTCATTTGCCTTGAAGGGCTTCGTTATGAAGTTACGGGCAAATGTTTTATCATCGATGCCATTTTCAAGCAATTCCTCTGCAAGCGCATTCTTAATGAATTCACGGTACTGGGACGGGTCGTGTCCGACAAGCTCAAGACAGATGGTGTTATATATCCGGTCAAGGTTTCCGGTAAAACGCCCCGAGATCCCCCATCGAATATGGAACGCCTCTATGGCGGAAAGAATATCGCAGACGTCATCCTCGGAGATACCTCGACCCGTTCCGTCAAACGCACTAAAAACCGGAAGAAGAAGGGAATAAGAAGGGGTTACCTCAACGAGGTGAAGGTTCTTAATACGACGATTTACGGCCTCCGACGAGAAATTGGCTCGCACGATCTTATCGTAGACGGCGGCCTTTTCGGCCAGATCAGCGGTGAAGACCCTGATATCGACGGGTTCCGCATGGGAGAGGGCAACCATGATTCTCTCGTAGAGCCGGGCCTCGGGAACCTTGCCCTTAAACCGGGACAGCACATACCGCCTGAGAAATTTAACCGGGTCCTTATCCCTCACTCTCGTAAACATCTCGTTCCATAAGGAGACCGTTTCGTCGAATATCTCACGCATACCGGAGACCTTCATGAGCAGGAAGTTCTTCACAAGATCAACGGATGAGAGTTCAAGGCCGCGATCATTGAGGGTATCGAAGAGCCGAAAGGCGTTGAGGTGGGAGAATACGTTGATATGCACAATGGATATTTTATTAAGAAGGCCCGACAAGACATCTCCCTCAGTCTTACTCCGATAGTAGGTATAGCATCTATTGAGGAGGCTTTCGTTCATGTGAGGGAATTTACCCTCGAGGATTTCCTGAAAAAGGGGATTGTCGAATTCGCCGAGGGTAAGCTTCGGTATTTTGGTAAATTGTCCGTCGCTGTATTGCGTAATAAAGAGAAAACCGGTAAGGTAGTCGGCCAGCTCCATTTCGCCCCGTTCTTCCAGAGCGTCGCGCATGGCGGCCAGCCATATAAGGATCGTGGCCAGGCGTTGCTGTCCATCGACGACCTGGTAGTACTCGACGGCGGCGGTGGTCTTTAAATCTACTACGACGACTACAGAGCCGAGGAAATGGACGTCTGTATCGGTAAGTCCCAGCAGATCGTCATAAAGTTCCTGCCACTGCTCCTCGTTCCATACATAAGGCCGTTGATATATCGGAACCTTATATGCCCGGTTCTTGTCCAGGAGAAGGTTCTGCATTGTGATTTCGTGGGCATCGAGGAATTTCATAGATACACCCTTTAATAAAGGGATTATCTCATCGGCTTTTCAAGAGAATCGGCCACGGCCCGGTAGTATTATCCGATCTTCAGTCCCGATGATAAGCGTCAGGAATGGACTTTATCGGAATTTCGCGCCGCTCCATTATCAGGTTCGGCCACCGGACTATTCTCCCTTCTTTCGTTTATCGATGATACGCTGGGCGAGTCTTAGAATCGCCTTGATATCGTCAACGTCCGAAGGGGTCAATTTGTCTAATTCCTTGAAACCTTCAAAGGCGGATATCAACTCCGGGTCATCGATTCGGGGGATAGCGAGATATATCTGTGACCGATCGTCGAAATTCTCCTGTTTTTCGGAGATCGCCCCGACATGGTCGGGATCAGCCTCATCAGATATCCCCTGTGGCTTTCCATCAACGTCCGTGCGGACGTTGGGTTGGTCGGGACTATATACGGTACCACCTTTTTCACGATTATCTTTGTATCGTTCGTCCGGAGAAGAATCTTGTGCAGAAACAAGCCCCTCCACCAGCCATTCGAGCCCGACATCAAGGGCAGCGGCAATGCTTCTCATCGTAGCGAGAGTTACCTCTCGTTCTCCGGATTCCCAACGACTAACGGCCGATTTGCCTACACCAAGAAGACCCCCAAGTTCTTCCTGAGTCAGTCCCTTCTTTCTTCTTATATTCTTGATATTTTCTCCGTCACTCATAGTACCATAGTAGTACTAAGTTTCTGATATGTCAACTATTATTTCGTATGCTCCACGTAAACCGAGATAATAGCGGATATGTTGACATAATGGGAATATACAAGGGGATATAGTTGCCGTATGTGGGATATCGACTGAAACATAAGTTGACGTATTGGTAACTTTCGTATACCCTATCCTCCAATCACATTAAAAAGGAGCAAATAGATGTTCAATCCCGACTGTTACCTCCCTTCCGAATCATTCTTCTCTCGATACGAAAAGGCTCTGATGGAGCTTTCCGATGATGATTTGTTTATATGGCTGATGCACCGAATCGGTAGGAGTCAGGAGTGGATCGCCCGAAAACTGGGCTTGAGTCAATCGGCAGTAAGTCACCGTATAAAAAAGATAGAGTATCATTTCAGACGGCGGGTTACCGGGAGGCTCGAGACAGGCAGTCTCCGCATTAGGAAAAACTAACAAATTTACTTGACTTTTACAGGATAATCATATATTATTAAAGGTCTATGCCAAGGAAGTTGTAAAAAAATGGGCTCCATCAAAAGAATATCGGTTCTTATTGCCGTTCTCCTCTTTTTCTCCGTTCTTCCCAAACCCGCACTGGCCGGCAGTTGGTTTACCGATTGGAAAGACAAGATCGTTTACTATCATGACCTCCTGGAGAAGCTCATTTTTCTTCCGGATCTCCCCGCGGCCCCAAAACGTATCAATATTCTCATCCTCGGGCTTGACGGACGGCGGGGTCAACGCGATCGAAGGGCCGATGCAATCCATCTTATGACCCTCTTGCCCTATCAGGGCAGGATCCGTATCACTTCCATCCCACGGGGAACAATGAGTGAAAAGATCATGGAGGGAAAGGAGATCATCGCCAACACCTACTCGATCGACGGACGTGACGGGACCATTAAGGCCGTTGAGGATTACCTCGAGGTTCATGTCGATTACTATATTGTCGTCGGCTTCTCTGAGGCGGAGGCCCTCTTTGAGAAGTTGGGCTATAACGGCGAGAAAACGCTGCAGGTGCTCCGTTCCCGCAAGGCATACGGAATTGGCGATCCTCAACGATCACACAATCAGGCCTTCTTCATCGCCTCAGAGATCATGCGGAATTATCCCTACTTTAAACAATATCCCACTCTGGGACGGGCGCTTCTTTTCGTCGCTCACGAAATAATCGAAACGAATGTGCCTTTCGAGGTAATGGTCCAAGTATCCGATCTCTATCTGACCAACGGCCTTAACGATATTACGCTTCTGATGAAACCCGAGGATTACATGTCCAGCCTCAAGGACATCAAGTTCACCCCGGAGACGATCGACGCCGTCCTCAACGAGCAGAAAAAGAGCATGGAAAAGAACGAGGAGGCCCAAAAGGACATGGAGGAGATGAAGGAAAAGCAGGAGGAAGAAGCTCCCATGTCTCAGTATTTGTCGGGAATTATCAACTATAATAAGAGATTTCTCGGGAAAGAAGATCGAAAAGTCATCAGTCGGGCCGGACCATACTATGGACAAAAGCTCTGGTATCAGGTAAAGGATAAAGGACTTTCTGAAAAGCTTCATTTTCAATTCATGGAGCTTCTCTATCAAGCCTACTTTAATCTGGGTGAATATGACAGGGCCCGATCAACAGCACAGGGTTTTATGGACGAACGGTCGCTGGACCTTATTAATAGGGACTATCAGCTGCAGGTAGGAGAAATGATCAAACGATGCGAGGAGCGTCTTTATGCCGACAGGAGCGGGCATTAACAGTCTGACCGATTAGGGCTGCCGATCGATTATCACTCCTGGCCGTTGGGGCAATTCTGAATGGTTGATCTTACACTATAATTCATCGGTTTTACTCTATGAAACAGATTCAAGAACTCAGTATGATGGGTCGACAACTCGGGCGGCATGGATCGCCAAAACTCCCGATCGGAACCGACATATCAACGGTTACGCCCACCCGCGTATCTATGTGGGCGGCCACGCACTACCTTCCTATACTCCCGGTCATCATCATCTTCTTCTTTCTCATGGGATGTGCGACCCTATCGGGCACAACCCCGGAGACGGCAACTGCGCCCGGCCCCGATAACATTGGGCTGATCCAGGAGAGCCCGAATCCCTACATTCGGGATACTATAATCACCCATGCGAGCCTCCCCTTTGAACCTCTGGGCAAATCATTTCCCTTTTATCGTACCCCCTTCTGGGATACGTTCTCCGTGGGGCACTACGAACTTCGAGTAACGCCCGAGGACGAGCGACCCAACTGCCTCGGCGGGGTCCAGATGAATTACCCCAAATGGATTATCGCACTTGCACGGGAGTTCGGATATACGAATGCCGTGGAGATGCTCTACTGGGGTGTTGTCCTCACGGATGTGATGAGGGGAAGGATTACACTAACCTGGACGGGAAACCTCGAGTCGTCAATGAGAAAGGCCCGCCATCGAGACTTCTATTCCTTCTATGACTACATGAACCTCAATTACGCCGAATTTTCATGGATATATTTCGAGCGGGTATACGGCAAACGGTGGATTGTCGCGATGAAAAACAACCCCGAGACCGGTTTGGACGCCTTTGCCTATTGGAAGCAGTATAAAAAGGAATTCCCCGTGAGGGTCAGGCTCCCGCAAGTGGACAGCTTCCAATATATCCCCCGCGAGGGGGACATCGTCGTGGGACTTTACAACCAGACCAATTACCCGACCAGCTACATTAGCCACATTATGTTCTGCGTTAAAGGCGGTGATAACCCGGTTTTCGCCGAACAGCTTGAAGAATACGGCTATTTCTCCCCCTATTCGAACCTGATTAAGAATGAGTTCGATTACGGACTTGAGGCAATCATCCGGCCCTTTTACCCGGTGGATGCCTCCCATTTCGACGAGTTTGTCAAGACTCCACTGTCCGCTTACAACGAACCGATTCCCGATGGCTCGATCTTCCTCGCACCTAAGGCAAAGATCAGACAATACCTGCTGGAGACGATGAGGGACAACGGGACCATCGAGGCCGTGGACGGGTCACCGTAAATCGGATGATAGCCCCCGCCGGTAGATCCCAGGTTCTCCGAACTAATTCTTTTTCGGGAATTCTCTTTGGCAGTTGAAGACAGGCGTCCTTTCTTTTTCCGTTCTTCTGTCTTTACCGACAACATCGGAAAGAAGTAAGCAGCTAAATCACGGTCCGACTGATGCCGTAAATAATCGGATCGCTTCCTTTATAATCCTGGGATTTGGCCGATCCACATATCTCCGTCGAGATCTTCACCCGATTGATGGCCCCATCCCGGAATATCCATTGACACATGTTTTTTGATCAGGTATTGTATATAGGTAGTGAGAGGCGTATCAGACAATGCATGTAACCTGTCCGTCATGTAAATTCGGTGGAACAGTCCGTGACAATCAGATTCCTCCTGACGGCAAGGAAGTCTACTGCCCCAACTGCAACATAAAGTTTCGAATAAGGAAGAATCAATCCCCTCCGGCTACTTCTCAAAAGACCCAAGAAAGGACCACCGCATTAGAGACTATACAGTCTGAGTATCTCCCTATTTCCTGCCCTATTTGCGGATTTAAAGGGAAACTCAAACGGAACGCCGCCGCTACAGGTCAAGCAAAGAGATTTACCTGCCCTTCCTGTAAAAATCCCTTTACCGTTACCCCGTCTGGCCCCAACTCGTCGCTAAGCGGCGACACCTTACCGGCCGACACCACTCGTAGCGCTCCATCAGCGTGCACCGGCTGTGGTTCAAGAATAACGCACTCGCAACCGATATGCCCTACATGCGGTAAGATACTCACGGGAATTAAAATTTACTGCCCATCGTGCAGATCGGCAAATGTCGGCATCAAGGACAAAACCCACGAAGACGGCACGTCACAATGGGAGACCATGATATTTCGACCCGCTTCCCTCACCACGGCCAAACAAACGGATATCCATATCCCCCTCACGTGCCGGGACTGCGGCAAAACATGGATGATCCAACCCGCCCTGATTCAGACAACCGACGAGCCGCCGGGGCTCTCTCATGAGGAGGACTAAAGACTCTCCTTTCTTCTCGTGACGCCACCCGTAGTATCCGGAGGACCACCACACAGGGACATCCACAAACACCTCCGCGGGCCGAACACCCGACGCGTCGTCCATGCCTCAACTTCACCCAATCCATCTCCTTTAAGTATCCAACGACCTTTTAGAGGGATACCATCTTTGTTCCCGTTCCCAGGGCAATGGAAATATCTACTTCCCTTTTTCATAAATATGAGTTATACTTTGGCCTTGAAAGATACGACGTTTCTTCTCTTGTTGTCTACCCTCCAGGAAAATCTATGATCGAACGTTATACCAGACCAGAGATGGGGAAAATATGGGAGCCGAAGAGGCGTTTTGAGACGTGGCTTGCCATCGAAATCGCCGCCTGTGAGGCATGGGAGTCATTACTTAAAATTTCCAAGACTGATCTAGAAGTAATAAAGCTTCTTGAAAACTACAAGTTTACCGATTCAGACATTAAGGAAATATCCGGTATCGAAGAAGTCACAAAACATGACGTTATCTCGTTTGTGACTTTTATGCAAAAGAGGATTGAGGCTTCTTCTGCTCGATTCATCCACATGGGTTTGACTTCATCAGACGTCCTGGATACTTCGCTGGCCCTTCTCCTCGTCGAGGCTTCAGATCTTATTATCACCGATATCAAGAAACTTCTGGCAGTTCTTAAACGGCGGGCTTTTGAATTTAAGGAGACAATCATGATCGGCCGAACCCATGGCATTCATGCCGAGCCGATCACTTTCGGTCATAAGCTTGCCGTCTGGCACGAGGAGACGAAGAGAAATCTCACGCGGATGGAGGAGGCCCGTAAGATCATCGCGGTCGGTAAAATATCCGGGGCCGTGGGAACGTTTGCAAACCTTGATCCCCGTGTGGAAGAAATTGTAATGAAAAAACTCGGGCTCGTCCCGGAGCCGGCGGCAACCCAGATCGTCCAGCGGGACCGCCACGCCCAGTTTTTTACGACACTAGCCGTCATCGCGTCTTCTGTTGAGAAGTTCGCCCTTGAAATCAGACATCTGCAGCGTACCGAGGTAGCCGAAGCCCAAGAATACTTCTCCCCCGGTCAAAAGGGGTCTTCGTCTATGCCGCATAAACGAAACCCGATACTCTCAGAAAACATCGACGGCCTGGCACGGATTGTACGGGCCAATGCTGTGGCTGCACTCGAGAACGTCGCGCTGTGGCACGAACGTGATATAAGCCACTCGTCGGTGGAACGGGTAATCGTGCCGGATTCGACGATCCTTCTGGACTTTATACTTACCCGTTTCACTAATTTCATGGATAAACTCGTCGTCTATCCTGACAGGATGAAGAGAAACCTTGAACTAACCGGGGGACTCATTTATTCGCAGAGACTTATGACGGAGCTTATTAATAAAACGGGAATGGGCATTACGAGAGATGATATTTACGAACACGTTCAGAGTATCGCGAAGAAGGCTTTGGAGGGAGAAACTAGCTTTATTCAATTGGTAAAAGAGGACAAGAAGATCTCATCTTTTCTTCCACCAAAAAGGATAGAGGAGATTTTTGATCCCGGCTGGTATGTACGCCACACGGACTATATTTTCAAAAGGGTCTTTTCCTGAGAGATAGCTATTTCGCTCATTCCTTTTTTGTGATATACTGATATATTACAAACCTATCTGTTAACGTCGTGCTCACCATGGACAAGTTTCACGAAGAGTGCGGGGTATTCGGCATCTGCTGCGATGGAGAGGCAAGCAAACTCACCTACCTGGGATTATATGCCCTCCAGCACCGGGGCCAGGAGAGTGCCGGGATTGTAGCCCACGATGGCAGGCGTTTTTACGCCCATAAAGCGATGGGCCTCGTCAACGATATCTTTGACGAGGATACTCTCGACGCCCTCAAGGGTCATATGGCCATCGGCCATGTACGATACTCCACATACGGATCTACGGTAATCGAAAACGCCCAACCTCTCGTCGTCAACAACCACCGCGGGGGGCTTGCCGTCGCCCATAACGGGAATCTAGTCAATGCCGGGAGGATCAGGCACAAGCTCGAGGAAGCCGGCTCCATCTTCCAGTCAACCTCCGATACCGAGGTGGTAATCCACCTTATGGCCCAGTCAAAGCGGGAATCTCTTATCGATCGCCTTACCGATGCCCTCACCGTACTAAAGGGCTCCTATTCTCTGGTAATGCTTACGGAAGGAAAACTGATCGCCGCCCGTGACCCGCGGGGCTTCCGCCCGTTGGTCCTGGGCCGCCTTAAAGATACTTACGTCGTTGCCTCCGAGACCTGCGCGCTGGATCTTATCGAGGCCCGTTACGTCCGGGACGTGGCTCCCGGCGAGATCATCATATTCGATGAAAACGGATTACAATCGTACTCTCCCTTCCCGAAAGAAGATCACTCTTTCTGCATCTTCGAATATATCTATTTCGCCCGGCCGGATTCAATCGTCTTCGGCCAGAATGTCTACACGATCAGAAAATCGTTCGGGGAGAAACTGGCCCGGGAAGATGATATCGAGGCCGACCTTGTAATTCCGGTACCTGACTCAGGTGTGCCCGCGGCCGTCGGATACGCCCAGACGGCCGGGATACCTTTCGAATTCGGTCTCATTAGAAACCACTATGTGGGAAGGACCTTTATCGAGCCCGCCCAGGGAATCCGCCATTTCGGTGTTAAGATCAAACTCAATCCGGTTAAGCAGGAGTTATGCGGTAAACGGGTGGTGGTTATCGACGACTCCATCGTACGCGGGACCACCGCAAAGAAAATTATCGGGATGATCCGAGGCGCCGGTGCCAAGGAGATCCACATGCGCATCAGTTCGCCGCCTACCACCCATTCCTGCTACTTCGGTATCGATACCCCCACCCGGGAAGAGCTCATTGCATCCAACCACAGTATTAAAGAAGTATCCGATTTTATCGGCGTGGATTCCCTCAAGTACCTTTCCCTCAAGGGACTAATGGATTCCGCTAATCAAACGGGTCTTTCTTTCTGTAACGCATGTTTCTCCGGACAATACCCGATATCGGTTGGTGAGGACGTTGATAGCGAAGTGATACAGCTCGTTCTCTTCCCAAAACGGAGCCGGGCAATGGGAGCGGTATAGGTGATCAGGCTGAATCTCCATAACACGGATGTCAACCTGAAAATCGCTGTAATGGGGCCGGAAAGATCCGGAAAGACTTCCGTAATTACCTATCTTGCCCTCAACACCAGGAGACAATTTCGCTCCCGCCTCATCTCCTATGCGAATCCCGTGGGAAGGACCACTTTTTTTGACCACCTCAGGATTACCTTTGGAATGGTGGGAGACAAGCGCGTCAATGTCGATCTATTTACGGCACCAGGAAGCCCTTATCTTTCCGCCCGGCGCAAGAAAGTCCTCTATCTCGCTGACGGGGTTATTTTCGCCCTTGATTCGAGCGGAGAGGGAAAAGTAAACAACCTCAAGGCCGCGGCCGAGTTTATCAGCTGGCTTCGGTCCGACGGAATCAAACCTTCCCGCTTTCCCATCGTATATCTCTATCATAAAGACGACCTGAAGAATCGCTCTTCTCTCAGAATATTTAAGAGATTGTTCTCGCTTTCACGCGCGCCGATTATCCATGGCTCCTCATACGAAGGCAAGGGAATCTGGGAGACATTCAATACGACTGTCAGGATCGCCCTCTCATACAAGGGTAAGAAGCTTACGCGGGCATTTTCCATACGTGAAGACGTCCCGGTAACCATGAGAGAATTTAACGACGTCTATAAGACATACCATCTGCGGAAGGCGGCTTTTGAATTCGACAGACATGTTTCTTTCCGCCAAAAGGTCTTCAGAATCGATCCGTGCTCGGAAGACTTCTTGCTGACTCTCTCTGAGGCCTTCGAGCGACAGGGCAAATTTGAAAAGGCAAGCAAATACCGTCACTGGGCATCCCGGCAGCGAAGCGTCGAGAATCCGGGAACGGCAATCAGAATTGTAGATACCGAATCAAAGAATCCGATCAATACATTTGAGCGTGCGAGATACCTGACCGCGGCCCGTCTCTTTATAGAACAGGGGCACGCCGAACGGGCACAGAAGGCCGTCAGGGCCGCCGTCGCCGGGCAGGAAGATCTTTATTGTCATTTGATGCTGATGAAACGTCTGGCCGAGATGAAACTGAGCGCGGGACGACAGGAGGAAGCCCTCAATTCCTTTTCGAGGATCGCCAATCGATTCGCCGGAGCGAACTTTAACCGGCAAGCCTTATGTCTCTTCTACCGAGTGCTTTCTGTACGTCCGCGGAGTCTCGAGTGCCTGCTCGGCTCCGCCAACGCCTTGGAAGCCTTGGGAAGGTATGTCGATGCCCTTGGCTATTTCCGAATGGTTCAGCAGCTCATGAATGAAGCAAAGATTGTCGTAGGACGGACTGACGTAAAACGGAGAATCGACGCCCTTAGTAAAAGAATAGAAGATACACGAAAAGTGATCGACGGGGTTTAGTCGGCGCCGTTCGGAACATCCAACCCGAAGAACCTGCGGGACAAAAATCTCGTCGTTTTCCGGTCCGCGGCTTAATGTACCCCATTATTCAAGTATCGTGAATTCCGTAATAGCCGATCGCTTCGTGCGATTTTACGATACGATCGTTTACCTTCAATTCAGCCGTCTTACAATTTTCTTGACATTTCCTCATAGACTGTTTAGGCTGTTAACATAAGGTAAAAGCAATATATGATAGGGTTTATATCTCTATTTCCTATTGTTTACTTTTCTCCTTGGGTTTACTTGGATCCTATATGTATCCTTTTTCATTTTCAAGTATGCATTGTCATCTGAATTATATAGCACTTAATCGGCTCATTAGTATGACGAATCCTTCTCCCCAATCTACCCGTTTTTTCCGCATGAATACGGCAAGTCGCGGATGATTAATAAAGACAAAACAACTCAAGCGCAGGAGAAAGCGGCCGTCGAAGGCAAGAATATAACCGTCCTCTTGCTTGAAGATGACCCAGATATTATTCACTTTATCGGGGAAATCACCGGACGGGCCGAAAGTAACCGGATCACTATTGAGCGTATGTCGTCACTCTCCGAAGGACTTGCTCGTCTCTCAGGGGGAGATATCGACGTAATTCTCCTTGATCTCTCTTTGCCGGGCATAAACGCCCCCCTAGCATTCGATACTATCACAACACAATTCCCACATATTCCTGTTGTTATAATGACGGACCAAGAGGAAGAAAGCACGGCGTTTGCCTCCGCATCTGCAGCGGCCCATGATATCCTCAAAAAGGCCGACATGACCACCGGCCGTCTCATCGGAGTTATCCGTTCTGCGGCGGAGTTGAAACAAGCCCGGGAAGAGATTCAGCAATCGACCGAGAAGTTCCGAGCCCTCTTTGGGGCTATCCCGATTCCCACCTATCTCTGGAAATATGAAAACGAGGACTTTATCCTCATCGATTACAACAGCGCCGCTCTAACGATCACCGAGGGAAATATCCCGAATTTACTTGGACAATCGGTTTCCCGGATGTATAGCGATTTTCCTGAACTCATTGACGACATGCATCGCTGTTATCGAGAGCGAGTCACGATCAATAAGGAAATCCTGTATCATTTCCAAACCACGGGCCGTGATCGGTATCAGGAAGTCACGTACGGATTTATGCCACCGGATCTCATCCTCGTGTATACGGTCGATATTACCGAAAGAAAGGAAGCCCTTACTGAATCCGAGCAAAAATACCGCCTTCTCGTGGAGAACTCCAGTGAGGGAATCGTTGTCGTTCAGCAGGACAGGGTAGCCTATGCGAATCCCAGGGCGATCATGGCCACAGGCTATTCTCCCGAGGAATTGACCGCGTGTAACTTTATGGATTTCGTTCACCCGGATGATCGTGAAAGAGTGCTCGAATATCACGCAAAGGGAATGGCTGGACAGAACCCGCCCCCTATAAGCTACCGTATCGTTACCCACGACGGCAACGTCATCTGGACCGAGGTGAACGGATCCCTCATCGAATGGGACGGACAGCAATCCGGCCTCCTCTTCTACAAGGACGTCACCGACCAAATCAAGGCCCAGGAGGCACTACGGGAATCAGAGGAAAAGTACCGGCTCGTCGTGGAAAACGCCAATGAAGGCATAATCGTATCGCAGTCCACCCACCTAAAGTTCGTTAACCCGAAGGTGGTCAAGGAACTCGGGTATACCGAAGACGAATTAGCGTCGCGGCCATTTATCGAATTGATCCACCCCGACGACCGAGAGATGGTCATGCAACACCATCTGGACGGTATCTCGGGTAAGGATGTAGCCCCCACTATCAGCTACCGTATCTTTGACCGGAACGGGACCATGAGATGGGTCGAGGTTACCGGGGTTAGAATCGCCTGGGAGGGACAACCGTGTGCACTGCTCTTCGTTAAGGATATCAGCGACCGAAAGAGGACGGAGAAGACCCTTCAGGAGTCGGAAGAAAAATATCGCCATGTCGTCGAAAATGCCAGCGAAGGGATCGTCATCGTTCAGCGCGACAGCATCAAATATGTAAACTCAAAATTCACCGATATGATCGGATACTCGCATGCCGAGTTGACTGCCCACCAATTTCTTGAATTCATTGACCCTGACGATCGGGAGAAGGTTCGCGATTTTCACGCGAGGGGCATCGCGGGAGAGGCCCCCCCCCCGATAACGTACCGAATCATCGATAAATCGGGTAACATCCACTGGATCGAGGTCAGCGGAGTATTGATCGTATGGGAAGGAGAACCGTCCGGTCTTCTATTTATGAAGGACGTGACAGACCGATTACTGGCCCAGGAGGCCCTTCGTAAATCTGAAGAGAGATACCGCGACCTGATTGAAAATACGGGCGATTTCGTTTACGTCATGGACGGTAGCGGGAAATTCAGACTGATTAACCAGACCATAGAGAGGGAATACGGGTATACCGCTTCGGAACTCCTTGGTAAAGGATTCACGGATATCATTACGCCCGAATCGTATAAATTGGCTATCGACGTTTTTAAGAAACAGTTGATAGGAATAGACGTTGGGAGTGTTGAATATGATATCTATGATAGGAACGGAGAGATCAAGACTATCGAAACCAAGGAGCGTCTGCTGTGGGAGGGAGACCGGGTAGTCGAGATTAATGGGATTGCGAGGGACGTGACCGACAGGAAGCGGACCGAAACGGCATTGAGAGAGTCGGAAGATAAATACCGATCGCTCGTGGAGAACCTCAATGATGCCATCTGCACTACCGATCTGGAAGGTCGCGTAACATACGTCAGCCCGGTGGTCGAGCAGGTTACAGGCTACACAACGCAGGAAATTATCGGCCGTCCTATTATGGACTTTATATATCCAGAAGATCGACCTCTCTTCTCGGAAAGCTACAAGAAGACGCTCAGCGGCCAAAAGGAGCCTCTCGAATTCAGGGCAGTTCGCAAGGATGGAAACATCATCCATGTTCGCACGTTCAGCCGCCGGCAGTATCACAATGGTGTCCTGCTCGGCCTGACAGGTACTATCACAGACATTACCGAGCGGGTAACGGCCGAGAACGCCCGGAGGGAATCGGAAGAGAAATACCGCCTCGTCGTCGAGAACGCCGAGGAAATCATTACCATTGCCGTTGGTGATCACCTGATATTTGCCAACAGAAAGGCCCTGGAGTTGTCGGGGTATTCCCGGGAAGAGGCCTTAGCCCTCCCGGTCACTGAAATGATCCACCCCGACGACCGTCAAATGGTCCTTGAGCAAAGAAAAAAAAGGTCTGAAGGGGAAACAGAGCCTCAATTTTTCACCATGCGGTTCCTTAAAAAGGACGGCCGGACGGTCTGGCTTCAAAACAGCGTCGTTCCCGTCATCTGGGAGGGGAAACGGGCTGCGCTTAATGTCGCCACCGATATCACCGAACAAAAGCAAATCGAGGATGCCCTGAGGGAATCGGAGGAAAAATACCGCCTCGTCGTCCAGAATGCCGGCGAGGGTATCGCGATAGCACATGGCGGAGTGACCCGGTTTGTAAACCCGATTATCACGAGATTACTTGGATATACGTCCGAGGAAATCACTTCCCGTCCGTTTATCGAATTCCTCCATCCCGACGATCGACAGATGGCGCTCGACCACCACATAAAGCGGACAACACTCCAGGAGAAACCTGATGTCTATCTGTTCAGAGCCGTAAGCAAGACGGGTGATATCATCTGGTTTGAAAACAACGGCGTATTGATAACCTGGGAGGGCAGGCCCGCCACATTGAATTTCCTCAGGGATATTACCGAACAGCGGAAGACTGAGATCGCCCTGAAGGAATCCGAGGAAAAATACCGAATGGTGGTGGAGAATGCCAATGAAATAATCATTATTTCCCAGAACGGAATCATCCAGTTCGCCAATGATCGTATTAAAGACCTCTTCGGTTGTCGTGCGCAGGATGTCCTTTCCAAGCATCTTTCGGATATCGTCATCAAGAAAGACCGGGAAAGGCTGCGCGAGGAGTACCAACGCCTGGTCTCGGGAAAAGAGACAATGCCGGCATACCAATATAGGGCGACGGATATCCAGGGGAACATCCGTAACATTGAGGTCAGCGGCATCCACATAACCTGGGAGGGGCAGCCGGCCATCCTGAGTTTTGTCACCGACGTTACCGAGAGGGTGAAAGCGGAAAAGGCTCTTCAGGAGAGCGAGGCGTTCACCCGCGGTCTCGTCGAACATGCCCCCCTTGGAATCCTCTACCTCGATAAAGAGGGAACAATCACCTACGAGAATCCGAAGTCCTGGATGATAACGGCGGGCGATTTCGACGAGACCAGACCCTCCCGGGCGATCGGCATGAGTATTTATGACCTGCCGGGCATCCTGGACTATCCCGAATCAAAGACTGTTATTGACACAATACTGAGCGGCCGGAGTGTAACGAACTACACCCTGCCGTTTACCTCGTTAACGGGAAAGCAGACGATTCTGAACGTCTACGGAGCGCCTCGCACGTCATCGGATGGTGTCCAAATCGGCTCCGTTATCCTTATATCGGATATAACCGAAAAGGTCCGCTCGGATGAAGAGATTAAGCAGCGCCTCCACTATGAGGAGGCCGTGGCCTTTTGTTCCCGGGAACTTGTTTCATTCTCGAACCTAGAGGAAACGCTGCAGAATATTGTCGAGCAGCTTAGAATAGTCGTGGGATTTGGATGCGTTTTCGTCTGCAGGAATTTCATAGATCCCGTTGAAGGGCTCTCCATGAAAACCATTAATGAGGCGGTTGTAGAGCCCCGAAAATCCGCCTTTAAATCCCCAAAACCGCTCGCCTATAAATATCTCTCGAAAGACCTATGGGATGCGCTCAACAGCGGCCGTTGGTTCGGAGGCCCAACAAAAGACCACCCGCCCGTGGAACGAGAGATCCTCAAGATACTTGGGTGCCTCTCGAGCATCAGGATACCTATATTTGTAGATGGACTGTTTTGGGGACTTATGGGCTTTGACGACTACGAGACGGAACGGATATGGGACGAGCAGGACATCCTTCTGCTCCAGACGATTTCGTCGATGATCGGAACGGCTATCGCCCGAAATGAGGCCCAGGCGGCCCTCACACAATCGGAACAGAGATACCGTGAACTGGTTGACAATACGAGCGATCTCATTACCATGTCGGACTACAGGGGAAACTTTAAATTCGTAAACGACGCCGTACGACAACTGGGGTACGAACCGGAAGAGGTAATTGGCAGGAATATCTATGAGTTCTATGCCCCATCATCGAAGAAATACGCCCAGGAGCTCTTCCGCCTCCAAAAGACCGGTGCCCGGCTCACGGGATATGAGCTTGATATCGTCAGAAAAGACGGACAGATACGGACAATCGAGTTCAGGGACGATCTAAAATGGGAAGGAGATCGAATCATCGAGATTCAGAGCGTCGGGAGGGATGTAACCGACCGTAAGAAAAGGGAAGACCGGCTCAGGCTTGTAGCGGGAAGCCAGGAGGCCGTTCTTAACAGCTTGCCGGAAATGGTCTTCTTTACCGATATGGCACTGAAGATCACCTGGACTAACGTGGCTGCCTCACGATTGACGGGCTTTCCAATTGAAGAACTGGTAGGACGTTTCTGCTACGAGGTATTGCACCACAGGAAAGCCCCCTGTGAAGGGTGCCCTACCCTTATTGCCCTCATCACCGGCAGACCCGAAAAGAAAACTTCAATGCCCTGTCTGGGCAGGAACCGCAGAGTTACGGCATATCCGGTTTCCGATATATCGGGCAGCGTCACCGGAATCGCCGTCAGCGTCGGGAGCAGTAAGTCAAGGCATTCACTGGATATCTCCGAGAGTTTTTCCAGCCTTGATGACGACATTGAGCAAGACGATGCTTCGGGGCTCTTCCTGGCGCCATTGGATCCAAACTATATCTATCCTTTCTCTCTTTCCATCGACATCCAAAAGGATACCTTCAGTATCACACTCAGATGGGATGAGTACTCCAAAGAACACCTTCTCAAAAGACTGACCAGATCCGAGTCGGCGGTCGCTCGTTTCATCTACCTTGCCGCACGTATGAAGACGGACGGAACGGGCTGGGTCGATAAAGACATCATTCGAGCGGGGACGATGGATACTAACCTTAATAAGCTGCGATCGCTCCTGGAAGAATCCAATGTGCCGTTCCTCGACCGTTTCTCATCTCGAATGTTGATACGAAGCAACAGGGAAGAAAAGAAAAAGGTGCGGCTTGCTCTTTCCGCGTCTAACATCGAGATATCTCCGAGTATCAAGAATTTCCGATCGAAGAAGCATCGATATATGGCCGCAATCTCAAAGAAAATCAAAACGCTCAAACAGGAAATCGAGAAGGCCAATCAACCTAAGGAGTACCTGATCAGCGAACTCTCTATCCAGCGCCGGAATGAAGCCAATCTAAGAAAGAGTATTGAGGTTGTGGAGACGCTCATTGGTGAATCGGCAATCCTCCTCAAGTATTAGCACCCCCTCAGGACACGCACATCCATCCAGGAACATAAAATCCGTCGTAACCCGTCCCCATCCATAAAAAAACGGGGCATCCCGCTGAATACCCCGGTTTCGGCCCTTATTGAGGATGCTATTTCTTCTTGACCTTACAGGTACTTATTCCAAAGGGTACGTATGCCGGACAGAATGAAAAGGTAGCCGTTGCGATAACAAGGAGACCCAGAAGCCCCCACCAACTGCCATAGTAATAGCCGGCGGCAATTATGACGGCACCGATAATGAATCTAATGATCTGATCGACCGTTCCCACATTCTTTTTCATGGTAAAAGCCTCCATATATTGTTATATATCAGATGCTCAAAAGGACAAAAGAATTCATGGCGGCCCCTCTTCCGTGCGCAATTATCCTGCGATCCCGTCCAACAGCCCATATCAATATTGCTGTTTTTCCCGGGAATATTTTTAACGGATTATTTTCACGTATAGTTGGATGAGACCGTTACCTGCTCAATTCCACCTTTGGATTGACGATACCCATTTCAAAGTGATCGAAAACGAGGGTACAGCTGTAGATAAATCCCTGAATATAAACCGTGCTGCCCTTGTCGAGGGAAGAAGACAGTTCATCAGCCTCTTTTAAGCCGACATAGACCACACTCTTTACGGGGTCAGCCGAATCCCCTTCGGCCTCAAGGTAGTAATTATAGAGCGTGAGCGGAAGTATTTTCGCGTACGGTGAATTCAGTTTACCAACGTCTCTGACAACAAAGTAACCGACGAGCATTTTCCCCACGAGGCTGCCGGCAAATTCCTTGAGCTCAAGCTCCCGCTGGAGGCCCGTTATTTCGGTGGCTTCCTTTAGCTTCCCGTCAATTTCGGTAATATCAAGGAAAACATCACTCGTGAAACTCTCTTCAAGGATAAGGGGCTCCGAAGGTTGAGCTGTATCGGCGTCAAGAGTCTCAACCGGAGAAGCTGTAACGTCGGGGGGCGCCGGTATTTCCGCACGGTCATCGGCGGGAGACGTCGGAGTCATAAGGACGGCGGGAGTAACCTCTTTTTGTTTAAGCGGATTGGTCAGGGAATAGTTATGCGTGTATCTTCCAATGAAAAGACCGATAACAAATACGGCCGAAAACGACAGGGCAAGAACGACGATACGACTTACCGGACGGTCAGCTCGCTGGCGGGTGGCCCGGGTCTCTCGATGCCGATACGGTATGAAATCCCGCCCGTCCACCTCCACCTCCGGGGACGCGCTACTGTTCGTATCGGCCTTTCTTTCGGTATTGCCTCTCTCTACGATAAATGTGGCCTTGCACTGAGGGCATCCGACCGTCCGGCCACCTTCGGGAATGAGATCGTCCTTGATATCTCCTTCATAGCCGCATTTTGGACACTGTGTTTTCATAACCTACCCGTATGTGTGCGAAATAATCCGTCCGTTACCGTATCAGCAACTCAATAAGGCGCCGGGAAAGACTCTTCTTGATTTCCGGGGGACGCCAACCGGCCTCTCCCTTTTGATGCCCCTCAATGATTACATCAACCAGCGTAATGCGCGTCCGCCCGGCGATAACCGCCTTCTTGATGGTCCCGGCAAAGAGCACCGTATCGCCGATAAGGTATGTGCGAAATTCCTCGGAATAGGATTCGGCGAGGACCAGCTCGATATCATACCGTTCATAGCTCAGGGTGATGATCGTTCCCGGGGCCGTCAGTCCAAAAAAATCAAGGACCGCCGACCCGGTCGTTTTTTCGATATCCACGACCGTTCCCATCCCTACGCACCCCTTACCGGTAAGTTCCCTCTGATACGAGGTGATCTGGATCTCGGTCATGGTACCGGGATCGGTCTTTATGGAATTGAGCAGGAGATAGCCCGGGTATTTTTCACCGAGCTTCTTTATGATGTTATATTCCTTGCTCTCCTGGATATTCCCGGAAATTCCCTTGATGAGGATCAGGATCGCCACCCCGACAATAAGAGCGGCAATAACAATCAGACAGCCGCGCAATAATGGACGCCGCCTTTTCTTCTTTACGTCACGGGACGGCGGCGCGATTTCGCTTTCAACGGCGTTTTTTTTATCACCGGCGGCACCGGGTCCCTGGGGTAAGGACGGGGAAGATTCCGACGGTCGGTCATCGGCGGGCAGGACGATCAGGCCAACGGCAAAACGGTGGCTGCACGACGGGCAGACGACACGCTTCTTGTCTCGCCCGTCCTTGTCTTCCGGAACCCTTCCCGTAAAGCCGCATGCAGGACAGCGAACGATCATCGGCCCACCACTTTCAACTTCTATTCAGAATATCAGAAACAGCCGATATGTCAACGGAATTCCGGACAGGGACCGGCGTCCCTTGTGCGTACCGCCTTATCTGTGGCGCTATTTTTTTCTTGAATCAACCCCGTTTTTAGTCCATAAGTAAAGGGTGGCTTTCCGATACGTCTTAGCCGGGCACGCGCCGGCGGCGTTGTCCGGGCAATAGACCGCCCATAAACGGAAAGGCCCCGCGGACTCCCGCCCCACTTCTCCTTGGCCTCGCGGAAACCGCGGGGATCATCAATCACCTTCCGGGGCACCGTTTGCCCCGTGATAGAGCGAGGTGCCGTATGCCCGAAGAATTTTGGTGGATATGGATGACGGCTGCCGCCGTATTGGTCGTGGTGGAGATACTGGTCCCCGGCTTTTTCTTTATCTGGTTTGGCATCGGCGCCGTGGCGGCCGGGGTGGCAACACTCCTGGGCGTTGGGCCCGTTGGTCAACTGGGGGTTTTGACTCTCGTATCCGGGATACTCCTTATCCTTTCCCGCAAGATCGCCCAGAAGATCACCAAACCCCAGCCTCCCGGTGTCGGGGCGGACCGTCTGAAGGATGCGACCGGGGTCGTCATTGAGTCCCTCGACCCCGCGCGAAACACCGGCATGGTTCTTATCGATCGGGAAGAATGGCGCGCGACGAGCGAAACCGGGCGCGCCATAACGAAAGGAACAAAGATACAGGTCGTCCGGCGTGAGGGAACTCACGTTATTGTAGCGGTCTTAAAGGAGGAAACAGAATGACGGCGTTTCTGATTTTTTTATTTATTGTCGTTTTCATCATCGGATTGACGGGCCTCAAGATCATTCAGCCCTATCAGAAGGGTCTGGTGGAGCGCCTCGGTAAATACCAGCGGACCGCCGATTCCGGCCTGCATATCATTGTCCCGTTTATCGAACGTCTGAGGAAGATCGATATGCGAGAGCAGGTGGTGGATGTCCCGCCCCAGCACGTTATCACGAAGGACAACGTCGCCGTGGAAGTGGATGCGGTTGTCTATTACGAGGTGACCGATCCTATCAAGGTTACCTATAATATCGCCAACTTCTACATCGCCGCCACGAAGCTTGCCCAGACCAACTTGAGGAACCTCGTCGGTGATCTGGCCCTCGATGAATCTTTGACCTCGCGGGAGCTCATCAATACCAAGCTGAGGCAGATCCTCGACGACGCCACTGACAAGTGGGGGACGAAGGTGACCAGGGTTGAGCTCCAGCGAATCGAGCCGCCCAAGGACGTTACCGACGCGATGCACCGGCAGATGAAGGCGGAGCGGGACCGGCGCGCGATGATCCTCGAGGCCGAGGGCAGCAAACAATCGGCCATTCTCCGGGCCGAGGGCGATGCCGAGGCCGTCAGGAAGGTCGCCGACGCCGAGAAGTACAAACGAATTGCGGAGGCCGAGGGCGAGGCCCAGGGCATCGAGACCGTGTACGGGGCGATCCATAAGGGCGGCCCCTCCAACGATCTCATCGCCGTGCGTTACCTCGACACGTTGGCCAGGATGTCAAACGGCCAGGCCACGAAGATATTCCTGCCCTACGAGGCATCGGGAATCCTGTCTTCGATCGCCGGCATCGGCGAGCTCTTCAAGGAAAAGGATAAGGGAAAGGAGAAGCCGAAACCGAACCCGGCAAAATAGACGCATCGGTCCAGGCAAACTCACTTCCCTACAGACAAGAGGAAACAGATAAGACAGGGCCGCCGTTCCGTACGGAACGGCGGCCCTGTCGATCCGGCGGACCGGTACCGGCCCATCATCGGCCCGGCCGCGATTTCCCCATTCTTCGATCAGACGGACTGTCTGGCCTGCATCTGCTGAACCATCTGTTCGTCATAGCCCAGCTCTCCCAACGCTTCGGTCACAAATCCCCGATCGGCCAGAAACTGTGCCCGGGCCAGCACGTGCTGCGGGTCTTCGCCGGAAAGCGACGGGAACGACACCGCCGCGGCAAAGAGACCCGTGCCAAACTTGACGGTAAGGAACTTCTCGATCAGCTCTTCGAAACCCCTCCTGAGATAGACCAGTTTCTTCTCGGTATACCGCTTGAGGCCCTGCAGCAGCGTGTTGAGCGCCTTGGCCGACGTGGCAGACGAGGCGATCTCCTCCCTGAGCTTTCTGGGCACGCACCCCAGCCGATAGAGGTGGTCCAGAGCGTCCTGGAGCTCCCGCTCCACCGCCGAAAGGTCCACGTCGCCCCCCACCGCCTCGAGGGGGATCGGCGAGAGCGCCCCGGGCGAGATGGTGATCGTCGTCCCCGGCTCCACGTGGCCCGACTCCTTGGGGGCCCACACCCGGAAGCTGTTATATTTCGTGGCCCAGGCACGCTTCGTCAGGGCCATGTTCACGGCCAGCTGCCCCTCAACCAGATCCTGGATCCCCGAGCGGCCGTAGGGGCTGCCCTCCACCTCCTCCCGGAGGATTCTGATAACCGGGATAAAGCCGAAGGCATGGGCCTCCTTCTTGACTAGCCGCCCGTCCATATAGAATGAAAAGCCCTTCGCATCGATCTCTTCGCGCATTTGGGATATCCTCACGCCTCCGCCCTCGAGGGCTGCCGCCTCTTCCCAGTTAAATACGTATTTTTTTACCTCGAGATAGTTATTCTCGTCGGTCACCGCCTCCACGTCCTGTGAATACATCTTCTGGACCGAGACCTCCCCGCCCTTGACGAACAGCTTCAAAAAGAGCGTGCCGTAGTTTTCCTGGGCCAGGTAGTAGCCGGGCAGCGCCTCCCAGAAGGTACGGCCGCCGCCGAAGTTCCGGGAACAGAGCCACATCTTTACCTCCCTGGTCAGCCCGTCGTGCGGCGCGGTATCCCCCTTCCTGGTCACGACGACGTCAAAGCTCGGCGGCATGAAATTTGCCCTCGTGTCCTGGATGACCCGTATGTCGTTTTGAAAATAGAAGTCCCTGATAGATATCCGCTGTTCCCTTGGCAGGCCTTCGGCAACCCGACGGACCGTAAAGTCCTTAAAGATCGCTTCCCTGTCTCCGTTGTAATAGTCCAAAAAGAGTTTCATGTCACGTCTGTTCATGGGAGTTTCCTTTCATGGGTCAAGGGGAAATAGCCGTCTTAGCCGTACGGAACGGCCCCGCTGCTGTTTCTACAGGGCGGCCTTCCCAAAATCGCGCTGGGAGACCTTTCGGCGGCGCGCGAGCCGGGCCCACCGGATCATATCTACCGGTATTATCGCGACGGCCCTAAACCATCGGCGCAGAACAATGGCGTCATCCCTGACCTCCATGCTCCCCACGCCGGGAAACGATCTCGTCTCCCCGTCCAAAAACCGCACTTCGGCGTCCATACTGCCTCCTGTCATCAAAACCCGAGCGTTCGAACAAAATCCGACTGGTTGACCCTGGTCCCCCTGATCCCCCACGCGGCCAGCGCCAGCGATATGACGCAATCGTCATGGAAACCCGCCGGCGCTCCGTAGGAGACCCTTCCCCCGGGGAGGTTTCTTGTCTCGAAGATCATCAATTCGTCAACCAGCTCCTGAATCGGGGGGATGACGATCTTCTTCTCATCGATCAGGAGGATCAGGTTCTCGACGAGGGCCGCCTTTGATTCGTTGGTAAACCGGTAGCCCCGGCAGGCCGCCCCCATTCTTATCAGGTCTTCGAGGATCGGGTCGCCCACGCCCGTGGAATCAACCCAGACCACGGCCCGGTTATACCGCTTGACGGCCGAGGTTACCCGCTGCTTCATCACCGTCCAGGTTGTCCGGAAGAACCGGTCGAAATAGACGACGGACCCCGACGGATTGATGATAGTCAGGACCGTATAGTCACGGTGTCTGCCGATGTCGAGCCCCGCGGTGTATCGTTCGTCGGGCAGCGGGTCGGCAAGTTTGCCCCGGATAATGTCGTTGACCCCCAAAAAGACGCCCGCGCCCTCGTCGATGAAGCGGGCCAGGTATTCCTGGGCGAAGACCGCCTCGGGCAGCGACCGCCTCGCATCCTCTATCTCTTCCGGCCGTATGTACGGATTATTCCCGGTGGGAAAGGTAAAGGATTCCCAGTTGGCCTGCCCGTTATCCATCCCCCGGGCAAAAAGGTGAAAAAACCAGTTTCTCCCCTTGGGCGTGCCGATAAAGAGCGCCCTGCCCTGCCGATCCGAAAGCGCCGGCCTTAGCACCTCTTCCCATAGTTCCCCGGCCAGGAAGGCGGCCTCGTCGACCACCAGGAAGTCGATGCCGAAACCCCGGAGGTTTTCCGGGATCTCGGCGCTCTTGAACTCGATTACCGAGCCGTTGACGAGGCTGACCCGCCGGTCTACCTTGTGTATGGCGGCCAGCGCCCCCCTCGGCATCGCCCGCTTGACCAGGTCAAAGGCGATCGTACTCTGGCGCAGCACCGGCGCCACCCAGAACGAAAGGGAGCCGGGCTTCTGCCAGGCGTGTTTGATCATCTCGGCCGTGGCGGCCACGGTCTTGCCCCACCTCCTGCCGCAGGCGGCCACCCTGAAACGGGCGTACGATTCGTGCAGCGCCCGTTGACCCGCATGAGGCCGGTAGAGCCTAAGCATCTTTATCTTCGTCATCGATAAACGTCGCCTCGTAGATTACCTCGTTTTCGTCGATCATCTTCCCTGAGATAAGGTCGATATACTTGAGATAGAGCTCCTGGTACTTGATATCTCCCTGGCCGGCCTTCTTAATGATGTCACGGAAAACCGCGTCGTCCGGGGGCGCCGCATCGGCGGCGGTGCCCTCGCCGGCGGCCTTCGTTTCAGTGTATTTCTTCTTCATTCACCCGCCGCTTCAAATAGTTTTGTATCCGGTCCAGTCGATAGGCCACGTCCGATTGGGTCACGCCGAGGCTGCCGCCGATATAGTCCTGTGAATAGCCCCTCCGGTGCATCAGCCATATCCAGAGCTCTATATCCGGCATTTCCATCAGCGCCCGTTCGTAATCCATCGCGAAGTTCTTCTCGGCAAAAAAGGTGTCACCCTTATACATCGGCATTGCCTCCATTCATGTACATCCAATTCTACCGGCGATGGTCGTGCAATATGAGGTTTATGAGAAGAATAATTGAAAATTGGTACCGGGAGAGGGGGCGTTGACAAAATAGTCGGTTTATGATACGTATCATCACAAGAAACGTGCGCCCGATATCCGGGGCCTTTAAGCGGCCCCGTCTATATTTTAAAGGACATAAAAACGTGAAAGATGCGACATCAACGGTGAGGGTACGGTTTGCCCCGAGCCCCACCGGGCACCTGCATATCGGCGGCGCCCGGACCGCCCTCTTCAACTACCTCTATGCCCGCCACACCGGGGGCGTGTTCATCCTCAGGATTGAGGACACCGACCGGGAGCGGTCCAAAGAGGAATATACCGCGGCAATCCTGGCGAGCATGGCCTGGCTGGGGCTCGAGTGGGACGAAGGCCCGCTGTTTCAGAGCAAGCGGGAGGGTCTCTATCAGGCGGGCATCGACCGGCTCCTGGCCGAAAAAAAGGCCTACCGCTGCTACTGCAGCACAGAAGAGCTGGAAGAAAAGCGAAAGCTGGCCGAGGCGAACAAACAAAAGCCGATGTACGACGGCACCTGCCGGGATAAAGACCTGCCGGCGCGGGACGCGCCCTACGTGGTTCGTTTCCGCTCGCACAACAGCGGCGTCACCGATTTCCTCGATCTCATCAAGGGACGCATCGTCTTCGAGAACAAGGAACTCGACGACCTGATCATCCGCCGTTCCGACGGCTCCCCGACCTACAACTTTACCGTGGTGATCGACGACATGGACATGGGCGTCACCCACGTCATCCGCGGGGACGACCACGTCAACAACACCCCCCGGCAGATCCAGATATTCGAGGCCCTGGGCTACCCGGTGCCGGCGTTTGCCCACGTCCCCCTCATGCTCGGGCCCGACCGCTCGCGGCTCTCCAAGCGCCACGGCGCAAAATCGATGACCGAGTATATCGACGAGGGCTACCTGCCCGAGGCGATGGTCAACTACCTGGCCCGGCTCGGCTGGAGCCACGGCGACCAGGAGATCTTCTCTATAGCCGAGCTCATCGAGAAATTCGATATCGCAGACGTCGGTAAATCGGCCGGCGTCTTCAACCCCGAAAAGCTCGAGTGGCTCAACGCCCACTACATCAAGGAATCCGACCCTAAGGCACTGGCCGGGCGCCTGTTGCCGTTTATCGAGGCCCGCGGATACGGCAGCCCGGATGCCCCGTGGCTTGCCCGGGCCGTGGTCACGCTGCAGGAGCGGTCAAAAACCCTCGTGGAGATGGCCGAGATGGGCGGCTTTTATTTTACCGACGAGATCGCCTACGACCCCAAGGCCGCCGCAAAGTTCCTCACGGCCGACGTCGCGGCACCCTTCCGGGCCCTGGCCGAACGGTTCGGCTCCGTTAGCCCGTGGGAGACAGGCGCCATCGAGGCGGCGTTTGCCGAGGTGATTGAGGGCCTCGGCCTGACGCTCGCAAAACTCGCCCAGCCGCTGCGCGTGGCGCTCACCGGAAAGACCGTCAGCCCCGGGATATTCGAGGTCATCGAGGTCATCGGCAGGGATAGGGTTATCGAGCGGATCGGGCGGGCGGTGGCCTTTATCGAGGGGAACGAGAAAAAATAACGTACCGAAGGCTCCGCGGCGTTGTCCGGTTTAAATTTCCGCAGATAGAAAGCCCTCATCCGGAGGGCTTTTTTACGTCCTGTTCGGCGGGAACGGGATTTTTTCGGCGTGGTGCCTGCCGGTCGGCCTGCGGTATCATGCCACAAAAAAGCGCCCCTCTTTTCGGAGAGGGGCGCTTTGAGTTTGAGTCCCAAATAAGAAACTGGTCAGTACGGCAGGTTTACGGTTTAGGGCCCCTGTCGCGGGTCGTGATGCTGCTGCCGGTCGCGTTCCGGGAATTCCGTTTCCGGCTTTTCATGGCCGAAATGGATCTCCTCCACGTCCTTGGTGAAGAGCAGCAGCACGTCCCCGTCCTTGACCATGAACGACTTCGGGGTGGTGATGCCCCTGGTCACGTAGTCGATGACGATCTGGTCGTCGATGTGGGTGACCGTCCCGTCCCGGGATACCACGGCACCGTCAAACTTGCCGGCCGTGTCCGAATGGGGGATGGAGATGAACTCGAGCATCTCCATTTCACCGATGCTGCCGGAAAACTTCAGCGCGCCGGCCGGCACCG
>JAFGAS010000014.1 GCA_016933535.1 Candidatus Zymogenaceae bacterium
ATATTTCTTACTGGTGGATTTGCAGAAGGACTACCTCCCCGGCGGCGCGCAGCCCCTGGCATAGCCATAATCCACATACGCCATGAATCCTTGAGACCCGAGGCTCTCGCCTTCAAACCCGGCACCGGAGGCATGGAATTCCATCCCGCGGTTGCTCCGAAGGAGGGAGAAAGGGTGATAACCAAACACGAACGGAGCTGTGCCGCGGCTATCACCGAGGAAATTCATAGGGAATCCCTGCGGGAGCTGGAAGCCATCGTTCAAGGGACCCTGCGGGCTGAAGAAGCCGTACAAGCTCTCAAAGCTCATGAAGATCTCTGATCCGAACGCCACCTGAGAGGGGAGCTTTTTGTAAGGGTTTTAAAAACCCTGCTGAAATGAGAAGAATCCTCATAGCCGCAGCGGAATGCGATCTGGGTTACGGGAAGAGCTGTCTGGGTAAGGAGCCGTTCCGCCAGATTTATCCTGAGTTCACGTACATAGGTTCCGATGCTCTTCCCAACCCTAGAATGAAACTCTCGGCATAGGGTGTTGCGGATAGTACACCCCATGGGGTTTTGCGCAAGAGCGACGTTGATAAAGTTAGGACGCCATAACGGTCTGCGTATTCGGAGGCATAGTAAGCTCGGGCGGCGGAGCTAATCCTACCGCCCGGTTGCCTCATATTTGGGCACGTCGAATACCCTTGGGCTTTTCGACGTGCCCCTTTGCGTTATTCGATCAAGGAACAGCTTCGATCAGCCATATAGGTGTCCGGTCCGTCGACGGTCACAAGAGTCCCTTCATCGCTCAGATAATCCCCCGGGCTGATATCGGAGAGCAGCCAGATGTCAGACACGTCGAACACCGCCGCGTAGACTACGAAGTCGCCGTCGGGGACATTTTCGATCCAATATTCGAAGGAGCTTCCTGTCACCGATCCCGCGGCGACGCTAGCATATCCCCCGTTAGTCATATCATCGTCCGTATCGACAACGACAAGGTACGGCTTGCCGGTGACGGACACGGGCAGGGTCACTGTGCCGTTAATGGTCGCCCCCGTCGTCGGGGATACATTGAGCCTGATGGCCGTTAGGGCCGTACCGTGCTCATATTCCACGTCGATGACGTATAAAGTCGAATCCCATGCCTCGGTGGGAGTGCCCGTGATGGCGCCGGTGGCGCCGTCGAGGGTCAATCCGGCGGGGAG
The DNA here is from genome assembly GCA_016933535.1 of Candidatus Zymogenaceae bacterium. Taxonomy (GTDB): domain Bacteria; phylum Desulfobacterota; class Zymogenia; order Zymogenales; family Zymogenaceae; genus JAFGAS01. The sequence goes on from JAFGAS010000014.1 coordinate 1,190, forward strand.
GGCGCCCCAAGAGTCCGTATCGATCGAATAGGAGGTGATTTCCCAATCGAAGGGAAAGGTCGGGGTAAAGTCGCTGACCGGCGTACCCAGCACCAGACTCCTCGAGAAGGAAGGATACCAGAAGTAATCGGCATTATCCGCGGGCGGGAGACGGGAGTAGCATACCCTGTTTACGACGTACGATCCTGTGCCGCTGATATCCACGAAGGTGGAATCCGAGGTGGTCAATTCATCCTCCGAGGGAGCGCCCATCATCATGGAGCCGGACACGTAGATAATGGCGTAGAAATTGTACGTTCCCGCCGGAACGTTCTCCATGGTATAGACGAAGGAGCTGCCGGTCACGGTTCCTATAGCCCAGGCAGCCTGACCGCCGTTGTCTCCGCTGTGGTCCGTATCGGCCACGACCACGTAGGATACATCGCTTACGGACATCGGCAGAATAACCGTCCCCGTGACGGTCGCCCCGGCCGTCGCGTACACCACAATGCCGATCTGCGTCGTCGTCGATCCCGCGTCATTGGCCGCGGTTA
>JAFGAS010000075.1 GCA_016933535.1 Candidatus Zymogenaceae bacterium
ATGCCACGAAAATTGCCTGTGGCAGTGTTGCCTGAGATCGTGTTACCGTCAGATGTTTTAGTTAGGTGGATGCCAACGCCTCCATTGCCTGTGGCGGTGTTTCCCGAGATTATATTGTTGCTGGAGGAAACGAGTTTCATGCCGCTGCCAGAGTTCCCCTTGAGCGTGTTGGTCGAGATATCGTTTCTGTTCGATTCTTCAAGATGAACCCCGTCGAAGCCGTTCCCCCGGATCTCGTTTGAGACGACGGCGTTTCCGCTGGCCCTAGATATCAGGACTCCGTAGCCGCGGTTGTTTTTGATGACGTTGTATGATATCGAATTGTCGTTTGAGACGATCTCGATCCCGGCGTGAGGGTTGCCCGATCCCGTCACCTCGAACCTCTCGACGGTGCAGCCGTCGGCCGTCAGGGTTAAGGTGCTCCCGACGCCGTCTCCTACAAGGATGGGCGGACCGCCCCCGGTGTCCATCCCCTTCAAAATGATGCTCTTGTCCAAGACGATGTTCTCGCTATAGGTCCCGCTCTGGACCGCCACCGCGTCCCCGGGACGGGCCTGCTCTATCACCTTCGAGATGCTCTCGCCCGGACCGACGACGATAAAGGCAACGACGACCTCTGAGGCCTCATCGGAGACGACGACCCCCTCCAAAGTCTCCCCCGTCGCCTTTACCCTATTTGTCAGGTTGCCGAACGCCGCTCCGTTCATCGATAACGATAGCTCGATGATCTCAGATTCGTCTGGGGCGAGGGTGCCCGGAAGGGTCCACGAGATCATCGATCCTTCCATGTGACCGGAACGGTTGTCGGAGACGTAATCGAAGCCGACCGGCAGCTGGTCGGCAACAGAGATATCTTCCAGGTCCACCTGGCCCGTGTTGGTGATGACGATGGTGAACTTAACGACCGTCGACTTTCCGCCCTCTTTCGGCGATGCGGTCAATTTCGCATCGATCACGACGTTCTTTTTGAAGACCGTCCCCTCGGACTCCTCGATGGATATCTCTTCGAGGGCGTTTTTGCTGACCACGTTGCC
>JAFGAS010000076.1 GCA_016933535.1 Candidatus Zymogenaceae bacterium
AATTCGACACCCGGAAATATGCTAGAATTAATCCAGCATTGATTGATTGGAGAGGCTATTATGGACGCTGTCGAGATACTTAAAAAGCTCATTTCTATCGACACCACCGTGCCGCCGGGCCGCAATTACGATAAAGTCGTCGATTACCTGGAGCCCGTTTTCCGGGACCTGGGATTTCAGACACAGCGGATTGAAATCCCCCCGGAACACGCCGAAGGACGGCAGGGCCGTGTAAATCTCATCTGCCACCGCCGGGAGGCCGTTAAACAACGCCTTATTTTCTACGCCCACATCGATGTCGTCCTGGCCGAAGGCTGGGATGCCTTTAACCCGCGTATCGAGAAGGGGAAGATATACGGACGGGGCGCCGCGGATATGAAAGGCAGCCTGGCCGCCCTCCTTCCCGCCCTCGAATCGTTAAAGAATAGAGAATTAAATTATGACCTGTCGGTTATAATCACCACCGACGAGGAGTACAGCCAGGCCAGCCAACTACGGTACCTCGAGCAGTTCATACAACCGGTCGCCGGGGCCTACCTTTTCAACCTGGATTCCAGCTTCGGTTACGTTTCCATCGCCAATCTCGGCGCGCTCCACGCCGATATCAAGGTCAAAGGCAAGTCCGTCCATTCGGCGATGTCCCACACGGGCGAGAACGCCGTCGAGCAGGCCAACCGGCTGATAAACACCCTCCTCGAACTAAAAAAGGACGTGATAAAAAGGAAGTCGGCGGTCCACGCCGCCCCGAATACCGGGCTGGAATTTATGGAGTCCCGGCTCAACGTTAACATGATTCACGGAGGCCTCAAGGTCAACATTGTCCCGGACGAGTGTATCATTTCCGTCGACCGGCGCCTCATCCCCGAAGAGAACATCTTCGATGCCCGCAAAGAATTGGAGAAGACGCTATCTTCAGTACCGGACGTCACCTGGGAGTTCGAGCGGGTTATGACCATTCCCTCCGTTCCGCCGCTGCGCGACCCGCTGGTCGATGAGCTTGAAAAAATCGTCAGGGCGGAAACGGGTTCCGGCGGTCAGTACGGTGAAATGGGTTCCGGCGACCTACCGCACATCGTCGAAGAGTGGGGCGGTAAAGAGTTCGGTCTCGGCGTCATCCGGCCGGAGTGCAACATCCACGGTCGCGACGAGTTTGCTTATATCAAGGACATCGAAGACCTGACACGGATTATCGCCCGGTTCCTCTACGCCTGAAATATCAAAAATCCGTGCCTATACCTGCAAACC
>JAFGAS010000077.1 GCA_016933535.1 Candidatus Zymogenaceae bacterium
AGTGCGATAGATTTCGATGGCTTGAGCATATTTGACTATACGTCAAACTGCACGGAAAAATCTTCTTTTGCCGTTATCAACGTGCCGCCCGATGTCAGTCATCGATTATCGTGGTCAAAAAGATCCGACAAGTTTTATTATGTTATGGATGGCAAAATTGATTTTATGGTCAATGGTGAGACTTACATATTAAATAAGGGTGACCTTGGTATTGTTAAAAAGGGAGACAAGTTTAGATACAAGAACGATTCCAATGAACCGGTATTGCTCATATTGGTCCACACACCCGGTTTTGAATTAGATGAAGAAGTGTTTGAATAGACCAAAACCGGATCGGCACACGGGAAAAAGGAGTATGCCGCATACGGGATAGCAGGAGGCCCGGCACCTTCGGGATATTCAACTAAAGAGGAAATATCATGATTACTGACACATCGGACGCCGACAAACGCCAAATCCCCTTCATCTGTCTCGTGCCGTTTCTGTTAATCGCCTTCGGGATCGCATGGGGAATCCTGGCCTTGTATATTTTTCTCCCGGAACCGATGGCCGTACTGTTTGGCGAGATAACCGGTCAACATCCGCTCTTCTTCCTGGCGGTATACGCGCCTGCGATAGCCGCCTTCATTGTCATCATATATAACCGTGGCGTTGGGGGCTTGCGGCGTTATCTTTCCCGGTTTTTGCTCTGGCGCTGCTCCGTGTCCTGGTACCTGTTTTTACTGCTGGGCATCCCGCTGATTTTTATATGCGGGTCCGCCCTGAAGGGAAACCTTTTGGCGGACCTGTATCCATTTTCCTCATTCCAGTCGTTCATGGCGGCGCTGCTGTTTACGGCGATCAAGGGGCCGGTCGAGGAATTCGGCTGGCGGGGCCTGGCCCTTCCCCTGCTGCAGAGGAAGCTGGCGCCCATCTGGGCCGCCCTGGCCCTGGGCGTTATCTGGGGCCTCTGGCACCTGCCCGCCTTCCTGCTGAGCGGGACGCCGCAGGGCGCCTGGTCGTTCATGCCGTTTTTTGTCGGCTCTATTGCGTTGAGCGTAATAGTAACGCCGTTATTCAATACGTCACGCGGCAGCATTTTGCTGCCCGCATTGTTCCATTTTCTCCTCAACAACCCGATCTGGCCCGACGCACAACCGTATGACATATACCTGTTTGTGGCGGCGGCCGTCCTGGTGGTCTGGCTCAACCGCAGGACGATGTTCACGAGAGAGGGCGCCGTCACGGAGGTTATCCCCCGGGCGAAAAGCCGGGCCTAAAGAACAAAAAAAGGGCCACGCTGCCGTTTGACACTTATTCACCCGGACTATCGCCCATAGACCTCCCCCCCTCAGGCGGCATGTTGGGCCGCCCCTGCGGCGAGACGCCCCGTCGGGGAGAAGCGGCCGCACCGAAAAAAAAGCACCGGCAAGCCAGGCCTGCCGGTGCCGCGCGACCCGCCGGGCTTCTAATCCCAGCTGCCGATGTCTTCAAAAAAAAGCGTCATATTCCTGCACGCGGGGCACAGGAAATTGGCGTCGGGCAGCTTGAAAAACCTGTTCGTATCGGCGATCCTCCAGGTAAAGATGTACCCGTGTTTCTCGATTTTTGCCGAGGGGTCGTATAGCGAGGGGTCGTCGTAGAAGACAACTTTCTCGTCGCACCCGGGGCAGCGCGCCTCGTCCTTTTTTATGTAGTTGCGCACGAGCAGTTCGCTGCACTTCGGACAGATTGCCGGGGCGTTGCACGTCTCCATGAAATTCACGAATCCGGCGCCGACAAAGATGTCGCCCGTATCAAAACCACATTTGCAGAGACCCCGTAAAATTATGCCCATGGCTACCGGCTCGATCGGTTTGTGGTTACGCTGCCCCGCCCGCGACGGAAGAACCGCGTGCGGCGTTCGTGTTAATATAGCAAAAAACAATAAATGTCTCAAGCAATAACTGTATATTTCTGCACCGGACAGAGAGGACGCGAGGGATTTGTCTCCGTTTGCCCCTATTCTTCCCGATAGATAGGACAATCCCGCGATTAGCGGCTGCGCTGCGGGCGGCATGTTGGGCCGCCCCTGCCCGTGCCAAACCGTACCACCCCTATAGGTTCAGATTGCCACGGCCGTTTTACTGCCTCTCAATAACGGGGACAAAGCTGAGATTGCCTCGTCGCTGCGTTGCTCTCAATGACGAGTGGGGATCGTCGACCATAAGGACGCTCCCTGCAATAACAGGGGATTATATCATTATGCTTGACTTATGCGGATAGTTAGATTAGCATATCTCAATTATAACTTAGTGAGGATAGTATGAAGAAGAAGCTCGTCCTGTGCCTTTCTTTTTCTGTTCTCGCGATCTGGGCCCTTACCTGCGCCGCCGCGCCGGTTGCCGTTCCGACGCCGGGGGCCGGAATTACCGAAACGGTTAACGCGGGTTCGGACACGGTGTATGACGCGTTCGTCAAGTATTTTGCCGACAACGGCTACGTCCTGGACAGCGCCGACAAGCCCGCCGGGACCATCACGACAATCAGAATGGAGGTCACCGACAAGGAGGTCGTCTCCTACTACCGTAATGTAACGGGAGACAAGAGCGAGTATAAAACAAAGGGGCTCAATTTCGGTTACTGCGACTGCGGTTTGCCCCAAAAAGGGCGGCTCATCTGGCAGAACCTTTATTACAGCTACACCGTCGATATAAAGAAGGTAACCGATAAAACGACCCAGGTGACCGTGAAGGCGAGGTTCTGGACGGAACTCTATAAGCAGCTTGCGTTCGCCCTGGTTGAGTATGACAGCGACCGGGACTGCGTATCCACCGGGGAATATGAAAAGAAGCTTATCGAGGAGATCAAGGCGAAATACCTGAAGTAATAAAAATACCGGGGCCAACCGGTAAGACCGGAGGGGGGCGGCGTTTCGTCCCCCTTATTTTGTCTTCGGGCCGATTGTGAGAAACGCGTCGGGGCCGGCCGATTGAGCGCATCGTGCGGGAGGGAATTTCATCGGCGCCGGAGTGCCGATCCGATCCTCCTGCGCACGATATCGGTGTAGGAAAGGAGAAAGGAGTCACCCCTCAGGATGCACCGAGCCAAGGGGAGGCCTGACCCGCTTACCATTTAATTCATTGGGCCCTATTTCTTTGGCTCAAAATAGATTATCACCCTGCATACGTCGTCTCCTTTGGCCCGGCACAGCACTTCTTTCACCTCATGTTCATCACCGGTGGCCCACTTGGCCAGCTCGGCATCCAATCCAACCTCGCCGAAACAGATCGGTCCGTCGCTTTTGAGCCCTCTGCACCAATAGCAGTCAAACAACTCACAGACAATTCCCTCATCAGTCACATAGGACCTCTGGTTTTCCCCAAAAACCTTATTAGTATTTTCTGCACCGAGTTTAAAAACCTCTTCGAGCCGTTTTCTTTTTGACAACAGTTTCAGCCCAACCCCCATGACCCCCATCATCGCGGGGCTTTTTTCTATGAGGAGCTGAAATCCCCTCCGCCCCGCGTTATAAAGCAGCGGGCGCGCCCCCCTCTCCCCAAGGACATCTATGATGCCTCCCACGATTTTTCCGAAATCGCTGCCCATTGCCTCGATCTTTTCGTCGTTTGGCGGGAAGTTATCCCGGTACTTGGTGAGTCCCGAGTAATTCAATATCGAGTTGAGTCCATTTTTACCGACAATATCCTGCACCGTAAGAAGAGTGATGTACATCAGCGAATTCGGAATATACTCTTTGAGCATGTATCATTTCCTCCCGAATAGAGTCGGACCACCGTCTCCTACCGCTTCGGCAGCGGTATACGGCCCGATAGTATATTGTGCCATACTTATAACACGTTACGGCGTTTGCGACAAGATATTCTACGAGCCATATGAGGACGGGACTAGTCCTTATAATTCTTGTGCCTGTTCTCCTTGACGTGTGAAATACACACCTCGTTCTTTTCCTCGTATAGAGGCATTTAAAATGGAGGAATATATCCAAACTCTAGTTTATAGAAACGCCCCATGTGGTATAGTCACCGCCGGGTCCGGTCAATTAGTCGCGTCGTGCTGGGGGGGATTTTATCGGCGCCGGAGTGCCGACCCGATCCTCCTGCGCACGATATCGGTGTATCCCCTGATTCTTTGCGGCACCAGGCCGAGCCGCACCATCCCCGCTTTCCCCGGCAGGTCATAGTCACCCAGGCTCAGGTAGTCCCGAACGGCGCACACCGTATCGGCCGACGAGACGACCAGCGACTCCGGATAGCGCGGCGGGATGACCGTAATCGGCCACATGTGCTTGAGGATGATATCCTCTTCCTTTTTCGAGAGGTCCGTTACCCTGCGCGCGTTCTCCAGGGCGATCCGGGGGTGCCTCAGGCCGTGCAGCCGGGGCCCCTCGGTGAGCCAGTCGTAGTAAAAGAGGTCGTGCAGCAGGGCGCCCCGGACCACCGCTACCACATCCAGCGACAGCCTACTTGCCCAGAGAAAGCTCAGGTACGCCACCTCGTCCGCGTGCTCCAGCCGCGTCTTGTTCAGGTGATGGGGGTAGCGCGAAAGCCGGGCCACGTCCGGGTCTTCGAGCAGCGGCCGCGCGATCTGTTCGTACCGTCTCCTGAGTATTTCCCGCTCACCGGGGGATATCGTCACGAGGCGCCGGACAGAGACCGCCGTAAAATCGGCCAGCATCACCCAGGCGACTACCGTCGTGAGGATCATCACTGTGTCGGCCGATATGGCCGTAAGCACGCGGGTATAGGCGGGGTACAGGAAGAGTTCAAAGGCAAAGGCCGCCGCCACCCAGTATGCCGAAAACGTGGGGCAGATAGAGCCCTTATAGTTGAAACGCTGATCCGTATAGTCCCACAGGCGGACACGGAACAGCCGCCGCAAAAGAAATCCCGAGGCCAGTTCGAGCCCGGACATGAGCGCCAGGTATACGGCCGCCCTGACGACGATACCGGAATCCGCGAGCAGCCAACCGGCCCCGACGAGAAGCAGCGCTCCCGTGCCGTAGAGGATCAGGTACGGCCCTTTCAGGAGGCCGGGGTTGATAAAACGCCCGGCGTTATAGGATCGATAACAGACCTCCAGTATCCACCCTGACACGGAAAAGAAACAAAACGCACAGAGAATATGTATCATATCAGCCATCATGCCGTGTACCGTTGTTCATGTATCGTGCGGCCAATCGGATAGTGCCGGGCCCTCAACAATTCCTTTCGGACAATATTCCGAAAAAGAGGATTCGCTGTAATTCGTCAAGATAATGCTCGATGCGCTCCTGACTGCCGCCAACAAGCCAGTTAAGCTCAAATCCCCTGAGCGAATGGCAAATGGCCCGCGCGGTGAGCAAAATATCGTTAAGCTTAAAAACGCCCTTTTCCATCCCCTCTTTCAGGATCGAGACAACGATAGAGACCTCCGATTCAAACAGGTCGTTTCGAATGGTATCGGCCTTGTGCAGGTGTTCCTCTATCCCTTCCCGATCCAGGTTGAGGATGTTTACGGCCCGGCGCATATGCTGAAACTTGGAATGGACGAAGGACGCAAGCTTTTTCTCCGGCGAGACTTCCCGGTTAACCGACAGGGTAATCTCTTCCACGATCTCTTCCACTTCCCGGCTGAGGACTTGAAGGTAGACCCCTTCTTTGCTTCTGAAATAGTTATAGATGGTGCCCTTGGCCACGCGCGCCATCCGGGCGATCTCATCAAGATTTGTCTTCCTGAGACCGTATCGGGCAAACGCCGTGCGTGCCGTTGTCAGTATGGCTTCCAGCTTTTCCTTTTTCATGGCCTTGTCCTCACAATTATCTTTTTGTACTATTTTCGTTTTATAGTTCAAATATAGTACCAAAGGAAGGCCGTGTCAAGGTCTTTTTTTAAAGAAGGATATCCATGGACGATTCGTTGAGATAACGGACCGCGCCGAAAACGGGGACCCAAACGCCAAGGGGTCGGCCGCCGTTGGCAGATATCCCCACGGGCAGGCAGGGCGGCGGTTTGAAAGTCCGCGGCGCGACGTCGCGTGCCCGTTGTTACTTATCCGTTTCGGTTTCCTTTTCCCTTGACTTGTCCCGGCGCGGCGGCTAAACTTTCCTCAGGTAAAAACCATTTTGCGAGCATACCCATGAAAAAACTCGATATCGTTGGATTCGGGCTGTCCACCCTTGACGTGGTCATGGTGATGAAGGACATGCCCAACTGGGAGTACGGCGGCTGGGTGAGCGAGTTTGTCTTCCAGAACGGCGGGATGGCGGCCACGGCCGTCGCGGCGGCCGCCCGCCTGGGCGCCGACGCGGGCTTCATCGGCACCGTCGGCAACGACCAGATCGCCGACCTCAAGCTGAAGTTTCTTGCCGACCTCGGGGTGGACACGAGCCGCATGATCGTGAGGCCCGCTCCCGAGGGACAGGTCTCGTTCGTCTACGTCCACGAGGGAACGGGCGAGCGCGTCTTTGCCCCCAACCCCCGCTTCATCGCAAACCCGCCCGTGGCCGCGGAGATCGACAAGGACTACCTCACCTCGGCCGACTACCTCCACATGGACGCCCTCTACCTCGAGCCGTCGATCGCTGCCGCCGAGATGATGAAGAAGGCCGGAAAGCAGGTGGCGGTGGACCTCGGGTCGTCCACCGGTATAGAGGTGGTCCCGGAGGTGAGGCGGCTCGTGGAGCTGACCGATATCCTGATTACCGGCGAGGGTTTTTCACAGGCCCTCACCAAACAGACCGACCTGAAAAAGGCGATGCGCGAGGCCCTGAAGGTGGGCCCCCGCCTCGTGGTGGAGACCCTCGGCGTCAAGGGCTGCTGGACGGTCACGAAGGACGACGAGTTCCACACCCCGGCCTTTGAGGTAACCCCGGTCAACACCACCAACGCGGGCGACGTCTTTCACGGCGCGTACTACCTCGGGCTGATAAAGGGGTGGGACCTCAAGAAGGTCGCGGTGTTCGCCTCGGCGGCGGCGGCCCTGTTGTGCACGAAGCTTTCCGGCGACCGGATCCCGACGTACGACCAGGTGGCCGCGTTCCTCAAGGAGCGCAACGTCCAGTGGAATCCGTGACAGGCGGCCCCCCCGTCCCCCGGATGATGGCGGCGGTCAATCCGCCGCCGGTCCGCGCGTACCGGCCGCGGGCCGGCTTTGCCCGCCCGCACAGACGACGAATATTCCGCAAAAGGATAACCCCCTATGCCCCTCGTATCTATAAAGGAACAGCTCCAGCGGGCGACCGAAGAAGGTTTTGCCGTCCCCCTCTTTGACGCCTTCGAGATGGCCGCCGTCGAGGGTATCTTTGCGGCGGTCGAAACCAAGAAGGCCCCCGCCATCGTTGCGATCTACGACGCCTTCCTCTCGCTTCCGGCCGTGCCGGCCCACGCCGCCTTTATCCGGGAAATGGCCCGGCTCTCCCCGATGCCCGTCTCCCTCATGCTCGACCACGGCTCAAGCCCCGGGCAGTGCGAAAAGGCGCTCGCGCTGGGCTTTACCGACGTGATGTACGACGGCTCGAAACTCTCGATCGATGAGAACATCGCCGAGACAAGGCGGGTCGTTTTGGCGGCCCACGCGGCGGGTGCCGCCGTCGAGGCGGAGCTCGGGCACGTCGGCCAGGGGTCGGACTACGAGAGCATCGGCGCCGCCAGGGATGCATTCACCGATCCCGACACGGTCGGCCGCTTCGTGGCCGATACCGGGGTCGATTATCTGGCGGTGGCCGTCGGCACCGCCCACGGCCTCTATAAGGGCCGGCCGCACATCGACCTGGGCCTCATCAAAAAAATCCGCGCGACGACCGATATCCCGCTGGTGCTCCACGGCGGGACCGGGCTCTCCGAGGCGCAGTACCGGGACGCGATCGGCGCGGGGATCGCCAAGATCAATATCTCCACCGACCTGATCATTGCCGCCACCGACAAGATGGTCGGGGCGGCCCGCGCCGAGGGCGCCTCGTACCTCGGCATCGTCCATGCCGCCCGGGAGGCCTACCGCGAACGCTGTTCGTATTACCTCGATCTCTTCGGGGCGTCGGGGAAGGGATAGGCGGCCGGGCCATTGGAGGCAACACGGTCGCCAATTAAAAAGCGCCGTGTCAAAATGAAAAAACCAGTTCGCACGGGGTGAAGTCTCCTCTTGACTCATCTTTAGAATCGATGAGAGCTCCCTTTTGAAACGTGAGCTAAGAGGAGACTTAATCCCTTTTTCTTTTCTTTATCTTCTCAAGGAGGAGAACAATGGGTAAAGTCACCATGGCCGACGTGATGGCCGCATCATATACGATCACGGAAAATGGCCTGCAGTACCTCCCCGCACCGACAAAGAAAAACACCGCCCTGCTGCTGATCGACATCCAGGGCCTGGCAACGCCCGAACATCTGGCAAAAAAAGCCGTCGCCAAAGGGCTGGCCGAAAAAGAGGTGAACGAGGCGCTCGCGGATTACCGGCAGCGTTTTTATGCCGCTCTCGGCGCCTGCGGAAAGCTGCTGGCCGCCGCCAGGGCAAACGGAATCCCGGCGATTCACGTCAAGATAGAGGGCCTCTCGGACGACGGACGTGACGCCGGCCTCGCCCATAAATTGGTGCAATGGATCCTTCCGCCGGGTGGCGAGGCGTCCCGCTTCCTGGATGAATGTAAGCCGAACCCGGGGGAGATCGTGCTTACCAAGACGGTCAGCGGGGCCTTTACGGGAACCATTCTCGACCGTGTCCTGGACCACATGGGAATAAAGGTCCTCTATATCGCCGGGTTTGTGACCGACGAATGCGTCGATACGACCGTCCGGGTGGCTTTGGATTTGGGATACTTTTCCAACGTGGTCTCCGACGCCACCACGACCTACTACCAGGAAAGCTACCAGGCGGTCATAGACAAGTTCGGGGGGTGGGGCATTACCATTACCGCGGAAAATGTCGTCAAGACCTTCGAGGTATTGCCGGAAGGTTGATCGGACCGGAGGGCCGGAAAGACCGGCGTGTAAATTCGGTGTCGGTCATAACCAAGTCTTTGTGGGTGGATAGTACTGCCATTTATCGCGGCCTCCGGGCGGCCGTTGGAATTGTCCGAACGGAGTTGGAATGCGCCCGCTATCTTCAGGAATCCAACAGCCAGGCTCGATTCTGTTACTTTGACCGTGGCCGGAGCATATACTATGGATGAAGTCCGGGCTATCCTCCGGCGTATCGACGGGGGTATCGGTCTGCGATGGCGGGAATCCATCCCTCAATGGAGCACGGGGTACATCCGTCCCGCCTCGTAGAGCAGCCGCCACGGCCCGCCTCCCCCGACACAGGAGATCGTGACATAGGCCCGGTCGACGCCCGAGAGTGAAAAGATGTCATTATCCAGGTCGGCCGTCTCCCATCGGCAGATCCGGCGGCCCGCACCGTCGCGCGCCTCGATCACGAGTTCCATGCCGTCTTGCCGGTAATCGAGGACGAAGAAATATTCGTCGGCCGATTCGGCCTCGTAGAGGTAGTCAATACGCAGGCCCGCCTCGAGGAACCCCTCGACCTCATGCATCGCCGCCGGCCCCCCGCTTCTCATACCCCCGATCGCATACATAAGACATCCGCGGCTCCCGTCGGGATTTTCCCACTGCCAGTGGTCGATCAGCTCGTCGTAGGCAAGGAGCCTTCCGGTCTCCGGTCCCAGGTCGGGGTCCATGATCGTCACGACGCCGGGCCCGTCGTCGTAGCCAACCGCCAGCACGAAGTGTTCGTAGGTGTCGTATCGGTGGTGCCGGGGGTCCTCGTTGAACGATACCACCACCGGCCATCCCCGCGAGAGGAGTCGCTTCAGGTAGTCCAGAAACGCGCCGCCCTCATCGGGACTAAAGTCCTCGATGAGCAAATACTCCCCCTCGACACCGAGGACAAGGCCCGCGGCATAGAGGTCCTCGCTGTAGCAACCGCGGCCTGCCTTCAGGCCCGAGGCGCGGTGGATCTGTTGTTGGGTTATCGGGACGCCGAAGGCCCCCAGCGCCATGACGTAGCAGGCCTCCCCGCAGAAGTCGGGCAGCTGCCGCTCATACGTCACCGCGACCGAAGCCTTAGGACCGACCATCCCGGCGACAACGGGAAGGCAGTGCCGTATCTCGGCCCGTGCGGCAGGCCCGAGGAAAAACGACAGGATGATCGCGGCGGCGATACAACAAGTTTTCATCTGATTGGTCCGGTTTCCGTGTGTCGGCGATACGAAGACAATAGCCGAGCGGCGCGGCCGTGTCAAGGGCCTTTGCGCGCAGGTCCCCGCGTATCTCACGTCGCGTCCGAAGGACACGTTTCCCGGAACACCTCCCCAAAAGAAAAGAGAGGAATTTTGACCCATTTTATGGGGCAAAAGAGACCAACGGGACATTCGTCTTCGGGCACGCCCGTCCCGGCCCTTCCCGCCGCACCTCACCCAAAAAGGGCCGCCATCCCCTCCGATCCGATCATCGTCCGTATTATCTCCTTTTTCTCAAGGATTTCACATAATATCGGCCGGGCACGCCGCCGGCAAGCGGAACAACGGGCCCTCTCGGGCCGATCCGCCCCTTGGTCAATATTGGCATATGAATTGCTAAATAAGGAAACAGGAGTAATCCAGGCGGATACTATTATCACCCATGTCAAAAGAACCCGAAAGAATATTGGTGCTGGACGGCGACCCCGCCGTTCAGCCCGAGATCGAGCGGATCTTTGAGCGCGACGATCTGGCGATCGACTTCTGCTCGCGGATCGTGGATGCCGTCCGGTCGCTCAAGGAAACACGCTATGTCGCCGCCGTGGTGGACGTGGGGCTTGCCGACACCCCCTGGGACAAGGCGGTGGGCATCCTGAAGGCGGTGGACGGTACGCTTCCCGTTATCCTGACGGTCGAACGCAACACACGCGAGCTCGAGAGCAAGGTGCGGGAACAGGATGTCTTTTACTACTATATCAAGTCGTTTGATACCGAGGAGCTGAGGCTGGCCGTGATGGAGGCAATGCGGCTCGCCCGGACGCCGTAGGACGGCGCCCTCGGCTGGCCGCACGCGGATAATTTTACAAGGACACCCCGTGGTAGAGACACAAAAATCGCAGGGCGCGACAGGGTTAGGACGGCTTGAGACGATCCTCGTGATCGAGGACGAAGAGATCATGCGCCAGGCGTGCGTCGATATCCTCACCGACCAGGGCTATCGCGTTTTGACGGCGGAAAACGGGACCGTCGGCCTCGATTATACCAGGGAGCACGGGCCCGACCTGGTGCTGGTGGATATCCGTATGCCGGGCATCGAGGGTCTGGAGGTGCTGCGCCTCATTGAGGGAATCGACCCCTCGATCATCAAGATCGTCATCACGGGATACGCCACCATCGAGTACGCGGTGGCCTCCATGAAAAACGGCGCGTACGATTTTCTCCCCAAGCCCTTTACCCCGGAGGAGCTGCGCCTCATCGTAAGCAGGGGTCTCGAACGCAGGCGGCTGGCCGCCGAAAAAGAGGCCTTGGTCGCCGAAAAGAAGAAGATGACCGAGTTTTTTATATCGATCGTCTCCCACCAGCTCCAGTCGCCGCTGTCGGCCGTCAAGCAAAACTTTGAGGTTATCCTCGGCGATATGGCCGGCCCGGTCTCTGTCGAGGCCCGCGATATCATCGTCAGGGCCGACCACCGGGTCGACGACCTGATCGCCCTCATACAGGATTGGCTCTCCTTTGCCCGTTTTGACCCCACCAGTGTTCGGGACGAATTTACCGAGCTTAACGTGGCGGAAATAATCGGGCGCCGTATCGAGTCCCTGGCCCCGATCATCGAACCGAGCGCCGTCCGGGTTTCGCTGGCCGCAGACCCCGACCTCCCCCCCGTTATGGGGGACGAGCGTTCCCTCGGGGAGGCCTTCGGTAATCTTATCAATAACGGTGTCAAGTACAACCGCCGGGGCGGCACGCTCGATATCACCGTGAAGACAGAGAGTCCGCTGTGCGTCGTTCGGTTTGCCGACAACGGCATCGGGATCCCCGACAAGGATATCCCCCTGATTTTTTCCGAATTCTTCCGAGTCAAGAACAAGGACACGAAGGAGATCAAGGGGACGGGGCTGGGGCTGGCGATCGTCAAAAAGATCGTCGAGGCCCACGACGGGACGATCGATTTCCAGACGCAGTACGGACGGGGAACCGTGTTTACCGTTCGGTTGCCCATCGCCCGCCCGCTGCAATAGCGGCTCACACGCCGGCACCGTTTCCCGCCGGAGACGGCTTGCGCCGGTTTTACGTGATACCGGATACGTTTGGTCATACCTACTATGAAAGGGGGAACAGATGACACAGGGAAAAAAGATTCTCCTCGTGGACGACGACAGCGACTTCCGCAGCGCGACCAGAAAGATCCTCGAATCCGGGGGTTATAAGGTCGTCGAGGCCGCCAGCGGCCAAGAGGGTTACCAGAAGGCCAAATCGGAGAGCCCCGATCTTGCCGTCATCGATGTCATCATGGAGACCTTCAGCGAAGGCTTCAACCTGATTAAACAACTCGGCTCCGACGAGTGGACGAAGGGGATTCCCCGCATCGTCCTGACCAGCCTGGGTCTCCAGCAGGAAATGGACATGGTAACCCCCGAGGAGCTCGGCACCAAGTACATCATCCAGAAGCCGGTCAAGCCCGCCGAATTTCTCGCGCTGGTCGAGAAGGCCCTCAGAACGGCGCCGCAGGCGAAAAAGGACGAACTGGGAGACGTGTGATAGGCCGTCGGCCGCCCGTTGCCCATTCCAATACCCGTCCGCCGCGGGTCCGGCCCGGCAAAGGCCGGGCCGGACATCGTAACGGCCTTTTACCCAAACCCGAGAGCCGGACGGCCCGCCGACACAGGGCTTTCCCGGGACCGCTGTCCGTGCCGCCCGCACAGGGTTTTACGGTGTCCCGCGGACCGCGAAGACGCCTCCCCCCCGCCTTCTTTCCCGACAACCGGGGCGGATCCCTCATGGCATAAGCCGAACCCTCCGCTTGAAAAATCTCCTTGATCAATCACCGAAAAAAAGGGTAAAATAGATAGTTGAATGCCCGTGCCAAGGGGTAATTGGGGAGGCATGGGGCGGATTTCCCCATTGGGGCGCGCCGCGCTCGGCGCGCCGGGTTGTCTTTACGATGGAGGGACCGGTGTCGATATCCGATTACGAATGGATATTCCAGATGGGGGACAACGGCATCCTTCTGTTGGACGAGGCCTACCGTGTAAAAAACGCCAACCGGATGGCCACGGAGCTGACCGGCTACCCGTACGATGACTTGATCGGGATCGATTTTTCGGCGCTGCTTGGCGTAAAGGGCCGCGACTTTCTCTTCGAGCTCTGCGAGGGAAGCCCGGCACTGGAAAGCCGCCGCTTCTGCATCGAGATGGAGATCGTCGTTTCTTCCGGTCGGCCGCGTCCCTTTGAGGTCTGCGTCAGCACTGCCGCGACTCCCGACAAAAAGAAGAACATCGCCATATTCATTCGGGATCTCACCGAGCGTATCCTGATGGAACGGGAGATCCGCCGCTCCAACGAGTTTATGACTTCCCTTATCGAGAGCTCCTACGACGGCATTATCGCGGCCGACATGACCGGCACCATCATTATCTTCAACAAAGGGGCCGAAAACCTCCTCGGCTATACGGCCGACGAGGTTATCGGCAAGATGAACGCCTCGGCGCTCTATCCCCCCGGGGTCGCCCGGGATATCATGCGAAAGCTCCGCGACGATAAATACGGCGGCAAGGGGAGGCTCTCCGCCCAGCGGTACGTCGGGATTGCCCGAAGCGGCGAACAGATCCCGGTGATGCTGTCGGGGTCCCTCATCTATCAGGACGACAGAGAGACCGCCACTGTCGGTTTCTTCTACGACCTGAGGGACATCCTCTCCGCCCAGCAGGAGATTCTCGAATCCGAGAAGAACTTCCATTACCTGTTCGAGACGGTCCGCCACGGCGTCTATTTCTCGACCCGCGAGGGGAGATTCATCGACTGCAACCAGACACTGCTGGATATGCTCGGCTATGCAAGCAAGGAGGACTTTCTGTCCATCGACATCCCGACGCAGCTCTATGCCGACCCGGGTGAGCGCCTGAAGTTTCAGCAGATCATCGAGCGCGACGGCTTCGTGAAGGACTACGAGGTCACCTTCAAGAGGAAAAGCGGCCGGCCCATCGACGTCCAGCTGACCGCCCACCTGAAGAAGGACCGGTCGGGTATCTGGTATCAGGGGCTGGTCATCGACGTGACGGAGCGCCGTATACGAGAACAGCAGATGCTCCAGTCGGCCAAGATGGCCTCCCTCGGAAAGCTTGCCGCCGGCGTCGCCCACGAGATCAATAATCCCCTCGGCGGTATTTTCGTCTACGCCAATCTGCTGGAGGAAAAGACCCAAAAGGACGACCCGCTGCACGCCTACATCGAAAAGATCCTGACGGCCGCCTCCCGGACGAAAGAGATCGTCAAGGGACTCCTCGAGTTTTCCCGGCCGACCAAGCTCAATTTCGTCTCCACGAGCGTCAACGATGCCCTCGAAAACGTTCTGGCGCTCCTCGACCAGCAGGGCCTCTTCTACCACGTTCAGATCACCAAGGACCTTATTGCCTCCCCGCCCGGCGTCATTGCCGACCCGACTCAAATCGAACAGGTCTTCATGAACATCATCATGAACGCGACGGAGGCGATGCAGGGAGACGGCCGGCTGGATATCAAGACGGCCGTTTCGGCCGACGGAAAGCTTCTGGACACAATCATCTCCGACACCGGCCCCGGTATCTCCCAAGAGGACATCGGCAGGATTTTCGAGCCCTTCTATACGACCAAGGACCCCTCCTCCACAGGGTCGGGAACGGGTCTGGGGCTTGCCATCAGCTACGGGATCATCGAAAAGCACAACGGGACGATCACGGTGGCAAGCCGGGAGGGCTCAGGAACCACCTTTACCGTCCGGCTGCCGATCGAGGACGAAAAACAGTAGGGAAAACAATACCCCGTCAAGGGAAACGGGGCAAGACGGGAGTTTGTCCGGGCAGGGTTCCCGGAAGAATCGACGAGTGAGGAGCAGTATCCAATGAGCGCACATTCCCGCATATTGGTCGTCGACGACGACCCCGGCATCTGCGATGCGATCCGGGAGGTCATCACCGCGGAAGGCTATGCCGTTCAGACGGCTCCCGACGGGGAGGCGGGCCTGGCGCTGGTCAAGGAGCACGGTTTTGACCTGATCATCGTCGACCTTGTGATGCGGGGCATGGACGGGATGGCGGTTTTGCGCAGCGTAAAGGCCGATGATCCGGACGCGGTGGTGATCGTCATTACGGCCCACGGAACGATAGAGGCCGCCGTACAGGCGATGAAGCTGGGGGCCTTCGATTTTCTCTCAAAACCGTTTACCCCCGACGAACTGAGAATGGCCGTGAGACGCGGGCTTTCGGTGCGCCGGCTCACGCTGCATAATCGCCTCCTCAAGGAAGAATTAAAGTATTCCATCGGTATTCCGTCGGATGTCAACCCGATCCTCGGGCTTTCATCGTCGATGGTCAAGGTCCGCGAGCAGATCCAAAAGGTCGCGCCGACCAACAGCACCGTGTTGATCCTCGGTGAAACGGGCACCGGCAAGGAGCTGGTCGCCCGGGCGATCCATCAGTTTTCCGAGCGGCAGCAGGAGCCGATGCTGACCGTCGATTGCGGCGCGCTGGTGGAGACCCTGTTCGAGAGCGAGCTTTTCGGCCACGTAAAGGGGTCCTTTACGGGGGCTACGGCGACCAAGCACGGAAGATTCGAGCTCGCCAACGGGGGGACTCTCTTTCTGGACGAGATCACCAACATCGGCCCCAAGATACAGGGCAAGCTCCTGCGCGCCATTCAGGAGCGTGAGATCATCCGGGTGGGAAGCTCTCACTCCATCAAGGTGGACGTGCGCATCATCGCCGCCACCAACAGGGACATCCTCCAGGAGATCAACCAGGGCAATTTTCGTGAAGACCTCTTCTACCGCCTCTCCGTCGTGCCGATCCATCTCCCACCCTTACGGGAGCGCAAGGACGACATCACGGCGCTCACCGATCACTTCCTTGATAAATTCAAGCGCAAGAAGAAGAAGGACGTGAAGGGCATATCGGAGGCCGCCATGAACGCCCTGATGTCGTACGACTGGCCGGGAAACGTCCGGGAGCTTGAGAGTGTTATCGAACGGGCGGCGGTGCTCACCGAAAACGAGACGATCATGCCGGCCGACCTTATGTTTTTCGGCGGACAGCAGCGTCCCGACAACGCGTTTCCCGAACATGAACTGGTGGCCCTCGAAACGCTCGAACAGCAGCATATCCGGCACGTCCTTACGGCAACCCAGGGCAAGAAGTCAAAGACGGCCGAGATCCTCGGTATCGACCGCAAGACGCTGCGTCTAAAGATGGCCAAATACGGCATCGGGGACGATTCGGACTGATACCCGGCGCCCATCCCGGCAACGCCGACGGCCTTTTAGACCCGTCCCCGCGTCAATCGAGGCCGCCGGGGGCCGCCCGGACGGTTGGTGTGGACGTCATGACCGTTTGGCCGCCCGTACCCGTCGAGTTTCCGGCGACTTCACACCGGGGATCAATACGAACCAAAGGCCTTCGCACGAGGGTGCCGATCAATAGAACGGATTGTGCCCCCGGGACCGCGCCGCAAGAGAGGAATTTTGCACCACCTGCTGGGGCAAAACGAACCACCCGATACCCCAATCGCGCCAACGACGCACCGCTGGGGCCGCCGGTGATTCATTCCGCGGCTTGAACACCGCACACGGTTCTCCTCCCCCCAAACCGGGGGTCCCCCTTTTCTCAACGATTTCAATGCATCACAACATGATCGCCCCGCCGTTGCCCGGCGGGACTCGTTAAGATCGAGCGCCTCCCATTATCACGATGCTTGGCATAGGGATTGCTTAATAGAACCATATTGTCTGTCATGTATGGACTGCAGAGGCGGCACACCTCGACCATTGTTTTTCTAAAAGTATATCTTTAAAGAGGGGTAGCAATGAGCGAAGACCACGCCTTATTCATCAAGAAGGTTGCAGAAAAGTACGGGAGGGACCCGACGCGCTTGATGGATATCCTCCTGGAAGTGAACGCCCGATACGGGTGGTTCTCCGAAGAGACCATCGGCCACATCGGTGAAGCGATGGACATCCCGCGCGTCAAGATCAGGGATAAGATCAGCTTCTATACGTTCTTCTCCCAGAAACCCGTCGGCAAGACCGTCATCCGCCTTTCCAACAGTGTCGTGGAGAAGATGAAGGGGGCCGCTGAGGTCGCCCGCGCGTTTGAGGATGCCGTGGGAGTAAAATTCGGCGAGACCACACCGGACGGCGCAATCACGCTGACGTACGCCCAGTGCATCGGCATGAGCGACCAGGCGCCCTCGGCGCTCATCAACCACACACCGGTCGGCAATCTCCTGCCCGAAGACGTTGGGGACATCGTGGAGGCCATAAAGAACGAAGAAGACATCTCCCAGCTCCCGCAGGCCCTTATAGACGTAAACCTGAGACGATCGGGCCCCGTGGTCTTTGCACCGATGGATGCCGGTACGGCCGTTCGCGCGGCCCTCAAGATGACACCCGAGCAGGTCATCGACGAGATAAAGAAGTCTAATCTCCGCGGTCGCGGCGGCGCCGGTTTCCCCACCGGCAAAAAGTGGGAGGCCTGCCGAAACGTCAAGAGCGACTTCAGATACATCGTCTGCAACGCCGACGAGGGGGAGCCCGGCACGTTCAAGGATCGTGTCATTATGAGCGAGCGGGCCAACCTTGTATTTGAAGGAATGACGATCGCGGGTTACGCCGTCGGCGCCGAATACGGTATCGTCTACCTCCGGGGCGAATACGAGTATATGCTGGAGGACCTCAAGCGGATCCTCGAAGAGAGAAGAAAGAAGGGGCTGTTGGGCAAGAACATCCTCGACAAGAAGGACTTCAATTTTGCCATCAGGATTCAGATCGGGGCAGGGGCCTATATTTGCGGTGAGGAGTCCGCACTCATCGAATCGCTGGAAGGCAAGCGGGGCGCCCCGCGGGAGCGTCCTCCTTTCCCGGTGGAAAAGGGATACATGAACCGCCCCACCGCCGTCAACAACGTGGAGACCCTTTGCGCTGCCGCCCGGATCATGGAGCAGGGGGCCGACTGGTTCTCGACCATCGGCACCGAGGCCTCCGCGGGCACCAAGTTGCTGTCGGTTTCCGGCGACTGCAGCAGGCCCGGCGTCTATGAGATCGAGTACGGCATCACCGTCGCCCGGTTCCTCAAGATGGTGGGGGCCGAACACGCCATCGCCGCCAAGATCGGCGGTCCTTCCGGAAGGCTCGTGGCGCCGAACGACTTTGACCGCACCATCTCTTTTGAGGACTTCTCCACGGGCGGCTCGGTCATTTTCTTCGGGCCCGGCAGAGACCTGCTGACCCATATGAAGCAATTTACCGAATTCTTCGTGGAAGAATCATGCGGCTGGTGCACGCCGTGCCGGGTCGGCACGACCCTTATGCTCAAGGAATTCGACAAGATCATTGAAGGACGGGCGACAAGAACGGAGATTGAAAACATCAAGAAGCTCGGCCAGACCATCAAGACCATGAGCCGGTGCGGCCTCGGCCAGACGGCGCCCAATCCGATCCTCACCAGCATGCAGAATTTTCCCGAGCTGTACGAGGCCGTGATTAAGCCGGTTGATTACATCGGGACCTTCGATTTTGCGAAGGCCGTCAGCGCCGGCGCCGAGATCACGGGCAGGAAACCCCACAGTGACGAGGAGGCAAACCTATGAGTCAGGAAACGGTAACCTTCACGCTGGACGGGGTGAAGGTAAAGGCTACTAAGGGACAGACCATCATGGAGGCCGCCGATGCCGCCGGTATTTACATCCCCCGGCTCTGCTGGCACAAAGACCTCCCCTCCGGTGGGAACTGCCGCATCTGCACCGTGATGGTCAACGGCAGGCCCGCGGGCTCCTGCCTCTTTCCCGTCGAGGACGGGATCGTGGTCGAAAACAACACCAAGCAGCTCAAGGACCACCGCTGCCAGGTCGTGGAGATGCACTTCATCGAGGGCAACCACTACTGCCCCTCGTGTGAGGCCAGCGGCGAGTGTGAACTGCAGGCCCTCGGATACTACACCCAGATGCTCACCCCCACTTCCCCTTACCTGAGGCCGAAGTACGAGGTGGACGCATCCCACCCGGATGTCTATATCGATCGTGACCGTTGCATTCTCTGCGGACGGTGCATTCGTGCCTCGGAGTTCCTCGACGGCAAATGCGTCTTCTCGTTTGAGGGGCGCGGCATCCACAAAAGGATTTCCGTCAACGCGGAGCATAATCTCGGCGAAACCAATATGGAGGCCTCCGACCGGGCGGCAACGATCTGCCCTACCGGCGCCCTGATGATCAAGCGCACCGGATACCGGATACCGGTCGGCAAGCGGCGGTTTGATATACACCCGATCGGGTGGGACATCGAAAAAAAGAAGAAGAGCGGTTAAATTTAGATAGGGGTAAGCAGATGGCAAAGCCACTCATAGCAACACAGCATCTGACCAGTTGTTTCGGCTGTCATATGTCGATCCTCGATATTGACGACCGGATACTCAAACTGGCAAAGATGGTCGACTTCGACAGGTCGCCCATCAACGACATAAAGGAGTTCACCTGGCCTGTGGACATCGGCATTATCGAGGGCGGGGTTTCAAACGACGAGCACGTGGAGATCCTCAAGGATTTCCGGAAGAACTGCAAGGTTCTCATCGGCATCGGCTCCTGCGCCGTCGCCAACTCCGTCCCCTCGATGCGGAATACCGTCCCGCTCAAAGAGTGCCTCGAAGAGGCGTACCTCAATGGCCCCACAATCGTCGACGGCGGGATCATCCCCAATGACGAGGATATCCCGATTCTGCTGGACAAGGTCTATCCGCTCCACGAGGTGGTCAAGATAGACTATTTCCTGCCCGGTTGCCCGCCTTCGGCCGACACCATTTGGAACGCGCTGGTGGCGTTATTGACGGGGAAGGAACTGGAATTTCCCTACGAACTGATTAAATACGACTAACGCGCGTGGAGGCAGAAATATGGCTACACGAAAGATCGTCATCAACCCGGTAACCCGTGTCGAAGGACACGGAAAGGTCACTATTCATCTCGATGAAGAGGGACACATCGGCCAGACGCGCTTTCACATCACCGAGTTCCGCGGCTTCGAGCGGTTCGTTCAGGGTCGTCTCTACTGGGAGGCACCGGTCATCGTCGAGCGTCTGTGCGGTATCTGCCCGGTCAGCCACCACCTGGCCGCCAGCAAGGCAATGGACGTGATCGCGGGGGCCGAGAAGATCACCCCGACAGCCGAAAAGATGCGCCGGCTCATGCATTACGGTCAGACGTATCAGTCCCATGCCCTGCACTTCTTTCACCTCTGTTCGCCTGATCTCCTGTTCGGTTTTGACGCCCCGGTGGAGAAACGAAACGTCTTCGGCGTCATTGAGGCATATCCCGACGTCGCCAAAAAGGCGGTCCTCATGCGGAAGTTCGGGCAGGAAGTAATCAAGGCGACTGGCGGTAAGAAGGTCCACGGCACCGGCTCGATCCCGGGCGGTGTCAACAAGAACCTCTCCAAGGAAGAGGCCGATGAGCTCAAGAGAGACGCCGACACCATGGTCGACTGGGCCGTGGAGGCCCTGGAGCTCTGCAAGAAGATCGTCAACGCGGACGCCAAACGGCTCCTCGAATTCGGTACCTTCGAATCCAACTTCGTATCCATCGTCGCGGAAGACGGATGCATGGATCTCTACGACGGGAATCTTCGGGCCATCGACGCCGACGGCAAGATCATCTTCGACCAGGTTAAACCGGCCGACTACCTCGACTACATCCGGGAAGAAGTACGCCCCTGGAGCTACATGAAGTTTCCGTTCATCTATCCCCTCGGCAAGGAGAAGGGGTGGTATCGGGTGGGGCCCTTGGCGCGCCTGAACTGCGCGACGTACATCGACTCCCCGATCGCCGAGAAAGAGCGCAAGGAATTTATGGCGCTGGGCAACGGCAGGCCTATACATTCGTCCCTGGCCTACCACTGGGCGCGTCTTATCGAATTGATCCATTCGGCCGAAAAGATTCGCGAACTGCTGGCCGATCCTGATCTTCAGAGAGACGAGTTGGTCGTCACCGGCAAGAAGAAAAACAGTGCCGTGGCCTGGCTAGAGGCGCCGCGGGGAACGCTGTTCCATCACTACGAGGTGGACGACAACGACCAGATCACCATGGCAAACCTCATCGTCTCCACCACCAACAACAACGAGCCGATGAACCAGGTGGTCAAGAAGGTCGCCGAGCAGTACCTCGACCGCAAAAAGATCACGGAGGGGCTCCTCAACCACATCGAGGTGGGCATCCGGGCCTACGATCCCTGCCTCTCTTGCGCGACCCATGCCCTGGGCCGGATGCCGCTGATCGTGCAACTGTTCGACCATCATGACGACCTCATAGACGAGCGGGTGCGCGGATGAGCGACCGGGAGCAATCGGTCTTCGTTCTCGGATACGGTAATCCCGGCCGTCAGGACGACGGCCTCGGGCCGAAGGCGGCAGACCTGATAACATCCCTCGGCCTGCCTTTTATCACGGTCGACGCCGCCTTTCAACTCAATATCGAGGATGCCGAGGCGATCTCCGGATACGACACGGTCGTCTTTGTGGACGCCTCCGTCTCGGCGCCGGAGCCGTTTTCTTTTGACAGTCTTTCTCCCGCCGACGATATCACCTTCACGAGCCACTCGGTCTCCCCCGGCTCGATCATGAGACTATGTGCCGACCACTTCGGCCCCGCGCCCCGGGGGTGGGTCATGGCGATTCGGGGATATTCGTTTGAGTTTGAGGAGGGGCTGACCGGGCAAGCCCAAAGGAATCTTGAGTCCGCTCTTGCTTTTCTCTCAGATTTCCTGATAAAACAGTCCCAGAAGTCCCCTCCGGAAAAGCCGGCGTCCGGACCTGTACAGATGAGCATGAAGTAGATCGAATAATATCAAAGTCAGCGTTAGGGGCGGCAAAGCCGCCCCTCGTCATTACAGAGCAAGAGACGACAACGTCCCCGGCCTTCTTCGTGTCTCAGCATCATTGTGGTGAGATTCACTATTAGATGATAGTACAAGACAATTGTCCACAAAGACGCTAAGACCCTCAGGGATCAATCCGTCATCACGATATCCACGATTCCGTTTGAAAATAGGCCGCGTATGTAGTACCATCAAGTCGCACATTAATAAAGAGGCCTGTATGCAACACGATAAAATCCTGCTCGCCCACGGCGGCGGCGGGATCCTTACCCGCGAGCTGATCGAGACGATCATCGTCCCGGCGTTCGGGACCGATCCCCGAGGCCTGCCCGATGCCGCCCCGGTCCCCGGCACGGCCGATATCATGCTTACCACCGATTCCTTCGTGGTCAAGCCCCTCTTCTTCCCCGGCGGCGACATCGGCAGCCTGTCAATCCACGGGACGGTCAACGATCTTGCCGTCTCCGGCGCAAAGCCCCTGGCAATTGCCCTTTCTCTCATCATCGAGGAGGGACTTGAAGTCGAAACGCTCAGGCGTGTCGTCACGTCAGCCGCCCGGGCGGCCCGGGAGTGCGGAGTGGCCGTCGTCACCGGCGACACCAAGGTCGTGGCGCGACGAGAGGCCGACGGGCTCTTTATCACCACCGCCGGCGTCGGGATACGAAGGATCACCACCGACCCCCGGACGATCACACCGGGCGACGCCGTCATCCTCAGCGGCCCCATCGCCGAGCACGGGATTGCCGTCATGAGCAAAAGGGAGGGCATCGACTTTAAGACACAATTCGAGTCGGATTCGGCGTCGGTCTGGCCGCTGGTAGAAAGCCTCATAGAAAGCGGGGCCGCCGTCAGGGTCATGCGCGACCCGACGCGGGGCGGGCTTGCCGCCGCCCTGATGGAGCTGGCCGCCGACGGAAACATCACGGTTCAGCTTCGGGAGGATGCGATTCCGATCGAGGAAGGGGTTGCGGCGGCCTGTGAGATGCTGGGCCTTGACCCGCTGACGGTCGCCAACGAGGGTAAGCTCGTCGTCTTTGTCTCTAAGCGGGACGCCGAACGGACGGTCGCTGTCCTGCGGACAATCGCGACGGGACAGCGGGCGGCGATTATCGGATCCGTCGTACCCGCGGGGCCTGTGCCGGTTACAATCGAGACCCGTTTCGGATCGGTCAGGGCCGTGGATATGCCCTACGGTGAGGAACTGCCCCGGATCTGCTGAGTAACGGGGTGATGGACACCCTATTTCCCCTCACTCAGCAGCAGTCTCTTTTCTATGGCGCGTTTCGTCGTCAGGACAATGGTATCGAGCTCGAACGGTTTTTCTATGTAGTCGTACGCCCCGAGCTTGACGGCGGCGATCGCCGAGTTCTTGTCGGCATTCCCGGTGATAATTATAACCTGGGATGACGGAGATACCGCCTTGACGTGGCGGAGGACCTCGATTCCGTTTCTCTTGGGCATCATAATATCAAGTATCACCACATCGTGCTTCTTGTCATTGAACATGCCGATAGCCTGCTGGCCGTCAGCGGCGCTGTCGATGTGCGTGAACCCTTCGGCCGAGAGCGTCTCGGAGATGATGTTACTGATCTCGGCCTCATCATCGGCTATCAGGATACGTGAATCGACGATCTTTTGCTCATCCAGACCGTAGGGATTCTCGTAGATGAACTCCAACGGCCCTCGGATTGTCTCGAACGAGCGATTGACCTCCTCAAGCTGCTCGATGGTGATGGGCTTTTTGAGGCAGACGAAGACTCCCTTGGGAATGGAGTTGCCCAGCATTTGATCCACGGCGTTGCCAGAAATCAACACCGATGACACCTTCGGCTCGATCTCGCGCATTCTCTTGAGCGTTTCATACCCGTCGATGCCGGGCATCATAACGTCAATATAGGCCAGATCCACCTCGTGGTCCCGCACGTAGTCGATGGCGGCATATCCGTCGGCCACCGTCACTACTTCCTGTCCCATTTCAGTCAGGGTTTCTTCAAGATAGTCCCTGATGGTGGGTTCGTCGTCGACAACCAGTATCTTCATCTCCTTGGACTCCTTTCTGTTTGGCGTTGGGCCGCCCGGTTATCGCCTCAAACATCGGCACGGTCTCAGGATAACATAGTAAAGCCTAAAGATAAATACGTATCGAGCGGTATCTTGTCCTATCGCTCGGTTTTTCCCCCGAACGCGAACTCCATAAGGCTAATCATCAAAAATACGGCCAGCGCCTGGGCGACGAGGACCACGGCGGTGAAGAACCGGGCGTCCCTGAGGGCCAGGGCGCCCAATCCGAAGACGATGTTAACCAGTACGAGGAATACGACGGTCAGATGTCTGCTTCCAAGGATACTGTTCATCCGGTGGTGGAAATGGTCATGGCCGGTGAAGGCAAGGAGTTGCCGGAGATTTTTGACCCTCCCGGTCACGATACGCGAGATATTGGTGTAGGCCATATCGTATATCAGGATTCCGAAGATCAACAGGGGAGTCGAAAAAGAGACGAGAGGATCGTTATCCGACCATTCACCGATGAGGGCCAGACAGGCCAGGACAAAGCCCAAAAACGAGCTCCCGGAGTCGCCGAGGAATATCCGTGCCGGCCGTTTCGGGCTGAAATTGTAGGGGAAAAACCCTATTACCGCACCGAACAGTGCAGCCGAAAGCCACCCCAGCTCCGGCTGATCGGTCAAAAATGCTATCGCTCCCAGAAAAAAGGAGATCGTTACGGAAATCCCGGCACAGAGACCGTCCATACCGTCCACAAAGTTCATGGCGTTGGTAATCCCGACGATCCACAGGAAGCTCAGCAGATAATTGAGTATCTGTCCCAACGGCGTTGGGTAAAAGAGCCGCAGATGAACGCCGGCGTACGCCACCATCACAAATGCCGCCGCCTGGGCCAGGAGCCGGACCCACTCCCTGACTCCGAAACGGTCTTCGAGGATGCCGACCGAAAGGATAAGGGTCGAGGCCGATATTACCGTGATAAGAATGGGGGTGATGATTCCGTTTATAAAAAGGCAGAGGATAAACGAACAGAAGACCGCGAGCCCCCCCAGGAGCGGGGTGGGCGCTTCGTGGTCCTTCCTTCCCCCCGGAACGTCCATAACACCCAGGCGTACGGCGAGCCTGGCCGCTATCGGGACAAAGACAAAGGACGAAACGGTCGAGAAGACCACCAGCCACAACCACCGCTGGCCTGCCCCGGAAAAATAGCGGAAAACCGGCGGCACGGCCAGCAGCACAACGAGTGCCGCGGCGATAAACCAGAGAGGCCCGAACATCCGTTTCATGGCTTGCCCGCCAACACCGCGACCACCGCCTCGGCAACCCGCCTCGTCTCATCGTCGGTCAGCGCCGGGTACAGGGGAATTGAAATGTCGCGGTTATGCGCTCGTTTGGCCCCGGGGAGTTCCCCGGTCTCCTCGTATGTGTAAAGCGGCGCAAAGACCGGCCGCCGGGCGGCGATTCCCCGTTCCCCGAGACGGGAAATAACCCGATCCACCCCGTCGTCGCTTTTTACGACAAATCGGTAGTGGATATCCTCCCCCTGCCCGGCGGGCGGGGGAAGCTCTACGCCCGCCGCGGAAAACGTCTCTCGATAAAAATCATGTATCGCGAGCCTCCTTTGCAGAAACTCGTCGATCCGTGACATCTGGCTCGCCCCGAGGGCGGCCTGAAACGAGGTCATCCCGTACGCGTATCCGGTCAGGACGTCCGTGCGCTCGTCGTATCGGACCAGGTCACGAATCCGCCCGATGAGGCCCGCATCGTCCGAGCAGACCATCCCGCCGAATCCCGTCGTGATGACCTTTGTGGCATAGAATGAAAAGACCGCCGCGGTCCCCCACGACCCGAGCGGTTTTCCCCGGCACTCTCCTCCCAACGATTGGGCGCAATCCTCAAGCACCGGAACGCCGAGGGATACGATATCGTCCACGGGTGCGGCCCTGCCGAAGAGGTGGACGGCAACGATCGCCTTTGTCCGTTTTGTCAGGACCGCCCGTATATGATCGGCCGAAGACAGCCCCGTCTCGGGGTCCACGTCGGCAAGGATGGGCCGCCCGCCGACGTGACGGACGGCATAGAGCGGGGCCGCGCAGACATAGGCGGGCAGGATCACCTCGTCGGCCGGCCCGACCCCGAGGGCGGCCAGCGCCAGGTGGAGCGCCGCGGTACCCGAGCTGACCGCACATCCGAGGGCCGTGCCCGCCCGATGAGCCACGGCCGTTTCAAAGGCCGAGACGGCGGGCCCACCGGCAAGCATTGTGGTCATCACCGACTGAGCCACGGCGCGGGCGTCATCCGGGATAATCGACGGGCGGGAATGTCGGATAAGCCCGTGCGTATCTTCGGTTTTTTGAGAGGGTGTCCGTCTCATCAGAGATTTATTATCAACCGTTCGGGGCAAAAGGCCTCGGCGAAACGGATTCGAGCCTGAATTCCGCGGTAATTGGCCAGAGACCGGGAGATCTCGAGGATCGAGAGCCCTTCGATGTTCGTCTTCATCATCTGGGAGTGGTGCGCCATGAGGGCCTGTTTCTTGATATCCATGAATCTTTCGATATCAACGAAGACCTTCGGGGTGAAGTGTTGGGTCGAAGGGACTTCGTAATACATGACGTTTCTGATGTTTCGGGCGGCCGAATTGAGCGCCCTGGCAAGCTCCCGGTGATCCTGGTGGGTGTCGTCACTGAAATTCACAAATATCATTTTGGGATCGACATTCTCAATGACCCGTTCGATTGCGTCGATCAGATCCTTCTGGGCAGGTGGAAAGGTATCGGAGAATCCTCCCCAGAAAATTCTTTTGGCCATGAGTATCTCCCGGGCCTTTTTCTGCTCCGTCGCCCGTTCCTCCCCGTCTCCGCCCTTCTCTCCTCTCGTCATAACCATGAGATAGACAGTATGTCCGTTATTGGCATATTTTGCCAGCGTTCCAGCACAACCGAATTCGATGTCGTCGGGATGAGCGCCTAATGCGAGAATATTCATGGTACGGTCCCTCGCAAATAATCAAGTGCATTGGGTCCAATATTAAAAACAAGGTCTATAATGGAGAGGTTGGGGGCAAACGCGCCGAAGAGCTGCGGATAATTGGGTGCGCAAAACTCCTGGAAGGAAAGCTTCACCCCACCTTCTTTAAAGACGTCCTCATCGATATATTCCCTGCCGCCCGCCCCCGATAGATACGTGTCGCCGCCCAACAGCTTGACGATCTCGACGAGCCGCCGGTCCCGATGGTTGTCCACCTGGGGGAGGTCGGAGGCTACCGCCAGCGCGGTCTCGATGCCGAGGAGGCGCGCGATCAGCTGTGCTGCGGCAATGTTGAGCTCTGAAATCCCCTCGTAGGTGTCCGTGAGAAGTTTTTCAAAGTCTCCGATATAGCGGGCAAAAAAGGGCGCCCTCCCGTAACACGATACGAGGGCCGCCAGGTGTTTTCTTGCCCAGGGCACGCTGTTGTTTATCATGACCTCGTTGATCGTCTGGCCGAAACGGTAAAGCACCGGCACGGTAAGCCACTGAGGTCCCCGGGGTCCCTTAATCAGGTTTCTGTTCTGGAACTCGTTCTTCTTATACTGCACGGTATCCAGGAAGACAAAGGCGTCGGCCGTATCCATTTTATGAAAATATCCGCCCCAGGCCATGTACTGCGGCTGATGAACGGCGACGATCACGATGTCTCTCCCATCAAATCGAGATAGAGCCGGGCCGTCTTCTCGATAAACCCCTCGACGCCAAACCGCGTTTCAACCGATCGCTTGCCCGCCCGTCCCATTTCCCGGGCCCGGTTCGCGTCCCTGATCAGGCCAATACAGGCGCCCGCCAGATCATCGGGGTCCTCGGCGGAAACAAGGATCCCGGTAACGCCGTCCGTGACCGCCTCGGGGATTCCCCCGACGCGCGATGCGACCACCGGCAGGCACAGCGCCATCGCCTCCAGGATGCTCATCCCCAGCCCTTCGTTTCTGGACGGCATCGCCAGCAAATCGGCCCCCGAGAGAAGCCGGCCGATATCGGTGCGAAATCCGAGAAACGAGAACCGGTCCTTCATGCCGAGCCGGCCCACCTGGGACACGAGAGCCCCGCGCTCCGGGCCGTCCCCGATGACGAGAAACCGGACGTTTTGTGCACCGCCGACCTGTGCAATGATCGACGGTGCCGCGGCCGCCATCACGTCATACCCCTTTATCCGTACGAGCCTCCCGACGCATGCGATAACAAAATCGTCCGCACCAATGCCGAGCTCGCCGCGTGCTCCCCGGCGGTCGGCGGCGGCCGACAGCGCGGCCGCATCGACCCCGTTGGGGATTGTCACGAACTGCCGCCGGGTCCCGATACCCCGGGTAAGGTATTCACGGCCCCCCGCATCCGAAAGGGTCACGATCTTATCACACCACGGAGCCGCCATCCGCTCCGCCCAGCGGTAGGCTACCGTTTCATAGCCGGGGAAATAACCGGAAAAAATATCCCCGTGGGGCGAATAGACCACCCGCCTTTTGCCCGTGAGCCGCGCCGCGAGCCGTCCCAGGAAACCGGCTTTGGACGTATGTGTATGGATAATATCAAACCTTTTATCCTTTATCAAGTCGATAAGCCCGATGAGGGCCGAAAGATCTCGTAGCGGGGCGACGCTCCGTCCGAGCCGCCTGATCCGGTGCACCTCAACGGGGAGACGCCCGGCCTCGTGCAGCAGATCGGTTCCCTCGGGGGCGGGGCCCGCCGCCAGCGTTTGAGAGAACCGGTCG
The DNA here is from genome assembly GCA_016933535.1 of Candidatus Zymogenaceae bacterium. Taxonomy (GTDB): domain Bacteria; phylum Desulfobacterota; class Zymogenia; order Zymogenales; family Zymogenaceae; genus JAFGAS01. Next base: position 28,761 of record JAFGAS010000077.1, read on the forward strand.
CGATCCAGCCCCCCCAGAAGATCCAGGAGCACCCGCGGCGCGCCTCCCTCCTCCATACGGGTGATGACGTGCAGGATTTCGATTCGCTTTTTCATGGCCGTCCATTGGACATCAGAACCGATAGAGCTCCGTACAGCGGACGCACGCGGGGAAATATCCCCGCCTTTTGATCTCGCGCCGGTAACCGACGTACCGGTCGTTATTCCAAATGGCCGAAAACGGCTCTTCCCGCACGTTTCCCATCACCACGCCGTTGCTGAGGCACGGCCTGACCGTGCCGTCGGGAAAGATATAGGCCACCATCCAGGGGCTCATACACGCCGGCGCGTAACTCTTTGGGGTAAACTCGAAAGAGCCGTAGTAGTCTCTCACCTCGTCATCGGTGAGGTTTGGATAGACCGAAGCCCCCCTCTCCCTGACATCGGAAAGCCCCGCAATGAGGATATCGGGGTCGATATCGGGAAGTCCGTCGACCGCAAATCCTTCCCAATCGCATACCGGCATATCATACAGAGACAGCATCAGTTGTTGGTGGGCCGCGTACATCTTTCGGCTGATGAAAATAAGATGGTGAAAAGTGACTTCCTCGGCGCCGAGGGATCGTGCCGTATCGAGGGTCTCCTTCATTTGCCGGTAGTTGAAATCGAAGATCGTGCTGTTGACATTGACCACCGGTCGTCGGGAACCGCTCCGTTGCTTGGCCTCGGCAAGCAGGCGGAACCCGGCGGCCGCATCGGTAAAGACCCCGGCCCTATTGCGCACCCGGTCGTGGACCTTGGGAGGGCCGTCCAGTGAGAATATGACCTCGTCCAGGCCCAGACGCACGAGATCGGGGGCCCAGCGGGAGAGGAGCGTCCCGTTGGTGATGATATTTGCCCGAAGGCGCGCCCCCTTGATGATCTCCAGAGCACCGACGATATCCTTGTAGAGGAGGGGCTCGCCGCCGAAAAGCGTGATCGCCGGGGTAAACCCCCGCACGCCGTCGACAACGGTCTTGATATCATCCAGCGTCAGCGATTGACGTTTCACTTCATCCGTATAGCCCTTGGCCGCCCCGCCTTCTCCCCATTGACCGCACATCGTGCAGCGAAGATTGCAGCGATAGGCCAGCAGTATCGATACCGTTTCCGGGGGGGCGCTTTTGCCCCCGCCCAGATAATAGGAGAGCGTCGAGCGGGCCCGCTTGAAAAGGACCCGGGCGGCATACCCCGGGAACTCCCGGGCCTTGCGCAGATTTCTCCTGAGATTGCGTATCGAAATCATCTATTTCTTCTTCTGGTTATTCATATAGTCGTCCCGCTGCAGGTCATGGGGATAGTAGTAGGTCTGCTCGGTATTGAAATAGTCCGAAATAGTCCTTATGATGACCGGCAGAAAGACGGCAACCCCCAGTAAGACGAGGAAAATGATAAGATAGATCTTCATTCTTCGCTTAATTCGGGACATTGTCTTACATCGTCCTCTTGATTGTATCGATCATAGTCAAAATATCGTCCTCCGACACCAGCGGATGGGTCGGCAGGACCAGGAGCCTCTCGGCGATGAAGGCGGCCTCGGGGAACGGGTCGGGAGACCGGGCGTACCCGAGATCGTAGATATGGTGAACCGGACGCTCATACATGCGCGCCGTATCGATCCCCCGGGCCAATAACGACGTCCTGAGCCGTTCAATGACTCTTTTGTCCTCGATGACCACCGGCAGATGATTGAACGAGGGGACCGCCCCTGAGATGACCCTCGGCGTTACGATGCCGGGCACGCCGGCAAGCCCCGAGAGAAGCGTCGTCCCGTTTTTGACCCGCGCGGCGACCTGGCGATCGACGGCATCCATCTGACCTGTCCCGAGCCGTGCGACAAACGGGGTTGCCCCGGACGGCTCAAAACGGGCATGGACAGTGGTTGACTTGAAACGGCCGATGATCGGCAGCAGCGCCCCGTAGACCGCGGGCCGAACCGCACCGGCAAGCAGCACGAGCGTAACGAGGAGCCTCAGGTCAAACAACGGGCCGGGCTCTTTTAACGACCGCACCTCCCGCCGGACCGCGCGGCCGATGTCCGGGTCGTTGGTCGTGATTACCCCGCCGCGAAACGTTGAAATAATCTTTCCCTTGCAGAGGGAAAAGAATCCCACGTCCCCACCCCCTCCCACGCGCCGCCCCCCCAGCATCGCCCCCGGCGCCTGGGCGGCATCCTCAACGACAAAAAAGGAGCCCTCCCGCGCCATCTTCCGGATAGGGGCCGGGTCCATCGGGAAGCCGAACAGGTGCGCCGGCACCACCGCCAGCGTCTTCTTGCCGATCGAATTGCCGAGCTTTGCCGCATCCATGTTGAAAGTCGTCCGATCGATATCACAGAGCCGCGTCGAGAGGCCCGCCCGGGATATCGCCAGCGTCAGGGTGGGCACCATATAGGCGGGGATTACTACCTCGTTCCTTTCGGAGAAGTCGCCCAGCGCCTTGAGGATGACGTACAACGCCGACGTCCCCGATCCCACGAGGAACGCATGCTTTACGCCCGCATACCGCGCAAAGGCCTTCTCAAAGGAGTCGACATCCCCCTCGGCACCGGAAACGAACGCCCCGATAGTACGCCCAACGGAGGCATGGAAAGAATTTGTGGGAACTCGTCTCATCTGCGGGCCTCAATAACAAAGGCACTGGGGAAACACCAGAAGGGATAATATATTCCGACCTTCCTAACGACCCGGAACCCGTGTTGTCCGAGCAGACGCCTGACCCGCCCGAATCGATAGGCGCGCACCGGCAGCCTTTTCGTCGAGGGATCAAAAACCGTCGAATAGCGGTACGCGCAACTGATAAGGGGATCCCAGGCGTTCCTGATATCGAAGATGAGGCTCCCCCCTTCCTTGACCAGTGCCCCCGCCGCCGAGACGATCGATTCCAGCTCCGACCAGGACGGCTGGTTGTGCAGCGTATTGATACAAATGACCCTTGAGAAAGCGGACCGAACAAACGGGAGGACGTCTCCCCGGCCACACATCCCGAAAAACGCGCCGTGGCTTCCGACTTTCTCCTGCGCCCTCCTGAGGTTGTCGCGGTCTATATCCATTCCGATGAATCTCTCGGTGATCCCCCCGCGGACCGCCTCCCGGGCCAGGAGGCCTTCCCCCACACCGACCTCGAGAACCCATCCCCCCCGCCGCTCGGAAAGAATGACAACGGCCGCATCCCTGATCCGGTCCGACAGCGGTCCCCGGGAGAGGTCCGAACCGGCGCCCCCGCGCGCCTTCATGAACATATGAGCGATCAATCCCCTGAGATTCATGAGAAACCGGTTGTCCTGTCATTGAGGAACGTTATGTGGCACCACGCCGATACGTATCGAGCCCTTTTATAAATCCCTTTAATGCCCAGGGGATTACCCCCAACCGTCTGTTCTTTATCGCCGAGAAGGGGAGCCTGGCGGTAAACCAGGCGGCAAAAAGCGGAAAAAGCGACGCCGGATAATTCTTTCGATAAAAGAGGCAACTGTTGTGGCCATACCAGAAGAACCAATCTTGAAGATTTTTCGGCCGACACCCGCCGGCCGGTTCCCGGAGATGGACAAGCACGGCGGCCGGCTCAAACACGAGCCGGTATCCCTTGGCCCGCACGCGAAGGGCAATATCCGTCTCTTCGAGGTGGGCGCTGCCACCGAAGCGGCCGTCAAATCCGCCCGCGTCGTCGATTGCCCGCTTGAGAAAAGACATATTACACCCGCGAACATGGTCGGCCCCCGTCGGTATATCGGCGTCAAAATGGTCCCGGATGATAAGTCCCCAAAACTTGATCTTGGCTATACGAGAGTGCCGCTTCTGTGTCTTTTGCGGCACGTTACCGGGAGGCAGTATCCTCCCCGCCACTCCCCCCACGCCGTCCCGGCCGTAAGCGGCCCCATGGGCACAGATCAAGCGGCGGCCGGGGATTACGTCGTCGTCGACAAAAAGGATCACGTCTCCCCGGGCGGCGGCCACTCCGGCGTTGCGGGCGTCCGGGAGGCCGGGCTGCCGCCTGCGTATATACCTGATACGCGCGCGCCCATTCTCCATGAATTCGAGCACGTCTCGCTCGGGTCGGGGGGTCTGGTCCACGACGATGACCTCAAAGTCCGGGTAGTCGTTTTCAAGAAGTCCCCGGACCGTCTGGATAAGAAGCCCGCCCCTGTCTATGGTAGCCACGACCACGGAGACAAAGAGGTGAGCATCATTGTCACGGGTGCTTGCCGTCCGGGAATGCGTTTTTATGTTCACGGCGCCCCTTTACGACTCGTTATTTTCGTCCGTTGCGGCGCCCGATCCCTCGTTTGTGCCGTTGGGCCATGAGGGTATCGACCGCATCCAACACCCGCTTGGCGTCGATACCTTCAAGGCAGCGCATATCGTCACAGGAATAACGGACGCAGGGGGAACATTCGACACGATCGGAAATAACCACGACCCCCGCCCTGTCCGTCGGGGCGTAGCGATCGGGATTTTCCGGGCCGAATATTGCCACGATCCCCGGTCCCTGGCTAGCCGCCGCCAGATGCATGGGACCGGTATCGTTGGTGATCATTATATCACAACGCCCGATCATCTCAAACAAAACCCTGGTCGGCACATCGATGAGGATAGACGCCCCCTTCACGCCGCGGGCCACGCTCTGTACGATATCGTTTTCGTGCGAAGATCCGCACACCGCTACCGACAGTCGGTGGCGCCGGGCAAGGTGATTTCCCACGATGACGAATCTCTTTGCATCCCATCTTCTCGTGGGGCGCCAGGCCCCCGGCACAAGAATCGCGACACCCCTATCGTCTTTTTTCCGAAGCGAGTCAAAAAGGCCCCGTGCGGTCCGGACGTCCCTTTCGGTTGAAAATACCCGCATATCCGGTATCGGCACGTCCGGGAAGAGGGCCCCGACAACGGCCAGCTTCCGGTCCGTCTCATGAATGTTCGAAAAAAGGTCTTCCCCAACCTTCACGTCCAGGTAATCGGCCCACCCGTTCGTGTTTCTTCCTGCCGTCCGCGATGGAGAAATCAGGGAGAGAAGGAACCCTCGCCTGCGCGCCGCCTGCGGGCTCTCGACGGCCATCAGGTCCACCACAAGACCATAGCGTTTCATCCGCAGGCGCAGAAGCGTCATGATCGAGGCGATAAACCGAATCCCGCCGGTTATTGAGGGCCTGCCCGTCAACACGGAGACGTCAACGGTATAGGTGCGGCCGATAAACGGGGCCTTTTCCACAATGGGGGCCGAGCGCTTCACCGTGAGGATATCGAGCCTGCCGCCAGGAGCCCGGGCCGCCAGGCACTCCAGGGCCGGTGTCGCCAGCACCATGTCCCCTATCCCGCCGATGTTGAGGACCAGTACCTTTTCCGTCTTATCTATCATCACACACTTCATCGACCACCGCCAGAAGTTTTGCGGCCGTCTTCTCCCAGCTGAAATTATCGATAACAAGGTCCCGGGCGCTTTTTCCGATCTCTGCGGTGAGCGATTCATCATAGGCTAACGTCTCTATCGCCCCGGCAAGTTGGCCGGGCGTCGCCCGTTCGATACGATAATAGTCCTTCTTGTGGGTCAACGGCAGGCCGAAGGCCGACGTGCTGTTGCCGATGACCGTACCGCCCGACGACATATACTCAAGCAGCTTCATGGTTGCGCTCTCCGAACCGTCGACCGTGAGGTCTATGAGTATCGTCGACGCCCTGAGATATACGGGAATATCGCGATTTTTCTTCATCCCGGGAAAAAGTACCCGGCCGGCGATGCCGAGTTCTTCGGCCAGATCTTTGCAGCGGGCCAGGTCGTGCCCCTCTCCAACCATGACGAAATCTATATCCGCGTGTTTCGTGACGACGATCCGGGCCGCCCGAACGATTACCGGCGTAAGGGAATGGGGATAGAATGTCCCGACAAAGGTGATATATCTTTTTTTTATATCAAGACCGAGTTGCCGGGCCGCATCGGTTTTATTGCCGGGTGAAAAGAGCCCGGTATCGACGCCGTTGGGCACGAAACGAACCTTTCGCTCGTCGATCCGATACTCCTTGCGGAAGAGCCTGAGGTAGTTCTTTCCGGCAAAGACCAGGGAGTCGGCGACTTTGAGGTTCACCCACTCAAAGAGCTTAAAGACGGCGAGCTTCGCCCGGGAGACCCCGATCATCCTCAGGTCCCTGAGGATAAAGCCGTTAATCTCCATAACGACGGGGGCGCCGAGCAGCCGGGCGCAACACGCAATCGGCGTGATAAGGCTCATCTCCCGGCAGTAGACCGCGGCGGGACGCCGCCGTAGGCCGAAAAGGAGGATATACAGGGCAACGACAATAAGGTAGAGGTATTCCCTGACGATTCTGACGTTTATCGTCGGGACGTATACCACATCGCAGGCGGGCCGAACCGAAAAGGGCCATATCCCGGGGGCAAAAAGGGTGACCCTGACTCCCAGCCTCTCCCAATTGTCCACCACTTCCCGGATATGAACGGTCCAGGCCCCCTCCTGAGTGAGGTCTTCGAAACAGACGTAGAAGAGATGCCTTTTGCGCCGGCCGCCCTTCTTATCTTTCGTACCCACTATCCTCCCCCCCCGGCCGTGCATCCGGAAAACAGCGCCATCAGCTGCCGTGCCACGTCTCTTATCTCGAACTCATCGACGACCTTTTTGCGCCCTTCGAGTGAAAACCGCTTTGCCATGTCGGCGTCGGCAAGCAACCTCCCGATTGCGCCGGAAAGCGCCCGGGCGTCCTTTTCCGGAACGAGGATACCGTTCTTGCCGTCCTCTACCAGTTCGGGGATTCCCGACAGCCTCGTCGATATCACGGGGACGCCGCAGGCCATCGCCTCCATGAGGACGACCGGAATACCGTCTTTGTGTCCGTCGCTGCACGTCACGCTGGGCAGTACAAAGAGGTCGGCCTCGCGGTAGAATTGCACGACCTTCCGGTTATCCACGGCCCCGAGGAAGTCCGCGTTGACTCCGAGCGATACGGCCTGTCTCATCAGCTCGGCCTTGAGCGGGCCGTCGCCGATGATAACCGTCCGATAACCCTTTTGGTCGAGTGACGGATCAGAAAGGGCCTCCAGTAGATACCGGATCCCCTTCTGCTGGACAAGGTTTCCCACGGTCACTATCGTCTTCTTGCGTGGATGCCCCTTCGGTTTTAGGCGGTCAAAGACAAAGCGGCGCGTATCAACCCCGCAGTGAATAACGTGAAACTTCGTCTCGTCGGCGCCCGTGGTCTCGATAAGATAACGGCGGTTATATTCCGAGATGCAGCGGACAAAGGCGGCATCGGCACACTTCTGAGCGAGAAATTCCCGGTCGATCGGCTCCTTGAACAGATCGTAGGCGTGGGCGGAAAACCCGTAGGGGATTCCGGTGAGTATTGACACCGCCCGGGCGACCGCGGCGGGCGCCGTGGCGAAATGAGCGTGGATAATGTTCGGCCTTTCCCGGCCGATTATCCGGGCCGTTGAGAGGGCTGCCAGCGCTATCTTTTTCCCCGCATAAGACGACAGTTTCCGGAAAAGGCCGGACGCCTTGACCGGATGGGCAAGAGAGACGGCCCCCGCGTTCACGAGGTCTCCGGCCATCGTCCTCTTTCGATACCGGGCCTCTTCCTCAAATACGTCATAGACCGCGGGGTTTACGGGATGGACTACTATTTGTGCCCCCAGACCGCTCAGGGCGTCGACCTCATATTTGAGCCACCCCCCCGTTATATGTTCAAGAACGTAGGCTATTTGCATCGGCGGTTATTCCCCGATAACATCGTTAAGGACCTGGGCCAGCTGTCCCGTCAGACGCCTTCTCTCGAATCGGTCCGCCGTTGCCTTATCCGGCACGAGGCCTCCCGCCGCAAGCATTGGAATTGCCCGGGACAGGCCGTCCGCGAGTTCGCCGGCCCCGTCTTCCGACAGGACTATACCCGCCCCGGCCGATTCAATGATGCGTGCCGTCTCCCCCTGCGGGGCGATAGCCAGGATCGGCCTTCCGGCGGCGAGGTACTCGAAGAGCTTTCCCGGGACAAGATACGACGCCTTTTCTTCGACCGGCAGCACGATCAGGTTGATGTCCGATTCTGCTATGGCCCTTATTGCCTCCGCATGGCTCACGTATCCCCAAAAGTCACAATGGTCGGGGAGAAGTCCCCGAATATTCTCCCGGATCTCCCCGTCCATAACCCCCACAAATCGTACGACTATGCGCCTTTCCAGGTCCGCGTTGTTCTTAAGGGCCAGGGCCAGGGCCCGAACGAATGTCTCGGGAAAATAACTGCCGTAAAACGACCCGGAATGGGTGATGACTATTCGATCGGAGGATCTGTGTCTGCGCCCCGGGTTTGGAATAAAATCGGAGGCGTCAAAGCCGTTATAGATCGTCACGAGGCGCTTGGGGTCGATTCCGAAACCGGTAATATAGTTTTCCCGCGACGACTCGGTATTGCAGATGACCTGGTCGGCTTCCTCCAGAATTTTCCTTTCGCAACAGCTATGGGCCCTTCTCACCCACCGTGTTGGCGGATCGTAACGGAAGTCTCCCGTCCAGGAATCCCGGAAATCGGCCACCCAGGGCAGTCCCGTCATCCGCTTGAGGAGGAGCCCCGAAACATGGGTGCTGTGGGGGGGAGAGGTGGTATAGACGGCCCTGATTGCATGCTTTTTTATCATCGCGCGGGCGGCCAGCGCCGCCCTGAGCGCCCACAGGATGCGGTCGTCCGGGAAAAAGAGGCTATCCATTATTCGGCCTGAGGCGGCTTTCGACGTGATCCGGGAAAGGAGATAATAGAGGGCATGGGGCCTCAGGGGGGAAAGCCTTTTGACGACGGTGTCGGCGGCAATGTCATCGATCAGGGTATCGTCCCGGGCCCAGTAGGAGGGATCGTCGGCGGCCACGACCGCCGGGATCCAGCCGAATCGGGGAAGATACTTGACGAACTTGGCGCTTCGCTGCACCCCACCGCCGCCCATCGGTGGAAAGTTGTAGGCCAAGACGATTACATGCCGCGTAGTGCGTTCCTGTCCGGGTAATTGCATTACACCAAATATTGTGACATAACGCGCGGTAAAAATCAAAGGTAAAAGAAGTCGGCCGCGGTTGCCACACAGGGGCAGTTTTGGAATACCCGCGGTCAGGAGGCGGTCGACCGCCCGAGCCGGAACCGGGCGATACATCGGTAGACAATGAATGTGAAACGATACCTTCCGGGCACGGCCGTCCGGTCCCGTCTTGCCGCCTGTCGGGCCGAGCCATTCTCTCCTTTACGGAGCTACCTCATTGACCTTTACATTATTTCTGTTATACTGTATTTATTCAATACCATATCTGAGTAATCGACGGTGCCCGAGCCAATTCAAATCCTCTATATAGAGGACAATCCCTGGGATCGACGCCTCATATCCCGTATCCTTTCCGCGGTGCGGTCACCCTCATTTGTCCTGACGACGGCCGAGACCCTCTGTGAAGGGCTCTCCCGCATCCAATCGGACCCGCCCGATATTATCCTGCTGGACCTGAATTTGCCCGACAGCCAGGGGCTCTCGACTCTCTTGGCGGTGGCCGACCGTCTTACCCACGTGCCGATCGTAATCTGCTCGGCAACCGACGATGAAGATACGGCCGTGCAGGCGTTACAGGGAGGCGCCCAGGATTACCTGACGAAGGGGAAAATTACTTCCGATATCCTGGTGCGCACCATTCGATACGCCCTCGAACGCAAACGTATTGAGGACTCGCTTCTGGCCGCCCACGATAATCTCGAACGCCGGGTGCGCGAAAGGACGGCGGACCTGGAGGCGGCAAACGAGCAGCTGACCGAACAAATCGCCGAACGTTGTCGGATCGAAGAGGCGTTGACGAAATCGGAGCACAAATGGAGGAATCTCTTTGAAACCTCGACCGACGCCGTCATTATCGCCTTGAAGGACAAAACCCCCATAGAGATCAACAGGGCGGGATTGGAACTCTTCGGATTTTCCGAGGATGATATTTCGGGACTCTATCCCGACGCTATCTTTCAAGACCCCAAAGAGTGGCCCCTGTTTAGAGAACAGATCGATCGCCGGGGATCTGTCAAGGACTACGAGGTTGCCCTCCGGCACAAAAACGGCACCCCGCGGGACTGCCTTATCTCGGCCGGCGCCATCAGGGACAGATCGGGGATCGTGGTCGGCTACCAGGGGATCATCAAAGATGTCACCACCCGCCAGCGGTTTATGGAAAAGACCCTCAACAGCGTTACCGACGGCGTATTCATCATCGACGCTACCGGTAAGATCACCTATTTTAACGCCGCGGCCGAAAGGATCCTCGGTATACCCCGAAAGGACGCCCTGAAACGTCCCTTTACCGAGATCATATACGGACCCGGCAAGAAGACCTCACCCGTGGTCCAACCCTGCGATACGGGCCTTGAACTCCTGGATCAGGCCGATGAGTTTATCGCGCACGACAAAACCATCGTACCGGTCTCTCTGTGTGTCTCTCACCTGTCTGACACGTCCGGAAGGGGAATCGGCTCTGTTGTAACCTTTCGGGACCTCACAACCATTATGGAACTCAAGAAAGAGATCGACGAGAAATATACGTACCTTGATATCGTAAGCAAGAATAGAAGGATACGGGAGATTTTCAACATCCTGCCTGCCATCGCCGAGAGCGACAGCACCGTGCTCATCGAGGGAAGGAGCGGCACCGGGAAGGAGCTTTTCTCCCGGGCAATCCACAATCTCTCGCCCCGAAGAACCGGCCCTTTCGTGGCGGTAAACTGTGCGGCGATACCCGACAGCCTCATCGAATCGGAGCTCTTCGGGTACGTGAAGGGTGCCTTTACCGATGCCGTTCGCGATAAGATAGGGAGGTTTGCCGCCGCCGCCACAGGTACAATCCTCCTGGACGAGATCGGAGAACTTGCGAAACCGCTACAGGTAAAACTAGTCCGCGTTCTCGAACAACGCCAATACGAGCCCCTGGGCTCAACTGTCTCCAGGGATCTGGACGTTCGGATTATCTGCAGCACCAACCGGGACCTCGGCATGGAGGTGGGTCTCGGGAATTTTCGTGAGGATCTTTATTACCGCATCAATGTAATAAGAATAGCCCTCCCCGAGCTCAGGGAGCGGCCCGAGGATATCGCGCTGCTGGCCGCGCACTTCGTCAAGAAGCTGTCCCTCAGAATGGGAAAACCGCCTCAAACCATATCCGATGAGGTGATGGATGTCCTGATAGGCTATGATTTTCCCGGTAATGTTCGGGAACTTGAAAATATCATCGAACGCATGCTTGTCGTTTCCTCGGGCGGCATTATCAGCAGGCATCATCTTCCTGCGGAGTTGATACAAAAGGATACCGATGATGACGACTATTCCTCGTTCAAGGATGAGATAGAGGGATCAGAGAAAAAGATGATTCAGGAAGTGCTGAACCGGTACAAGGGAAACCGGGGCCTTGCCGCCAGGGCGCTCAACATCAATCGCACGACCCTCTGGCGAAAGATGCAGAAACACAATCTGCTTGATACCGAGGAGTAGTCCTCGCCCCGGCGGATTATGCCAATACCTCGTTTCTCGAACATCCGTGCGGTCAATCGTTTCATTATTTTCAATCTAGTGCAACGATACCGTTGCGCAGGTGAACTTTCACGGGAGTTCTATCGTCCCGGCACCACCGATTCGAAGGCTCACTAATATATTAACATTTTCATAGAGTTAACCGATTTGTCCCCGTGCTGTCCCATATCGGTTGTCCAACCTCTCATAAGCGGGCCTCTTTTTTCCTGAAGTGTTGCATTAATAGGACATGAACCCGGCGATTCATTCTCCCTATCGGCCTTCTTTCCGTTAACAGATTGATATCTTTGAATTTTTTCAATGGCCCATACATGGCACATAATTTGCTTATATACATATAGGGATAGTAAGAGACCGGACCGGTACGGATAAAGGCTTTGTCGTGCGCAAGGACACGTTACTTCCTGTACTTTAGTACGATGTCTCAAATCGTGTGAATCAAAAAAGTTGTTGAATTATATATATTTATGTTATATGTTTAATTAATATGATATCGATCACGCGTTGAAGTCAGCATGCATGTTCATACAGTGATTGAATAGGTAAGTCAATGTACGAGAAATATTGGGGGCTGAACGAAGCTCCGTTCGAAAACGTTCCCGACCCCTCGTTCCTTTATGAGTCACCTCAGCATAAAGAGGCCCTCTCGCGGATGCTCTACGGCATATCACGGCGAAAGGGTTGTATCATGCTTTCCGGAGAGGTGGGCAGCGGCAAAACCACCCTGGCCCGCACCCTGCTCCAGAGCCTCCCCTCCGAAAACTATGAGGTGGCGATCATCGAAAATCCCAGGCTCTCGCCTTCCCTCTTCATCCAGGAAATAATCTACCAGTTTATCGGAAAGACCGAAGGGAAGAACAAGATAGACCTCCTGCACTCCCTCAACCGTATTCTTTTCAAGAACCTTGCCGAGGAAAAAGACTCGGTCATTATTATCGACGAGGCCCAACTCATCGGGGACAAATCAACCTTCGAGGAATTGAGGCTTCTGCTGAACTTTCAGCTGAACAACCGCTTCCTGTTGACCCTTATTCTCATGGGACAGCCGGAGTTGAGGGACGTGGTCGGCACGATCCCGCAGTTCGAGCAGCGCATCGCCATCCGCTACCACTTGACGCGCCTCAGCCATGAAGAGACAGTCAAATATATCGGATTTCGGCTGAAAAGGGCGGGACTTGCCAAGAATGTCTTCACCACCGAGGCGATAGAAAAGATCTACCACTATTCCGAGGGAATACCGCGCAAGATCAACAATATCTGCGATATGGGTCTTCTCGTGGGCTGGAGCATAAAGGCCTCCTATATCGATACCAAGATCATTGCCAACCTCATCGACGAGAACACAGATGGTAAGAATATCAGACATTATCAAGAATCAAGAGCTCATTAATAGGCCCAGGGAAAGCGGGCGAGATCGGATATCCATCAGCGAGGTCCTGACGGCTGAGGATATTATGGGAGAGCGTATATCGCCGGGATTGCGTGCCCCCACCACAATGGAGGAGCAGGAGGCCAAGATCTTTCTCGATAATACGCTGACGGCCCTTGAACGCGCGTTTACCATTGTCAAAGAAGGGAAGATCTTTTCTATCGAGCCCTTTGTGATACTGGCGGAAAAATTTGTCAATTCCGTTGATAAATACGACAACATCTACATGCTCCAGGAATATAAGGACTACGGCGAAACCGATTATCTCAAGAACTGCCTCTGGACCGCGCTGATCTCGGTCAAGATCGGCAGGCGGTTAGGGTTATCAAAGAAAGAGCTTTGCGAGCTTTTTCTGGCGGCCCTCTTTCACGATATCGGCATTCAGGAGCTCAATAACGGGATACTCGGCAAGAAAGGGGAGTTCTCAGCGTCGGAACGTGAACAGATAGAAAAACACCCGGAATACGGCAGGGAGATCCTGCTTGACCTCGGGGAGCCGTATCGATACCTCTCGGATACGGCCTCCCAGGAACATGAGCGAATAGACGGCTCGGGCTATCCCAACGCCCTGTCCGGTAACGAAATCTCGCTCTATGCCCGCATCGTTGGGCTTGCCGACTCCTACGAGGCGATGACGCATACACGGCCCTATCATCAGCGCGCGCTCCCCCTTATGGCAACCAAGGAAATCGTTGAAAAAATGAGGGGAAAATTCGACACCCGGATAGTCAAGGCCTTCCTCGAAGAAGTCACCATGTTCCCGGTGGGAAGTTTCGTACGGCTCAACAACCGGGAGGTTGGAAGGGTTATCGCGGCGATGAGCAGTGCACACTTTCGCCATGTCGTGCAGATTCTTTTCGGCCCCGACGGTGATCGTCTCATCAAACCCAAAACGATAAACCTCATGGAGGCGCACCTCCTGTACATTGCCGAGCCCGTTGATGAAAGAACTCTCAGCTAAAAGGGATGACATGAAAAGGAACATACTCATCACAGTCCTTATCTGCTCGGCGCTGGCGGTTCTTTCCTGTGCCACGGGCTCAAGCATCGATGCCGATACGCTCCCGTCGGCACCGGGGGATGCCGTCCTCTATCAGCATAAGATTGTCCCCGGCGATACCATTTATATCACCGTCTGGGAGGTGGATCAGCCCAAGGAATTTACGGCCCAGGTAAAGAATAACGGCACGATAGACCTTATGTTCATGACCGACCTCAAGGTTATAGGACTTACTGAAGATCAATTGAATGAGTACCTGGTCAAGGAAATCTCTACCTATTACGTAAATCCGAGAGTTTCGGTCTCGCTTTCGACTTTCATCTATCTCCTCGGCGAAGTGAGAAATCCCGGAGTATACGACTTTGAAAAGGGCCAGACGCTGATCTCCGTGCTCGCGGTTGCCGGCGGACCGACCAGGGCCGCAAAACTTCGTAATACCCTGATTATCCGCGGTGATTACCACGACAATCCCACGGTTATCGTTTCGGACGCCTCTCGAATATTCCGTAAGGGCGACCTCTCGGAAAACGTCATACTCCAATCGGGCGACATCATTTACGTGCCGTCCACGTTGATATCCGACGTCAATTACTACATTACGCAGATCAAGCCGATCCTGGACTTTTTTATGTTAAGTACATTGCTTGGCCTTTAGGGCCGCCCATCGGACGGATTATCCCTGTCCGATATGCCCGGCACCCGGCCGCGACAATTCGGATGGGAGAAGACCGACGTTATTAAACCGCATGTGAGGCTGCAATATGCCCCAGTATGAGATACAACTCAAGGACCTCATCCGCATTCTGAGACGGCGTAGAAATATCATCTTCTTTTCGATGATCGTTCTCGGTGTGTTGAGCATTGTCTTCGCCAAGCTACAGTCCCCAAGCCTCCTCTACCAGGCGATCGCCAAGGTAAATTACGACCAGACCAGGTCACTTGCGGGGATAACGTCGCCGGTATACTATTTCTCGCCATACGATAACATCAACTCGCAGACAAAGATTATCACGAGCTTTCCCGTCCTCGAGAAAGCCGCTAAGAAACTCGGGTATCTCAACAAGAAACTCTCGTCTTCGGAAATTCTCAAGTCCAAGGAACACATGGCCGTCATTTTGGGCTTGGAGGGCCAGATCAGGTGTGAGATCGAAGAGAACACCAACATCATCAACATCAAGGTTACCTCCATCGATCCGGCAATGGCCTCCGACATCGCCAACGCGGTGGCCGAAGGCTACCGTGATTACAACCGTGAGCAAATCAATAAGCGGACGATCGACACCAAGGACTTCATCGAAAAGCAGCTCAACCTGGTCGGCGGACGCCTTAACGATGCCGAAGAGAACCTTAAGAATTTCCAGCAAAACCGGAACATCGTCGCCCTGGACGCCCAGGCCAGCAATGACCTGAACTCATTGGCCGACCTCGAAACCGAGTACGAAAAGCTCAACCGTGAGAACAACGACCTCTCAGCCTTCAAGAGGAGGCTCTCATCCAAGACCATAAGCGGAGGCGAGATCTTCCCCATCCTGGAGGAAGATATCTACAGCAATCTCTTCAAATTAAACACGGAACTCCAGAAGCTTCTCCTGGAACGCGACGAACTTATGACGGTCTATACGGTCAATCATCCCAAGATCATTGACCTTAATGACAAGATTAATAATGTCCTTAACCTGATCACCGTCGACATCACTTCACGAATCTCCTCCAACGGGGTCAGGATGGCCAACCTGAACAAGGATATCACTATCTATAAAGAACGGGGCGCCGAATACCCCGCCGACAACCTGAGTCTGGCCAAGTACGAGCGGGAGGTAAAGCTCCAGAGCGACCTCTATGCCGAGCTTTCCTCAAAGTACCAGGAAATTCTCATCCAGGAATCGGGGATGGTGGTGGAGGTAGGTATCGTGGCGCCGGCCCTTGTGCCGGGGGCCCCGATCAATCCGCCCAAGATATTCTCGTCTCTTTTTATCGGCATGCTGCTTGGGCTCTTCCTGGGCATCTTCTTTGCCATCGTCATGGAGAACCTCGATACTTCCATCGGCACTATCGAGGACGTCGAGAGCTACCTGGAAATTCCCGTTCTCGGGGTAATCCCTTCGATCACGGTGATGACCGAACAAAAGGGAGAGGAACCCGACGTTGAACACCACAGGGCTTCCTTATTGACCATCAGCATGGACCCCAAGTCACCGGTAATCGAGGCCTATCGATCACTGCGCACCAATCTCATCTTCCTCCATCAGGAGAAGGGTATCAAAACCTTCATGGTTACCAGTTCCTCGCTACAGGAAGGTAAAACCATAAATTGTATCAACATTGCCGTCACGCTGGCCCTCGGCGGTTATCGAACGCTGCTGGTGGAGGCTGATCTCCGACGCGCAACGATCGCCAAGACTTTCGGGATCGAGCGCTCTCCGGGCCTCTCGGAGGTGATCCTCGGAATCGTCCCCTGGCGGGAGGTTACCAGAGATATCAACGATATCCTTCTGGGCGGCCTGGAGATGGACACCCTCATAAAGTCCCCGGAGCTGGCAAATCTCTCCATTATCACCTC
Organism: Candidatus Zymogenaceae bacterium; assembly: GCA_016933535.1. GTDB lineage: Bacteria > Desulfobacterota > Zymogenia > Zymogenales > Zymogenaceae > JAFGAS01. The sequence continues at coordinate 45,299 of JAFGAS010000077.1, forward strand.
CGGCGCTTTTCCGACCAACCCATCGGAGCTCTTGAGCTCTCAACAAATGGCGAAGTTTATCGAGGAGGTAAAGGCCGAGTATGACCTTGTGATCTTCGATACGACTCCGGTGCTGCCGGTCACCGATGCGGTGCTCTTATCACAGAAAATCGAGGGAGTGATCATCCTTTACGAGGTGGGCAAGATCGCCCGGGGCGTGCTCAAGCGGACGAAATCCCACCTTGACTCGGTTAAGGCAAACATCCTCGGGATTATCCTGAATAATGTTAGGCCGGAGTACGGACCCGAATACTACGACTATCACTATCAATATTACTACGAAGAAGGGAAACCGCCGAGACGGGTCTCCGATTGGGAGAGGTTCAAGGAGTCCTTCTCTCCCCAGCATATTTCCCGCACCATAGCGGATATACTTGCGACGCTGGCCCGACCGTTTAGAAAAAAAGAAGAAAAGAAATGAGCGACGGGCATTTATCATGAGGATTACCGGACGTGAAACCGGGAAGGGATCGGCTAACCTGCCCGTCTATGTCGTTCTCGGCCTCATGATCCTCTTTATCACGTTACTGGCCTTCCTGGTCTCCGGCGGCATGCAGCTCAAAATGGTGATCCTGATCCTCGGGATCATCGCCACGGCCATCTGCTTCTTCAATACAGAGATGGCCCTCTATCTCATTATCTTTGCAATGCTGTTTTCTCCGGAGTTTTCCTTCGGCGGCGAGATTGCCGAAGGGAGAAGTCTCGTCCTCCGGGTCGAGGACATTATAATTCTGGTGACCTTCTTTTCCTGGGTCCTCAAAACGGCCCTCTACGAAGGCGTGGGCCTTATTATCAGGACTCCCCTCAACCGCCCCATAAAGATCTACGTCCTTGTTTCATTAGTAACCACCCTTCTGGGGACGATTTTTGGAAAGGTCAACCTTGCCTCCGGACTCCTGTACGTCTTCAAGTATATGGAATATTTCCTGGTCTTCTTTATGTTCGCCAACAATATTACGGATCGGGATCAAGTCAGGAGGTTCGTCATTGCCGCCCTTATCGTGGCCCTGTTCACGGCACTATACGCCTTCATACAGATACCCCTGGGAGCCAGAGTTACCGCCCCCTTCGAGGGTCAAAACGGCGAACCCAATACACTGGGCGGCTATCTGATATTGATCATCTCCGTGCTCGCCGGGCTCTGGACGGTCTATCAGGATAAACGGCTGAGGCTCATCTTGGTCTGCTTTATCGGCCTTCTATTCGTCCCCTTTCTCTTTACGCTTTCCCGCAGTTCGTATCTTGCCGCAATCCCGATGTTCATCACCCTATTTATCTTCAGCGACAAGAAGCTCCTCCTGTCGTTTCTTCTGTTCGTGTTTATCCTGGCAACCCCGTTCCTCCTGCCGGAAAAGGTTAAAGGCCGGATCAACGAAACCTTCATCCCGGACCCGGGCTTCGACAAGACCGAGGTGATCGGCGATGTCGGCTTCGACAGCTCCACTTCGGAGCGAATCTACTCATTCAAATACGCCATGAATAAGTGGCGGCAGCACCCGCTCTTTGGATGGGGCGTAACCGGCGTCGGGCTTATCGACAGCACCTATTTCCGTCTATTAGCCGAAATGGGGCTGTTGGGTCTTCTTTCATTTCTCTATCTCATAGGGGTCATCGGTCTATACCTGTATGCCGCCTATCGTGAGAGTCAGGATCTGCTCGTCAAGGGCCTTGCCCTCGGGATGATCGCCGGAACCGCCGCCCTCCTCGGTCACAGCGTCGGGGCGGCCTCTTTCATCATCGTCAGAATCATGGAACCGTACTGGTTCTTCATGGCATGTGTCATTTCGCTGCGCCAACTGGAACAGGCCGCATCGCCGGCTTATGAGCGGTGACGCTTGTGAAACCCGCCTATTGCCTCAAGACGCCCCCCTCCTCCGGTCTGCCGGCCTCCATCCATCGCGAGGCGGCGGCTTCCGCTAACGAAAATCGTGCACAGGGGCGTCCGCCGGCGGATGCGCGCCAGATCACCGCCCGGGCCGTCCGTTTCGTGTGGGAAACGATGCTCGGGGCAAACCCGGTGACTCCCCGCGATCTGCCGGATTGGCTGCCGCCCGACCTCGTCTCGTTTGCCGCGGCCAAGGGTTCCCTTGGGCCCGTCATAAACGCCCTGGATCGATGGGGACTTTCGGACTCCCTCGAACAAAAGGAGAAAGACAAGGCACGATTGACGCTCGCGCGGACGGCTATGGCCACAACGGCCATGAGAGAGGAGCTCGGGCTGATACTCTCCAGGTGCGGCAAAAAGAACATCGACATAGTGCTCTTCAAGGGACACGACCTCATCACCGTCTGCTATCAGGACGACACAATCCGTCCCACCACCGACGCCGACTTTCTCGTCCGGCGGCACGATTACCCGGCCCTAGTTAAGATTCTTTCGGACGCGGGGTATCGCCGGAATGCGGGCCCTCACTCCGGCGTCTGGTCCCGGGGGGGGTTGATTATCGACGTTCACTTCGGGTTCGTGGGGGATACCAGAAATCCGGCAAGTGCCTACCTTCCCCGCATCGAATCGGATGAGATTTTTAACGGTGCGCGTCGGCGGGAGATAAACGGTGTTGCCTATCTCTCCCCCGACCCGCGCCACAGCCTGATCATGACGGCGCTGCATGCACTTACCCACTCCTACGTCATGGATTTCTGGTTCATGGACGCCGGGGCGCTGCTCATAAAGAACGATCGGGCATCCTTTTCCCGGACGCTGGCTGACATCGCCCTCCGACACCGGCTTTCGGACGTTTTAAATTACCACCTCTGGTCAATCCGGGAGATCTTCGGGTTTCCCGGAGATATCCCCCTCCCGACGGATTATCGGCCGCCCCGGCCGATCCGGCGGCTCATCAGGACCGCCGTCAGGCGTACCGACTACCTCTTCTTCGGGGACATCCTGCTCGGATTTACCATTGACAGCTATCGAAAAAAGTTTTATTATTTCAAAGAGATGGCGTTTCCACACCGGGATATCATCGCTCATGAGACGGGCATCGATTCCCACAGCATTACGGGAGTCTACCGCGCGCGGTTGCTCCACCTGGCCAAATCGGTGTTTCGCGTCTTCTTTGCCGGTCGTCGATAATGGTCGTCATCGACACTATAGTCTCTTTATATCTCTCTATCATACGGGGTCTCCTCGAACGGCGGATCAGCCTCTCGGAGACGAACGTCTTTCTCCTCGCCGACAAGATACTCGTATGCGAATGCGCCCGGGACGAGATCGTCCTGTTCAACATCGATAATCGGAGCGTCTACCTCCTCAACCACACGGCCGCGGCGGTCATCCGGCTTACCGACGGTGTCCGAAACCTCGGATGGGTCGCCCGTAAAGTCGCCTGGGACTTCGATACGAAGACAAACGTCGTCGTTCGGGACATAAAAAAGATCTATCGGAAACTACTTAAAGAAGGAGTCATTGCCATGACGCCCGACTCTTCGTTCATACCCAAGATCAAGCAGGAGACCGTCATTCGCGAAGAGGACGACGGCGCTTTTATATTCGACCCGGTCACCGACGAGCTATCCGCCGTCAACGAGACGGGACTCCTGGTACTCAGGCAGATCGATGGGAAAAGGACCCTGGTCGATATCATCAACACCGTAGCATCCGAGTTTTCGGAAGTTGAGCCCGATGATATCCGCCGGGACGTAGAGGCTTTTGTCGAGGGGTTGGTAGATCGGGGGGTGATCGGTGCATGAGGCCCTCCCGAACAGGGGTCCTCACGGCCGATGAGTATACGAGGGGAGTACGATTGTGACTAAACAAAACGCGGCCCACCGGGTGGGAGATATATCTCCCACCCCCCCGAAGATACCACGGGCACCGCTGTCCGTCTTTATCTCCATCACCTCCCGGTGCAACCTGTCGTGCCGCCACTGCGCCGTCTACGGGGAGTCTCTTACCTACGGACCCGATCTCACGACCCCCCAATGGCTTTCATTTATCGATCATATCGCCCATCTTAAGGTGTTCCGGGTCAAGATCAGCGGTGGGGAGCCTTTCGTACGGGAGGATATCTTCACGATTCTGGATCATCTCTCACAAAAGCCGATCCGTTTTTCCATCAACACCAACGCCGTCCTCATCGACAAGGAGGCGGCACGCCGCCTCCAAACATACGAAGAAAGACTCTCGGATATCATGGTGAGCCTTGACGGCGGATCGGAGGAAATCCACGATGCGCTGCGGGGACCGGGCACCTACAAGGACACGATACGGGGTCTGGGACGTCTCGTCGAGCGGATCGATCGGATCTCGGCCTACTGCACCGTGACGCGCCTAAACTTTCGACATCTGGGCGAGGTAGCCAGGCTGGCCGACGAGCTGCGGATCGGGGGCCTGAAGTTCAACGACCTCATCACCCTCGGAAGGGGCCATGACAATCGGGGAGAGCTCGATCTCTCGACCGACGAGCGCAACGAGGCCGCGGCATGCATCAATGAGCTCAAACAGACCTATCCCTTTGTCTCGGGCACTTTCTGCGAGGCAGACGAAATCTTTGACCAGATTCGTTCGTCATGCGCAGAGGCCACACACGATGACCCCTTGAACATAAACTACCTCTCCGGATGCGGCGCACTGAGGACCGAATGCGCCGTCCGGCCCGACGGATACGCAACCCCCTGTGACCGCCTTACCGAGCTTGTGGCGGGAAACATCCTCGATACCGCCCTTGACACGATATGGACTCAATCGCCGGTATTCAAGGAATTTCGCCGCCGCTTCATCACCCCGATCACGAGCCTTCCTACCTGTGCCGACTGCAGGTACGCCCCGTACTGCACGGCGGGATGTGCCGCGGCGGCATACGCGGTTTCCGGCACGACGCTCGCCCGGGACCCGTCCTGCTGCCTCAGGCTTCGCGAAGAGGAGGCGTCTCGTGGGGGCCGATAAGACACCCTCCTACCCCCTCATCCACGCATACCTCTACCTTTCCGGCGGGTGCAACCTCCGCTGCGCCCACTGCTGGATATCCCCCAGCTTTACCCCCAAACCGGAGGCCGTGCAAGACCGCCTGACCACCGGCGATGTCAAAAGGATCGCCGACGCGGCACAACCCCTAGGGCTTTCTTATGTCAAACTCACGGGGGGCGAGCCGTTTTTGAACGAGGATATTTTCGATATCATCCAGCTGCTGGCAGGCCGTAATCTGTCGATATCGATCGAGACCAACGGCACCCTGGTCGACCGGGACGCCGCCGCCTTTCTTAAGAAGAACGGTGTTTATTCGGTCAGCGTGAGCATGGACAGTCACCGGGCGTCGTTCCATGACGCCTTCCGGGGAGTCGCGGGGGCGTTGGACGGCGTTATCGCGGGCACCGAGTCTCTCGTGGCCGAGGGACTCGACGTACAGGTCATTATGAGCCTGGTCAACGAGAACGCCGCCGATATCGAAGGACTCGTCGGCACCGCCGCGCGGCTCGGGGCGCATTCGGTGAAAATAAATCCCGTCAATCCTATCGGAAGGGGCGGGGCGCTGATGGATCGGGGGAAGATCCTGCCGGTGGAAGAACTCGTTGCCCTCTCCGGGTGGGTGGAGACGGAGCTTCCCCGGCGGTACGGCATTGAGACGTTCTTTACCATCCCATCGGCCCTCAAGCCGATCTCCCACCTCTTTGACGGAAGAAATGCCCAGTGCCATATACTGAACATCATCGGGATCCTGGCCGGCGGTGATATCTCCATCTGCGGTATCGGTCGCGAAGAACCCGAGCTCGTCATGGGCAATATCCGAACCGATGACCTGGCCCGGGTTTGGGAAGACAGCCCCGTGCTCAAGCATCTCCGAGACGTTGTACCGCGTCGGATGGAAGGAATTTGCGGTCGCTGCGTGATGGCGGGGATCTGCCTCGGTTCCTGCCGGGCCGACGCCTACGTCCTCTCGGGAAGCCTCACCGCATCGCACTGGATGTGTGAGGAGGCCCACGAGAAAGGTCTTTTCCCTCAGACAAGGATAATAGAGAGATGATCGTCACGATCGGGGGGATATCGGCGCGCCTGACTCTCATCGACGCCGATAAGGGCAGGCCGACAGATAGCGTCGGCCCGGTACTGAACGATCGTATCTCCCCCTTTACGGGCCGGTCAAATCGAGTCTCTCTTAACCTGACGGTAACGAGGTTCGTCAGGTCGTCCTGGTACGAGATACTGACGCCCAAGGATTTCACGCGGACGCAACACATCATACGCAGGATCCGGGAGAGGTTCCCCTTCACCCCGATACTATTTGGTAAAACAAATAGTCACAAGCCGCCGACGAAGGCCGGTGATATATCCCTGCCCCTCCTGGCCGCTTTTGACAGCAGACACGTCTCGGTCATCGCACACCCCGGTTTTCTCGTAACGGTGGACCACCGGGTCGGGAACGCCGACGCCCTCGTGAGGATCGACGATGATCGGGATTGGGAAACGTCTCTGATACCCGTGTTTCAGGGCGTGCTGGCCCTGTGCGCTCCGGATCACGGCGCCCTTATGCTCCACGCCGCATCACTGGTCCTGGCAGGTAAAGGCTATCTCTTCATCGGAAATTCCGGTGCGGGCAAGAGCACAATCGCAGCCTCGGTCGATCCCTCGCTGGTTCTCTCCGACGACGGGTCCTGGTGTTCGCAAAATGACGGGGACTTTTCCCTCTTCCCGACCCCCTTTTCCCAAATCGACCCAATACCGAATCCCGGAGGCCCGGTCCCCATCGAGCGCGTCCTCTTTCTCGAAAAGGGCACCCAAAATCGGATCGTCGATCTGTCGCCGGGCCGAGCAATGACGATGCTGCTTTCCAATCATATCCATTTCTTTCGGTTCATGGCTCACGAACCGGCGGCACGGGCCTTCGGCCTTGTCGAAGGGCTCTGCCGGAGGCATCCGGCCTCGACCCTTGTTTTTACCCCCGATTTTAACCCCAAACCCTTTTTTCAGGAGAACAGCCGATGAAAGGAAACAGGCCGTTTGAGCCCCGGGCGATCATCGACCTGCAGGTGGACCATACCCGGGCGGTGGGCGCTTCACGGTGCGTGGGGGGGGACAGGCCATCGGACAAAGCCCGGCGGGTGCCCGGCCGACCGTTGTATGCGCACGGGGTCTTTTGGCAGGGCCGTAAGCTGCCGGGATGGGGCCAGCGCCAAGAACCGTAATTTCAGGAGATCGCCGCAGCATCCCCGCGTCCGACCCATTCGCACACAACGAAGAGACACCGATGGACTATAGACGCATCAAATTTCGGGGATACAGCATGTATCCCGCCCTCCGTCCGGGCGACACCCTCGTTCTGAAGGCCGTGGAAGCGCACAATCTGCGTCCGGGCGATATTATCTGTGTTCCGGAAAAAGGACACTATGTATCGCATCGAATCGTCGGTATTTCAACCACGCCCGACGGCGTTTTTCTCACAACCAAGGGTGACAACCTCCCGGCCCCCGATGCGACCCGTCGACTTTCGTCGGGAGACACCTACAGGCTTTTCTTGATCAATCGACCGAACCGGGGTATTATTCGACCCCGATTCGGTCGCCTTACCGCGCTCCTTTCAACGAGAAATCTCACCTACGGGATCATCAAGGGGAGGATGGGAATAATCGTCCGGCGGGCCTTATCGTCTGTGCGTTTCCGCACTCCGCCTTGCTGAGCAGCTACACCAATGCCGTTCTGCCGTTCCTAATCGTATCATCGGCAGTATCATGGAAAGCGCACGAAATCTCTTTTCTCGAAGATATGACCGCTGTGCCGACCGACTATAGGCCGCCGATCGGTATGACCATCAGGTCCTCGGCCACGGTAATCTTTCCCGAAAAACAGGCGCCGACGGCCAATACGATATCCACGTCTTCCATCGGGGGGTAGAGGTGGGTCAGGACAACGTGCCGGACGCCGGCGTCCCGGGCGAGACTCCCTGCCTCGGACGGCGTCAGGTGCCCCGCCACCTTCATGTCGTCCGGAAATGAGCACTCCAACAGCAGCAGGTCCGCTGCCCGTGCCAGCGCCACGAGGTCGTCGGAGAGGTCGGTGTCTCCCGAGTAGACAAACGAGGCGCCGCCGTCCTCAAATCGCATCGCGATGCTCTCGGGGTTGTGGTTTACCGGCGCGGTCGCCACTGAAAAGTCGCCCAGGTCGATAGATTCCCCGGTTGCCTCCCGAATATCAAGACGGTAGGCCTCCGGGACGATCCAGCCGCCAAAGACCTCGATGAGTCCGGCGTAGAGCTCACCGAATCCGCCGGGCGCCACGACGGTCAGGTCCCGGGTTCGGCAGCTTCCCACGGCATATTTTGAGGCAAACACCAGCGGCACGAAATCGGCGATGTGGTCGGGGTGAAAGTGGGAGATGCAGATGACGTCGATATCCGAGATACCGGCGCCCGCCTCGACCATACGCCGGAGCGTTCCCGGCCCAAGGTCTATGAGGACGGTCTTCCCCCCGATCCTCAGGATATGGGCAGGCGACCAGCGTGTCAGAGAGGGAACGATCGTTCCCGAGCCGAGAATAGTAAGCTCCATACCCCCATTTTAGGATCGATGGGCGATAAGTCAACAAAAAAGCGCCGCCGGATATGCAGCGGAAGACGGCTGAATTCGCTGTCGGCCGCAAGCCTCAGCGGAACACCGTTTCGGCCCTCCCGCGGATTGCTAAGGCTTACGCACGTCGCCCATCGGCTTTGTTAGTATATTCCATAGCGTTCGCCTGTATCGGATAACACATCCCCCAACCGCGATCACCAGCAGGCAGATGACGATAATAGTCAGGCGCCGATCGACATAGACGGCGCTCACGCTCGTCTCCTCACCCATACCAATCAGTTTCACGAAACGAAAGACCTTCCCTCTGAGCGGCAGGTCAAAGCCCTCGGAGGCCGGCGGCAATTCCGCTCCCGTCTTATCGGGCATCTGCTGCTGCTCGTAGATGGCCTCTTCGAGTTCCTCCTGCCGTTCGTACACCGACCTCTTGAGGCGCATGTTTTCCGACACAAAGGATTTTGTCGCCTCCGAAGAGAGCACCTCCGTGAAGTATTCGATCGGCTCCATGTCTCCGCCGAAAGACAGGTACGACATACCCTCAGGGAGGTAGAAAGTCGCCATCATCTGGCCGGTTGGGATTTCGAGCCGCGGCAGCGGCAGCAGCAGCCGCCCGGCCAGCCCCAGCGTTTTCGTCGGCACGAAGATGACAACGGAGACGATAAATGGTTCGGCGGCATCGCCGGTACCCATCGGAAGGGGTACCATGACGACACCCTCCTGTTTGGTCGACGTCCTTACCGCAATTCCCCGCACCGAGGCCGACCAGAAGACCGAACCGGCCGGCAGGGATATCTTGAGAAACTGGAGGTTCCTGTTGCGGATAAAATAGTTCGTCCTCACGACCATCTTGCCGTCCGTTGTCACCAGGACGACCGAGTTTGCCGAATCGGCAAAGGCCGAGAGCGCATACAGGGCCTCCCCCTTTCCGATCGCCACCGAGAGAGAAAAACCGGGGTCGGTAAAACGATAGGCAAGGATCGGCGGCAGGGCCGACAGGGAGACAATGGCCTGGGGAAGCTCGGAGGGGTCCCGGGGCGTGAGAAGCTCGGCCTTTTCCTCGGTAACCTCAAATCCGCCGCCCGAGACGACCATGACAAAGCCCGTCGTCCGGATGGCGCCCACGGGGGTGACCTTGGGCAGCGCGGCCGAATCCATATCCTCCGTCCTTCCCTTCTCGAAGGAAAAAACAAGCCCGTAGGTCCCGATGACGTCGTATCCGACGGTAACGGCAACCTCCGTGCGGTCCTCGGAAACCTTCCATGAAGCGATCCCCTCTCCCGTTACATCCAGGAGGTCAAAGCCCTTCGGCAGCTTTACCCGAAACGACCGCACGGGGGCGTTTCTTACTTCGTAGCCGATGCGGGTCCATGAAAGGACCGCTTCCTCCTCGATATCCATTACCGACAGGACCTCGGCAATTATCTCCGGGGGACCGATTATCTTCTTGCCGGGGGCCTCCGGTTTATCCACGGCTGCAACGGTATAGGAGACCGTGATGCCGCCGCTGCCCGAGAGCACCGACGAGATTCTCCCCGGCGCAGAAGCGGTGACAACCCCGCCGACCCCCACGTCGGTAAAATAACGCGGGTAACTCAGATCGACACCCCTGACCGCCGCATTGGGGCCCGGGATCGTTACCGTGTGGGGACCCGGCGTCTGGGGGGCGTCGCAAACGACGACCGCCCGGATCGTCTTTTTCCCCTCGCCCACAAACGCCACCCACACACCGTCATCCCGCACAAACGTGACCGCCTCCTTATCGTCGACCCAAACCGAGACCAGCGGCGTATCCCGGCCGGCAACGAACAGCTCGTGCCATCCCTCACCATAGGCCGTTGCGTAAAGAATCACCGACGATTCCAGCCGACCGGACGAAAGGCGGATGGAATAGGCCGCCCTGCCGACCGAAACGTCAAACGGCGGCGGAGGAGGAGGGGCCGGCTTGCGGCCGAGCTCCTCCATCATCTTTACAAACTGGTCCCACGGCACGGTAATCTTCGTATCGGGCAACGACGGGAACGCTGCCTTTTCGGCGCGGACCTGAGAGGCCGTCAGGATAAGAAGAAGGACCAGCAGCGCCGGGAGAGCCTTACTTCTCATGTTTCTTTTCCAATTTGGATCGTTCTTTTTCCCGCTTGATGTGTTCCTCTTTCGACTGCCGGGCCATTTCCTTGATCTTTTCGATCAGGTCTCTGGCAAAGAGGCCGCCGCCGATGAGGACGGCAATAACGAGCCCCCACCAGGCCGCACCGGTGTCCATGATCAGGAAAACGGCAATCAGGATAATCGCAATCAACGATCCGCCGAACAGCGCCGCGAGCCTTCGATCGATAACGACCCGCCGCACCTCCAGGGACTGCCGCAACGCGATGATCAGGCTGACAAAGAGGATCCCGAACAGGGCCATGCCGATATAGAACAGGAGGCCGGAAACTCCTTTCCCCTCGTATCTGATCCTTATCGTGGACCGTTCGCCGGGGCTGACGATCGCCTTGGAAAAACTCATTGGTCGGCCGGAAAACGGAATGTCAAGCTTGACGGGCAGCACCCCCTTCATTCCCGTAACGCCGCCCATGGCCGACAGCCCCTCGGCGTAGATATTCTTTTCCATGTAGATCTGGGACCGGGGTTCTTCCTTCTTTTCGAAGTCGCCCCGGTACACCTCATCGGATGCATCCATTTCTTCCATGGGCGCCAACGCCGGGGCGTTCATTCCCATGTCTGATCCATACCCAATGGGGGCAGGCGTACTAGGCTCCATGTCCTTGCCGACACTCCTGTAGGAATACCGCTCCGGTAAATATACCGTCCACGCCTGGGCATCGGTCTGGATATCAATGACGGGGGCGATAAACTCACGCCTGCCCAATAATGCACCGAGAGGCTTGGTTTCGGTAATATAGACGACCTCTACGACAAAAGAGGTGAGCGAGGTGTCGGTGCGGGCGGACCGGTCAAGGGGGATAAGGATCGTGCCGTCCTTGTCCACCGACGGCTTGACCGGCCGATCCGAGACGTAGGCGCTCCAGAGGGTCGAACCCTCCGGCAGCGAAAGTCGCATGAACTGCTTGACGTTGTTTTTTATCTCAAAGACGGCCCGGGTCACCAGGTCGCCCCGAACCGTCAACAGAGAGGCCAGGTCGGCCTTCTTCACCACCGTGGTGAGGCTCGGGATATCCTCATAGGTCACGACCGAGAGTCTGAGGGCGTAGGGGTATTTCAGGTATTTATAGGAAAAGAGGATCGGGTTTTCCGAGGCGGAAACGAGATCGGGCGGAAGCTCGGAGCTGTCCAACCCGGCCAGGTTCTTGGACGAGATCTCCTCGATCCCCACCTTTGTGGAGGCGGTAACCGCCAGATAGCCGATCTCCCGGACCACGTCATTGACCTCGATCTGAGGCACGTCGATATCGGCGGTGGTTCCTCCCATATTGCGCTCGTAGAGGAGCACGATGTTCGTCGTGCCGGAGACCGCAAATCCCGTGTTGATGAGAATCGTCGAGGTGTCGCCGTTCGGGACGGCCTTCCAGTCGCGAACCGCGTCTCCCGAGACGTCAAGGATATCGATGCCGGCCGGCACGACGACCGAAAACGTCGAGAGGGTCCCATGCGAGATGTCGTAGCTAACCGTGGTGACACCCTTCATAATCCCCTCACCCACCGAGATGATGGTATTGACCTGTGCCTGTACCCTGAGCGTCCCGGAGATCTCCTCACGTACGGCGGGGCTCCATGAGATAAGGGCCCGGTCGGTAACCGGCAGCACCGCATCCAGGGTTGTCGAGCCGCCGGAGGGCGTAACTTTCCTGAAGTGGGCGGGTGTTATCTGTATATCGAGACCCGGCCTGGGTACGGAAAACCTGAGCGTTGAAGACGGGACTTCCGGAAGGGGAATATCGACGGCGTTCGGGCCGGCACCGGTATCGACGGGGACGAAGAACTTCAGCGATACGGTGTGCGTTCCCGGTTTATCGGTAATAATAACATACATGCCGTTTCGAACCGAAAGGGTAACGGGGACGCCGTCCATGGTAACGTCGGAAATCGCCGCTTCGCTGGACAGAAGCGGGACCTCGACCCATTTTTTCTCGGCCAGCACCACCACCGCAAACGACGCGGAAAAAACGGCGCTGTCTCCCTCGAGTCTCCCGGTATAGGCCACCGAGCTCACCGAATAGTCGGCGGGGGGCGCGGGTGGGGCCGGGGGAGGCGGAGGCGGGGCGATCAGGTCCTTAATAAGCTCCTTGAAGTCCGACCAGGGGATAGTAACGGCGCCACCCGTCAGGTCGGGTAGCCCCCCTTGCTCGGACCGGGCGGATGCGGTTGCGAAAAATAACGCGACGACAATACAGGAAAAGATGATTGCCTTTTTCACGACAAACCTCCCATAGGCGTGGATATGGATAGTGACAACGATTTTCGATAATTGTTCTGAAGAAGTGACAGGATTTTTTATTTATATCACCGTTTGAACCTTTTTTCAACGAATATGATCGACATCCTTGCATTCGGGCGGGCAAGGCGCTATAATTTCTTTCACTTTTACCCCATGAGAGAGGTACGGCGTATGGGATGTCTCTTTTGCAATCTGGTTGCCAAACAGCAACCTTCCACGATTGTCTATGAGGACGACAAGGTCTTCTGTTTTGAGGATATCAACCCCCTGGCGCCCGTCCACGTAGTGGTGGTCCCCAAGGAGCACGTCGACGATCTCAACACCCTGTACCGGAACGGCAAAATGTCGATCATGGAGGCTATGTACCGTGGTGCCTTCGAGGTCGCCAGGATAAAGGGCATTGACCACCGGGGATTCCGCACGGTGATCAACAACGGACCCGAGGGCGGCCAGATCATCTGGCACCTGCACCTGCACGTGCTGGGGGGCAAACGCCTCGGCGACGGACTGGCGGGATAGTCCCGCCAACGATGGAAGGAAAGATGGATTCACAGACACAGCCGATCGTCGTGCATAAATACGGCGGCTCCTCGGTGGCCGACCCGGACAAACTCAAACAGGTTGCCAAGCGAATTATCGCCGAGAAACGGCTCAACAAGCGCATTGTCGTTGTGGTCAGCGCCATGGGCGACACCACCGACCAACTCCTCTCGCTGGCAAAGGAAATGGTCGCCACCCCCACCGCCCGGGAGCTCGATATGCTGCTGTCCGTGGGGGAGCGCATCTCGATGACGCTGTTGTCTATGGCGCTCAACGAGATGGGCCACCCCGCGAAGTCCTTTACCGGGTCCCAGAGCGGCATCATCACCGATACGCGCCACTCCAACGCCCGGATTGTGGAGGTACGGCCCCGCCGGATCGTGGAGGCGCTCCAATCGGGCCTTATTGCCATCGTGGCGGGCTACCAGGGCGTCAGCATCGAAAACGAGGTGACGACACTGGGCCGCGGGGGGTCGGATACGACGGCGGTGGCGCTGGCGGCCGCCCTGGGCGCCGAGTACCTCGAAATCTGCTCGGACGTGGACGGGGTCCTCTCGACCGACCCCCGGATCGTGACCGATGCCAGGAAGATAGATCGGCTCTCGTTTGACGAGATGCAGGAAATGGCCGCGGCCGGGGCCCGGGTCCTCAACACGACCGCCGTCGAATACGCAAAGCGGGCCGGCATCACCATCCGTTCGGTCTCCACCTTCGGAACGGGCGGGGGCACCGTTGTGGGCGATTTTTACGAGGAGACGCGCACGGGCCTTGTCCGGGCGGTGGTCTTCGAACGGGAATTGACCTACGTGGTCTCCGACGACCTTTTTTCCCGGCAGGAGATCACGGGACTCATGGATTTCCTGGATGACGAGGCGGCCGACTACAAGCAGTTCGACCTCAAGACCTACGGCGGGCAAGGATTTTCGTTTAGTTTCATCCTGTCGCTGGAGAACGTCCACGGTTATCGGGGCATGAAGGAAAGGCTTGGCTCCCGTTTCCCAAAACGGATCCTCTTCTTCGAGGAGTGGGGGGCGCTGTCACTGATCGGTGAGGGAATCAACAATACCGGCCAAAACGTGAAAAAGACCATCTCTCTATTGAGCAGTCGGGGCATCCCGGTACACGACGTGCACACCTCGCGCTTCCGCATCAGCGCGCTGGTCGATCGGGCGGCAATCGACGAGGCGGTGAGAGTCTGTCACGACGCTTTCATCGCCGGCAAATGACCCGGCAACATGCGCTGCGGCCGGAGATAGGCTCTCCGGCCGTATACATTTCAAAAATGTCCCCGGAAAGACTTTGTCCTTCCGGGTTTTTCTTATGCGTGGAATTGGCTCTTCTTTCGCTTGTCCCGCACGGAGTCCGTGGGGCGCAGGGATGACGCCTCCCCGGTGAAGAGCTTTTCGATGCCGATGCTCTTTACCCCTTTCTCCTCCATCTTCCTGCAAATCGGGCACTCCTCGTGGTTGATGACCGGTTCCGTGTAGGAAGAGATAAATCCCTCGTAATTGCGGAAGATGATCTTGTGGTCGCTGCGAGATATCATATACTGGGGCATGACCGGGATCTTGCCGCCGCCGCCGGGGGCGTCCACCACGAAGGTCGGGATTGCCAGGCCCGAGGTGTGGCCGCGCAGCCGCTCTATGATCTCGATGCCCTTGCCAACGGAGGTGCGGAAGTGCTCGATGCCCACCGAAAGGTCGCACTGGTAGAGGTAATAGGGCCGCACGCGGATCTTCATGAGGCCGTGGACGAGCGCCTTCATGACGTGAATGCAGTCGTTGACGCCGCGCAGCAGCACCGACTGGTTGCCGACGGGGATGCCCCCCCGCGTGAGGAGATCGCAGGCCCGGGCCGACTCCTCGGTGATCTCGTTGGGGTGGTTAAAGTGGGTGTTGAACCAGATCGGGTGATACTTTGTGAGCATATCGACGAGTTCGGGGGTGATACGTTGGGGCAGCACCACCGGCGTTCGGGAGCCGACGCGGATGACCTCCACGTGGGGGATCTTCCGGAGCTCGGCAATAATCCACTCGATCTGGTCGTCTCCCAGCGTGAGCGGATCGCCGCCGGAAAGGAGCACGTCCCTTACCTCCGGCGTCTCCCGGATATAGTCGATATCGGCCAGTAGTTCGGCTTTACTGCGCATCTTGTCGTTGACGCCGACCATGCGCCGGCGCGTACAGTGCCGGCAGTACATGG
This sequence comes from Candidatus Zymogenaceae bacterium, assembly GCA_016933535.1. GTDB lineage: Bacteria > Desulfobacterota > Zymogenia > Zymogenales > Zymogenaceae > JAFGAS01. The sequence goes on from JAFGAS010000077.1 coordinate 60,975, forward strand.
TGCACTGGTCGGTGACCTGAAAAAGGACCCGGTCGGGGTAGCGGTGGGTAAGGCCCGCCACGGGGGAGTCCTCGTCCTCGCTCAGGGGATCTTCGAGGTCCTCCGGGGCCTTGCGGGTTTCGCTGATCGTTGGGATGGCCTGCTTTCGGACGGGGCAGCAGCGGTCATCCGGGTCCATCAGGGAGGCATAGTAGGGAGAGACGGCCATCCTAAAGCGGGCCAGCGTCGTCCTGATCCCCTCTTCCTCCTCGGCGGTGAGGTTTATGACCTTCTTGAGGGCCTCGACGGTGGTAATGCGGTTTCTGACGTGCCACCGCCAGTCGTTCCACTCTTTTTCTGTGACGTCTTTGAACAGCTCTATGTCTTTATAGCTTCTCATGGGTTTGTCCATTCAGTTTGGTTGCGAGATCGGCGCCCGGAGGAAACGGCAGTCCAAAAGGCCCGTTTGAATCCCCGGCGCCCCGATACACTCGTGCCGGACGCACTCGGGCGTGCGGACATCAATCCGGCTTGTAGGCCCCGGTCTTGTATCCGCCGGTTCCGATCCGAAGCAGGCTCAGCATCTTGATAAACCAAACGTTCATGGTATAATGATCCTCGATCGCCCGCCGCTACCTTTTCAATTCCTTCCGGCAAGCCGACACGGCCTCGGCCACTACCGAGAGCCCCTCCATCAACGGCTCGGCCGTAATGATCAGCGGCGGATTGATCTTTACGGTGCCGCCGCCCGGCCCCAGGGGCGCGTAAAGCATGACGCCCTTCTGGATGCACCTCTCCACGATGGCAAACGCCAGCGGATGGTCCGGCTCCTTGGTCCCGCTCTTGACGAAGAGAATCGCCGCCAAGAGCCCCTTGCCCTGGACGCGGCCGATGATGTCGCCGTGCTCGTCCTTGATCTTGCCCAGTTCGGCGTGAAGTATCTTGCCCATCTTCGCCGAGTTTTCCACGAGCTTGTTTTTCAGCAGCAGGTCTATACTGGTAAGCGCCGCCCGGCAGGTCAGCGGGTTGCCGCTGTGGGTGGAGGTCATCTCGCCCGGCCCGTAGATATCCATGAATTTCGAATTGCCGATGACCGCCGATATCGGCAACCCCCCGCTCATCCCCTTGCCGCAGCAGATGATGTCGGGAACGATGCCGTAGTGTTCGATGGAAAAGAGCTTTCCCGACCTCCCGAAGCCCGCCTGCACCTCGTCGTCGATCAAGAGCGCTCCGGCGTCGTCACACCATTTTCTGAGCTTCTTGACGTACTCTCCGGGATAAAACCCTGCGATACCGCCTTGATAGGATTCCATCATCACGCCGCAGACGCGGTCCTTGCCGATCCCGCGGTCTGCCAGGCTCTTCTCGAAGACGTCAAAGCTCGTGTCCTCGAATCGATACCCGTCCGGAAACGGGACGTTGACGAACGTGGGGTCAAGCGCTCCGATCCAGTCTTTTAAGGCAGGAATACCGCCGGCCAGCTGTGAGCCGAGGGTCCGCCCGTGAAAGGAACCGGAAAAGGTCACGATGACGTTCTTGTCCGGGCCGACGGTGCGCGTACCCCAGGTCTTTGCCAGCTTGATGGCGTTTTCCGTGGCCTCCGCGCCGGTGGTCAGGAGAAAGACCTTATCCATCCCCTTCGGGGCGATCTCGATCATCTTCTTGACGAGCTTTGCCCTGGGCTCGTTGGGGAAGCAGTAGGAGTGGATCATGCCCGAGTTGATCTGATCCACGAGGGCCCGCTTCATCTCCGGGGGGAGGTGTCCGCAGTTGGCGACAAGCACGCCGGAGGAAAAGTCGATCCATTTGTTACCCCAGCGGTCCCGGACGGTGATGTTCTCGGCGTTATCCCACACGACCAGGGGTTGGCCGCTCATGGAGATCGGCTCGTATTTCCTGAGCTCCTTGAGGATTGGTATCGATTCCGGCACGGGGATATCGGTCAATATCTTTCGGTATTTGGTGGAAATTCGCTCGGTTTTCTTGGAAACCAGCTCGTAATTCATGTAGGCCATCGGTAAAACCTCCCGCTATTTCTTATTCGTTCTCTGAAGCTCTTTTGGAGTGACACAAATACCCCGCGCCTCCGCAACAATGACGGGCTCGGGTAAAAAATCGGCCGCCGAGGCGCTGATGTCCCGCCGTGCGGCCACTACCTTGCGGGCCGTAAACTCCATCGCCCGTGATGTGCCGCCGACCTTCGTTATCCTTCCGGTCGCCTCGATATAGTCCCCCTCATAGACCGGGGCGATGAACCGGACCTCGTCGTAGCGCAGGAAGAGCCCCTCGTCGCCGTCGAGCCGAATGAGGAGCTCCGTGGCCACGTCGCCGAAGAGCGCCAGGATCCCGGCCCCATCCACCAGCCCGCCGCCGTAGTGGGCGTCGGCGCTGCTCATCCTGAGTCGGATTGTCGATTCGATGAGAATATCACTGTCGGCCATCTGGTTACCCGTCTATATCTGAATATCTATCATACACCACTGCCGCCCGACCGTGCAAGGAATATGAGACGACCTCCCGGTACGCGGACGATACGGGCGTTTGCGACGCGCCCGACGGACGCTCCCGAAAAAGCGGATCTCGGGCCCGGCCACTCACAGGCGGGACACAAAATTCGCCAGTGCCTCGACTCCCCTGACAAACTCGTCGCGCCGGGTTCCCACCCCAATCCGGAATTTGCCCTCATCCCCGAAGACGTCCCCCGGCAGAATGAGGACATCCCTTTGCTTGATGAGGCCCAGCGCAAGGTCCCGGCCCGTCATTCCCGGCACGGAAAGCGTGACGAATCCCGTGTATCCGCCCCGCGGCCTTACCCAGGAGAGCTTGCCCCCGGAGTCCTTTACCACCCGGTCGAACAGGGTGATGTTTTCGGCGGCAATGCCCATGTTGCGCGCCAGGATTTTTTCCTTGTGTTCCAGCGCGATGACCGAGAGATACTCTGAGGGTCCGGCGGCACACATCGTCGTGTAGTCCTTGAGGGCCGAGGCCTCCTGAAGGATATCGCGCCGCCGGCAGGCGAGCCACCCGATCCTGAGTCCCCCCAGTCCGTAGGGCTTGGTCATGTCGCCGATGGTCACGACGTTTTCGGCAAGGTCCGCGGCATGGGCAACGACGTCCGCCTTGTCATAAAAGGCCCCCCAGTAGACCTCGTCGGAGACCAACAACGCCCCGTATCGACCGCAGATATCCACGATCTCGGTGAGCAGTGCGGCGCTCAGGATCGATCCGGTGGGGCTGTGGGGGTGATTGATGACGACCATTTTTGCAGGCCTTTTTGCCAATAGGCCGGCAAGACGCTCGGGGTCGGGAACGTAATCCTCCGATTCCATCAGATCAAGCCAATCGACCTCCACGCCGAGATCTTCGGCCACCTGGAAGAGCGTCTGGTAGAGGGGTTTCTCGGCTATGATCCGGTCTCCCGGGGAGATCTCGGTATGCATCAAGAGGAAGATCGCCTCCGACCCCCCGCAGCAAAGCTGGATATCGGCGGCGGCGAGGTTCTCATATTCTTCGGCAATCAGCTCTCTGAGCCGCTCGTCGCCCTTGTTCTCCCGGTACCCGAGGCCCAGAGAAAGGTACTCGTTCCTCCGTTCTTCTCCGGCCATTGCCAGGAGGTCGGCCGTCGTCGTTTCGGCCCCGCAGGATGCGCTGATGTTGGTGCCGACGGAAAATTCCCATTGAACGTAGAAGCGCTCCAGCGCGCTGGGGGTTGTCTTCATGCCCTGCCCTCCTTCTCAAGAAGCCGATTAAGGATAAACCAGGCTACGTGTGACGGCAGCGTGCCCCGCCCGAAGCCGGCGTCAAAGCCGAGCTCCTTGGCAAGTTCCCGGGTGATCCGCGGTCCGCCGACAACAAGGATGACCCCGTCCCGAACGTGCTCGGCCTCCAGAAGATCTACGAGACGGGTGAGATTCCTGACGTGGACTTCCTTTTGCGTCACCACCTGGGAGACGAGGATGACCTCGGCCTTTTCCCGGATCGCCTCGCGGACGACTTCTTCGGCGCTCACCTGGGCGCCCATGTTGATGGCCCGGATGTTCTTGTAGCGCTCCAGGCCGTAGTCCCCGGAATAGCCTTTCATGTTCATGATGGCGTCGATGCCGACGGTATGGGCGTCGCTCTCGATGCAGGCGCCGACCGCCGTAATGACGCGGCCCAGCTTCTCTTCGATCATGTGGTCGATGACCTTCATGTTCGGGATCTTTTCATCGCCCCGGTCAAAACCCTTGATTTGTCCGATATCGACAGAATGCCTGACCTTCCCGTAGAGGACGATAAAGGTCATTTCCGACCCGATGTCGTCACAGCTGCTCACGTACGGGTCGTCTATCCCCATCTTGCCCGCCAGGCGCCGGGCGGCCTCCTCGGCTATCTCTCCCGAGACGCCCGGAAGCGTGAACGAGAGCTGGACGGCTCCGTCCCCCATGGCGTCGCCGTACGGTTTTACGATTCCTTTCTTGTCCTGTTGGGCCATATCACGCCTCGAGGAACGGATTGTAGTAGTCATCATCCTTTTTCACCACGCCGTCGATCCCCTTGCCCCCTTTGGGATCCCGGTGGATATCGGCAAACATCCCCCGGGCCAGCGATTCCACCAGAGAGATGTCGACGATCTCCGCCAGCATCTCATGGGCCTTGCCGAGAACCTCGCGCGCCCGTCTCTGGATGAACCCGTCCGGCTTAAACGAGATCTCGTCGCCGATTCCCCTCATAGTATTCTTGGCGTAACGCGCCCCGGAAAGAGACAGGTATCGGTCGCCGACAAACGGGGTATGGATGGCCTCTGTCAGCATCCCCAGCAGGTGGATCGATTGGTCGGTCATGACGGAGCAGACGTTGAACATCATATCGACCAGGTGTGTCTGAAAGACGTTCCCGGTCACGTGCTTGGTGGGGGGCATATATTTAATGGGGGCTTCGGGAAAGATCTCCCTGATCATCTGCGCCTGGGCGAGTTCCATAAGAAACCCTCCCTCGATGGAAGGGTCTATCTCGAAGGCATGACCCAGCCCCATGAGCCGCGGCGGGAGTCCCGATCTTTGGGCAAACGACTCGTTGATGAAGTCGCTGGCAATCACCGTATGGGCCTTTTCGACGGCGTCGGCTGTAGTCAGGTAGTTGTCCTCCCCGGTATTGATGATGATATCGGCCTTCGCGTTGATCATCCGGGAAAAATATTGGTCGACGAACGTACGGTAGGTGTTGATGTTGCGAAATATGATGCCGTACATCGAATCGTTGAGCAGCATATCCAGCCGCTCGAAGGCCGCGGCCGCCGCGATCTCCGGCATGCAGAGGCCCGAGGCGTAGTTGACCAGATTTACGTAGCGGCCCTCTCGCTGGATTGCCTCATCCAACGCCCGCCGCATGATCTTGAAGTTTTCCTGGGTGGCGTAGGTGCCGCCGAAACCCTCAGTGGTCGCTCCGTAGGGGACGTAGTCCAGAAGGCTCTGGGCGGTGGAGCGGATGACCGCGATACAATCGGCGCCGTTTGCCACGGCGCTTACCGCCTGGGCCGCGTCCTCGTATATATTGCCCGTGGCAACGATCACGTAGAAGAGCGGCGGGCCGCTCATCGGGTATGCCGCCCGCAGGCTGTTCCGTTCATCGGCCCGGCTCTTGATTTCGGCCAATCCGGCCTCCGCCAGGGGCCTGACGATCTCGACCCTTTTATCCCAATCCAGCGCCGGCACATCGGATAGTTTGAGTTTTTTGTCGGCGATCGCCTTCACGGCATCGGCCAGCGCCCCCCCGGTGTACGCAATAAGGTCGGCCGACGCCGCCGCGATTCCCTGCCCGAGCCCGCGCGACCGCTTAACCGCGTCCACCAACACGTTGGGATACGGGGTGCCGATCCGGTCCGTTCCGTCCAGCCCCATGAGCCGCGTCACCGCCCGTTCCACGCTGTCGGTGGTGTGAGACTGAATAAATCCCATGAGATCACCGGTGATTTTTTCCGCAAAGCCGCGGCACTCATCGATGACTGTCTTGTCAAGGCCGAGTTTGGATTCCACCCGATTCCTCCCGCACGATATCAAAAACCGGCACGTCCGGTATACCTTGTCTCATTGCCCCCAAAAAGCCGTCGGGATCAAAATCTATCCCTTCGGGATTATGAGGGTTGACCGTCAGCCCGATGAGCCCGATAACCCGCTGGACCCGGACCGCTCCGCCCGCCTGTGCATAGCGGGCCGATACCCGCTCCGACGTGAACAGCCGGGTGGCGTCGTTTGCGATTACGACGGGACAAAGGTCGTTTTCTATGAGCGTCTCCAGCACCTCATCGGTCAGGGCCCCCGATACGAAGAGATACCGCGCCCTTTTTTGCAGCATCCCGACGACCGCAGAAAGGTCCGTGATGACCGACCCCTCGCAGATTTCCCAATCCGCCCCGTCGGCGCTTGCCGCGCAGTACCGGGAGACTCCGGAAACCCGTGGCGCGGCCACGGTCGACCGCCCGGTCATGAAGAGGTCCACCGCATGCCGGGTCTTTCGTACAACCGTATCCACGTCCGGCCCCAGAACCGCCCCCGCGGTCAGGATCACCCCGTCGGAAATGCCGGGCGCCGCCGCCGCAATCCGGTCCAGCGATCCATCGATAATGACCCGGCGCGCACCCTCCCGCTCGATGAGCTCGGCTACCAACCGTCCCATCTCGGCTGTCGTCGTCGGTCCCTCGAGGACCACCCGGGCCTTTCGGTCGGCCCGAACCACCAGTATGGCGCCGGTAGCGGTCGTGTATGGGGTATCGCGCACTACCGTGAGCCCCGCTTCCTGCCCCAGCGAACGCTCGCCGGTGGTGGCCAGGGTCCCCTCCCGCACGGTAACCGACGGCTTCTCTTTGCGTGTGATCTCGTCGATCGCCTCGCCGTCCCGTCCCGTGGAGGTCAGGGCCAGGGTCCCGGGGGCGGCCCCGAGGCGTTCGATAAGATAGAGCAACACGGTGGTCTTGCCCGTGTTCTTTGCAAGACCCACGACCGAGACTATCTGCGCCCCCGATATTTCGACCAGGTCGACCAGGGTCTCACGCATAGAGTTTCATAAATATCTCCCGCAACGCCGGGCATTCCCTCAGGATATTGAGAGAGATCTGGGCATGGCCTTTTGTATAGCCGTTGCCAATGATCATGGTGGCGTCCGAGCCGATACCCTCCGCACCCAGGGCCGCCTTGGTGAAACTCGTGGCCATCGAGAAAAAGTAGATAAGTCCGTCGTTTTTCGTGGCAACGATGGAGCCCATCTCGGTGTTGGGTATGTTGACGCAGTTGATGGTGATATCGGCCATTTTGCCTGCGGTCAGCCTGCTGACCTCGCGCTCCACTTCCAGCGGATTGGTGGCGTTGACCTTGATAACGTGGTCGCAAAAACCGAGGTCGCCGATCCTTTTTGTGCTCTCGGCGGAATGCCCCGTACCGATGACAACACCGGTTACGCCCGCGCGCCGCTTGGCCTCATAGGCACACAACATGCCGGATTTCCCCCCGGCGCCGATGATAAAGACAGTATCACCCGGTTTGACGAGCTTTGCCGTCTGGGCGGCGGCCCCCGCCACGTCCAGCACCGCCAGCGACACGGACTGAGGCATGTCGTCGGGCAGCTTAACGTAGATGCCGCTTTCAAACAGGATCGCCTTGCCGACGATATCGACCTGGTCGCGGTCGGGACGGATCTCGACGATTTTGTCGATAACCAGCGGTGTCGTCGAGAGGGAAACCAGCGATGCGATGAAGTCCCCGGGCTTGACGGCGACCTTATCGGCAAGCGCCGTGCCGATCGCCTCGATCGTCCCCATGAACATCCCTCCCGATCCGGTGACCGGGTTTTGCTGTTTACCCCTTGCCGCGACAATGTTCATGATGATTTCACCGATCTTTTTCGTGTCGTGACCGGCCTCTTCTTCGATCTGGGTAAACGAGGCCGAATCGACGTTGAGGGTCTTGACGGAAACGAGGATCTCGTTATCGTAGATCTCCATGGAATTGTCGATTCTATCGGCGGCCTGGGGAAGCACCCCCTTCGGCTCGATCACCCGGTGGGCGCCGTATTTGTCTCCCTTTTTCATTACGCCTGCTCCTTATGAATATCTTGATCCGTTGAGATGTACAACTCACAATCTCTCTTATTACTACGACAGTAGTAATTAAACACCAAATGGGCTGCATCTGTCAAGCAGATTCAACAGCACGGGAGGGTAATATTTACCCCTTCCCGCACAAACCACACTTCGTTTGTCCGCCCTCACACACTCACGGGACGGCTGTCTATCAGTTCTATCTACATTGCTCAATAAGGCGATCGGACTGCCGAAAATCCTTGACAAATTCTTTTTCTTATAGTAAAAAACAAATTGATCGATACGTAAGATAGGTCGACGGGGGTCAACGGAAATCTCACCACTCACCGCGCCAAGTAGAAACCTCGGCCGTTTTGATTTTCACATTGCCGTCTCTTCATCGTACAATGGCCCTGAAAAAGGAGAAGACAATGAAAGATAAGAAAAAGAAAAGCGAAGTTATCGACAAAGGGACCGGGGCCCAGGAAAAAGAAAAGCTCTCCCGGCGCGAGGCGATGAAGCGCATGGCCAAGGGGATCGCTTTAGTCGGCACGCTCGGTGTCACCGCAGTTATCACCCAGGGCCAGGATGAATGCTCCGGCACGTATGTAAACGTCTACCCTCCCGGTTACTATAACTACTCGAACGCCTACTACAACTACTCGGACTCGTACTATAACTACAACGACGCCTACTATAACACCTACTCGAACATA
>JAFGAS010000078.1 GCA_016933535.1 Candidatus Zymogenaceae bacterium
TACTGTGTGCGAGATTGCCACGTCGCTTCGCTCCTCGCAATGACATGATTTGCGATAGTACTGAAAAGCAGGTTTGTCAATACCCTGGGGCGGCATGTATGCCGCCCCTACGGGTTCTAACAGAACACGTCCTTACGACCCGTAGGGACACGATTCATCGTGTCCGGCAGCTACACATAGAGATAACGTCGGTTCTTTGCTTATCACCCCCACCCGCATTAGAATCCGTAGGGGTCGCATATATGCGACCCGCGCAGCTGGACGACAATTATTCCGTATGGCAGGTTTCGCGGATGACCGTCATGGGAAGACGGGCGGCATTAATGCCATCCCTACAGGTGCTAATAGGATACATCCTAATTTTGATTCACCTAAATTAGACTATTATAATATACACGCCATAGAAAGTAATTATGAAAGCCCTTGACTTTACGGAGCTTATCGAATAAAATTGCTAATTTATGTGGAGACAAACCTCGCGAGGTGGAACAAAGGATGAGACCCGATTTCTTTGTCCGCGGTTTTTCTCTGTGCTTTTTAACAGACGAATTCTCTTTTCCCCTGTCGATCTCGTCGATAGTCCGGGCAGGCATGCCGTAAAAAACCTAAACCGTATTCTAAACTTTCAACCATTCGGGATATAAACCCACATTCCAGAGGGGTAGTTTTATGGATATGATCGAGGTCAAGAACCTTACCAAGTATTACGGCCCTCACGCGGCGCTCAAAGACCTGAGTTTTTCGGTAAAGCAGGGGGAGACCCTGGGATTCCTCGGCCCCAACGGCGCCGGGAAGACCACCACCATGTCCATCCTTACGTGCCTCTTTCCGTCGACCTCCGGCACGGCCAGCGTGGCGGGGTTTAACGTCCAGGAAGACCCCATCAAGGTCAAGCAGCAAATCGGGTACCTCCCCGAGAACATCTACCTCTACACCGACATGACGGTGATCGGCTATTTAAAATTCGTCGCCGAGATCAAGGGGATCCCCAAGAAAGAGAGGGAACGAGTCATCAAAAAGGTCGTGGACCTCACCGAGATCAACGCAGTTGCGGGCCGTGGAATCAAGAAACTCTCGCGCGGGTATCTGCAGCGGGTCGGCATCGCCCAGGCGTTGCTCGGCGACCCGCCGATTCTGATCTTCGACGAGCCGACCATAGGCCTTGACCCGATGCAGATCATCTCCATCAGAAAGCTCATCAAGTCCCTGGCCGGCCAGCGGACGATCATCCTCTGCAGCCATATCCTGCCCGAGGTCAGCCAGGTCTGCGGGCGGGTCATCATCATCAACGAGGGAGAGCTTATCGCGGTCGATACCCCGGCCAACCTTGGCAAGCGGATGAAGGGCAAGGGCCGCGTCATCATAACCGTCCAGGGCCCCGTCGCCGAGATCACCAAGACGCTTTCCGGCGTGCCGGGAGTGGCGGGGGTCACAGAGAAAGAAACGGGCCTGTTCGGGACGACCTATCACATCGAGTCCAAGGACGACCGGGAGCTCAAACCCGACCTCGCGCGGGCGGTCGTACAGAATAACTTCAAGCTGATCGAGCTCAAGGCGCAGGACGTTACGCTCGAGGATATCTTTATCAAACTCGTTACGGAAGAAACGGAGGCCTAACGCATGAGAAATATATGGGCTCTCTATAAAAAAGAGATGAAATCTTACTTCATGTCGCCGGTGGCGTACGTGATTATCTTTATCTTCCTGGTCATCGCCGGGTTCTTTTTCTTCTCGATGATATTCTCGTTTTCCAAGGTGACCTCCACATATATGGACTACCCCGAATATATGGACTACCTGAACCTCGGGGAGTGGGTCGTTCGGCCGTTGTTCGGAAACCTCTCGGTCATCCTGCTGTTTATGCTGCCGATACTCACGATGCGGCTCATCGCCGAGGAAAAACGATCGGGAACGCTCAAGCTGTTGCTGTCCTATCCGGTCAGGGATATCGAGGTGCTCTTCTCGAAATTCCTGGCCGCCGAGTCGGTGCTCTTTGCCATGTTCTTTTTGACCATTCCGATCCCTATCTTTCTTTTCGTCTACGGCCAGCCGGAGTGGGGGCTGATCCTTACCAACTACCTCGGTATGATCCTGATGACGGGCGCCTTTTTATCGCTGGGTCTCTTCGCGTCGTCGGTGACCGAACGCCAGGTCGTGGCCGCGGTAATCACCTTCGGCGCCCTTATCCTCATCTGGGTCATCAACTGGGCCAAGGACCTGGCGGGCTTTACCATGGGTGCGGTCCTGGATGATATATCGCTGCTGTCGCATATCGAGAACTTTACCAAGGGGGTAATCGTCACTCACGACATCGTCTACTATGTCCTGTTTACCTCCTTCTTCCTTTTCCTGGCCCTCACGGCCCTGCAGTCCCGCACGTGGAGGAGCAAGTGATGAAGAAACTATGGTCGACCGTACTGGACTTCTTTAAACGAATCGAATTTGAGCCCCTCACGAGGGGTCAGAAATACGGGGTGAGCACCGTCGTCGCGGTGGTGCTGGTGCTGGCGATCGTCGTCTTACTCGAGGTGCTCTCGTATAACCACAGCAAGCAGTTTGACCTCACCGAGGATAAACGCTACACCGTGTCGATGGAATCGACCAACCTCATGGAGTCCTTGACCTCCGACCTCAAGGCCGTCGCGTTCTTTTCGCGGGACGACGTCAAGACGAAGGTCGGCGATCTCCTGGAGCAGTATAAATACGCGTCCGACGGAAAGTTTGAGTACCGCTTCGTAGACCTCTACCTCTCCCCCGGAGACGCCAAGACCTACAAGGTGACCGAGGACAATACCATCGTCTTTATCTATGGGGACCGCCAGGAACGCGTGGTGCTGTCCGACACCGATATCGTCGGTTCCGGGGAGCAGAAGCTGACCAACGCGATGCTCAAGGTAACTTCCACGGAGCCCAAGACGGTCTATTTCCTCATCCGGCACGGCGAGCGGGATATGGACCTGGAAACCGAGGAGGGATTTTCCCGAATCAAGACTCGGCTGGAGAGCCAGAACTACGTCATCAAGGCGCTCGATCTCCTTTCGAAGCCCACGGTGCCCGATGACGCGGCGGCGCTGATCATTGCCGCGCCCCAAAAGGACCTGTTTGATGACGAGATCGGCGCCGTCACCGAATACCTGAACAGGGGGGGATCGCTCTTGGTGATGCTCGACGCGGGCGTCGATACCCCGAAATTGACAGGGATGCTCAAGCGAATCGGCATTGCGATGCCGTCGGACGTGGTCATCGACCGGGACAGCAAGGTCCTCGGCGGCGACTACCTGCTGCCGGTGGCCAGCACCTACCTCAAACACCCGATCACGAAGGACCTGACGGTCCTCTCGTTCTATCCCTACGCCCGCTCGGTCGTCATCGATGAGACGGCGGCCAAGGACTCAGGCTGGAGCCTGGGCTACCTCGTCAATACGGGGACAAACAGCTGGGCCGAGACGGATCTCGGCGCGCTGCGCCAGGGAAAAGCGGAATTCAACAAGGGCGTGGATACGGCCGGCCCCGTGGCCGTGGCGGTCGAGGGATCCAGGGAGATTACCTCCGGCGACGAAGATACGGCCCAACCCAAGGAGGCCAGGATCGTGGTCTTCGGCAGTTCAAGCTTTGTTGTCAACACCTACTATCTCATGGCCGAGTCCAATGCCGCCAACATCGATATCTTCCTCAACAGTGTCAATTGGCTTGCGGGCAACGAGAACCTCATCAGCATCCATGCAAAGGAGAGAACGTCCACGCCTCTGTTCCTCACGGGTTACCAGGGGTTGTTGATATTTCTCGTCTGTGTGGTGCTGGTTCCCCTGGCGGTGCTGGGGGTGGGGATCTTCATCTACTTCAGGAGGAGATTTGTGGAATGAAACCAAGGACACTCCTGATTATAGCGGCGGTCTTTGCCGTCGTCGTCTCCTTTTACGTCGTTTTCGAGAATATATACCTTCCGAAGAAGGAAAAAGGAAAGGAGAGAGAAAACAAGGTCTTTACCCTTACGCGGGAAGACCTTGACCTCATCAAGATCCAAACGGAGCACTCCGTAATCATCCTGGTAAGGGAGAAAGACAAGGACCGCTGGGTGATGACCGCGCCGATCAAGAGCGACGTGGACGCGGGCGAGGTGGAGTCCTTCATTGCCTCGGCGCTGGATACCGAGGTCACCCGGAAGCTCGGCACCAAGGAACAGCTCAAGGATAGTATGGGCGATTTTGGTCTTGACGAGCCGAAGCTGTCTGTGGTGCTGGGATCGGGTGATAACTCGGAGGTGCTGTCGCTCGGAAACGTCGTTGCCTCGGGGGGCGAGGTCTACGCGACCCGAAAGGGCGACGACCAGGTCTTTCTGGTAGACGAATTCGTGACGGAAGACCTCAACCGGGATACGACGACGCTGCGGGACAAGACGCTCGTTGCGTTTTCGCCCGACGACATCGTTTCGCTGTCGGTTTCCCGCAGTGGGACGACCGTCACGGTTAAAAGAGAGGCCGACGACTCATGGCTGATCACCGAGCCGATAAAGTATTCGGCGGATGCCGACCAGATAACCGATATCCTGGAATTCGTGAGCGAAGCGGGGGCCGTCGGCTTTGCCCCGGAGGGCGCCGACCCCGCCGAGTACGGGCTTTCCGCGCCGGCGATAACGCTGCTGCTCGTCGATACAGGCGGGGCAATTTCCCGCCTTTTAATCGGAAAACCCGCCGGCGACAATAACTACTGGGCCATGCGGGAGGGCCGACCGTCGATATTCATGGTATCGGAGAAGGTGAAAAACAAGCTGACGGTATCGGCCGATTTCATCATGGACAGGTCGTTGCTTGCCTATGCCGCCGCGGATGTAACGGCCATTGAGGTGAGCGGACCGGACGGCCGGATATCGATCGTGCGGGACGGCCGGGGGTGGAAGATCACCGAGCCCGATCAGGTCAAGGGAGACAGGAACGCCGTCAACGCGCTGCTTTCCGACCTCAGGGAAATGAAGGTTTCCGGGATCGTTCAGATCCCCGCCAAGGACCTCGGGCGGTACGGGCTATCGAGGCCGACGCTGGCCATTACGCTCACCGCCGACGAGGGCGATACGGAGCATACATCGGTGCTCAAGCTGGCGCTGACGGCAGGAGATACCTCATACGGATATCTCTCGACGGGAGATTTCATCTTCTCGATCCCCACTGAAACGATTGCGGACTTTAAACCCACCTTCGATTCGCTGAAGGACAGGGCGCTGCTCTCTTTCGATAAGGACACGGTCACGAGGATCACCGTCGCCGCCGGCGACAAAACCTACGCCTTCAAGAAGAAGGGGGATACCTGGAAGATGACCGATCCGGACCGCAAAAAGGTCGATACCGCATTGATCGACTCGCTCCTCGGTGCGATAGGGGACCTGTCTTACTCGGGGGTCCTGGTGGACACGAAGGATAACCTCGAACAATGGGAGCTCGATGAGCCCCGGACCGCTATCACGCTCTTCGGCCCGGACGACAAGGAGATCGGGAGGATCGCGTTCGGCAGGGAAGAACAAAAGGACGACGGTCGATACACGGCCGCCGTCTCCACATCGCTCAAAAAGACATACGGCGTTGATACGGATTTGGTGGATACGATCAAAGACAAGATTGAAATCATACAGGAAGGGAGGTAACAGCATGGCGCGGATTACCGTAGAAGACTGCCTTGATCATGTTGAAAACCGTTTTCAACTGGTGCACCTTGCGTCCCAGCGGACCAAGCAATTGCGGCGCGGCTCCAGGATCATGGTAGACTCGCCCGAGAATAAGGAAGTGGTCCAGGCATTGAGAGAGATCGCCGCGGGTAAGGTCAGTTTCGAGAACATCGGAGAGCTCATCGTTCCCGAAGAGGATATCTTCGAGGCGTATAACGAGAAATTGGATGAGGAGCAGGTCATTGATGCCGAAGAGGACGACCTCGAGGTGATCGACGGCGAGCCCGAGGACGACGAAGAGGACGTATGAGACTTCCCAATCCACTGAAAAAAGGCCTCATCCTCTACGGAGACCAAACGCACGAACCGGCATCGCCGGAGCGCCTGGTCGAGTACGGAACGGCCTATGAATCCGAGGGAAGGGACAGCAACGCCCTCGAATGCTTCTGGCAGGCGGGATTCACCGAAGGGATCCAACGGATCGCCCTGAGGGCCATAGAAGAGGGAGATTTTTTTCTTTATCGGCAGGCTATGGTCTATATGGAGCGTGCCATGGTGGCCGATGAGCTTTTGGCCCTCTCGAGGAACGCCGAAGAGCGGGGAAAACTCTCGTTTGCCCTGGCCGCCGCCCGGGAGGCCGGGGACGGTAAAAGGACCGCCGCCCTAGAGGCCAAGATTCCAAAGGGTGATACCGATGGAGAAGATCACAAAGAGTAAGGAGCGGCCCTGTCCCTACTGCGGCCGCCCGTCACGGCCCGATTCGTTTCCCTTCTGCTCCGATCGATGTCGGCTGATCGATCTTTCGGGCTGGCTTAGCGAGGTCTATACGATACCGGCCGAAGAGCTCGACGACGAAGACCGGGAAATCCTGCAATAGCGCCCGCCCAGCGAAGAAAGGCGGGCGTTGCTATTTTCCTTTTCGGTTTTTCCTCCCCTATCGATGTCCACACCCCCTTTTCGCTTCCCATTGTCCCGTGAATCGAGTAAGATTGGCATCGGCGTCGGATAACGGGATCATGCCGGACGACGAGGGGATCTTTTCCTCGTACCTTTGTGTCTTCGTATAGTGAAGGCCTTCTGTATTTATCGGGAGAAATGAGATCACCACAAAGGCAGGAAATTGTGAAGATGACGGATATGTATCGGAGGATACAAAGACCACATCTTTCTTTGACGTCCTCCCACGTAAGGCCACGATAACGGCCGCCGTAATCGTGGAAAAGACCTTGAGGAGATTTGCCGTATGCTTATCGTCACTACACCAACCATTGAAGGGAAAAAGATTGCCCAACACCTCGGTCCCGTCTTCGGCCAGTGCATCGTCGGGGCGGGGTCGCTCAAGAGCTTTATCTCTGGGGTCAAGGACGTGCTGGGCGCGCGCGTCATCGTCCTGGAGGACGAGGTCCGACACGCCCGGGACATGGCCGTCAGAGACATGATCCGGGACGCCGAAAAGCTCGGCGCGCAGGCCGTCGTCGGGCTCTGTGCCTCGTATGATTCGCTGGCCGAAGGGCAGCTCATGCTGGTGGCCGTGGCGGGTACGGCGGTGATCGTCGAGGCATAACACCGATTATCCTTCATCTGCCAAAGAAAAACATCTTTTCATAATATCCTAATAATATAGTCATATTTATGCATGGAGGGAAAACCACGTGCTTTTCAGAAGCGTGAGTATCGTATACTATCGCCTCGTCCGGAAAGAAGAGGGCAAGGACTTTCGAATCTTTTAGGCTTCCCGCTTTTATATCTCGGGCAGACGCCGCTCCGACACCTCGGACGGCGTCCTTTTGTTTCATCCGTTGCCCTCGTCAACCCTCCGCGCCGCCCTTCCCTGGACCGCGGAATGATGATTTAGATCAATCCCCCTTGATTTTTTCATAAAATTCCTTTATCCTTACACTTCCACTATTACTGTTGCCGGAGGTTCTATTGTCCACTCAAGAGCCCGTTATCAGATACTCGCACTATCTCCTGCGAACCCGCCGGGAAGACCCCACGGACGCCGAGATCCCGTCTCATAAGCTGCTCGTAAAGGCCGGCTTCATCCGCCAGGTGGCCGCCGGCGTCTTTGATTTCACCCCCATCGCCTTTCGCGTGATGACCAGGATTATGGAGATCATCCGCCAGGAGATGAACCGAATCGGCGGACAGGAGCTGCTCATGCCGGTCCTCAACCCCGCCTCCCTCTGGATAGAGACGGGCCGATATAACGCCGTCGGGGCCGAACTCATTCGGTTTGCCGACCGGCGGGGAACCGACATGTGCCTGGCAATGACCAACGAGGAAACGGTCACGGACCTGGCGCGGGGCTACGTATCCTCCTGGCGGGACCTTCCGTTCATGCTCTACCACATCCAGACCAAGATCCGCGACGAGGCGCGCCCCCGGGGAGGGGTCATGCGGGTGCGCGAGTTTCTCATGAAAGACGCCTACAGCTTCCACCGGGATTTTACGGACCTCGGGGCCTACTACGTGAATGTCTATAACGCCTATCGGCGAATATTCAAGAGGATCGGGCTTTCGCCCGTGCCCGTCGAGGCCGACACCGGCGCCATGGGGGGCAGCGCCTCCCACGAGTTCCTTCAGCCCTCGCAGTCCGGCGAGGATACGTTTGCCCGCTGCAATCGCTGCGGCATGAGCTCGAACATCGAGAAGGCCGAGGTCGTCAGTACGGCACAAGCCGAGGGGAGCCGGCAGGCCGCCGCCGAAGAAGTACACACCCCGAACATGACGACTATCGACGACCTGATGTCTTTTTTTGGAGTCGGGCCCGACCGGTTCCTCAAGGCGGTTGCCTATGACGCCGACGGTACTATCGTCGTTGCGTTTATCAACGGGGCCTATGAGATCAACGAGACCAAGCTGAAGAACGCACTGGGTGCCATGGAGCTTACCGTCGCCGACTCCCGGAAGCTTACGGACGCCGGGATCGTCCCGGGTTTCATCTCGCCGCGGATCGCCAAACTCTCCGGGGTTACCGTACTTCTCGACCGGACGATACTGTCCCGGCAGGCCTACGTCATGGGGGGAGACAGGATAGACTACCATGTCAAAAGCGCGGTTCCGGGGCGCGACTTTACCCTGTCTGATACGGTAGACATCGCCTCCGTACGGGAGGGCGATCCCTGTCCCCGGTGTGCCGACGGGACAATCGTGCTTTTACGGGGCATCGAGCTGGGCCATACGTTCCAGCTCGGCACGAAATATTCCGAATCAATGGGACTCACGTATCTTTCCGAGGAGGGAAAGGCCGCGCCCGTCGTCATGGGGTGCTACGGAATCGGCGTGGAGCGGGCGATGGCCTCCATCATCGAGGCCCACCACGACGAGACGGGAATCGTGTGGCCGATAACAACGGCCCCGTTTACGGTCATGGTGCTTCCGCTGGGGGCCGACGCCGAGGTTGTTGCCGCGGCAGATACGACGGCCCGCGCCCTCTCTCAAACGTATTCGGTGCTTCTGGATGACCGGCAGGAATCGGCCGGGGTCAAATTCGCCGATTCGGAACTCCTCGGCATCCCGATCAGGGCCGTCGTCAGCAAAAAGCTCATCGCCAAAGGGGAGGTGGAGCTGAAGGTTCGCCGGACCGGAGAAGTGGTAGTCGTGCCCCAAAAAGAAGCCCCCGAAACCGTCCGGTCACTGCTTTTTGGACTGGCCGAAAAGGAAGGGGTCATGATCGACGATTCGTGGCCCGCATAACAGGGAGGTAGAACAATGAAACACACCATGCTATTGGCGACCGGGGCGCTCTGCTTTATCTTTTCCTGCGCCGCGCCGGCCGCGTCGCCGGGCCAACCGGCAAACGCCGAGGTGGACACGTTCATCGGGAGCGCCGTCGTGCTTTCGGCGGATGTCCCCACTACCGTCATGGTCGGCGGGGAATTTGCCGTCGTCCTCGAGGAGAACCCGTCAACCGGATATACGTGGGACTATTCCATCGATCCGACGGGACTCGCCGTGGAGACCGCCAAGGAGAGCTTTGCCGCCGTACCCGAGCCGATGGCGGGATCCCCGGTAAACACCGTGTGGAAGTTTCGGGCCGATGCCGAGGGGGAGGCCACTCTCACCTACCTCTATTACCGTCCGTGGGAAAAGCCCGAGACGGCCATCAATCGGCAGGTCTTTACGGTCAAGATCGTCAGGTAGGACCATTCAACTACTGTTGCAATCCCTTACGCCCGACGGTACGCGGATACCTGCGCTTATCTGTAGAGGAGGAGCACCGGCGAGCTGCGCTTCGCCGGTGCCACCCGAAAACTAAATCCAACCTGTACAATGTAATCGGCTGCTGAGTATTGAGTGGATGGCCCGGCTATACCTGTGGTTGCCGGTGGGGGGACGTAGCTGTTGGACAGGATAATTAGTGCCTTTACAGGCCGGTAGGGGGATTTCGTGTTAGTACCCGTAGGGGCGGCATATATGCCGCCCGACTGACACCCCAAAAAGCAGGTTTTTGAGGGCCCCGCCGAGAGAGCGAAAGCGCGGCATTGGACTGCGCGCGGGGTGGCATAGACAACCCCGGTGTTCGTAGTCGCGGCCGTCCTACCCTCGCACTGCGCCCAGCTGCACGGGTCGCATATATGCGACCCCTACGGTTTCAAACGCGGGCCCAGGTGGCACGGGGATACCTGCGGTTGGCCGTATGTGGCGGGCCGGTGCCCCCCTGCCGACAACTTCCTATATATCCTATAACATTCCGTGATTATAGAGTGACGGGATGGCGGCAGACGCCTACCGCGCACCCGCCTGTAGCTTTGTCTCGAGCCAGCGGCTGGCGGCCGAAAGCGAGTAGCAGATGATGAAATAGACCATCGCGCAAAAGAGAAATATCTCCGTCGGGGCGACGAGGACCCGGTTACTGACCTGCGACGAGACGGTGGTCAGCTCAAACAGGCCCACGAACCAGGCCAGGGAGGTGTCCTTGGTGAGGCTCATGAACTGGTTGACGAACGACGGGATCATGTTCTTGAGGGCCTGGGGAAGGATAATATAGACCATCGTCTGGGCGCGGGTGAGACCGGTGGACCTGGCTGCCTCCATCTGGCCCTTGCCGATCGAAAGGATTCCGGCCCGGACGATCTCGGCCATATAGGCGCCCGAGAAACAGACGAAGGCGATGATGACGTTGTAGACATCGTCGATGACGTACCCGAAGACCTTGGGCAGCAGGAAAACAAACCAGAAGATAACCATGATCAGCGGCATGCCCCTGATAAGCTCGATATACGCGACGGCGGGATATCTGATCCATGCTCGTGCGCTGTTTCTCATGAGGCCGAAGATCAGTCCGACGACAAAGGCGAGCACCAGGCTGATGCCGGCAAGATAGAGTGTCAGCACGATCCCGCCCATGCGGCGGGGAGGGCCCAGGAGGAGGTACTTGATATTAGTCGTGATCACGTCGAAGCGGACGGTCTTGAGGCCGTCCACCATGGCAAACAGGAAATGCGAAACCGAACCGAAGGCAAGCTCCAGGGCGACGAGAATCCCGAGGACGGAAAAGGTCATCGCGGAGATAGTGATTCGGGTAAGCCTCTTGGTGCGCGCATTGGACATATTAGTACTTGATATACCTCAAAAACCGCCGGTTGTACTGGTTGATTGCAAATGAGATGACCAGGGACAGTGCAAGATAGATGAGCGTCACCATCGAAAAGGCCTCGAACACGCGGGACGTTTCGGCCTCGATTATCCGGGCGACATGGGTCAGCTCAACGACCCCGATGGCCATGACCAGTGACGAATTCTTTACGAGGTTCAGAGACTGGTTGATGAGCGGCGGAACTACGATTCGAAACGCCTGGGGCAGGATGACGTAGCGCATTGATTCGAGGAACGTGAATCCCTGGGAACGGGCCGCCTCCATCTGTTCCCGGGGGATGGATTGAATACCCGCCCTGATCTCTTCTGCGATAAAGGCTGCCGTATAGGTGCTCAATGCTATTACGCCGTAGGCAAATTCAATGTTCTGCGAATAGATCCAGTCCTTGACGACCTGGGGCAGGAACGGATCCGATCCGAAATACCAGATGAATATCTGGATCAACAGGGGTGTGTTTCTGAAGAATTCGATATAGGCCGACGACAGGAAGACAAGGACCTTTATCTTGCTCAATTTGAGAACGGCGATAATGGTGCCAAGGACCATCGCCAGGACGATCGATATAGCCGATATCCTGAGCGTTGTCAGAAATCCCCATAAGAGGAGGCTGAGGTAGGTGCTCTTGTCGGTAAGGCGCTGCCTGAGGAATACGGAAAAATCAAAATTGTATGAGATATGGATGTTAAGAAGACGGGTGATGACGAGCCGATAGACCAGATAGGCGAGGATCAGGGCCACCCCGATAAAGAGGGGATAGGCGATCCTTTTGTGGCTTTCGGTCCAGAGCCTGAATTCAATAAAGAGCTCTCTCGGGGTTCGCTTCATAATTCCTGCGCAAAAAAAGGGGGAGGGAGGCTTCCCCCCCCTTTAGTAACGATTAACGATTAGGGCCAGATTTCCATTTTCCAACCGGTCGGAGGAAGGTAGTATTTGGTGTCGGGGCCGAGCCACTTGTTGTAGTTTTCTTCCCACTTGCCTTCTTTGTACATTTTCATCAGCGTGAAGTTGATGAAGTCGCGCCACTCGGAGTCGTTCTCCCGTACGCCGATGGCGTACGGCTCGCTCGAGAAGAAGTCTCCCACGATCGCCCACTTGGCGGGATCCGGGTCGCTGCCCTTGAGGCCGACGAGGATAACCGAGTCGGTGGTGGCCGCTACGACCTTGCCCTGCTTGAGGGCGAGGAATGCCTCGGGATAGCCCTCAAAGGAGATCACTTCCGCGGCGGGCTGCACCATGAGGATGTTCTTCTCGCTGGTGGATCCTTTCACCGAGCCGACTTTCTTGCCGGCCAGGTCCTCATAGCCCTTGATGCCGCTGTCGGCGGGGACCAGGAGCCGCTGGCCGTCCATGAAGTAGGTGATCGAAAAGTCGATGACCTCATCACGCTCGATCTTGTGGGTCATGGTGGCCGCCAGGAGATCGACCTTCCCCTCGGTCAGCATCGGGATGCGGTTTGAGGATGTCACGGGCTGAAGCTCGAGCTTCACACCCAACTCGTCGGCAATGTAACGGCACAGATCCACGTCAAATCCGACGAGCTCGCCGCTCTTCTCGTCCACGTACCCGAAGGGCACGACCGAATCCTTGACTCCGGCTACCAACACGCCCTTTTCCTTGACGGCCTCGATCGTTGACATGCCGGGGGCGCCCATTGTCGCTTCGGAAGTCTTGGTCCCTTCCGGTGCCTTGCCGCAGGCGACAAGACCGCATACAAAGGCAACGATCAACAAGACAAAGATAGTTTTCTTCATTTGTTCCTCCTATATGACACGATAAACTATAAAATTTCCTTGAGGAATGTCTTGGTGCGCTCGTCCTGGGGATTGGTGAAAAAGTGTTCCGGCGTTCCCTCTTCGATGATCTGGCCGTGGTCCATAAAGATAACGCGGTCGGCCACCTCCCGCGCGAATCCCATCTCATGGGTAACGACTACCATCGTCATTCCTTCCCGTGCCAGGTCCTTCATGACGTTGAGGACCTCGCTGATCATCTCCGGATCCAGCGCAGACGTTGGTTCGTCAAAGAGCATTATCTTGGGCCTCATCGCCAGGCCGCGGGCGATAGCAACCCGCTGCTGCTGGCCGCCGGAAAGCTCGGAGGGGTATTTATAGGCCTGTTCGGTAATGTGGACCCGTTTGAGCAGGGAAAGGGCCAACTTCTTGGCCTCTGCCTTTTTCATCGCCTTGACCTTGACGGGCGCAAGGATGATGTTGTTCATGACCGTCATGTGGGGGTAGAGGTTGAATTGCTGAAAGACCATCCCGATCTCGGCACGGAGCCGGTTGATGTCGGTCATTGGATCGGCAAGGTCCCGGTCGTTGACGATAAGCGTCCCGCTATTGATCAATTCCAGTTCGTTAATGCATCGGATCAGGGTGGACTTGCCAGACCCGGATGGGCCGCACACCACGACCACTTCCCCCCGCTTGATTTTCAGGGTGATTCCTTTGAGGGCGTGGAACGTGCCGTAGTACTTGTGGACATCATTAAAGATTATCATATAAAATCACTGCCCCTTTCATTACAGGTCGTGCTTACGAATGCCCGGCCGCTCAGGTGCTGTAGAGAATGGGTCTGTAAGGTCCCTTTTCCGGCGTCTTCTTTCCTTGCTTGGGAGGTTTGCGCCGTGGCACGATCATCAGCACGGGACAGGGGGCTTTCTTCAATACCCGCTCCGAGGTCGAGCTGAATTCATGATAAAACTCTTCCCTTTTTCCGTGGGCCCCCATCACGATGAGGTCGGCGGCTTCGTCCGAGGCCAGCTGTATGATCTCCTGAGAGGGCAGGCCGTATAAAACCACAGTACTGACCTTCACTCCCCGCTGCTGACACTGGGTCTTTATGTCCTTGAAGACACCCTTATCCTTTTCGTTATACTCTTCGATCAGTTCCTTGACCTTTCTGTCCGAAAGAAAAGCGGGATAGATGTCTTCCTGGTTGATCGTTCGTCTGTCCGAAATCGTCAAGACAATGATCTCGGCCGAGATAAGGGCCGCAAGCTCCAGCGCCCAGTCAAAGGCGGCCAGTGATATCTCGGAGCCGTCCACGGCCACCACGATTTTTTTAAGATTGATCATGGCTATTTTGGCCAAACCTCCATGGTAAAATCCAGGGGAAGGCGGACCTTCGCCTCGCTGCCGAACCATGTTTCGTAGATTTCGGCATATCGACCGGAGACCCACAGATCCATAAGGGCCCGGTCCATCAGCTCCCGCCAGGCCCCGTCGTCAGGCGGGAGCCCCAGGGCGATGGGGATCGGGACAATCGGTTCCTTGATGATCCTGAGTGTCGCCGGCTTCTCGCTTTCGGCAACGAGATTAACGAGGTCCTTGAAATCGCCGACGAGCGCCGTTACCTCCCGATCGGTGAGCAGGAGAAGACCCGCCTCGGGAGTCTCGACCTCAATCGTGACGCCGTCGCGTATCTTAGTTTCTATTCCGGTTATGTCGGTGCCCGCCACCACCGCGATCCGCTTTCGAGAAAGGGACGAAAGAGAAAATATTCCCGATGAGGCCAGGACCATCGCCTTGGTTCCGCCGGCCAGATAGGTGACGGAGTAGTCGATGACCCGCTCCCAGCCCATCCTGTGGTTGAGTCCCGGCGCCACCTGGATGACTGATTCGGCCACCAGCGTGACGACAACGCCGGGTTCGACGACAACGAAATGCGTCTGGACCCCGATAAAGGCCGCCACAGCCCGAATCGTGTCGACGTCAAAGCCCGAGTAAGTGATATTATCCCCCTGACCCGTTACCTCCGAAAAGGGAAGATAGTCCGCCCGTATCCCCACGGTCATGATGCCCGACTCTCGGACGGCGTCGGACGTCTCGGCCGCCGCAAGATAGGCGGGGCACCAGGCCAAAACGATCAGCGCGGCAAGCGCTGCCGCATACACCGTGGCCCGTATTCCGTTTCGGTTTTCACTCGGTTTCATGTGTCGCCTGTTCCCCGCCTGTTTTACGTCGATTCGAGAAAGACCCGGAATGCCTTGCAGCTCATGTAGATATCGGCCTTGCTGGAGATCTCGAACGGCGAATGCATATTGAGCAGAACCGGACCGATATCGATAACGTCGATTCCCCGCTCGGCGATGTCCTTGGCGATGGTTCCCCCGCCTCCCTCATCGACCTTGCCCAGCTCCCCGTACTGCCAAACGACCCCCGCCCGGTTGAAGAGCCGGCGCACCCATCCGACCAATTCCGCCGAGGCGTCTGAGGCCATGTATTTGCCCCGGGAGCCCGTGAATTTCGTGATGCAGGGGCCGTAGCCCAGCAGCGCCGCGTTGTTCTTCTCGTGGACCTCCTGCCAATCCGGGTCCAGCGCCCCGTTGACGTCGGCCGAAATACAGCGGGAATGGGCCAGCATCTCCCAGACGTTGGTCTGGGAGGCCTCTTTACCCGAGGCCGTGAGGAGGTCAGCGGCGACTTCCTCAATGATCCTGCCTCGGGCGCCGGTCACTCCGTCGGAGCCAATCTCCTCCTTATCAAGGAAGAAAACAGCGCACGTCTTAGTCGGTTCTTGTACCGACAGAACGGCCGAGAGGGCCGAGTAGGCGCTGGCACGGTCGTCCTGGCCGTAGGAGCCGACCAGCGACCGGTCAAAACCGACGTCGCGGGCCGGGCCCGCCGGTACCGCCTCGATCTCGGCGCTGATGAAGTCTTCCTCGATGATGCCGTAGGTATCGTGGAGATGCTGCAGGATGGCCAGTTTCACCCGCTCCTTGGCCTCTGTATCCCCGACGGGGATGCTCCCACAGATGATGTTGAGCTTTTCGGCGGGCAGGGCCTCCGAAATCTTCTTGTCCATCTGGGCCTTTCCGGCAAGGTGGATGAGGAGATCGGAGACCAGAAAGACCGGGTCGTCGGGGCCGTCGCCCAAGGCGATCTGGACTTCCTTTCCGTCGCCGGTGACGACGATGCCGTAAAGCGCCAGGGGCCGCGCCACCCACTGGTATTTCTTGAGGCCGCCGTAGTAGTGTGTCTTGAGGTGGGCAATCTCCACGTCCTCATAGAGCGGGCGCTGCTTGAGGTCGAGCCGGGGGCTGTCGATGTGGGAGACGATGAGGTTGATTCCCCGGATGGGGTCCTCGGTTCCGAGGTGAACCAGGGCCGCCGACTTCTTACGGTAGTTGACGTAGAATTTTTTCGGGCCGCCGCCGGCTATAAGCTCATTAAAGCCTTTGCCGTGGGCCCTCTTGATGATCTCGGCCGTGGCCAGCCGCTCGGTCTTGGCCGCCGATAGAAACGCCTTGTAATCCTCGCCGAGGGCCAGTATCTCCTTTTTCTCGGCGTCGGTGACCCGATCCCAGACTGATTTCGGCGTATACTGGAATTCCTGGCCGGGGCTCTTTTTTTTATCGCTCATATGGGTGTCGGTTTTCCACGGAGAATAAAAAATAAAATTATCACGATACGGCAAAGAAAGTCAAGAGTAAACATTCATTGTTATTTACCGTATCCGCAGCAAGGGTCTTGCCGGTGTCGGGCGGCTTCCGATTTCGTAAAAAGGGTGGGGAACCCTGGTTGCGCCGCGGGCCGACGGGGTGGGCGGCCGACCGTCCCCGTGGGACGGCGTCCTGATTCGTAAGGAAACGGGCGTCCGGCCTATCCGATTCGCTTGTTGATCTTCGCCCAGGATTCGGTGATCAAGAAGCTCTCGTCCATGTCGGCGATCATCCGTACAAACTTCTTCATGGGCACGGCCATCGTCAGCACGCCCTGGGGCACATAGGGCCGGGCCGAGACGTCAAACATCCCCAGCACCGCCCGGGGGTGGTCTGAGGCCGCCTCCAGCATGGGATAGCCGACGATGGACCCGCACCCGGCGCTAAACGGGCAGATCACGCCGTTGACGTCGGACTCTTCAAAGCCCGCCAGCGTAAAAAGGCCCGACAGCACGTCGGGAGGGGCAAAGAAGATGACGGCCTCGGGGCTGTCGGCCTCGGCAAGCGTGTCCCAGCGCTTGAAGACGATATACTTCCTGGGGGCGGTAAACGTCCGGGCGTTTTTGAGCATCTCCGTGACGAGCTCGGGAGATTTCTTGTAGCGTTCCCCCTCCATCTTTCCCTCGATACCGCAGGACAGGAAGTATTCGAACCCCGGCCTCAAATCCTGGGAAAAGCCGAGATAGCGCCGGCCCCCGGCGCAGCCGATGGCGTCGTTATCCAGCGCCAGCGTCTTGCCCTTGCTCACGCCCATGATATCGGCGATGACGCAGCGGTGGGGTGCCTTGGTCGGCTTGGGTATGAGGGCCGGGTCGGCGGCGTCGGTATACTCAAAGGCGATGGGAAGCTCGGCCTTGTTGAAGTACTTCTTCCACTTGGCGATGAAGTCGTCCCTGATCGGTATATCCATAGTGTTTGTCTCCCTGTGCGGTTTAGAATAGTATACCCGAAATGCCGTCGAATGTACCGGCTTTTTTATCCATAAAAAAACGCGGCCCTTTGGGGGGCCGCGGCTCTATGATCGAATACATTTATCGGTGGAAGTTATTTTGCCATGAGCGTCTTTCCGGTCTTGTCGATGAATCCCCACTTGTCGCCGATCTGGACGGCGGCCATGCCTCCGGCGAACTCGTTGGCGTGGTCAAAGCGCGGCTCGATGACGAACGTTCCGGTCTTATCGATGTAACCCCACTTTTCCCCCTGCCTTACCGCGGCAAGGCCTTCTTTGAAGGTATCGGCATATTTGAAGGTCGGCGGGATCACGAAGGTCCCGGTCTTGTCGATATACCCGTTTCCGTCGCCGCACTCAACCGCGGCCAGGCCGCCCGAAAACGGCCCTGGGTCCTTGAAGGTGGCCGGGATAACGAGGGTGCCGGTCTTGTCGATGTAGCCCCAATTGCGGCCGATCTCGACGGCGGCCAGCCCCTCGGAAAATGCCTCGGCGTCATTATACGCCGGGGGGATGACCATCGTTCCCTTGGCGTCGATATAGCCCCACCGGTCCTTTACATTCACGGCGGCGAGTCCCTCGGAGAAATTACCCGTCTCCTCGTAGGCCGGGGGCACGACGACGGCGCCCTTCTTGTCGACAAAGCCGATCAGGTCGCCTGTCTGCACCGCGGCCAGGCCCCCCGAAAACGGCTCAGCGTCGTCATAGACGGCGGGGATGACCACGTTGCCCGAGACGTCGATAAAGCCGATTTCATCTGCCGACTCAAACCGCGCCAGCCCCTCGGAGAAATCCCAGGCGTCTTGAAGGTTGGCAAGGATCACGGGGGCGCCCTTCTTGTCGATGAAGCCGTGCATATCGCCGGAGATGAAGCGGGCCCGCCCGTCGTGAAAATCGTAGGCGGGGGCATAGAAGATCGATTCCCGCGTGAACGACGGGGAGATAATGTATTTCCCGGTCTTGTTGATATAGCCGACCTGCTTACTAACCTCCACCCGTGCGAGATTCTCCGAGAAGTCCCAGGCGTTGTCGAACAGCAGCTCCTGGGCAACAGTGGTCGATGCCATCATTATGATGCCGAGAATGACCAGCGGTATGACCGTAAACAATCTCTTTTTCATCCAGCCCTCCTCTGTTATAGGGAAAGTTATTTTGGTGAGAGAAAATAGACCGGATAACTATCGCATATTATTGGGAAAAGGTCAAGGGGATAAGTCGTGGACGATGTAATATGATAAAAGGGGCGGGTCTCCTCTCATCTCGGATTTACCGAGGAGTTCAGATCCGCCCCCTTTCTCAACGCTTTGATAAGGCAGGACGAACAAGGCTATTGTACCGTAAAAGTTATCGAGGCCAGCTCTTTACCGCCGGCGTCGCTTTCGTTCATGCGCAGGTCATAGGAGCCGGGGGCCGACGGCGCGATAAATTCCATGATGCCCGAGGTCGTCCCCTTTAGGTACTGGTAGGAAATGTCGCTCTTGTCGTTTACCTCTTCAGACCCATGAGGAACGTCCGATGGGACAATCCCTATCCAGGCGTTGGTGGGAAGATTCACCGGCGCCATGTAGACGAGGTTGATCGTGTCGCCCGGAAAATATACGTCCCGGCCGAGGCTCAACGTCGCGGGGATCTGTCCCTCGACGGCGGGGGCCGCGGGCTGAGCCACGGGCGCCGGCTCGTCGGTCCCGAAACAGGCAACGAGGCAAAGGGCAAGCAGTAAACAAGATACGACTGCAATCAGATATGCAACCTTTTTCACTTACCGTTTCCTCCCTTTAATGGCAGACTATTCTATAAATTGTGTGGGACTAGACCCGTATGACGATAGATTGGTGAAAATAGAATAAGACCCGGATAAACTAAAAAATTAATACACCAGCCCCACCTTTTTCATCACCACATCCAGCGTCTTAACCGCCTCGGCGCGGGTCTTTTCGGCGCCCTTTTTTAAGATATCCCGGATGTCGTCCGGGCGGGCGACCAGGGCCGCGCGCTTTTCGCGGTAGGGGGTAAAGTACTCCCATATCCGCCTGGCGAGGTCCTTCTTCACCTCGGAGTACTTCAGGCCGGGGGCCAGGTACCGCGCCTTGAGCTCCGCGCGCTCGTCGGCCGTCATAAACAGCGATATCAGGGCGAACAGATTGTCGGTGTCGGGGTCCTTGACCTCCTGCACGCCGCGGGAGTCGGTGACCACGCTCATGACCTTTTTTTTCAGCTCGGCCTCGTCCTCGAAGATATCGATGGTGTTGCCGTAGGACTTGCTCATCTTCTGGCCGTCGATGCCGGGGATTACCGCCAGGTCGTCGTCGATCTCGGCCTCCGGCACCACGAAGGTGTCGCCGTAGAGATAGTTGAACCGGATAGCGATGTCGCGGGTCATCTCCAGGTGCTGCTTCTGGTCCTTGCCCACCGGCACGCGGTCGGCCTGGTAGAGCAGGATATCGGCGGCCATCAGCACGGGGTAGGCGAACAGCCCGTGGTTGGGGGCGATGCCCTTGGCGATCTTGTCCTTGTAGCTGTGGGCGCGCTCCAGAAGCCCCATCGGGGTGACGTTAGAAAGTATCCAGGTCAGCTCGGTGACCTCCGGCACGTCGCCCTGCACCCAGAAGAAGCACTTGGCGGGGTCCAGGCCCAGGGCCAGGAAGTCGGCGGCGGCAGAAAGCGTGTCTGCGGCCAGGCGCGGCCCGTCGGTGACCGACGTCAGGGCGTGGTAGTTGACGATGAAACAAAACAGGGTGTGTTCCTTTTGATAGCGGATCATCTGGCGCATCATGCCGAAGTAGTTGCCGATATGCAGCGTCCCCGAGGGTTGGATGCCGGAGAGAATTTTCATCAAGTATTCCTTTCGATCAAGTAGTAGTCATGTGGAATCATGGTGACGCCATAATTTCCCTTTAATGGGCCCTGCCGGGCGGTGAGTGGATTACTCGGCCGCGTCCGCTGCCCGCCGTGACCGATAGCGGCGAAATCGAGGGACACCACAATTTCCGTATCAGGCCGGGATCACCGTCACGTATACCCGCCTGCTTCGCGGCCCGTCGAACTCGCAGAAAAAGACCGACTGCCAGGTGCCGAGGACGAGCCTTCCGCCCTCGACGATGACGGTGGCCGATGCGCCCACGAGGGTCGATTTGACGTGGGCGTCCGAATTGCCCTCCACGTGCCGCCAGGCGGCGCGCTCCGGCGCCAGCTCGGCGAGCTTGCCGAGGATATCGACCGGCACGTCGGGGTCGGCGTTCTCGTTTATGGTGACGGCGGCCGTCGTGTGGGGGACGAAGACGACGGCAATCCCCCTTTCTGTCCCGGACTCCCGGACGGCGTCCGTGACCGTGGACGTGATGTCGATCATCTCGATGCGCCGTTTTGTCCGAACGGAAAACTCGTGCACCAAATTCCCTCCCGTTTTGCCAAGACAATGACGAAAAATATCACCGTTCCCTTCATTTTTCAAGCCATTTCTGTTATAATCTCGCGCTCATGCGATGGCATGATTGACAAATAGGGTGATTTTGTGATATTGGACAGGGGTGCGGTCGTGTACCGAACGACAAGGCGAATCATACTGGCCTCCCATTCTCCGCGCAGGCGCGAGCTCCTGGCCGCCCTCGGGATTGTCTTTGAAGTGATTGGGACGGATCTTGACGAATCTGCGGCGGCCGGTGAAACGGTCCAAGAGCACGTTTTGAGGCTCGCGGGACAAAAGGCCTGGGCGGTCTCCTGTAAGAATCCCGACGCCGTGGTGATCGGGGCCGATACGATCGTGGTGACCGACGGAGACGTGCTCGGCAAACCGGCCGACGAGAAAGACGCCGCCCGTATGCTCGGGCTGTTGTCGGGGAAAACCCACGAGGTGCTGACGGGCATCGCGGTCGTCGTGCCTCAAGATGAGAATGCATACGCCCAGGTCGTTCGGACCGCCGTTGTCATGAGGGTTCTTGAGCCCCTCGAGATCGCGGCCTACGTCGCCACGGGCGAGCCGATGGATAAGGCCGGGGCCTACGCGGTGCAGGGCATGGCGTCGGCGTTTGTCAGCAGAATCGAGGGATCCTACACCAACGTGGTGGGCCTGCCGACGGCCGAGATTATCGGCCTCTTGCGTACGCTCGGGGCCGTGAAGCCGGCATGAAGGCCGATAACGAGGTAAACAACGTCGTGTCCGAGATAGACGGGATCAGAGACAACCTTACGCGGATTCGGAACGGTATCGAGCACGCCGCGCAAAAGGCGGGCCGAAATCCGGACGAGGTGACGCTCGTCGTCGTTACCAAGACCTTCGGCCTTGATACGGTTAGAAACGCGATCGAGGCGGGCGCGACCGACGTCGGCGAAAACTACGTCCAGGAGGCGCGGGCGAAGATCCAGGCGGTCGGCCGGGAGGCGGCCCGATGGCACTTCATCGGCGGCCTGCAGACAAACAAGGCCAAATACGTCGTGCGGCTCTTCGACCTCGTCCACTCGGTGGACGGCTATGACCTTGCCGCCGAGATCGACCGGCGGGCGGCAATCGAGGGGCGCGTGATGGACATCCTCATCCAAGTGGATATATCCCGGGAGGCCCAGAAGTCCGGGGTCATGGAGGAGGACCTGGTCGAATTTGTCCGCACCATCGCGCCGATGCCCCATGTCGCCGTAAAGGGACTCATGGGAATGCCGCCTTTCGGGCGGGAGCCCGAGGCCTCCCGGCCCTATTTCCGCAGGATGAGAGAGCTCTTTGACGAGATCGCCTCTTTGCGGATACCGGCCGTGGATATGAAAGAGCTCTCCATGGGCATGTCCAACGATTTTGAGGTGGCCGTCGAAGAGGGCGCGACGATGGTGCGGGTGGGAACGGCCGTCTTCGGACAGAGGGGATAATCCCGGGAAATGAGGGTATTATTTTATTGTATCGTGTTTGTGTCACAGCCAAGGTAACAGGGGGAACATAATGGCGAAAAAAGGCTCGTCGGGAAAGAGCAGGTCGAAACTAAACCTGACCGTGCCGGTGGTGGTGGCCGTCGTGGCCGTCATCCTGATCGCGATCGTGATGAATTTTCACTTCGTGTTGACGAAAAACGACTTTAAGGTAATCAAGAAATCCCAATGGGGGGTCAAGGATACGTTCGTCAATACCCGCTCATGGGGTCCCCTGGATTGGATGGACCACGGCGATCTGCTCAAGGCGATGGTCAACGACACCATCGATGACCTGCAGAAGGATATCGCAAAATAAGTGGATCGGTTTCGGCCGGTCTGAACGGGACCGCCTCGCGCGTTATCATATCGGCGTCGGCATGTGCCCCGTCACGGTGGGTGCCGCGATAGCCGGCGCCGCCTATCGTTTCCTGTCGTTTTGATACCGGCAGAAGGGTTCCTTCGGCTGCCCTTGGATTCATGAACGGGCGCGGTCTGCCGCGCCCGACAAGATAAGCTCTCACACGCCCCTATGCCCGGTCGATTTCGGCCAGGAGCTTTTCGGTCTTCGGCACGTCGGCGACGTTCTTCCCATAATACGCGTACTTCAGGTTTCGGCCTTTATCGATGATAAAGGTCGCCGGAAGCTGTCTTTCGTTTCCCTCGTATTTCCCGTGCCTGAAACCTTTCCGGGTGGCCCTGATCGCCCGCACAATGGTGGTCGGGGTGACATACCCGAAGATCGAGCCCGGCTTGACCCCGTAGAGCGTGAAGAGCCTCTCTTGCGGGTCGCAGACGATCACAAAGGGCATGTCTTTTTCCGAGATCATCGCGCTGATGTTTGCCGGCGTGCTCTGCAGGACAACCAGGAGATCTACCCCGCGCTTCTGGAAGCGGTCGAACTTGTTCTTGAGCTCGGCGATCTTCATCTGGCAGATGGGACACCCGACGTAGCGCAGGAACATCAGGACGGTCGTTTTTTTGCCCGTGAAATCGGAAAGCTTTATCTTCTTCTTCCAGGGGGTGTCAAAGACAAAGTCGGGGGCGGCGCTGCCCGCCGTCAACTTCTGGGTCATCGCTTACTCCTGTAATACCTGCCGTTTTGCGGCGCGATAGCCGCTATCCCTCGATAATTTTGAGAATCTGCGGCTGCCTTCTCTCGGGGGCCGACGGGATCGTTTTGGGCCACCCGACGATGATCGGCGCAACGATCATATGATCGTCGGGCAGGCCGATCTCTCTTTTTAATCCCTCGTCCCTGATGTGGGAACCGAGGTTGACCCAGCAGCTGCCAAGCCCCCGGTCTGCCGCCGCGAGCATGAAATAGGCGGCAAAGAGGGCGCAGTCCACCCGGGTCGAGTAAAGGGTCGACGGCCCCGCGATAATCATCAGACAGGGCGCGTTGAAGAAGACGTTGAAGTCCTTGTTCGTGAGTGCCGCCTCGTAGCGCCGTGACGGGTGATCGGGGTTCTTATCCATGTCGGATACGATGTTTTTCTTGCTCTCATCGGAGAGCCGCTTGATGAGTCCCCGGTCACCGATGATGATGAATTTCCAGGGCTGGCCGTTGCCGGAACTCGGCGCCAGGGTAGCCTGCCCGATCAGCTCCCTGACCAGGTCGGTCGGCACGGGTTTGTCCTGATAATCCCTGACTGAACGGCGCAGCTCCAGGAGCCGGGAAAAGTCGGTCATCAAATGATCCTCCTCTGTGGACAGCGGTATGCAGAGTAATCGGTCGGCCGATCCGAACCGTATTGTCAAACGATACCTGTCCGGGGGTCGTCTGCGTCCATGGTGTCATTGTCCGGGCGGCGCCCTCGTGGAGGCGGAGCCTTCAGACGGATAGT
Organism: Candidatus Zymogenaceae bacterium; assembly: GCA_016933535.1. Classification (GTDB taxonomy): domain Bacteria; phylum Desulfobacterota; class Zymogenia; order Zymogenales; family Zymogenaceae; genus JAFGAS01. Next base: position 24,388 of record JAFGAS010000078.1, read on the forward strand.
ATAATACCACAGGGCGCGGCGGCCGACAAGGACTGAGTTTACCTGCCGCCGGCCGGTCGAGGGGGCGGTTCCCTACGCCTCGGCGGCCGATTTTTTATCTTGAACTAATGGTAAAGATAAGGTAAATATTATGTGAAGAAATAATTGTTTTACGGAGGAATCCATGAAGGGTAAGTACATCTTTTTGCCCCTGTTGCTGGTACTTTGCTTTTTACTTGTGGGCAGCGGGCAGGAAAACAAGACACTGACCATCATCCATACCAATGATATGCACTCCCAGTTCCTGGGGCTCTACCCCAACAAAGACTACACGCCCATGACCACCGGTGACGACGAGACGGTCGGCGGCTGGGCGAGGATAGCCGCGGAGATCAAAAAGCAGCGAGATGCTCGGTCAAATCCCGTCCTGGTGCTGGACGCCGGGGATTTCTTGATGGGCTCCCTCTTTCATATGATCTCGCGGGAGGAAGCGGCCGAGCTTTGCCTCATGAAGGACATGGGCTATGACCTCACCACGCTCGGCAACCACGAGTTTGACCTGAAACCTGAGGGACTCTCGAGAATCCTGGAATCTGCCGAAAGAAAGGGAAAGATACCGGGCATCGTTGCCTCGAACGTGGTCTTTTCAAAAGAGTCTACCGAGGATGACGCCCTGGAAAAGGACTTCGAAAATGGACTCGTCAAGCCGTATGTCGTGCTCGAAAAGGACGGCATGAAGATCGGGTTCTTCGGCCTGATCGGCAAGGACGCCGCGGAGGTCGCCCCCTTTGCCGATCCGGTAACCTTTTCGGACCAGATCGAAACCGCGCTAAAAATGGTACAGCTCCTGCGTGAGACCGAAAAGGTAGACCTGGTCATCTGCCTTTCCCATTCCGGCCTCAACGACGACAAGAAGAAGTCCGAGGACGAGGTTTTGGCTGCGGAGGTCCCCGGCATAGACGTCATCGTCTCCGGCCACACGCACACGAATCTCCCGGAGCCGATCGTTGTCGGCAAGACCATCATCGTCCAGGCCTGGGAATACGGCAAGATCCTCGGCGTACTGGATCTGGCCGTGGGACCTGACGGCGTGACGGTCGAAAAATACACGTATATCCCCATGGACGACACCATCATGGGCGACGCGGCGGTCAACAACACGATCGGCGCCTATGAGGCCGATATCGACCGGGGCGTGCTGGCTCCCTACGGACTCTCGTTTTTCAAGACCGTAGCACAAAGTGATTTTGACATGGTCCTGAAAGAGGAAGAGGTAGCGCTGGGCAACATGGTAACCGATTCGCTGCGCTGGGCGGTGGACGGGGTTGAGTATGACCCCGCCGATCCGTCGAGCCGCGTGTCGATCTCCATCCAGTCCAACGGGCTCATCAGGAACGATATCCTCATGGGCAAGACCGGCGACATCGCGGCGACGGACCTCTTCAACGTCGTGCCGCTGGGTATCGGTTCCGACGGCACAATGGCCTACCCCCTGGTGACGTTTTATCTCTACGGCTCGGAGATCAAAAAGGCGATGGAGGTGCCCACCTCCATCTATCCCCTCAAGGGCAGCGACTACTTCCTCCAGTTCTCGGGACTCAAGGTCACCTACAATCCCCACCGGATGATATTTGACCGGGTGACCGAGATTCTCATCGAGGACGAGAACGGGAACTACGTCCCGCTGGACTGGTCCGACGACAACAAGACCCTCTACAAGATCACGAGCAACTACTATAACTCCACCTTCATCAAGGTCGTCGGGAATTTCACCAACAACATCCTGACGATGGTGCCCAAAGACCGGGAAGGAAAACCGATAGAGGATCTTACGGAATACCGGGTGGACGCCGATCCGAACACCCCGGGTATCCAGGAAATGAAGGACTGGACGGCCCTGACTGCCTACGTCGCCACCTTTGAGGACACCGACGGCGACGGCACCCCCAACATCCCGGAACGCTACCGCGAGCCGGCGGGGCGTTACGTGGCGGCCGCCAGTTGGAACCCCGTGAAGCTCATTGCGCACGGCAGCTACCTGACCTGGATCGGGCTGGGTGTGGTGATCCTTGTCCTGTTGATCCTCGTACTGATCATCTACATTCTGTTCAGGATATTCAGGAAGAAGGGTAAGAAAGGCGCGAAGAAGGCCAAGGACGCGGCAAAAGCTAAGGGTCCAGTGAAGGCCAAAGCTCCGGCCAGGACCAAGGCTAAAAAGCCGCGCAAAAAGTAAAAGGGTTGACTGACTAGTGTTCACAGCGGGCGAACCGCTCACGCGGATTCGCCCGCTTTTTTGTCCGTTTGATTTTGCCGCCCGAAAAGATGAGGGACGCCAACCCACCGTTCCGCGCGTGCGGACTCAGGCAAGAGCGGGGATGACATCACGGCAGTTGGCGTGCGGATACGCCCGGAGTAGACTACGTATCGAACAGCTGCTCGATCGAGTTCGCGTAATACGTCAGTATCTCCCGCCGCTTCGGGTTGATGACGACGGCATCCTTCTTGGTGCGGGCGATCTTTCTCAGGCTCAGGACCTCCATCGCCAGGTCGATCGTTTTTTCCATCTCTTCCATGTCGATGATCCCGCGCTCGAACGACAAGAGCTCCCCCGTCCGGTCGTCGGCCTCAAATGAAAGCCTGCGTTTTTCCATCATCAGGTCGACAAACTCCTTGCCCCGGACAATCCGGGCGTCTCTTCGCACGAGTTTTTCTTTCATTTCGATCATCCGTCCGGTCAAGTCGGCGCGGGGGATAACGGTGCGGCCGTCGTCGAGCAGTGCGCGGGCCATAAACGTCACCGGGGTGACAGGGATGACCCGGCCGACCCGCGCCAGGACGTGCTCCGAAAACCGCTTGACCTCATTTTTCCATTCGTCGGCCGACAGCGAAAAGATATCCCGGTCAAGCCCCGATACGTAGTCTCTCAACGATACGTGCTCGCCCACGGCCACAGAGGTGTAACCGTACTTGCGGATTCCCCGGAAGATATAGTAAAAGCCGTTTCTGAGGATCACCCGGGGTATGGTGACGATGACCGCCGCCCCGGAGAGGATTTTTGTGAGCCCCCGCTTCTCGGGCGGGGCGCCGCGGGCCTCCCTGACGAGGTTGAGGTCTTCCAGCACCCGGTCGTAGTTGATTCCCACCGGGACGAACACGAGGTCTCTCTTGAATGCGGGGTCCTGGATCGTCCGGATGATGTAGTCCAAGAGCCCTATCTTCGGCTCCCGGAGCCTCCCGTCGCGAGACAGCCCCCCCTCGACGAAGATACCCTGGGTGATCCCGTTCTTGCTGATGAGCTGGACATATTTTTCAAGCACCGTATGGTAGAGGGGTTCCCGATATTTTCGACGGATGAAGTAGGAGCCGAAGCTCTTGAAGATATATTCGAGGGGCCAGACCCGCGCCCATTCCCCCACGGCATATGAGAGGGATATCCGCTCGGCCAGCATATAGGCCACCAGGATGTAGTCGACGTTGCTCCGGTGGTTCATGATGTAGATGACGACGCTGTCCTTGGGTATCTTCTTGAGCTTGCCGAAGTTCTCTTTATCGATGACGACATTGTAGACGAGGTTCAGCAGGAAGTGGGCGAGCCGATACCCGAAGGTATAGTAGGAGAGGATATTGAAGTGGGGGACGATCTCATCGATATATCCCTCGACCCGTTCCAGCGTCCGCTCCGGGGAGAGGCGGTGTTCCTTCTCATGGGCCTCCATGGCCTGCCAGATGGCCGGCTCCTTCATCAGCTGGTACTTGATGTATTTCTTCTGGGTCAGCTTGAAACGCTCGACGCGGGCGCGGAACCGATGGATGGCGGCGCGGCTGCGTTTTCTGAAGAGACGCTCAAAGAATCGACGCAGCCGTTTTTTGAATATCAGGATCAAAAAGAGCAGGACGAGGAGGACGATAAGGGCAACGGTAAGCCGCATAGGATCCCCCGAAAGATTTTATAATGATAGCTTTTGTATCATATCGCGGTGAAAAACTCAATGAATTGTTCGTGTTGGATGGGAGAGCGGAATAATGAACGGAGGGGGGCATGTGCCCCCCTCCGTGGCCGGTATGATTCTGATATATGAGGTGATTAACCGCGCCTCAGTCTATGTGCACCTCGGTCTTGCAGCTTCGGCACCGCTGAGCGCCGCGAAAGAGGGCGGAGCCGCATTGTGGGCAGGAGTAGCGTTTATACTCGGCCTCGACCCATTTTTCCGTGCCGAGCTCCTTCCACGCGGGGATGGCCCGCAGCATCACCTTTTTTGCTATCGGAAACGGGAAGTTCTCGATATGGACGCAGGGGAAGTCGGCGCATTCGTGGCATCCCGCGTACCCCTTCTGCTGCGTGCAGGTCTTGATCGGGCAGGACCGGCAGAAGAGAAAGGGGGTTTCCGAGAGACATCCCTCGCACTGGATGTCCTCGGGCTTTACCCCGTAGACGCCGGAGAGCTTTTCCTTGAACTTCGCGTCATTATTCACGTGGGCGATACGGATGCTGCATACGCCGCAGAAAAGGCCGCAGGGGGCCAGAAGCTCTTTTGCGACTGCCATCTTTCTTCTCCATAAACGGTTTCTGAATAATCGTTATTAATCTCCGGAGGTTCTTCCCCGGGGCGGCACGGACAGGGCGGGTGTTGCCCATGTCCCCAAAACCCTTAGACTGATAACAAACGCATTCCTTCCTTTAGTACTAACACGAATGCTGTCATTGCGAGGGAGCGACAGCGACCGTGGCAATCTCGGACACAGTATCTATCCGAAATCATATTAGTATGTTTATCAGCATCCGAGATCGCCACGGGGCCTAAAGGCCCCGTGGCGATGACACCTTTTTAGGATATCAGGCTCTGTCAGCGATTTCCCTGACAAGCTCCGCTTGTCAGTGCCACCTTCGTATCATCGATCTAGCAGATACCCGGAAGGAAGCTTAACCCCGATCCTCTATATCCTATATTAGGTAAGACGAGCAAGCCCCTCCTTTATTGCTGTATCGTCATTCCCTCCCGTTTTCCCCCTGCTCAAAGAAACCGGCAACGACCCCGGCCAGCCGAACCGTGTGGGCCCTGATCTCTTCAAGGCTCCTGCCGGGGTATTTTGCGTAGCTGATCATGATCCCGTTGAGGGCGGAAAAAAGCGCGTGGGAGGTCATCCGGGTATTGCCGCCGACTTCGGCGTTCTTCAATACCTCCTGGATGAGGTCGATGATCCGGCGCATGACCGGGTTGAGCCGCTCGGTGGCCGTGTCCGACAGCCTGCCGCCGATCATGAAGTGGCTCATCATCTGGTAGTAGGTGATGTTGTCGTTCAGGAAGCCGATATAGATCTCGCAGAGGCGCCGGACCCGGCAGCCCCCCGGTTTTTTGCACTCGGCCTCGACAAGGCAGGCGATCTCTTTTGCCCCGACAAAAAAGACGTCGAGGAAAAGATCGTCCATGTTCTCATAGTAGCGGTAGATCGTGCCGGGGCTTACGCCTGCCGCCTTGGCAATATCCCGGGCGGTGACACTGGCGAAATCCTGCCGGGCAAAGAGTGTCTGGGCCGACGCCCGAATAAGGGCGCGCCGCGCCTCGCGCTGGCTGTCTTTCAGATCGTTGAATGTGGCCACGGGCATGATGCTCCCCTTTTCCCGTTGCGGCCCGCGGACCGGTTACGTGTCGGTCTCGCGGTCGTGTATCCCGGCGATTTCGCGGCGTGGCTAATCGGTCACCTTGTCGTGGACCTGCCACATGTCCTCGTCGGTAAAGCAGCGCTCGCTCTCGTCGGGGTTCATGGCGTCGCGCTCCATCTCCCGCCGGTTGTAGGGCTGGTTAAGGACCTCGTCGTAATATTCGTGCTGGATGAGCAGGCTCATGATCTCGCTGGTGCCGGTCCAGATCAGGCAGAGCCGCATGTCGCGCAGCGCCCGCTCGATGGGATAGACGTCGGTATAGCCGATACCCCCCATGATCTGCATGGCGTTGTTGACGACGTCCCAGGAGGCCTTTGTTGCGAACTTCTTGGCCTCGCTGACGATCCGCCGGACGTTGGCGTAGTTGTCGTCGACGGCCCGTGCCGCCATATACGTAAGCCCCCGGGCGGCGTCCAGCTGGGTGATGGAGTCGGCCACCATGAAGTTGACCGCCTGGAACTTGCGTATCAGTTTCCCGAAGGCCGCCCGCTTGTTGGAATACCTAACCGCCACGTCCAGCGCGCCCCAGGCGCCCAGGCACCCGGCGGCCGAGGTAAGGCGCTCGGGTATCATCATCTGGTTGAAGCAGAGCGCCCCCCCGTGCAGTTCACCCAGGATATTTTCCTTGGGGACTTTGACGTCCCTGAAGACGAGCCTGCCCGTGCCGCCGCCCTTGCACCCCAACAGCCCGTAGTGGTACTCGGTCTCGACCCCCGGTCCCTTTTCGACGATCAACAGGCTGATCTTCCCATACTTGTGGGCGTCGGGGTCGAAGTTGGTTTTACAATAGACCAGAAAAAAGTCTGCCCCGTCGGCGCCGACGACAAACCGTTTTTGGCCGTTGAGGACGAAGTGATCGCCCTTTAACTCCGCCTTGGTGGTGGCCCCGAAAAAGTCCGACCCTCCCCGGGGCTCCGTGAGGGCCTCGGCGGCCACGAGCTTGCCCTCGATGTAGGGCCTGAGGTACTTCTCCTTTTGGGCATCGGTGCCGAACTTATTGAGCGCCTCCCCCACGATGGAGGGCATGACAAAGGCGCACCCCAGCGCAATGCCGAGGCACCCGATCTCCTCGGTGGCCGCCACGTCCGCCACCCAGCTCATCCCCCGCCCGCCCCATTGTTTGGGGAAGCGGATGCCGCGCAGGTTGTGCTTGGCCAGCTTTTCTACAAACTCACGCGGGTAGATGATCTCGTCCTTGTCCATGGCCCGCAGGAAATCGGGGGTTACCTCCTCCCGGACGAACTGGCGCACTTCGTCCCGAAGCGCCCGCTCCTCGGCCGTCAATAAAAAATCGTACATCGGCATGGCTATCTCCTCCAGAAACAGGGATTATGAACAGCGTTTACGGTACTAAACGCGGTTCATATTGTCAAGGGAAATGTACCGGCAAGGGCGCATTTTACTTGACATATTGGCCTATTGTATATATCTACTTTAAATATATAGTATGTATATAGGGGTATGTCGTGGAAGATCGGCTCATCGAGAACAAGGCATTCAGGGTTATCCTCATGGGCGTCGAAGAGATAGTCGGGAAAAACGCTCTGAAATCGCTCCTCAACTACTCCGGCCTTACCCAATATATCGATAACATTCCACCGAATAACGATAAGAAGGAGAGCACCTGCATTTCCGAGACAGCGAAGCTCGATGAGGCGATAGAAGAGATATTCGGGGAGAAAGGTGCCCGGGCGATCCTGTTTCAGGTGGGCAGGATGCAGGCCAAATACGGGCTTGATGAGAATCCCGATATCGCGCGACAGGCCCTGGAATCCATGACGGGAATGAGTGAGCCCGAGCGGGCGCGAATTATCCTCAATTACACGGCCGATACGATATCCAAGCAGTTCGACACCGAGTCGTGGATCGAAGAAGAAGAGGGGAGCTTTCTCTATAAGGACAAGGCGGGGACCCACTGCTTCGGTCGGAAGGCCGATTTTCCCGTCTGTCATACGACGGCCGGCTTTCTTGGCGGCCTTGTTACCTGGGCGGTCGGCAGTAACGGGTGGAAGGTCCAGGAGACCACGTGTATGGCAATGGGCGAGCCGTACTGCGCATTCCGGATCTATAAGGAAACGGCGGAGTAAATCTATGCGCCATTGTACGGATCGAAGCGGAGCCGAAGTCGCGAAGTGCCAAAGGCCCCGTGGCGGTCTCCCCGGAGAATATAGCAGCGTTCAGCCGTCCGAAATAGGCTCGCCACGGGCGACCAGCGGTTTGCACGTGGCACCAGCCCGGCTCGAGAAGGCGTAACCGGACAGACGGCCGGATGGCACCGAAAAAGCGAAGCTTGCCGGTGTTTCTTCGCCGTTTTGGGCCGGGACGGGCGGCATAAATGCCGCCCTTGCATCTACTAACCAGAAACGGTTTTACCGCGCGTGCACGCACGATTCACCGTATCGGGTGCAGGGTGGTGCCGGGAAAGAAACCATGACAAAACAGGTAAAAAAACCGGTTTGAATTTGTAGGGGCCGTATTCATGCGGCCCGTCTTCTTTCTCGTAATGAAGGTGGGTATAGAAGGCCGGGTGATTACCTCTTTTTGCTCTCCGCTATGATATCCCCCCTTTTTGCCACCGCGCGTAGCGCGCCATTGCCGCCAGGGCCGTCGCCGCCCGCTCCGGCGTCGGGTAAACCGGGACGCCCAGCTCCATCATCCGGGCGACGGGCACGTCTTCTATCCCGGTAAACGACGACGAGAGCACCGGGATGCCCGCCTTTGCGAGGATCTCCACGAACTTCTCGGCCATCTGGGACATGTAGCTGTCGTATCCCTCCAGCGCGGCCAGGTCCGGGCCGTCGACCAATGACTCGAATTTTCTTTTGCCGTGGGTGCCCCCGAAGACGCCGTAGAAGAGGACGGCGTCGATCTCGCCGCTGTTGATTATTATCTGGGGCACGTCGACGAAAAACCGCTTCAGGTCGAAGTCCATCGTCAGGTCGATGGGGTTATTCACCTGGGCGGTGGGGATGACGATCTCCCTCAGTTGTTTTCTGAGCGCCTCGGAGAACTCCGGCACCAGAAGCCCCCGCCGCGCCGCGGCGTCCGCCATCGACGTCCCGGGTCCCCCGGAATTGGTGATCACGGCCACCCGGTTGCCTCTGGGCAGCGGTTGCGTGGCAAAGGCGTGGGCGGTATCGTAGAGGCTCTGGACGGTGTCGACACGGATCACCCCGCTCTGGGCAAAGACGCCGTCGATGATCGCGTCCGGCGTTGCAATGGCCCCGGTGTGGGAGCGGCCCGCCCGGGAGCCCGCCTCCGTTCCCCCGACGTAGAGCGCCACGACCGGCTTTTTTACCGTCGTCTTTTTCACCTTCTCTATGAATTTAGGGCCGTCGGCGATCCCCTCAATATAGACGGCCACCGATCTCGTGGTCGGGTCCTCCCCGAAATAGGCGATGCAGTCGGCGATATCGATATCGGCCTGGTTTCCGGCCGAAACCGCCGACGAGAGATTCATGCCGAGCCTTTTAAAATAGGGCAGCGGCTGGGTGATGTAGCTGCCGCTCTGGGAGACAAGGGCCATCGCCCCGGCCGTGCCCTCGTAGAGGAACATGGATACGTCGAGCTTCGCGTGGCTGTTGATGACGCCGATGCAGTTGGGCCCGATAAAGCGGACGCCGTTTGCCCGGGCGGCCGCCAGCAGCTCCTTTTCCAGGGCGGCCCCCTCGGTTCCCATTTCCCGGTAGCCGGCGGTAATCACGACCGCCTGCCCGATACCCTTGGCCCCGCATTGTTCGAGGATGCCGGGCACGAGACGCGACTGCACGACGATGACGGCAAGGTCTATCTCGCCCGGGACGTCGGTCAGGGCCGGATAGGCGGCCAGTCCCAGGGCCGTCTTTTCCCGGGGATGGATCGGGTAGATCTTTCCCTGGTAGCCCCCCGAGATAATGGAGGCCATGAGGTTTGTGGCGGGGTTCGCGAAACTATTGGACGCCCCGACCACGGCGATGGAGCGGGGATTGAGTATCCGGGAAAGCGCCTGGCTCGTGTCGTTCATGGGATTTCCTTTCCAAGTGAGGTGGTGACGGTTGAGACGATTATATGATTGACCAGTCAATCTGTCAACCTTTACCCGCGGCAATATCGTACCGAAAAGACCATTTTCCCCGTTATTGAACGGTAATCGAGGCGGTCCGGCGGCGGGGGATACACAGCGTCAATACAATTGACACGGTAGCCGAAATGACGTATCCTTTTTAGCGGGAATCGTTACTTTATATATAGTCTATCGGGGGGGAGTCATGGCACGGGAGACCTTGATATGGCATTATCTCAAGAAATGGGCCGAAGAGCGGCCGGATAAAGAGGCCCTCATCTTCGGCGAAAAACGGGTTACCTTCAGGCAATTCTATGATACGACCGTACGGACGGCAAAGCTCCTGCTTTCGCTGGGGGTGAAAAAGGGGGACCGCATCTTTACCCTGTCGGCCGCCCGGGACGAGTGGCTCTACCACTACATGGCAGCCGGGATGGTGGGGGCGATCTGGTACGGGCTGAATCCCCGCTACACGGCCGACGAGTTCCTCTACCAGGTGAAAGACGCGGGACCGACCGTCGGGTTCGTAGTGCGTTGGTACGACTTTGTACAACGCGACTACAAGGACGACATGGCCGCCGTAAAAGAGGCCAACCCCGGCCTTAAACACCTTGTCGTCATCGGTGATCCCTGGGAGGGGACGCTCTCGTGGGAACAGGAGGTCAAAAAGGATCGTCCCGAGCTGGACGAAGAGCTAAAAAAACGAATGGCCGAGGTCGACGCCGACGACCCGACGCTCATTATCTACACCTCGGGGACGACCGGGAAGCCCAAGGGGGCGCTGCTCTCTCACCGGAACATCATCGCGGCCATCGAGGTAGAGGCCAAGCATTTCATGGTGGACCATGAGCCCGGCGAGGGGAAATTCCTGCTCCATTTTCCCATAAACCACGTGGCAGGGGCGGTGGAAATTGCCTACGCCTGTATATATTCCGGGGTCCCGATGGTTCTTATGGATAAATTTGACGCGGGCGCAACGCTGGCGGCCATCGCCGAGGAGAAGATAACGGTCCTCGGGCAGGTGCCGGCCATGTTCCTGCTGGAGTTCAAACTCCCCGATTTCGATACCTACGACCTCTCATCGATCAAGAACTACGTCTGGGCCGGCGCCGCGGCCCCGGAGGGTATGGTAAAGAGGCTCGCGGCCACCGGCGCCACCCTGATCACCGGATACGGACAGACCGAGAACGCCGGTTTCATCACCTACAGTAAGCCGGGAGACTCCGTCGACGACCTGGTCAAGACCGTGGGCAGGTGTGCGCCTGCCTTCGAGATCAAGATCATGGATAACAACGGAAAGGAGGCGCCAAAAGGCGAGGTGGGGGAAATATGGATGAAGGGAGACCTCGTCATGAAGGGCTACTGGAACAACCCTTCGGCTACCGCCGAGACGGTCGTTGCCGGAGGGTGGCTGCGCTCCGGCGATCTTGCCACCATCGACGAGCGCGGTTACATTACCATCGTCGGGCGCACCAAGGAGATGTTCAAGTCGGGTGGCTATAACGTCTATCCCCGGGAGATCGAGGCCGTCATCGAGAGGCACCCCAACGTCGCCTTTGTGACGATCGTGCCCATCCCGGACGAGACCTGGCAGGAGGTCGGCAAGGCCTTTATCATGCCCGTGCCCGGCACCGAGGTCAAGGAGGAGGAGCTCAGAGAGCTCTGCAAGAAACACTTGGCCAACTATAAGGTGCCCAAGGAGTTCGAAGTCAGGCCGTTTCTGCCGCTGCTGCCTACCGGTAAGATCAACCGGCTGGCGCTGGTGGCCGAAGAGAAGAAGAAACGGGAAGACAAGGCATAGAATAAGCAGGTAACGCCCGTCACGCGGGCCCCGTTGGATCGGCCCGCGCAGAAGGGAGGAGCGTATATGAAACTGAGGGCAGCAGTCTGTTCGGGTATCCTGGTGGGAATCCTGGTGGCCTGGTCGGGTCTCGGCGCCCATGCGGCGGGGCCGATTCGCCTTGCCACGGGCCCGGCCGGCGATTTCTTCTGGATTATGGGAAAAGAGCTTTGTCGGGTCTGGAGCGCCGAGGATCTCGCGGCAGAAGTCGTGGAGACGACAGGCGACCGGGAAAACCTGGCCCTGGTCGTCTCGGGAAAGGCCGATGCCGCCCTCGTATCGGGTTTCGCGCTGGCAGATTTCCTGGCCGAGCAACCCGGCGCCCCGGTAGTCACGGTGGCGTCGTGCTGGAAGAGCGCGGTCCACGTTATGCTCAATAATGAATTCATCAAGACGGACACCCTGCGCGACCTCGAGGGAAGGCACCTCTATCTCGGGCCCGAGGCAAGCCCCTACGGAAACGCGGTCCGGCGTATCCTGGCCGGCCTCGGGATCAAGCCCTACCGGTACGTGCGGGAAATCGCCAAGTCCGAACTGCTGGGCGTCATGACCGATTTTATAGGCCGGGAGCTTGACGGCGCGGTCATCGTCGGGCCCGTTGCCGACCCAATGGTGCGCGATATCGTCGGCGGCACCGGGGGCATCATGGGCCTTATACCGGCGGACCAGGCGGATGTGTCGGCCCTTTCGGGAGCGGGGCTCCCCGTTTTTGCCCTGACAATCCCGAAAGAGACCTATCCCTATCAAACCGAAGACCTGGTCGTGATTGGAGTGGGAACCTACCTCGTCGCGCGGCCGGATCTTTCGGACGAGACGGCCAGAAAGCTTGCGGCGGGTATCTTCGATAACGCGGGTCGGATCGCCGCCTACTTCCCCCGTGGGGGGACGCTCTCGGTCGAGGAGGCCGCCGCACACCCGGTCGCGCCGCTGCACCCCGGCCTCAAATGATCGCCGCGGCCGGGCGTCGAGATTCATATCCTCGACAGAGCAATAAATAGGCAAAGGCCGGGTTACCCCGGCCTTTGTCTTACTCGTCGGTATGTCTGTGTTACTTCCGCCCGTCCGTCTCCTTGATCGCCTCGATACATATCTTCAGCGCCGTCTGCAATTTGGGTTCCTCGATGTTGCCGGGGTTGTCCAGCGGCGAGTGCCAGAGGGAAAAGAGCTCGGTCTCGTCCATTCCGAAGAGGCACGCCGACTTTCCCCCGTGCTTGATGATCGAGTAGGAATCGGTGCCGCCGTAGGTGATGGCGATCTTCGGAAGATCTATCCCCGCGCGCCTGGCCGCCCGCTCGATGAGGTCGATTGCCTCGGGGCTGTAGGAATTCATGTACATCTTTTCCTTTTCGATGATTCCGAGGCGCCCTGCTCCGACCGTCTCCATGTTGATGTTTATCGCGTCTTTTATCAGCCGCGTGTTCTCTTTGGCAAACCCCCACGAGCCGTACATGAAGGGCTCCTCCGAACCGAAGGAGACGAGCACGACCTTCGTGTTTTTTGGGGGATTCTTTTTAAGATAATCGGCGATTCCCACGAGAATCGACACCGCCGACAGGTTGTCGTTGGCGCCGAGATTTCTGATGCCGGTGATCATCTGTGATCGAAAATAGAGGCCGAGCAAAAGCCCCAAGAGCGAGATCGCGAATATACCGTCATACCAGGAAATCGAAAAGGGTGCCGAGATGACCGGTCCCGAGAGTATCGCGCGCAGGATGCCCGCCGGGATGATAAGCGCCAAACCGATGACCAGAGAATGCTCGATGAGGTGGACGTATCGCTTGGTCTTGAGCCCCAGCATCGGCATCATGTCCGGGCTGTCGTGGTGGCCGGAAAAGATGAGGGTGCGTCCCGATTTGCCCCCCGGGGTATAGGTTCCTATGACGTTTCGGGTCGTGGTCTTTTTGAACATCCAGTCGATGGCCCCGTTTCCTATCTGCCGGGAGAGGATAAACAGGATCAGGAGCGCCGCAACGAGCAGCGCCGAGACCGCCGGAACGAAAAAGTAACAGACAGCCGCAAGAAGATACGTACCCATCATGAGGTTGAAGAGGCCCGCAATAATCCCCGGGGCAACCGGCACGTCCTGCGTGGATATCTTCGCGCCCCGTTTTTTAAATTCGCCGGCGACGATTTCCCCGGCCTTGAGCTCGGCGTCGCTGCCCGCGGGCCGGGGGCCGATCTCGTCGATAATCCGCTGGATGAACGGCTTGAGATCCATGTCTTCCTCCGATTGGATAATAAAATCTAATCACATTATCGCCGAAAACGGGCGCTTGTCAATCATGTTTTTACCGGGTTGCGCCACAGGGCTGAGACTAAAATCCTTTGACATCGCCCGTGGGTTTGGGTAGAGTTGAACCATCCATCATCCCATCGGGAGAGTATCATGGCCAAATCAGGCTCGAAAAGCCCGCTCTTTACCGGCCCCCTCACCATGGCAGAAATCATCCTCTATAACCTGGCGGGGCTGGCGTTTAACGTCTACGATACCGTCCTCTATTCCTGGGTGAATTACTTCTACAACCCGCCGGAGGGCTCCGACGTCGTCCGGTACCTGCCGGCCGCGGCCTTCACGATCGCCGCTATCCTCTTCGGGGGCAGGATCCTGGATGCCGTTACCGATCCCCTTATCGGCTACTGGAGCGACCACACGAAGAGCCGCTGGGGGAGGCGAAAGCCCTACATCTTCATCGCCAACCCGATCCTCTTCCTGGCGTTCATCTTTGTCTGGACTCCGCCGGCGGCAGGCGCAAGCGTCACGAATATCATCTATCTTACCGCCGTCCTGTTTGTCTACTACTGGGCGTATACGGCGGTCCTCATCCCCTGGTTTGCGGTGCTGCCGGAGATGAGCCCCAAGAAAAACGAGCGGGCAAAGATCGCGTCGATCGGGGTGGCCCTGGGCATCCTCGGGGCGCTGATCGCCGGGGGATTGTACGGCACTCTGATATCACGGTTCGGGGTCTTTGCCATGGCGCTCATCCTGGGGGCCGTCGCCTTTATCGCCGGCGAGCTGTCTCTGCTGGGCATCAAGCAGCGGCACCGAATCGACGAGTCCGAAAAGCTCTCGGGCTTTTTTGGGGCGATGAAGGAGGCCTTTGCCGACCGGCAGATATTCTCCTTTGCCGCCATGATCACGCTGGTGCAGCTTACCTATCAGCTGATGCTCATGAACACGCCGTACCTAGTTACGCTGATCTTAAAAAGGCCCGATACCGATTCGTCGATCCTCGTTGCGGAGGTCGTTATCGCCATGGCGGTATCGATCCCGCTGTGGTATTTTCTCGTCAAGAGATACCCCAAGCGGCAGGTCTTTCGCGGGGTTATCATCGCCATGATCGCGGGTTTTGCGCTGAGCTTCTTCATCGGGGACTATCCCCTGGTCTCCCCCTTCGTCCAGGCGATGATTATCTTCCCGGTTGCGGCCATACCCCTGGGCGGGGTCTTTTTGATGTCGCTGCTTTTGATCGCCGACCTCACCGACTACGGCGAGCTCAAGACCGGCAAAAGAAAAGAGGCGATCTATTACGGCATCTACGGCTTCGTGCGCAAGACCGGCTGGGCCCTGTCGGCGGTCATCCTCAACGGCGTGCTGGCGGCCTTCGGCTACAGCGCCGAAAATCCGACGGGGGTCAAGGTGGTCTGGGTGGTCTGCGCGGCCTCGTGCCTGGTGGGGCTGCTCCTTTTTGCCCCGTACAAGATCGGGGACACGAAGGAAGAGACCAAGAAGATCATGAATCTGTGAGGCCACCGCAATAGTGCCCATATCGCTGGAGGCCCCGGCAGGGAGGGAGTGACGTATTCGGTCGATGAAAAAACGACGCGTCGGCCGATCGCGGGGCGCGCGGTCGTCCTCGTGCCGATGACCCCTGCCGACGTCCCGGAGTTCTACCGGATGGCGACACAGTCGGACTCGGCGCCCTACTGGTACGGCGAGCTCTACGGCGACACCGCGCCGACATACGATGATTTCCAGATCGAGTACCCGGCCCACTACTTCGACGCAAGCGCCCCCCGAAAGGGAAGGTGCTTTTTTATCGCCGTCGGCACCCGAAGGATTGGCACCGTCGCGTATAACGAGATCGACGAGCGCGACGGTTCCACCGAGCTTGACATCATCATCGCCTGCGACACCGATACCGGCAGGGGGTACGGTCCGGATGCGTTGGAGACGCTGACGGGTTTCCTGTTTGACTGCATGAGCGTCCGGCGCTGTTTCATCGTCCCGATCGCCTCCAACCTGCGGGCAATACGGGCCTACGAGAAGGCGGGATTTCGCCGCGTAAAGAAGTTTTCCGAGGGGGGTCGGAAGTATACCTACTACCAGCGCACCAATCCCGCCGCCGATGCCCCCCCGCGGACCACGGAGGAAACCCCATGACCGATATCCTTGCCGGTATTACCGTCCTTGACCTCTCCCGGGTGCTGGCGGGGCCGTACGCCGCGATGCTGCTTTCCGACCTCGGGGCCACCGTCATAAAAATCGAACAGCCGTCGGTCGGCGACGAGGCGCGGGGCTTCGGGCCGTTCATCAACGGCGTGAGCGGCTACTTCGTGAGCGTCAACCGGGGAAAGAAGGGCGTCACGCTCGACCTCAAGCACCCCCGGGGCCGGGAGGTCTTTTTGCGGCTGGCCCAAAAGGCCGACGTGCTGGTGGAGAACTTCCGCACCGGCGCGATGGAACGGCTCGGAATCGGGTACGGGGCGCTTTCCGCGGCCAACCCCCGGCTCATATACCTTTCTCTCACCGGCTTCGGGCGTACGGGGCCCCGGTCGCCGGACCCCGCCTACGACATGATCATCCAGGGCATGAGCGGCATCATGAGCGTCACGGGAGAGCCTTCCGGCCGCCCCGTGCGCGTGGGGACGTCCATCGGGGACCTCTCGGCGGCGCTGTTCGGCGTGATCGGCGTGGCGCTGGCGCTCTTTCGGCGGGAGCGGACGGGTAAGGGGGGGCTGGTCGACATCGCGATGCTGGACAGTCTCTTTAGCCTGCTTGAAAACGCCGTAATGCGTGCCGCCGTCGAGGGCGCTCCCCCGGCGCCGCTCGGCACGCGCCATTCTACCATCGCCCCCTTCGACGTCTACCCGACCAAGGACGGTGCGATGGTGCTGTGTGCCGGCAACGACGTTCTCTGGGGCAAATTCCTGGACGTGGCGGGAAGGCCCGATCTGAAGGGCGACGTGCGCTTTTCGTCAAACCGGCTCCGGTGCGAGAACGTCGAGGCACTGACCGCCGTGATAACCGTGATCCTGTCGGAGCGTACCACCGCGGAGTGGATCGAAGTCCTCAGGGCGGCCGACGTCCCGGCCGGGCCGCTCAACAACGTGGCCGATGCTATGCGCGACCCGCAGATCATAGCGCGGGGGATGCTTTCCGCGATCGAACAGCCCGGCGCGGGGACCTTTACCGTGGCGGGCTCGCCCGTGCGCATCGACGACGAGCCGCCCCCCGCCCCGAAACCTGCGCCGGCCCTCGGCGAGCATACCGAAAAGGTGCTCAAAGATATGCTCGGGATGGGGGAGGGGGAGATAGGAGAGCTGAGGAAAGAAAAGGCTATCTAATCTCAGGCCCGGGCAGAAACGAGAAAGGATCCTCCGGCGGTAATGGGAGAGCGCTTTTCCGAAGAATGGGTTTGACGTCTTGATGCTTCACAGCACACTCACGATCGCATAAATCCCAAATCCCGCGATGACGACGCCGGAGACGACGTTGACGGCCCGCATCACCGCGGGGCTGATCATCTTTCTGAAAAAGCCGGTGGCGGCGCACAGCACCAGCCACCAGAGCGCCGAGCCGCTAAAGACCCCTAACACCAAGAGCGCCGCGGCCGAAAAATCGCCCGCGGTATCCCCCAGCCCCAGTCCGGCAAACACCGCGGTGAAGGCGAGGATCGTCATGGGATTGGTGATCGTCAAAAAGAACGTGGCGACAACCCCCCCGAAGTGCCCCTCGTTTGCCGACGAGAGCTTCCTGCTCAGGAGGCGGCGCAATCCCTTCACCCCGTTCACCTTTTCTCCCGGCCCCGCCGGCGGCCCTTCGATCTTGTCCGCGTCCTTCGGCCGAGTGGCGATAATCTTTACCCCAAGGTAACAGAGAGAGGCCCCACCCACGAGCCTCAAGAGTGTCTGCTGGTCGACGAGAAACGACGTTACCGCCGTCAGGCCGAAGGCCGCCACCGAGCCGTAGACGCCGTCGGCGGCGGCGGTGCCGAGCCCCGCCGTGATCCCCCGGATAAAACCGCCGGCCACCGTACGCCGGATACACAGCACGCCGATCGGGCCGACGGGAGCGGCGATCGAAAAGCCGATGATCAATCCCCTGAAAAGGAAGCCGAGTTCCATGATAATCACCTGAACGTGCCGCCGGACGGCCGATCCGGCGGTTGTATGCCCGTTGTTTTCCGGGAAGTATCCCCGTTGTAAAAATCGGCGTGGCTACCGGGGCTTTTAATCCCGGCCCCCGTGCGCCTGTCGCGGTCTGCGATAGTATTATTCTCAGATAAACCGGCGGGTGGCGGTCTTCAATGCCTCGGCCCCTGGAGGTCCTCCCAAAAAAAGGACGCCCGGGCTTTTTGGAGCCGCTCAATCTCGGACATTAGAAATATAATGCGGGCCAGCGTCGGAAAATGACGGCGGTTCTTTTTCTTAAAGAGAAGCGCCTCGAGCCGCTTGAGATTACTCAGGTCTTCTTCGCAAAAGTCCCACCCCTTTATCTTTCGCTCCAGGCCGTCGAGATATGCCGTAACGCCGTCGCGCTCGATGAGGGGGCGGGTCAGAAACGACAGGGGGATAAAGAGAGCCGAAAATAAGAGGAGAAAAAGGACGATTACGTAGACGAACCGTCCCTGGGGACCGACGAGGAGCGCCGCGGCGCTAAACGACAGGATCACCGCCACAAAGGTCCCCGCCGAAAGGATGAATTGGCCTGATATGTGAAAGTGTCGAGACATCATACCAGCACGCAAATTATCCCGCGAGATTTGACAACAGGAGGAAACGGCGACGAAATATGTCGATCAGCCCCTATGGGCGCCTGTGGGCCGATCAATCCCGTCCGCCGAGCAGTCCCGCCCGAATCAGGAAGTAGAGGAGCGTCAGGATCGCGCTGGCGGCCGCCGCCACGTACGTCATGGCCGCCGCCGTCAAGACTTTCCGTGCTCCGACCTGTTCCTGGGCTATAAGGATGCCTGAGGAGGATATCGCGGCCAGCGCCCGGCGGCTCGCGTTGATCTCCACCGGCAGCGTCACGATCTGGAAGGCCACCACCGCCGAGAAGAGGACGGCTCCCACCTTGATAAGCCCGGCCATGCCGAGGATCGCGCCGCCGATCAGCAGTATCCACGAAAGGTTGGACCCGATGCTGGCCATCGGCACGATGGCGCTGCGCAGTTTCATCGGTGCGTAGCCGGCCGCGTCCTGAATAGCATGGCCCGCCTCGTGGGCGGCCACACCGATGGAGGCGATGGAACGTCCCTGGTAGACGTCGGGGGAAAGCCTCAGCACCTTTTTCGAGGGATCGTAGTGGTCGGAAAGAAAACCGCGCGTCGCTTCAATCTGTACGTCATTGACGTTGGCGCTTCTCATCACGCGGGCGGCGGCTTGCGCCCCCGTCAGCCCCGAGGCCGTGGCCACTTTTGAATATTTTCTGAAGGCGCTCTTCACCCAGAAAGAGGTAATCAGCGAAAAGATGAAGGCCGGCGCCATTAAGAGCAGATACAGTGGATCGAAGATCATACCTACACCTCCTACATCCTATATAATGTAACGCATTTCTGTCTGTTGTCAAGGGATATCGGCAGCCTCAGGTCGGTTGGGCAACCGGACTTGCGTAATGAGGTCCCTACGAAATATATCGCTCGATGAAATCAACCGACCTCATCCTTTTTCCGAGTTGATGGTCGATAAACGAGAGGAGACAATCCCGGGTTTGGGAGAGGGACGCGGGTGTCAGCGCGATGCGTGCGAGCCGTTCGATGGGGATATCCGTGGCCGCCGAAAGCGCCGTGACCGTTCCGCAGGAGAGCTCGATCGTCCGGTCCCGCGGGGTTATGCACGGGCCGCAGACCACCCCTCCGGCGTCCGGAACGAAGAACCTGTCGGCCGCGTCCGCCTGCCGGGACCTGCAGCGAACGCAGGCCGAAAAGAGCGGCACGATGCCGGATATCTTGAGGATCCTCAGGACGAAGAGCCACAGGAGGTCCTGTCGGGCCCCCCGTTCGTTGAGGATCGATAAGATGAGCGCCGTCGTCTCAAAGAGGTCCGTCGATCGCTCAGTCTCGGGGAAGAGCTCCCTGACCAGCTCGATGACCAGCGCTGTATACGCCATCGACGGGAGGTCGCCGGCAAGCCTGCCGTGGGGATTGATCAAGGAGGCGTCTTCGATCAGGAAGAGTTCCCTGCCCCGGGGCAGATAGTATTTCACCCGGATGAGGTGGCCGAGGTCAAAGGTGTTGACAAAGCGCCGTTTGCTTTTCTTGGCCGCCTTGGCCACGCCGACGATCCTGCCCGTGTCGCGTGAAAGGAGCTCCACCAGGAGGTCGGATTCACCCATATCCCGGGTGCCCAGGACGACGGCGTGCGATTCGTGTGATCTCATCTGAGGATGATTACCGTTGCAAGGGTGAAATACATTAAAATGCTGAGAATATCGGTGGTGGTGCTGATAAACGGCCCCGAGGCCACGGCGGGGTCAACCCCGATCTTGTGTAAGATGATGGGCACGAGCGTACCCATGCCCGAGGCGATGGTCATGGAGGCAAAGATTCCGAGACCCACCACGAGCCAGAGCCTGACTATATCCAGGTAGAGAAAGTGGGCGACGATCCCCAGGAGGATCCCGTAGGTGACTCCCAGGATAATCCCCACCCTGAGCTCCCGAAAGAGGACGGAGCCCAGCCGCTTTACGTCGATGCTTCCGATGGCGATACCTCGGACCACCAGTGTCGAGGATTGGGCCGAGACGTTTCCTCCCATTCCGGCGATAACCGGCATGAAGGCGGCCAAGACCACTACCTCGGTCAGGGTGTTCCTGAAATACCCGATGATCAGGGAGACAAACAACCCCCCGATCCAGCTGGCAAAGAGCCAGGGCAGGCGGGTGCCGGCGCTCCTGAGGACCGATGACGACCAGGCGTACTCATCGTCGGTGGCGCCGGCCAACTTGATGATGTCCTCGGTGGCCTCTTCCTCGAGGATGTCGACAACGTCGTCGATGGTGATGCGCCCGACGAGTTTGCCCGCGGCGTCCACGACCGGCACCGCCACGAGATCGTATTTCTTCACGATGCGGGCGACTTCTTCCTGGTCGATATCGACGGTGACGGAGATGGGGTCTTTCTCCATGACGGTCGAAACCGGGACTTTTGGAGAAGACAGGATCATTTTCCGCAGCGGCAGGACTCCCACGAGCCTCCCCATACGGTCGGTCACGTAGACGCTGTGAATGTCCTCCACCTCGGTCGACATCTCGCGGACCTCTTCGATAGCCGAGGCCACGCTTTCGTCCTCACGGACGCTGGCCAATTCCGCCTGCATGATGCCGCCGGCGGATTCCTCGTCGTAACCCATGAGTTTCTGGATCTCCTCGGCGTCTTCATCGCTGATTCGATCCAGGACCTCCTGGGCGCGATCGTCGGGGAGCTCCTCGATGATGTCGGCCGCATCGTCGGATTCGAGGTCGTCGACGATCTCCGAAAGCCGCTTGGTCTGAATGTCCTTGAGGATCAGGTCAAGGGTGGCGTCGTCGAGCTCGACGATGACATCGGCGGCCGTCTTGGTGTCCAGCACGGAAAAGACGAGCTTTTTTTCGTGCGGGAGGAGAAACTGGAGAAACTCGGCGATATCGGCGGGGTGGTAGAGACCAAGCTCCGTAATGAGCTCCCGGATATCGTCATCATCCAGGAGTTCCAGCAGTTTTTTTTGTTTTTCAACCGGGGTGCTCATGGTCGACACCATTGGAACGCCCGTTGGGGCGTCAATAGGACACGAGGAGGACGAGATCAGGGTAAAAAACTCATCCTTAATACTTTTACACTATATCGGCCAAAAGTCAAGGTCAAAAAAAACGCACTAAAGGAAAACCGGGAGGCAACGGCCGTTGATACCGACACCAAAAAATATGGACAGGGCCGGCGATCTGTGATATGTCATACTGACTGGGATAACGGCACGTCCGGGGGCATCGTGGACAAAATCGGCATCATTGCCAAGAAAAACAAGAAAGAGGCCGTCGATATCGTGGCCGAGATCGCCCCGTGGCTTATCGCGCGCGGGGTTACGCCGCTGATAGACCACGAGACGGCAACAAATGCGGGGCTCTCTTCGGACATGAGCCCCCGGCAGATCCCCGAGCAGGCCGACGCCATGATCGTCCTGGGGGGCGACGGGACCCTGCTGTATGCGGCCCGCCTCATGGGAGAGCGCGAGATACCGATCCTCGGTGTCAACCTCGGCAGCCTTGGTTTTCTGACCGACGTGGCTGTTCCGGAGCTCAAAGACACGCTGGTCCGTTTTATCGCCGGCGACGTCCAGATCGGACGGCGGATGATGCTCGAAGCCGTGGTGGAAGACGGCTCCGGGAAAAAAGAGACCTTTTCCGTTCTCAATGACGTCGTCGTCAACAAGGGGAACCTTGCCAGGACAATCCGGCTCCAGGCGTCGGTCGACGGGGCGTTCCTGACGGTGTTTAACGGCGACGGGCTCATAATCGCCACGCCGACCGGCTCCACGGCCTATTCGCTGTCCGCGGGCGGGCCGATCGTTCACCCGACGCTGTCTGCCGTCATCATAACTCCCATCTGCCCCCACCTGCTGACAAACCGGCCGATTGTCGTGCCGGAATCCTCGGTGATAGAGGTCAATCTCGTCTCCGGCGACGGCAACGTCGCGGTTACGCTCGACGGTCAGGTGGGCACCGAGTTTTCCGAACGGCACCGCCTTACGGTCCGTAAGTCCGCCAGAAAGATACTCCTCGTGGAGCCGCCGGACCGGGACCACTTCGAGATACTCAGGACCAAGCTGAACTGGGGAAGGTGATGCGTTATGCTCGTTGACCTTTCCATACGGAATTTTGCCATCATCGATGAGCTTGCGGTGACCTTTTCCCGCGGCCTCAATGTTCTTTCGGGTGAGACGGGGGCGGGAAAATCCATCATCATCAACGCGGTCAACCTCATCCTCGGCGACCGGGCCGCGGGCGACCTGATTCGAACCGGATCGGACGAGGCGGTGGTGGAGGCGGTCTTTATGCTCCCCGACCGCAATCCCATCCACGGATTCCTGCTTGAAAAGGGGATAGAGAACACCGCCGAGGGTTTGATCATCAGGCGGGTCATCTCCCGGGCGGGGAAAAATCGGGTCTTTATCA
Organism: Candidatus Zymogenaceae bacterium; assembly: GCA_016933535.1. Taxonomy (GTDB): domain Bacteria; phylum Desulfobacterota; class Zymogenia; order Zymogenales; family Zymogenaceae; genus JAFGAS01. The sequence goes on from JAFGAS010000078.1 coordinate 47,279, forward strand.
ACGGCGCACAGGTGACGCTGACCACCTTGGGGGAGGTCGGAGAGGAGCTCATCAGTATCTCCGGCCAGCACGAACACCAGACGCTGCTGGTCCCGGACCGCCATATAGACATTATCGACGCCTACAAAAGGCTTATGCCGGTGCGAGAGGAAGTCGCCGCGGCCGTCAGAAGGCTCAAGGGTCTGCTCGAGGAATTTCGTTCTCACTCGATGAGCGAGGACGAAAAGGCGCGGCGGATCGATTTTTTAAAGTTCCAGATTGCCGAGATCCAGGAGGCCAAGCTCGTCAGTGGCCAGGAAGAAGAGCTCAAGGCGGAACGGGACCTCCTGGTCAACGCCGAGAAGCTCTTCCGGAGCGCCGAGGAGGCCCACGAGCTCCTCTACGGCATGGAGGGATCGGCGGCCGAAAGGATCGCAGCGGCGCTCGGCAGGCTCAAGGAGATCGCCGAGATCGACGCGGTGCTTGCCGGCTATATCGATCCGCTGGCAGGGGCGCTCTATGCCGTTCAGGACGCGGGCAAAGAGCTCTCGGCCTATGCCTCCCGCGTCTCGTTTGACCCCAACCGCCTGGAAGAGCTGGAGGCGCGGCTCAAGCTGATCGGAAATCTTAAAAAGAAATACGGCAGCTCCATTGACGAGGTGCTCGACTTTCTCGAACGGGCCAAGAGCGAGTTTTCGGGCATCGAGCGGGGCGAGGAGCGCATCGAGGAGCTCAAGCGGGAGATTGAGGCCCAGAAGGAGCGGGCCCTGGCGCTGGCCGTTTCGCTCTCCGAACGGCGAACGGAGGCCGCGCGGGAGTTTTCCGGCGCGGTGGAGGCGGAGGTCGCCTCGCTCAACATGACCGGCACGAGGCTTATGGTCTCGGTACAGCGGATCGCGGGCGGACCCACAGACGACCTTGCGGCCGGCGGGTTCCTGCTGACGCCCCGGGGTATTGACAAGGTCGAGTTTCTCATCTCCCCCAACGTGGGGGAAGAGCCGCGCCCGATGGCGCGGATCGCCTCGGGGGGCGAGCTTTCGCGGATCCTTTTGGCCATGAAAAAGACGCTGGCCGCCACCCAGGTCATCCCCACCCTCATATTTGACGAGGTGGACGCCGGCATCGGTGGGGCGACGGCCGAGGTCGTCGGCAAGAAGCTCAAGGAGGTCTCGGGCTATCAGCAGGTCATCTGCATCACTCACCTTGCCCAGATCGCCGGATTTGCCGACACGCACTATACGGTGGTGAAATCGGCCAGGGACGGCAGAACCGTAACCTCCCTGGAAAGGCTCTCGGCCGACGAGCGGGTGATGGAGATCGCCCGGATGCTGTCGGGCGAAAAAATCACCGAGACGACTATAAACCACGCGAAAGAGATCATCCAGACCTCGCGTTAGCCGTGCTCAAACGGGGCCTGTTTTTGGGATGGAACGGGAGATATGGATGGCGCGGTCTTTGTTTGCAGGGCGGCACGTGTGCCGCCTGATTATAACAACCCGGTACTGGAACCGGACGCTGGCGCCGAAATGGAACCGGGCATTCGGCCAGGATTACAGAGAACGGAACGGTATGATACGAAAAGCAAAGGTTCAGGATATCCAGGCGATCAAGAAGATCGTCGAGCCCTACGGTAAGGCCGGGGCGATGCTGCCGATCTCGTTGGCCGAGCTCTACGACCGGCTGCGCTCCTATTTTATCTACGACGACACGACCGACGGGGTCGTGGGGACGGCGGCGCTCCACGTGACGTGGGACGACCTGGCCGAGATACGGTCCCTGGCCGTGGCCAAATCCCACAAGGGCCGCGGCATCGCCAAAGGTCTGGTCGCCCAATGCCTTGCCGAGGCGGCCGACCTGGGGGTGGGGCGGGTCTTCGTGCTGACCTATGTCCCCGAGTTCTTCGCCAAGCTCGGCTTTCAGGAATTTGACAAGGCAAAACTGCCCCACAAGGTCTGGTCGGAATGCCTCAAGTGCGTAAAGTTCCCCGAGTGTGACGAGACGGCGATGATACTGAAGGTCTAAAGGGGCAGATTTACGGGAACCGCGCGATCCGCAGGGGAGGTTTCCCGTACACGGAAAACGCCGGAGGAAAACAGGAGGCGGTATTGCCGGTGAACGCTCGTTTATGCCCGGCGGTGACCGATTATTCTGCGGCTCTGCCGTTATCGGTCAAAATACCCTGAGGCTCAGAGAGAAGGCCGATATGGGATCACCGGAAGAAGGGACAAGAACCATAGCCGGCGTCGTCATATCCGACCCGGTCGCCGGTCTCTTCGTCAAAGAGGGGGACCTATTTCTCCCTTTGGTCGAGCGGACCGAGTATGTGCCCAATGTGCCGGGTCAGTTGTTCGGCTGTGTCTTTGATTATACGAACGATACGGGACGGGTGGTCCCGTACCACTGGGAACTGACCCTGCCGGGTACGCCCGGCACCGCCGCGACGATAGACGGGACGACGGCGGTCTTTCGGCTTGCCGACGAAAACCGTGTCGTGGTTCATGCCGACGGGCTTTTCCCCGGGGAATCGGCCCAATACTCGGTAAACCGGATCGACCCGGGGGACCCTTCGGGCAAGTGGATTATGGAGCTCTACGTCGGCAGCGAGCTGTTTGATGCGTTCATATTCTTTGTCTTTTCCGTGCCCTGACGGGGGGCGGCGGGGACCGCCCGGTACGGCCGATGTGTTTGGTAATTGATTAATTATAAACCGATAGAAGAGCAAACGGGAGAATGACATGAAAAAAGGATACGATGCAGACGTCGTGATCGTTGGCGGCGGTACGGCGGGATCGTTCACGGCCTGGCGGCTGGCCCAGAGGGGCTACAAGGTCGTAGTCGTGGAAAAGCACAAGCGCGGCATCCCCGGCAAGCACATCGGCATCTTCCACATGGACGAGATCAGGTTCGCCCAGTTCGATATCCCGCTGCCGGAGGGCAAGGAGCTGATCGGCCGCCACGAGACGGGCATGGCCTGGCCGCCGGACGGCGATATCACCAAGACCGTCCGTTACACCTTTGTGGTCATGGAATTGCCGCTCTTTATCAAACGGCTCCAGAAATACGCCGAGGAGGCCGGTGCCGAGTATCTCTTTGACACCCAATGCGAGAGGGCCATGCTCTCGCGCGATAAGGTCGTCGGCGTAAAGGTCACGAAGGGCAAGGAGACCTTCGAGATATCGGCCGCGGTCGTGGTGGATGCTTCGGGGGTGGATGCGGCCGTGCGAACGACGCTGCCCACGCGCCTCGGGATCGAGACCGACCCCGTCAAACCGACCGAGTTCCTCTACGTGATCCTCCAGTACTGGGACGATATCCCCGACAAGAAGTCCGGGAAATTTCCCTCGGGGCTCAACTTCTACCCCTTCCACAAGGCCTTCATCAACCCCGGATACGGTGACGGCGCGATCGTCGGGATCGGCCAGCCCGAGCGCCTGGAGCTCGCCGAAAAGATCCAAAACGAGTTTCTGGCCGAGCGCTTCCCGAACGTCAAGCATACGCTCACCAATAAGACCTGGGGGCGCACTCCGTTTCGGCGTCCGCCCTTTTCGCTGGTGGGCGACGGCTTTGTGACCGTGGGGGACGCGGCCTTCATGACCAAGCCCTTCTCGGGGGAGGGGGTGACCTCCGGTTTCACGGCCGCACAGATCGCGGTGGAGACGATCGACGCGGCAATTAAAAAGGGCGATCTGTCCAAGAGCTCCCTCTGGCCCCTGAACCACCGCTATTTTACCGACCAGGGGGCCAAATTCGCGGCGCTTTTCGCCCAGTTGCCGGCGGCGGCCGAACTCTCCCGGGGTGACGTCAATTATCTCTTCAAGAAGGACATCATCTTTTCGTCCTTTGACTTCGAGTCGATGAACAGGGATTTCGAGGTCAAAATGGGAATCGGCCGGCTCATTTCGGTCGCGGCGAAATTGATCACGGGCCGCATGACCGGCGGGCTCTCCAAGGAGGGGTTCAAGGCGCTGCTTTCCGCTATGGGGGTCGCGGGCAAGATCAAGAAGCACTACGAGGCCTACCCGAAAAACCCCGCCGACCTGCCGGCCTGGGAGAAGAAGGCGAAAAAGCTGTGGGGGGAAGGGTAGTCTCCCATGCGCATCGTCGTCATCTCCGACACCCACGGCAACGTCGATGGGGCGTCGCTCATCCTCTCGACGGTCGCCGCAGTTGACCTTGTCGTTCACCTCGGCGACCACATCGCCGATATCTGGGCGCTGGCCGCCGATCTCCCGTGCCCCGTTATGGGCGTGTTGGGCAACGAGGACAGGGGCGAGCCGGGTCCCTTTGAGCTGGTGATCCCGGCGGCGGGCATCGCGATGCTTGCCGTCCACGGCCACCTGTTTGACCTTAACCCGTACCTGCCGAAAGAGGACTGGGACAAACGGATGGACGAGCTTGTTGCCGCGGCCCGGCGTCAAAACGCGGCGGCCGTCCTCTTCGGCCACACCCACCGGCCGCACCTGGAAGAGCGGGGCGGGATTCTGCTGGTCAATCCGGGCGAGATATACCCCGGCGGTGAATACTCCTCGATGGCCGTCCTGACCGTTACGGGGGGGGATATCGCCGCCGAGATCCACCGGTTTGACCGGAAGTTCTACCGGGAGGTGCTTCTTAAAATTCCGGGATAATCCATATATGACGAGAAATGGCGTATTTTATTAATGGCCGGGGATTGCCTCAACTACGCCCAGGACAAACCGTCATTGCGAGGAGCGAAGCGACGAAGCAATCCCCTGACTGTCGCCGGGAAACCGGGAAGATTGCCGTTTCCCCTAACGGGGACTCGCAATGACGGCGAAGAGAAAAGGGGTAACATGGATAGTACCGTTTATCCGTGGAATTGCCCATGAGTAGAAACAATGCATCGAGGCCGTTTCCGGCTATCGTCCTGTTCTCATTCTTGCTGTTCCTCGTCTCCTGCGCCCCCGGCCCCTATCTCGTCTACTCTCCCGATGATTCCACGTTTGCCCCCGTCCCCCCGTCCTTCGTTGCTCCGTCCGTCCCCGCCGCGTCCCTCCCGCCCGTCCCCGATATCTGGGAGATCGTGGACGCCGGCTTTGCCGATGTCACCGGCGACGGCATTCCCGAGTGGGTCATGGCCGTCCGCCGTCCCTGGCGCGACTGGCCGATCATGGCATGGCACGGGGGCCAAAGCCCCATCGCCGGATTTAAAGACGCCGACGGCAAGAGCTGTCACCTTATCGTCATGACGCCGGAGGGCCGGGAGATCTGGGCTGGCTCGGCGCTGCCCCGGCAGATACGGGCTATGGCCGCGGGCGATATCGACGCCGACGGCGCGGCGGAGGTGGCAACGCTGGAGGCAGACTATGCCGACCGCCCGGGCCGCCCGGCCCGTTTCATCGACGTCTGGAAGTGGGACGTCTTCGGTTTTTCGCTTTTTCACCGCTCCCGCCGGGGGAGCTTCCGGGAACTCCTCTTGTATGATACCGATAACGATGGTATACTCGATATCATTATTCGATAGTCATACCGGGGGGGATAACATGAAACCGGATCATTGTCTTTGGGTTTTTTTCGTGATTTCGGTCGCCGTGGGGTCGCTCGTCTTCGGCCTGACGGCGTCTGTCGCCGGCGAATCGGAGCGTCCCTTTTCATCCTATACGGAGGTCGGGGTCTCGCTGCCCGATTCCTACACGGGCTATACCCTGCCGATCAAGGCGGGTGAGGTGACCAACCTCAGCCGATTCAAATTTCCCGCCGAAAAGATCGGCGCCCTGACGAAAAACGGCTTTTTTGTGACGCCGGGTGCCTACAAGGAATTCTACCAGCTCTACGACGAGGCTCCCTATACCGAGATACCCCCGTTTATCACCACCGACTCGATGCTCCACGTCTTTCATCTCATCTTCGACAAGATCCTGCGCGACCTGGAGCGGGAGCGCTTTTCGCCCGACCTCGTGACCCTCACGACGGCCTGCCGGGCCGAGGCCGAGCGCACCTATCGCGCCCTCAAAAATACGGAGATGGCCGATCCCGCAAGACAGGTCCTGGCCTACTTTTCGACCGCCGAAAGCCTGCTTTCGCCCGGATCGTCCGTGCCGCCGGAGGTCGCAGACCTCGTGGCCGGCGAGCTGGCGCTCATCAACGGGGCCGCGGGCATGTGGAAAAGTGTCATCTTCCCCATGCTGGTGGAGGACTGGTCCCAGTATATCCCACGGGGCCATTATACCAAGAGCGACGTGCTGAAGCGCTATTTCAGGGCGATGATGTACTACGGACGCATTACGTTGCGCCTCAAGGACAAGGGTGAAACGGAAGCGGCGCTGTTGGTTACCTATATACTGACCCACGCCAAGGCCGCCGACGGCACGCCGGCCTCAGTGCTCTGGGAGCGGATCTATGAGCCGACGTCATTTTTCGTCGGCGGGTCCGACGACCCGTCGTTCAAGGAATATAAGGATGTGGCCGACCGGGTATTCGGGGCGGATGCGGCCCCCGTTAAGTTTTCCGACGACGCGCTGTTGATCCGTTTCATCGACGAGGCCAAGAAACTGCCGGCCCCGAAGATCAACTCGATGTGGGTCACGATCTTCGAGGACGAAAAAGAGGTGACCAGGGGATTCCGGTTCATGGGCAGCCGTTTCGTGATCGACGCCTTTATCTTCGAAAATCTGATCTGGCGGCGCGTCGGCACGCTGGAGAATCCGCGCATGCTCCCCTCGCCGCTGGACGTGATGGCGGCCATGGGGTCCGGCGAGGCCCTGGCTATCCTCGAAAAAAAGGGGGAGACGGCATACGCCAACTACCCCGAAAACATGGAGCGGATGAAAACGGCGATCGGGATGCTCGGCGCCGACGAATGGACGCGCACCCTCTATTCGGCCTGGCTCTATACGCTGATGCCGCTCCTGGAGAAAAAGGACGCCCGCTACCCCGCCTTCATGCGGACGTCCCTGTGGGCGACCAAGAACCTCAACTCTGCCGTCGGCTCATACACCGAGCTCAAGCACGATACAATCCTTTACGCAAAGCAGGTGATGGCCGAGGCGGGGGGCGAGTATTTCGAACCGTTGAAGGGTTTTGTGGAGCCCGAGCCGCTGCTCTTTTCCCGGCTGTTGTCGCTCGTGCGCATGATGAACCATGGTCTCCAATCGCGGGGCCTCCTGTCCGAAAGCAACGCGCAGCTGTTAAAAAACCTCGATAACGACACGTCGTTTCTGCTGGATATATCCGCAAGCGAGCTGAAGAATCAGCCCGTCACCCCGGCTGAAAACGAGCGGATGATGTACTGGGGAGAGCACCTCGAGTACCTGACGTTGGCCGCCGCCGATTCCGAGGGAGAGGGGACGGCCTATTTCGAGGATACGAACGCGGCGCTGGTGAGCGATGTGGCCACCGACCCGAGCGGCTACGCGCTCGAGCTTGCCACCGGCAGGATCAACGAGATCTATGTCGTGGTCCCCGACGGAACGGGAGGGCTGATGGTAAGCCGGGGAGGGGTTTTTTCCACCTATGAGTTTATAGTGCCGCTTTCAGAACGGATGACCGACGAGACCTGGAAGGCCCGGCTGGAGGCAGGAAAGGCGCCGCCGGCGCCTGAGTGGACGGGAACGTTTATCGTCAGATAGGACTCCGATACGACGAACGCGGGCGGCCGTCGGGCCGCCCGTATCTCTATCACTTCGACCAATCTCCTTGCGTATCCGTATCGAGGCACATCACCGCCTCGTATTCCGTAAACCCCTGTTTTTCCCAGAAGGGACGGCCGGCGGCATTGAAGGCCGAAACCCGAAGCTCGATCCGGGTAATCCCCCGATCGGCAAACCACTCCCTGACCCGCCCGGCCATCGCCGTCCCGATCCCCCGCCCCCGGTACCGTTTCGTCACGGCGATGTCAGATATAAAGCCGTGTCTTTGCAGCTTCAGGACGGGAGGATGATGGGCGACAAAAGAGAGGCAGTAGCCGACGACGGCCGAATCGTCCCGGGCGGCCAGAACCAGGCAATCAGGCGAGGCTATGTTTTGCCGCAGGAATTCCTCGAAGCGCTCGCGGGCGTCCTCACTGAGGGTATAGAAGGGATTGAGCGCGATGTGAAAATCCATCAACTCCTTCCAGAGCTCGATGATCGCCGATACGTCCTGGGCCTTTGCCTCGGCTATCTCAATCATGGGACCGATCCCTCTACTTGCCGCTGATGTCAAGGCCCTCCACCAACAGAGACGGGGCACCGACCCCCCCGAAGAACCGGAGGTCCGACCCCACCCCCACGACCCGGTCAAAGAGAGACAGGAGATCTCCCGCTACGGCCCCTTCCTTGAAGGCGTATTTCTTCTTTCCCCCCTCGCAGACAAAACCAACGGCCCCCACGGAAAACTCCCCGGTTACCGGGTTTGCCGTATGCACCCCCATCAGCTCCGTGATGACGACGCCGGACCCGGCATCCCCCAGGAGGTCTTCGGGGCTCTTTTTGCCGGGGGCGATAAAGATGTTGGCCGTTCCCGGGGCCGGCGAGGAAGCCACCCCGTCCCTCGCGGCGCAGCCCGTCGGCCGCTTGCCTGCCCGCCGTGCGGACAGGAGGTCGTAGAGGAAGCCCGTCAGAACGCCGTTGCCGACGAGCTCCACCCGCCGTCGGGCGACCCCTTCGTCGTCGACGGGCGCGCTGGCGATCCCGCCGGCCATGACGCCGTCATCGATGACGGTGACCTGTGGCGAGAATATCCGCGTATCCTCCTTGCCGGCCAGCATCGATTTGCCCTTGAGGACATTCTCTGCCAGGAACGACGATGAGAGGACCCCGAGGAGCTCTGCTGCCACCTCGTTGGTCAGGAGCGCCCGGAAGGCGCCCGTCGGGGCCTTGCGGGCGCCGAGGCGCTCGACCGCGGCTATCCCCGCGCGCCTGCCCACGAGCGTCGGGTCCAGGCCGGCATAGGTGATCGAGTAGTCGGCGTCGTATCCCATCTCCTGATCGCCTGCCTCTTCGGCAGTTGCCATGAGCTGGGCGGAGACGACGCTCTTTTTATAGCGGGCCGAAAGCCCGAGCGAGTTTTTGATGAAGACCTCGTATACCGATTCGGCATAGCGGGCGCTGCGCACCCGGGCTACACGGGGGTCGGCGCCCAGCGCGCCCTTCTCTACGGCCAACGCCCGCTTGATTTTTTCCTCGATGGGGACAGACTCGATCGCCTCGTCGAACAGGGGGCCTGTTTCGGGAAGACGGTCCGTCGGCTCTGCGAACGCATAGTGTTCGTCGGGGGTGGAGTATCGGGCCCCGTCACAGGCGGACGAGACCATGAGCTGGACGGCCGCTTCGTCGGGCCGTGTCGAAAAGGAAAATCCCATGCCGCCGGCGTTGATGACGCGCAGCGCCACGCCGTAGGGTTCGGCAAAACGATAATCCTCGACTGCGCCCCCCTCCGCCTCGATCGAGAGGCGCCGTGACGCGCTGTAGAAGAGCTCATAGAGGTCAACCCGCCGTTTTTCGAGCGCCTTGGCGACGGATTGGGCGACCCGGTCGAAGTTTTGTTCGTGATCCATGCAGGACCCCTCCAGTAGAGACCTGAACACGATCATAACAGAGGGGATGCGGTCTGTCAAATGCCCCGTTTTGCATCCCCGATCATTACGGTTGCCGCGCACGACTATTTCGGCTATACTGGTTATCCCGCGGGCGGGCCTTCTGCTGCGGGTTTTAAAGGTAAGACGCTCGGTCCGATCCGTCGAAGATCGATATCTTTATTTACGTTTAAACGCGCGGTATGCTCCATGCCGAATCCCCAGACCGTCAGAAATCTCTTTGCCGTAATCGCAGGCCGTTACGATCTCCTTAACCACGTCCTGTCCTGCTCGATCGATCGGCTCTGGCGACGGCGGCTTGTGGCCCTGGCCGCGGCGGGCGGCACCGATCTTCGCGTCGTTGATATATGCAGCGGCACCGGCGATATTGCCCTGGCCTTTCGGCGGCGCACAGGTGCACGGGTAGTCGGCGTCGATTTTTCGCGGGAAATGATCTCGGTCGCCCAAAGGAAGGCGGGACGTCCCTTGGGCGGGCGCGGCATCGGTCTGGTCTGTGCGGATGCGCTGACGCTCCCCTTTGCCGACGGCGACTTTGACGTTGCGACGATGGGCTTCGGGCTGAGGAACCTCTCCGACTACGGCAGGGGGGTCGCCGAGGCGGCCCGGGTGGTAAGGGCGGGTGGGCGGGTACTGATACTTGAATTTGCCCCGCCGACACACCGGGGTGTCCTGGTCCTCTACCGTCTCTATCTGCGGTTTGTGGTCCCGATCGTCGGGGGATTGCTGACCGGCAGCATGTCGGCCTACGAGCACCTGTCGGATACAATCGCGGGGTTCCTGGAACCCCGGGAGGTCATCGGCGTCATGAAGGTGTGCGGTTTGATTGATCCGAAGGCCGTCCGGTTGACCGGCGGCATCGCCTATATATATAGTGCCCGGAAACGGGCGCCGGCGCCGGTATAACGGGCCGCCGGGATTATAATGTTCTTTTGGTATTGACTGTCAGCCCGGTTATGCTACAATCAAGCCCCCAAAAGAGCCGGTATGCCCATGGATGTACGCCTGCAGCACAAACAGGAAGAACGACTGAGGGTCGGCACAGTCCTCTGGAAGCGGAAAATTTCGGAGGGGGTATTCAACCCGCTGGCGGTCGTCGACCGATATCTGATCCTTGAATCGGAGGGCTACCTCTACGCATTCAACGCAATCAACGGCACAATGGCCGATGAGGCCGAGTACGGCCTGAGGATGAAGGGCGTGAACGCCCACTACTTTTCCTTCTCGGGCTTGAGCTCCTCGGAAATCGCGGCCGTGGCCGACACACCGCCGGAGATACGTCCCCCGATGACAAGCCGGATATGGGACGTCTCGTCAAAGCAGCAAATCTACACAAAGAACGGCGATATCGTGGGTGCCCCCCTCACGATGGGCAAGAAGGCCTTTTTCGGGTTCATAAATGAATGGGGGCGATCGTACATGATCGCGTTCGACCTGGCAGGCCGCCGCGTCCTCTGGGAGAGAGAACTGGACGGCCATCGAATCATCCTGAAATTTCCCCCCGTTACCGATGGTGAAAATATCTATTGCAGGACGCTTTCCCACCTCGTGGCGATATCGGCGGATGACGGGCGGAGCACGTGGGTTACGAAGCTCACCGGCAAGGAAAAGGAGGAGGGATACCGGGACACCATCTATTTTTCGGCGCCCTTGATCCATGACCGAAACGTCTATCTTCTCAGAGATGAATATCTTATCCCGTACCGGACCAACAACGGCCAAACCCATTACAACTCATGGCGTCGGTACCTGGGTTCTATCGGGCCCAACGCGGTGGAGGCCGCGTCCGTGCCGATCGTATCCAGGGGAAGGATGTATACCGCCGGGGGTCTCTACTTCCTCAACGGGAGCATGCAGGCGGCTTGCGGGGATACCGGCGGCTACTCACGGATTGCGGCGGTCGATCTTTCCGAGAAACGAACCCTCTGGGAGACGGATATCGACAGGGTAAACGTCCGAAAGATCGTTATCGCCGGGAAGTTTCTCATTATCGCCGACCACCAGGGCAGGGTGCTGTGCCTTTCATCTGCAACCGGGAGATCCCTCTGGGGCGCCGAGCTTGAGGGCGGCGTCCAGGTCAATCCGGTCGTTTGGTTCGGGAGGGCCTTCTTCGGGACGGATCAGGGCTGGCTCTACTGTATGGCCCTGTAGGTCTTCTTGTCGTTCCTGCCGTCTTGTCATATCTTCACTATCGCCCGTCTGTATCAGGTTTTTCCCGCTTGTCGTCCTGAGTGTGACCGCTATCATATTATTTACATTGAAAAAGTAATAAAGTTATCATATACTATTGTGGTACTAAGGGAGGCACGGGTATGGCTGTTACAAAAAAGACAAAAAGCATGGTTGTCATCCTCGGGGTGCTGTTCCTCTTTGTATTTGGCTGCGCCTACGGCAGGGGACTCACCTATACCGAGGGAGGCACTCTCATGGGTGCGCTCTACGGCGCGGGGATTGGTGCCGCTATCGGCTCGGCCACCGGACACGCCGGCGAGGGAGCGGGGATCGGCAGCCTGGTGGGTTCACTCATCGGGGGCGCCATCGGGTACGGTATCGAAGGCAACAATCGATACGGATACCCGGGTCCGTATAATGATCCCTATTACGACTCATATCGCGATCCTTATTCCAATCACCCGAACTATCGGGGATACGGCGGGGCACCGCCCGCTCAGGATCCGTATTATCGACAGGATCCCTCGTATGATGCGGGACGTCCCAATCCGATTCCCTATCAGGACGATACCTACAGCCAAACGGATACCGCCACACCGACATACTCCGAAGAGTATTACCAGAAACAGAACCGACGGTTGATGTCGCCCGGGTACAACGTCCAGTAATCCTATTATAGAAGAGGAGGGAAAAGTCATGAACTGGATATATGCGAAAAGGAAACGATTCTCATTATGGGCGCTCTCGACGGCCCTGGTCTTTCTATTTGTCGGGTGCGCTCCCGGCGGAGGGCTGACCAAGACCGGCAGCGGCGTCCTGATCGGCACCGTCGTCGGGGCGGGGCTGGGAGCGGCCATCGGCTCCACGACCGGGCATGCCGGCGAAGGGGCGGCCATCGGTGCGGTGAGCGGTGCCCTCGTCGGCGGGGCTATCGGGTATGCCCTCGAAAAGCAGGAGCAGGACCTCAGGAATATGGGCTATGAGACCTCGCGTAACGGCAACCGCGTTACCGCCTACTTCCCGAACGATACCCTGTTTGCCACGGGGAGCGCCGAACTGATGCCCGGGGCCTATGCCGAGCTTCAGCGCGTGGCGGGCGTCATCAACAGCGATCCGAGCGTTTCGGTAATCGTCGAGGGTCATACCGACAGTGACGGCACCCGGGAGTACAATCAGGTCCTTTCGGAGCGGCGTGCCAATGCCGTTCGAACCGCCCTGATCTCCTACGGCGTCGATCCCCGAAGGATCACCGCGTACGGTTACGGTGAGGACCGCCCCCTGGTCCCCAACGATACCGGCTATAACAAGCAGCGCAACCGCCGGGTGGAGATTACACTGATCTCCCCCTCAAACTAAAGAGGTGCTCGCCCAAGCCCCGCATTCATGCGGGGCTTTTTTTTAATTTTGGCCGGATGTGCTCTGTCATATACATATATATGTGCGGTATGTACGGTATCCGATCGATTGTGAGGTGATCGATGAAGAAGGTAATTTTTCGCACCGTAGTAACGGCCGCCCTTGCCGTTATCCTCGGCTGCGCAACGATGCCCGCAACGGACGAGGGAAAGGCCGCTCCGGACGATCTTGCCGCCGCCGTGGTGGATAAACTTGCGGGCGCCTACGAGAACAGGGACGTGTCTGGATTTATGACGCTGGTTTCGGCCCGATATTTCGAAGGCTACGGGGATCTTCAAACGGCCCTTGAAGAGGCGCTGGATACGGTCGTCTCGGCTGATCTCGATATTAGGCCGGAGCGGATATGGCAGCGTGAAGACGGCATGGTCCTCATGGACGCCGGCTGGAGCAAGACGATTATGCGGAGCACCGCCCCCGAGACCGAAACAACGTCCGGGAGGGTCACGTTTATCTTCATCCGCTATAGGACCGACGTCCTCAAACTCTTTTCCCAGAAGGGCGATCCCGTATTCCCTTAGACGGCGAGATCGGCGGGGAACCCCGCGGCCGGCCTTGCCCTGGTTGCGTTGGGCACGGCAAAAACAGAGCGTGGTTGCGGCGGTGCGTCCAACCCCGTTTTTTAATTGAAGTCTTACGTATTTGTGCTACTATGAGTAGAATATATTTATACTACGGGATTTACCGCGACCCACTACGATAGGGAGGATCAGTATGTCCGGCCATTCAAAATGGGCGAGCATTAAGCACAAAAAAGGAGTGGTAGACGCCAAGCGGGGCAAGGCGTTCACCAAGTTGATCAAGGAGCTAACCGTCGCCGCGCGCATGGGCGGCGCTGATGCGAATTTCAATCCGCGGCTTCGCACGGCCATCGCCGCCGCCAAGGCCGCCAATATGCCCAAGGACAATATCGACCGGGCCGTCAAGAAAGGCTCCGGTGACATGGAAGGATTTCACTACGAGGAGGTCATCTATGAGGGATACGGACCGGCAGGCGTCGCCCTCATCGTGGAGGTCCTGACCGACAATCGGAACCGTACGGTAGCCGATATCAGGTATATACTCTCGAGAAATTCAGGAAGGCTCGGGGAGACCGGCTGCGTGAGCTATATGTTCGAAAAACGAGGGATCATTTCCATCGACAAGGACGGCTTAGACGAAGATACGCTGATGGGGGCCGCCCTTGATGCCGGGGCAATCGACGTCATCGACGAGGGAAGCACGTTTGACGTCATAACGGAGCCGCCCGACTTCGAGACGGTCAGGGGGACTCTCGAAGGAAAGGGCTTTTCGATCTCTACCGCGATGGTGACGATGCTGCCGAAAAACAGTATCGCCGTGACGGGAAAGGATGCCGAGAGGATGCTCCGGCTCATGGATGCGTTGGAGGATAACGAGGACGTGCAAAACGTCTATGCAAATTTCGACATCTCCGAAGAAGTCATGGAGGGGTTGAATATTTAACCGCATTATCGTAGGAATCGACCCCGGCCTTACCGTTACGGGGTACGGTGTCATCCGGGGGGGGGAGACACTCCAGGTCGTCTCAAAGGGTGAGATTCGCCCGGGGGCCGATCTTTCTTTCGCCCGCCGTCTGGACGTTATTTTTTCGGGGATCGAGAGAATCCTTGCCGAATCGGCCCCCGAGGCCGTTGCCGTGGAAGGGCTCTTTCATGCCAAGAATGTATCCAGCGCCTTTAAGCTTGCCCATGCGCGGGGTGTCGTCCTTCTGGCGGCGGCGCGCCGAGACGTCCCGGTGTTCGAGTATTCCCCCCGGGAGGTAAAATCGGCGGTCACCGGATACGGCGCCGCCGAAAAGGGCCAGGTCGAGTCGATGATCAGGGCAATCCTGTGTATTGAGGGAAAGGTATCCAGCCACGCCTGCGACGCCCTGGCGGTCGCCCTCTGCCACCACCACGGCGCCCGGCTGCGCGCGATACAAGGTGCGGTATGATCGCCCAACTTACCGGCAGGATCGTTAAAAAGACCTTTAACCACGTCGTGCTTGACGTGGGGGGCGTCGGCTATATGGTGACGATCCCGCTGTCGACCTTTACGGCGTTGCCCGACGGCGATGGGATAGTACGGCTTTATGTCCATACCCATGTCCGGGAAGACGCGATCCTGCTGTTCGGTTTTCTCTCGGAAGAGGAGCGGGAGATCTTCATTGATCTCATCTCGGTTTCCGGCATCGGCCCGAAACTGGCGACGACCATCCTCTCGGGCGCGTCGGCCGGCGAGGTGCGGTCCTATATCGTGGCCGGCAATATAACCGGTTTTGTCGGGCTGCCGGGCGTCGGTAAAAAGACGGCCGAGCGAATCGTTCTCGAACTCAAGGAGAAGCTCGCCAAGCGGGGACCCATGGACGGCGAGATCCACCGGGAAGGCGCCGGCGGCCCCGCCGATGTGGTGGAGGCGCTCGTCAATCTTGGTTATACGCGCACCCAGGCCCATGATGCGGTTCGGGAGGCTGCCCGGGACGGGGCCACGGATCTCGGTGAGATCCTCAAAGGGGCATTGAAGGCCCTTTCTAAATGGTAGGGTGATCGATGGATGTTCGCATCAATAGTCCGCAGCCCAATGACGACGACAAGCTCTTCGAAGAGAGCCTGAGGCCGCGGCGCCTTTCGGAGTTCGTGGGGCAGGACGCGATCAAGGAAAACCTCTCGATATTCATCGAGGCGGCCAGGCGGCGAAACGAGGCGCTGGACCACGTGCTCCTGCTGGGACCGCCCGGCCTGGGCAAGACGACCCTGGCCTACGTAATCTCCCACGAGCTCGGGGTCACGATCAGAACGACCTCCGGTCCGATCATCGAGCGGGCCGGGGACCTGGCGGCCATCCTCACCAACCTCGAGGAGCGCGAGATCCTCTTTATCGACGAGATTCATCGACTTTCCCCCGCCGTCGAGGAGATCCTCTACCCTGCGATGGAGGATTACTGCCTGGATGTGATCATCGGGCAGGGACCGAGCGCCCGCAGCATCAAGCTGGGTCTGCCCCCCTATACCCTGGTGGGGGCCACGACACGGGCGGGACTCATCACCTCCCCGCTGAGGGATCGATTCGGGGTGGTGGCGCGGCTTGATTTCTATACCACCGGGGATCTGGCGGCGATCGCGAGCCGGTCGGCGGCTATCCTCGGCATCCGGATGACCGAAGAGGGTGCGTTACAGATCGCCTCTCGCTCCCGCGGGACGCCCCGGGTGGCAAACCGGCTTGTCAGGCGGGTAAGGGATTATGCCGAGGTCAGGGCGGACGGAGTCATCGACGGCCCGGTAGCCCGTGAGGCGCTCATCCTCTTCAAGGTCGATGAGGCGGGATTCGACGAGATGGATCGAAAGCTGCTCTTGGCCATCATCGATAAGTTCGACGGCGGGCCGGTGGGTATCGAGACGCTGTCGGCGGCACTGGGGGAAAATAAGGATACGATCGAGGATCTCTACGAGCCGTACCTCATACAGGAAGGGTATCTCGATCGGACACCGCGGGGGAGGGTCGCCACGCGGCGGGCCTACGAACACCTCGATCGGACACCGACAAAACGGCAAAAACAGCTCTTTGAATAAATTTCCTTGCGGAAAAGCGACCTGTGTGGTATAAAATTTGATTAAATCGGAAACAATATCTTGCGATCTTTCCATAATGGTATCCTGAGACTCTCCCGTGTTCGGAGGGATTTTTGACGGCATGATTCCGGGATTCAATCATAATATCCGATATCGGGGGGTTCTCTACCATATCCAGACCGAGGACAGCGGCATTGAAAATCCCGTGGTAACGACACTCCTGTACCAGGGCGGCACCATTCTTTCCTCCAAACGGACCAGCTATTCGGATATCGTCAATTCAGACAAGATGGAAGAGGTGGTCAGGGAGATCATGAAGGAACAGCATAAGCTGATGCTGTTTGATCTCAAAAATGGTGTCTTTGAGAAGGCGGAAAAGGAGGTTGTGACCGATTCGAAGAAGGAAGAAGTGGTCTTCGGGGATAGCGTGATCTCGGAAAAATCCCTTGATGAAGTTATCCTTGATTACTTGGCCGCAGAGGATACGGATTCAAAGAAATAATACTTTACAGGGATCATTTCCGAGAGGTGGGATATATATCTTTCGGATAATGATTTTTTTTTAACGAAATGATTGATTCAATGATACGCCTCCATCACGTGTATAAAAATTACGGTGGGGGCACCGATGCCCTGATCGACATCACCTTCTCGGTAGCCCGAGGGGAATTCATCTTCCTTACGGGTCCTTCGGGCGCCGGCAAGACCACCCTCCTCAAACTCCTCTATCTGGCGGAACATCCGACAAAAGGGCAGGTCTTTATAAATGGGGTCAATGTGAGCACCATACGAGAGCGAAAGATCCCCTATCTGCGTAGGGCCGTGGGGGTGGTCTTTCAGGACTTCAAGCTCCTTAACTCCGTGACGGTTTCGGAAAACATCGCCTTTCCCCTTGAGGTTATGGGGATGCCGCGGCGAGACATTAATAAACAGGTGATGCGGGTCTTGAAATTTGTCGGGCTCCAGGATAAGTACGACGCGAAACCCCTTGAGCTCTCCGGCGGGGAACAGCAGCGGGTGGCTATCGCCCGGGCTGTTGCCAATGAACCGCCGATCCTTATTGCCGATGAGCCCACGGGAAATCTGGATTCGGAATTGACCATGGATATCATCAGGCTTATGAACTATATTCACAAGCGGGGTGCCACCGTTATTATGGCGACCCACAACAAGGATATCGTTGAACGATTTCACAAACGGCTTATCTCGCTCGGCCGGGGAAGGATCGTAGGCTAAATGTTTTTCGTGAGGGTTTCCTATTATATAAGAAAGGCCCTTTCAAATCTCAGGGCCTATCCCCTCGTGACCGGTCTGGCGACGGCCACCGTCGCGTTCTGCGTCTTCATCTTCTGCGCCTATCTTCTGTTCTTGATCAACGTTACGGGCCTGCTGACAGGAGTCGGCAAGACGGTCCACCTGGCCGTCTACCTCTCGGACGATATCGACGAAAAGCAGATTGAAGAAGTGAAAGACGCCATCATTTCCATCAAGGAGGTCAGCGAGGTTACCTTTACCTCCAAGGAAGAGGCCCTGGCCTTCCTCAAGGAGTCTTTTGGCGAGCAGACCGGCGTCCTGGAAGGGATTGAAGACAATCCGCTTCCGGCCTCCTTTGAGGTGGCACTGGTCGAGGGCGGTCAGACGCCCGAGAATACGAAGCTGGTGGCCGATAAGATCGGGCGTATGAAGGGCGTCGATGACGTGGTCTATCCGCGGGAGTGGCTGACGCGTTTTAACGAGTTCGTTCGGTTCGTGCGGGCGGCGGGCGTCGCTGTTGGCCTGATCCTTTCCCTGGCGGCCGTGGCCGTTATCGCCAATACCTTCAAACTCATCATCCTGTCCCGTCGGCAGGAGATCGAGATCATGAAGCTCGTGGGCGCCACGAACTCCCTTATCAAAATGCCGGTCCTTATCGAGGGAATGCTGGTGGGGCTCTTCGGCTCCGCGGCCGCCCTCTTGGGGCTCGTCTTTTTGTTCTCATATTTCATGGATCACTTCTACGAGACAGTGAGCCTCTTCGTTGGCCCCGTCGTACCGGCTTTCTTTTCCCCGGTAATGATCGCCGCCGTCATCGGCGCGAGCACCCTGCTGGGGATTGTGGGGAGCCTGCTGTCATTCGGGAGACTCCTGAAGGTGTAATATGTGGATGCGGGTGGGAACCGTCGTTCTGCTTATCGTCATGTGCCTCGGTCGGTCGGGCGTGGCCCAGGAGATCCAGGAAAAGACGAAGGAACTGACCACCATCAAGAAAGAGATAGAGGAAAAGCGCCGAAAGATCAGGGAGGCCTCAAAGGAGGAAAAATCGATCCTCTCACAAATCTCGGATATGGACAAGAAGCTGTCGGGCAAAGAAAAGGAGATCGTGTCTATCGGGCATGAGATCGAGGCGACCGACGGCGACATCACACAGCTTGAGTACGCAATCGCCGGGGTCAAGGGCAGGATCGCCTCCAAACAAAACGAGATTGGAAAACGGCTCGTCGCCCTCTATAAGCTCGGGGAGGCCGGGTATCTGCCGGTCCTCTTTTCCGCGACGAGCACCGACGACATCAGGCGGCGGACAAAATACCTCTCGGCGGTCATCTATTCCGACCGGGCGCTCTTTGCCTCCTTTGCCGCCGATCTTAAAGAACTGGAGCGCGCGATGCAGGAGCTGAAGGGAAAGAAGAACGATCTCACGCTCCTCAAGGTGAACGCCGACAAGAAGACCCTCGATATGCTGCGGGAAAAGGAGCGGCGGACGGCCTACCTGTCGGGTATCCGGGAGAAAAAGTCTTCATACGAGCGGGCGCTCCTGGAGCTTGAAACCGCACAGAAAAAGCTCTCTTCCCTCATTGAGAAGCTGCAGCAGGAAAAGGAGCGAAAGGAACGGGAGGCGCTGGAGCGGGCGAAAAAGGAGAATAAACCCCTTACCCCGAGCCACACGTCGGTTCCTTCGGGGGAATATTTCGTCGGCCTCAAGGGCAGGCTACCGTATCCGACCAACGGAACGGTTATCACCAAATACGGCAAGGGAACGGACCCAAAATTTGCCAATCCCGTCTACAACAAGGGAATAGAAATAAAGGCGCCGGTGGGCAGCCCCATCATATCGGTTGCCGACGGCGAAATTGTCTATTCCGACTATTTCATGGGTTACGGCAACCTCATCATCGTCGACCACGGTGACAGCTACTATACCGTCTACGCGCATGCGAAGACGCTTATAAAAAGGGTCGGAGACAGGGTAAAGGCAAACGAGAAGATAGGGACGGTAGGCGACACCGGGTCGCTAAAGGGTCCCACGCTTTATTTTGAGATCAGGCATCACGGCAACACGGCCGATCCTGAGCTGTGGCTCGCGGCCAAGTGATCCAACGGAGCGGCGCGCCCGTCCTGGGATAAACAAGAAAGGAGACAGAACATGTCAGCAGCTAACGGCAGGTTAAGGATCGTTATCGTCTTTGTGCTGGTCTTTCTCATCGGCATCTCGGTGGGAAAGGGTATGGATAAGGTTCTGGCGGCTTCTACGACCGGTACATACAAGAACCTCGAGCAGTTTATCGATGTCCTCAATTTAATCAAGGAAAATTACGTCGATGAGGTGGACGCGGGCACGCTGGTTACCAACGCGATCCGCGGAATGGTCTCCGGGCTTGATCCCCACAGCGTCTTTTTCACCCCCGATGAATACGAAGACTTTCAGGTGGGGACCACCGGCAGCTTCGGCGGACTCGGGATAGAGCTGGGCATTATCGACAGCTACCCCGGGGTCATCTCGCCCATTGAAGATACCCCTGCCTGGCGTATCGGGCTCAAAGCGGGCGATAAAATCGTCGCCATCGAAGGAAAGCCCACCGACGGGATGACGATCATGGAGGCGGTAAAGCAGCTTCGGGGAGAACCCGGCACAAAGGTCACCGTATCCATCATGCGGAAAGGATTTACAAAGCCGAGGGATTACACCATCATCCGTGAGATTATAAACACGAAAAGCATCAAGTACGAGGTGTACGATAACAACATCGCCTACGTACGCATCATGCAGTTCCAGGAGCGGACCTCGACAGATCTCAGGGCGGCGCTGGATGCCATCGTCAAGAAGACCGACGGCAACATCCGGGGGATCATCCTGGATCTCAGAAACGATCCCGGCGGGCTACTCAACAAGTCGGTGGAGGTTGCCGATGATTTCATCAGTGAAGGGATTATCGTCTACACCAAGGGAAGGGTCTCCGGCAGCGACATGACCTTTACGGCCAAGAAGGACGGCACCCTGCCCAGCGATATCCCGATGGTCGTGTTGGTCAACGGGGGAAGCGCCAGCGCCTCGGAGATCGTCGCGGGGGCCCTGAAGGACCATAAGCGGGCCATCATTGTCGGCGAGAAGACCTACGGCAAGGGATCGGTGCAGAGCATTATCCCGCTTCCCGACGGCTCGGGTCTCAAGATCACGACCGCCAAATACTTCACTCCCAGCGGTATCTCGATCCAGGACAAGGGGATCGTTCCGGATATCGTCATCGAGAACAAAGAGCCGGAGGAAACAACGAACGGCAATGTGACCGAGACCGAAGAGGAGATGAAATTGCCCGACGCCCAGCTCGATAAGGCCAAGGAAGTCATCCTCAACTGGAATGACTATAAGGGGATGCTTTCGCAATAGGCGCGCCGGCAACGGGTCGGCTCCGGCGTCCACCTGTGGAGGCCGGATTCGGCCCATATCCCTGGGCGGCCCAAAGACCTTAACCGATTTAGCTCGAGTTGACGTCAATGGCAACGAAACAATCCATGCCGAGAAGACAGGGCAGGACATCGAGAACAACGATTTCTTCGGCGAAGAAGAAAACGGCGTGGGATAAGAAGAGACGCTACATCCTTATCTCGGCTTTTCTCCTGATTGTATTGATCTCGGCGGTGCTGCTGCTGATTCGCGTACTATCAAAGGGGACGGGGGATGTCGCCTCCGTCCCCCCGGTTTCCCCCACGATCGGCTCGCTACCGCCCCCCGATGAAATGGAGGCGCGGATTGCCGCCCTCAACGAGGAAATAACGGGGACGCTCTTTGATATCGGGCTTTCGCCCGATTCTCTTACGAAACGAACGGAAACCAGGCTAACCCAGCGGGATATCGAGTACGTCCGGATCGATGAGAATTATGCCGTTCCCAACGGCCTGAGGTCCGAACGGGTCGCAAAATACCTGAAGGACTACGTTGGAGGTTTTCGCGGAGTCCTCTCCGAAGAGACAACCGGGACGGCGGGGGGCGGTTTCGAGATGACCGTCTTCGCCTACGGCCTGCCGATCAGGGGCCTTTCCTTGTCCGGCGGTACAAGTACGGCCCCGCCCCATCTCCCCCCCCGGGTGCCCCCGGTAAAGGTGGCCATCATCGTCGATGATATGGGGGGCAATAAGGGGATCGTGTCTGATCTCCTTTCTCTGAAGTATCCCGTTACGTTTTCGGTCATCCCGTTTCTGGAATATTCCACCGAAACGGCCGACCTTGCCCACAAGAAGGGCCGGGAGGTGATGCTCCATCTTCCCATGGAGCCCCTCGATTATCCGCACTATAACCCGGGCAGGGGGGCGCTTTTCACCTTCATGACAACCGAAGAATTCACGGCCACCCTGGCCGAGGATCTCGCGGCCGTCCCGCATATCAGCGGGGTGAACAACCACATGGGTTCTTCCCTGACCCAGGACCGGGAAAAAATGGAAATCGTCCTGGCGGCGGTCAAGGAACGCCGCCTCTTCTTTGTCGATTCCCGCACCACCCCGAAGTCCGTGGCATACGACCTTGCGGTAAGTCTGGGCGTTTCGGCCTTAAAGCGAAACGTCTTTCTGGATAATGAGGCCAACGTCGAGAGCATCAAGAAGCAGATCGACGAACTCATCGAAAAGGCAAAGGCCGACGGCAAGGCCCTTGCTATCTGCCACCCGCGTCCGGAGACGATCAGGGCACTCAAGGATATGGAAAAGAGACTGACCGGGTCCGACGTACAGGTGGTGCCGGCCGGCGATTTATTGAAGAAATAGGTGGGTACTCATGAAGAGCTTTCTTGACTTCATCATCAGCGGCGGGCCGCTGATGATCCCCATTATCCTGTGTTCCGTCATCGCCCTGGGGGTCTTCCTCGAGCGCCTGTTCTACCTCAGGAGAAAGAAGAACATCCCGGAGGACCTCCTGCGGGACGTGGAAGACCTCCTGAAGACGGACCGGGTAAACGACGTGCTGAGCCTCCTCCGTCGGGACCGCTCGCCCATGGCCCGAATATTCCTTGCCGCCATGAAGAACTACGGCAAGAGCCGCGAGACCATCAAGGTTGCCGTGGAAGAGATCGGCGGGCAGGAGGCCGAGTACCTCAACAAATACGTGGTGGTCCTTTCGGTAATAGCCCAGGTAAGCCCGCTCTTGGGGCTTTTGGGCACCGTGCAGGGGATGATCCAGGTCTTCAACAAGGTCGTCTCGGGGTCGGTAGCCGATCCGTCCCAGATGGCCGGCGGCATCTCCGTGGCCCTGATCACGACGGCCGGCGGACTGACGGTGGCCATCCCCGCCCTCATCGGCTATCACTACCTGTTGGGCAAGGCCAACGACCTGATCCTTGACATGCAGCAGTACAGCATCGGGCTGGTAGAGCTCATCAAGGGAGACGACGGGGGGGAACAGCCGTGAACTTCGCCAAACGGGCCAAATCGGGGGGCGAGGTCTTCATCAACCTGACCTCGCTGATCGACGTGGTGCTCAACCTGATCATCTTCTTCGTCCTGTCGACGACCTTCATCAACCCCACGGGGCTGAAGATAGAGCTGCCTCGGTCCGCCGTGGAAGAGACCGTCGGGCCCGGCGAGGAAGTGGTCGTTGTGGTGACCAGGGAAAACGAGATCCTCATGGATGGTGAGGCGTTCAGCCCCGAGGCGCTGCTGGATAAGCTCAGCGATATCAGGGAGACCAACCCCGAGGGGACGATCGTCATCCAGGCCGACGAAAAGTCCGCCCACGGGGCGGTGGTGTCGGTGATGGACGCGGCCAAACGGGCGGGGTTTGAGAAGCTGTCGATCGCGACGAAGAAGGAGCGATAGGCGGCTCGGAGGAGCCTCTCATCTGCGCTCGCCCGAAGGCCCCCTTACGACCACTATTATCGATCCGTGAGATGGCTCACCGCTATATTAATTATTTCTCATCTTCCGTTTCCTTCATGCACCGTCTCCATCCGCCCTACTTTATCGCGTACAGGTACGGCCCGCTGGTGACATAGAGGACGCCGTCGACGATCACGGGGGTCGAGGTCTTGTATTCCGTCTTGTAAGACCACAACAACTCTCCCGTATCGGCGTCCACCGCGTAGACGGACTCATCCAGCCCGCCGAAGTAGACGATGCCGTCAACGACGATGGGCGGGTCATAAGTGTACTCTTCCTTTGTAAAGCCTATATCCTTTAGACTAAATCTCCATTTCAAAAGCCCGGTCTGTGCGTCTACCGAGCAGAGATTCCCCTGATCGAAAACGAATACGGAGCCGCAGGCAACGGCGGGTGCGATTCCAACATAACCAGTAACCTTGAAACGCCACTTCTCGGCCCGGGTCTGTTTGTCCAGGGCGATTAGATAGTCTCTATTAGCGACATATATCGTGTCATTATCGACCACCACGTAGCGGGAAGTTAAATACCACCCCACATCGTATTTCCAGCGTACGACACCGGTCTCGGCGTCAACAGCGTAGAGGAAAAAGTCCGCGCCGCCGAAGTAGACGGTGTCGCCGTCCAGCGCGGGGCTCGTAAACGTCTGCTCCCCTGACTCCGGATCGGCCGTTTCGATACGCCAGATTTCTTTGCCCGTCGCGGCGTCTAACGCCACGGAGGCGCCTTCGTGGCTGGCCAGAAAGACGCGGTCCTTCGATACCGCCGGCGCCATCGCCTCTATATCGTAACTCCACTTAACAGATTGTGATATAAAGTCAAAGGCAATCAAGCGTGAGCTACCTGGGGTATAAATAGCTCCGTTAAGGATGACTGATGATTCGTCTCTGTCCATTAATTCATGTACCCGATATTTTTCCTCATCTTTCATACCGGCCTCGGCATAGAATCCTCCACCACGTATAAATATTAGACCTCTTATCACAAGGGGGGAGTAACTATCGTCCAAGTATTGGTCGCTGCCTGATGTACCTTTAGGACTTATCCAGCGATCTGTTCTGATTTTCCATAATACTCCCATGGGCGTGGGAACCCCCTTCTCATCGTAAGACCCCGTACGGGCCATGTTCCCGCCAACGGTGGGAACGTAGGGCCCGGGGATATCCGGACACGGCTTTCTTGGTGATGAGGCTTCCGGGGAGAGGATTGTACCGTTGGCGTCAAAACGGACGGAGAGACCCTCGGTGACGGCCTTAAAGGGTGTGTGTTCGAGGACGACGGCCCGGCAGGTATCAGATTCGACTTCGTCCACCATGATCGTGGCGAAGGTGTCGCCCTTTTCCAGCACCCAGCCCTCCTGGTTCAACACGATCCCGCCAGCCGAGCCTTTGTCAATCCAAATCAATGTCCCCTCGCCACCGTCGCCTTCGGCGATGGAGGTCACCGTCCCGTTGATGACATCCTTGTCCGGGGCGGCGCAGGAGAGGGTGAGGAAAAGGAGGGGAGAGAAGAGAAGCAATGCCGTCGTTCGAAAAGATTTCATGGTCTTTATGTCCTAAAGAACTGGTCAGGACAGAAAGATAGTATAAAAAAACTTTCTTGTCAATTTGATTATCTGTCTATTGACGGACGGATGTGAGGGAACGAAATGCGGGAAAAAGGGCTCGCGTCTCCGTTTTACCCCTATTGCGCCTATCTAAGACCCTCTGTCTCTTTCTCGCTCCCGTATCGGTTTGCCCCCTCCGCTGCGCCTGCGGGAGCGCACCGCGCCGTGCCTTCGGTCGTTCTTGAGATGTCGCATCAGACGCGTGCGCCCCTATCCGAACGACACGTCTAAAATCATCATGATCAGAAAGCCCAGCACCGTGCCGGCCGTGGCCAGGTGCGTGTTGCCGTTGTGCTGGGATTCGGGGATCACCTCCTCGACCACCACGAAGATCATGGCCCCGGCGGCAAACGCCAGGGCATAGGGGAGCAGGGGCCTGGCCAGCAGCACCACCCACGCCCCGATGACGGCGGCTACCGGCTCGACAACCGCCGAGAGCTGGCCGTACCAGAAGCTCTTGAGGCGGCTCATCCCCTCCCGCCGGAGCGGAACGGATACCGCCAGGCCCTCCGGCAGGTTCTGGATCCCGATCCCCAGGGCCAGCGCCACGGCCGCGGCAAGCGTGGTAAACGGGGAGCCGGCCCCCGCCGAGCCGAAGGCCACCCCGATGGCCAGCCCCTCGGGAATATTGTGCAGGGTGATCGCCAGCACCAGCAGGATGCTCCGGTTCCAGGATGTCTTGATTCCCTCGGCCTCATTGATGGAATATCCCAGGTGCAGGTGCGGCAGGACCAGGTCGATCGACCGGAGGACTATGACGCCCAGCAGGAAACCCGCGGCGGCCGGAAACCACGATGCGACGGCATGGCCCTCGGACAATTCGATAGCCGGCGCCAGAAGAGACCAGTAACTGGCGGCGATCATGACCCCGGCCGCAAAGCCGAGCATGGAATCGAGGACCTTTCTGCTGATTTCCTTTGTCGCGAACACGACCGCGGCCCCAACGGCGGTCAAGAGCCAGGTAAAGATACCGGCCGCCAGCGCCTGTGAGATCGGGTTCATGCGGCTCAAAATATCTATTATGTTCGGCATCCCGTTCTCCCTGCTATATGCTCTTCAGGAACACGCACAATATATTATTCACGCATCCCGTCGTCGTGTCAACAGGGTAAATAATCGAGGATTGCCCGTTGAGTTACGCGGGGTAATACTCATGAGAGGGATTTTGCGCTGTCGAAGGAACGTGGATACAAACGGGAGCACTCGGCCGCGCCGTATGAAGCGACCCGGCTGCCCTTCGCACGGGAATTCATAAAATAACGATTCAGGTCGGCTTTTGTGTTTGGACGAAAAACCATGCGCCGGACAAACGCATGATCCCGATGGGTAACCCACCGGGATCATGCCGTCGAGTCATGAGAGTTCCTCGCGTTCTTATCGTTCTTTCAAGACCAACCAGGCCTATTTTGCCGTTGCCTCGGCCCGTTCTTCCTGCGACATGGCCGCGAGCTTCTTTACCTCATCCACGTTCAGCCCCAGACCCTTGGCAACGCGCTGGCCATAGTCACTGTCCGCCTTATAGAAAAGGGCCGTCTGCCTGAGCTGTATCCTCTTCTGCGCGTTCTTGAGGTGCCCGACAATGTTGCTTACCAGGTGTTCGCGGTCCTTATCCTTCATGACCTTCCGGTAGAGATCACCGGGCTGGACGAAATCCACGTCTCCCAGCTCATATGCGTGTCGCGCGGCCGTGCCGGAAACGTCGAGCTTCGGAAAAGGCAGGTCGGGATCGGGGTTCGGTCCGCTAAAACTATTCGGCCAGTAGTTAGGCTCCGGTCCGCCGTTATCATCAAGTCGCATGTAACCGTCCCGTTGGTAGCTGTCCATGCGGCACGCCTTCGGGGCGTTGATCGGCAGCAGGTGGTAGTTCGGGCCAAGTCGATGCCGGTGGGTATCGTGATAACTGAATAACCTGCCCTGAAGCATCTTGTCGGGGGACGGCCCGATACCGGGAACAAAGTCGCCCGGAGAAAAGGCGGCCTGCTCGACCTCTGCGAAATAATTCTTGGGATTTCGATTAAGGACGAATCGGCCGACGTCCCTGGGGGGGAAGTCTCCATGGGGCCAGACCTTGGTAACGTCAAACGGATCGAATCGATACGTTTTTGCCTGCTCGGGGGTCATGATTTGCACTTCCAGGCGCCAGGACGGGTAGTCACCTTTCTCTATTGACTGATGCAGGTCGCGGGTTACGCAATCGGGGTCAACACCCCGCATTCGCTCGGCTTCTTCTCCGGTGAAGTTATCAATCCCCTGTTCGGTCTTGAAATGAAGCTGAACCCAGTAGTGTTCTCCTTTTTTGTTGTACCACATATACGTGTGGCTGCTGTATCCGTTCATGTTCCGATACGACCGGGGAGTGCCGCGGTCGGAGAAAAGAATCGTTACCTGATGGATCGATTCGGGGGTAAGAGAAAGGAAATCCCAGAACATATCCGGGTCTTTCAGGTTGCTTGCCGGGTTTCGCTTCTGTGTATGAATGAAATCCGGGAACTTCAGGGGGTCGCGGATAAAAAACACCGGGGTGTTGTTGCCCACCATGTCATAGTTGCCCTCCTCGGTATAGAATTTCATGGCGAACCCCCGCGGATCGCGCTCGGAATCCGCCGAACCCCTCTCTCCGCCAACCGTAGAAAAGCGGACGAAAATATCTGTCTTTTTGCCCACTTCCGACAGGAACTTCGCACAGGTATATTTTGTGACGTCGTGGGTAACCTCAAAATAGCCGTGGGCCCCCGCTCCCTTGGCATGCACGACGCGTTCCGGGATCCTCTCCCGATCAAAATGCCCGAGCTTCTCGGTAAGGTGCACATCCTGGATGAGAACGGGGCCTTTTGCCCCGGCCGTCATGGAGTTCAGGTCATTATCAACGGGCATACCGAAGCCGGTTGTGAGAACTCTCTTTTTGTCTTTCATTTATTCCTCCCTCCCGAAAATCTGTTGCCGTGTCCACCCGTTACATTCGTTGCCGGACAGGGCGAATATACCCCCTTGACCTCAAGATGAGCGCATTCAATAGAACCCTGTTTCCTGACTGTTTTCGGAATTTCTAACGTGTTGAATCGATTGGTGCTCACGTCACGTGCGGTTTCACGATCTGTGGAGATAAGGTGAAGATGCGATGTAGTGTTCGGATCAAACAGTAATCGAGCGTCTGTATAACCGGGAGTAGTAATAAGGCCAAGGTCTATAAAGAGCCACGAAATACGTATCCAGAACGATGGCCGGCATTACCTCTCGGATACCGTTACGGGGCGTCAGCGGGTCGGGGTGATTGCCGGATTAGATAACGAATCGGGATTGCCTGATATGAAGATGGGTAAGGTTCGGTTCCGCGTCTCCGAGCGCGATATTGAAACAAGCCGCCTCTTTCGGTACCGCGTGTGATGATGCGTATTGTCACTGAAGATAAATAGCAACGATAACATGACAACAATATATCTTATCTGATGCCCATAATCAAGAAGTTTTGTATACCGTGCCGACGCGCCCGGAATAATTATATGGTTGCTCGCGTGGAATATAGTCCGATAAAGCAGGTTGAACTCATCCGTCCGTTCCGGCAAAGATCACGAACGGGTCTTGAGGAGGTCGCGGATCTCTGCCAGTAGCTTCTCCTGATTTGAGGGTACGGGGGGAACCTCTTGCTTTTTCTTCTGGAGCCTATTCATCCCGAGTACCACTAAAAAGATCGCAAAGGCGATGATAATGAAATCGATGATCGTGTTAATAAAGATGCCGTACTTTACCGCCACCGCGGGGACCTCCCCGGACGCGTCCTTGAGGGTAATCATCAGGTTCGAAAAATCCACCCCGCCCAA
The DNA here is from genome assembly GCA_016933535.1 of Candidatus Zymogenaceae bacterium. Classification (GTDB taxonomy): domain Bacteria; phylum Desulfobacterota; class Zymogenia; order Zymogenales; family Zymogenaceae; genus JAFGAS01. Next base: position 76,487 of record JAFGAS010000078.1, read on the forward strand.
GAACATCCCAATCGGCGGCATGAGGACGTCACTAACAAACGAACTGACGATCTTTCCAAACGCCGCGCCGATCACGATACCCACGGCCATATCTACCACGTTGCCGCGCGTAGCGAAATTCTTGAATTCCTTCAACATGCTCATCATATACCTCCTCAATAGTTACGGGCTTATGCCCTTTTGCGCCCGGCGGGCGCCCTCTCTGTAAAACAGACACGTATATAGTAATGCTACCACCTGTTATTTGGTGCGTCAACCGCCGCTCATCCCGTCAATAAGGGAAATAGGGCGCCGATAAAAAAAGGACCCGCGCCCTGGCGCGGGTCCTTGCAGACGTATATGTCTTATCTCACGGGGTCTGTCCTCCCGTTTTAGTCTCCTATCCCCGTTACATAGCCGGTCGGTCGACGGACCAACAGAAGGGCGGTGCCGATGGCCGTTGAACCGTCCACGGATACCCTCGTGTGACAGGAAGATGCGGAAAAAAAGGGGGCTCGGAGAGCCCCCATAAAAAACACATAAATCTCTTCATCATCGGCAGTTTCTCGAATCAGCCTCAGAGCAGGTCTTCCGTCGTAATCTCGGAACGTTTCTTTGTTTTTAGGAGTTCTCTGAATTTATCAAGCCTCTCCAGCATCTTGCTGCGGTGGGTGAGGATAAAGGTGCAATGCTCGTCTCCCTGTGCCTGACAGGTGACCTCCCGCGACTCGAGGGGAAGGCCGAAGCTTTCGGCGGTCCACCCCGACGAATACCCGGCATTGATGAAGCACATGGGGTGGTCGGCTTTTTTCTTGTCGGCGATAAAGACTTCGGCCTCGAAAGATTCGAAATGGTTGAATGTAAAGATACAGTTTTCATCCAGCGATGGCCTGCTCGACGGGAGGAGTTCTACAAATGCCCAACCGGTATAGGCGAAATAGACCGGGCCCGCCGCAAGCCTCTCTACCGGATCTTTCGATTTAAACCGTTCAATAAAGGCCCTTGCCTCCTGGGCTCCGAGGGAATTGCCGAATTTATACAGGATCTGCTCGGCCCCCTTCTCGCCGTAGATCTCGGATATGGTATCTCTAAAAGCGAGCGCCATTCCACGCGCCTGAGCCCACATGAACCTTGTTCCACCGATCTCAATCCTGCCTTTTTCGGGATAGGGTTTAACGGTATCGAAAAATCCCTTGATTCTCTCTTCTGCGGCCTCGAAAGCGGGAACGAGGTCCGGTGGAACACCAACTGCCTTTAAGCTCGTCATATCTTCTCCTGCATATTGAAGTGATGTGTGATGTGCCTAACCAAAAGCGAGACGTTCGATTCAGGCGTGCAAGCACGTAAGGTTTATATACAAGAGAGCAATTACCGCACCAATTAGGAGCAGGAAATTTTGGACTATATCGAGTGGTTATGGGACTAAAGGCGCGGTTTGTGACACATATAACCGAACTATCCATGACCTGCCTTACGAGCGAAGGGGCAGGATATATACAGTATGCAAAATTGTAAACACCGGAGGAAACAGCCTATTATTACTAGTATTTCACTCGACCTGAAGTGTATAATATTTTGCAGGCATGTTTAAAAAATAGGCGTCTATCCCTATGCTCCACAGTCCTGCTCATCGGAGGGATATCATCCATTAGGGTATTATGTGGATAAGAAAGGGGCGTCACGCGCCCCCCCTTTAATGTCGGATTTGATTATTCGTCGGGCGAGATATCAAATCGGAAAAGTCGTCTCCCTTCCCCTTGCAGGCGGGTTTTTTGGCGATCGATTTCTTGCCGAAGAACTCGGGCGCGTACCCGGCGACATAACCGGTCGAAAGCCAGCAGATCGGGGTTTGCGGAGCCCGGGGAATCAAGGAGACTTGTAATCGCGTCCCTCCATATCGTCTTATCGCCGGAAAGTAGATGCGCCTCGAATATTTATCCATCGCGGCGCGCTGCCAAGGGTACAGAAAAAGAGGACGCACGGGGCGTTTTCGGATAATCCTCCCACTAGGGTTGCGTTATCCGAGAAAAGCGTAGACGAAGGGAGACGTTTGGCCGCATATAATCAGAGCAACCTGGGGAGACCCCTGCCACGGAATTGTCGCCCTCTCTTTGAAGATAAAGATCTAACCCAGACCTGACACACATTTTAGGGGATTATTGAAAGCCGCAATCCCTTCTGAGGGCTCGTTATTCTATTGACACCTCATATATTATGGAGTAGTTTAACTAAGGCGTATATATATACATACGTCGATACAATAATACATTGTCATAGGTGATATATAGGTGCGGATTTGTGAAAATGTGAATGTTCAAGCTCGCACGAATCTTATTGAAGAGGCATGTCTATGGAACCGGAAAAGACCGTGACAAAAATGGCAATACGGGCGTCTTACGAAGCTATCTGTGAGATCGTCGGGGAAAACGCGAGAGGTATGATCTTTAGAAACGCGGGGCTTGCCAGAACCCTTGAATCCCCCCCGGACTATACCTGGGATAAGGAAGCCACCGTGGAGGAACAGGCGAAGTTATATACGGAAACGATAAACCTCGTTGGGGCCGTCGGGGCCCAGGGTATCCTGAGGCTCATCGGATACAGGAATACGGAGACCCCCGTCGTCAAGTTCGGGGCGCTCGATCATATCAAGGATCTACCGCAGGGGGAAAGACTCGCAAAGGCGTTCGAGCTCTTTCAGGCCGCGACCGGCAAGGGGAGGGTGGTGGCTGGGTCGAACGGGTTTCCGGCGTTTGACGTCTTCAACTGCCTGCTGTGCGTCGGCGTCACCAGCAAGAAGCCGTACTGCTCCCATTATGCAGGGTCTCTCCAATTCATTACCGACTGGGTATACGGGAAGGGCGCCTATCTGGTCCGGGAGACAAAATGCATGGCAATGGGGGACGATACGTGCCTGTTTGAAATAGAGGAGCGCGGGTAAACCGTTCGTCGTTCCCCCGTGACAAGGGGTTACTGCGCCCGCTGCACCGGCCCGTAATGACTATACGTATCCGATGGACACGATTTACTGTGTTCCTGAAAGCGACGGGAGGTTTCGCGCTCCCAACAAAAAAAGGGGGGCTTCCCCCTTCCGTCGGCAACGATGCTGCGGGCTGCCGCCCGGTATCGGCGCGGTTTTCTTACGGCCGCCAAGGCCTCCCCGATCAAGCGGGATGTGGCGATCTCGAACGGGTTCTTGTCCGTTTTTACATTGATGCTTATCGTATCGTCCGAGACCGCCACGGCCCATTTATACTGCGGTCGGTGCTATCCCTCCGGCGTAATCTCAAATCGGCAGAGGTCGTCTCCCTTTCCCTTGCAGGTGGGTTCTTTGGCGATCAATTTTTTGCCGAAAAACTCGGACGTGTAGCCGGTGGCATAGCCGGTGAGAAGCCAACAGACCGGATCCTTCGACTTCCCGTAATGCTTGAGATATTGCTCTGCGAAAAACGAGTCTTCCCACGTCCCTTTCATGTAGAATTTCCCCGTGTCCCGGTCGATATTGATCTCTTCCGGCACCGCCCTGACGATACCCTCCCAACTATGAATCATGGGACCGAGCGCAAGCCAGTCGATATCTGTATCGGGAGACAGCGTATTTTTGATTGTCCGGGCATCGTTCCTGCCGGCCGTCTCCCCGAAACGCCGCATGAAGACCCGCGCCATGTTGACGCCGCCAATATCAATAATCTCTTTAAGTAGGGTGCCGAACGAATCGGCGCTCATCATGACCATCCGCTGGTCCTTGAAGAGGATCCGTCCCTGTTCGGGCTTAAAAGCCAAATGCTCGTCGAACCTAAACTCGCTGACCTTCATTCCATACCTCTTTCCTAATAGGTTTGCTGCACTCACGCTGTATTGTTTCGACCCATATGATAACACGGATGGTATCCGTGCATGAGAAAAACTAAACGGAACGGTATTGCACAATCGATTTCGCTCTCTTTGGGCCTCTGGATGGGTCGAGTGTTGTGAATATCCCCACTACGCGCGCTATTTGTCCGACAGAGCGCATGACCCTCAATGCAGGCGAATAGGGAATTGCGTCCGATCAATATTATAGCAATAAACGTACCAAGCCGGAATAGCAAAGATTTTAATTATTCAGAATACTTTTTAGGAAAAGGCGGAGATTATGGCACGCATGTCCTAACCGGACGCGACGTGCTTTCCGAACGAAGTGGTTGGATGAACGCACAGTGCCAAATATTTGGCACCGGAGGGACTTACGCGTTATTACAGGTTTTAATCCGACTCAAAGTGCAAATTATTCTTCAGGTCATTTTAAAAATAGGCAAAGACGTTTCCGGTTTCCGTCAAAACGGCTTCAAATAGCCGTAATTCCCGCCAGTTACACTATTGATAAGAAAAAAAGGGCACGGTCACCGTTTGATTCGAACCCACCCAGCCCACGACGGGCCTTCGGTCACTCACTCCCGCACCGGTATCTCCCGCCCGCACCTCCGGCACGAGCGCACCACGCCCCGCTTTCGGTCGTTCCTGAATACGTGATCCATTACGTCGCAATCGGGGCAGAGGTCGGAATTCCGAAAAATAATCGTACCCTCGGTGGTTTTGATATACTTGATATCGGCGAACCGGAGCCAGAAACGGTTGGTGGCCTCAGTCATCTTTCCGTCCGCAGATACCTCGTCAAACAGGAATCCCCCGACCCCGATAATGAACGCCCCCCGGGGCAGCACGACCGTATTGCGGCCGGTGTCAAATGTCCCGCCGTGGGTCAATTCAGGGGGGGGTACGCCCTCGGTAAGAATTATTTCTATTCCCATGTCGTCCGTCTCTCATCGTGAAAAGAAAGTGAACGATACCAGCGCCCCGGACGATTGTCAAGCCCCGCGGAGACGTGAATCGATTGAAACTGGCCGCCGTCCGGGTACTATTTATTTAGATTGATTCCCGGCGTGTTCTCGTGTAATCTTATTGTATACATCGAACGGCGATTCTCATATACAGCACCTCTCCCGCCGACGGCGACAGCCTCTTCCCGGAGATTCAATAGAGAATCGGCATGTTCGTGCGCGTCCCTTCCCCGAGTACACCATGAAACCGGCCGGGCGAACGTCCTGAAATGAAAACCCGTCCGCGATGCGCTTGCCCGGCCCCGGAGGATAGGGGAGTGAGGCCCATGGTTATGAGAACCGCCGGATATATCGGTGTCATGGTCGTTATCCTTCTCGGACCGTCCGCTCTCGCGGGAGATACTTCCCCCGACGGGCGGGCGCTGTGGCACCGCTATTTCGGGTCCGAATCCGGCAATTTACAGCGATACGGCCGCGTGGAGATTCCCCGGGAAAACCGGGAGCGATGCCGGGCCGTCCGGGACCTCTTTTCGGAGATCGGTGCCCGGGAGATACTGCTGTCGTCCTCTGATGAAGGGGAACAAGCGGAGTGCCCGGGGAATATCGTCGTGGTGCTTGCCGGCGAGATCTCCGACGCGATCATCGTCTCGGCTCACCTTGACCGGGCCGGATCGGGCCGGGGAGCGGTGGACGACTTTTCCGGGGTGGTGATGCAGGGTATGCTCTACCTCTATTTTAAGGATCGGCATCATCGGCACACGCTGGTCTTTGCAGTGTTCGACGGTGAGGAGGTGGGCCAGATGGGCTCACGGCGGTTTATAGAGGAGAGCCGTTGGATATCCGGACGAGTGACGGCCGTCGTCAACCTTGAGTGTCTCGGCGTTATGCTTCCCCACTCCTGGGCCGAGGGGTCGTCGGACCGCCTTGAAGACATGCTGACGCGGGTCGGAAAGAAATGGGGGATGGATTGCGGGCCGGTATCGATAAAGAACGTGTCGGCCGACTCGATCCCCTTCCTTCGTGCAGGGTACCCCGCGATCACGATCGAGGGCATCGGCCCCGAGCATATCGGGCTTCTCGGAACCGATTGGGACCGGCAGTCCGTCGTGCGCGGGGATATCCTTGACGCGACCTTTACCGTGCTGGTTGATTTTATAAACACGCTGGACGCGCTTATGGCGGCCCCGAATCCGGCATATGAGCGATAATATCGAAGATTCGGGCGTCCCGCGTCATGCAACCCGTATGAAGAATAGTGTTGACAATGAGGACTAAAGATATAATGATACTAACTGGTCAGTAAACCACGCCCGGAGCACCCATGCCGACAAAGGAAGAACTCAGAACCCGCCGCGAAACTCAGATCACCCGGGCCGCCTATGAGATCATTGCAAAAAACGGGTACGAGAATATCACCGTCCAGGACATCGCCGATCGTGCCGGCTTTTCAAAGGGGATCGTCTACTACTATTTCAAGAGCAAGGACGACGTGATGGTCTCGTTGTTTGATTCCATTATCGCCGTCATAGACAGCCGATTTGCCAAGGTCAGGAGGGAAGTCCCCGATCCCCGGCAGCAGCTCGAAAACGTCATCAGGATCAGCCTCGATATCGTCAACGAACATATCGAGTTCTACCGGGTCATTATGGTCTTCTGGACCCAGATTCATCATAAGCAGTTCATGAGAGAGGTAAACGCGAAGCTCTTTTCGCATTGGCGGCACGAGATTGAAAATATCCTTGACCTGGGAACGGCCCGCGGAGTGTTCAAGCGGGGGCTTGTTACGAACATCGTAGCATCGTCGGTCATTGCCAAGGTCATGGGGGTATCGCTGCAATATATCTTTGACCCAAATGCGTTTGATTTGAAGGTTATCCGAGAGCAGGTCATTAAAGAGGTACTCGCCGGCGTATAGGGAACTAAGAATCGGGCGGGGCTGCCGGAACGGAATAACAGACGGTTTCGACCCGTTTTTGTAGATTATTTTTACAAAGACAAATAATGGAGGCCTTCTATGAAGTATCCCGATATTTCTTTTGAACCCTTCTTCGCCTTCGTGCACCGGCCCCGAATCATGTATTCTCCGGGCCTGAGGGCCGAGATCGGTTACGAGATGGGGCAGCTCGGGGGGACGAAAGCGGTAATCTTCACCGATCAGGGGATTGTCAAGGCGGGAGTCTGCGACATGGTCGCCGACGAGGTGAAGAAATCCGACCTCAAGCTCGTGGGAATTTTCGATTCGATCGTTCAGGACGCCCGGATTGACATTATCAACAAGGGGACGAAGTTCTACCGGGACAACGGAGCCGACTGCATGATCGTCATCGGCGGCGGCAGCGTCATGGATACCGCCAAGGCCGTCAACATCATGGTGGGCCAGGGATACGACGACTTCAAGCCGCTGGCCGAGCAGGCGGCGCTCTACGAAGACGCGAAGCGCCTTCCCCCCCATATCGCCTTTCCGACGACGGCCGGCACCGGCAGCGAGGTGACGTTTGCGATGGTGGTGCTGGATACCGCGGCCCACGCAAAGCTCTCGGTGGCCCACCCCTACTGCACGTGCGACCTGGCGATGCTCGACCCGGAGCTTATGGTAAAGCTCCCGCCCAAGATAACGGCCTTTACCGGTATGGATGCCCTGACGCATGCCGTCGAGGGTGTTACCGCCACGGGAGCCGAGCCGATCTCGGATGCCCTCAACCTCCATGCGATACGGATGATCTTCAAATTCCTGCCGCTGGCGGTAAAAGAGCCCGACAATGTCGACGCCCGGGGCGGGATGCTCTTGGCCAGCTGCATCGCCGGGATGGGATTCGGCAACTCCATGACCGGGGCGGTTCACGCCACGGCCCACGCGCTCGGCGGTGTCTACGGCATTCCCCACGGCCTGGCCAACGCTATCATGCTGCCGATCGTGATGGACTATAACGTCCAGGCGGTGCCGGAACGCTTCAAGATGGCCGCCGACGCCATGGGGATCAACGTGGAGGGGATGGACGCGATCGAAGCCGGGGAAAAGGCCGTTCAGGCGGTGATAGATCTCAAGAAGGAGGTCGGGCTGACCGACACCCTCAAGAGCCTCGGCGTGCCGGACGATCGGGAAAAACTTCAACCCCTGGCGGAGACCGCCATGGGCGATTCGCAGATCAGCTACAACCCCAATCCGATCGAGGAATCGGATATCCTGGACCTCTATCTCAAGGCAATGAAATAGGTGGCGGCGCGGGTCTATTCATAATAAGCGACGTATCGATCGTAAGGGTACGCTCATTACCCATAATATATTTATTTGGAGGATATCATGGAATTCTGGCAAGACACAAAACAGCCTATTGACGCGTTTCTGAAGATGTTTGAAAAGTGCATGGTCGACCCGGAGCTGTCCGCGGGCCTCAAGAAGGTTAACCAGGTCATCCTGTTTGACTATACCCAGGACGGCCCCGACTGCTCGTTTTGGATCGACACCCGTGGGGGAAAGCTCACCGCCGGCGCCGGAAAGCCATCAGACAAGCCGGATCTCATAATGAGCCTGTCGGCGGACGACGCCCACCGCTCCTGGTCCAACAAGCTCAACCCCGTCATGGCCATCACCCGGGGAAAGATCAAGGTCAAGGGATCGGCCACGGGTCTGCTGAAGCTGGCCCCCAAGCTCAAGCGGGTCGCCGAGCTTTACAACGAAGTTCTCCAGGAATCGGGGCAGGCAGACAAGATACTCAAGTAGGGATGGCGGCGGCGGCCCCCGGAAACCGTTTTCCCGGCAGCGGGCGCAATGCACGGCGTTTTGTCGCCCGGTCTAACGGGAGCCCGCGGCCTTTACATCGCGCGATAAGGTCGATCGCGGGTATCGGTAGTATTGTAATCAGTGCAGTTTTTGCGCGGCGCCGTCTCATGTTTACCCAAAGAAGGGGAATACTATGTTTGGAAATACCGGAAAAATCATCGAAGTAGATCTCTCCGCGGGCACCATCGGGCAAAAGACCCTGCCGGAGGAGTATTACAAAAAATACATCGGCGGCAGCGGGCTGGCCGCCAAGCTCTTCTGGGACAGGGGGAATTTCGACACGGAGCCGCTGGCACCCGAGGCGATGCTCGTCTTCATGAATGGACCGTTTGCGGGGCTCAAGATGTCGGGCGCCAGCCGAAACAGTGTTGCCGGCCGCTCCCCCCTGACCGGTGTCTGGGGCGACTCGTCCTGCGGCGGCTATTTCGCGCCCGAGCTCAGATACGCCGGATACGACGGTATCGTCATCACCGGAAAGGCCAAGGCGCCGTCGCTCTTGGTCATCGAAGACGACAACGTCTCGCTTGTCGACGCCGCGCCCTATTGGGGAAAGGGGATTGAATCGGTCAACGACGGGCTGAAGGAAAAATACGGCAAGAACTGCCGTACCGTCGTTATCGGTCCGGCCGGAGAAAAACAGGTTAAATTCGCCAATATCATGAACGAGGCCCATCATGCCTTCGGCCGTGCCGGTTTCGGGGCCGTGATGGGGGCAAAGAACCTCAAAGGGATCGTCGTGAAGGCGACCAAAAAGGATATGACCATCGCCGATCCCGCGGCCTACGAGAAACTCCGAAAAGAGGTCAACCCAGCCTTGAAGGAGGCGCTGGCAGCCGTGGTGCTCGGCGAAAACGGCACGGCCGCCAACCTCGAGGGGGGGATGGTCAACGGCGACGTCCCGGTCAAGAACTTTGCCTCCAACTATAACGAGGAAATGGGGTCAAAACTAACCGGCTCCGAACTGACCGATAACTACCTCACCAAGCGCAGCGCCTGCGCCTTCTGTGCGATCGCCTGCAAACGCGTGGCCGAGGTCAAGGAGGGACCCTGGAAGACCCCCGAGGGCCCGGGGCCCGAGTACGAGACGATCGCCGCCTTCGGGTCTCTGATGAATTCGGCCGATCTGGCCGCGACCATCAAGGTGAACCGCGTCTGCAACGACTACGGCCTGGATACCATCTCCTGCGGTATGACCATCGCTTGGGCGATGGAGGCCTTTGAGAAGGGACACCTTACCAAGGCCGATACCGACGGCGTCGAGATCCGCTGGGCCGATATGGAGACAGTCATCAACACCCTGGTACCGGCCATCGCCCTGAGAAAGGGAAATCTCGGCGAACTCCTGGCCGAGGGAAGCGTCTCGGCGGCAAATAAGACCGGCAAGGACTCCATAGACTATACCTGCCACAGCAAGGGAATGGAGGCCCCCATGCACGATCCCCGGGGCGGCGGGCACGGGCTTGCCCTGACGTACGCGACCAGCCCCCGAGGGGCGTGTCACGTGGCCACCCCGATGCTCTTCATGGAGATGGGTGCCTGCTACTGGCCGGAGATAGGATTTGAGTACGAGCTGGAGCCGATGACAGACGAGAACAAGCCCGAATCGGCCGTCATATCCTGGGAGATGGGCAGCATCGAGAACAGCGCCTGCTGGTGCCAGTTTGCCGACCGGGAGATGCAGATCTCTCAATGGGTGGACCTCTTCAATTTCGTGGCCGGCTACAATTGGGACGCCGACGAGATGCTCAGGGCGGGAAGGCGCGTCTTCTACCTTAAACGGCTCATCAATTCCCGGTTCGGATTGACGGCAAAGGACGACGATCTGACGCCGCGAATGCTCGAGCCCGCCCGGGACGGGGAGCCCGAGGGGATAGAAATAAACCTCAGCGGGATGATAGAGAGATTCTATGGGCTGGCCGGGATAGACCCCGAAAAGGGGATTCCGACACGCGATACGCTGAGCGAATACGGTATGGCCGAAGAGGCGGCGGCCGTCTGGTAGGCAGGCCTATGCGGATAGAGGTAAAGCCGATCGGCCTCATCAAGAAATACGCATCGGCGGGCGTTCGAGACGTAGCCGACGGCGTCAGTTCTCGCGGATTGATCGAACTGCTGGCCATTCCCCGGGAGCTCAAGATGGTCTCGTACGTCAACGGGAAGAAAAGGGGCCTCGATGAGCCGCTGGCCGACGGAGACGAGGTGAAGCTGGTGACGCTGCTGACGGGGGGGTAACGACACCCCAAAAACGCACGCGTTTTTGGGGCCCCCTCGGGACAGGGGAAAAGAGAAAACGACGAGCATCTATTCGGAGGGGCAACGCGCGCGGTTGACTTGTGGCAGGAGGAGTGAAAGAGAGGGTAAGGCCCAGGGGGAATGCGTGGTCTTTAGTCGTTCTTTCGTCAAGCGGCGGCCGGCTCAAGGTTAGTCGCCGTCCTTTTCTTGCAGGACCTCCCGGATTTTTTGTGATATCTCTTCCAGCCTCGATGGCTTTGGAATAAATCCGACGGTTCCCGCGCCGAACATTTCCCTCACCTTTTCATACTCGGTGTATCCGGAGGTGATGATCACCTTTATATCCGGTTTAATCTCCCTGATCTTGGCGAGGGTTTCCCGTCCGCCGAGGCGCGGCATGATCAAATCGAGGATCACGAGGTCGATTTCGTCCCGTTTCTGCTCTACGACGGCGATGCCTTCTTTCCCGTCACGCGCCGTAGCAACCCGATACCCCAGCATATTCAAGAAATCGCCCCACATCTCCCGCACGACCGGCTCATCGTCGATAAGGAGTATCAACTCATTTCCTCCCCGTTTCCCTTCACGGGGTGACGAGATGAATTTTCCTCGCTGCTCCTTGGCCGATGGTATGTAGAGGGTAAAGGTAGAGCCCTTATCAATTTCACTGGCCACGGTTATTACTCCCTTGTGGTTTTTCACGATGCCGTAGACGGAACAGAGCCCCATACCGGTTCCGCCCTTCTCTTCCTTGGTGGTGAAGAAAGGTTCGAATATTCGGTTTCGAATTGAGCGCGGGATACCGTTTCCCGTATCGGAAATCGATAAGACGACATAGTCACCCTCTCCGGCGTCTATATGGTCCTTGACGAAAGCCTTGTCGAGACGCTGATTCTTCGTTTCAATGGTGAGGAATCCTCCGGACACCATGGCGTCTCGCGCGTTGATACAGAGGTTTAACAGAGACTGCTCAAGCTGCCCTACGTCACCCTCAATCGCGTCGAGTTCGGTGGCGAGATTGGTCTTGACATTGATCGATTCGGTGAAGGTTCCCTGTATCAGCGGGAGCGTCTTCTTTACGACATCGTTGAGATTAATCTTACTTGGGTTATAGTGCCCCGTGCGCGCGGTACTCAACAACTGGCGGGTCAACTCCGACGCCCTGACGGTACCCTCGTGTATTATCGAAAGGGCCTTGTAATCGGGGTCATCCTTGTCTTTTTTCGCGAGTAGATATTCCGCGTAACCCATAATCCCCACCAGTATGTTGTTGAAGTTGTGGGCCATCCCCCCCGCCAAGGCGGCGACGGCCTGCATCTTTTGAACCTGGAGGAGTTGTTCGGCCAGCCGCTTTTTATCGGTGATGTCGCGCAGCGTTCCCACATAACCGACCGTCTTACCTTCTCTTTTAATGACGTTAATATATCCCTCGACCGCTCGCTGCTGGCCGGTCTTGGTGACGATTTCATAGGTGATGTTGGCGATCGGCTGGTCGGTCCGGTAGAGGTGGACCATCGCTTCTCGGAGAAATCGTCTCACTTCACGCCGTATGAACACGAGTGAGCTTTTTCCGATCAGCTCGTCCCGGGAGTATCCCGTAAGTGTCAGGGCAGCCTGGTTTGCCGACGTAATCCTGCCTTTCAGGTTTAAGGTGAAGACGGCCTCGATCGAGTTCTCAAAGAGGTTCCTCCACTTTGCCTCCGATTCGCGGACTACTTCTTCGGCCTGCCTCCTGCTGATATTCTCATTTTTTAACTCTTCGTTCAACCGCGCCAGTTCGGCCGTCCGCTCCATAACCCGCAGCTCGAGTTCCTCCCGGGCCCGTTTCAGCTCCTCTTCGATCCGGTTTCGCTCTATCGCGTAACGGATGGATCGAACAACAACATGGCCGCTTAAGTTCCCCTTGACGAAATAGTCCTGTGCACCTTTCTTTAGCGCATCGAGGGCGGTTTCTTCGTCACCAATACCGGAGATAATAATAATGGGTATCTTCTTGTTGACGGAGAGGACCTTGCCGAGAGAGCCGATCCCTTTTTTGTCCGGGAGGTTGAGGTCCAGCAGAATGACGTCAAATCCCTCCGTATTCAGACGATCCAATCCCTCTGCAAGCTGTGTGGTGGCAGTAATCTCGAACGGTGCTTCCTTGGCCTGAGAGAGGATGTCCCGGATAATCCGGACGTCGAAGGGGTTGTCCTCAATGAGTAAGACCCGTATCGGTTTGTCAACCATACGATCTTCCTTAAGGGGATGACCTTTTTAATCAGGGACATCGGTATCACCGGTGATCCCGTATCCCGGAGTGACGCACTATACCGTAATAAGGAGGAATAACTATGTCCAAGGACATTAATGATATACCGGAAGAAGATTATTTACCAGCATATTTTAAGAGTTATACAAAATACAATTTTTAATCAAGTACATTTTGTCCATAGCATAATATATCTATAAGCTATTGCTATGTTTATCCATAATCCCCGGTATTCATGTCCGGTAGGATCTCCCGGCACTATCGCCTTTTTCCGATAATGTGATTGTGCGCAAGGTATGACCCGGGATTCGAGATATAATAACGGCAGTGTTGAGAGGGGACCGGCTGAAGACGATGTCCCCGGTGACGTGAAAAGCGGGCGGGGGCGGACCGTACGCATCGGAGACAAAGCTATTGAAAAAACCGATGCGTGATGGTACTATATAAATCTTAAACTATTCCTGTATCTTTGTTAAGGAGGAGCCATGAGAAAAAACATCTTCATAGCGTTGGTGCTTCTGTTCTCCCTTATGTTCGCGATATCGGCGGCGGCCGAAGACTGCATCTCTTTTAGTCCCGATAACTGCCGGGTAGACCTGATCAACGGCAGCTATAAGGTCGTAGACGGGACTATGTGGATGCTTGATTTCGGTACCAACAAGGTCGAGGCGTATAAGGCGCTTGAGATCATCCAGCATTATCGGTTCAATAGCCAGTGCTTTGTGGGCAGGCCCAATCCCTCGATGAAATACTGGCTCGTCAATGGGGCCGCGCCGACGGGCAGCGTCTCCGGAGAGGACTGCATTTCCTTTAACCCCGCCAATATCGAGGTATCGTACGTCGGGGGGAACTGGAAGATCGTCGAGGGGAGCCACTGGATCCTTGACTTCGGGCAGAACAAGGCCGAGGCCTACGAGGCCTACGACATTATCATGAAATACGGCTTTTCGGAGATCTGTTACGTCGGCAGGCCCGGTCCTTCGATGACCTACTTCAAGAAGACCGGCATGGCCCCCATCGGTCCGATTACCCCGATCGGCCCGATCGTCCCGATTGGTCCGATTGGTCCGATCACGCCGCCGGTTATCCCGATCCCCATGCCGCCGGCCGATCAGGACTGTATCGGCCACAACGTGGATAACCTCACCGTAACCTTCATCAACGGATCGTTTAAGATCATTGACGGGAGCCACTCGCTGCTTGACTTCGGGCTCAACGTGATGGACGCCAAGAGGGCGCTGGATATCATCAAGTACTACCGGATGGACAGCCACTGCTTTGTGGGCAGGCCCAACGCGCCGTTCGAGTACTGGCTGGCGGCGGGTGTGGCCCCCTCGGGTGACATGGGGGGGGAGGACTGCATTTCGTTCAATCCCAACACCATTGAGGTCAAGTATGTGTCGGGCCGTTGGAAGATCGTCGACGGCGGTCACTGGATGTTTGACTTTAACCAGAACCAGGGCAACGCCAAGAAGGCCTACGATATCATCAAGTACTACGGATTTACCAAGGTCTGCTACGTGGGCAGACCCAACGCGAAGTTCATCTACCTGAAGAAATAGACGCCGGGTGGGGGGCGGCTCGGCCGTCCCCCGTATCCCACCCCGCATATGAAGGCATGTGCGGGTGTCCGACAGGACAAAAGAGAAAGGACCCCCGCGTTTTCCCCTCTTTATCGGGGCACCTAAAGAACGACAGCTTTTCGGGGTAGTGTCGGTGGGGCGATCACGGATTCGAATACCGGCATATACAGCAAGGTGATTATCGGCGGTTACCGGGTACGAGACCGCCGTGTCCCGGCGCGCCGTGCGTGCCTTACGGTTGCGGTGGGAACGCCGCAGGGAATGACAAGAACGGCGGTGAAACGGTCAATAAAACGGTAATAGATTTATCATCGGCCCGAAGCGGGGCGGCCGCCGCAGCATAGAAATCCGCTTCGTATCCCGCACGGTCGTTCCGGATGCACCCGGCAGACTACAGAAATTTCTCTCTGCTTGCCTTGATTACCTCGGTGCTGATTCCCTTGAGGGTATCCATAACCTGCTGCCCGTTGATGGCAATGGATAGAAACTCGGGGCTGCCCCTCGGGTTGAGGGCGTTGGTGAGCTCGGGGACGGACAACAAGTCGGTGAGATCACGCTTGTTATACTGCATGACGGTGGGGAAGGTCTTGGGGTTTTGGTTGTGAATGACCAGGATTTCGTCGAGGTCGGCCCGGGAAAAAAGATTGTCGGGCATTTTATGTTTCTGGGAGTCGGCCACAAATACCACACCGTCGGCCCCCTTCATGACCGCCCGGCGGGTTTCCTCGTATCTCACCTGTCCCGGAACGGTATAGAGCTCAAAGCGCATCTTGATCCTGCCCTTGCCGAACCGCGCGGACAACGAGACGTCAAAATAGTCGAAAAAGAGCGTCCGATCCTCCATCGTGTTGATGGACATGAACTGACCCTTGACGTCCGGGGTTAGCTGCGAATAGATATTGCGAAGGTTGGTTGTCTTCCCGCCCAGGCTTGGTCCAAAATAGACGATCTTCATGATCATCTCTCGTTGGGTCCAGTTAATTCTCATAGAAATCCGTAAGAATAGGTTTTAAAAAATTATACATAGAATAGTAGGGTTTGTAAACGATTTAACGGCATAAAGGGGGTATAGACGCCTTTTTTGAACTACCTTCCCGGTTCCCGCTTTCGGGTCAAGGTCGACTGCGGTGACGACAGGGGCCGATGAGTACAGCGGTGACGGGCCGTCACAATCGACGGCGCGGGCCGGAATTGCCCCGCATGCGCTCCCCTGGAGATCAAATCACAGCCTGACGTGGGTTCTTTCGTCGTGTGGTGCCCTTTTCCCGGACAAAGGGGAGGTTTTTATTGACATTGACACAACGGCTCCATTATAATTCATTAGATAACTCATCAGTGATTTTCCGTTTGGAGGGTCTTTCTTATGCTTCGAAAAAACACGGGGCCGTTCGTCGGTCTCATTGCCCTCCTTATTCTTGCCCTTGTCGGCTGCGGCTCGCCGATTATTCCCGCTAAAACAAAGCCCCTCGTGAACGTCTATAACGGCTGCAACGCTTACTGTACAAAGGTGGGGGTTGTCGGGCTTGCCCGGGAGATCAATAAGAAGCTCATCGAGGATGAATATATTGTCGTTGAGCCGAAAAACCTTTCGAATTATAAGGTCGTTACGGAGATCGTCTTCAACCCGGCCGATGAAAAGGCGGCAAAAGATATCCAGAAGACCCTGGAGGTCGGTAAGCTCATCCCGCAGCAGGATCTCTCCGCCGGAGGTGTTCAGATCATCCTCGGTATGGATTCGGTCGTTGGGGCATTCCCCACCATGAAAGTCGAGAACAAGATTCTGATCCTCAACTCGACCAGGAAAAAGGGACTGGCCAAGGAGATGACCATAACGATTGATCGTGCTCTTACCAAGAAATACCCGTTCTATACCTCCGACGACGCGGACCGTTACTATTATGAGACGGTGACCTACTACCCGCCGTCGCTCGAGGCTTCGGCGAAGGAAGTCTTTCACGCCGTGGGTATGGGGCGGATGGAACCGGTGGCCAAGCTCAAGGACATCGTGGTGGTGCTGGGGCTGGAGTTTGACCCAAACACGAAAAAGCGCCTTGGCCTGACGGACAAGACCGAGACCCCCGAGACCAGGATCGTCGTGGACAAGACCGATTTCACCCTTTTCGTCTATGATCTTTCCGATAACGTCCTGGCCTCCTTTCCGATCTCCATAGGCAAGAACCCCGATCTTGCCGACAAGAAACAAGCGGGAGACGACCGGACACCCGAGGGCTCGTTTACGGTATCCGGAATCCAGGACAGCGCCGGATGGATGTTTGAGGGGAGGCCCGCCTATGGTCCGTGGTTCATCAGCCTTTCCACGCCCCCCTTTTCGGGCATCGGCATTCACGGCACCGACGAGCCGGAGAAAATCGGGACGGCGGTGTCCGAGGGATGCATCAGGATGCGCAACGAAGACCTCGAGAGGCTGATGTCGTATATCAGGATCGGGATGATCGTGGATATCCGCCACTGACGATCGCGGCGGAAGGCTGAAGCGTTATCGCGTTTATCCCGTGAAAGGAGCCGATGGGCCCGAAAGACAAAAAGGTTGTTGCGGTAATACCGGCGCGATACGCGTCCAGCCGCTTTCCCGGAAAGCTCCTTGCCACGCTTGCCGGCCGGCCCGTGATCGAATATGTCGTCAAGAGGGCGTCACAAGCCGCATATGTCGACCGCGTCCTGGTGGCCACGGATGACGAGCGGATCTTTGCCTGCGTGAGGGAATTCGGCGGCGAGGCCCTTATGACGTCGGCCGACCACCCCACGGGCACCGACCGGATTGGGGAAGTGGTACGGGACATCCCGTGCGATATTGTCGTAAACGTTCAGGGGGACGAACCCGCCGTCGATCCCGCAGCGATCGATGCGGCGGTGGTGCCGCTCGTGGCCGACGAGACGCTGGTGATGTCGACACTGGCATCCCCGATCACCGATATCGACGACCTGCTGTCACCCCATGTGGTCAAGGTCGTCACCGATATCAACGACAACGCCCTCTATTTTTCCCGGAGCGTGATTCCCGCTTCCCGGGAGGGGGTCTATGATGTTTCATCGGGAAGATATAAATGGCACATCGGGCTCTACGTATTTCGGCGGGACTTCCTGTTGTCGTTTATTGGGCTCGGCCAGACACCGCTTGAGAAGGCCGAAAACCTCGAGCAGCTGCGGGCGCTTGAGCACGGCCATCCCATCAGGGTGATAACCACCCCCTATATCGGAATGGATGTAAACACGCCGCAGGACCTCGTTCGGCTCGAGCGGCTTATTGAGGACGGAAAGTTGGTTTTATGAGAAAAACGAAGTTTATTTTTATCACGGGTGGGGTACTGTCTTCCTTGGGAAAGGGACTCAGCGCGGCGTCTATCGGAGCGCTGATGGAGTGCCGGGGGCTTTCGGTCACCTTTCTGAAGCTTGATCCCTATATTAATGTCGATCCTGGGACGATGAATCCCTTTCAGCACGGAGAGGTCTTCGTTACCGACGATGGGGCGGAGACGGACCTCGACCTGGGCCATTACGAGCGGTTCACCTCGGCCGTTCTGGGCAAGGCCAATAATATTACCACCGGCAAGATATACGATTCGGTCATCAACAAGGAACGGCGGGGGGAATACCTGGGGGGGACGGTGCAGGTCATTCCCCACATCACCGACGAGATCAAGAACCACATCGTTTCCCTGTCGGACGGTGTGGATATCGTGATCGTTGAGGTGGGAGGCACCGTGGGCGATATCGAGAGCCTCCCCTTCCTGGAGGCGATCCGTCAGCTCCGCTGGGAGCTGGGGGAGCACTACGCCCTTTACGTCCACGTTACCCTGGTTCCCTATATAAAGGCCGCCGGCGAGTTGAAGACCAAGCCGACCCAGCATTCCGTCATGAAGCTTCGGGAGATCGGTATCCAGCCGGACGCACTGATCTGCCGGGGAGAACAGCTGTTGTCGATGGATATCAAGAAGAAAATCGCGCTGTTCTGCAACGTGGATGTCAATGCGGTGATATCGGCGGCGGACGTGAGATCGATCTACGAGGTCCCCCTGATGTTCAACCGGGAGGGGCTGGACGACCGAATCGTCGAAAAGCTCAACATGTGGACCAAGGCCCCCGACCTCTCGGTATGGGAGGGGATCGTCAATAATCTCAATAACCCCACCTCCGAGGTCACCATCGCGGTGGTGGGAAAATACGTAAACTTGGTTGAATCCTACAAGAGCCTCAACGAGGCCCTGGTCCATGGAGGCATCCCCGGCGGCATCCGCGTTAAGCTGGACTTTGTCGATGCTGAGCTCATCGAGGCCGAGGGGCCCGATAAGCTGCTGGGAGGCGCTCACGGGGTCCTGGTGCCGGGGGGCTTCGGTTCCCGGGGGATAGAGGGAAAGATCAAGGCGGCCCACTACGCCCGCGAACACAACATCCCTTATTTCGGAATATGCCTGGGAATGCAGATCGCCGTGGCCGAGTTTATGCGCGCCCTCTGCGGGCACGAGAGGGCCAACTCCACCGAGTTCGACGAGAACACCGACTGCCCTATCATCGACCTGATGCCCGAGCAGAAGAACATAGACAAGCTCGGGGGAACGATGCGCCTGGGTTCCTATGAGTGCAAGCTGAAAAAGGACAGCCTGGCGTTTAGCGCCTATAAAAGTCCGACGATCTGGGAGCGGCACCGGCACCGTTTCGAATTCAACAACGAATACCGTACGGAAATAGAGGGCAAGGGGATGGTGGTCTCGGGCGTCAATCCTCAGCGCGACCTCGTCGAGATCATCGAGCTTCCGGGCCACAAGTGGTTTTTGGGATGCCAGTTTCACCCGGAGTTCAAGTCGCGGCCCACGGCGCCGCATCCGCTCTTTGTTTCCTTCATCCAGGCGGCCGCAATATGACCAGGACGGTGAAGATCGGGGAAATCGAGATGGGTGGAGGCCGCCCGTTTGTTTTGATCGCCGGCCCGTGCGTCATTGAAACGGAATCCATGGCGCTTGCCGTGGCCGGACAACTCAGGCGAATCACAGACGGCCTTTCCATTCCCTTTATCTACAAGTCGTCCTACGACAAGGCCAACCGCACCAGCGTGGATTCGGCCCGGGGACCGGGAATCGCCGACGGGCTTCGTATCCTCGAAAAGGTCAGGCACGAGATCGGGGTTCCGGTGCTCTCTGACGTTCACACCATAGACGAGGTCAACCGGGCGTCCCGGGTCCTCGATGTGATACAGATACCGGCCTTTCTCTGCCGCCAGACCGATCTGTTGGTGGCGGCGGCCGAAACGGGCAAACCCGTCAATGTCAAGAAAGGGCAGTTTCTGGCACCTGAGGACGTGATGGGAATCGTCGAAAAGATTCAGAGCGCCGGCAACGATTCGGTCATTATCACCGAGCGGGGGGCGTCCTTCGGCTATCACAACCTCGTGGTGGACCTACGTTCCTTTGTGATCATGCGCACACAACTGACGACCGCAAAAGACGGAAAGCCGGGCCCGCTTCCGATGGGGCGCCATCCGGCGGTGGTCTTTGATGCGACCCACAGTGTCCAACTGCCGGGTGCCCAGGGGACATTCACCGGCGGCGATCGGCGCTTTATCCCCTATCTTGCCCTTGGGGCGGCGGCGGCGGGTGTCGACGGCATATTCATGGAAGTGCACCCCGATCCTCCCCGGGCGCTCTGTGACGCCACAAATCAGCTACACCTCAAGGACCTGCCCGAGCTGTTGGAGCGGCTCAAAGCGGTGGACGGCCTTACAAAGGACTGGGAGCGAAAAAACGCCGAATAGACCGGCGCCCCCCGAGCATACCTGTGCCGGAAATAGTCGCGAAGGGCGCTGAAAGCGAGAAAAGACCGGAAACCCGGTTATAATTATTAAAATTATCTAATTTCTGGCAATGTTTTGCTTGACAAAGGGTGGTCATTATTATAGTATTTTAGCTCTGTGGGATATTTTTTATAAGTTTTGAAGGGAAATTAAATAGGGAAAGTCTTTATTGTTTTCTTGAAAGGAGGTGAAAAACCTGATGAGGAAAGTATTAATAGGTATTTTGGTTGTGGCATTTGCGGCAACGATGTTCGGCTGCTGTTTCATGGACGCCAAGCGAGCAATCGCCGACGCTCAGGCAGCGGTTGATCAGACCAAAGCGAAGGGTACCATTACCTGTGCTCCTTATGAGACGGCCAGCGCTACCGCGTATCTCGGCGGCGCCAAAGAGGTCTGGGGAGATAAGGATTGGTGCAAGGCGTTGGAGTGGGCCAATAAGTCAAAGAAGATGGGCGATGCAGCCCTGGCAGCTCCTCCGTGTGCCGTATCACCGTGCTTATCGATGATGGATTAATGGAGGTAATTATAAATGAAGGGGAGAATCATTGTAGCAGTCGTTGCATTTGCTGCAGTGGCGCTTCTGGTGGGATGTGGAGCGGTTACCTCCGGTCCCAGCTATGACGCGCTGAACGCGGCAAAAGCCGACTTCGAAAAAGCTACGGCCCTTGGCATGAAGCAGTGCACCCCCGTGGAGTACGCGATTGCCGAGGCAGAGCTGGAGTTCGCTGAGCATCACCTTAACGAACTCAAGATCGATCGATTTAGAGAACACCTGGCCAAAGCCAATGAAATGATCGCAGAGGGCGTAGACAAGCTTAAACTCTGCAAAGTCATCTATTTTGACTTTGATAAATATGCCATCAAGCCCGTGTATTACCCGGTTCTCTATCATATGGCGGATACCATGCTTCGGTATTCCGATGTCAACGTTGAGATCCAGGGCCATACCTGCGATATCGGCACCGAGAAGTATAACTGCTGGCTCGGGCAGAAACGGGCGGACGCCGTCAAAGAGACCCTCGTGATTTACGAGGTTCCCGAATCACGGCTCTCCACCGTTAGCTGGGGCGAGTATATGCCCGCCGAGAGCAACGCGACCGAGGCCGGTCGGATGAAAAACAGACGGGTTGAGTTCGATATCATCTACAAGTAACCACACCAACGATACCTGTTGGGGGGAAGGGGGCTGCCCTTTCCCCCTTTTTTTTACCGTCCCGGGGCCGGCCCGTGAGAACTACGTTTTCGTGGGGGCACCAAGAGGGAAGAGATAAAAAAGGACGCGGTTTTCGTTTGGGGGGTGGCCGTCCCGCCCGATAAATAAGCATTCCGGGGGCCGATCCCGCGATATCCTGATGAGCGTACCGGTACGGTCCGTCTTATCGGAAGAGCAACGAAGGCCGAAGACGGACACGGCGTGCCGACACCGCGCCCCGAGGCAAGGCAATGACCGTTACGAAAAAGAGGGAGCTTACCGCCGCGGTACAACGGTACGCCGAAAACACCGCATGCCCCGACGGATCAACCATCCGAACGATCGGTCTTGCTATCGAACGGGAAACGGCCCGCCGATATGACGTCTCCCGGCGGAACGTACAGATTGTCGCCCTCCAAGAAGGGATTGTCCCCACGCGCTACCTCAGGAACATTGGAACCCTCGGGGTCGACGGCCAGACCAGGCTCGTTGCATCGAAGGTTGCCGTCGTCGGAATCGGAGGGTTGGGCGGAACCGTTGCGAAAAACCTCGCCCGGGTCGGCGTCGGCGCCCTGGTGCTGATCGACGGCGATGTCTTCTCCGAAGATAATCTCAACCGCCAGGAATTTTCCTCGGAGGGAGTCATCGGCAGATCAAAGGCAGCGGTTGCAGCCGGCGAGATCGGCAAGATCAACGGAGCGGTTGAGGTGACGGCAATAGAAAAAATAGTCAACACCGACGATCTGATGGAGATACTGCCCGGCTGCGGCGTTGCAGTCGATGCCCTGGATACCATTTCTTCACGGTTTTCCCTCTCGGACGCCGCGACGGCCGCAGGCGTCCCGCTTGTCCACGGCGCGGTTGCGGGATTTTCGGGACAGGTCGCCACGATGATGCCCGCGGCGGGGGGATTTACCGTTATCTTCGGTGATCGCGAGAACCTTCCCGAGAGGGGGGTCGAGGTCTCCCTCGGAAACCTGCCGGGGGTTGTGGGCACGGTAGCAAATCTCCAGACGGTGGAAGTGATCAAGATCCTGACCAATAGGGGCCAACCGATGAGCGGAAGGTTCCTCTTCATGGATATGGAGACCTCTGTTTTTGATCTCTTTGACATATAGGCAGTAATATGAAACGAAGTATCCTGTTTGTCTGCGTTCTGGCGGTCATCACCGTTTCGTGCGTCAGCGTAAATCCGCCCGTCAAGGACGCCGAGGCCGCCCTCAACTACGGTAAGGCGCTCATGAACGAAGGGAAGATAGCCCTGGCCATCGTCGAGTTCAAGAAGGCCCGGGAATTCTTCGGCGAGGCGGGCTATACATACAGCGTCTTTACCGTCTATCCCTATATCGCGCGGGGCTACTATCTGTCCAATAATCGTGACGAGGCAATCGCGACATACTTTAAAGCCCTGGACTACGCCATGGAACATGTCCAGGATGTGGGTCCGGGCGATATCGCCGACACCATGCGGGAGCTGGCAGGATTGCTGGTGGAGGCCGGACGGACCGATGAGGCGCGTTACCTTCTGATGGATGCATCCGAATTATACAAGAAGGCCGACAACTATGAGAAGTTCAACGAGGTAGTCCGCCAATTGAACGAATTATAATTTCCCTGAGTCCCGCCGCGTGCCGGGCCTGACCGGAGATATTACCCGGTCTCGAATTTCCGGAAAGAGCCCGTACCAAAGAAAATCGGCGGCGCCTGTCCGGAGATAGACGGGCGTGGTGGATATGCCCGCGACGCCCGCAGAACTCCACCTCATTGGCGAGATGGACGATACGCAAAGAGAACCGTATGGACAAGGATTGCCGACTCAATTTTAGGAAAGGTTTCGCAAGGCTACCGGTCGGCATCTCCGTGCGGCGGGATAGGGTCACCGCAGAATTTGCACTGCACCACACTATCTTTTTTGCCGGGGGCAACGAGCTGGTCCATCCCGCAGCCGGGGCATCGTCTTCTCAGATGTAAAAATGTATCGATAATTACCTGATAGATGGGATTCATCTCTCGTCCTTTTTACTATCGGGGACGAACAGCAGACGCTCTGCCGTCGAAAGAATTTCGGGATCACCGAGCGTTACTAAGGAATCGTGGACGGCGATAAGCGTGTCCCCGTCGGGATTCGATATCGTCTGATTGCCCCTTCTTATCGCGAGCACCGTCAGCCCGTGCTTCTTGCGTAAATCGACCTGAGCGAGGGTCTTCCCGGCAATGGGGGCCCCGCGCGCCACCGTAAATATCCTGACGTCGGCGTGCGGGACGAAATCCGTATAACCGTAGAATCGATCGCTATCGATCGATAGGGACCGAAACATCCGGTACCCGTCCGACCGCACGATATCAACAAACCTATTTATCGCGGCCTTGGGTACGTTGAACCGATCCAGGACCCGCGTAAATATCTCCACCGAGGTCTCGAACTCCTCCGGGATGACCTCGTTTGCACCCAGATCAAACAGCGGGATAGTCTCCTGTATGAACCGAGTGCGCGCGATAATATAGGCAAAACGATTATACATGCGCGCGGCCGCCACGATCCTCCTGGTGGCTGCGGCGTCGTGAATCACCGATACCACCACCTTGGCCTTTTGGATGCCGGCGTGTTCGAGGACGGCCCGGCGGGTCGCATCCCCGTAGTAGATCGGCTCCCCCTTGGCCCTCTGGCTGCGCACCGTTTCGGGATTCATCTCGATAACGACGTAGGGGATACCCATCTCTTTCGCGGACCGTGCGACGTTTTTCCCGTTTACCCCAAAGCCGATTATAATCAGGTGATTGCGCAGCGATGGATATCCCGTTTTATCCTGCGGGCCAGTCATCGGAGAGAAACCCTTTCTGAGGATTTTGGGCAGCGGGACCTTATCGGCCATGTCCGCCAGACGGGGAGAGACCGTAACAAGGAAGGGGGACAGTATCATCGTCAGGATAGAAACACTCAGGAAAAGATGGTAATTGCCTTGGGACATCAAGCCGTTTTCGATGCCCGTTTTCGACAGTACGAACGAGAACTCTCCGATCTGACAGAGCGAAAGGCCCACCGGCACGGCCACCCGGACGGGGAATCCCATGAGCAGGACAGCGCCCCCCGCTATCATCGACTTGAAAAGTACCACGAGCGTGACAAAAAGTAGGACAATGCCGATATTATCCAGGAGGAACCGTACGTCAAGCAGCATCCCGACGGAGATGAAAAAGAAGCTGGTAAAGACGTCTTTGAAGGGAAGGATATTGCCGAGGGCCTCGAAACTATAGTCCGAATTGGATATGATCAGGCCGGCCAGGAAGGCGCCGAGGGCCAGGGTAAGGCCTGCGGCGTGGGTGAGCCACGCGACAGAAAGGCAGATCAATACGACGCTGAGTATGAAAAGCTCGCGGCTGCGCGTTCGCGCGACGTAGAAGAGCATCTTTGGGAGTATCCATTTGGCCAGGACGAACGTCAAAGCCAAGACGACGAGGACTTTGAGCGCGGAGACGAAGAGGATGCCCGTGATATCTGTGCCGATTCCGGCAAGGATCGGCGTGAAAAGCATCATGGGAACGATGATAATATCCTGATATATCAGGATGCCGATGATGATGCGGCCGTGGGGGGTGTCCACTTCCGCCCGGTCCTGGAGGAGTTTCAGGATTATGGCGGTGCTGCTCAGCGAAAAGAGAAACCCGAAGAAGATGGATTTGCCCGGCGGCATTCCCGTACATTTCGCGAGGACGCCCATGACGAGGATGGTCAGGAAGACCTGGAGGGACCCCCCGATGATTACACTCCTGCCGATGCGTATCAGATTCTTTATCGAAAACTCGATTCCCAGGGTGAGCAGGAGAAGCACGACGCCGATTTCGGCCAGGACGTCTACCTCTTGGATCCCGGTTATCAGCGAAAGACCGTGCGGACCAATGATGATACCGGTCAACAAGAAACCGACCACGGCCGGAATATAGAGCCTATTGGTGAGCAACAGGACGATAACCGACATGCCCAGTACGATGACGATGTCCGTTAAAAGAGAAAATTCCATGAAGCCGCCTCAATGTGCCCGGTCGGGATCGGCGTGCCGCTTATCCCCGGGCGTGTTCAATGAGTTTGAGCGTTAGACGGTATAAAAGACGATGTAAAACGGCGTCCCGGTGACGTTTTGCGTGTGTCGACCGGGACCGGCCGAAACGATACGGGTCAATGGAGGCCTCACGCGTCAATGGGGACGAGGATCGTACGGTGGGCGTGGAGGCGTTCGGGATACCGGGCGGGGTGAGCGGCCGGCTCAATCACTCCGTGTCCCATCACGTCTCGTCGATAATGCCGCAGAGCTCTTTGGCCCTCTTTTGCTTCCTTTCCATATCGACCAGCCGGGAGATCATAATGCGCTGGGCCTGGGGGGAGCCGGCCCCGTGCATCGATTCGGTGAGATAGCCGACGGCCGCCGACCCCATGGTGATATTCTCGATGAGCCTCAGTATGCGCATCCGGTGTTCCGTGGGGACATCGGAGCGGGCGCGAAAATATTTCTGGACCCACCCGCCGACCTCGGACGATCTGAAATCCTGTTCCGACGGCAGCGTAGCCAAGAGCCCTCCCGCGATATCCTGGGCAAGCCGCGCGATCTCATAGGGGAATCTGGTGACATTTTGCTTGTGAACGTTTGCCAGCAGGGTATCCACGCAATAGGTGCCGGAGGGTTGGCGGCTGCCCTCGGACGCGCAGGCGATGCACCCGCAGTAGAGGGTCTCGTTGAGGTGGTTCATCTCGATGATCTTGTCCCGAATGTGCGACGTGGAGTCGGTGCCGTTAAACCGGGCGATCGTCTGGGCGGCCCCGATGAGGATATCGCCCACCCCTACCTTGCACGCGTAGCTCTGGCGGTGATAAGATGCGAACCGCTCCACCAGGTCCCCCGCAAACTCAAACTCCTTATACATGAAGACCCGTTCCCAGGGGACAAAGACGTCGTCAAACACGATCAGGGCCTCGTGCCCGCCGAAGGCGCGGTTGCCCCTGTCTATCGTCCCCTCCTCGCGCTTGCGGGTGTCGCTGGACTGGCGCCCGATGATATACGTGATGCCCCGGGCGTCGCTGGGCAGGGCAAAGGATATCGCCCAGTCGGCATCTTCCTTCTTCAGTGAGAGGGTCGGCATGACGATGACTTCGTGGGAGTTGACCGCGCCGGTCTGATGGGCCTTGGCGCCCCGGACGACAATGCCGTCCTTTTTCTCCTCTACAACGTGCATGAACGCATCGGGGTCCGGCTGCCGATGGGGGGGCAGGCCCCGGTCTCCCTTCGGATCGGTCATGGCGCCGTCGCAGACGAGATCGTTTTCCTGGACATAACGCAGGTAGTCAAGAAAACGCCGGTTGTAGTCGGTGCCCTTTTTCTTGTCGATATCGTACGTCGTTATGGAAAGCGCGTTTAGGGCGTCCATCCCCACGCAGCGCTGAAAACAGCAGGCCGTATAAGCCCCCAGCAGCCTTCCCATCTTGCTTTTTTTAACCAGGTCGTCGGTGCTCTGATGGATATGACAGAAGCGGTTTATCGACATGCCCGTGATGTGAGACGTGGCGGTCATAATGTCCGCGTATTCGGGCCTGTGGGCCAGATCGTAGGTGGCCGCCACCGCGTTCATGGAGGGCCGGATGATCGGCTCGTCCACGACGGTGGTCAGGCGTTTTCCGAACAGGTACACGACGAGGTTGAGCCTGCGCAGGCTCTCCTCGTAGGTCTGTGCGTTCATCATGGGCATTGTCTGTCCCCCGTTACTTGAGGTCGTCGTACGAGTAATCGATCACCCGGTACGCCTTAACGGTGGTGCGGATCTTATACATATCGAAAAAGACGTCGGGCACCTTCTGCCAGGTGTCGTTCATCCCGGATACGAGCTTCTTCATTTCCTCCCCGACCAGGACTCCCGCCAGAAACCGCTTGAAGATCGTAAAGCGCAGCTCCAGAAAGCCCCCGGCGTTGGTTGTCAGGATCATCGTTGACGGATTACCCGCCCGCATCTTGACCAGCTCCTTCATGAAGTGTCCCTTGCTCGTGCACGAGAGCCCAACGATGAGCTGGTAGCCCGGATAGGGGACGACCTTGTCCAGGTCCTCGGTATTTCCCTTAAGCAGGTAGTACCCTCCCGACTCACTGATGATCTGTCCCTCGTAGCCGTGCATCTGGTTTTTCGGGATTCTGATCGTATCGGCCTGCATCCGGAACGGTTCGTCCAGCCCCTCCTCGTGCAGCGCCCATCCGTTGCCGTAGCGGGAGTGGGAATAGACGAAAAGCACCTCCCGCTCGTTAAACGCCTTGATGAGCTGTTCCTTGTTGGTCACGACGGTTATGTCGATGATGATATTTTTATCGTAGATCGTCACGGGGATCTTTGCGTCCCTTACCTTTACGTCCAGGACGCTGCCGCCCCCTGTCTCGTCGTAGAGCTTGTTGACCAGGTCTTCCGTGCCGACGCACAGGGCGACGGTAAGGACTCCGTCATCCATGAGCGCGTGCCAGTAGCGCGGCAATTTTTCAGGTGTTCCGGCCGGAAGGGTGGGCAGGACGTCCTGAATGCACTGCTCGGTGATGTAGTTGGCAAATACACCGTAGAGCGGCGTATAGGGCGGGATAGGGGCCGCCGTGGGGACGGTGGCGCAACCGCCCAGGACCGCCAGGATGAGAAACAGAACGAAGCCGAGCCGGGTATTTTGTCTCTTTTTCATGATGATTCAATCGCCTTTCTGGATGAGATGGTGGATTACACGGTTTTGTTTTTGAATATTTACGTCCGGGTGCCGGGGCCAACCGGATAATAAAAAACCCTTTTTTTTAAAAAGGTAATCTGCTACTATTGTAGGGTGTTTGCGCAGAGGTGTCAAGAGTGAGTTTTTTTGTGTCACGGCCGTCAGCATCATGGAGGATAACGTGAGGCGTACCATATTACATAGTGTCTGTTTGTTCCTGATATGGGGCCTCTTTTCCTGCACCGGCGTTGGCGGCGAGACACGGCCGGTGGCCGACGCCGAGGGCTCTCTGGGGATCACCCCCCCGGAGATCACACTGGTCGCCGTGGGAGATATCAACCTGGGTCGGAAGGCCGGGCGGATCATCCTTTCCGGGGACGTCGATTACGCCTTCGCGAAGACCACAGATATCATCTCGGCGGCCGATATCGCGTTCGGAAA
Source organism: Candidatus Zymogenaceae bacterium (assembly GCA_016933535.1). Classification (GTDB taxonomy): domain Bacteria; phylum Desulfobacterota; class Zymogenia; order Zymogenales; family Zymogenaceae; genus JAFGAS01. The sequence continues at coordinate 105,290 of JAFGAS010000078.1, forward strand.
TCTCGAAAGCACCATCTCGGAGCAGAACGGCATTACCCAGAACGGCGTCTGGCTCTTTACCGCCCCGCCGGCCGCCGCCGAGACCCTGGCCCACGCCGGGTTTGACGTGGTGTCGCTTTCCAACAACCACGTCTGGGACTTCGGCAAGCGGGCGCTCCTTTCGACAAGGGGCTACCTGGACGACGCCGGCATCAAACACGCGGGTACAGGCGAAAACCTCGACGAAGCCTATGCACCGGCAATCCTCGATGTCAAGGGGACGCGGATCGCGTTCTTTTCGGTAACGCGCATCTTCAATTTCGGGGGACCGGAACACGAGGCCTTTGACTATACGGCCTGGGCCGATATGGGGCGGCTGGGCCCGGCCATCGAGCAGGTAAAACCCGACGTCGACCTCGTTATCGTGGCGGCCCACTGGGGGGCGGAGTACCAGGACCGGCCCGCCGACGAGATCGTGAAACTCGCCCACGAGATGGTAGACGCCGGTGCCGATATCATCCTCGGCGGGCACCCCCACGTCCCCCAGGGCATCGAGCGCTACAACGGCGCCTTCATAATCTATTCCTTGGGCAACTTCGCCTACCACCAGACAACCGAACATTCTATCTGGAAGACCAGGAGCATCATCCTGAAACTGACCCTGACGAGAGACGGGGTGGCGTCCTACGAGATGACCCCGGTGACCTGCGGCTTTCAGCCGGCCGTTGCCGAGGGGGCGCTCGCAGACGAGATTCTGGCGCATATGGCCAAGATATCGGCGTATTTCAAATAGCCGTTTTGCGGTTGGGCCGCGATGGATAGCCGGTGCCGTTCAAACAAACGATAGAACTTAATAATCAGACACATATTTTATAAGGATTTTCCATGGCCGAAGAGAAATATTACCTCGGCAGGGTCTTCAATTCCGAAAAAAATGAGATGACCGAAAAGCCCGTCCTCGTGGATGGCCGCGACCTGACCACCCACGGCGTTATCGTGGGGATGACCGGCAGCGGTAAGACGGGGTTGGCCGTAGGGTTAATAGAAGAGGCGGTGCTCTCGGGCATCCCGTGCCTCATCATAGACCCCAAGGCCGAGATGGGAAACCTCCTGTTGTCGTTCCCCGATCTGCTGCCGGCAGACTTCGCGCCCTGGGTCGACCCCGCCGAGGCGGAGCGCAAGGGAAAGACGCCGGAGGCATTTGCCGCCGATACCGCCGGAATGTGGAAAAAGGGACTGACCGACTGGGGGATTGACGGCGAAAGGATCAGGCGATACAAAGATGCGGCCGATTTTGTCGTCTATACCCCGGGCAGCACCGCGTCGGTCCCCATCAACGTCCTCAACTCGTTTGCCGTTCCGCGGGGAGAGATAAAGAAGAACGAGGAGGCGGTCCTCGAGCTGATTACCGGGTCGGTCTCGGCGCTGTTGTCGTTGATCGGTATCGAGGCCGATCCCATCACGAGCCGGGAGCACATCCTGCTCTCCAAGATATGGGAAGACTCCTGGGGCCGTGATCAAGACCTCAATCTCGAAAAGATCATCACCTTTATCCAGGACCCTCCGCTCAAGCGCGTGGGGGTCTTCGAGCTTGAGGGATTTTATCCCCGGGCCGAGCGGATGAAGCTTGCCATGATGCTCAATAACATCGCCGCGTCGCCCTCGTTTGCCGGATGGCGAAAGGGGGCGCCGCTGGATATCGATTTCTTTTTTAAGCCCCGGGGCGGTAAACCCGGGGTATCGGTCTTTTATATCTCCCACCTCTCGGACCCCGAGCGGGAGTTCTTCGTTACGCTGCTTCTCTGGCGCCTCGTCACCTGGATGCGGGCGCAGCAGGGGTCGTCGCGTTTGAGGGCGCTGGTCTATATCGATGAGGCCGTGGGGCTGCTTCCTCCGTATCCGAAAGATCCCCCCACCAAGCGGCCCATCATGACGCTGCTCAAGCAGGCGCGGGCCTACGGCATCGGGATGGTACTGGCAACCCAGAACCCGGTGGACATCGACTACAAGGCGCTGACCAACGCGGGAACCTGGTTCATCGGCCGCCTTCAGACCAAGAACGACAAGGATCGGGTATTGGAGGGCCTCACGGCGGCGTCAAAGGGCGGCGTACCGACCTCGAAAATCGATGACATGATCTCGGCGCTCTCTCCCCGGGTCTTTCTCTATCACAGCGTGCGCGAGGATACCGTTACTCATTTCGGGACCCGCTGGGCCATGTGCTACCTGCGGGGGCCGATCGGAAAGGAGCGGCTCAAGGACCTCCCCTCGGTGCCGGTTTTGGACGGAGAGGGCCCGCAGGGGCAGAAACAGGCGGAGCCGGCGACGGCAAAGGCCCCGGCGATCACGGCCGACGCGGTGGTTCTTACCGTGCCGCCGGATATCGGCCTGAAAAACCGCTACCTGTCCCCCCGGAGCGCCGCCTATCCGACCTTCTCGCGGCTCGTTCCCATCGAGAAGACGTCAGGCGAGGCGGGCTTTCGATTCGTGCCGGCGCTGGCGGCCCGGGCCCGGGCCAAGTTTGACGATACGGCGGCCAAGGTGGCCGTAACCCAGACGATTACCCGGGTGCTCTTTCCACTTTCCGATGCGCGGATCGGGTGGGAGAAATCGGTGGAACTGGATGAGGACACCGATTTTCTGGAGGATATCCCGGTTGCCGGCCAGCAGGTCGCGGGTTTTGTGCCGCTGCCCGAATGGTTAACGGCAAAGGACGAATCAAAAAGGCTCTCGGCCGATTTCGTTAATTATATGAACGCCTCCCTTTCTCTGACCCTGTTGAGGAATCCCGGGCTTTCCCTCTTTTCCACCATCGGGGAGACCAGAGAGGCGTTTCTGGCCAGGACGGCCGCCCGGGCCGAAGAAGAAGCGGCAAAAGAAGTGGAGAAGATCACGAAAAATTATAAAGACAAGATAGAGGCGCTTCAATCCAAGGTCAAGAAACAAGAGCGCCAGATGACCGTCCGGGAGATGGAATACGGCGAGCGCAAGAGGGACGAGCTGATCTCGGCCGGCGCGAGCGTACTGGGGCTTGTCTTCGGCAGGAAGAGCCTGTCGGGAATTACCAGGGCCTCCAGCAAGCGGATGATGACGGTAAAATCCAAAACGAGGCTGGAGGATTCCGAGGCCGAGATCAAGCTGCTCAACGCGCAGATAACGGAGCTTTCCGAAGAACTCAACGATGAGGTGTCGGCCATCAGCGAAAAGAGAAGGGAGGAGGCCTCCGTAGTCGAAAAAGTCACGATTTCACTTGAAAAAAACGATATTCTCTTCTCGGATCTCGTGATTTTGTGGGTTCCCGTGTAAAAATATGCTTGTTTTTTATAACGGGTGTGGTATACTTGTAATAAGGAAACAGGGGAGACAAAAAGCGAAACGCCATCTTGCATCACACATAGTTTCCGGCGCTTTGACAGTTTGAATGACTGAGTGGGTGGTTCTGTCACCCTTTTTTTTATCCACTATCCCCGGAGGGGGTAAACGCAAATGGACGAAGTCGACCGCGTGTTGGAAGCGGCCAAGGAGTTGATGGATCTCAACTTCTACCGGGAAGCTCTCTCACTCCTCAAAGAGGCGTCGACAAAATACCAGGACGAACCGGATATCTTTTACTTTATGGGATGCTGCGCGCTTAACGACCGCGCGGGAGAGGAAGCGTTCTGCTACTTTTCCATCTCCAATGAGCTCTGTCCCGAGGACGCCGATATTCTCTCCGGTCTTTCGGACGCGTCGTTGACAATGGATCGAAACGACCTTGCCGCACGCTTCATTTCGGAGGCGCTCAAGCTCGAGCCGGACAGCATCAATGCACGAATCTCCTTTGGGCATTTTCTCGAAAAGGAGGAGCGCTTCACGGAAGCGGTGGCCCACTATAGAAAGATCCTGATGGAAGATCCGGAAAATACCTATCTCAACGCCCGCCTCGGCTACTGCCTCATGAGCCTGGGGATGTTCGAGGAAGCCGCCGACGAGATCGCGGAGTACCTCAAGGAATGCCCTACGGATACCGACTGGCATTTTCAGCTGGGCATCTGCTATGGGCACATGGGGATGATCGATGAGGCGATGACCACCTTTAACTACCTCGTCCACGTCGACCCGGATGACCCGATGGCGCGGGCCTACCTCGCCCTGGCGATGGCCGACAAGGGGTGGCTTTCGGAGGCAAAGGAAGAGATCACGAGGGCGCTCAGGATGGACCCCGAAAACCCGCGCGTGCTTGAAATCTACGAAGACATCATGGGACGGGACGAAGACGGCAACCACTCGGGACAATCGGGCGAAGCCGGAAAGTTTTTGGCGATGCTGCTCTTGATCAAGACGATCGTCGATCGAAAGAAGCGGGAAGGGCAAAGGCCGTAGCGACGGCACCCGAAATGGGCGTTTGTGCGGGGCAACCCCGGCATAAAAAGATAGAAGATCCGATAGAAAAGATCCCCCATCAAAGGGGGATTTTTTTTAGCTAGTACCCTAATCGTTTTCGCACTTTTTCCAACACCTCACTCCCGTACAACCGCTCGACCAGCCAATAGGCCGCGCCGATTCCCTTGAAAATCTGCCCCGAGGTCACGACCCTGCCTCCGTCGGCGACGGCCGGCGAATCATCGACGACCCGCACGTTCGGGTATCGCTTTTTAAAATCGTCCTTCAGCCGGTCGGTGACCGCCGCTTCCCTGCCGGAAAGCAGCCCCGCCTCGGCCAGCAGGTAAGCCCCGCTGCATACCGAGAGGATATGGGATAGCGCGCCACTTTCGTATTGATCCCTGATAAAGCCGGTTATCCGGGCGTCCGTTATCGCCGAGAAGACCCCGGTGCCGCCGGGGACGATAAGGATATCGATAATGCCGGTTTGTGCGAACGGGATCGCGGGGCCGACGAGCGTGCCGTTGGAGGCGGTGGCGGGGGCCCCGTCTTTAGATATCAGGCGGATGGTATTGGCATGGTCGATATAGTCATTAGTCTTCTCCAAGACGGCCATCGGGTTGACGTAATCTGCCGCCTCTACGCCGTCATAGACGAGGACAGCTATATCGAGCGGTTTCTGAAGCATATCCCAACACGTCATGGGGGGGAAAGGCCGCCGCCTCACGTTGCCTTTTTTGTGAAGAAGTCCGCGATCTCATCTTTTATGACCGACTCCTGCCCCCAGTAGAAGTGGTCGGCGCCTTTGACGGTGACCAACCTCTTGGGCTCCGGGAGCCGGTTGTAGATCCCCTGCAGTTCATCCATCGCCACGAAGTAGTCGGAATCGCCGCAGACGATCAGCTTGGGGACGGGGCTTGCCACAAGGTAGGAAAAGTCAAACATACCCGTCGGCGGCGAGATTGCGGCCCAGGCACCGATCCGCGCGTCGGCCAGCGCGTGAAAGAGCCCGACCCACGCGCCGTAGGAATAGCCGACCAGGTAGACGGCCGGGGGTTTTATATCGGGGTGATTGGCGACGAAATCTACCGCCGCCCCCACGTCCCGCGCGTCGACAAGCTCTCCGGTCGAGCGCCCGCCGCTTTTCCCGACGCCGCGGAAGTTGAAGATCAGGGCGGAAAGGTCCAGGGACGTAACCGCGTCCCGAACGGCATAGACGACGTTGTTATCCATGCTGCCGCCGTAGCTGGGGTGTGGGTGGCAGATGACGACGGCGGCAGCCGCCGGTTTGGGAACGGTAAGCCGGCCCTCGATGGTCACGTCGCCGGATGGGAAGGTCACGGGGGTTTCGGTGGGCATATATACTGTCCTCTCTTTCCTATCATGGCGCCCGGAAAGCGCCAGCTTTTTAGGGCGCCTAATGCGCGTCGGCCCAATTCTTGCCGCTGTTGATATCCACCTTCAGCGGTACGTTGAGCTTCATGACCCCCTCCATCTCTTCTTTCACTATCGCGCAGACGCGCGCTTCTTCTTCGGTCGGCACCTCTAAGACCAGCTCGTCGTGCACCTGCATGATCATCTTGGCTTCCAGCCCTTCGGCGCCCAGCCGCCGGAAAAGGCTGATCATCGCCATTTTGATGAGGTCGGCGGCGCTGCCCTGGATGGGGGTGTTTACCGCCATCCGCTGGGCGAAGGCCTTCACGTTGCGGTCGGAGCTCTTGAGCTCGGGAAGATAGCGCCTCCTGTCCATGATGGTAGTCACAAAGCCGTCGGCCTCGGCCTTTTTCATCACCGTTTCGAAGTAGTCCTTTACCCCGGCGAACTTCGCGAAATAGGTCTCGATAAAAACTTTCGCATCCCCGTAAGGAATGCCCAGCTCCCGCGCAAGCCCGTGGGGCGAGATGCCGTAGATGATTCCGAAGTTGATGGTCTTTGCCCTGCGGCGCATGTCTGCCGTTACGTCGGCGGGATCGACGGAAAATATCAGGGCCGCGGTCGAGGCGTGGATGTCCTCGTCGTCAAAGAAGGTCCGGGTCAGCGCCGGGTCCTTGCAGAAGTGGGCCAGGAGCCTCAGCTCTATCTGGGAATAGTCGGCGCTCACGAGCACGCACCCCTGCCGCGGTACGAAGGCCGCCCGAATCCGCCGTCCCTCCGGGGTGCGGATCGGGATGTTCTGCAGGTTCGGGTCCGACGACGAGAGCCTGCCGGTGGCGGCGACGGTCTGGTTATAGGAGGTGTGGATGCGGCCCGTCTTGCCGTTGATAAGCCTGGGTAGGGCGTCCACGTATGTCGACTTGAGTTTGGCCAGCGTCCGGTACTCGAGGATGTGGGGGATGATCGGGTGGGCGTCGGCCAGTGCGGTCAGGACGTCGTTATCGGTGGAAAAACCGGTCTTTGTCTTCTTGAACCCCCCCAGCCCGAGCTTATCGAAGAGGATGCGGGCAAGCTGCTGGGTCGAGTTGATGTTGAACTGCTGTCCGGCCTCCTCGATGATCGTGTGCTCCAGCACGACGAGCTTTTCGGTAAACTCCCGGGAAAGCGCGCCGAGCGCCCCCTCGTCTACCTTTACTCCGGTCATCTCCATATCGGCCAGGACGATCACGAGCGGCATCTCGATATCGTCAAAGAGGCGGCCCAGCGAGAGCTCATCCATCTTCGTCTTGAGGATCGGGATGAGCAGGTACGTGAGGTAGGCGTCCTCGGCGGAGTAGCGGGAGGCTTCCTCCACGGGTACCTGGTCAAACGTGATCTGACCCTTCCCCTTACCGGCCACGTCTTTGTAGCTGATGGGCCGATGACCGAGGTATTCCAGCGATATCGTCTCCAGGTTGTGGGTGCGCCGGGAGGGATTGATGACGTAGGAGGCCACCATCGTATCGAAGGCCACCGGCGATATATTGATACCGTAGTTTTTCATGACGAGGTAGTCGTATTTGATATTCTGCCCGGCCTTCGGCACCCCGGGGGAGGTCAGGAGAGGGCCCAGCGCCGAGAGGGTTTTTGTCCGGTCGAGTTGTTTGGGTGCACCCAGATACCGGTGGGCCAGCGGAATGTAGTAGGCGGCATCATCGGAAAAGCAGAGCGATATCCCGACGATCTCGGCGTCGACGGGCGACAGCGAGGTGGTCTCCAGATCGACCGCCAGCATGGCGGCCTTTTGGGCCCGGGAAATCACCGATGAGAGGGCCGCGTCGTCGGTGATCGTCTCGTGGGGGACGGCAATTCCCGTTCCCGGCCGCTCCAGCTCCTTGAGGTACGTGTGGAATTCGAGGTCGGCAAAGATCGATTTCAGCCGTTCCGCATCAGGCGGCTTTATCTCGGCCGCCGCCAGGGTAAACGCCAGAGGTACCTGATGATCAAGGATAAACAGCCGCCTGGACAGTAGGGCCAGCTCGCCGTGGCGCTCCAGGAGTTCCCGCTTTTTGCCGGTGAGGTCGTCTTTGTGTCGGAGGAGCTCATCGATCGTCCCGTATTTCTTGATGAGATCGACGGCCCCCTTCTCACCGATCCCGGGGACGCCGGGGATGTTGTCCGACGAGTCGCCGGCCAGCCCGAAGATCTCGGCCAGCCCCGCGGGGTCCGTCCCGTATTTTTCCCGGATGGCGGCCTGGTCGGTGACCCGGTCTTTCATCGTATCCAGCAGCGTGACGCGGTCGGACACCAGCTGACCCAGGTCTTTGTCGCCGGTGACGATGACGGCTTCAACGTCGGCCGGAAGCTCTCTGACGATCTGGGCGATAATATCGTCGGCCTCATAACCCGGCATTTCCAGGCTCTCGATATTGTAGGCGGAGACGATCTCCTTGATTCTGGGAATCTGGGGTTTGAGGTCATCCGGCATCTCGGGGCGGTGGGCCTTATAGTCTGCGAACAACTCGTGGCGAAAGGTGGGCCCCTTGGCGTCGTAGGCGACCAAGAGATAGTCGGGCCGAATGTCGCCCACGACCCTGCGGAGCATGCCGATGAAACCGTAGGCGGCCCCGGTCGGAAAGCCTTTGGAATTGGCCAGCCCCCTCACGGCGTAAAAGGCCCGATAGATATAGGAGCTTCCGTCGATGAGGGCGATCTTCTTACGCTCGGCCATGGGGGCACCAAAAATATGAATGAATTTACTAACTTTACCAAATGACTCCCATCGCGTCAATCCTTTTAAGCCTTGACATGAAAAGTGTTAATATGAGATGATAATTAGAGAAATTTCCACTATATGGTGAGCCAATGGAGGTAACGCGCGAGCGGGGCAAGAGCCTCGAGACGATCAAGAAATTGATCTCCGCAAAACAGTCCCTTATTTACGTGGTGACGTGGGAGGAGGGCCGGTTGGAAAAGCTGGTGGATAAGCTGGCCAAGACCATGTTTTCTGCCCCCGTCAAGTTTTTTGTATGGCAGTCCACCATGGGGCTGACGCTCGGCGGCAAGGTCGTCGAGGGGACCAGGGACCCGCTGGCGGCGCTGGACCGGGTGATTGCCATAGAGGAGAATGCGCTCTTTCTTTTCAAGGACCTCCATAAGGAGATGGAGACCAATCCGCTTCTCGTGCGCAAGCTCCGGGACGTGTACGACTCGCTTTCGACCTCATATAAGACAGTATTCATTACGGCGCCGATCCTCACGATGCCGTTTGAGCTCAATAAAGAGATGTCGGTGGTCGATTATGACCTGCCGGCTCCGGAAGAGCTTTCGGCGCTCTTTTCCCAGGTCCTGGAATCGTTCGTCAAGTCCAAGAAGATTAAGGTAAGTCTTACCGATGCCCAGAAGGACCTCTTCGTTCAGGCGGTCACCGGCCTGACCATAGACGAGGCCAAGAACGCCATTACCAAGGCCCTGCTCGGGAGATCGGTTTTCGATATTTCGGCCCTGGACGTGGTGCTCGAGGAGAAGCAGCAGCTCATACGAAAGACCGGTATCCTCGAGTTTATCGCAAAAAAACCGACCATTCAGGAGATCGGCGGTCTGGAAAACCTGAAGGCCTGGCTGGAGGCAAGGACCCGGAGCTTTTCTTCCGAGGCGCGAAAGTACGGCCTGGCCCCGCCCAAGGGCGTGCTCATGACCGGCATCTCCGGCTGCGGCAAGAGCGTCACTGTCCAGGCCATCTCCTCGTACTGGAACCTGCCGCTGGTGCGCCTGGATATGAACCGGGTCTACAGCGGGGTGATGGGCTCTCCCGAGGAGACGCTCTACATGGCGCTCAAGACCGTCGAGGCGATGGCACCTTGTGTCCTCTGGATCGACGAGGTGGAAAAGGGTATCGGTTCCTACGGCGGCGAAAAGCGCGACCTGGTTGTCGGCCGGATCTTCGCGATGTTCCTGACGTGGATGCAGGAAAAGAAAGGAAATGTCTTCGTGGCCGCCACGGCCAACGAGATAGATATGCTTCCCCCGGAAATTCTCCGTAAGGGACGTTTCGACGAGATATTCTTCGTGGACCTGCCGGGCGTTACCGAGCGCAAACAGATCTTCGCCGTCCATCTGAAAAAGAGAAACCAAGACTCCGCCGCGTTCAACCTCGTAGATCTTGCCAAGGCAACCGAGGGCTATAACGGCGCGGAGATCGAGCAATGCGTTGTTTCGGCCCTCTTTGACGCCTTCAACGCCAAGCGGGCGCTGACGATGGACGACCTCATGCGGGCCATCGGCCGGATGGTTCCCCTGTCCAAGACGATGAAGGAGCAAATAAAACGGATCAAGAGCTGGGCGTTCAACCGCGCGGTGCTGGCCAGCAAACCCGAGAAGTACGAGCCGAGCTTCGTTTCCAAGGATGAGCAGAAAAAACCCCAGGAAGATCTCATCGTGACGTCTTTTACGAAACCCGACCAATGAAATCGGCGGGAGCGCCGTTTTTATATCCGACCATCGAGGGCGGACGGCCCGGGCGGTATCCGTCTCGGCGGTGGCTTGAAAGAAAGCCCTCTCGATAAGGAGGCCCGGCTGCTATATATCCACCCCGTTTTTATGATCGGAGATGCTCCGGTTCTTCCCTATACCGGTAGTTACCCCTTTTTACGGTCGGCGCGGCGATTTGCCGTAAGGTGATAAGAATGTCGGACGCCACACCGCTCTGTGCGACAGAAATCGTGCCGATACCCCCGAGGATCACCGCTTTTTCCCGGCGGGTCCTCGAATACGGCGCCTCCCTCATCGGAAACATTTTTATTTTGAACGCTCGTGTCCGGCCGGCACTCGCGATCACCGGCCCGAAACCGGCACCGGGCTTTGTCCCGGCAGCGGCAACCGCCCGGCGTCCCGGTTATGGGACGATTTCGGCTGCCGGGAACCGGGGCGGAAACGATGTCTTTTTATCGTACGTATAAGGGATGATCATGACTATCGAGACTTTTATCCTTGAGGCGATCCTGATCTTTGCCCTCATCCTTGCCAACGGCTTTTTTTCGGGATCGGAGATCGCCATCATTACCTCGCGTAAGAGCCGGGTAAAGACCCTGGTAGAAGAAAAAAAGCGCGGGGCCGTCGATCTCCTCGATCTGAAGGATGACCCGGAAAAGTTTCTCTCCACCATCCAGATCGGAATCACTATCGTCGGGTCTCTGGCCTCGGCGGTGGGCGGCGCGGCGGCCGTCCACATCCTGCCCAATCTTGTCAAGAAGGTACCCATAGAGTTCATCGCCGGCTCGGCCGAGGCGGTTTCCATCATGATCGTGGTTACCGTCATATCTTACTTTTCCCTCGTGCTGGGTGAGCTCTTTCCGAAGTCATTGGCCATCAGGCATTCCGAAAAGATTGCACTTTTCGTGGCAGGACCCATTCGCTTTTTCTCAAAGGCCACGTACCCCGCCGTACGCCTCCTGACGGCCTCCAATCACGTTATCCTCCGATTGATGGGACTGTCAAAAAAGATCGATTCGTCGTTTATCACCGAGGAAGAGATCCTGCAGATCCTCAAAGAAGGGGAAGAGAAAGGTGTCATCGACGAGACGGAGCACGAGCTCATCCACTCGATCTTCGATTTCGCCGACCGGCATGTGAAAGAAGTCATGGTCCCTCACCCGAATGTGCAGGCCGTGAATATCGAGTGGAATAAGGGGGACATCCTCAAGTTCATCGTCGAAAAGGGTTTCACCCGCTACCCGGTCTACGAAAACACGCTGGACAACATTGTGGGGGTTCTCAATAGCAAGGAAGTCCTGAGCCGGATGGTGAACAAGAAACCGTTTAAAATCAGAGACATTATGCTTGAGCCCTTTTTCGTCCCGGAATTCAAGGCGGTATCCGACCTCCTCAAGGAGATGCAAAAAAAACGGATGCACCTGGCGCTGGTGGTGGATGAGTACGGGGCGATCGCCGGGCTCGTGACGATGGAGGACCTCTTTGAAGAGATCGTGGGGGAAATCGAAGACGAGAGCAAGGTCGGCGTCGGTAACATGGTAAAGAAACTGAAGGATGGAACGATGATCATCGACGGCTCGACGTCGATTCGGGACCTGATTAATATCTGGGGCGTTACCCTGACCGATTCGGAGGCCTACGAGACGATTGCGGGGATGATCCTGTCCCGGCTCCAGGCGATGCCCAAGGGGGGCGAGATGATCCATCAGGGCGGATACAAATTTACGATCCTGGAGGTCGAGAGGAACCGCATCGTGAAGGTGCGGGCGGAGCGGGAGGAAATCTCTGCCGTCTTAAAGACGAAGAAGACGGTCAAGTAGACGATTCGTCATTCACCCGGCCGCCGCGGGACGGCCACTGTATCCGACGGGCCTGACGGCCCGATACCGGACGGTGCGCACCCCGAATCCTCTTTCTGCCGTAGCTATCGATAAGGAATATGCGCGGACGCGCAATCGTCCGCCCGTCCCCTGTCGCTTTTTCCGGATCTCCCTCAATCGGCCTATATTGTTCCCTCGAAAAAACGGTCCGATCCGGTGTTCCGGAGTCGAGCAATCCAATCTCTCCGATGGACCTCAACGCGCCGTCCCCGGTCCGTCCGATGGATCGAAGAAATACTTACCGACCAAATAACTTGTTGACAAGATTACTGCTAAATTCATAAAATATCGCCCTAACGATTACCCGGCTCTTTTTTGGAGACAGCAATAGGAGTATCTACTATGTCCCGTTTTGTCTTTCGTGAACAGCCCTCTAATGAGATCAAGTCCACGTGGCCGCTTCCAAAAAAGGCGGTGATATGGGTCTATCATACTATCGTTCCGTGGATCGTCTATTTCTTCGTGACGCTGCTTACCTCGACCTACCGCTGGCGTCAAATGGTGTCGGAAGAATTGCTCGAACTGATGTCGTCGGGCAAGCCCTTTGCCGTGGCCGTTTGGCACGGCGACATGCTGCTGAGCCAGTCTCTGGGCAAACGCCTCGGATGGAATAAACGGTCGGTGGTTATGGTCGCGTTGAATCAGGCCGGGGAGGTTGAATCGCGCATCCTGAAACAGCTGGGATATTACGTAGTCCGGGGCTCGGCGAAAAAAAGGGGAAAAGAGGCCCTGGAGGATATGAAAGCAATCCTCAATCAGGGGGCCATCGCCGCGATGGTTGTCGACGGACCGCTGGGCCCCGCGCGGGAGGTAAAGGCCGGAGTGGTTGAACTGGCTAGGTTCTGTCAGGTGCCTGTTGTCCCGGTCGCCTTTCTGCCGGGAAACGAATGGATAATCCCGACGTGGGATCGAACCCGTATCCCAAAACCCTTCTCCCGCTGTATTACGACCAGCACCATACCGATGCATGTCCCTCGTACCATCGATGACAGCCGGTTTGAGGAAATCCAGGCCGATATCAAGGCGGTCATGATAGACCTTGGAGAGAGAAAGATAACGTGGGACCAGGCCCTGAGCCTTCAGATGAAGCTCCTTTGTCTATTCGGTGTAAAGAATTCGATTATCAGAATAGAAAAGGCGGCAGGTCTTGCCCCGGACGGGTTTGCGAAGGACGAAAAGACCCGCTCATATATCCTGGATGAGCTGCGGGAAATAGGTACCGAGATCAAGCGGGTCAAAAAGAAATACTACGAAAATATGAAGCTCCCCATAGACTGGAAACGGTTTTATGAAACGGCCGAACTGATCGGCGGTGCGTGTCAGGCCGGCGATTTTCAGGTGATCCGGGAGATAGTGACGGAGACCCTGCCGGATCTCAAGAAGACAATCCAGGACATCATCGAGCACCTTCCGCTCTGGGTTCCGGCTCAATCCGATCTCCTGAAGAGGCGTTTGGACAGCCGAAACGAGGCGGCCGACTCGGGGAGGATGCGAAAGGCGGGCGGCGGTACGGTCCCATGAAATTTTGTATCGGTCTACGACGGCCCGATATATGTCGATGCGGCCGGTGATATAAACGGCAGTCCCGCGGCCGGCGACGGCCCTGCGTCCCGCTTATCCGCCCTGGGCCCATAAAAGATAGGCGGCCCTCCAATCGCCGCTTTCCACCGGTCTTCGTGTGCACCCCTCTCTGGTCATCATCCCCTCCCGTTTTTATCTGTTTGACAAGAAGGTTCTCGTGGAATAAACTGAAAAAAACGCCGGTTCTCTTCGACTTCGCTTCTTATCCGTACACGATCATGACCCATGTAAAGAAGATCTTCTGGAAACTCCTCTATATCCGAGAGATAGCCAAGACGGCACTCCAGCGCTTTGTTTATCGCGGGGCTATAGATCAAGACCGCGTGCGATCGATCCTGGTCGTGCGGCTGTACGGTATCGGGAATATGGTCCTGGCGACGCCCGCCCTGCGCGCGTTGAGGAGGGGCTACCCCGATTCCAGGATAACCGTTCTGGCGTCGGGCAACGACGCGTGGGACGTGATTTCGGGAAGTCGGGTTGTCGATTCGGTGATATTTTTCGGCCGCGATCAGACGATAGACCCGGCTCTGCTCGCACGGCTGCGGTCCGCGCGTTTTGACCTTATGGTCGTGTTCTACCCGATGGGCGTGGTCGATCTGCCGCTGCTCGCGGCGCTGTCGGGCATCAGGTATCGCTTTGGGTATAGAAACGCCGTCAGGGGAAATCTCTACACCCATCGGTTCGATATGGATTATAAGAAGGGAGAGGGCAGGTTGAATCTCGACCTGGCCTGCCGTGCCGGAGGCAGAAGAGGCGGCGGGCCGTTTTTCTCGATCGGGACGGCCGACCGTGAGAGGATCGACCGCCTCTTTAGCGACGGCCGTATCGGGGACGACGAAATCGTTATTACCTTCCATCCGGGCTCACAAGAGATGCGACGCTGGCCGAAAGACTGTTTTGCGGCCCTGGGCGATAAGCTTGTAGACAGCCATCATGCCCGCATAATCCTTCTGGGCGGCCCCGACGAACGACGGCTGTGTCGGGACATCTCAAAACAGATGAAATCAAAGCCCATCATCGCGGCCGGCCTACTGACGCTCAAAGAGACGGCCGAGGTCATCGGGAGGTCCGATCTGTTTGTCGGCAACGATTCGGGCCCGATGCATATTGCGACCGCGGTATCGACCCCGTGTGTCGGGCTTTTCGGCCCGACCGATAACGTTAAGAGCCGCCCGTGGGGCCGGCGCGGAAAGACCGCTACGATAAGGAGCCGAATGGAATGCGCGCCCTGCTACAAAAACGGTGAGATACCGTGCATCTACGATACGAATCTCTGTATGGCCGGGATATCCGTCCAGGACGTGTACAGCCGTTCGCTGTCGCTCCTTGCCGGGGAAACGGTGCCGCGGAGAAATAGAGAAAGAACGCCTTAGAATGTAAATATGAAGCCGTCCTGCGCATTTTTACCGGCCCCGTTGGGCCGGAATTCCCGCAAGCGGCATCCGCGTATTTCCGGCCTCCCCGCCGGAGCGGCGCTGTCGGAAGATGCTATATGTCAACGCTCGAAAAACTCATAAAGAATATATCCTTCAATGCCTTGAATAACGGCATCACGCTCGTTACGGGCTTTATCCTCTCCATTGTCATCGCGCGGCTGCTCGGTCCCGAAGACATGGGAGTCTACAGCTACTGCAGCTGGCTTCTGGGATTCGCCTCCGTTTTCTGCTTTCTGGGTATCCCCAATACCAATACGCGCTATATCTCCGAGCTCAATACCACCGGCCAGACCGACCGGATGAATCACCTCTTTCGATCGCTACTGCTGCTCGAACTCGGCGTCTTTGTGATCGTGTCGGGAGTGGTCGTTGGGGCCGCGTATCTTTTCTACGAGCCCGATATCCGCATATATATTATACTCGTGGCGGCCAACCTGCTGCCGAACACCGTATTTGCGCTCTATGTCTCCACGTTCAAGGGGCTGTTGCGGTTTAACGTCATTGCCGTCACGAGCCTTATCGTCACGCCGGTCTATATTGTCGCGGTAATCGTCGGGCTCTATCTCGGGATGGGGATCACCGGGCTGCTGGTGCTTCCCCTTGTCCTGGCTCCCCCACGCTTCTTATTGTTTCGCTTTTTCTTGCGGAAGTCTTTTACTCCAACGAACCCCGCCGGAAGCGGTGCGCTGGATCAAACACTAAAAAAGAGGATCTTCAGCTTCTGGTATAAGTTTCTCATCCTCAGCCTCATCGACGTTGTTGTCTTTGAAAAGTCGGAGGTCTTCTTCCTGAATATCTACGCCGATTACAGTCAAATCGCCTTCTATACGATCGCTTTTTCGCTTTCATCCAAGGTAATGAGGCTCATCCCCTATTCGCTGACCAATATCATGCTTCCGATATTTACGGAGAAGCATTCGACGGGCGACACGGACGGGCAAAATACGATATATACCTATTCACTGAAGTACCTCATGATGATCATCGCCCCGATCTTTGTGGGGGGCGTTTTTGTTTCCACGGAGATCATCACCAACCTTTACGGGATCGAGTTTGCGCCTGCGGCCGATATCTTCTGGATTACGCTCCTGTCGGCCTCCCTGGCGGCCTTTTTCGGCTCCTCTGCATCGTTGCTCGGCGCCATGGAAAAGCTGTCTTTTCTTCTGGCCATTGGGGTCGTGAGTATCTGCCTGAACATCTCGATGGACCTGGTGTTGATACCCCGTTACGGGATACACGGCGCGGCGTGGGCCAACCTGATCGCGCAGGTTTTCAGCGGGGTGGTGCTCTTTATCTTTATCATCCTGACCATCAAGCCCAAAATCCCCTGGAAAGACCTGTTCAGGATCATTATCGCGTCGGTCGTCTGCGGGCTTATTGCTGATGCCGTCCTCATGATAAACGGCAACCTTGTCTTTACGGTACTGGCGATTGCAGCGGCCGCGGCGGCCTACCCCCTTGTGCTTATTTTTGTCGGGGCCCTGGGCAAGAACGACCTTGAAATCTTCTCCGCCGTTGAGACCGTCCTGCCCGGCGGGCTGAGATCGACATACCGGATGGTCATGGGGATATTTGCAAAACTGGTGGAAAGAAGCCCCTTTTAAGATGGAATCAAAGAGCAGGGACATAACAAACGAACCGGGAAAGGCCGCGCCCTTTGTATCGGTGGTGATACCGACCTACGGGAGGCCGGAAGTACTGGCCGACACGATACGATACCTGCTCGCCCAGGACTATCCCCGGTATGAAATCATCGTCGTTGACCAAACCGAAGAGACGGCGGCCGCCCGCCGAGCGCCCGTCTTTGACGATGCGCAGGTGTCGTACGTTACCATTCGCGAGAGGGGGCCCCAGGCCGCGAAGAATTTCGGCATAGGGAGGGCCCGGGGGGATATTATTCTGACCGTCGACGACGATATCATCCCCGAGCCGGATCTGATAGCGCAGCACGTCAAGAATTATGATGATCCGAAGATCGGGGCGGTGGGCGGGCGGGTCTTTTCTCCCGGAGAAGGGGAAACCGACCATCGGACGATCGGGGTGGTGAAGCCCAACGGAATTGTGGTGGGGAATTATACGTCAAGAAGGAAGAAGCCCATTTACACCGTTTTCGGATGCAATTTTTCCTTCAGGAAGGCGGCCTTTGAAACGGTCGGGCAGTACGATACGCGCTACATCGGCAATTTCGTCCGGGAAGAGACCGACCTCTGCGCCAGGATAATCAAGGCCGGCTATACCATCATCTTTGAGCCGGGCGCCCGGGTCATACACCTGAGGGCGCCGTCGGGGGGGTGCCGGGTCGACAACGATCTGTTGTGGCAATTCTATTTCCTGCATAACAATACGCTCTTTTTCCTCAGCCATATGAAGCGTTGGTTCCTGCCCTTCTTTCTTTTTGAACACCTCAGGCGGTCGTTTGTCTATTTCTACCATCACGGCAAGGAGCCGGCGATGCTGCTGTTTTTGATACGGGGGATGTATCTGGGCGTGCGAACATACCGCACGGGCGTCGTCGATACTGCCCTGCTCGACCGATATCTGGCGGCGGCGGAACGGTCCCGTTGAGCGTCTCGGTCCGGCACGGACAGTCCTTTCGCTACGGCACGGGCCGTGATAACCCTAAACCGTCATAAACCGGCGGTCGAGTGCTCTAACCCTCCCATGGTGGACGATACGGCAAAGGACCTGCGCCTTTGCACAAGTCCTCTGCTGTCTATAATCCGGCCCGTGTCTCGAACAGGACCGCGAAGAATTCAGCACGAGGATTTAACCGCTACCGTTTTACTTCGGTGTATCCCCAGTAGAGTCCGAACCTGTTAGGTGCGCGTGTCGCGCGCGGCTATTCGGGCATGAGGAGCTTACCGGCCGTCACGTCAAACGTCAGTCGCACCCTGGTGTCGAGCCCCCCCTGGACATAGGCGTTATACGTGCCGGGTCCCAGGGAGAGCGTGTTGAGGTTCCCCTCTATCATCGGGGGAGCGCCGTCCTTGTACTGCATATAGGTGTAGTATGTCTTGTCGTTACTGTCGACAATCATAAAACCGATGGTATCGATCGGCATGTCGACACTGCAGGCCCGCCAGGGGGACGACATCGTCGCTGAAAAGTTCACGGCGGTTGTACCCGGTGGGACCGTAAAGGCGCCGTTTCTGGTCGTGCACGAAGCGTCGAGGGAGGCTTCTACCGTCCTCATTTCTCCGGCAAAGACCGCCGGTGTAATCGAAACAAGAAGGAGAGCCACCGCCAAACACGGCACTAATCGTTTCATTGATCTGCTCCTTGTATATAAGAATAGAAATTTAAAGGGACAAAGCGGTTTGGGATTACATCAGAAATTAAGTTCCGCCCTCCCGATGCCGGTGATAGCCCTCTACAAATCCGCCGGATATGGGAGGAGCGGCGAAATACCCAAAAGAACCGATGCCTGTTTACCCGGCGGGCCACGGCGAACCATATCGGCGGAGAAGAACCGGGTAGCGTGATTTACACGGGCGCACACCGGAAAAAGACCAACAATAATCTATTTTATATTATTCTAACCGCCCTTAAATGGAGTTGTCAAGCCGGAAATGGCCGATCCTTTTTCAGGGTAATGTGATATACCATCGCGTACGTATCGTGAAACGGTAATCGGTTTGAAGCGGCCGCTGCGCACGTCCGGGTTCTCATAGCCGCATATTTGATATACTGGATGAACGCAGCATTGAAAAATATCAAGTTTGTCGGCCACCGCCGGTCGGGTTGTCCCGTTGCGCTCCACCCCTTTTTACGTTGACAAAAAGACACCTTCCTCTATAATAAAAAAGGTATATCGTGTTTTCAGATCGTAGCGTTACTATGCTCGTAACGGTCCGTGTGATGGGATAACGGCCTTGCACAATTCCCGGCATGATCGCCGGTATAAATTACCGGCATAAACTAATATGGACGCTACCGATAAAGAGATCCTCAAAAACATCCAGGAAGACTTCCCGCTGGCCGAAACGCCCTTTGCCGATGTGGCGCGCCGCCTCGATCTCTCCGAGACCGAGCTGATCTCCCGGATCGCGGCCCTCAAGGAGGCCGGGGTCATCCGCCGCGTCGGGGCGGTGCTGGATGCAAAATCGCTGGGCGTTGCGACGGTGCTGTGCGCCGCCCGGGTCGACCAGGAGCGGATCGAAGAGGTCGCCGGCATCGTCAGTTCCTTCCGGCAGGTCACCCATAACTACCAGCGCGACGGGGACTACAACCTCTGGTTTACCGTCTGGGGAAAAGACGAACAGGATCTGGAGCGCACCGTCGGCGAAATCGAGGCACAGGCGGCCGTTTGGGTCACCCGCCTTCCGGCGGTGAAAACCTACAAGATCAGGGCCGTCTTTGACCTGACGTGATTTGCCGATCGACGGCGCGCCGAGACGGCCGAGACAAACGGCATATACGTCAATTGGATATGGCGAACAGGCGATGATTATCTATACAGTCGTCGAGCTGACCATCGTTACCGCGGAGACGATCGAAGAAGCCCTTAACCGGAACGTCAGGGACGGATGGAGGCTTGATACGATACAGTTTGCCATGGGGCCGGCAAGCAAGCGGCCCGCGATGGCGTTTATACTCTTTATAAGGGAAGATGACAATGACCACAGTGCTCAAGAAGGCTGATCTTACGCACCGATTGCTGGCGCGCCTCATCGATTTTTTGATCGCTGCCGCCTTCTGCCTCGTCCTTTATCCGGTTGGGGTTCTCATGGGGGCGACCTACATTGCCATCGCCGACGGCCTCTTTGGCGGGCAGAGCCTCGGAAAACGGATCATCGGGCTCCGGGTCGTCCGCGCCGTCGACGGCGGGCCGATTACCTTTAAGGATTCGCTAATCAGGAACTCGATCTATGCCGTCATCTACTTGTTTTACCTCATCCCCTATCTCCGGTGGGTCCTGATTCTCACGGTCGGCCTGATTATCGTCGCCTTTGAGGTCTACTACCTCATCGTCGATCGGAACGGATTTCGAGTGGGGGACCTGGCGGCCGATACCCAGGTTATCGATGATCCGGTTGCCGGGTGAGACGGCGCGCATGGTTTTCGGTAATATGCGCCGATAGGAAGCCTTGAGCCGCGGGCGGCCGCTAACGGTCGATCCGATCTCGGCGGCGTTATGCGCCGCCGCTTTTATTTGGACGGAAAAGCTGCGTGCCGGGGCGGCATCGCCCACCGGGCCGTGCGGGCGGGCCAACCGATACCGAACGGCCCAACGGGGGTAACGCGTTCCGGCCGCTTTTTGGGCAATATACGACAGGAGGATATTATATGTCCCAGGTTCCCAAGCCGATCACGACGCCGCCGGATTCGGCCGAGCTATCAGAAAGGATTACGCGGGTTCGGGCCCTCATGGGCAAAGAGGGCCTTGACTACTACGTCTGCTTTGACCCGGTCAACGTCTACTACCTTACCAATTTTGCCAATAACGTCCACGAGCGGCCCTTTATCCTGATAATCGGGAAAACGGGCGCGCCGGTTATGCTCTGTCCCCTCCTGGAGGCGAGCCACGTTAGGGCGCGCGCGCGGTGTGATCTCGAGTACGTCACCTATTACGAGTTTCCGGCGCCTGCCGGCCAAAACTGGTTTGACCTCTACGCCACGCTCATCCCCGCGGGCGCCCGGGTGGGTCTGGAAGAGGCCATGCCGGTCGGGATCTATAAAAGGACGCCCGGTACGGTCGTCGTGACCGACATCATCGATGAGGCCCGTCTCGTCAAGACGGACTACGAGATCGGCCGATCGGTGCACGCCGCGGCCGTCGTGAACTTCGGACATGCCAAGCTCCTGGAGATTACCCGTCCTGGTGTCCTGGAAATCGCCATTTACGGGGAAGTGGTGCGGGCTATGATGGGAAAGGTGCTGACGGAAATTCCGGAGGCAAACCTCATCGTCTCCCGCTTCGTGGGGGCGGTGTGGCCCCCCTCCATCTCGCACGATCCGCACCGCGTTCCGACGCCCTACCTGCCGATGGAAGACGGCGGGCCCCACGTATCGATCGTGACGGCCCAGGCCGACGGCTACGGGATGGAGATGGAACGCAGCTTCTTTCTGGGAAGCGTCCCCGAACAGGCCCGAAAACCGTTTGCGGTTATGATGGAAGCCCGGGCCCTGGCCTACGAGCTGGCAAAGCCGGGGGCGGTCCTTTCCGAGATCGACCGGCGCGTCCGGCAGGTAATTATCGATGCCGGCTATGAGCAATACATACTGCACCGGACGGGACACGGCCTGGGAATAACGGGCCATGAGGCGCCCTACCTTGCCCTCGGGGACGACCGCACGCTCGTGCCCGGGATGCTCATCTCCATCGAGCCGGGTATCTATATACCGGGCGCGGGGGGATTCAGGCATTCGGATTCGGTCCTGATTACCGATACCGGAAACGTGAGGCTTACCGAGGCGCCGGATACCCTTGAACAACTGACGATCACGGCCTGAGGGGCCTCTGATCGGGGAGACCACGCATGACCGAACACGATAAGACGGCGCCGCGCTTTACCGTCGGCGGGCCGGGCGCCGTTTTCACGCTCGTTGTCGTTACACTGCTGTATGTCGTAAACTATATGGACCGCATGGTGCTGTCGGCGACGCTTCCCCTCATCAAGGCCGACCTTATGCTGACGGACGCCCAGTGCGGCTGGCTGGGAACCATATATTTCATTGTCGTGGCACTGCTCACGATCCCGGCGGCAATCCTCTGTGATCGTTGGAGCCGCAAGAAATCTCTGGCGATCATGGCGCTGCTCTGGACCGTCTCAACCTTTCTTACCGGCATGGGAAACCGGTTTGCCCCGCTGTTTGCCGCCCGGGGCGGAGTCGGGGTGGGGGAGGCGGGATTTGCCCCCGGCGGGATCGCCTTTGTATCCGGCTCCTTTAAGGAAGAATCCCGCGCCAGGGTCATGGGTGTCTTCAACCTCGGCCAGCCCCTCGGGTCCATCCTCGGTATCGTCATTGCCGGCGTCGTGGCCCAGGCCAACCTCTGGGGCATGGGGTGGCGGTCTCCCTTCTTTCTGTTTGCCGTACCCGGCGTCCTTCTCGGGATCCTGGTCCTGTTTACCCGCGATTATCCGACGACACCGATCACGGTGCGCAGCCCCGGAGGGGGACAGATCGGGGTGATGCGGGGGCTGCTCGTTATCCTCAAGACCCCGACGCTGCTTCTTACCTCCCTGGGCGTGGGGGCGTTGAGCTTCGTGGGCGGGGCCGTGGGGCACTGGCTGCCGACCTATTTCGTCAGGACCCGCCATATCGACGTGGCCAAGGCCTCCTACCTCATGGGAGGGATCATACTGGTCGCCTGCGCCGGCCCCGTGCTCGGCGGGATCCTGGCCGACAAGTGGAAACGGAAAAAGAAGAACGCCCGGCCGCTCACGGCCGCGGTTATATCGCTGCTGCTGGGGGTCTTCCTCTATATCGGGTTTTCCGTGGATATAGCCGGCGTATTTTCGGCCTCGTACCCGATCTTCATGTTCGCGGGGATACTGATGTTTGCCTATACCGCCCCCGCCTACGCCGTGACCCAGGACCTTGTGCCCCGGTCGATGCGCAGCATCAGCATGGGCTTGTTGGTCCTGATTACCTACGGGACCCTGGGCGCCTATTCGCCCGTCGTGGTGGGGTGGCTCTCCGACCTCATGGGGTCGGCCGGCGAACCCAACCTGACGGCGGCCTTCCTGTTCGTCCCGCCGGTCGCGTTCTTGGGCTCCTTTCTCTTTTTCATGGCGGCGCGCTTCCACGACCGGGACGTGGCCCGGATCTCCTCGGGGATCAGGGATGATGGTGATGTCGGAGATACGGATACCCGTTAAGGCGTCCTCGGCATGCGGCGAGAATGGGCTTGAAAAAAACGAGATTTCGTTATAGTATGCCCCGATATATATATCTCACTGAGCAGGGCCATAAAACATGAAAAAATCAGTCTCCCCGCCGGACGGCGTTGTTAAGAGGATGCCGCCGACCGGCGGCCTTACGCTCGGCCTCCTGCTCAAGCTCCAGGTCGTCTATTGCCTGCTGGGGATCGGCTATAATGTCGTGAGCCTCATCGGTTCCCGGACGGGCGGCTCGGCGCTGGCCCCGACAAACCCGATGATGGGTATGGTCGTCATGGCCGTCTACGGGGGGTGTCTTCTCGTCGGGGCGCTAAAATATGTCAGGATCTACCGCATCCTGATGGCGCTCTCGGTGCTGGTGCTCGGCTACGGGGGCGTCGTCTTGCACCTCGTGAACTTTACCGCGGCCCGCACCTTCCTCTACTATTCCATCGTCGCGTGGGGCGCGGCAGTGGCCGTCAATCTTTTCGGGCTCGTCCTCAATTTCATCGGAGCGCTCAGGCTCTTTTCGAACGAGACGACATAATGCTCAAACCCTATCGGCGCGCTCTATCTTCGAAACGCCGGTCAAGAGAGTAAACAATGCGATACGAGCTATTTATCGGCGGCCGCTATCTGAAGTCCAAACGCAAGCAGGCCTTTATCTCGCTAATCACCCTTATTTCGGTAGGGGGGGTTGCCCTGGGGGTCGCCGCCCTCATCGTCGTTACCTCGGTCATGACCGGGTTTACCCATCAGCTCACCGACAAGATCCTGGGTGTCTATTCTCACCTGGTCGTCCTCAAGGAGGGGGAGCCGTTTGACGACTATTCCGACGTGAGCCGGGAGCTCAACAGGATTCCCGGGGTCGTCGCCTCGACCCCCTTCATCCAGACCCAGGTGATGCTCGCCGGGGCCGACGGGGATATGACGGGGGCGGTGCTCCGGGGCGTTGACGTCGCCAGTGCGCCTGATGTCATCTCCGTCAAGAAGGACATGGTCAAGGGGAGCTTTGAGGACCTCGACAGGATCCAGGACGAGACCCCGGGCATCATACTCGGGACGGAGCTCGCACAAAAACTGGGTGTGGGCGTCGGCGACAACCTGATCATGCTTTCGCCGACGGGGGGCGAGGCCTCCCCGTTCGGGATGACCCCGAATATGAAGCGGTTTGCCGTCGTGGGGATCTTTGATTCGGGGATGTTCGAATACAACGGCACCTTTGCCTATATTTCGCTACCGACCGCGCAATCCTTCCTCGAGGTGCCCGGGGCGGTCACCGGCATAGAGGTCAGGCTTGCCGACGTCTATAAGGCCAAGGATACCGGAAAGCTCATCCGGGCCACCCTCTCGTTTTCCTACTATGTCCTGGACTGGATGGACATGAACAGGAACCTGTTTGCCGCATTGGCCCTGCAGAAGGCGACGTTGTTTGTGATCCTCACGCTCATTATCTTCGTGGCGGCGTTCAACATCGCCTCGACCCTCATCATGGTGGTCATGGAAAAAAACAAGGATATCGCGATCCTCTCTGCGATGGGCGCCACGAAGGGGGGGATCATGCGGATATTCATGTTCGAGGGCTTCGTTGTCGGGGCCTTCGGTACGATGATCGGGCTCGTCCTCGGCCTGGGTGCGTGCCGGCTGCTGGAGCGGTATCACTTCATAGACCTGGACCCCAAGATCTATTACTTCACGACCCTGCCGGTCCAGATTGTGGCCTCGGATGTTGCCGTCATCATCGCCGCGTCGCTCTTGATCTGCCTGGCTTCGGCCGTCTACCCCGCCTGGCGGGCCTCCCGGATGGACCCGCTGGACGCGATCCGGTACGAGTAGCACCGGCAAAAGGCCGGTCCGAAGGGAATTACAAGAAGAGGACCATCATGAGACGACCAATCGCCACCGTTACTATCTTCCTTATCTGCCTGTTTTCCGCCTGCGCGGCGACTGCCGCCGACAACGCGACCATCACCGGCGACGGCGTGCGGATGCGCTGGGAGTCGAGCACCGACGCCGATATCGTCACTTCCCTCAATAAGGGGACGCGCGTGGAGGTGGTCCGCCGGTCGGGCATCTCCCAGACGATAAACGGCGATTCTGCCTACTGGTACTATGTCAACTACGGTAATGAGTCCGGCTTTGTTTTCGGCCGCTTCGTTGCCATAGACCCCGTGGCCGCGCCCTCCTTTGAGCCGGTGATCGTCCCGGGCGGGCCGAGCTTCCCGTTTGAGGACTGGGGGGCCTGTCCCATGGAGTGTTGCGCCTACCGGGAGTGGAGCGTCCGAAAAGAGACGGTCATCAGGTCCGACCGGTACGAGACGGCCCCGGCGGCCTTTACCGTGAGGCCCGGGGAGTGGGTAACGGGGATCACCGGCGTGGTGATCGTGGAAGTCCCGGGCCGGGCCGAGGTGACGACGTCCATGAAACTCGGCAATCGGCAGGCCGCTCCGGGGGACGTGGTGGAATTCCTTACCTATCAGGGCGAGGGGTTCTACAAGGTCTGGTTCAAGGGCCAGATGTTGGACGGGATTGAAGGCTACGACAGCATCGTAATGAAGGTGGAGCCGGTCTGGGTCTGGTGGGCAGAGATAAGAAACAAGAAGGGACAGGTCGGCTGGACCAACGAGGTACGGAACTTCGGCAACATCTACTCGTGCGGGGATTAATAGATCGTAAGAACGTCAGGCCCCGCGCTCCGGGCGAAGCCGCGGAAAAAATAATAAGGGCGACCCGAACCGGTCGCCCTTATTGCTTCAAACGTGCCCAAAACTCGGCCCTTATAGACCCTGCTTGCGCATGTCTCGATCATGTACGAAGTTATATACGCGGGTGGAAAGGTAGACGACGAACAACGAGAGCAGCACCATGACCATGATGACGGCGTCATAATCGGCCGGGTGGGAGTGGGTAAACGGGAAGATCAGCTCGCCGAGACCCTCGGTCCGTACGTCCTGGATGATAATAAGGAGAGATGCCACCGAACAGAACCTGATTATCCGCAGGACTTCGTTCTTTGTTATGCGCGACCAGGAAAAACCTCGGAAGATAATCCGCAGCACCCCGATCGACAGCGGGCTCGGGAAGATCTCGGGGACCTTCGATTCATATTTCGTATATCCCTCCCCGTGTATCTTCGAGAGCCTCTCGTTTTCGACCTTGAGGGTCGGGCCGTACGCCCAGAAAAAGAGGAAGGGATACAGGGCGATCAGGTAGATGTTTCCGACAATCAGGCACAGGCTCAGGTCTATCGAGAAGTTGGCCAGGTAAAAGGGGTGCCTCACCAGGCCGTAGGTCCCCTCGGTACAGAGGACCTTGTTGCGAATGAGCTGCCCCTTGACCAGCAGGTGCAGGCCGATACCCGCCAGCAGGACAAAGAGGGCGAAGGAAATTCGAACGGGCTCGATACCGACCGGCAGCAGCAAGGAAAGCACTATGGACATGGCGACCACGGCGTCTCTGAGGTTTCCCCTGTTCAAGAAGAATCTCTTTGGAGATTCCTCCTCAGCCGTTTGAGGTTTCTCAACAATATGTATCCGGAGCTCGGCGGCATCCGCGCCGCGAGAAGACGGCGCACTTTCAGTAGCCTTTTTCTTACTCATCAAATTTTCCCCTTACACTATTTTGTGCGAGAATGAGGACCGCCCGGGAACATGCCGCGGTCACGCTGGTATGGTTGGCTGCCGCCTCGTCTGCCGTCACGCCGAAACGAGCCCGGCAGTTGAGATACTATCGAGAAAGGATACCGTAGTCCTCTTATAGTCATATCGTTGAGGGCCGAAACAGTGAGGGAGGGAATAGGGATGTGTTTCCAAAATTCGCTTATACGCATTGAAATCATTCGATTATGGTGCTCGTTTTCTTGCGAGATGGTATGCTGCAAATAATATAGTATACAGAATCGCCTGTCAATATAGTTACGTATTATAATTCGTTAATCGGGGTGCGGCGGCGCGGATGTTTATCGGGGCAGCAGGGTTTCCGTCTTTAAGCTACGTCGGTAGTGACTGGATATGGTCGATAATGATCAAGAGAAAGAAGGGCGGATAGGAATGATGGACGAGGCCGGGGACTTCGGACACGCAGATGTGTGTGGGGGGGGAGAGAGTGAGAAAACTCAAGACTAAAGATACGACCCCTCTCCCCCCCCAATCTTAAATTCCACGTAGATCGGCTAAATAGACTAAATAGAAAGAGACCGCCCTCCCGGGATATATTACTCGAGAATTTCCAGCACCGCACGCTTGTTGATTTTCATAGACGCGGCCGAAAGGATCGTCCTCATCGCGTGCGCCGTCCGCCCTTCTTTGCCTATTACCTTTCCCATATCTTCCTTGGCAACTCTGAGCTCGACAACCACGGTCTGTTCTCCCTTGACCTCATCCACCTCAACACTATCAGGATTATCAACCAGGGACTGAGCAATCAGCTTAATCAACTCTTTCATTTTTTAACCTCCCATTCTCGCCCGAATTATCGCTTTCGTCATTTCCGCCCAACTCGCCTCATTGTCCGAAAAACTCCAACAATTCCTCACCACAAATTGTGAAAAAAGGCCGCCCTCTCCGAAGCGCTTACCGATACAGCACAAAGGTACGCCTTATCCCTCCAGTTTGAGTGGCAGCTGATTTCAATCGGCATGAGCATAACGATATGCCGTAAGGTAAGCCTCTCTACGATACCACAATAACCGTAAATGTCAAGGTGGTCGAATAAAAAAGATAGCAAACTGCTGACAGCTTTATTACTTTCTTGCTTCCTGTATCAACAAGAATTCCGTTGTTGTGGGGGAGCCTCTCTTGTCGGGGCCCCACGAAGCCTGCTTCGTGGGGTTATAGCTCCCGGGCAATCTTGTCGGTGAGGGCGAGAAAAACGGGGGGTGGTTTCCGGGTGAGAGCACGATATCTGAACGAACTGCGATGACACTGTCATCTTAATTCCGAGGGGCGATCGCGTCGCTCATGAACACAGATGAGATCGCCGGGCCGTCAGGCGGCGGCTCGCGATGACGGATTGAAGACCACGGGTAGCCTGCCGGCCAATGAGATATAGCTGATATCATGGATAGGAACGAGCTTCCCTTTCTCCTTGACTATCCCCAACCGATACGATAAAGTTACTTGTTTTATACCTATGGAGGTTACGGTGTCGGAGCGGGACGGGTCACAGGCCCCGGAGCAGGAACTTATCAGGGTCAGGCGGGAAAAGCGGGACGCAATCAAGGCGGCGGGCAAGAACCCCTACCCCAACGATTTTCGCCCCACGGCCGGCGCCCGCGAGGTCGCCGATCGGTACGCCGACAAGACCCGCGAACAGCTCGAAGACAGCACCGACACGCTGGCCGTGGCGGGGCGCCTCATCTCAAAGCGCGACTTCGGCAAATCCTCCTTTGCCCATATCCTGGACGGGACCGGAAAGATCCAGGTCTTCTTCCAGGCTCAGGCCCTCGGCGACACCTACGACGAGACCAAGACCTATGACATCGGTGACATCGTCGGCGTCGTGGGCACGCCCTTTCGCACCAAGACCAATGAGCTGACCGTCAACGCCGCCCAGGTGCGCCTCTTGACCAAGGGCCTCAGGCCGCTTCCCGAAAAGTGGCACGGCCTTTCCGATATCGAGACGCGCTACCGGCGCCGATACGTGGATCTCATCGTCAACCCCCACGTAAAGGAGGTCTTCCTGACGAGGAGCCGCCTGATAGCCGCGGTGCGGGCCTTTTTTATCGACAAGGGGTTTATCGAGGTCGATACCCCGATGCTCCACCAGATAGTCGGCGGGGCCGCCGCGCGCCCCTTTGTCACCCACCACAACACGCTGGATATGGACCTCTTCCTGCGGATCGCGCCGGAGCTCTACCTCAAGCGGCTGGTCGTCGGCGGGATGGAAAAGGTCTTCGAGATAAACAAGAACTTCCGAAACGAGGGCATCTCCACACACCACAACCCCGAGTTTACGATGCTCGAGTTCTACGAGGCCTACAAGACCTACGAGGACCTCATGACGCTGACCGAGGAACTCTTCGCAGATGTCGCCCGAAATGTCCTGGGCAAGACAACCCTGACCTACCAGGGCGCCGAGATCGATCTGGCGCCCCCGTGGGAGCGCATCGAGCTTGCCGATGCCGTTGTAAAGTACGGCGGTATAGAAAAAGACGTGATCGCCGACGGGGCACGGATGCGCAGCCGTTTAAAGGATCTCGGCGTGGAGCCGGAGGCCTCCTGGGGAAACGGGAAGCTGCTGCTGGAGCTCTTCGAGAAGACGGCCGAAGATAAGCTCACCGGCCCGGTCTTCGTGACGAGCTACCCCACGGAGGTATCGCCGTTGAGCCGTCCCTCGGACGACCGACCCGGCTTTACCGACCGTTTTGAGTTCTACATCGCCGGGATGGAGATCGCCAACGCCTTTTCGGAGCTCAACGACCCGGACGACCAGGAGCGCCGCTTCCTGGCCCAACTGGAGGCCGACGACTTTGGGGAGGGGATCCGGGAGTACGACCGGGACTACATCCGCGCCCTCGAGTACGGGCTTGCCCCCGCCGCGGGGGAGGGCATCGGGATAGACCGGATGGTGATGATCTTTACCGACTCGGCCTCGATCCGGGACGTGATCCTCTTTCCGCAGATGCGGGATAAAGAATAGTCACCCCGGAACCGCCCCCGGGAAACCTCGTTTTTCTGGGACCCCGACAGGGAGAGCGGGGCGGTATTGGTTACCATTTGTCCTACGTCTCCTGCGGTAGTCTGGAGATTGCCGCGCCCCCTTCGGGGGCTCGTAATGACGCATTATCATCGTTATAGAGAAAGCCGGAGACCCAACAGTAATATGTACGAACTGCTCATCAGCCGGCGCTATCTCAGGGCAAAGCGCAAGCAATCCTTCATATCGCTGATTACCGTCATATCCATCGGCGGCGTCGCCATCGGGGTGGCGGCCCTGATCATCGTTATCTCGGTTATGACCGGGTTCAGGGACGACCTCCAGGGCAAAATCCTCGGTGCCCACGCCCATCTCGTCGTCAAGACACAAAAGCCCTATTTCACGAGCTACCCCTCCGTCATGGAAAAGATCGCCATGAATAAAAATGTCGTGGCGCTGAGTCCCTTTATAGAAACCCAGATCATGCTCTCCACCGAGGGAGGGATATCGGGGGCGGTGCTGCGCGGTATCGATCCCGCGACGGCCCCCGGGGTTATCGCTATCGAAAAGGACCTCAAGATCGGCAACCTGAACGAGCTGACCGACGGCCGCGACGGGATACCGGGTATCGTCCTCGGTAAGGAACTGGCAAAGGTCCTGCGGGTAACGTACGGCGACCCGGTTATCATGGTCTCTCCGACGGGGGGCGATATTACCCCCTTCGGCATGACCCCCCGGATGAAGCGGTTTGTTGTCGTGGGGATCTTCGAGGCGGGGATGTTCGAATATGATTCGTCGTTTGCCTATGTCTCGATCCCGGCCGCCCAGAACTTCCTCGATCTGCCCGACGTGGTCTCAGGCATCGATGTCAAGGTCACCGATATCTATCGGGCAAAGACCATTGGAGATAAAATCGCCGAAGACCTCGGCGCCCCCTTCACCACGCTGGACTGGATGGAGATGAACAAGAACCTCTTCGCGGCGCTGGCGCTGGAAAAGGTGGCCATGTTCGTCATCCTGGTGATGATCGTCTTCGTGGCGGCCTTCAACATCGCCTCGACCCTTATTATGCTGGTCATGGAAAAGGCCAAAGACATCGCCATCCTCAAGGCGATGGGCTCGACGAACGCGGGCATTATGAAAATATTCATGTTCGAGGGGACGATTATCGGCGCCTTCGGCACGGCCGTCGGGGCGGCCTTTGGATGGGGTATGTGCATCCTCCTCAAATATTACCACTTCATCCGGCTGGACCCCAACGTATATTATATCTCGGCGCTTCCGGTCAAGATCGTGCCCTCCGATATTACGGTCATCATCATTTCGTCGCTGGTGCTCTGCGCCCTGGCGACCCTCTATCCCGCCTGGCAGGCGTCCCGGATGGATCCGGCCCAGGCAATGCGGTACGAATAAACCGATGAGCACGTCAACGCAAGACACCAAGCAGCGCCTCTCGCGTCTCAAGGAGGAAGGGGCTCTGGAGATCGGAAGGGGAAACTGCGACAAGGCCCTCAGGGATTTCCTTGAGGTCCTCAAGGTAGCCCCCAACGATATCCACGCCCTGATGAAGGTGGGAGATTGTTGTCATAAGCTGGGCAGGAACGATGAGGCCTGCCGTTATTACGACAGGCTGGTGGATGTTTTCAGCTCGGAGGGTTTCGTCGTCAAGGCAATCGCGGTTCATAAACTCATCCTCAAGATCAACCCCGGTTTTTCGGGGGGAGAAAAGAGACTTTCAACGCTCTATGAAAAAAAGATCGCCCAGACGGCCCCGGTCCTGCCGGCCAAGGGGAAGACGGCGGGTCCTCATCGGGACTATGAAAAACCGCCGCTCTTTTCGGACCTTTCCCACGATGAGTTCGTGGCGGTCATCGAGAAGTTGACGCCCGCGGACGTCGGCGCCGAGGGCATGATCATTCGGCAGGGGGAGCCGGGGGACTCGATCTTCATCGTCGTTTCGGGGCAGGTCTCGATCTTTCGCCGGGACGAGGATAAGAACGAGGTCTGGATCACCAACCTGGGGGAGGGCAGCTTCTTCGGCGAGTTCGGTTATTTTTCGGGTCAGAAGCGCTTCGCCTCGGTCAAGGCCGTTGAGGATACGACGCTGCTCGAAATAGGCAGAAAAGACCTCGAATCCATCATCGCCAAGCACCCGCGGGTCCGGGAGGTCAT
Organism: Candidatus Zymogenaceae bacterium; assembly: GCA_016933535.1. Taxonomy (GTDB): domain Bacteria; phylum Desulfobacterota; class Zymogenia; order Zymogenales; family Zymogenaceae; genus JAFGAS01. The sequence goes on from JAFGAS010000078.1 coordinate 137,003, forward strand.
GTTCAAATTCTATAAGGAACGGATACTCGATACGCTCCTGGCTATCTCCCCGCTCTTTTGCGTGCTTTCGCCCGAGGAGCGCGGGCGCCTCATGAAAGAGGTATCCTTTTCCACCCACAAGAAGGGAACACGGATTGTTCGGGAAGGGGAAGTGGGCGATCTGATGTACGTGATCATCTCGGGGGAGGTGGAGGTTGCCACCGAGAGAGAGGCAATGGTGGTGCCCCTGGCGCTGCTCAAATCGGGAGACTTCTTCGGCGAGGTGGCGGTTATTACCGACCGCCCCCGGACGGCTACCGTAACGGCCAAGACGGACATCAGCGTGGCCGAAATATCCAAGGGTTCGGTCGCCGGCGCAATAGGGAAGCATCCCGAAATAGAGCAGCTGCTCTCCAGCTACATACAGATGCGGGTTGAGAACACCATATCGACATTTATGCAGTTTAAAAATAGAAAAATTGAAAGCGGATTGGTATAGCCTATGGCACTCATACGTGTACAGAATGTGTGCAAGTCCTTTTTCACGGATGGAAAGAAGGTGGATGTCCTCAGGGGGATCGACCTTTCGGTGGCGCGGGGAGAGGTCATCAATATCCTGGGTGCCTCGGGTGCGGGAAAATCGACGCTGCTTTATATCCTCGGCGCGCTGGATCGCCCCACCTCGGGCACGGTCGTTCACGACGGGGTTTCCCTTTTCGCCATGGGGGACCGGGATCTGGCGGCCTTTCGCAACCGAAAGATCGGCTTTGTGTTTCAGTTTCACCACCTGCTGCCGGAGTTTACGGCCGTCGAAAACGTGATGATGCCGGCCCTGATTGCCCGCATTAAACCCGCCGAGGCGAAAAAACGTGCCGAGGCCATTCTCGACCGGCTTGGTCTTGCCGACCGGTGCGATCACAAGCCGGGCGAGCTTTCCGGAGGAGAACAGCAGCGCGTTGCGGTGGCGCGGGCGATCCTGCTTTCCCCCGATGTGATCCTGGCCGACGAACCGACCGGAAATCTCGATACAAAAACGGGCGAGGAAGTCCACAAGGTGTTGATGGATCTCAATCGGGAGTTGAAGATCACCATGATCATCGTTACCCACAACCTGAAACTTGCCAAGAGAGACGGAAGATCGGTGATTCTCGAGGACGGGAAGATACGGGACGGGCGGTAACTTTTTCCTTTACAAACAGTATCGATTTGATATAATTTCAACGCTTTATATGTCTTAAATGGGGGACGCAATGAAAAAAAGAGTCCTTGTTTTTCTTTTGGTTTTTGCATTCATCGCGGCATTCTATTGTTCATGGGCTGTCGCGGCCGAAAGGAAAGTCAAAGTAACCGTTCTTCCTTTTTCTATCTATTCGGCCGAAGACCTTTCTTCATATGAGCGGGATATTCAGGAAGTTCTCCTGTCCGCGCTTGCCTATCATGAGAGGGTTGAGCCGCTTGACCTTGACAAGCTCAGCAAGGTCATCGCGGGAAAGCTCCCTTCGGAAATGGATGAGAACTACGCCCGAGAAGTGGGACGGAAAATGGGAGCGGACTACGTGGTTCTCGGAAGCATGACCAAAGTAGGCGAAACCATCAGTCTGGACGCCAGGTTGGTGGATCCGCGATCTAAAAAAGAGCCCGGACGGTTCTACGTGGAGACGTACGGGGTCGCGACGGTGCTGGACCGCGTCGGAGAATTGGCAAAGAAGATCAATGAGAGCATCTTCGCCTCCGATAAGATCGTCAAGGTAACCATCGTCGGTTTGAAACGACTCACCGAAGAGGAAGTGCTGGGCAACATCGTCAGCCGCGAGGGAACGCTTCCGTATGAGAAGTTCCTGGCCGATGACGTGAAGTCAATCACCAATATGGGCTACTTTGAGGACGTTACCGTCACCACCAAGAAGGTTGAGGGCGGCAATGAGGTAATCTTCAGCGTTAAGGAGAGGCCCCTTGTCCGCGAGGTCAGGGTCGTCGGAAACGACGAGATTTCCTCAAAGGATCTCTTTGAAGTCATTACAGTAAAACCCCCCAAGGTGCTGTCCATTAAGGACGTTAAGAATAGCCTCGAAAACGTAAAGGATCTCTATTCTAAAAAACAGTACTACGCCGCCACGGTGGATTACAAGGTGGAGCCGATCTCCGAGGATGAAGTCGCCGTGGAATTTGCCATCTCCGAGGGCGAGAAGATGATGATCAAGAAGATCACATTTATCGGAAACGATAAGATTTCCGGTCGCACCATCGAGAAGGGGTTGGCCAATAAACATAAGGGGTGGTTCTGGTGGTTGTCGGAGCGCGGAAAGTTTCAGAAGGAAGAGCTGGACACGGACGTGGAGCGAGTTACCGCGGTCTATTATGATAACGGGTACCTCGATGCAGTAGTTGAGCCCGCCGTTGTCGAGATGAAGGGCGATGATATCTTCATCACCTATAAGATCAGCGAAGGCAAGCAGTATCGTATCGGTACCGTCGACGTCTCCGGAGATTTGATCATAGCAAAGGAACTCATTACCAAGAAACTGACGGTAAAATCGGGCGACGTCTTTTCGCGCATGAACGTAATCACCGATATAGAAGGTATCGTAAACGAGTATAACAACGAGGGATACGCTCTCGTTGACGTTCAGCCGAAGACGGCCCTCGACAGCGAAAAAATGATTGTCGACATTGATTACGCCATCGTGAAAGGAAAGAAAACCTACTTCGAGAGAATCAATATCGGCGGGAACGTCAAGACGCTCGATAAGGTCATTCGGCGTGAGCTGAAGTTTGCCGAGGGTGACCTGTTTAACGGTGACGACCTCCAGCGGAGCAGGGAGAAGGTAAATAACCTCGGGTATTTCGATGAGGTCAACTTTGCTATCGAACGGGGCAGCTCGGACGATAAGGTCGTCGTTAATGTCGAAGTAAAGGAAAAACCCACCGGGTTGATCTCCGCCGGACTCGGGTATTCGAGCATAGCCGAATTGACCGGGATGGTCAGGGTGCAGGAGACCAACCTCTTTGGAAGGGGTTACCGGGTTTCCATCGCGGCCGAGTTTTCCAGCATCACCACGAACTACTCGGGCGTTATCATCGATCCCTACTTCCTTGACACCAACCTGTCGGTAAGCCTCAAGGTCTATAATATGACGCGTGCGTACGATACGTACGACGCGGAGACCATGGGCTTTGAAATCGGGTTCGGGTATCCAATATGGTCGGATACGTCGCTCTTCGTCTCCTATATCTTCAACGACGTAAACCTGTTTAACATCTCTGCAACTGCGGACGATGATATAAAGGAGTACGAGGGACACACCGTTACCAGTGGAATCGAGGCGGCGATCGTGCACGATACGCGGGACAACACGTTTGATCCCTCCAGCGGGTCGGTAAACTCGCTTTCGGTCTTTTATGCCGGCATCGGAGGTGACGAATACTACGTCAAGGCGGTCGCCGAGTCGAACTGGTACTTCCCGGTCGTCTGGAAATTAGTGTTCCATCCGCGGCTCGAAGTCGGCTATATTCAGCCGCTGACCGGTAAGGACTTGCCCATCTATGCCCGCTTCTTTGCGGGAGGACTCAACTCCCTGCGCGGATTTAAGCCCTCCAGCGTTGGGCCGAAGGATAGTAATGGCGAATATCTGGGCGGTAATAAGGAGCTCCTGGTCAACCTCGAGCTAATCTTCCCGATCTTCGAGGACATTAAGATGAAAGGCGTCGTCTTCTTCGACACCGGTAATGTCTGGGGAGAAGACGAGGACTGGAACTTCGGCGATCTGAGATACTCCATCGGCGCCGGTATCCGGTGGGTTTCACCCCTCGGGCCGATCCGGATCGAGTGGGGTTACAACCTCGACCCCCGTGATGATGAGAATCAGTCGGAGTGGAACTTCTCGGTCGGCACCAGCTTCTAACTGCCTGATGAGATACGTCGGGGGGAGGAGCGTACGCTCCTCCCCTATTTTTATGGAGTAAGCATGAAAAAGGGATTGGCTCTTAAACCGTTATCAATCTGCGTGACGGCCGTTTTGCTGACGGTATGCTTGGCGGCTCATGCCCGGTGCCAGGAAGAAGAAATCGGTGTCGTGGACATGACGAAGGTCATCGATCTATCCAAGCAGGGCAAAAAGGCAATGGATGAGATGGCCGCGAAACTCAAGGGGGCCAAAAAGGATCTGGAGAAGCGGGAATCGGAGATCATAAGTCTGAAAGGGGAGATCGAAAAGGACGCCATGACCCTCCCGGCCGAGGCACTGGCTCAGAAGGAACGGCAGTATCAGGACAAGTTCATCGATTACCGGCGCAAGCTGGAAGAGTATCAGCATCAGCTCTCGGCAAAAAACGAAGAGATTAACAAAAGGATGCTGTCTCTCACAAACGATGTTGTCGACGAAATCGGAAGCGGGAGATACCTCCTGATCTTCGAAAAGACCGCCTCGGGAGTCCTCTATAACGTCGACAGCATAGACCTGACCGATGAGGTGATCGAGCGGTTGAACAAGAAGTAGCGGGCCCAATGACGCCCGTGGGCCGACGCCCGGCGAGAATGTACGGTCCGCACCTGTGGCGTTAGTATTTTTCGGTTCCGGTTAAATCCCGGGGGGGCGGTAAGACACGGGGAGAAAAGGGCGTAAAAACGAGAGAGATACCGGAAACATCCGGGCAATAGTATAAGACCTTCGCCCGATGTCACGTATCAGGTTTCGGGCGCCTCTCCTCTATAGAGGACCTGTCAGAATGAAAAAGACGCTTGGCCAATTGGCGGAATTCCTCGGCGGCACGGCCGTGGGGGATACGGCAACCATCATTACGGGTGTTCGGGGGATTGAAGAAGCCGGCGCCGGAGATATCACTTTTCTTGCCAATCCCAAATATATGAGATTTCTCGAAACGACCGCGGCCTCGGCGGTCATCGTCTCTCCGGATGTATCTCCCCAGGGAAGATCGTTCATACAGGTCGATAATCCCTATCTGGCGTTCGCAAAAGTCGTCACCCTTTTTTCTGTTGGGGTCCGGGACTATTTCGGGGTGTCGCCCCAGGCCTTTGTCCACCCCGAGTCGGATGTAGATCCTGAGTGCGCCGTCTATCCCTTCGTATACGTCGGTAAGGGGGCTCAAGTTAAAAAGAAGGCCGTACTCTACCCCGGGGTCTACTTGGGGGAGGGGGCTTTCGTGGGTGAAGAGTCGATCCTTTACCCGAACGTTACGATCATGAATCGCTGCATCATCATGAACCGCGTCATCATTCACGGGGGAACCGTTATCGGCGCCGACGGATTTGGGTTTGCCCATGAAGGTGACAAACAGGTAAAGTTCCCTCAGATCGGGATCGTCGTAATCGAAGATGATGTAGAGATAGGCTCCAACTGCTCAATCGACCGGGCGGCCCTCGGAGAAACCAGGATTCATCGGGGCGTAAAGATGGACAACCTCATCCAGATCGGGCACAATGTCATCGTGGAAGAGGACAGCATCCTGGTTGCACAGGTGGGGATTTCCGGAAGCACCCATGTCGGCAAAAAGGTCGTCCTGGCCGGACAGGCAGGGCTCGTCGGGCACATTACGGTGGGCGACGGCGCCATCGTAACGGCGAAGACCGGCGTTTATAAGGATATACCCCCGGGAGAGATAATGTCGGGCTATCCCATGATACCCCATAAGAAATGGCTCAGGGCGATGCCGGTGGTGGCAAAACTCCCCGAGCTCAGAAAGGAAATCGAGTCCCTCAGAAAACGGATCGAACAGCTGGAAAAGAAGACGGGTAAGGTTTGAGTACGGCCATGGATGATACGACGATACCGCCGGACCACCGTGCGCCGTATCGATTTATCGATGAGATTGTTCGGTACGAAAAGGGAACGGGGATAACCTGTAAGACCATAATCCGCGGCGACGAACCCTATCTTGCGGGCCATTTTCCGGGACACCCGATTGTCCCGGGCGTTTTCGAGATCGAGATGCTGTTCCAGGCCGCGGAGTTATTCCTCATGACGGAAAAAAGGGCCGGCGAAAGCCGGGAAATGCGCCTGGCCTCCATAGGTTCCGCCCGGTTCATGATCCCGATAATTCCTCCCCGGGATTTGACCGTAATGGTGGGTTTGAAAGAAGACAGGGGGACGGAAATTGCCTTCTCGGGAAGAGTCGGCGACGGGCCCGATGTGTTTGTTCAGGCATTATTTAGCGTTACTGTTTTGTGAGAGCTATGAAATCGACGATTCACTCCACCGCCATCGTGTCGCCGGGCGCCCAATTAGGCGCGGGTGTCCATATCGGACCCTATGCCATCGTGGGAGAGCGGGTACGGCTCGGCAATAACGTTACGATCGGCCCCCACTCGATCATCGACGGCGATACGGCTCTCGGCGACGACTGTGTTGTCTACGCCCACGCCTCTATCGGCTCAAAATCTCAGGATCTCAAGGACAAGGGGAGCGGGGGCAAACTCGTGATCGGGAAAGCCTGTGTCTTTCGCGAATATGTCACCGTCAATACCGGCACCCCGGACGGGGGCGGCGTGACGACACTGGGAGACGGGAACTTCCTGATGGCATATACCCATGTCGCCCATGACTGTCACCTCGGCAATAATGTCGTGATGGCCAACGTTGCGACGCTGGCAGGCCACGTCACGATCGAGGACTTTGTCGGTCTCGGAGGGCTCGTGGCGGTCCACCAGTTCGTGAAGATAGGAAGAAACGCCTTTATCGGCGGGGGCACGGTGGTCCCGATGGATATCGCCCCCTTCATGAAGGCGACCCACGGCAATAATCCACGGGCCAGGATTATCGGGCTCAATGCGATCGGACTGGGGCGGCGAGGCTTCTCACCTGAGACGATCGACGCTCTCAGGCGGGCTTATCGAATCATCTGGAGATCGAAAAAGCTCCTGAAAGAAGCGCTCGAAAATGTCCAGGCGGAGCTTGGCAACGTCCCGGAGGTAGCCTATCTTCTGGATTTTATCCGCTCTTCGGGCCGTGGGATCACGCGATAATCGGGCGGACAGGTTTATGGGATCGCCGTTCCCGTCCGGGAGGGGCGCAACAGAGTAGTGCCGGGGAAACGGGAGGGATCGGTGCAACAACACCGGGGGGCCGCCTCCCAACGGGCGCTGTGATAGGATAAAGGGTGGGCGAAATAGATAAAAAAATCAGGATAGGGGTAATCGGCGTCGGCTATCTCGGCAAGTACCATCTCGAAAAATACCTCGGCATCGAGGGAGTCGAGGTTGCCGGCGTTTGCGATACGAACGAACAAATCGGCATGAAGATAGGCGCGGACTACGGAGTTCCCTATATTCTCGATTACCGCCGGCTTTTCGATATGGTCGACGCGGTCAGCGTGGTCGTCCCGACCGTGCATCATCACCAGGTCGCCGTTGATTTTCTCAATGCCGGTATCGATGTATTCGTGGAAAAGCCGATCACGACAAACCTTATCGAGGCGCAGTCGCTTATCGATACCGCCGAATCCCGGGGACTTATCCTCCAGGTAGGACACCTGGAGCGTTTCAACCCCGCCGTCCTCGCACTCGAAGGAACGATGCGGGAACCGATGTTCATAGAATCTCACCGCCTTTCTCCCTTTCCCGATCGGTCCGTGGATATTGATGTAATCCTCGATCTGATGATTCACGACATCGATATCATCCTCAATATCGTGAAATCTCCGATCAGCCATATAGACGCGGTGGGCGTACCGATCATCACCAGCCAGGTGGATATCGTCAATGCACGGCTCAATTTCGAGAGCGGATGCGTCGCCAATGTTACCGCCAGCCGCGTAAGTGCGGAAAAAATGAGAAAAATCAGGATATTTCAATCCGATGCCTATATATCGATTGATTACGCCGCACAAAAGATCACGGTCTATAAGCGGGTAGACGGCGGAAACGACGGCATTTCCATTATCAGGCAGGACATAGAGATCTCTCACTCCGATTATCTCGGCGACGAGATAAAGTCTTTTGTCGACGCCGTTCGCACCAGAAACAATCCTTCGGTCACCGGCCGGGACGGCAAGCGGGCCCTCGAGGTGGCAATGATGATAAAGGAGCGGCTCGAAGAGTCGATGACGCGCCTCAGAGAGAGGGGGATCCTTACCCCATGAGCGATACGCGCGTATCCAACGTTACGGCCGGATCTCCTGCGGAAAAACGGGTACTGATCGTGGCGGGGGAGGCCTCCGGCGATCTCTACGGCGGCCGGCTGATCCGAGAGGTGACGCGGCTTGCCCCCGGCGTGTCCTTTTTCGGCGTGGGTGGCGCCTCCATGCGGGAGGCGGGGCTCTCTGCCCTTTGCCGATCCGAGGATATCACGGTCGTGGGTCTCTTTGAGGTAATCCGGCACCTCGGGGTGATCAGGCGGGCGCTGAAGGCAGTCACCGAGTCGATTCGCACGACGCGGCCCGACCTCGTCCTTCTCATCGATTTCCCCGACTTCAACTTTCGCGTAGCGCGGGCCGCGGCCAAGTCGGGCGTCAGGGTCTTCTACTACATCAGCCCGCAGGTATGGGCGTGGCGCCGGGGCAGGGTAAAGACGCTGGCGCGGCTCGTCGATAAAATGATCGTGATATTTCCCTTCGAGGTGGATATCTATAAAGAGGCGGGTGTCGACGTTGAGTTTCTCGGCCATCCCCTCGTGGACGTGGTAAGGGGGCGGCTGGAAAATCTTACGATAGAAAAAAAAGGAAACCCCGTTATTGCGCTGCTTCCCGGCAGCCGGAAGGGTGAGATCGAGCGGCATATGCCGGTTATGTGTGAGGCGGCCCGTATCATAAGGGACAAGGTCCCGAACGCGTCGTTCACGATGCCGCTGGCCCCGACGCTGGTCCGGGAGGACGTCCAACACCACCTGGCCGATTGTCCCGTTCCGATAGCGGTGCGGGAGGGAGCGTTTCATGAAGTGGTGAAAAGTGCGGATGTTGCCGTCGTCAGCTCCGGCACGGCAACCGTGGAAACGGCGCTGCTGACAACGCCGATGGTGGTTATCTATCGGCTCAACCCGCTTACCTTTTTCCTTGCCCGACGGCTCATCAGGGTGCCGTATATCGCGATGGTCAACCTGGTCTCGAGTCGCCGGGTGGTGCCGGAGTTGATCCAGGATGAAGCGTCCGCCGAAGGGATCGCCCGGGAAGTGCTCACTATCCTCAATGACAACGCGGTGCGCGATCGGATGAAGCAAGACCTTCGAGAGGTCGGCAGAATTATCGGCGAGCCCGGGGCATCGGAGCGGATAGCCCATAAAGTCGTGGAATTCCTGTACCATGAAGGTTAGCCTTGACTGCGTCTATTATGTCGGCGAGAAACCCTGTCGGTATAAGCGGCCCTGTGACGGATGCCCCGAATACACGCCGATGGGTACGCGCGTTCTGATCATTAAACTTGCCGCCATCGGGGACGTCATCAGGACGACATCGATCATCACCGGACTAAAAAAGAAATACGGCAATCCCCACGTCACCTGGATAACGGACGCCGCCGCGGCCCAGCTCCTCAAAGAGACCGACGGCATCCACCGCCTGTTGACCTATGACCTCGGTTCCATCCTCTTTGTCATGTCCCAGCGGTTTGACGTCCTGATTTGCCTGGACAAGGAGCCGAGGGCGACCGCCCTGGCCTGTTTGGCAAGCGCCGACGAGAAGCTCGGGTTTACGCATTCCCCCGAGGGATCGCTTACCATATTTAATCCGGAAAGCCGGTATGCACTGAGGCTCGGGCTTGATGATCCCCTCAAGTTTCACGAGAATACGAAGTCCTATCCCGAAATCGTCTACGAGGCGTGCGGCATTCCCTATGAGGGGCAGGACTACCGCGTAGCCCTTAACGGAGAGGATCTTCGGTGGGCCGAGGCGCTTTTTCGTGAAGAGGGGATCACGCCCAACGGCAAACGTCCTCTCATCGGGCTCAACACGGGGGCCGGCCCGGTCTTTACACACAAGTCGTGGACGAGACAGGGATTTGCGGGCCTGGCGCGCTCGCTCGTCCAGGAGACGGGGGCAACCGTCCTGCTTCTGGGCGGCCGGCTGGAGGTCGAGAGAAACCGATATATACAGGAGGCGTCGGGCGGTGTGGCGGCCGTCATTGGGGGCGAGCAGACCCTCGGGCAGTTTGCCGCCATGCTTTCACTATTGGATATCATCGTCACGGGAGATACAATGGCCCTGCATCTTGCCGTCGGGCTCTCGATTCCGACGGTGGCGATCTTCGGGCCCACGAGCCATTCCGAAGTCGACCTTTTCGGGCGGGGCGAAAAAGTCATCTCGACCATAGACTGCGCACCCTGCTACCGATCCGGGTGTGAAAAGGATCCGCACTGCATGGACGCGATCTCGATTCAGGAGGTCCTTGCGGCGATACTGCGGGTGATGGGAAACAATCGGCGGACGTGACCATAACTCAGAGACTCGCGAATCGGGCCGTTTCTCGCCGCAAGGGCGACCGTCGTCGTCAACCGCGGCGGGCGAGGCGGCATGATAGAGCAATTTAAAAGTAATACGCAATGGGCACCCTAATCGATAGACTAATCGCCCTGGACAAAACGATATTCCTCTTGATAAACGGGACGTGGCCCTCACCGGCCCTGGATATCGGGATGGCTTTCGTTACGTTGTTTGGAAACGGGCTTTTTCTGGCGGGTATCGTGGGGCCGGTTCTCTATTTTGGCGACAGGCGCCGTTTCGCGGCGCGCGTCCCGGCCATTATCGCGGCGGTAGTGGTGGGAGGAGTGGTTAACGGTATCATAAAGGAGATTGCGGGAAGGCCCCGGCCGCTTACGGAATTTTCGGAAGAAATACGAACGGGGGCCGTCTGGGTGCATACGGTATTTGAACGGTGGCGCGGAAATTCGTTTCCCTCGGGGCACGCACAGACCGCGTTTGGGACGGCGACGGCCCTGGCATATTATTATCGGGGATGGTATGCTCCGCTGGTCTTCATACTCGCGGGCGGGGTCGCGGTTTCCCGGATTTATCTGGGCGTTCACTTTCCGCTGGACGTGGTGGCGGGGGCGCTTCTCGGGGTGGGATGCAGCCTCGGGACGTGCCGGGCGTGGGAGAAGACAAGGACCCGGTATACCCGGCCAAAAAAAAAGACCGATCCGTAAAATAGCGGGGTTCTGATCTATGCGTCCAATCCGGCCCTGTGGGTAACAAGGCGGATTCTTTCAGAGATATTTAGTAGTATAGTACATCAGATGACTCAAACATCCCTTCGACAACGTCTTCGCGCGGCTGACCGCAGGATATTCCTGTTTCTCAACGGTTCATTTCATAACCGCGTGTTGGACATCCTTATGGTAATCATTACCCAGTTTGGAAACGGCTGGGTGCTGGTGCCGTTGATGATACTGATTCTCTACCGGGTCGAAGGTTCGTGGCTCTCCCACCGGTTTATCGTGATCGGCGTGTCGATCATCCTGGGTGGGATCCTGGGGGTTGTCATAAAAAACGTCATCGGCCGCCGCCGGCCGCTGTCGGCGTTTCGGGAAGATATCAAGGACGGAAAGGTCTCGGTGCACACGGTGCTGGAGCGGGCGCGGAAGAAGTCGTTTCCATCGGGGCACGCACAGACGGCGCTGGGCGCCTGCGTTGCGGTAACCTGGTTCTGGGCCGGATGGTACACGCCGGGGTTGTTTATCTGGTCGTTTGTCGTCGCATTTTCCCGAATATATCTCGGCATCCACTTCCCGCTGGACGTGGCGGGCGGTGCGCTGCTCGGGATCGTGGTATCATTGGTGGTCTGCGCTGCCGCGGCCCTTTGCGGATTCGTATGAGCGAGAGGAGACCCGGCGCCATGAAACCGACGACACTGATGATGATTCCCACCTATAACGAGGCCGACAACATAAAGGACCTCATCGAGGCGGTGCTGGCCCAATCGCCGGAGATGGGGGTCGTTATCGTGGACGACGATTCCCCGGACGGGACGGCCGATATTGTACGCTCCCTGGGTAAGCGGGGTGGGAGGATAGAGCTTATCGTCCGGAAAAATGAGCGCGGAAGGGGAAGCGCCGGGATCGTCGGGTTCAGACATGCGCTTGGTGTGGGCGCCCGATACATCGGCGAGATGGACGCGGATTTCTCCCATGATCCGAAGTATATAAAAGACTTCTTGAGGTTGATAAAGAGTTATGATATCGTAATCGGTTCACGGGGTATTCCGGGGGGAGGGGAGGTCAGGAGATCGCCCGTCAGGAGGATGATTACCGCCTTTGCCTCCGTATATATCCATACACTCCTTGGCCTGAAGGTAAAGGATCCTACTTCCGGGTATCGCCTCTTTCGGCGGGAGGTCGTCAAGACTCTCGATTGGGATACGATGGTGTCGGTGGGACCTTCAATCGTCCAGGAGATGCTGATCCAGGCACTGACGCGCGGTTGGTCGGTTGTCGAGTTTCCGATCGTCTTCTCCGAACGGCGGGCGGGATCGGCCAAATTCAGCCTGAGGATAAGCGTTCAGAGCCTCGTTACGATCCTCAGGTTCCGCATAAAATATGGAAAGATAAGGCTCGGGTAGCGTAAATGATACTGGTTAAAATCAAAGAGACGATCGCAAGGATCAAGGCTCGATACGAATCGGCCAATGAGGTCTTCCTGATCTACCAGCGGCTGCTGGGATACATAAGACCGTACCGGGTAAGGTTTTCCTGGGCAATTCTTATGAATATGCTCTATTCGGCTACCTCGGCGGGCGTTGCGTATTTGATCCAGCCCCTCATGGCACAGATCATCGAGGCAAAGGATCTGCGGTTTCTGACTCTTCTGGTCCTCGCGGTCGTATTAACGAACATCCTCAGGGCGGTCGTCAATTTCTTCGGAACGTACCTGCTGCGTATGGTGGGCCTGTCGGTCGTCAGGGACGTCAGGAACCATCTCTACGGCCATATTCAAAAGCTCTCGCTCAAGTTCTTCTCCGGGACCCACACGGGCGTCCTCACCTCCCGGATCACCAATGACGTGAACCTGATTACGGTGTCGGTCAACGCCATCGAAGGAATCGTCAAGGACCCGCTGACGATTCTCGGCCTGATCATCGTCGCATTCACCATGGATCCAAAACTGGCCCTCTTCACCTTTGTGGTGCTTCCCTTTATTGCCGTTCCGGTCAGCCAGATCGCCGGAAAGGTCAGGAAGTTCTCAACCAGGGGCCAGGTGAAAGCGGCCGATATCACCACCATCCTCATGGAGACCTTTTCCGGCGCCCGTATCGTCAAGGCCTTCGGGATGGAAAAGTATGAGACCGAGCGGTTCGAGCAGGAGAATTTTAAGCTCTTCAAAACCCTGTTGAGGAGCGCGCGGGTCAAGGCGATGAACGACCCTATTATTGAAGTCTTTGCAACGGTCGGCCTGGCGCTGGTCCTCACCTACGGGGGTTACCAGTCGTTTAAGGACAAGGCCTATTTTTCGCACTTTATATCATTTTCCGTGGCCATAGCGATGATCTGGCCTTCGATCCGCTCTATCACCAAGATATTCAATTCCCTCCAGGAGGCCATCGCCGCGGCGGTGCGTATATTTGACGTCCTTGACACCAAGGCGGAGATCTTCGATAAACCGGACGCGTTGGAGCTCCAACCCATCAAGAAAAACGTGGAGCTTTCTCATGTCTCATTTGCCTATGACGACGAGCCGGTGCTCAGGGATATTAACCTTAAGGTGAAGGCGGGCGAGGTAATCGCCTTCGTGGGCATGAGCGGCGGGGGTAAGACGACCCTGGTAAACCTCATCCCCCGATTTTACGATGTAACGCAGGGATCGATCACCGTTGACGGTACCGACATCCGCGACGCGACCGTAGGGTCGCTCCGGTCCCAAATAGGGATCGTGACTCAACAGACGATCCTCTTTTCGGACACGATTAAAAACAACATTGCCTATGGCACCCACGATATGCCCGATAAGGCGATCTTCGCGGCGGCCAGGGCCGCAAATGCCCATGATTTCATCACCCGGCTGCCGCACGGATACGATACCATGATCGGCGAACAGGGAATGCGGCTGTCGGGCGGGGAGCGCCAGCGCATCTCGATCGCACGGGCCATCCTCAAGGATGCGCCGATCCTTATACTGGACGAGGCGACCTCGTCGCTTGATACCGAAAGCGAACAGGAGGTGCAGAAGGCCCTGGAAAACCTTATGAAAGGGCGTACCACCTTCGTGATAGCGCATCGTCTATCCACGATCAAGTACGCAAATCGAATCGTCGTGCTGGTTTCCGGCAAGATCGTGGAAGAGGGAACGCACGATGAGTTGTTGGCGAAATCCGGCGAATATAAGAAGCTCTACGATATGCAGTTTCGCGACACGGGCGGGGCCGGGTTCCACGAACCGGTCCCCACACGCTGAATCGGGGGTCGGCGATGCCATAGGGCATGGCCGTAACGTTGCCGATTATAATTAACAGAACACTAGCCGACCGACGGTGGGAACCCCCGCGGAGGAAAGCGAGCGGACTCCCGATGCTCGTGAGATCGTTATCATCAATCACACTTTCACGGGCACCCCGGGCGTAGCAGCCGGACAAACGGCCGACAGATATCGGAGAGTCGGGGTCTTCCTGCCGCGATGGGGATATGCCACGGGAGAGGTCGCCGGAACCCGTTACTCTCGCGAGGCGCGCAAGGTGATCGGACCCGAAGAGAGCGGACGGCCGGGGTCCCGAGGGGCACGCTATTGGCCGATACGTCCGAAGGGACCGAAAACAGACCGCGCAATCGTATACCATGTGAGGATCAAAACGTGGATATCCTGGAGCGGCTCTATAACCTCGACATCTCACTCTTCTACCTTATCAATCATTCTATGACTACGTCCGTTATGGACGGCTTTATGCTTTTCATGACGAAGCTGGACCTTTCCAAGATCCTGATGATTTCCGTTATCGCGGCCTATTTCATCTGGAGGGGGCGGGGCAGGGCCCTGTGGGTGATCGTCATTGCGGGTATTGCCGTGGGGCTCTCCGACCTGGGTACGTCCCAGATGCTCAAAAATATGTTCGAGCGCACGCGACCCTGCCGCGTCCTGCCGAACGTTCATCTGTTGGCGGGGTGCACCTCAAGCTACTCGTTTCCCTCGGCCCATGCGGCAAACATCAGCTCGGCGGCAACGGTTTTGATCGGGCGCGTCCCTGCGAGCGCCTTCTTCATGGTCCCGCTGGCGCTGGTCGTGTCGATATCGCGCGTATCGGTGGGCGTACACTGGCCGTCGGATGCGATCGGCGGGATTATCGTCGGCGCGATCTGCGGCCTTTTTATCCTCTTACTGGGCAGGGCGGCACAAAGCGGTTGGAAAGGGGCCGTGGATAGGGGCCGCATTGCGGGTGACACGGGGTGGTATTTCCTCTACAACCTCTTGATAATCCTGTTGTTTCCGATCATCATGCTCATTTACGGGAGGGGGATTGTCACCGACACGCAGGGGAGGGCCCGGTTCAAGGAACGTCTGGGAAAAATCGGCGTTGCCCGCGGGCGGCCAGTTTGGGTTCACGCCGCCTCGGTGGGAGAGACAACGGCCGCCGTAGCCCTCATCGAAGAGATCAGAACCCGCCTCAAGGATCTCCCCGTAATCCTCTCGGTCAACACTCCTGCAGCGCGCTCGATCGCCGAGGGGCGTCTAAAGTCAGAGACGGTCTGCTACTTTCCGCTTGATTTTCCCTGGATTGTGAGACGGGCGCTCGATCAAATCCGGCCGCGCGCGGTCGTCTTCATGGAGGCCGAGATCTGGCCCAACTTCGTCCGGGAGGCGGGCTTGAGGGAAATCCCCGTCCTGCTGGTCAACGGCAGGATGTCGGAAAAGACCCATAAGCGATTCTTGCTTGTCGGCGGGTTTATCCGGCGGGTCCTGGGACGGTTCTCTCTCATAACGGCCCAGTCCGAGGAATATAAAGAGCGTTACACCGGTCTCGGGTGCGAGCCGGCCCGGGTGCTGGTCACGGGCAATATTAAATATGACATCGGGCCGGACAAAAGGGACGTTGCCGACGACGTGAAGCGGTTTTTGTCGTCGAGAAAAGGACGCGTCATGATCGCCGGAAGCACTCACGGTGGTGAGGAGGAGATCGTACTTGACGCCTTTGAGCGCCTTAACGGGGATATCTCCGATCTGCTGTTGATACTGGCACCGCGCCACCTGGCGCGGACCAATGATGTGGAGCGGTTGCTGAAGAACCGGGGGGTCGGCTATATAAATCGGAGCAGGCTCGGGAAGGACGGGGCGGCCCCCGGAACGGCGGTGCTGCTGCTGGATACCCTGGGGGAACTGGCGGGGCTCCTGGCGCTGGGGGACGTGATCTTTATCGGCGGCAGTCTCGTTGCCGGTATCGGCGGGCACAACGTGCTGGAGGCGGCGGCGGTAGGCAAACCGCCGGTCTTCGGCCCCTTCATGGGTAATTTCCCCCAAATCTCCCGGGGCCTGATCGATGCCGGGGGCGGTTTCGAAGCGCGCAACGCCCGGGGAATAGCCGATATCGCCGCGCGGCTGTTTTCGGACCCTGCCTTTGCCCGGGACGCGGGGCTGCGCGCACGAGAGCTGGTCCGCGCCAACAGGGGGGCGACGGCGCAAACCGCGGCGGCCGTCGTTTTTTACCTGTCCGAAAAGAGATGAGGGCACGGGCACGGGTGACAGCATGGGGATAGAGCAGAAGATCATATCCATCCATCAGGACCCGGCAAAAGGGTTATGGGTCAAGATCGGGCTTTTTCCGGTCTATCTTGCCTCGCTGATCTACGGTGCCGTCATGCGCCTCAGGCGGTGGTGCTACCGTATCGGGATATTTCGGGTCAAAAGGCTTGACGCCGTGGTGGTCTGCGTGGGAAACATCACCACCGGCGGTACGGGGAAAACACCCGCGGTCGTCCACCTCGTGCGCCGTCTCATCGGTGCCGGGATCAAGACTGCCGTAATATCAAGGGGTTACGGATATCGCATCACGGGAGATTACCTCATCGTCTCCGGTCCGGACGGTCTGTACCGGCAGGCCGGGCAGGCCCCTGATGAGGCCCTCATGACCGCGCGGAAACTTCCCGGCGTTCCCGTGGTGGTCTCGCCCGCCCGGTACCGGGCGGGTAAGGTGGCGCTGGAGGGCTTCGGGGCCGAGGTTGTGGTGATGGACGACGGATTCCAACACCTCGGTCTCTTTCGGGATATAGATATCCTCGTGGTGGACGCGGACAATCCCCTGGGAAACGGACTGGTGCTTCCGGCGGGGCCCCTCCGGGAGCCCTTGAATGGGATGCGCCGCGCCGATGTGGTCTGGCTTTCAGGGCGGCAAGCTTCCGAACTCCCGGAGCGGTTCTCTGCGTACGTCGCCGGCAAGCCGGTCGTCCGGGCCCACGCCGTTGTGAAGGGTCTCGTGACCCTCTCGGGCAAAAGGGTTCCCCCCGGGGCACCGGCCGGGATGCGCGTACTGGCGTTTTCCGGGATAGCCCGGCCCCAGCGGTTTTTCGAGGCCCTCGAAGGGTTGGGGGCCGCGACCGCCGATCGGATGGTGTTTGCCGATCATCACCGCTATGCCGATGAGGATGTGGACCTCCTTAACCGGCGGGCGCGGGAGGCGGGGGCGGAGATCTTTGTAACCACCGAGAAAGACCTGGCCCGGCTTCCGGGGGATGCCCCGTTTACGCTGCCGGTTGGGGCCCTCGTCATGGATCTTGCGATTACCGGGGACGACGCGTTGGTCGAGATGATTGTAAAACGGGTAAAGGAGAAGGCGGCATGAGCGCGAAAGGCAGGCGGGCGGTCTTTCTCGATCGGGACGGCACGATAAACGTGGAAGTGGGCTATCTCTCTCGCCCGGAGGATTTCGTGCTCATAGACGGCAGTGCCCAGGCAATCAAGCGTCTCAACGAGGCCGGATTTCTCGTGGTAGTGGTTTCCAACCAGTCGGGCGTTGCCCGGGGATACTTCGGAGAACGAGAAGTTGCCCGGGTCAACGAGACAATGGCCGGCCAACTCGAAGGTCTCGGTGCGCGTCTTGACGCGGTTTACTACTGTCCCCACTATCCCGAGGGGACCGTGGAAAAGTACCGCCGTGAGTGCAATTGCCGAAAACCGGGACCGGGCATGGTTCGGCGGGCCCAGGAACAATTTGATATAGACGTGTCGAGATCGTACGTCGTCGGCGACCACCGGGGAGACATCGTGCTGGCCAAAAACGTCGGGGCCCGCTCCATCCTCGTTGTCACCGGTCACGGCGCAGAAGAGATCGATAAACTCAAGGGAGAAGGGGTCCTGCCGGACTATGTCACGAATAATCTGGCCGAGGCGGTGGACCGCATACTATCCGAACAGTAGCAGGGAGGAATGGTTATGGCGATAGACAAAGACCTTCTGGATATACTGGCCTGTCCCCAGTGCAAGGGGGACGTGTCGCTTACCGAAAAGGGAGACGGACTGATCTGCAAAAAATGCAAACTCCTCTATGAGATCAAGGACGACATCCCCATTATGCTCATCGACGAGGCAAAGAAAATCGATTGAGTGTACCATGAAACGGATTATCGTCAAAGGGACCAATTGGATCGGGGACGTCTTATTATCTTTGCCGGCGGTCTATTCACTTAAGCACGTCTTTCCCGACGCCACCATCGATATTGCCCTGAAAAGGCCTCTCGGCGACCTGCTGAGGGGGGTGAAGGAGATCGATTCGGTCCTCGATTACGACGACACGCTTTCCGGGGAACTTTCTCTGGTGTGCGGGATGAGGAATGTACGCCACGATCTTGGGATTATCTTTCCCCGATCGCTCCATTCCGCCCTCCTTGTCTATCTGGGAGGCGCGCGGCGGCGCATCGGCTATGCGGCCGACGCCAGGTCCCTGTTTTTGACTGACCGGGTCGCCAGGACGCCGGAAATCAGGGCCACCCATCAGAGCCAATACTACCGCCATATCGTATCTGTCCTTGGAGAACCCGGCCCCCTGACTATTCCCCGGATCGCGCCCGACGCGGACGCAGACGCCTGGGCGAATGATTTCCTTCGCGCCGGGGGATACGAACGGGGACCGCTCTTCGGCATAAATCCCGGCGCCGCTTATGGCGGCGCCAAGCGCTGGCGTCCCGATCGATTTGCCGCCGTGGCCGATCGACTGGTCGGTAAATTCGGCGGTCACGCCGTCATCATGGGCGGACAAATGGACCGGGGAATCGAGGCGGAAGTGGCCGGATTCATGAAGTCTGGGCCGATCCGCGCGGCCGGAGCGACCACGATCAGACGGCTGATCTCTCTTATCAATAGATGTACCCTCTTTATTACCAACGACTCCGGGCCCATGCATATCGCCGCGGCCCTCTCGGCACCGGTCGTCGCTGTTTTCGGTCCCACCAATCCCGATACGACCTCTCCGATGGGGCGGGCCGCCGTTGTTTGGCATGAGTTCGAATGCTCGCGCTGCTTGTTGCGCACGTGTCCCATTGACCATCGGTGCATGGAATCGGTCACGGCCGACGAGGTGTACGATGCCGCGATAAAGCTGCTGTCGGAAGGCGGCGGTGCGACCGGTTGATTGTCTCATTCGGGTAATAAATATATCATTTCTGTATAACAAAACCACGCAAAATGACCATAAGTTATTGAATATATTGACTCTTTCGGCTGCTTAAAAATTAGGCAACTTCCGAAAACACCTGTTATTTCAATATGTTTTATATCGACCGCCTCTGTTTATCAACAGGTTATCCCAAGGAGACGGCTATTTTGTATGCATGATTTATAATAAAGGATGATGGCACCTATTGATAGTTAATGGAAATAAAGCCCCGCGCCCGTGCGTTATCGAAAGCCTCGAGGGTGTCAGCGGCGACCTCATACTCTTCTCCCGCGAAACGCCGGAAGGCCCGCGCTATGAGATCACCATCGGCGGGCATTTTGTCATGGCGGCGTCCGACGGGCCGACGGAGCGGCGGCTTGCGTCCGCGGCACTGGGTCTCCTCAATAAGGATGCCGACATTGCGGTTCTCGTCGGGGGGCTCGGTCTTGGGCTGACGCTTGCCCAGACGCTGGCCGATCGTCGGGTCGGCAGGGTAGTGGTCGCCGAGCTTGAACAGGCTGTCATCCGCTGGAACCGAACGCACCTGAAAGAATTCAACGCACGCGCGCTTTTCGACAACCGGGTGACGGTCTGGGAGGGGGACGTTCTGGAGCTCATCGAGAAGCGCCGCGGGGCGTTTGACGCCGTACTGATGGACGTGGACAACGGCCCGTCGTTTCTGATCCTCGAGCGAAACGCCCCCCTCTACACGAGGCGGGGAATGAAAAAGATACGCCGGTGCCTGGCCCAGGGAGGGGTCCTGGGGGTCTGGTCCAGCCAGCCGGACGACCGGCTGGAGGCGGTCCTCACCGAGGTGTTCGGCGACTTCGGGCGCGAGCTGATCACGGATAAAAACCTCAGGGAAGACCTCCCGCCCACGGCCGTCTACACGGCGGTAAAACGGTAACGTGCCCGCGCGAGGAGCGGATGAAGAATGTCCTGGTGATACTGGCCCATCCCGACGGCGAGAGCTTCAACGCCACGATAGCACACAGATGTGGCGAGACACTCTCGAAGAACGGATACGAGGTCCTCTTCCACGATCTTGTCCGGGAGGGGTTCGATCCGCTGCTGCCGACGGCGGAGATCCCCGCCGCCGGGCCGGTCGATCCCGCCGTCGATGTCCACTGCCGGGAGCTTGTCTCCGCCTCCGGCCTCATCGTCGTCCACCCAAACTGGTGGGGGATGCCGCCGGCGGTATTGACCGGGTGGGTAGACCGGGTCATCCGGCCGGGGGTTGCGTACCGGTTCTTGGAGGGCGATTCGGGGGAGGGGGTGCCGCTGGGGCTGCTTGCCGGGAAGACGGCGCTCGTCTTCAACACGGCAAACACGCCGCCCGAGCGGGAGGAGACGGACTTCGGGGACCCGCTGGATTCGATATGGCGGCGGTGTGTCTTCGGGCTGTGCGGGGTGACGACGTATTTCCGGCGGACGTTCTCGGTGGTCGTCACGAGCACGCGGGAAGAGAGGGAGGGATGGCTGGATGAGGCGGCCGAGACGGTAAATCGGTATTTTCCGAAGGAATGACGGTTACGCGTGGTGGATCGAATTACGGGGACATGTACCTAATTCATATTCCTCCGTTATATTAACGAGGTTTATTGAATTAGGTACATGTCCCCGTAATTCGCGGCAATCGAATTTAATCCCGTAGGGGCGGCATATATGCCGCCCGTCTTCGTTTTCCGTTAAAAATAGCGTTGAAATGAATACCGGGATCGGGTATCCTGTTGGCATTGAATTAATGAATTAAGGTGACACCATACTTAATTAATAAAACTAGTTTAAAATGACAACCATTAATTAAGTATGGTGTCACCTTAATTCAAATCGCGATTCAACACCGGGCGACATATATGCCGCCCCTACGGGCGTAAAGCCGTAACGGTGAAAAACGAATGTGCCGTTACTATAGGCGGTTGCCCGCTGGATATGGAGGGATTGATATGACGAAACAAACACGGAAATGGGAAAATGCGACAATCTTCGTTCTTCTCGGCGTGTTTTCCATTGCGGTCTGCTCCGGGAACCTGCCGATTGCCGCCCACGCGCAGGATACGGCGGTCCCGGCAAGCAAATATATAACCGAAATCCAATTTGATGAAAATGGAAAATCAAATCTCGACGAATTGGTAAAGGTTCCCGGAAAAGACAGTCTCGTACTGTTTTATAATTCCGACGCGTTAAATACGGAGGCCCATAGAAATGAGTATGCGGTATTCGAAGAATTAGCTAATAAATATAAAGTACAGATTAGTTTTTATATGTATGACATTGCTAAAGATAACGGGTATGTTTACTATAAGGAGTGGGGTATTGAAACGAAAAAAGAAAAAATCAAGATGACCCCTACGGTAAAAATGTTTAAGGACGGAAAGGAATATGACATCAGGGAGGGCGGGCCGACGACGGCAACTAGAGGCAACAGTTTGAATAATTGTGATTTATGGATTAGATATAATCTTACAGATGAGTTTAAGGATAAACCTTATACTTTCTTATACCAGAATTCCTTCGATATTCATAAGGTGCAAAGGTCTGAAGGTCCAAGATTATGAATTTCATCCTGCTACGTTATACCTAAAATATCTTTCCCGCTGCCGACCTGAGCGCCAACAGCCGGGAACGGAGCGTCTTTTTTTCTATCACGGCCGACAGCGCCGGGTCGTCCGCCGTATATCCCCTGATAATTTCAGCAAAATCGCCTTCCTCGAGGAGCCTTCCCGCTGCCTTCAGTTTCCTCAACGAGCGCAGCAGGCGCCGGAGGTTCCGTATCCGCCACCGCAATCCGAGCCGCCGGCAAAAGACCGCCTTGTCAAAATCGATGATGTGGACGACGTCGTTGTCGTCCACGAGGACGTTGTTCATGTTGAGGTCGGCATGATCGATGCCCGCCTCGTGCATGCGCCTGATAGCCTTGCCCGCCCCCTCGAGCACGCGAGCGACGAGCGCGCCGTTTCCCCTGTTTTTTTCTATAAACACGGGAAGGGTCCGTGCGCCGGGGATCAGCCGGGTGGCGATCCGCCCCCGGTGCCAGAGGATCCCCACACGGATCGAGGAAGCCCCCATGGCGTCGGGCACCGGAACGCCGCGCGCGCGCGCCAGCGCCAGGACCGAGAGCTCGCGAAAGGGCCGGGTGCCGGAGAGGTAGCGGTCCACGAGGACCTTCCCGATGAGCCCCCCCCGCCGGTAACGGCGCAGCACCACGGCCCCAACGTTCGGAAGGGTAATGATAGATACCGAACCCCTCCCGCCGGGGAGCGCCGTCTGACCCATCGGCGTCGATCCGGGTCCTCCCGTCAGGATTCCCGACGCGAGAAGCTCCTCCTCCCATTGGCAACGAAGGATACAGGTTGTGCTTCCCTTGATCTGTGTTACGAAACCGGAGGGCGGGTTTCGAGGGGGGAGTGTGTCGGCAGTTACGCTGTTCGTAGGATTCTTTTTCATCGCGTCCCGCCCGTTATCCCCGTCCGTTTTCTATCGGGGCTATTCATTAATATACACCCTCGGCACCCGCCTGCCGACCAGGCACGTAATCTCATAGTTGATCGTCGAGAGCTTTTCCGCCATCTCGTCGGTGGATATCTCGCCTTCCCCCTGCCTTCCCATGAGGACGACCTCGTCGCCGACCTGGGCCATCGGAACGCGGGTTACGTCAATCATCGTCATATCCATGCAGACACGGCCGATGACCGGCGCGCGTTTTCCGCGCACCAGCACCTCGTAGTTGTTGGAGAGAAGCCTTCGGTAGCCGTCGGCGTATCCTATCGGGAGCGTGGCCACGTCCGTGGGGGCCTTCGCGACGTAGGTGCCCCCGTAGCTGATGGGGGTGTCGGCGGGCACGCGCTTGATAAATCGAATTTTCGTTACCAGGCTCATGGCGGGCCGAAGCGGTATCGAGCGTTTGACCTCCGATGACGGGTAGAGCCCATAGATCATGATCCCCGGCCGAACGAGGTTGAGGTGAGACGCCGGGAACGCAAGTACCCCGCCGGAATTGGCCATGTGGCGAAGCGGGATATCGATCCCGCGGGAGGACAGCTCCTTTAACAGGCCGGTGAATTCCTCGATCTGTCTGTTGGTAGACGCAGGGTCGGCCTCGTCAGATTTCGGAAAGTGGGTGAAAATTCCCTCAATAATGATATTGGGAAGGCCCTTAAGAAAGGCGATGTAATCAAGGGTGTCGGCGGGGGTGACCCCGATGCGCCCCATCCCGGTATCGACCTTCACGTGGACGCGCGCCGGGCGCTCCGAAGATGCCAACGCCGAAAGGGCCCGCGGGGTCTCAGTGTCGCAGACGGACTGCGCCAGATCATATTTTACTACCGGCTCCACCGCTTCGGGCGGCGCCGCACCCAGAACCAGGATGGGCGCGCTAATGCCCGCCTCGCGGATCTCAACGGCCTCCTGGGCATAGGCAACTCCCAGACATGTGGCGCCGTGCGCCAGCGCGGTCTGTGACACCCTCACCGCTCCGTGGCCGTAACCGTCGGCCTTGACCACTGCCATGATCCGGACGTTGCCGCCCACGAGCGTCCCGATCCCCCGGATGGAATCGGCCACGGCCGAGAGGTCAATAACGGCGCGGGTGTCCCGCATAACGGATTCATCGTACATAAGATATAGTCCGATCATAGACCGCCGAGGAGGCCGAAGCCGCCCGGGCGATACGTTTTGTCCGGGGTTTCCGGATGCAGAGACAAGCGTGGTGCCCGATTAGGCCGCCGCGGCGGTGTCTGCTTACCGGGGGACGCCTCACGGGTGCACCCGCATGAGGTAGACCCCGTCCTTTTTCGTGCCGACCCAGAGGGACCCGTCCGGTCCGGGGGCAAATGAGGTAACGCCGGCCGGGGCAACGCCGCCGCCGGTAGAAATCGATTCGAATGCCCCGCCTCCCGTTGAGGCATAGATACCCGTATCGGAGCCGACCAGGGTGGTCGTATTATATACGAGAAACGCCGTTATCCTCCCCGGCCTTTCGGGAAGCTCGATGGCATGAATCCCAGTATCGTCCAGGACGAAGGCGCCGGCGGCGTCGGTGCCGATCAAAAGACGGTCTGCGTCGACGTAAAGGGCGCCGACGGCGTTTCCCGAAAGCTCCTCGACCCATCCGGTCCTTGATGCAAACGTCCCCCCGATGATCACGAGCCCCCCTTTCTTGTGCGTCCGGTCAAGCGCCCCGGCGATTATCGTGCCGTCGGACGGTGCGGAAAGCGCCGTGAAGGACGCCCCCTTCAAAACGGTATGGGGTGTCCCGTCGGGATTGCAGTAATAGAGGCCGGAATCGGTGCCGATAGTCACCGCATTGAATCGTGCCGCAATCGCGGTGATCTTTTTATCCCTGGCGAAGGGAAAGCGTGCCGCCGTCCAGATGCCGTCCCGGTCGGTGATGCGGTATACCAGCCCGGTATCCGTGGCGGCCCAGAGGTCGCCGTCGGGGTCCTGCGTCAGCGCCGTTGTTGGGATGGTTTGAAAGATCGGCAAAAAGAAATAGTCCGAGAGGACGTGCAGCCCCCCCCCCGAGGCGATAAAGACGCCCGTATCCCCGGCCGGAGACAGGGCGTTGACGGTGTTATCGAAGAGCCCCTCCTTTTCGGTCCTGTGGTCAATGATCTCCCATTGGCCGCAGCGGCCGGCAATAGGGAGGCCGCAAACGATTATCAGCAAAAGCGAAAGTGCCGACAGGAGCCTGTATCTCATCACGGGCGCCTCTTAAATAGTGATCCGTCGCAAGTCCGACTACTGCTCCGGGTATTCACCTCCTCCCGTGGGAGGCCGATGCGATCGCCGCCACCCGATGATGGGGACGATCCCGGAAGACAATTTCAGGCCCTTTTGGGTGGGGATCGGATGACCCGGGGATGAAAACGGCCCTTTTCTTGTTTATATAGTATATAGTACGGATTACCGGAAGATTTCAATAAAAAAATTAAGGATTCAATTTTCTTGACATTGCCAACGCCCCGAGTTTAATATATAATTTTGTCTGAGGGGGAGACCGTGGCGCTTACGTTTCAGGATCTGATCATAGCACTCCAGACGTACTGGGGAGGGCGCGGCTGTCTCATACAGCAGGGGTACGATATCGAGGTGGGAGCGGGGACGATGAACCCGGCCACATTCCTCAGGGTACTGGGGCCGGAACCGTGGAACGTCGCCTACGTGGAACCCTCCCGGCGTCCCAACGACGGCAGGTACGGCCAGAATCCCAACCGACTCTCCCACTACTATCAATATCAGGTCATCCTCAAACCATCGCCGCTGGAAGTCCAGGAAATCTATCTGGACAGCCTCAAGAGCTTCGGCATCGACGTCCTGGCCCACGATATCCGGTTTGTGGAAGACGACTGGGAATCGCCCACCCTCGGCGCGTGGGGGCTCGGCTGGGAGGTCTGGCTGGACGGCATGGAGATCACCCAGTTTACCTATTTTCAGCAGGCCGGCGGGGTGGACCTTGCCCCGGTTTCGGTCGAGCTGACCTACGGTATCGAGCGGATCGCAATGTATCTCCAGGGGGTCGACAACGTCTATGACCTCCAGTGGGCCCACGGCGTGACGTACGGTGACGTTCATCACCAGGGCGAAGTCGAAAACTCCGTCTATAATTTCGATGAATCCGATCAAGATATGCTGTTTGGCATGTTTGATATGTGCGAGGCGGAATCCAAGCGGCTCATCGGCAAGGGACTGGTGCTGCCGGCCTACGATTACTGCCTCAAGTGTTCCCACCTCTTCAACCTCCTGGATGCGCGGGGTGCCATCAGTGTCGCGGAGCGCACCCGGTTCATCGGGCGGGTTAGGGATCTGGCAAGATCGTGTGCCCTCGGCTACCTTTCCCAGCGCGAACAGATGGGCTACCCATTACAGAAGCGGTGGAAAAACATATAAGATTTTATGGTTTTTTTCCGGAGGAGTAGGGATATGAAAAAGATTTCGATTCTTTTCCTGGCGCTCTTCTTGATGGCGACCGTTGCCGATGCCGGCACCTGGATTGTCAAACCGGCTACGATCATCTTCAACGACTGTCCCACGGGACTGTCGGTCGTCAGGTACGGCCTGAACTATATCACCAGCGGCGTCAATCGCGGCAAGGCCTGCGTCTACGTAACGGTTCAAGCAAAGGCCTCGGTGTTATCGGGCTGCGTCTACTTCAAAGTCTATACGGCCAACGGGAACGTGGTCTTCAAGGCCAAAAAACGGGTCAAACTTTTCGCGGGAAGCGAACAGAATTACTATGCCTATATACCGGCCGCTGATGTCGCTGGAGGCAATATCATGGCCGATATTGGATTGGGGTGCAACTGTCGCAGGCCGGGATACTAATCCGCCCGTGATCGTCCGTGTGGGCGCTCCGCCGTCGCTTCGATGATCTTTCACCCCCCCGGGAAGGGGGGAGAAAGTCTGTTTTCTCGCTGACGGGATAATGCATTGTAGCGGGTTTCTCGGCCCGCACGTCTCTATTCTCCTGATTTTATGACGGAACCGATCGTGACAAAAGAACTGCTTTTTGAAATCGGAACGGAAGAGATCCCGGCGGGATTTGTCCCGCCGGCGCTGGCTGCGATGGCCCGATTGGGCAACGAACTCCTGGATGCCTACCGTATTGACGCCGGTCGTATCACAACACTCGGAACGCCCAGAAGGCTCGTGCTCGTCGTCTCGGACATGGCCGCAAGCCAGCGGCCCGAGACGATCGAAAAGGTTGGACCGCCGGTATCGGTGTGCCTGGATACGAACGGCAAGCCAAACGAAAAGGCCCTCGGATTTGCCCGGGGGCAGGGTGTTGCCGTCGAGGACCTCAAGCGGGTCAAGACCGATAAGGGCGAGTATATGGTGGCCGTCAGACAAGACACGGGCCGCGCCACCCGGGACGTGTTGCCCGAGATATTAGGGAAACTCATCGCCGACATCCCCTTTAAGAAGAGCATGCGCTGGATGGACCTGTCGGTCCGCTTTGTGCGGCCCGTTCATTGGATCCTGGCCGTCTTCGGGGGGCAGGTTATACCGCTGACTTTCGGCAACGTCACCAGTTCCGACTTCACCCGGGGGCATCGCTTTCACGCACCGCAGCCTATCAAGGTCAACGACTTTTCGGATTATCTGGAAAAAATAAAAAAGGCATTTGTTATTGTCGATCCCGACGAGCGGCGGACCCTCATCGAGCGGCAGGTGGCCGAGGCAGCCGCTTCCTGCGGGGGGGCCGTGCTGCCCGATCCGGGGCTGATCGACGAGATCGTATACCTGACGGAGTTTCCGTTTGCCGCGGCGGGCGTGATCCCCGAGAAATACCTCGTTCTTCCCAAGGACGTGATGGTCACCGCCATGCGCTCCCACCAGCGATACTTTTCGATAGTCGATGGTCAGGGCCAGATAGTGCCCCGCTTTATCACCGTAAATAATACCAAGCCCAAGGATATCGCTCTGGTCATGCGGGGCAACGAGCGGGTATTGACGGCGCGGCTCGAGGATGCGCGCTTTTACTTCGAGGAAGACCTGAAAATCAAGCTGGCCGACCGGGTCGAGGCCCTAAAGTCGGTCGTCTTTCACGCCAAGCTTGGGACGTCTTACGAGAAGGTCATGCGCTTTCGGGAGCTCGCGGGATGGCTTGCCGATCGGCTTGCCCCCGAGATAAAACAAGACGTCCTTTCGGCGGCCTATCTGGCCAAGGCCGACCTCGACACGGGGATGGTCGCCCAGTTCCCGACGCTCCAGGGCGCGGTGGGCAGGGAGTATGCGATCCGGGAGGGGATCAAACCGTCGGTGGCCGCCGCCATCAGCGAACACTACCTCCCCCAGGGCCCAAAGGACCCGCTGCCGGAAGGGATCGAGGGAACGCTCGTCTCTCTGGCCGACAAGATGGATACCGTCTGCGGCTTCTTCGGGGTAGGACAGACACCGACCGGCACGGCCGACCCGTATGCGCTGAGGCGAAACACCATCGCGATCCTCAACATTATCATCGGCAAGGGCCTGCGGCTGTCGCTCTTTGAATTTATCGACGCATCGATCGCGGCCCTTTCGGGGAAAATCACCGGGACACCGGTCCAGGCGAAGACCGATGTCCTTGATTTCTTCAGGGGAAGATTTTCCGGTATCCTGGTCGGCGAGGGATATCCCGCCGACGTGGCGGAGGCGGTCCTGTCGGTCTGGCTGGATGACCCGGTGTCGGCCGTAAAACGCACCGCGGCTCTTTCGGGCTGGAAAAGCCGTCGCGAGTTCTCCGATCTGGCCGGCTCCATCAAGCGCGTGGCCAACATCCTCAAGGGCAAGGAGACCGGTGCCGTTGACGAATCTATCCCGGCCGAAGACGTCGAGCGGGCGCTGCTTTCGGCGTACCGGCTGACCAGGGGCGAGATAGAAGGCTTCCTGGCCGACGAGGATTTCGACTCGGCGACGGGCGTGCTCCTGAAGTTAAAGGGCCCGATCGACGATTTCTTCAACGGCGTCATGGTTATGGACAAGGACGAGAAGATTCGGGATAACCGCCTGGCGCTCCTGAACCAGGTTAGATCGCTTTTCCTTTTACTTGCAGATTTTTCCCTGATCGAATAACGGGGTTCGCGATTTAGCGGATATCCGGGTAGCTATTTATAAAATATGCACTCCGCTGAATAGATCTTACGGAAAAGGAGACTGATATCATGGCCAAGAAATACGTCTATTATTTTGGTGATTCAAAGGC
Organism: Candidatus Zymogenaceae bacterium; assembly: GCA_016933535.1. GTDB lineage: Bacteria > Desulfobacterota > Zymogenia > Zymogenales > Zymogenaceae > JAFGAS01. The sequence continues at coordinate 166,171 of JAFGAS010000078.1, forward strand.
CGAGGGTGATGCGTCGATGAAACTGCTGTTGGGCGGCAAGGGCGCAAACCTGGCCGAAATGGTCAACCTCAAGATCCCCGTTCCCGCGGGATTCACCATCTCCACCGAGGTATGCTCACATTACTACGATCACAACGGGCAGTACCCGCCGGGACTCAAAGACGAGGTGACCAAGAACATCCTGAAGGTCCAGAAGGCGATGGGGGCGGTCTTCGGCGACCCCCAAAACCCGCTGCTTTTTTCGGTGCGCAGCGGCGCGCCGGCCTCTATGCCGGGTATGATGGATACCGTCCTCAACCTGGGACTGAACGACAAGACCCTTCCGGGACTCGTCGAAAAATCAAAGAACGAGCGGTTCGTATACGATTCCTACCGCCGGCTCATCCAGATGTACGGCGACGTGGTCATGGGCCTGAAGCCGGAGCGGGAGGACGAAGAGGACCCCTTTGAGGTTATCATCCAGAAGAAGAAAGACGAGGTCGGGGCAAAGACCGACATGGATCTCACTGCCGCCGACCTCAAGGACCTTGCCGAGCGTTTCAAGAAGGTCATCAAACAGCGGCTCAAAAAGGAATTCCCCGAGGACCCGTACGAGCAGCTCTGGGGGGCGATCGGGGCGGTCTTCGGCTCCTGGAATAATCACCGGGCCGTAACCTACCGCCGGCTCAACGATATCCCCGCCCACTGGGGGACTGCCGTCAACGTACAGGCGATGGTCTTCGGCAACATGGGCGACGACTGCGCCACCGGCGTCGCGTTTACCCGCGATCCCTCCACGGGCGAAAACGTCTTTTACGGCGAATACCTCAAAAATGCCCAGGGAGAGGATGTCGTGGCGGGTATCAGGACCCCCCAGCCCATCAACAAGGCCAAAAAGCTCGACGATAAACTGCCGTCCCTCGAAGAAGAGATGCCTGCCCAATATAAAGAATTGGCCGGCATCTATTATAAGCTCGAGAAGCACTATAAGGAGATGCAGGATATCGAATTTACCATCCAGAACAACAAGCTCTGGATGCTCCAGACCCGCACCGGAAAGCGGACGGCCCAGGCCGCCGTAAAGATCGCCGTCGATATGGTCGGGGCAGGCCTTATCACGAAGAAAGAGGCGGTCATGCGCATCAAGCCCGATCAGCTCGATCAGCTGCTGCACCCGATGATCGACCCGAAGGCGCAGCGCAGTGTCATCGCCAAGGGGCTTCCCGCCTCGCCGGGCGCGGCGGTGGGTAAAGTCGTCTTTACCGCCAACGAGGCGGCCTTAGCCGCCGAGAAGAAAGAAAAGGTAGTCCTGGTCCGCATAGAAACCTCGCCCGAGGATATCCACGGCATGAACGCCGCCCAGGGAATCCTGACGGCCCGGGGCGGCATGACGTCGCACGCGGCGGTGGTGGCCCGGGGAATGGGAAAGCCGTGCGTGGCGGGGGCCGGCGAGATTTCCATCAGCTACGAAAAACAGGAATTCAAGGCCTCCGGCAAGACCATCAAAAAGGGCGACTGGATCACTCTGGACGGGAGCCGCGGGCAGGTAATGGCCGGACAGATGCCCCTGGTAGAGCCGGGCATGTCGGGCGACTTCGGGACCATCATGGGGTGGGTCGATGAAATCAGGCGGCTTGCCGTCCGCACCAACGCCGATACCCCCCACGATTCGCAGGTGGCGGTCAATTTCGGCGCCGAGGGAATCGGCCTGTGCCGGACGGAGCACATGTTTTTCGAGGGTGAGCGGATTGACGCCGTGCGGGAGATGATCATCGCCGAGGACCGCGCCTCCCGTGAGAAGGCCCTGGCCAAGATCCTGCCGATGCAGCGGGGAGACTTCGAGGGCATCTTCAAGGTCATGGGGCAGCGCCCCGTGACGATACGGCTCCTGGACCCGCCGCTTCACGAGTTTCTTCCCCATACCGACAAGGAGATAAAAGAGCTTGCGGCAAAGATGAAGGTACCGGCCGAAACGATAAGGGCGAAGGTCGACTCCTTGCACGAATTCAACCCGATGCTGGGCCACCGCGGGTGCCGGCTCGGTATCATCTACCCCGAGATCTCCGAGATGCAGGCCCGGGCGATATTTGAGGCGGCCTGCCGGGTAAAGAAGAAAGGGATCGACGTCCATCCCGAGGTGATGATACCCCTGGTGGCCGACGTCAAGGAGCTCGAGCTTCAGCGGGACTTGGTGGTCAAGGCCGCCGAGGAGGCCTTTACAAAGGAAAAGATACGCGTCGATTATCTGGTCGGGACGATGATCGAGCTGCCCCGGGCGGCGCTCACCGCCGACCGTATCGCCACGGTCGCCCAGTTCTTCTCGTTTGGCACCAATGACCTGACCCAGACGACCTTCGGGCTCTCCCGTGACGACGCCGGCTCGTTTCTGCCAAAATACGTCCAGATGGAAATACTGCCCAATGATCCTTTTGTCGTCCTTGACGAACAGGGGGTGGGTCAGCTCATCGAGATGGCCGTTAAAAAGGGCCGGGCGACGCGCAAAGACCTCAAGGTGGGCATCTGCGGCGAGCACGGCGGAGAGCCGGCCAGCGTCGAGTTTTGCCATCGGACGGGCCTCAACTACGTGAGCTGTTCCCCCTACCGGGTGCCCATCGCGAGGCTTGCCGCCGCGCAGGCGGTGATAAAGGAAAAGCAGAAGTAGGGAGGTCACCCCAAAAGGCAGGCCTTTTGGGGACACCGACAAGTCACCCCGCGAAGCAGGCTTCGCGGGGGGGCCGACGGGAAGGGATGAACGCCATGAATGGCGTCCCCGCGGATTTGAAAGAGAAACGGGCTTAACACCGGTAGGGGCGCGATTCATCGCGCCCGTCTGAAACCCGAGACCCGTGCCGTCATCGCGGCGGAGTGAAACGACCGAAGTAATCCCCTTGCCATACGGTAGCGTCGGGGAATCATTGTATCCCCGTTTTCGAGTCACATTATCGGAGAGGTGATGCCGTGGCCGAAACCAAAAAACCGGACCGGAAGAAAGAAAACGCGGCCGAAGCCAAACAGCCGGCTCAAAAGAAAGAAAAGACGACGGTCGTTACGTTTTCCGGTACGGGATGGGGCCTGCTGGGACATACGCTTGCCCTGTTGTTGAGCGGCATCCTGGTGTTTATTCCCCTGCCGCTGGTGACCGTCGGCATCAGGAAGTGGTTTTACCGCAATCTTGCCGTTACCGATTCCGGAAAAACGGTTTCCTTCTCGTTTGACGGAAATCCCGCCGACCTGTTGAAATATTGGATACCGTCCCTTGCCCTGCTGGCCGTAACGGGCGTGTCCTTTTACTTCGCGATTTCCGGGAGGTTTGGCGGTTTCCTGTCGTTTCTATTGATCGTTGCGTCCATCCTCGCCCTCCTCCCCCAGGCCTGGCTCTGGGCGGCCAAGAGAACGTACGTCGTCTCCCATACGAAGGCCATGGCGGGCGCTACCCCGGTCGCTTTCGCGTTTTCCGGCAAGGGGACAACGGCGCTCTGGCACGGGCTCAAAATGCTGTTTTCTGCCTTCCTGGCGGGGCTTCCCATGCCGTGGGCGGTTACGGGGGCCGTTAAGTGGTGTCTGGAAGCCACCGATATCACGGCGGAAACGGCATACCGGCCCGCCTTCTCCGGCAAGGGGGTGAGCCTCTTCTGGTACGGGGTGGGCTTTGCGATCTCTCCCTTCTTCGGTTTCCTTATCTGCCCGTCGCTGATTCGGGGATTGATTTCCTGGGCGGCGCGCTACACCAACATCATCGGATTGGAGCGGACGATCGAATTCGAGTTTACCGGGAAGACGGGCCGGCTCTTCGGGTATGTCTACCTGCTGGTCGGTCTTGCCGTCCTGGGGACCATCGTCAATTTTGCACTCGGCACGGCGGCGACCTCCGAGGCGATCCGATTCGGCCTGGTGTCCCTCATGTTTGTCTTTGCGCTTCCGTTTGCGGCCGCGTCCTTTCTGCGGTGGTGCGCACAGAACCTGGACGTCGTCAAGAAATAGCCTCGAATCGGCCGTCCGATGAAAATCGGGTGCGATCACCGAAACACCCGCTGCGGTGCGTCCGCCGAGCAGCTTGCCCGGCGGACGAAACAACCTCGTCGCCGCGGGCAATACAGGGGGGGCGGCTTCAAGAGAAACGGTACAACCGCGGCCCCGTGCAGCAATACGCGTATCAACGCCAACGCGATAATGATAACTGCAGCAGGCGGCACTGCCCCGCCCCCTTCTTCGCTGGGTTTCACCCGTCCCGGAATAAAATATCTCCCATACCGACACGATCCACGGCGCCGCGCAGGGTAAAAGGAAAACAGGCCCTTTACCGGCCCAAACCGCCCCCTTTTATTGCCAATCGGGCCCGAATTGTTAAAATACGGGCCGTACGGGCCGAAAGCGGCCCCCCATACCGGGAAGTTAAGGACAAACCAATTAGACCTTTCTAATTTTTTTTCTTGACAAACCATTTCCAGAATGATAAAAAGTGATGAAATCCGGTATTTTCATAGTCTTATGTTCGTTAGGTTAGTAACATTTTTTCCGGACTTAAGGGCAATGGACAATTGAATATCACCACCTGCGGCGCACCCAAAACGGTTCGGATATACGGGAGTAAAAGGAGGTGATGATGAAAGGCCGCCAATATGGA
>JAFGAS010000079.1 GCA_016933535.1 Candidatus Zymogenaceae bacterium
AAATGGTAGCCGAAGAGGACGTGGCGTAGTATACTACATCCATCTGACAGGAAGGCAAACTGTCAACACAACTCGTGACTACTGCATTTGAATATTGTGGCGCGATCGGAATCTCTTGTCAATTGTTTTCGGAAACTACAGTATAAGGAAGTTATGGAATAAATCAAGACCATTAACAAACTCTCTTCTTCTTGCCGGAGGGGATGTTGTTTTATCGGATGAGATCGATTTATGCGGTTCAATAAGGCCGTTTAAGACAAAATAGTCCTGTTATTGTATCAATAGCGCCATAAATTAGCCGTATGATCCCATTAAACGGCCCGATGTTTCCTCATTTCGGCGCGCGTAAAATCTCCTTGCTATACTCGCTCAAACGATGCGTATCCGCCCGATCTTTAATCTCCTTGCATATGCGGCGCGTGCCACCTTCATATGATCCCTGCTTTCCGTATACCGACTCATTGCATATCCAGCCTGTTCCCATACGAACAAAGTCCCCGTTAAAAAACGAGGACTTTGTCGGCAGTCTGGAGGGACGGTATCCCTCCTTCAAGATTCAGATTCAATTCAGATTATTTCCTATAAACGGCTCTTTGCGGGACAAAATTTATCTATTAATCAAGAAGCCCGATAACGTGTCTGCAATGGTCGCGGCCTTCCTGCGCCTGGCAATATTCCTCTTTTCCCTTTATAGATGAGATAAATTTTTCATCGGCGCCGTTGTTCTTCATTATGAGACGGACGAGAGAAAGGACAAAACCGGTATGATAATCACAGAAGGTCTGTTTGTAGTCTATTTTCAGACCCGGATTATTTTTTGCGGCAGATTCCATTATCTTTACGACGGTCGTGGCGCTGGGATGGTTTTTCAACAGGCTCACTACCCTCGGATTTTTTGTGTTCAGGTCTATTTCGGGATGGATTAACATCCCCCAGCCGGTTGAGATAGCTATAGTCTCAAAATATTTAAAGAGACTCTCATCCCACTTCGCAGCTCCTGTCTCGACTGTTTCCACGGCAAATCTCTCCGCGGCATAGTAACCCCCTCTGAACATGAGGTTCTTTATGCCGTTTTGACCCATCATTTCAAAAATAGCCAATGTCATTGGAGCGAACATGAGATCGCGGGTCGAGAAGATCACATTGAGGCCCAGAGATCCCAAAATTGCTACGTCGTCTCCATCTCTCTGGTGTTTGAGATCCTGCACAAAAGCAGTGAGGAGGCCGGATGCGGTATCAAATACGCTACTGTCAATTGAGAATTCATCTGCCATCTTTAGCTCCAAAATAAGTAGTTAAAATTTTTTGTTGATATTACATCTTGATAAACTTGAAGTCAAGCTATATACTCTTGAAAACGAAATAAAGGACTTATAGATTGTGCTTTTCAATTCATTTGGAAAACAGCTGGCGTGCCTTAGTTTCGATTAGCTTAGAAGGAATAGGGGGGTAATGACAGAAGGCGTTTTATCGAAAATCCATATAGCCTTTGATGCGGCAATGGGAATTTTGGCTGATTCCAGTGAAAGCGGTGATACACCTTGACATACTCATGAGGTCACGGTCGGGCCGGGAGTGAAAAAATATATGGTTCATTTACCTTCCGGGCAAGAGGAAATCAGTACTTCTATTGAAATGGAGATGCGAGTTAATAAAATGGGCTTTCTACAGGAGTGAAGCATGGAAGATTTCAAGGATAAGGTGGTGATCGTTACCGGGGGAGCCTCGGGGGTAGGCCGGGAGCTGTCCAAGGCGCTGGCCTACGGTGGGGCCGTTGTGGTTGTGGCCGACATCAATCTGGAAGGGGCTAACAAGACGGTCTCGGAAATCAAGGCAGGGGGCGCAAGCGCGACGGCCGCAAAATTGGACGTGACAAAAGAGGCGGATTTCAAAAGGCTCGTCGAAAAGACGGCCAGGGAGCATAAACGGCTCGACATGATTTTCAATAATGCGGGCATCATCGTCGTGGGTGATATGCGGGATGTAACTATCGAACATTTTCGTCGTATCGTCGACGTGAACCTGTGGGGGGCAATCAACGGGACCATGAGCGCGTATCCGTTGATGGTCAAACAGGGCTTCGGACATATCGTTAATACCGCCTCGGTGGCCGGTTTGGTCCCCTACCCGACGGGTGTACCCTATTCGACCACGAAACACGCCATAGTGGGGCTTTCGACCTCGTTGCGGGCAGAGGGCAAAGGGCTTGGAGTAAAGGTCAGCGTCGTCTGTCCGGGAAATATTAAGTCCAATATCTACAAAGACGGGACTATTCTTAAGGCGGGTTGGGAGGATATCATGGCCAACCTGCCCGTTCAGATGATCGAAACGGAAAAGGCGATCAGGAAGATCCTGGCCGGCGTTCGCAAGAATAAGGCGATCATAGTCTTTCCTTCGGACGCTTGCCTCATATGGATGTTGCATCGAATTAAGCCGGGTCTTTTAAGTCCTATCCATAAGAAAATGGTCGGTAGTTTTAGAAAGCTAAGGGGCAGTAAGTAGGGTCTTTCGATAATAAAATAGTGATGCCTCGATGAGGTGAGCCGCTGTACTAAAAAGGGGGAGATATTTCCCCTCTCAGGCCGTTAACGACCCCCTTCTTTTTCGGGAGGGGGTTCTGTTTTACCCGATGAGATCGTCCTGTTTGGTTTGATAAGCCGGCCGAGGATCCTTTCCCTCGTCGCTTGGAGGGCCGAAATCGATGTGCTGATCGGCCTTGTGAACCGGACGATCCTTCGGTACAAACGCCTCGATGCAGAAAGACTCATGTCCCAACAAACTGTCCTTCTTCCTTCTCTTAACCTGTACCTATACAAACAAAGTCTCCGTAATAAATGAGGACCTTGTCGGCAGTCTGAATTTATGGAATAAATCGGTTTCCTTTATCGGCGCGATATGCTATACTCCGGGCTCAAAAAGAGTTACCGGAAAGGATGAATCTTTATGGACCTATCGGACCTATCGATCACACTGGTAAAGGACGCCAAGAGGCGCAGGAAGCCGCATCCCGATGAAATGGGGTTCGGCGTTTTTTATTCCGACCATATGTTCCTCATGGATTGGCATGAAGACAGGGGATGGCACGGCGCGCGTATCGAGCCGTATCGTCCGCTGACGCTGGACCCGGCGGCAATGGTGCTGCATTACGCCCAGGCGGCATTCGAAGGATTCAAGGCCTATCCGACGAAGGATGGAAGGATACTCCTGTTTCGCCCGGAACTCAACCTATCCCGCATGAATGATTCAATGGAACGCATCTGCGTTCCCCGCATCGACGAGCAGCTCGTCCTCTCGGCGATCAAGGAGCTCATTAAGATCGACCGTGACTGGATACCGACGGACCGGGGACAGTCACTCTATATCCGCCCCACGGTGATCGCCACGGAGCCCCATATCGGTGTGCGTCCGGCCAAACACTATCTTTTCTATGTTATCATGTCGCCCGTGGGCGCCTACTATAAGGAAGGATTTTCGCCGATAAAGATTCTCGTCGAGGAAAACTATGTTCGTTCGGCCGTCGGAGGGTTGGGAGGGGCCAAGGCCGGGGCCAACTACGCCGCAAGCCTGCTTGCCGCCGAGGAGGCCCGCCGGAGGGGGTGGACCCAGGTTTTGTGGCTAGACGCCACCGAAAGGAGATACGTCGAGGAAGTCGGGACGATGAATATCTTCTTCATGATCGACAACGCCCTCGTCACCCCCGGATTGACGGGCAGCCTGCTTCCCGGTATCACTCGCAGGTCGGTGCTGGAGCTGGCCTCGCATTGGGGAATGAAGACCGAACAGCGGCCGGTAACGATAGATGAGGTGACCCAGGCCGCGGAAGACGGCCGTCTCACGGAGATGTTCGGCAGCGGCACGGCGGCCATCATCTCCCCGGTCAACGAATTTTGCTATAAGGACGTGCCCTATCTCCTTCCCGCTCCCCAGCCGGGACCAGTGGCGGTTAACCTCTTCGAAATGCTCCTGGCTATTCAGAACGGTCAACAGGAGGACCCCTTTGGTTGGACGGTGGAAGTGGTATAGAAACGGGGGATCGATTTGCGCGAGAAGTGTTGACCGAGAACTCCGACGGACGCGCGACCCGCTGCACCGTACAATAGGTAAGAAACGAAAATGAAATTCAATCTCTTATAGCTCGCCTCATTGCCGATTCAGGCCGCTGGATGTGCGAAACGCAGGTGAATATGGCGCTTTGTTCCAAATCCTTGTGGCCGATACTCTAAGTATCCAGCACGTCATTCAATGCCCTGATGAACGTATTAATTTTAAACGGTTTTTCGATATATCTGCAGCCAGTGGTTTCGAAAAATGTCCGGGTGTCGTCGCCCAGGATGTCTCCGGTAATAAAGAGCATCATCTTGGTGAACTCGGGCTTCTTCTGAAAATGGGCGTAAAGCTCCTTCCCTCCCATACCGGGCATCTTTATGTCGATAACTACGGCGTCATACTTATTTTTTTCCAGCAATTGTATGGCATCATCGGCGGTGGAAACGATTTTAACGGTATGGCCCCTTTCGGAGAGGACCTCTTTGAGAAGGTCACGGATATATCTTTCGTCGTCGACGATAAGGATTGATTTGCCCACAGTCGGGGCATCTCCCGGGGCATCGTGGATCATCACGTTATAATCGGACCCGTGGATAATGGGAAGTTCAACCGTAAATTTCGCGCCCCTACTAAACTGACTTTCGACCTCAATAGTCCCCCCGTGTTCGTTGATAATGCCGTAGGCCATGGAGAGGCCCAGTCCGGTGCCTTTCCCGACGTCTTTGGTGGTGAAAAAGGGATCGAAGATTCTTTTCAGGTCATCACTTCTGATTCCCGGGCCGTTGTCTTCAAACTCAACGATGATATTTTGCTCTTTATGGAAGGATCTGACGATCAATGAACCTCCCTGCTTTTCCATGAGCGCGTCACGGGCGTTATGGATGATATTGGTGAAGACCTGCTGGAGTTGGTAGGGATCGGCGAGGGTCGGCGGTATATCGGCCGACAGCGAGAGGGTCACCTCAATGTTGTTGGTCATCAGGTTGTATTCCCGCAGCTTATACGATTCAATTATAATATCGTTGACGTTGACCATTCCTCGTTCGGGCCGGTGTTCTCTCGCAAATGTTAACAGGCCGCTGACAATCTTGGCAGCCCGTTCCGATTCCTTGAATATCACGTCAAGCGACTTGATATCCTTGGAAGGTTTTGACTTATCCATGAGCATGAGCTCGGTATTGCCCATAATAACCGTAAGAGGATTATTCAACTCGTGGGCGATTCCGGAAATCATTGTTCCCAGCCCGGACAACTTTTCCGACTGTAAAAGCTGCTGTTCCAGCCGCTTCATCTTCGTGATATCCTTAACCGCTCCCTGGAGACCGGTGATGGCGCCGTTCCTATCCCTTCTTGGGACCACCGTTACCAGCGCGTCGATCGGCGTCCCATCTTTTCTCTTCAGTTTCAGCTCGTAATTTTCGATGAATCCTTCGTCAAGAACCTTTCTTACGAATCTTTCCCGTTCCTCAGGGTATACGTAATGTTCCCGCAGATTCATCTTTGAAAACTCTTCGTCGGTATATCCGAAGAAGTCCTTTGCGGACTTGCTATATTCAAGGATTTCTCCATCGATGGTGGCGATGTATAATAAATCCCGGGAAGTCTCAAACAGATTCCTGAATTTTTCCTCCGATTCCCGCAGTGCCTCCTCAGCTCTCCGACGTTCTGAGATATCGCGGGTCATGCCGAGGATACCGGTCGGAAGGCCTTTCTCATCCCGCAGAAACGAGAGAGTGGTCTCCGTCCATACCGTGGAGCCGTCTTTGCAGGTTTCTTCCATCTCCAGCATTCTCATTCGTGTTGGATTACCGGTTCCTCCGGTCTCGATTTTGAGCTCTTCTCTGAGAGAACTTGCCGCTAGTTCCATAGAGGTTGGGGTAAGAACTTCGGCAGCTGTCTGGGCCATCGCCTCCTCAACGGTAAATCCGCGCAGATGGGTGACGGACGAACTAATGTACGTAAACCTCATGTCCATGTCCGCGGTGAAGATAACGTCGTTGGCATTCTCCGCCAGAAGGCGGAATCGCTGCTCGCTGTCTCTCAGTGAGAGCTCCGCATGCTTTCGCTTGGTAATGTCCCGCATGATCTCCATGGAGCAGAAGGTTCCGTCCGGCATCTTGATCGGAGAAGAATGTACCTCCAGATATGTGCCGTCTTCAAGCTCGACTTCCCTGGAGAGGCACTTTTTTTCGGCCACGGCTTTCGGGGCCATACAGTATTCACACGGGATCTTTCTCGCGTGGTAAAAATAGAAGCATTTTTTCCCCACACCCTCCCCATATATTTTATTGGCCGATGAATTCTGGAAAATGATGGTGTAGTCTTTGTCGATAATATCTATAGAGTCGACCATGCTGTTGATAATGGTCTCGTTGAACTCCTTGAGATAGAGTATCTGTTCGCGCGCATTTCTCTCCTCGGTGACGTCCTCCAAGAATCCTTCAACGTACTTAAATTCGCCGTCGGGCGCGAATACGAGCCGGATGTGCACCCGGGCGGTGATGACGGTGCCGTCTTTTCGGCGCCAGGGGGCGTCGAAATATCCACGGCCTTTTTGTCGGGCTATCTCCTGGATGGCCCTGTCTCGATCCGCTGGATCGATGTAGAGATCGCTCCTAAAATCATTGATAGATGATATGACGTCTTCCGGCGAATCGTAACCGAGTATTTCGGCAAGGGCGGCGTTGACCCTGATGAACTTGCCCTCTACAGTGGAGTGGAAGATTCCGAAAGAGGCATCCTCGAAAAGAGCCCGGTATCGTTCTTCCGATTCGCGCAGCGCCTTCTCGTTAAGCATGCGCTCGGTGATATCCCTACCCACACCGAGAACCTCGACCGGATTGCCCTTTTCGTCGGGAATCAGCGTCAGGGAGACTTCGGTCCAGTAGGTAGTGCCATCTTTTCTGTACCATTCCAGATTCATGACCTCGGTTATCGCCGTTTCGTTGGTGTTGGCCTTTGCCTTGGTCATCATCGCCACGATGGCCTTGACGATTAGGTCGAATGAGTCGGGAGTCAGGTTCTTTTCGAGCGGAAGTTCCTTGATTTCCTCGAACGTATAGCCGCGGGCGCGCTCCACGGAAGGGCTCACGAAGACCGGCCTGAGGTTCTTGTCCAGGAGCCAAACGGAGTCCTGCATATTCTCGGAGATGATTCGGTAGCGCTCCTCACTTTTCTTAAGGGCGTCCTCGGACACTTTGCGCTCTGTCACGTCTCGCCCGATTCCGTGGATTTCGACGACCTTGCCGTTATCCCATATCAGGCGCTCCCTGGCTTCGATGATCCTGATATTCTTATCCGTGTCATACAGTTCCAGTTCAAAGGCGCCGATATCTTCTCCGCCTAACTGCCTTTTATGCAGTTGCGTGGCATATTTGTATGACTCGGGTGTTACCAGGTCTTTGAAATTTCTGCCGATGAGCCTATCAAGAGCCTCTCCGAAACCCTGACAGGCGGCCCGGTTCAAAAATATTATGTTCCCCCGGGCGTCCAGCACATAGATGATGTCGTTGGTATTCTCTACGATATTCTCATAGAGATCTCTGATCTTGCGGACAGATTGCTTCCTTTGCAGGGCTATTTCGATGGCCGCCCCAATCTCGTTCTGCTTGATTGGCTTTTCGATATATCCATAAGCACCGGATTCCTTTACTCGTTGGATTACGTCCACAGCCTGACTGCCGGTCAAGAAAATAATCGGGATATCGAGCTCTTCGTGGATCACGCGAGCCGCCGCGATGCCGTCCATTTCGCCGGGCATGATGATATCCATTAGGATTGTGTCGGGACGAAGAGTTTGGGCGAGATCGACCGCCTCACTGCCGGATGTGGCCGAGCCGACCACGTCGTAGTTGAGGGAGACCAGGGTATCTCTCAGTTGGGCGAGGATAAGGGGGGAGTCGTCGACTATCAGTATCCTTCTCATCGATATCTCTGATCAGGTTCTGAAGGAGCTAAATGGAACTGCAACCGGGGACTGGCATAATCGACCGGTCTGTTCGAGAGACAGTCAATCATTGTGGCAGTCTCGAGATTCGGTGAATGGCGCTGCCTTCCGGTGGCGAGGGCTATATGATATGGGATACTACCATATATAACGTGTCTTGAATAGTATTTTTAGAGCCAAATCGTGTTTGGATTTGAAGTAGACCGATATAAACCGGCCGGTTTCCGTGGTGTCGGTTGGGCAAAGGGGGAGGCATCGATGTAGGGAAGGCTCGGCGCCCTCCAAGGGACGAAAGACGCCGGCAATGGCAGCCGTGAAGGCATATTGTCGGGAAGAGCGCCTTGGCCGGATAAGTATACTCCTTTTTGAGCGACGTTGAGGATAAAGAGGAGAAAAATGAGTACTGCCGGCACGCCGTCAGGTTCGTTTCCCCCGCCTTTTTCCGCCGCTGCCCGACACGTACGTAAAGCCCCACACACCCAGGAGGATGGATAACAGCAGGCCTGAAGATAAGATGGGGGCCTCCCATTTTTCCTGATACTCAAAAAAGGCAAAGACCTGCGTGAGCATGGACTTTTTTATCGTATACCCGATACGCGTCTGACCCTCTTCGCGATATATCCGTTCGGCCACGTCTTTCGTGAGCGGATCGACCTGGATGAGCATGGCGTGATACGCGCCTTTTCTGTTCTGCTTGTTATCGCCCATCTTGTCCATCCCACCCCCCGAGATAAGGAAGATCGTGTTTCCGACTTTGGCACGAAAATAGGTATGAAAATCCCCCGAGATGACGTAGTCAACGTTATAGTCTTTAATCAGAGTCAGGAACTTTTGTTCTCCCAACATCTCCCTGCACTTGATCGCAGGCGAGATCGTATGGGGAGGGATATGGGTGAAGACAAACGTCATGAGGGTGTCTTTCTTCCTGTGCGAGAGGGCGTCGGCGAGGTACGCAACGTGGCTGTCGGTTTCTATATCGTTCAGGAGGACGAAAAGGCATCCGTGGTAGTAAAACGAAAAGTCGGCCGGGCCGTAGGTCTTTTCGAAGTCTTTCAGGGTAAAAGAATACGATCTGTTCTCGGTTATGTCCTTCTTCATGACGATGTCGTGATTACCGCATACAACGAATACCGGCTCCTGGATTCCCCAGGTGGAGAAGTCCAGTATGAATTCATTATGAGACTCTGTTTTCGGGGGTCTTACATTATCACCCAGTAAAACGCCAAAATTTGGTGAATCATCCTTAATGTCGTTGCGATAAATGGCGGGAAAGAAATCACCCTGTTGCATGTCGCCGACGATGAAGAAGGAGAAAGGTTCGGGACCGGTATCGGTTTTCATCAGCAGATCGATATTGTCCTGTTTGTTACCGAGAAACATCGGCAATTTAATATCTTCTTTTGACTCTCCGTATACTATTGCAACCGCGGCGTAGGCCAGTGAGAACAAGGTGATGAAAAAGAAAAGGAAGATAAAAATGGTAAGGACTCTTCTTACGGTGCTTGTTCTACTCATCTGGTACCTGCCTGACTTAGTAGTTCTTTATAATAGTCACCTGCGTAATGCCGCGATTAAACTCATCCCATTCCTTTTTCACAAGAGGATCTCACCTGCAGTTCTTGCTGATTCGGGGCACTTTCTTGATCGGGATTGCGGGAATGATTTAGATTTTCTCGCAAATCGATTATGAGATTATGAGTATACAGTAATGTGGTTAGGAGAGTATTAAAACCAAATTATACTATTATAATTTTTTCTCTAACTGAGGTCTTCCTCACAGGATCGGATTGTTCCTGGGTTCATTATTTGCGGTGCAGCCGTCAACATTATTCGCGTCTAACATCCCGGCCTCAACGATTCAAATAGCCGTACGGAAGGGTCCCGCGGTCAGCTAATGTCTTGTCTGAAACGGAAAATTGATCGGGAACAGCGGCTAATCCTTCGTCCTTGGACAAGCCGTATTGGGAGAAAGACGAAGAGAGGCCGATTCTGGGGTTGGTGTAGGGCGCTTGATCCGCGGGATTACCGCTTCCGGTCCTCAGCTTTCGCGTTGAGCAGTTCCCACGTCTTGGCGTACTTGATGAAGACGTAATAAGAGGTCGTGACCGCAATGATGAAGCCCGGCATACCGTCGAGGAAACCACCCCTCAGCAGATAGTCCCGCACGAACCGAAACGGGGGGTTGAGCAGCAGCTTTGCCAAGGAGAGGCCCTTGCCCCGATCGAATTGTTCATTCGAGGCGATTGTTGAATAGCGATCCACCGTCATGATCTGGTGAGAGATGTCGCGGTAGTTATGGTGAAGAAACGGGTGTTTCAACCGCTTGAGTTTTCCGTCGATATGCAGCTTGGGGTGCAGGCCTTTTTCCCACGACCCCTGTGACTTTCGGTAGATGCGCAGGATGTAGTCGGGATACCATCCCCCGTGCTTGATCCATCGGCCCAGATAGAACGTCTCCCTCGGTGCCGTATACCCGTCTGCCGGGGGCGCGCCGTTATCAAACAGCCCGATGATCTCGTCGCGGAGTTCGGGAGAGACTTCCTCGTCTCCGTCGATATACATGACCCATTTGTTTTTTGTCAGGCCGTGGGCATAGGTATATTGCTGCCCGAAACCTTCAAAATCCCGGTGATATACCCGGTCGGTGAACTTCCTGACGACTTCAAGGGTGCCGTCATCGCTGCCGGAATCGACCACTACGATCTCATCGGCCCAGTCGGCAACGCTCGCGAGCGCCCGTTGGATTCTCCTGATTTCGTTCTTCGTTATGATGTATACAGAAATGGGGATTTTCTTTATCTTTTCCATTAAAATTCACCCGTTATTGGCCCGCGTACGGCATCCGGTCGATCGCGGGTCGGATACCTATCCCTGTCGTTGAGAGAGGACCCGGCGATATACCTCCTGAATCCTCCTGATGTTTTCGGTTGAAGAGAACCGTGTATATATCTTCCCGGCGGCGGCGTAGGCCTTTGTTTGCGCCTCACGAGAAAAATAATAGGATAGGGCCTCCGCCAGGGCCTCGTGGTCTCTCGGATCATCGACGACCCATCCCATGTCCCTGGATTCGATAACCGCGGCTGCGCCGGCATTCTTGGTCGTCACCACCGGAAGTCCGGAGGCGATTGCCTCCAGGGCGACAAGGGCGAACGAATCGTAGAACGTCGGCAAAAAGAAGATATCGGCCGCCGCGTACAGGGGTGCGACGTCTTCCACGTAGTTCATGAATACGACCCGGTCGGAAACGGCCAGCCGCTCGGCTTGTCTTTGATAGGGGCCGGAATCGTCTCTACCGACGATAAGGAGCCGAAACGGCACCTTTACCCTTTTCATGAGGGCCGGCAGCATCCGGACGGCGGGATATATCCCCTTGAGCCTGAAATTGTTGGTCACCGTCAGAATCAGGATCTCGTCCGTGGCCAGCCCCAGTTTATTTCGTGCCGCCTCTCTATACCGGTCCCGGTTTTTGGGATTGAACCGTTGGATATCAATCCCGTTGTTGATTACCTCTATCCGATCGTCGTCTACGGGGTGAAAGCGCATCATATCGCTCTTGACCTTTTCGGAGATGGCGATAACGGCCCTGACTCCCGAGTCGCGGTATTGCCGCCTCTGGAGGGAAAGGATGAGGTGCCTGCGTGGGGTGAGAAACCGGACGAGACGGGCCCACAGGAGGGCTGCGGACGATTCCCGGGATTGGTCGTCGCCCTCGATCCAGGATTGCTCGACTCCCGTGTGGGGATTGAGCACGGTTACCCCGGGATTATATCCGAGTCCGTGGACTATATCGAAATCGTCTTTATTGAGATGTTTCCTGACCCCCCGCACAAACGTGAGGAGCCTCAGGTACTTGGGGTAGGTGATGGCGGGGATCAGGTGAACGACGATACCTTCCCGGGAAGATTGGCCCCGCCGGCAGAAGACGTGTATCTCATGGCCTTCTCGCACCAATCCCTCGGCCAGGTCTCGGGCATACCTCTCCGCCCCGCCCATTCGGTAGTCAAATTTATCGATAATCAGGGCTATTTTCAATTTCATACTACCCCCTCCTTTCATCGAGAGCCGCCGATGGGGCGAGATCCGTCATCCGTGTCGCGTGCGATAATTAATGGGAAAACCGCTCAACAAGGATAAGGGTATAGATGACCGCTCATATTACTCCTTTATGAAACTTAACATTTTTTGGAGATGAAATCAAAGGTATTTTGTTCCGAAGGGTAAAAATGGCCGGGAGAGTAAGGGGGGTCAGCTAATCCCTACGTATGTATGACGGCTATCCGGTCGCTATCTTATGGTGGAATATGGAGCATGGCACATCGGACACACGGGAAGGAATGGCGGCCGGTAGCAACGGGCCGTCTCGTATTGGATAGACGTCCTCTTTCGCGTTTCCGGTCCGAAAGGGGTGACAAACGGGCACGATAGACCGGCCGTACCGGAAATGGTTATTCTATCCGCGTTTCAGGACGAGGATGTCCGTTCCTCTGCGGGCCCTACCGTCGCCCGAATGGCCGCCTTTTCGGCGGCGTCGATCAGGCCCTCGACGGATCGGTGATCCTGCCGGGACGCCGTCCCGATCTTAATCTCGATATTCGGAAACCGCTTGACGGCCTTTTCCACGAGCCTCCCGGCCACGACAAGGGCCTTGGCGTCGGTGGCGGTGGGAAGGATAACGGCAAACTCGTCGTCCGTGAGGCGGTAGGCGCTGTCAAGCTCCTTCCTGGTCGATTGCTGGACGATCTTTGCCAGCTCAACCGCGACTCGTTGGCCTTTTTTGGGTCCGGACGCCGTTTGGTACGAGTTAAAATTGCTGATCGTAAGGATCATCAGGCACAGGGGATAGCCGATCCGCTCGGCCCGCTTGGCTTCTTCCGTGATCTTGAAAAGGAAGTGGCGGCGATTGTAGAGACCGGTCTCGGCGTCTTTGATGGACGACTGCCACAGATCCTCATCGACGTCCTTTCGCCGGGTAAGGTCGTCCATGCCGAATATGATGTAGATCGGCTGCCTGGAATCGTCCTCAATGACGTCATAGGTAATTCGAACGGGGAAGATGGAGCCGTCCTTTCTCACGTTCATGGTGTCTTTTGCAAAGCTTCTCTTTCCGAGGATCTCGTGCATCGTCATCGGCTGGAAGAGACGGGGAGGGAATAATTCCCTAATGTTACGGCCGACCGGCTCGTCCTTTGTATATCCGTGGGTTTCAGCCGCGGCGCGGTTGACGTAGTGGACGGTACCGTCCAGATCGGTGATGACGATCCCGATCTGGAGGTGCTCGATTGCCCGGTACAGCGGTAGAACACCGCCCGTGGGTGCCGGTACGGGCCCGGGGGGAGTCCGGGCCGTGCCCGGGGACGTGTGCATCGTCTCGATCTCGTAGATCTGTTGTTCGGCATTGACGAGGATATCGGACATCTCGTCGGCGGAAAGGTCGATACCGTTAATCTCCAGCGTCTCTTCCTCCCCGCGGATGATCCGGGCCTCCGGGACAACGTCCGGCACGGGGGAGTCAGCCTCGACAATCTCGAGCCCTTCTCCCTCTATGATCTCGTCGGGTACGGGTACGGGCGCAACGGGGGGCTCCGCCGTCTCTTGGCGGACCTGCTCGGCTGCCGAATCGTGTTCGGACGTCATGGGTTCAAGTTTCTTTTTAATGTCCAGATCGTCCGGGGCCAGGGCTAAAACTCGCTCGAAGCAATACTTGGCCCGCTGGACGTCACCGCTCATGAGCAGGACATCTCCCAGGGCCTTGGCGGCCATGAGGTGGTCGGGTTTGGCGGAGACAACCCGTTCGAGCTGTTCGGCGGCTTCCCTGATCATTCCCTTATCAAAATAGGCCAGGCCCAGGACGACCCGCCCACTGAGGTAGTCGGGGTGGTGTTTGAGACCCTTGAGGCACAGCCCGATGGCCTCGTCGTACATTCCCCGCTTGCGGTAGAGCTCGCCCAGCGGAGCGAAAACGCGGGAGGTGGGATTCTCGTCGAGCATGGAACGGTATTTCTTGATTTCCGGAGTGATGAGCTCGTCGGAGGTTCCGAGGGGAGGGCTTGGCGGAGATGCGCCAGCGGAGCTGTCGGGTGTACCGGAACCCCGGGCGAGTGTCTTAAGACTTCGGGTCTTGACGGCCATGAATGCGCCTATCTTCGGTTTGTCCAATGAAACACTTTAATACTACCATACGGGCATGCACGAGTCAACGCGAAGCGGCGGCAGGTATATCATTCTTCAAAGGCCTCGATCACCAGCCGATACTTATCGTGGATCATCCGCCGGTCGAACTCGTAAAACTCGGCCAGCATCGCGTCCTGCTCTTCTTTGGTAAAGTAATTGAGGATCGGAAAGAAAAACTCCTTGTCTTCCTTGCGTATGTGCCCGGGATAAAACTCAACCAGCGTGGTTATCCGGTCGATGACGGTGTCGATGCTCTGCGCATTTCCCGCGATCCAGCTCTCCTTGGCGGCGACTAGTTCGGCTGTCATCTTTCGGGCAAAGACGTGCTCGTCCAGGAGCTCCTGCATGATCCGCGCGTGATCGACGGTCATTTTCATTTTCGACAGGTCCCGAAAGAGGATATCTTCCTCCTTGCCGTGATGGGTCCTGTCGGCGTAGGTCCTGATAAAATCGACCGCGGTATCGATGAAGCCGGTATCCACCTTCCGGTCTTTTGCCATAATATCCTTTCTTCGCGCGATCACCGTGATCATCCGCTCGATGAGCCGGTGTTCGTGCATCAGGGGGCCGATGGGTTTCATGAAAGACTCCCGTTGAGTGATGGAAAGGCCTTAATGGTATTAGTATACCATAATCGGGCGTATCGGCGCAAGGTAATAGGTGTAAAATAGAAGCCCACATCCGTGGCCGCTTCGGGGACAAAACGGAAGCGGAGCAGGGAAAAAAGGGGAATGGAAGCCCCGTGTCCCGTCGCGAGCCGGCCTGTTGCCGTCCGGGAGGACGGCGACGCCGACGGTTGGTGGTCCGTGACATTGGGAGGGAACCGGCGCCTTGTTCGTGGGGAGATACATGAGAGATCCCGGGGCATCACCCAAAAATACCATAGTTCCTATGGGCTCCGTCGGGGAGGGAGAACGGGATGTTATCGTTTGACTATAATTAAGCTATGACCAAGACGGAGCTGATACGGACACCGTTTAAGGCTCTGTATATAAACAGGACCCCGTTGAGGCAGAGCATTTTCGGCGGTACCGTAACGGGCAAGGCGGTGCGACGGGGTCGAGGCAATTTCCTGTCGTACGGTGACGGTCGAGGGGTAGAACACCGCCCCGCAAAGCAGGCTTCGCGTGGTCAGGATAGATCGTCAGAACGACGGCGGCTGTGGCCGGCACAGGCCGCCCGTTAAAGGCACCCCGGAGAAACTCCGTTTTTATAGACGGCCTTACGGAAAGAGAAGGTCCGTATCCGCCCGGGGCACTCGTATGATTACGAGCGGACTTCCCGTCCCGCCGGGACTTCCGGAGAAGGCCGAGCCTTTCCGGGGTGACGAACACGGACGACCCATCGGTTTTCCGTGTCACCGTAAAAAACAGTCAGTGCGGCATCTTATGGGCCGTGTGCGGAAACGTCCGCGGGTTGTCTTCTACGCCCCCTTTTTCTTCTGGCGCTCAAGCTCCTTGCGTATCATGTGCTCCTTTATACTCTCGGAGAAGACGAAGACACCCATGAAGTGGAAGAATATCCCGATTCCCCACCCGAGGAGCGGCCAGATGAACCAGTGGTATCCATCGGGGCCGAGGGTTTCACGATTGATGAAATAGATAATAAGATTGACGCCGATGTAGATGCACAGGTGGATGTAAAAGCCCATCTTGGCCCTGACCCGCCTTTCGGCCTTACGATACGCTTCTTTGCTTTCCATAGTCACTCCCTTGCACATATTCTTTAACTATATTACCCGACCCGGCGGCGCCCATTGCCGCCGGGTTACTTTATCCGATTATCTCGATACCGTGACCTTCGTGGACCTCCCCGACGACCCAGACACTCTGACCGGCATCGGCGAAACGCGACCTGACCTGGCCGAGCTTATTCTTTGGTACGGCGGCAAGCAGTCCCCCCGATGTCTCGGGCGTGTAGAGGAGAAGGGCGGTCTCCTCGGTTATATCCTCGGAAATACGTACGTCCCGCTCGTATGTCTGCCGGTTGTCGGCCGTGCCGCCCGGAAAGAGCCATTGCTCGGCATAGTCGGCGGCCCCCGGAAGAAACGGGAGATCGCCCGCCCGAAAGCGAAGGAGGACTCTGCTGTGCAAGGCGATTTCCAGGGAGTGACCGATCAGGGCAAAGCCGGTCACGTCCGTCATCGCGTGGACACCCGCTTCCCTTAGTATGATCGAAGCCTGCTTGTTGAGCAGCTGCATCGATTCGGTAGCCTCACGGACGTGGTCCGCGTGCGCGCGCCCCGCCTTGAGTGCGGTGGTAATAATCCCCACGCCGAGGGGCTTGGTAAGCAGCAGCACATCCCCCGGTTTTGCGCCCTGCTTGGCCAGGACCTTCTTTGGATGGATGAACCCGACAACGGCAAGGCCGTACTTGGGCTCGTCGTCGTTGATGGTGTGCCCGCCGGAGAGGATCCCTCCCGCCTCGATAACCTTGTCGGCTCCGCCGCGCAGTATCTGCACGATGACCGCAGGGTCCATGTCCTTGGGGAAGCCGCAGATGTTGAGGGCCAGCGCGACGTCGCCCCCCATCGCGTAGACGTCCGACATGGAATTGGCGGCGGCGATGCTCCCGAAATTATAGGGATTGTCGACGATCGGCGTGAAAAAGTCAAGCGTAAAGATGAGCGCCAGGTGTTCGTTTAGACGATAGACGGCCGCATCGTCTCCGTCGTCCATGCCAATCAGGAGATTGGGAAACTTCTCTTTTGGGAACAAGTTCTGAAGTGTGCGCATGACCTGCGCCAGGGACCCGGGGGCCCTCTTTGCGGCTCAGCCTGCCGCCCTGGCATATTGTGTCAGGCGTATTTCCTTTTCTTTTTCCATAATTCCTCTTAGAAACGGTAGTTGCACGCAATGAGGTCAGCTATAACGGCTCGTATCGGTCGATCGATACGGCGTTTTGCGCGAGTATCCCCAGCGCCTTCTGACGGTCCCGCTGCTTGATCCTGACGGCCGAGCCGCAGTCACTGGAAAGGTGGCGGGGCACCGGGATCAGCTTGGTCTCGATACCGGCTTTAGCCAGGACGTTTTCGGTCCTGATGGCGTGCCCGGTTGAAAAGGTCAGTATGACCCCGTACTCGTCCATATCCGTCTGTCACGCCTCCCATCTTAAAGGGAAAATACATCCCAAAGCAAAAGACAAACCCTGCACGAACCGGCCCTGGCCGCCGCGCTATTTCCCGGCAATCGCCGCAACGGCCGATAGCGCCGCGTCTATATCGGCCTCGGTGTTGAAAGGGCCGATGCTCAGGCGGACGGTGCCCCCGGGAAACGTCCCGATGGTCTTGTGTGCTCGGGGGGCGCAATGCAGCCCGGGTCGGCACATGATGTCAAATTCCTCGGAAAGGCGGCGCGCCGTGATGCCGTTGTCGATACCGGCAATCCGAAACGAGACCGCCGCCGTCCTTTTTTTCGGGTCCGAGGTCCCGTAGACCGTTACCCCTTCCATCGCTTCAAGCCCAGCGATGAGTTGATGGACCAGCCCCGATTCGTGGGCGCGGATCTCGGAGAGACCGCGCGTGAGGATATAGTCAAGACCGGCCGAGAGTCCCGCGATGCCGGCGATGTTGCACGTCCCGCTCTCAAAGCGATCGGGGAGAAACTCCGGCTGGTATTCCTGCTCGGACCGGCTGCCGGTTCCGCCGTATACCAAGGGACCGATGAGCTTCTCGTCAAAGGAGGGGGAAAGGACCAATCCCCCCGTCCCCGTCGGGCCCAGGAGCCCCTTGTGGCCGGTAAAGGCCAGCATGTCGATCGGGTCTTTGCCCAGGTCGATGGGCACGCACCCGGCCGTCTGGGCGGCATCCACCAGGTAAGGGACGCCTCGGTCGCGGCAGATGCGGCTGATCTCCCCGATCGGCACGACGGTCCCGATGACGTTTGAGGCGTGCAGTGTGCATACGAGCCTGGCGGGGGTATCCAGGGTGCTGGCAACGTCCTGGGGGTCAACGGTCCCGTCGGATGCCGTCTCGACCAGGGTTACGGTTACCCCGCGGCCCTCCAGGAATCTCAGCGGCCGCATGACCGAATTGTGCTCCATGCCGGTGACAACGACTCGATCGCCGGGTTGGACCATCCCAAACAGGACAAGGTTTAACGCCGCGGTGACGTTTGCGGTAAAGACGACCCGCTGGGGATCGGCGTGGTTAAACAGGCGTCCAATCGCCTCCCGCGTACCGTAACGGATTCGCTCGGCCTCGACCGAGAGGTAATGGCCTGATCGGCCCGGATTTGCCCCCACACGGGTCATGAAACTGACGATCGCTTCGGGGACCGTTTGGGGCTTGGGGAAGGACGTGGCGGCGTTGTCAAGATAGACCATGGTTATTTTTCTCTCTTGCAAATAGTATGAGCGGTCGCCCCCGTTGGGGCGACCGCCGAAACCCGCTTATTTTTCGAGCGTGATGACGAACTGATCGTCTTTTTCTTCGTGACCGGCGGTCCAGCCCAGCTTCTCCGCCGACCGGCTTACATTATACACCTGTGTCATCGTATCGACAAGGACGGTAATGCGGCCGCCCTTGGCGTCCTTGATGACGT
This sequence comes from Candidatus Zymogenaceae bacterium, assembly GCA_016933535.1. Taxonomy (GTDB): domain Bacteria; phylum Desulfobacterota; class Zymogenia; order Zymogenales; family Zymogenaceae; genus JAFGAS01. Next base: position 18,706 of record JAFGAS010000079.1, read on the forward strand.
CCCTGGTCATGATGACCGGCTGAGGGCACGAGAGTCCCCGCGCGTCAATGGTCTTTGTCATGCGTTGCCTCCTTTCTCGATCGAAAGAAAACCGATCAAAAGCACGAGCACGATGCCGATGCCCATCGCCCATACGGCAAAGGGGGCGGCTCCGGCCGCGTTGAAGTTGTGGGAAACGGCGGCCCCGGTCAGCATGCCGAGAACGAAGACACCGGCGTCTCCATCTCCCTCGCCCGTCAGGAATATCTGGCGTCCCGGGCACCCACCGGCCAGGGCAAACGAGAGCCCCGCCAGGATCATTCCCCCGAAGTTAAGGTGCCAGACGGTGTGGGCGGCGGGCTGGTTGATGAGCTTGCCCGTTTCGTCGAGGCCGAGGGTAAAGCCGGGGTGAAACTGGCCGAGCAGCAGGTTTGCGCCAAAGGCGGCGACAACGAGCGCGATTATGCCGGAAGCCAGGTGCCAGTCATTCATGAGGATAACGTCGCGGATCGCGCCCATCGTGCAAAAACGGGTCCGCTGGGCGATGAATCCGATGATGAGTCCCGCCCCGAGCGACACGGCAATCGGGGCCGCCATCGACCCCGGACCCGCAACGCTCCTAAAGAGGGCCATGTTCTCGCCGAAGGAGGGATAGAAGATGACAAGGATCACGAGGCAGGCCGCCGCCAGGGGGATAAGCCAGGCCAGCCGGGTGTTTTCATGCCGGCTCCTGCCGAGGGAATAGCCGTTCTTCAAAAAGAGAACGCCGATAAATATGCCGGTAATCAGCCCCGCGATCCCGACGATCGCGTTCCAGTCGCCGCCGGCAAGCCTCAACAGCGCACGCCAGGGGCAGCCGAGGAAGATCAGGGCGCCGATCATGGCAAACATCCCCAGGGCGAACCGAATGATCGGGGCCGATCCCGTGCGGAACCGAAACTCCCCGAAAGAAACCGCGGCGATAAACGCCCCGAGAAGCAGCGCCGGTATCTCGGGCCGGAGGTACTGCACCACCACGGCCCGGTGAAGGCCCATTGCCCCGGCGATGTCCCTCAAAAAGCAGGCCATGCAGATACCCATGTTGGCGGGATTGCCCATCTTTTGCAGATAGACCGCGATAATCCCGATGAGGGCGCCGACAACGATGATACCCCATCGGGATGCGAAAAACCCAAGCTTCTGTTTCATGGTTTTCCACTCCTGTGATGAACGAATAATAGAAAGGGGGGCTCCCCGTAAAAGGGTCCCCCGAACCCGGTCGATTTATTTGTTGGATTGTTGTCAATTGTCACGGCGTTTAAAAAAAGGACAAATCCGGCGACGCGGTGAAAACGACGGCGAATCTCCGCCGGCGGTATACATGTTCTTTTTGTGAGGTGATGCACAGTGCGCCCCGTTCCGTTCTTCCCGGACGGGGCACGAGGGCGTGTCAGCCCGTGAGCGGGAAGGCGGAGGATACGGCATGTCTGCGGGACCGCCCGGGTCCCGTGACCGCGCCTCATCTGATGGCTATGAAAATTCGCCTACACATCGTCGTTTATGCTATTTTCCATAAGATAGTGATTATGCATGATCGCCGAATTGTTATATTCTGTCAAGAGTTTTTTGAGAGCTTTCATATAATCTGGTCGAGGATGTCCGCGGCTTCGGCCATCCCGGTTCCGCCGTTTTTCAGACCGATAACCATAAGAGCCCCCATCACAGCCTCGCAGGTTAGTCCCAGGGATGCCATGCCGCCGCCGAAGGCGGTCGATATTTTCAGGGCGGTTGCCCGGTCAAGGCCCGGTTCTTCGGAGAATGCCGAGAGGACGGCCTGGGAACAGGAAAAGCCCTCCGAAAAGGCGGCAACGGCGGTATTGGTTCTATGCATGAGCAGTCCGGTTAGTTACATAAATTTCCCGTTTATTATATCGGGATATCCCGCTTGATCCGTTTTTCAAAGTCGACCATGGTACGTTTGTACGCCTTGTCCATAAGGGGCGAGGAGATCATGAAGTCAGCGGTGGAGCGGTTGCAGGCCATCGGGACATTATAGAGGACGCCGATCCTCAAGAGCGCCTTCACGTCCGGGTCGTGGGGATGGGACTGCATCGGATCCCAGAAGAATATCATGAAGTCTATGTTCCCTTCCACGATATTGGCCCCGATCTGCTCGTCGCCGCCGAGCGGCCCGCTCTTAAACGACATGACATCGAGGCCCAACTCGTCAAACAGGAGCCTGCCGGTGGTGCCGGTCGCAAAGAGCTCGTGCATCGAGAGCGTGAGCCTGTTGAAATCGGCCCATTCAAGGAGGTCCTTTTTTCGGTCATCGTGGGCAATGAGGGCGATCTTTTTCCTCTTGCCGATAGCGGCGACATGATTACTTGTTTCTTTCATACACCATCATTCCTTTTCGGGTGAGTGTCTGGGGGCAAGAACCAGCGGGAACGCCATCGGAGCCGGCCCGCCTTCGGTTTTCAGGGGATGAGCCCGAAGCTCTCAACGACGTGTTTGAATTCGGACCGCCGTTCCCGCAGCTGCCGGCGGGTGCCGGATATTTCTACCGTATACTCCCTGCCGTTGCCGTAGACTTTGACGTACCAGTGATTGAGGGCCTGATCGTCGTCCGTATTGATCTCTTTGTACATAAGGGCGTAGCCACCCTCGACGCTCAGGGTCTCGAGGTCCTCGTAGCCGCTGTTTTTATCGGCGATCATCTCCTGGATTTTTTTCATTTTCGTATTGTAAAGCGAGACGACCGAGAATCGCTTGGGAATCTCATATGCGACAACGCTGATAATCGGAAAGACCGCACCTTCGAATTCTTCCTTTTCGTCGGGAAGACATATCCACGAGGTCTGCATACCCCAATCGCCCTGCATGACGAAATCATCGGGGATGTCCAGCCGGTAACCGTACTTCTCGTTTTCGTAGGGAGTAAAGGGGGACGGGTCCGATCCCATCAGGAATATACAGAGAACGATGAGAATTATCCCGATAGAACATCTTCGCATAGAGGGGGCTCCGTTTGATTGATAATGGAATATCATATCATACTTTGTTTCCCTGAGAAAGGAACAAAACGGTAGCGTTTTCAATTAATCCTTGGTAGTATGTTCAGAAAACACGGGAGGAAAACGGCATGAAGATCTTTGTCATAATCATTCCATTGCTCGTGATCTCGGTATCGTTGCTGGTCAGGCTTGAGATAAAAAAACAGAAAAAAGGCATCTACAGCGCAAAGCCCATCTCAACCATCCTTGTGATCGTAACCTGTCTGCTGTCTCTATTCGATATCGGGGCCTCGGTTCCCTTTACGCTGTCGATTCTCCTGGGCCTCCTCTTTTCGTTCGGCGGGGACATGGCCCTTATGTTTCAGGAAAGGGCCACATACTTTCGCGCGGGACTCGTACTCTTTCTCGTGGCTCATATCGTCTACGGCGGCGCCTTTGTCTCCTTTGCCGGTTCGGTGCCCCAGTTCCCGCTGATTGCGGCCCTGTTCTTCGGCCTCGGTACGGCAATCTATCTCCTGCTGCTTCCCGGACTCGGCAAGATGAAGGTATCCGTGGGCCTGTACATTCTTATCATCTCCTTTATGGCGGCCGCGGCCGTATCGACCCTCTATTCCCCGGACATAACGCCCAAGACGGCGATCCTCGTGACGGCGGGCAGCCTCCTCTTCTATATCTCGGATGTTATCCTTGCCCTGAATCGGTTTCGGTTCCCGATGAAGTATAATCGGCTCTCGCTCATACCCTACTACGCGGGGCAGTTCATGATAGCCGTATCGACCTACTATTTTGTCGAGGTGGTGTAGCCGATATCACCGAAAAGGTCTTTCGCTCAATAGCGGGCCGTTAACGGGGAGCGCCGGCGGTTAGCTCCGACCGGGCCCTCCCGGGCGGGCAGCGGGACAATCCGTCCCGGTTCGTGAGGCCGGGCGTTGGGGCGGAGCCGAAACCGCCCCGCCGTTTCGGAAGGAATCGATTCTATTTTGCGAGCCTGATTTCGCTATTGGACACCGCCGAAGGCCGGTTGCCCGCCGTTGACGTCTTTTCCCTCGAAGTTCGCCAGGATCCTATCCTTGATACCGCCCACCACGATAGTCGCCGCCGCCCTGAGGTTTTCGGCGTTTTCCGGCTTGATCTTGAGGCGGGTAGGGGTCTTCTTGATCCGTGCGATGATCTCGGGGTCGTCAACCATGTAGGGCGAGATATAGACAAACCGGATGTCCTTGAAGCGGGGGTCCTGCTGTAGAAACATAATGGTGAGGTAGGTGAGGTTTTTGCCCCGATAGGAGATAATTTCGCGGCTGCGCTCGATGAGCGCCGCAGGCCCGAAGCCTTCGATCGAAAATATCGAGTCTTCGGGATCGAGGTGCTGGTTTGCGTCAATGATAAGTATCAATCCCCTCACGAACCGCTTTTTCTTTGGCCGGTTGTAGCGATCCATGAAGAGTTGTATAAGCGTTTCCAGCCCCAGCGTGTCGGAAATTCCCCCGTCGTTGACGTGGATATAGGCCTCCCGCTCGGGGGTCGATCGGAACTCGTCCTTGAGGACGACGGGCCCGAACAACAGCGGGACTCCCGCCGAGGCGACGACCGCCCGGGAAACCCTCATCCGCCCGATGGAAAGGCCGGCGTCCCGGCAGAATCTCACCCGGAGCACGTCGGGGTCGTAGATAATATTGCTCTTCATGATGCCGCTTGTGGTGCCGCTAACAATGCTCAGCAGCGAACGATTGGTGAACTCCGAGCGGGGCAGCGTGGTGAAGAGGAACTTTGCCCCGGAATCCATCTCTGTGCCGTTGATGATAAGCGTGGGGCTGATGCGCGCCTTCTCACGCATGTAGAGATCGTAAAACGTTCTGCCGGAATAGAAACGATCGTCCAGTTCGCGCATCAGGACGAGCCCCTTTTGTTCGTCGGTGAGCAACAGGCGGGACCACTCGCGGGGCCTGGAGATCATCTCTCCCTGTATGTTTGTGCACATGTCGGCCGAGAAGCGTTCAAAAAACGTGTCGTATTCAGACGCGTGGGTGGTGTCGACTTCGGGCTTGTTGAGGCACCAGTAGGCCGAGGAGATGCTCCCCCCCGAGACGCTGGAGATATAGTCGATCTCATCGGTGATGCTTCTGCCGTCGGGAAGCTTTACCTGGCGGTAGAGCTCCTCCAGGACGGCGGCGCTCCAGACGGCCGACCGGCTTCCGCCGCCCGAGACCGCCACGGCCAGGAAGAAGTCCCCCTCGTCGGCCGGGATATACAATTCGTCGGAGGGAGCGGGGTTATCGTAGACGAGTTCATCGTTGGAAAAGTCGGTGCAACCGGCCGCTCCCAAAACCAGAAGGCAAATCGAGACGGCGCGAAGGGATCGGATTGTTTGGCATGTTCCCATGGTATTAGACCGCACGGCCGTCATTTCATTTCCGGTTTGCCGATGGCCGCTTTTCGACCCGATCCGGCGGCTTTGGGCGGCCACACATGCGGTGACCGGGACGGAATCATCGACGGCCGTTCATCTCGTGCTCGTAGGCTTCGAGGATTTTATCCTTGGCTTTCCTTACCACGATCTCGGCTGCACGTTCGAGGTTGTCGGCCTTATCCGGATCGATCTTGAAGCGTGTCGGGGTCTGCTGGAAGAGCGCGGAAATCTCGGGATCGTCGGCCAGGTACGGCGAGATGTAGACAAAGGTGATGTTCTTGAAACGGGGGTCGGTGCTCATCAGAAACATGATGGTAACGTAGGTGAGGGCCTTGCCACGGAAAAAGCTGATGTTCATCGCCCGTTCCGCGGTCCCCATCACGGTGAACCCCCTGACGGAGTTTATCGACAGGCTCGGGTCGATGGTCTGGTTGGAGTCGATGATAATGACCAGGGCGCCCCGATAGTGTCGCTCAGGCATGTCGACAAACCGGTCTATGAAGAGCTGCATGACCGTGGTGATCCCCTGGTTGTCGTTGATTCCTCCGTCGCTGATATGAATGAAGAACTCATCGTCGTCTTTTGACTGCTTTTGGTCCTTCAGGACGATGGGCCCCAACAGGAGCGGCACCGAGGCCGAGGCGGCCACGCCGCGGGAAACCTCCATGTCGCCGATGGAAAGGCCGATGTCGTCACAGAAGGTAACCCCCAGCAGGTCCCCGCCGAAGTGGTAATCGCTCTTGCCGAAACCGGTCTCCGAGAGTTTTTTGACGAGGGTCTTGGGAGCGGCATCGAAGTTGTCGCCGGTAAGCGTGGTAAAGAGAAACTTCGAGCCCGTGTCCATGGTGGTTCCGTTCAGGATCAGGGTGGGACACCACCCGTTTTTCTGGCGTTTGCCGAGCTCGTCGAATTTTCGGTTGTTGAAATAGAGCTTGTCAAACGCCTGCTTGATAAGAAGCCCCTTCTCCTCGGAACTCAGGAAAACCTTGTAAAACTGGAAGATATTCTTGACCAGGTCCCCCTCTATATTTATTCGCATATCGGTCCTGTAGGTGTCGAAAAACTGATCGTACAGGTCAGTATGAGAAGAATCGACATTGGGCTTGTTCATGCAGTAGTAAGCCATGGAAAGGCTGCCGCCGGAAACGCTGGATATGTAGTCGATCTCGTCGATTATGCTCCTGCCGTCGGGCAGTTTAATCTGTTTATAGAGCTCTTTCATCACGGCCTCCGAAAAGACCGCCGCCCTGCTTCCTCCGCCGGAAACCGCCAGTGCGAAAATGTAATCGCCGTCGTTCACCGCAACATATTGATGCTTGGTCGGGCTGGGTTGGTCATAGACGAGCAGTTCGTAGTTAAGGGTCGAACAGGCAAAGACAAAAAGGAGGGACAATGCCAGAACGCTCAGTACTACCAAACGTTTCATGATAACCTCCCGTCGTTGTTGTATCTGTATTGATTCGATGGGCCGGACTCCCACCTAATTATACACGCTTAGTCCAATATTTCAACGCAAAATAGTCGGGGAGTTTCCGAGGTACCCCCAGCCGCAAACGGTGACCGTGGGCCCAACGAGGCGCATTAGTTCGAGGATCACGCGCCCTCAGTAGAGACACCGGTGCGCGTCTCGTGTCGGCGTCTCGCGCATACCGTATATATGCGCGTCCGAGTCGGTCCGCGAGAGGCCCGGGAAAGAAATGCGGCACGGCTCGTAATCTGGTCTGTCGCGACGAATAAGGATAACGGGCAGCCGCCGGAGCTACTATTTCTTCTTTCGATCTATAGAGGGCAGATAGGAATTGAGGAGTTCATCCTTCACTTTTCCTACTACGATTTCGGCCGCCCGTTCGAGGTTGTCGGCCTTGTCCGGATCGATCTTGAAACGGGTTGGGGTCTCCTGGAAGAGCGTTATGATCTCGGGGTCGTTGGATTGGTACGGCGAGATGTAGACAAAGGTAATATTCTTGAAACGGGGATCGGCGCTCATCAGGAACATGATGGTGATATAGGTCAGGGCCTTGCCCCGGAAGACGCTGATGTTCATCGCCCGCTCGACGGTGCCCAGCGCGTTAAAACCCCTGACGGAGTTTACGGACAGGCTCGGGTCGATGGCCTGGTTGGAATCGATAATGATGACCAGGCCTCCCTTATAATGCCGTTCGGGGAGATCGACAAACCGGTCGATGATAAGCTGCATGACCGTGGTGATTCCCTGGTTGTCGCTGATTCCCCCGTCGGCGATATGGGTGAAGAATTCATCGTCGGGATTTGATTGTTTTTGATCCTTCAGGACGATGGGCCCCAGAAGGAACGGCACCGAGCCGGATGCCACCACGCCTCTGGAAACCTCCATGTCGCCGATGGAAAGCCCGATGTCGTTACAAAAAGTAATCCCCAGCAGATCTCCGCCGAAGTGGTAATCGCTCTTGGCAAAGCCGGTTTTTGACAGGCTCTCGACGAGGGCCTCGGGTGCGTCATCGAAATCATTCGGTGTGAGGGTGGTAAAGAGGAATTTAGAGCCCGTATCCATATTTGTACCGTTGAGGATCAGGGTCGGGCACCACCCGTTTTTCTGTCGTTGGGAGATCTCGTCAAAAGTAAGACCATAAAAATAGAGCTTGTCGAATGCCTCCTTGAGGAGGAGTCCCTTTTTTTCCGTGGTGGCAAAGACTCGGTACCAATGGAAGAATTTCTTGAGCACGCCGCTTCCGATATCTTTCCTCATGTCGGTCAGGTATTGGACATAGAATTTGTCATACAGGTCGGTATGAGAAGAGTCTACATCGGGCTTATTCATGCAGTAGTAGGCCATGGAAAGACTGCCGCCGGAAACGCTGGAGATGTAGTCGATCTCGTCGGTAATGCTCCTGCCGTCGGGCAGCTTAATCTGTCTATAGAGCTCCTTCATCACGGCCGCCGAGAAGATCGCCGCGCGGCTCCCTCCACCCGAAACCGCCACCGCAAAGATATAGTCGCCGTCGTCCGTCGGGACATATTGACGTGTAATCGGGCTGAGTTGGTCATAGACGAGCAAGTTGTGGTTGAAGGTCGAGCAGGCAAAGGGAAAAAGCAGGGACGAGGCCAGAACACCAATTATTACCAACCGCTTCATGAAAAATCTCCCGTCACCGTTTCATTTGTATTGATTAAATACATACAACTCCCGTATAATTATACACGCCCAGTTCAGTATTACAATCTAAAACAGTTGGGGAGCGCCCGGGCATCCCCAATCTTGTCCGGTAGAAAATCAGGAGGGACGGTATGTGCGATACCATAGTCGCCACGAAAGAGGCCACCGGAGACGGCTCGGTCATACTGGCCAAGAACAGCGACCGTGAGCCCAACGAGGCCCAATACGTCGAGTATCACCCGGCCCGGAGCCATAAGGCGGGTGAGGACCTGAAAGTTACCTATCTCACAATTCCCCAGGCTGAACAAACCCGCGCCGTTCTACTCTCACGCCCGTTTTGGATGTGGGGGGCGGAGATGGGGGCCAATGATGCCGGGGTCGTCATCGGCAACGAGGCGGTGTTCACGAAGCTTCCCATGAGAAGTGAAAAGTTGTTGTTGGGAATGGACCTGCTGCGGCTTGCGCTGGAACGGTCGGCCGGCGCCGGCGAGGCTCTCGAAGTGATCACGGAGCTCCTGACCAGATATGGACAGGGGGGACCGGCCGGATATGAAGACAAGAAACTGGCGTACCATAATTCCTTCATCATCGCCGACCCGAAGGAGGCGTGGGTGCTGGAGACGGCCGACCGGCAGTGGGCGGCCAAGAGAATATCGGGCGTATACTCGATCTCCAACGGCCTGACCATCGGCGGCGGGTTCGACAAGGCGTCACCGGCCCTGGTTTCGACCGCCGTCCAAAAGGGATGGACGAAATCGGAGTCCGACTTCGAGTTTGCCCGTGACTATTCCGACTGGTTCTTTACGACCTTTTCCATGTGCCGTCCCCGCGCGGCCCGAACGACCGAGATCGTCTCCGGCAGGCGCGGGTCGGTGGACTCCCGGTCGATGATGGAGCTGCTGCGCGACCACCGGGGGGAAGGGACCTCCTACGAACCGCACCGGGGCCTGTTCATGAACAAGGTCTGCATGCACGCGGCAAACGGCCTTTCCCGGGCCAGCCAGACGACGGGATCTCTGGTCTGCCACCTGGGGGGGGATATCAACACCCACTGGATTACGGGCACCGCGGCCCCCTGCACCTCGATCTTTAAACCCTTCTTTTTCGAGGCGGGGGGTCTTCCCGACGTGGGGCCCGAGCCGACGGGCCGCTACGACCAGAAGAGCCTCTGGTGGAGACACGAGCGGCTCCACCGGGCCCTCCTGATGGACTACCCGACCCGAATCGCGCTTGTCGAAAAAGAACGGAACGAGCTCGAAAGGCGGTTTATCGCCCAGGCACAAAAGACCGTCGCCGAGGCGCTTAAGCTTACTGCGGACCAGCAAAAGAAACGTCTGGCGGCATTTTCCCGGGAATGCTTCGCCCAGGCCGAGGAGGCGGAGAGCCGCTGGACTGAGGCGGTCGTCAAGATGGCGATAGCCAAAAGGCCTTCGGCGGGCTTTCGGTCTTACTGGAAGAAGCAGAATAAGAAGGCGGGCCTGAATTTGTAGGGCGCATTAACACCGCCACGAAGTTATCATTTATATTAAATGGCCGTGGAGAAAAGGAGCCTTCCTTTGTGCCTTCGTGTCTTTATGGTGAGATTCCTTTTTCAAGCCACTTATATAACAATGACACGATGGCCGGACTATACGAAAAGGCACCGCGCATGGTTGTTCTTCATCCGTCTTTGAGTTGGAGATACCTTTATTAGGCGGGAAGGAAAGACTTTCACCACCAAGGCACAAAGACACGAAGAAGAGCAGACATGCGTTAAACGGTAGAGAGATCATGCCATTTTTGGTTATGTCTCTTTCTACGGTTTCGGCGGCGACCCGTCTACTCCTACGATACGTTCGTGTTCCGCGGCATGACTCCCCTTTTTATGAGGATGTCGACCACCAGCCGGACCTCGTCCGGTCTTGTTTCTGTCTCCCGGGCGATATCTTCGATGGCTATCCACCCCGTCTTGCGGGCCGCGGCAATAACTGCCCCCCCCACCTTCTTGAAGAGCGCTACCCGGCGCCGACCCGACACGATCAGCATAATGCCGGGCAAAAGCAGGACGACGCCAAACACTAGAACGAGGGTCGGGGAAAGGGGCGGCCGAAACACTGCCGCTCCCACAACCGACAGCACAAACCACAGGGCCAGGATCATTCCGATCATTAACCGCGCCATAGGTGACCGCTCCGTTTATTGGTATATCAAGCCCATGCCGACATGCGGCCTTCGGACGCAAATGAATCGCCCGGTCGGGCCGGTGATGCGTCGGCAGACAGGGGAAAAGCGCCGACCGTCTTACCTATCGTCTTGCCTGTGGGCCCATGATAGCAGAAATAGCGGCCATTGATACTAAAAAAGTTGACATGCTGAAATAATCGTTTCATAATATGAACCACAATTCTATTTTGAGCCGGTATTCCCCGATCGCCCCGCATCAAACGGGCCGATTACCGGTTCATCGGCAGCGTCCATTTATAAGGAGAAGGTCAAGATGACGCGAAGGGAGCGAGAAAACATCCGCAGGAGGGATGAAATGATGGCCGCCGCCGCGCGCCTCTTTGCCGACCGGGGGTACGTTCGGACGACCATGGCCGAGATCGCCAAGCGGGCCGAATTCGCCCTCGGCACCATCTACCAGTCTTTCCGGACAAAGGAGGACGTCTACTTTTCCATCCTCAGCGAGAAATCCGATGAGCTCATCGCCATCCTAGACCGGGAAGAACTCAAGGCATTTCCCCCGGATGCCGCGCTGGAACGGGCGGTCCGCATCGTCCTGGAATTCTTCGAGCAAAACATCGATTTCTTTCGGATTTATATTACCGATTGGGGAACCTTCGAGGCCAATCTTACGGGCGACTATCGGCGCATCCTCAAGGAGAAATACGACCGGTTCCTCGCCTTCTTTACCGGCATCATTCAGCGGGGAGTGGCGGGGGGCGTACTGAAACCCTATGACGCCGTCGAGACCGCATACGTGCTTGTCGGGATACTCTCGGCCTATATCTTCCAGTGGTCGGTGGAGCCGAAAACGGCGCCGTTCGTCGAGAAGACCGAGATGATCGTAAGGCTCTTTCTCGAAGGGGCGCGGGCATGATACGACACTCCGTCTCGCGATTTCTGATGCTGTTTAATCCTGCGGAGCTCTGCACGTGGGCCTTTTTTCTTTTCGTGACGCTCCTCATTATCGTTTTCAACAACAACGGGGCCATCAGGCCTTACTTTATCGCCAACATCGGTATCCTCTTTCTCATCGTACTTATAGCCCTGGTCGTAAAAAGGCGGCCGGAGTTTCGCCCTCTGGTTCATCTGCGCAACTGGTACCCGGCCTTTCTGGTCACCGTCCCCTACCGGGAGCTCTCGATCCTCATTCCCCAGATCCAGCCCCGCGATATAGACGACGTGCTGATACGCCTGGACTACTTCATCTTTCACGTCCACCCGACGGTCTTCATAGAGCGGTTTGAGGTGCCCGTACTAACGGATATCTTCCAGCTTGTGTACTGCTCGTACTATTTCCTTCCGATTCTCCTGGGTCTTGTCGTCTATCTCAGGAGGGATATGAGGGATTTCATCCACGTGGTTTTTGCAATACTCTTTTCTTTTTATGTCACCTACGTCGGCTACATGCTCTTTCCCGCCGTCGGCCCGAGGTTTTCCCTCTATCACCTACAGACGACGGCCCTGGTGGGCTGGGTGGTGACACTGCCCATCCGGGAGTATCTGAACTGGCTCGAGCATATCATGCGGGATGCCTTTCCGAGCGGGCATACAATGCTGGCGCTGGTTGTGCTTTTCTATACCTGGCGCTACGAAAAGAGGCTGCTGTTCCTGTTTGCGCCGTTCGCATTCTTGATTATCATATCGACGATATACCTGAGGTATCATTATGCGGTGGACGTCCTGGCGGGGATAATACTTGCCGTCCCGACGGTCGTTGCCGTCGAGGTGGCCATGGACTGGTGGGAGAAGACCCAGAAGCTCTACCGAAGCTATCCTGACGATAAATTATTAAAGAGTTTATAACGGGGACTGATTATGACACAGACAATCGAGGTAAGGACGGTCAAGACCCGGGGGGACCGAAAGCAGTTTATTAAACTTCCCTGGAAGATCTACGCGGGTGATCCCAACTGGGTGCCGCCCCTGATGATGGACCACAAGAAGATGCTGACCCCCGGCAAACACCCCTACTACGAGCACGGGGAGGTCGAGTTCTTCATGGTCTTCAAAGACGGCCGCCTCGCCGGCCGAATGACGGCCCACACCAACACGCTGCACAACGAGATTCACCGGGACAAGGTCGGGTTTTTCGGTTTCTTCGAGTGCGAGGACGACCCCGACTGCGCCAAGGCCCTGTTTGACGCCGGGGGAAAGTGGCTCAAGAGCAAGGGCATGGACACCATGCGCGGGCCGGACAGCTTCTCGCAAAACGAGATTGTTGGGCTCCTGGTGGACGCCTTTGACATGCCGCCGATGTTCGACATGGCCTATAACCCGTCCTACTATGAAAAACTCGTTGATGGGTACGGTTTCAAGCTGGCCAAGAACCTCTATGCGTACCGCTTTTACTCAAATCAGGAAATGCCCGAAAAGGTCGGCCGGGTGGCCGAGATGATCAAGAAGCGCAAGGGGATCGAGGTCCGCACGGTCAATTTCAAGGACTGGGACAACGAGTTGATGAGGGTCAAGAGGGTCTACAACTCGGCCTGGACGCTCAACTGGGGGTTCTGCCCGATCACCGAGGCCGAGTTCCAGAAGCTGGTCCACGACCTCAAGCCGGTGGCTGTCAAGGACCTGGTCATGTTTGCCTTCGTGGACGGCCAGATTGCCGGGATTTCGGTAACGCTTCCGGATATAAACGTCATCATCAAACAGATCAAGGGCAGGCTTTTCCCCTTCGGCTTTATAAAGATTCTCACGGGGGTCAAGAAGATAAAGACGGCCCGGGTCACGATCATGGGGGTGGTCCACGAGTACCAGAAGCTGGGGCTGGATGCCGTATTCTACATCGAGTCCCTCAAGGCCGCGCGAAGGCTCGGCATCGAGTGGGGCGAGCTGTCCTGGATCCTGGAGGACAACCTCCCCATGGTGCGGGCGCTGGAAAACCTCGGGGCGAAGATATATAAGACGTATAAGGTGTATGATTATAAATTGAAATAGACGCGGAAAGGACAGCGATGCAGCAGGGGGAGCCGGGAAACCGGGTTCCCCTGCTTTTGTTGAACGTGAGGAGAATGACGGACACGACAAGTCGTGTCCCTACGGGTTTTTACCCGTCATCGGTTAGAACCCGTCTGGGCGGCATTTATGCCGCCCGCAGGATAAACGGGCCGTTCACGAACGGCCCCTTCAGGTAGGAACCGGTTAGAATCCGTAGGGGCACGACTTGTCGTGACCGTCTTGCGCTTTCGTCACTCTACCGTCATTGCGAGGCCGTCTACGACGGCCGTGGCAATCCCCTGACTGTCACCGCAAACGTATACTATCGTTGCCCGGCGGGTCCGGGTGGCACGGGCTAAGCGAAGCTTGCCCGTGCATGGTGTGGGAATGCCGGGCGCGATGAATCGCGCCCCTACAGGTGCTAAACCGTTGCGTGTTAGAAACCGCAGGTGCGGCAACCCTTAGAACTGTCGCCACGGGCGACGATTATTATTGTCATTGCGAGGGGCCGATAGGCCCCATGGCAATCTCGCCGCCCGGCATCAGAAACGTAACGGAAATACAGATAATACTATTTGCGTCGAAATGTATACAATATAACTATTTGACAAAGCCGTGAATAGTAGGATATGTACTAAACAACTTCATTCGCACCGGCCCGCTTGGATAATCAATCTACGCAAATACTATTAAGGAGTGATAAATGAAACGCTTTATCGGTACTTCGATTGCGGTGGTGTTTCTTGCGGCCTTTTTTGTTTTTAGTTTCAGCGCTATATCTTCAGCCGCCGAGCCGGGAGACGGCATGTCCGATCTCTGGTACGGGTATAAGGGCGTAAAGTGGGGGGCAACGAAGGATGAATTCAGGAAGTTACGTCCGGATACTGTTTTTGTTGATGGGGAGGCTCAAACAGAAGAAGTATTTCTCGGGTATAAAGCGCATGTTCGATATCTTTTCAATGATGACAAAAGATGGTACGGAATTCTAGTTAACTATAAGGACGATGAAGATGAATCAGTTTACAATGCGCTTGAAAATAAATATATCAATACCTACGGTATTCCGTCCGATCGTTTAGCTCACTGGACCAATAACAACGTGGAAGTTAGTTTTAAGGACGTCTTGGGACTAGTAGTATATTACGCAAACGATTATGATGAGTATAGTGGTCCAATCTGGAAGGACTTGGGAGAATTGATAGATAAGGGTAACGCATTTAAGAAAGCCAAGGAATATGAAAAGGCATTGGAATGCTATAACGAAGCCACGAAGATTAAAAAGAATTATAGACCTGCCTATCAAGGCAGAGCAGAGGTATATACAGAAGAAAAGAAATACGATGAGGCGATCCAAGAATATACGAACTTAATAAATATCGATCCTGAGTACACCGACGGATTTTCCGGTAGGGGATTAATCTACTTTCAAACTAAGCAGTACGAGAAAGCACTTGCCGATCGTCTTTCCGCGCTAGAACGGTCACCTAAATATAAAGAAACCTTCTATTACGGCAAAATTGGAGAAGTATATTTTGAAATGAAGGACTATCCTAAGGCCGTGGAGGCATTTACAGCAGCCATTCTTCATGACACTGACGGTTTTTTCATATCTGGTGCGTATAAGAACAGGGCTTACACTTATCTGGCGCAGGGCAAGCAAAAGGAAGCAATAGACGATTTTTCGAAGGTAATCGAACTCGATCCAAATAACGCCGCCAATTACAATACTCGAGCCTGGACATACTACGAAATGGGCCAATACGATAAGGGGCTTCCGGACATCGATAAGGCCCTGAAGCTAAAGCCCGACGTGGCGGGATATCTGGACACGCGCAGTAACATCTACCGCGGCCTAGGTAAGTACAGCAAGGCGATGGACGATATCAACAGGGCGATCGAGCTCAAGCCGGATAAATCGTACTACTACTACACCCGGGGCCTGAACTATCAGGCGATGGGCGAAGAGGACAAGGCCCTTGCCGACCTCAAGAAGTCGTGCGATATGGGGCAGAAAGAGGCGTGCGACGAGTATGCGAAACTGAATAAGTAGGTGAGTCTTATACAGGTAATTTTGAAGGGGGAGGCGACTCCCCCTTTTATTATTGGGCGATACGCCAAAACGGTGGCGTAATACCCCGACGGATTAGAAGCCGTAGGGGCGGCTCAAAATGCCGCCCGGATGCCACCCCAAAAAGCAGGCTTTTTGGGGGCCCCGTCGAGAGAGGAGCCGTATTTACCCGTGTGTCGGGTACGACGGGCGAACCGTTAGGCTGTCCATAAGCTAACACCGGCAAGTTTCGCTTCGCCGGTGCCACCCATCCGCCGAAACAATTTGTCTGGTTATGCGGTGACAGTCAGGGGATTGCCGCGTCGGCCCCGGTGGGACCTCCTCGCAATGACGGTGAAGTGATGATAAAGAGACGAGCCGCATTAATGCGGCCCCTACGGGTGTTAGGGAGACGCTATTCATAAGGGGGGTATATATGCCGCCTGCTGCGCCGTACGGTGATCCGCAGCTATTCCTCTTTCTCCACGAGCCGAAAATAACAGGTCTCGTCCCCCTTTGCCATGCACTGCACCTCCCGCGCTATGTAGGCGTCCTTGCCGAAGGCCTGATCCGAGATGTACTGGATGAACCCCTCGTAGTGGGTGCACATGGGCCGGTGAAAATCGCAACCCTTGCAGTGCATGCAGTCAAAGCAGTCAAACTCGTCGGGTTTTCCGTCGATCTGGACGACCTTTCCCTTGCCGGAGCCGATCACGAACATCGCCAGTCCCTTCGAGAATTTCTCGTCGGCCGAAAGCTCCTCGTACTGCTCCATCAGGCGCATTTCTTCCATCACACGCTTCATGACGGTGTAGCCTGTCCGCCGCCAGATGCCGAGGGCACCTTTATAGCCGACGAGGTTGGCGATCTCGGTATAGATCCTTGCCTGTTCGGCAATGGTGACACAGGGGTCCCAGGAATATTCGGGCGGGTTTTCAAAGATGTCAAGCAGCCCGGCGCTCCTGAAGACAATCTTGGCTCCGTTCCTGCCGAGGATGTCGGCTATCCCGTCCAATGAGGCGCGGATGGCCAGCTTTGTCGCACGCTTGGGTTGGTCTTCCATACGAGTCCCCTTGGTGTGCCGTTTGAGCTGATGGGAACGGGGTCGGTGAGTCGTGCAGGAGATCTTGCTTGTCTGCCCTTACATGGAGAATTTCTCTCCCAGGTACTTTTCCCGGGCCTTTTCGTCCGACGCGATGCGCCGGGGCGTTCCGTGGATGAGGATGTTGCCCTCGTTGAGGATATAGGCCCTGTCGCAGATACCCAGTGTTTCCCGCACGTTATGGTCCGTGATGATAATACCGATACCCCGTTTTTTGAGCGCCAGCACGATGTTTTGAATGTCGTTGACGATGATTGGGTCGATGCCGGAAAAGGGCTCGTCCAGGAGAATGAAGTGAGGATTGGTCACGAGTGCGCGCGTAATCTCCACCCGACGCCGCTCCCCGCCCGAAAGGGTGATTGCCCGGTTGTTGGCAAGGTGGGCGATCTTGAGGTCGGCAAGGAGGACAGCCAGCCGGTCCTCGCGCTCGGCCCTGCTGATGGGCAGCGTTTCGAGAATGGACATGATGTTCTCGGCCACCGTCATCTTTCGGAAGATTGAAGATTCCTGGGGGAGGTAGGTGATTCCCCTGCGGGCGCGCTCGTGCATCGGCAGTTCGCCAATATCCTTGCCGTCGAGCATGATCTTTCCGGCATCGGGCTTTACGATCCCGACTATCATGTAGAAACTCGTGGTCTTCCCGGCGCCGTTGGGGCCCAGAAGGCCGACGATCTCACCGGAGTGGACCTCGATGTTAACGTGATCGACCACGACACGCGATTTGAAAGACTTCGTCAGCCCTTCAACGATAAGGAAGTGGCCGTCATTTGACGGGATTTCTGAATTCATAGGACGTGCGGACATAGTTAAAACCGGTAGTAGTACATAGTCAGAAGCGGAATAGGTCCTGTCATCGTTGGCATAAAAAATGCCTCGAACATATCGGCACTTTCGGACGGACGGTTCAGCTGCTATGCAGTAGTTACCTGCCCCTTTCGCGGAAAGGACCGGGTAAAAGAAATTCTTAAAACTCCTCCTGCGGGTAGATCGTCAGGTGCGCCCGGTTGCTATCGGTGCCCAACACCACGCTCTTGTTCTCGCCGAGGAGGTAGAGGATCTTATCCCCCTTTACCATATCGTCACCCCGCCAGATGACGGGACTGTTTTCCAGCGTCATGACATTTTTAACGTAGTCAAGCGTCATGATACCCGCTGTTGACTTGATGTCAGCCTGGTTAAGCCGTGCGCCGCCGCCGGCCACGATCTTCTTAATTTTTCCGGCGGCGATGTCCATGTAGACGGTAATCGACGAGGCCGTGAGGGACGCGTCCTTATAGACGGCCACGGCGCCGCCCGTATAGCGGAAGAAACCGCCGTTTCTGCTGGCCATGAAACCGGCAGACGAGATGCGGATGGGAGCGTCCAGCCCCCCGACGGTGGTAAAGCCGAACTGCCCGTCCCCGGTTTTGGTGGCCGGGGGCGGGGCGGCGTTCCTGTCACCCATAATCGTGGTGGAGATATCCGAGACAATAAAGAGCTCTTCGGTATCCATGTTAAATCTGAGCCCCTTGCCCGAGAATTCGGCCTTGGGCCCGGTGACGTTGATGGTATCGTCCGTGGAGATCTCGTTACGGTCGGCGTTATAGGTGAGGGTGTCTGCCGACATGGTATAGTCGCTGGCGGCGGTTATCTTCACGTTATCATAAATCGTGATATCCTTGGTTTCGGTATTGAGCACGCCGCGGTCGCCGCTGACGAGGATCTTGTACTGGTCCTGATAGATGAAGGTAACGCGGATATCGGTGAACTCCGTCCTCGATTCGTCCTTAAAAAACTTCGCCTGGCCCGATTCGATTTCGTAGAGGGTCTTGCCACCTTCGGACTCGGTATACTTGAGCTTATCTGCCTCGATACTCGGGGGACCGCTCTCGGTGACGGTTGTTTCTTCGTGCTTGTCTTCGGCTTCCTTGAGTTTTCGGGAAGAGACATACAGGGCAATAACAATCCCGGTAACGATCAGGATAATCAGGATGCCGAGGATAAATTTTGTTCGTTTCATAGGTATGCCCACAATAGGGTAAGATTTCTTTATAGCATGAAGGCGATGATAAGTAAAGTCTTATTTATACGGTTTTACGATCGCCTCCCATGAATCCTTAGCCTTGAGGATGAATTCGCAGAGCTCCCTGACGGCGCCCCTGCCTCCCTCGAGGTCGGTGATGATGTGGGCGCACTCGATTATCTCGCTGACGGCATCCGAAGGCGCCGCGGCAAGGCCCGCCATATTCATGGCGGGGATATCCACCAGATCGTCTCCCATGAAGGCCGCCTCCTCCGGCCATACCCCCGTCTCTTTGAGCAGGAGTCCCATGACCTCGGCCTTGTTGAGGGCGCCCTGTCGAATGTGCTGGATACCAAGCTCCTTGCCGCGGTATTCCACGACCTTTGAGCTCCTCCCGGTGATAATGGCCGACGGAATCCCCGCGCGGGTGAGCATCTTGATTCCGTGGCCGTCCCGAACGTTGAAAAATTTCGACTCGGTGCCGTTTTCATCCAGCACGATACGGCCGTCGGTCATGACGCCGTCCACGTCAAAGATAACGAGTTTTATCTTTTTTGCCCTCTCGTAGGAGTCCTCCGATTGTATCTTCATCCTTTATCCCTTGCTCGTATTATTCATATATGCGCGGGTCCGGTCTTGGGGCGCATCGGTCAATTACCGCTATGCCGGGGCAATCCCCGATCGGTTCCGCACCTCGTTGAAAGCATCCTTTCCCGCCAGCAATCGCGTGGCCAGCGGCATGACGCCGCGGGCCGCCTCGGCCATTGCCGCGGCAAGATTCCTGATGTCCCACTGGGCGGTTTTATCCATCCTGAGCCGGGCGATGTGGTAGAGTTCCCGGAGGTTGACGGCAATCAGCACCCTCCTCTTGTGGGCGTTGGTGAGAATGTAGGGAGCGGCCCGGGGATTCTTCTTGCGGACCTCCTCGAACAGCGTCTGGGCCCGGCCGATCGCTTCCCGGAAGGTCCCGGTCAGCCCGGCCTCCTCGATGGACGGGGGAATCTGGACGCCCAGGCCGGTGTCGTAGTCCTGGGCAATGATCGTGGCCATCCGATGCCGTTTGAGCTGGGCGAAGTTCGAGGCCGAGACGACCGCCTCGTAGGTGAGGGTGATCAGCTCGAACTCCCTGAGCACACGGTCGTAGGATTCGATGTGGGAAAACGCCGTACCGATGAGCAGCTCCTTTTGTTTTCCGGTCAGGCTTTTTGCCGTCCTTTTAAAGGAATCGAAATCACGATTGCCGCGGCCAAACAGCAGGGCCGCGGCAAGCCGGTCGTCGGCGTCGGGAGTATAGTCGACAAGCCTCAGGGGGATGGCATCGTCTCCGGTACCGCCGGCGTCTCGGGCCAGCTGCTCTGCAATATCGGCGATTTCGGCGGGCGTCTGGGTGTCGTAGGGGGTGGGGTCGGTATGCCTCATGACCGAGGGGGCGTGGGGGAGGGCCGCATCGAAGATACGGGCGGAAAGCTCCCTGACCTCGGCAAGGGGGTGGGCGGCGAGCCGCCGGATCGTCATCTCGATGACGCGGCTGTTTGCCGTCATCCCCATCTGGGAGAGGGCCGCCAGCGGCATGACATAACGGGCGTCTTCCTTGGCGTAGCTCTCGGCCACGCCCCTTCCCCTCGGGTCGGACCAGAGTTCGGGATACTTCTTTTCCATGAGGACGGTCAGCCCCTCGTTCAGGGACGTATAGGTCGTATTAAGAAACGAAACGACCTCGGCCAGTCTCCCGGAAAGCCCCATTGCCGCGATCTCTTCGGGGACGAGGTAATCGCCCGTAAGCGTGATGTAGCGCTGGGACTTCTCCGTATAGGAGGCCAGCCTCGTGCGCTGAAGCTCCTCGGTGGCCAGGCGAGATATCCCGATGATATCCAGGTTGAATACGGCGTGCTCGGCGATCGACGAGTGACCCATCCCGAAGATGATGGCTTTGTTGGACCGCCGGGCCCGTTGGATCTCTTTGGCGGCGTCGCGGCGAACCTCGTCCACGGGACGGGGGTCCCGGCTAATCCGGGCGTACCCGGCCGACAGTGTCTCGGGCGTAAGGTCTTGAGACTGGGAGAAGTCGTCGAGAAAGGTGATTACCTCGTCGGGGACTTTTGCAGGGCCGGCGGACAGCCCCGCCCGCACCGATGCCGCCCGCCGCCGGTAATCGGCCAGCCGCTCGATATCAATATTCATGCCGGACAGAATTACTCTCATTATGGCTTCCCGTAAATCATTGTCGCTTCGTTGCGCCGGTCAGCATCACGACGCCGAACATCCCGACTATCGGTATGGAGCCGAGCAGCGCGGCGGCCGAAAAGACGGACCAGTTGGTTGAAAAATCCCCTTCGAGAAACGTCCTGAGGCCAAGGGCCAGTGTATAGAGCCGCTCATCGGTCAGGACAACGGCCGCCAGCAGGAAATCCGAATAGGCCGCGATGAACGTAAAGGCAAAGACGGCCGAAAGCATCGGCAGCGACATCGGTAGTACTATCCAACAATAGACAACCAGCGGTCCGGCGCCGTCGAGGTAGGCCGCCTGTTCCAGCGAAGGAGAGATTGTATCATAGAATCCTTTGAGAATCCAGGTTGCAAAGGGAACGGCCCCGCCCAGGTAGACGAGCACCAGCGCACCGTGAGTATCCAGTATCCTGAGAAACTGGAGAATCTTGTAGATCGCCACGAGCGACATTACCCCGGGAAAGAGCTGAACCAGGAAGAGGCCCGAGGCGATTGCCGAGCGCCCGAGAAAGCGATAGCGGGACAGCGTCCAGGCGGAAAGCGACGTGATCACTACCGCAATCAACGCCGTGGACGAGGCCACGATCATGGAGTTGCCAACCCATTTGAGAAAATGCGTCTGGGAGAAAAGGGTCCGGTAGTTGTCGAGGGTAAATCCGGTTGGGAGGATATTCCCGGCAAAGAGCTCGCCCCCGCTCGAAAACGAGACCGATGCGATAAAGAGGATTGGGGCCGCCGAGATCAGTGCCAGGGCCGAGACAAAGAGGCCCGCCGCCGGTCTTGTTGTTTTTTCCGTGATCCGTCTCGGCCGCATCAGAAGGTTTCCTCCCGCCTTTTTCGAAGACCGCGCATGACGGCAATCGTCATTATGCCTACAGCCGCAAAAACCACGACGGCGTATGCCGCCGCCAAGCCGTAGCGCCGGCTCATGAGTGTCAGCTTAAATATATACGAGATGATGATGTCGGTGGCCCCCGCCCCCCCGACGGCCCCGGGATACGCCGGACCGCCCGACGTCAGCAGATAGATGGCTGTAAAATTGTTAAACGATGCCGTAAACCCGAGTACCAGAATAGGGATCATGCGGCGGGTGACCAGGGGGAGCGTCAGAGAGAAAAACGAGCGAATCGGCCCCGCGCCGTCCAGCCACGCCGCCTCGAAGATGCCGGCGGGAAGGCTCCTCATAATTCCCGAGGCGCTCACCGTCATGAAGGGAATTGCCAGCCATACGCTCACGATGAGAACGGAAATCCTGGCGGGGATCGGATCGATGAGCCAAGGGACCTTTTCAATACCCACCGCCCCGAGCAGGCCGTTGACCGCCCCGAAGTGGTAGTTGAACAGCCCCTTCCATACGAGGATCGTAATGAAGGCGGGCACCACCCAGGGCAGGACGATCAGCGGCCGGGCGGCGGCGGACATAGCCCGGGGTGATTTGGCGAGCATCTGGGCTGCGGCGACCCCCGCAACGAAAGGGACCAGTATGCATAAAAGGGAGTAGATGACGTTCCATACGAACAGGCGGCTGAAGTCGGAAACGGGACTCGTAAAGAGGTTAATATAGTTGGCCGCCCCCACGAACCGGTAGTCGTGATAATGAAAGAGGCTCATATCCGTGGTGGAGAGGTAAATATTATACAGGATGGGAATGATCGACAACAGCATGACGAGCATGAGCATCGGGATGACCGCCGCCGCGATGAAGGGCCGGTTCTTCATTGCCTCATCTCCCGAATAACCGCCGAAAGACGCTCCTGTGTTCCGCAGAGGGCCTCCCGAGGCGAAAGGGTGCCTGATAGCGCCGTCTCGGCCGCGCCGGATACCGCATCCCATATAAGGTCACCCTCGGGGACGTTTGGAAAGGGATAGGAATCCGAGGCGATGGAAAGGGCGGTACGGAGGTAGGGCACCGCGGCAAAATCCTCGTCCCGATATACGCCCGGGTCTGCCATTACGAGGGTTCGTCCCGAAAGCTCAAAGAAGCGCCTGAGATTTTCCGGCGCCAGGAGAAACGTGATAAATCGCTCGGCCCCCCCGGGATTATGGGCGTAGGCGCTGACTCCCAGACCCATCAGGGTGGACATCGGCCTGCCGCGCCTGCCGTCCGCGAAGGGGGGGATTTCATGGTAGCCCACATCGATCCCCCGTTGTTTCCAGTGGGAGATGAGGTAGGTCCCGTAGACGGTCATGGCCAGCCGGCCCCTGGAAAAGAGGTCGGTAATAATCGGATAGGTGATCCCGACGGGGATAAGCCGACGGCTGCGTGTCAGGTAGGTCAACAGCGTCAAGGCCTCGATGCCCCCCGGCGTGCAAAGGCCCAGGTCGGCGGTGTCGATCCCCGAAGGCCCCCGATCTTTAAAGATATAAGCGCCGCGGGCGTCATAAAAAGGAAACGTGAAGTAGAAGTTGGTGGGATCGGTCAGGAATCCGTAGGTATCGGCCTGCCCGTCTCCGTCGGTGTCGGCCGTCATACGCGCCGCCTCGTCAAAGAGCTCCTCCCAGGTTTCCGGCACCCGCTTGACGAGCTTTTTGTTGACCACCAGCCCGTAGGACTCGACCGTCAGGGGGACGCCCATGAGAACACCGCGATAACGATAGGCCGTGACCAGGGGGAGGGGATAGCAGGCCAGCAGCCCGGAAAAATGATCCAGGGGCGCCAGCAGTCCCATGAGGGACAGTGTCCCCACGGAGGTGTGGGAGATACTCACGACGTCCGGCCCTTTTCCCGCAGGGGCGGCAAGCTCCAGCTTCGTGGTGATCTCAAAGAGGCCGATCTCGACGATACGGACGGCTATCCCGGTTTCGCGCTCGAAACGGTCGGCACTGTCTTTGAGCGCCCGTATCTCGTCCGTGCCCATTGCCGCCCATACGATGATGCTCGTATCGGTGTCGGCGGACGAACGGCAGCACGGCAGAAAGGATATACAGATGACGGCAGAAATGGCGGCAATATACTTCATTGATAAAGCGGGTGCGACCCGCGCGATAAATTACCGATATGTGTTGTTAGTGTATGCCAGGGGCAGCGGCGGGGTCAAGGGTATTTTTCGGCCCATGCCGAAAAATACCCCGAAAGGTAGGAGATATCCGGGATAACATGACGGGCGCGAAGCTTATCTGCCAGGCCTTTTATCGGACCCTATTTGGATCGTTACGGCCGTCAGGATAATACCAGCCAGAATTAACAGAAAGACGAGGAGCCAGCGAAGGGTGCCTTCTATCTGGCCGAAAACCTTCATCGTCAGGGCCGCCGGATTGTCGACGAGATCGGCGTACCGATACTGACAGCCGTAAAACTTTGCCGATATTCCCCCGACGAGCGCCGCGAGGACGAATGAAAACTTGATGATCCGCGACAGCCGGACGGCCGAGGAACGGGACGCGGCGGAAGATACCACCGTATTGAGGTCCCGGAACACCACGGCCGACAGCACCACTCCCACCAGAATGCAAATCACCAAGCCTGTGCCGTAGACGACCAGGATCGTCTGCATCAGGTATCCCTTTTCCGGAACGAATAGGCCAGGAGGAATACCGACAGTATCACCAGGAGCGTCCACAGGAGCCGGAATCCCATCGCCTCGGTCTGGTTCATAAAGCTCCAGATCCTGATGAGCCGGTCTGTCTTGGCCTCGTCCGGATAGACGGCCGACATGGCCCCGGAAAGCGAGGCAAGCATGACGACCGTATAGACAAGTCGGGACCAGAACTTCTGAACCGCCGCCTCGGGGAACATCGTTTTGAGGAGAGATGCCAGGCCCGATTTAAGGAGAAGGCCGATAAGGACGCCGAAGACGGCCGCTACACCCACACCGATCAGATAAAGGTGAAGAATGTCCATCTGCTAATCCTTAAGGTCGTTAAATATTCTTTTGCTCTCCGAAAACGAGATGCCGAGGGCCGTAAGAACCTTTCGCTTTGTCTCCATCCTGCAGCTTTTTCCCTTCTCGATACGGTCAATGGTCAGGACACTGACGCCCGCTTTTCGAGCCAGCTCCGATTTTGAGAGGAGCATCTGTTCCCTCATGGCGGTCAATGTATTCTTTGACATGGAAAACCCAACCGATACTGATGTGACACCGAAACGAATTAGTACTCGACGACCGGGGGCAGCTCCTTAGCGTGGGCAACCCATTTTTCGACATCCTTGAGAGAGGGGAGCTTCCTCACGAGCTTTTTCTTATCGTTGATCTCTTTGATCTTCTGCCAGAGGGCGTCCGGCCTTCTATTTCTGAGCTCCTTGACGGTGTCAACGCCCGCTTCTTCCAGAAGGTCGGAATACTCCTCACCCACACCCTTGATTCGGAAGAGGTCGGCCAGGTTCACCCATTCGAGGATGAGCTTATGGCCGATGCCGGTCTTGTCTTCAAGCTCTTTTCTTCCCTTGGGTGTCTTGCCCCACTCGAGGAGTTTTGCGGTGGTCTTGATGCCGACGCCGTTCAGTTTCTTCTTGTAGGCGTCTCCGATTCCCTCAATGTCCTTAATGGAAGGTGCCATGGTAACTCCTTTACAATAAATAGTTTTGTTAACATAAATAATGTATAAAAGTATTTTATTATCTTATAAAAGTCAAGGAATTTTACGTATCGTGATGATTTTATGTCCATTATCGTCTGCATATAGGCCAATACAGCCAAATATAGACCCAACACTGCATCATGTCGGAAGCCCGCGGCGGTTGGTCGCTAAAAATCTGGTGATTTTTCTTGACTTTATCGATACCCTTCGATACAGTATTTACGTTACTATTAGAGTAGTAACAAGCGGGCAGGGACAAGAAACAGAAACGAAGAAGACAGGATCGCCCGCAGCGGGAAAAGAGGGTCCAGACGAGCGGTCGGACCGTATAACATGCAGGAAATAGTGGGAGGCAGCCATGAGACAGCCGGTGAAAGTAGTCGTATGGGGGACGGGCCAGATGGGGACCGGAATCATAAAACTCGTTCTGCAGAAGACGGGGATGGATCTCGTCGGTGTGATATCCGCCCGTAAAGAGCGGGAAGGGATGGACGTGAGCGGCATAATCGGCCGTGATAAGCCCATCGGCCTTACGGTGTCCGCGGACGCCGGAAAACTGCTTGCCGCGGTCAAGCCGGACGTTGTCTTGCATGCCACCACGTCCCGGGTTGTCGACGCCGCAGGCGAGATCGAGACGGCGCTTAACGTCTCGGCCAACGTCATCTCGATCGCCGAGGAGATGAGCTTTCCCCGCTGCGGATCGCCGGAGCTTTCCGATGAGATCGAGGCGACGGCCAAAAAGAACAAGGTCTCGGTTTTGGGCACGGGCATCAATCCCGGATTTGTCCTTGACCTCCTGGTCATCGCGCTGACCGGGGTCTGTTTTCGGGTCGATTCCATCACGGCCCGGCGGGTCAACGATCTCTCCCCATACGGGCCGTCGGTCCTCAGGACCCAGGGCGTGGGGATCACCCCCGAAGAATTTCACAAGGGCGTGGCCGACGGCTCGGTGGTGGGACATTTCGGTTTTCCCGAATCCATCAGCATGATAGCCAGAAGCCTGGGTTGGGAGATCGAAAGGATCGAACAAACCCGGGAGCCCATTGTCAGCACGGTCGAGCGCACGACCCCGTTTGTTACCGTCAAACCCGGCCTCACCGCCGGCTGCAAGCACACCGGCATCGGCTACATGAAGGGAAAACCGGTCATTACCCTCATCCATCCCCAGCAGGTACACCCTCACATGGCCGACGTGACCACGGGCGATTATATCGAGATCACCGGTGACCCAAACGTCTCGTTTTCGGGCTCTCCGGAGATACCCGGCGGCGTCGGGACGGAGGCCCTGGCCGTCAATATGATCCCGCAGATCATCAACGCCGTCCCCGGCCTCTATACTATGGCCGATCTTCCGGTTCCGGCGGCGATCATGGGGGACGTCAGGAAACTGATCGGAGGCAACTAACAATGGGAGATATCGTCAGGAAGGGACAGTGGGTCGAGATCTACCGGGTGATCCTTTCGGCCGACGAGCGGGCACCCCAGGTCCCGGATGACACGAAGAGGGTGCCCCTCGAAATGCGGGTCAAGGGATTCCTCGATGCCGACGCCCGCATCGGCGACGAGGTCCCGATTACCACCGCCGTCGGGAGAAACATCACGGGCAAACTCGTCGCGGTCAACCCCGCCTATACCCACGGATTCGGCGAGCCGGTCGGCGAGCTGATGACCATCGGCCGACAGGTGCGCGGCATCATCGGGTGGCCCAAACAGGAAAAGAAGGGGTAGCGATTATGGAGCACACGGGATACGCCGAGGTCATGGCCCAAAAGGCTGAAGTTATGAAGCGCTCGGTGGGCATCGACTACGACCTCTATGCCACCGGCGCCCTGTCGTTTGACTACGAGGGGATGATGACCGGGACCGGCTACACCATCGATGAGGTCGCCCGGGTCCAGGCCGAAACGGCCGTCGGCAGCACGCCCCTGGTGGAGCTGCATAATATCACGGCCCTTGCCCGGGCGGTCTCGCCGGCCGGGATGGGCGCCCGGATATTTGTCAAGGACGAGGCCCAGAACCCCTCCGGGTCGTTCAAGGATCGGCGCGCGTCCATCTCAATATTCGAGGCCAAGAAGAAGGGATACCCCGGGGTATCGGCCGCCACCTCCGGGAACTACGGTGCCGCCGTCGCCTCCCAGGCGGCAAAGCGGGGGCTTTCCTGCATCATTGTCCAGGAGGCCTTCGATTCGCGCGGGATCGCCCAGCCCGAGATCGCCGAAAAAACCCGGGCGTGCGAGGCCTACGGTGCCGAGGTGATCCGTCTTTCCGTCGGGCCGGAGCTCTTCTACGTCTTCCTCATGATCCTGTCCGAGACCGGATACTTCAACGCCTCCCTCTACACCCCCTTTTCGGTCCTCGGGATCGAGACGCTCGGCTTTGAGATAGCCCGGGAGATTAAACAGCGCGAGGGGAGGTTTCCCGACGTGGTCATCGCGACCCACGCCGGCGGCGGCAACGTCACCGGCACGGGCCGCGGCCTTGCCAAGGCCGGGGCCGCCGGTACCGCGCTCGTGGCGGCCAGCGTCGATCTGGCGGGCCTGCACATGGCCTCGGATACCGATTTCAATCGGAAATCGTTCACCACGGGCCATACCGGCTTCGGCATCCCCTTTGTAACCTGGCCCGATCGCGCCGACGTGCCGAAAAACGCCGCCCGGCCCCTGCGCTACATCGACCGCTTCGTGACCGTGACGCAGGGAGAGGTCTTCTATATAACCCAGTGTCTGGCGGAGCTCGAGGGGATGGAACGGGGCCCGGCGGGAAACACCTCGCTGACGGCGGCCTTTGCCGTCGCCCGGACGATGGAAAAAGACAAGATCGTCGTCGTGCAGGAGACCGAGTATACCGGGGCCGGCAAGCACCCCTATGCGCAGCTCAACCTGGCACGGTCGATGGGGATCACGGTTCGGCGGGGCGATCCAAAACAAAACGTCCCCGGAAAGGCCATCGTCATTCCCGAAGAGCCGTCCCAGATTGCGGTGACCGACGTTGACCTTGACCGGCTGCGCCGCTCATACCTCAAGAACGCGAAAGACGGCCTTGGTCCGGGACAAAAGATCACCGAAACGGACATCGCCTTTCTGGCCGCCGACATACGGGCGACCGAGCAATACGTGCGGGAGGCGATGGGAATCTGAACATTTTCTGGGCTGCCGTCTGCGGGGTCCGTCGGTACACGCAGGGGCGGAAAAACGGGCGGCAACGTAATCTCCGGTAACAACACACAGCGGGATAAATGCCATGGAACAATCCGATACGTATCGTGAGAGTCGCGGGCATCTGGCCGAACTCTCCGATGAAGAACTCAAGGATTATTTTTGGGAGCTCATCGGCGATATCATAGAGCCGATTGTTCAGGAGGCCCGGACCCACACGTCACCTTCCATCGAACGTTCGGTGCTGCTGCGGATGGGCTTTTCGAGCGTTGAGGCAAAGGCCCTCGTGACCATGATCGCCGAGCGGGGGTTGCTTGGACACGGGGCGGGAAACCTCGTTCTGAGGGTCGCCAAGAAAAGCGGCCTTGATATCAGGAACGCCGGCCTTGCCCTTATTGACGGCACCCAATGGGATAACGTAAAATGAAACCGCTGGACCCGAAAAAGAAGATTGACCTGACCGAGGTCTTAAATGACCTCGAGAGCTACCGGCCCCGGCGCAAGGGGTGGGCGTGGAGGGAAAAGGTCCCCGATCAGCGGATCGGTCCCTTCGTCTGCAAGGATACTACGAAAAACCTCAAGAACTCCGTCCCCCTGCCCTCGGCCCATTACTTTGACAACATCGATCCCCAGTGTGATTTCGTGGTGACTACCGAAATCGCCTCAGGACGGTTCGAGGACGACATACGCCGGATGCGCATGGCCGCCTGGCACGGCGCCGATCACATCATGGTGATCCGCACGACGGGCCAGTCCCACTACGACGGGTTGATAGAGGGAACCCCCGAGGGCGTGGGCGGTGTTCCCATCACCAGAAAACAGATCCGGGCCACCAGAAAGGCGCTGGACGCCGTCGAGGATGAAGTAGGCCGGCCCATAAACTTCCATTCCTACGTCAGCGGGGTGGCCGGCCCGGAGATTGCAGTCCTGTTTGTCGAGGAAGGTGTCAACGGGGCGCACCAGGACCCGCAGTACAACGTGCTCTACCGCAACATCAACATGCACCGCTCGTTCGTGGACGCGGCCTGCGCCAAGAAGATCATGGCCGACGGCGGCATCCTCCAGATCGACGGTGCCCACAACGCCAACGCCACCGCCCGGGAGGCGTGGAAGGTCACGCCGGAGCTCCTCGTCCAGCACGGGATCAACTCGGCCTTTTCTCTGGCGGTGGGGATGAAAAAGGAGATGGTTGCGCTTTCGACCGTTCCGCCCACCGCCCCCCCGGCCCCGAAAATGACCCTCGACCTGCCGTATGCCGTGGCGCTGCGCGACTTCTTTTCCGGGTTCAAAATGCGTGCCCAGCAGAACACCCGCTACATGGAGGCCGATACCGCCGAGGCCACCATCACCCACGTGCTGGACACCCTTATCTCCCGGCTCACCTCGGCCGACATCCAGAGCACCATTACCCCCGACGAGGGAAGAAACGTCCCCTGGCACTATAACAACATCCTCGGCGTCAACACCGCACGCCAGACCCTCATGGGGATCGACGGGCTGACCGACCTGGTTGATCTCAAGAAGGACGGGGTCCTGCCCGATAAGGTCAGGGAGATCAAGGAGCGGGCCGTGCTGTTTCTCGAGGAGATTATCCGCATGGGCGGCTATTTTGCCGCCGTCCAGAAGGGGTCCTTCGTCGACTCCGGGTATTTCCCCGAGCGCCGGTGCGACGGAATCGCCCGGGACCCGGCGGGGGGGGTGGCCGCGGGCTCCATCGTGAAACGGGAGGATGACTACCTGGCGCCGGTCTGCAGCCACTTCGGCTACAACGATCTTCCCCCCGGCATTACCAAGGCCTGTGACCCGATCTCCGGCTGCACGCTCTGCGCGCCGGAAAAGATCGTCTACGTGGACGAACTGGATGACAGCGACAACGTCCAGACCCGCCGGGCGGCCGCTCGGTCAGCGACCGGGGACGACCTCATCCGTCCCGAGGTGGAGTGGGCCGGAGACGGCATCGTCGTTGTGACCGTCTTTGTGCCGGAGCGGCCCGATGTGGCCGAGGCGGCGGCCCTGGTTATGGCAGCCAAGATGGGCCTTTCGGGCCCGGAGGTTATCTCGCGGCGGCTTATCCATCCGGCCGAAGGGAGCCTCTTTGAAATCAAGGGACGGCTCGAATTTGGCGTGAAGCGCGATGAGCTGGTCATCCCTGTCAAGGAAGTCCTCATCCCGGAGGACCAGATCGTCTCGTTTGTGCGGGAGCACAAGCTTACACTGGTGGCCGCCACCGTCGGGGAAGACGAGCACTCGGTGGGTATGCGCGAGATTATCGATATCAAGCACGGGGGAGTGGAAAAATACGGGTTTGTCTGTCACTACCTGGGCACCTCGGTACCCATCAACAAGGTGCTGGATGCCGCGCAGGAGACCGGTGCCTCGGTCGTGCTCATTTCCACCATTATTACCCATAACGACATCCACCGCGTCAATATGAAGAGACTTGCCGATCTTGCCGTCGAACGGGGAATCAGGGGCCGGCTGATCTTGGTAGCCGGCGGGACCCAGGTAACCAACGATGCCGCGACGGCCTCGGGGCTGGATGCCGGTTTCGGCCGGGG
The DNA here is from genome assembly GCA_016933535.1 of Candidatus Zymogenaceae bacterium. Lineage (GTDB taxonomy): Bacteria > Desulfobacterota > Zymogenia > Zymogenales > Zymogenaceae > JAFGAS01. Next base: position 49,971 of record JAFGAS010000079.1, read on the forward strand.
GACCAAGGGTCACCACGTGGCAAGTTTCATCGTAAAGAAGATGAGGGAAAAGAAATAGAAACGCGTGGGCACTTCGGCGGTGCCGCGCGCATTATCACAGGGAAGTGACGGACATCCCCCATGAAATATCCCGATATCCTCGTGGCCGAGATAGGCAGCACCATCACGAAGCTTTCGGCGTTCGCGGGCATGGATACGGCACGGCCCGCCTTCCTCGGTCAGGGGATCGCGCTCACGAGCGTCTCCGAGGGTGACGTGACGATCGGCCTTGAGCGGGCCGGCCGGGACCTGCGCACGCGTTGCAACGTCAAGACGGGGGAGTCTGGGAGGGACGTCGAGTTTTTTGCCGTCTCGTCTGCGGCGGGGGGGCTGAGGATGACCGTTCACGGGCTGACCCGTGACATGACGCTCAAGGCCGCACGGGAGGCGTCGCTGGGTGCGGGGGCGGTGGTCGTCTACACGACGGCGGGCGCCATTACCACCGATGACGCCTCACGGATTAAGGCCCACGGCCCGAAACTTATCCTGCTTTCGGGCGGGGTGGACTACGGCGAGCGGGACGTCATCGTCAACAACGCCCGCGTACTGGCCTCGATGGGCGCTTCGGAGATACCGGTCATCTACGCGGGTAACGTCGCCACGGCCGACGACGTGACGCAGATATTTACGGACGCGGGAATGGAGGTCTTCGTTACCGAAAACGTCTACCCGGGCATCGATGAGCTCAACGTCGGGCCGACGCGTGCCATCATCCAGGAGGTATTCGCCCGGCATATCGTTACGGCGCCGGGTATGGAGCGGATAAAAGAGATGGCCGCAGGCCCGGTCATCCCCACGCCGGGGGCGGTGCTCTCGGCGGCAGAAATCCTCTATCATGAGATAGGCGACCTCGTGGCGGTCGACGTGGGTGGGGCGACCACCGACGTGCACTCGGTCACGGAGGGGTCGGAGAAGCTGGCCGCCATAACCGTCTCACCCGAACCTCTGGCAAAGCGGACCGTGGAGGGCGACCTGGGCGTCTATATAAACGCCCGGCACATCATCGAACAAACCGACGGGGCCGTCGGAGATATCAGCGACGTGACGCCGCTGCCGGATACCGAGTCCGAGCGGGAGCGCATCGTCGTCCTGACCCGATGGGCGGTGGATCTGGCGATCTGGCGGCACGCGGGGGCGATCAAGGTTTCCTACGGGGCCTACGGCAAGAGCGAGATCGTCGAGGGACGCGACCTTACCCGGGTCAAGTACCTCGTCGGGACCGGTGGGGCGCTCACGAGGCTTGGCGGCGGGGCCGAGATCCTCAAGACGATCCGGCGCGACCCACATAAACGGAAACTCCTGCCGCCCGCCGAGGCCCGGGCCCTCATCGATACGGACTACATTATGGCGTCGGCGGGGATCATCGGACGGCGGCACCGGGACGCCGCCGCTCACCTTCTGATGGCCAGCGTGGGACTGAGCTGAACATGTCGGGACCGTACGTAACCATAGACCTCAAGAAAGTCCAGGATAATGCCCGGATCATCGCGGACCTCTGCGCGGCCCGGAGTATTCAGGTAACCGGAGTCACAAAGGTGACCTGCGGGATGCCCCCGGTGGCACGAGCCATGCTTGCCGGCGGGGTAACAAGCATCGGGGAATCGCGGATGGAAAACATCCGCCGGCTCAAGGTCAGTGGGATAAACGCCCCGATGATGCTGCTTCGGATTCCGCCGCTGTCGGCCGTGGACGAGATCGTGACCTCGGTGGATATCAGCCTCAACTCCGAGTATTCGGTCATCGAGGCCCTTTCGGAGGCGGCTGTGCGCCGGGGAATCGTCCACGATATCATCCTCATGGTCGACCTCGGCGACCTCAGGGAAGGGATCTGGCCCGACGACCTGATCCCGATGGTCTCAAGCGTCGTGAAGCTTGCCGGCGTGCGTATCGTCGGCATCGGGACGAACCTCTCGTGCTACGGCGGGATCATCCCGACCCGTGGGAATATGGATGCCCTGGTCTACTACGCGGACGAGATCGAGGGAAGGTTTCCTGTTACGCTCCGTTATATCTCGGGGGGCAACTCGAGCTCGCTGTCGCTGATTGCCGGGGGGGGGATGCCCCCGCGGATAAACCACGTTCGTATCGGCGAAGGGATCCTGCTGGGCAGGGAGACGATCGAGCGGCGGCCGTGGCCCGGAACCTCACAGGACGCCTTCGTACTTAAGGCGGAGGTCATCGAGCTCAAGGAAAAACCGTCGATACCCATCGGTGAGCGGGGCCAGGACGCCTTCGGGGGCACGCTCCGGTTTGCAGACGGGGCGTCCGAACACCTAGAAGGGGCCAGGAGAGAGATGGTGCGGGCGATCCTCAACGTCGGCAGGGAAGACGTCCTGGTGGAAGGGATGGAGCCGATCGATAATAGGCTTGGGATCCTGGGAGCATCCAGCGACCATTTGATCGTCGACGTGACGCGGGGCCGCGATGCGGTCACGCTTGGGGGCGAGCTCGATTTTCTCATGAACTACGGTGCGCTGCTTGCCGTCATGACCTCGTCCTATGTGGAAAAGAGGCCGATTATGAGAGCCGAGGATATGAGAAACATGAGGGGGATAGCGCTCGTCGGCGTGCCGAGCTGGGTGGGGGCGCTGGGGCCGGGCACGGACGCCGCCCCCCGGGCGCTGAGAGAAACGGGCCTGCCCGGCAAGCTCGCTTCCCTCGGACTTGCCGTCGAGGACCGGGGCGACGTCCCGGTCAACGAATCCATACGCGGGGACGACTACGATCAGAACATCCGGGAAGTGGCCGGGATCGCGGCGGCAACCGCCGATCTTGTCGAGCGGGCGGTCTCCGACGACCTGGTGCCGCTTGTCCTGGGGGGCGACCACAGCGAGGCCCTGGGGGTCCTGGTGGGGCTCTCGCGGGTGCTGTCTCCCTTCGGCCTGATCTGGTTTGACGCCCACGGCGATTTTATCGTTCCCGACGATCCGGGCGATACGATAATCAGCCGGATGGTGCTGGGCGCCGCGCTGGGCTACGGCGACGAACGGCTCAGGATACCGGGTGGCCGGGTCCCCCTGGTTTCTCCCGAAAACGTCGTGGTCGTGGGGCTGAGGGACGCGACCCAGCACGAGTCGAGGCTGTTGACGGACTCTGGCGTGACGATCTTCACCATGGAGGATATAGACGCCCTCGGGATCAAGGAGGTCATCTATCGGTCGCTGAGGGCGGCGGGGGCGGCCACCCGGGGGATTCACATCAGTTTCGATATCGACGTGGTGGATATCCAGACGGCCCCCGGAGTGAGCAACCCGGTCATGGGGGGGATCACCTATCGGGAGACCCACCTTGCCATGGAGCTGCTGGCCCAATCGGGCCTGGTACGGTCGATGGACGTGGCCGGAATCAACATGGAGGCCGACCCGGAGGGCAGGACGGCGCATGTGGCGGCGGAGTTTATCCTTTCGGCCTTCGGCAAAAAGATATTGGGGAGATCATGATAAAGCCCATCGACGACACGATTGTATACCTCGAACAGCTCGGGCTGACCCAGTACGAGGCAAAGGTATATATCGCGCTGCTTTCAGAACATCCCGCGACGGCCTACACGATATCGCGCCGTTCCGGCGTCCCCCACTCCCGGGTCTACGAGGTGGCGCGGCGCCTGATGACAAAGGGATACGTCGTCTGCCAGAATACCAATCCCGACCGCTTTTCTCCGCTGTCGCCCGGAGAGCTGGTCGGGCGGCTGGCCGGTGAGCACGAGCGAATCATCGGCGAGCTCAAACAGCGGCTGGACGCCATTCCCTTCAGGTCCGATTTCGATCCGGTCTGGAACATCAACGGCCGGCCCGACGCCCTGGCCAAGGCGCGGGAGATCATCGGGGAGGCCGAGCGGAAGATCTATATCGGCGTATGGGACGAGGAACTGGAGGAGCTGACCGAAGACCTGAGGGGGGCGCACACCCGGGGTGTGGAAATCGTCTTTCTCATCTACGGAAAAATGTCTGTGGATTTCGGGCGCGCCTTCTACCATGATACCCGAGCGATCAAGGAAATCGCGTACCTGGGAAGAAACGTCGATATCGTCGCCGATTCGGCCGCGGCCGTCAGCGGATGGCTGGGGACCGAGATGATAAACGGGGAACCGAAAGATGGGACAGAGACGAGATTCTTCCCCTGCCAGGTGATCTGGACGAAAAACCGGGGGCTCATCAATGTCATCGAGGGATATATCATCCATGATTTCTACCTTGCCGAGATATTCGGCGTCTTCAGAAACGAGATCGAAGGGGTATTCGGCGCCAACATGAAGGCGCTGCGAGATAAATATCGCGGGTAAAACACGGGAGGAATCGGTCATGGCACAGAAAAAGGAACAGCTAACCTTCTTGGAGGCGGCCTCAACCGTCGCCGGTTACGGGATCGGCGCGGGAATTATGGCCGTTCCCTATCTTGCGGTCCGCAGCGGGGTGGGTCCGCTCGTGGGCATCATGGTGGTCGCCTATCTCATCAGCATCCTCTTTCACCTGATGCTGGTGGATATGACGCTGCGCGACGGCGGCAAGACCCAGCTCATGGAGATCCTGGCCAAGTACCTCTTCGTCGGCAGGCTCGGCAAGGCCTTTACCTGGGTATTTTTCGTCCTGATCGTCTTTGCCTTCTTTGGGACCCTCATTACCTACCTCGTGGGCGGGGGGGAGGTCCTCAACAGCACGTTTGACCTGCCGCTTTTGCTGGGCTTTATTATTACCTACGTGTTGGCGGCGGTGGTCGTCTTTTTCGGGCTCAAGGCGGTGGGTATGGTGGAGAAGTTTTCGATTGCCGGGATCTTCATCGTGGTGGTCACGCTGCTGGTGCTTTCGGTCTTTAAGCCGTTTCGCCTGGAGATGTTCACCCCCGGGGCGGGGGTCAGAGAGGCGCTGGCGCTCTACGGGATGGTGATGTTCTCGTTCTATTCGATGTTCTCGATCCCCCAGGCCGTCAAGGGGCTCTCGGACAGGCCCCGGCTTGCCCCGTGGGCCGTGGTAACGGGAATCGGGATCACCTTTGTGACGGTTCTCTTAATTTCCCTTGCCGCGATGGGGGTGTCAAAAATCGTAACGTCAAACGCCATCGTCGGCTGGGCCGGGGCCATCGGCCCGTGGGCAAAATATCTCGGGAGCATATTTATCGTCCTTGCCTTTCTCACGAGTTTCTGGTCAATTTCGCTGGCGCTGGCCGACGTGATCCGGGAGCGGCTGGGTTGGAACGATAAGGTCTGCTGGCTCCTGGCTACGCTCCCGTGTCTGTTGATATCGTTTTTCAAGCTTCAGAACTTCATCGAATACCTGAGGCTTACCGGCGGAGTGATCGGAATACTGCTGGTGGTCATCATGATCCCGGCATACCTCTCGGTCAAGAAAAAGGGGGCGGTCAAGAAGCCGGCCTGGAGCCTCGGCTTCTTCGGGAAGGGCGTCTTCTTGTGGGTCGTGCTGATCGGCTTTCTGCTGATGGCGGTCGGCTCGGCGGTTCCCATTAAATAAACATCATGAAAGGAACGTCAATGAAAAAGAAGGTCATCATCCTGGGTGCGGCGGGAAGAGATTTCCATAATTTCAACGTCCGTTTTCGGGATAATGAGGAGTACGAGGTCGTGGCCTTTACTGCCACACAGATACCCAACATCGAGGGAAGGGTCTATCCGGCGGAGCTTGCGGGAAAGCTCTATCCGAAGGGGATACCGATTTTTGCGGAGGACGATCTGGAGCAGCTCATCGAGAAATCCGGCGTGGACGCGGTGGTCTTTTCCTATTCGGACGTCACCCACAACCACGTCATGCACCTGGGCTCCCGGATCGTCGCGTCCCGGGCGGATTTCATGCTGCTGTCGGCCCAGAGCACGATGCTCAAGTCCACCAAGCCCGTCATCGCGGTGACGGCCGTGCGCACCGGCAGCGGAAAGAGCCAGACCACCCGAAAGGTCTGCCAGGTCCTCAGGGACAGGGGAAAGCGGGTCGTGGCGGTGCGCCACCCCATGCCCTACGGCGACCTGAAAAAGCAGATCGTCCAGCGCTTCGGAGACTATAAGGACTTCGAGATCCACGACATCACCATCGAGGAGCGGGAGGAATACGAGCCGCTGGTCGAGATGGGCATCGTCGTTTACGCGGGTGTCGACTACGAAAAGATCCTGAGGGCCGCCGAAGAGGAGGCCGACGTCGTCATCTGGGACGGCGGCAACAACGACACTTCGTTCTACGCGCCGGACCTCTCCATCGTGGTATTTGACCCGCACCGGGCCGGCCACGAGCTGCTTTACCATCCCGGTGAGGTGAACCTCAGGCTTGCCGACGTGGCGCTGATCAACAAGGTCGATACGGCCTCTGCGGAAAACATCGATATCGTCCGCGCCAATATCGAGCGGATCAACCCGCGTGCAACGGTCGTCATGGCCGCATCTCCGGTGACGGTGGCAGACCCCGGCAAGGTCAAGGGAAAGCGCGTCCTGGTGGTGGAAGACGGCCCCACGCTCACCCATGGGGAGATGAAGTTTGGGGCAGGGGTCATCGCGGCAAAGGCCTTTGGGGCGGCCGCCCTTGTCGATCCCAAGGCCGCGGCCGTGGGCTCGATTAAGGCGGCGTTTGCCAAGTATCCGCACATCGAGGGGCTGCTTCCGGCCATCGGGTACGGCGCGGCCCAGATGAAGGACCTGGCCGACACCATCAACGCCGTGGACTGCGACCTGGTGCTGTCGGCAACGCCGATCGACCTCAGTAAGATCATCACGATCGCCAAACCCATCGTGAGGGTTCGCTACGGATACGGGGACGCCGGCGCGCCGACGTTGGGCGAGATCATCGCCACGCGGTTCGGGAGATAGACGGCGGCCGCCGGGACGTCGGACGTGCGGATGTTGTGATGCGGGACAGGTAATATCGTACAATCCGGGGGGAGACGGGTATGCTCCCCCGTCGGTTTTTTTGCCGATCCTTTCTGAACAGATTAGCGGGGTGACGGTATGTCGGGAAAGAATAAAACCAGAACGGCGGTGGTGGCGCTGGGGGGAAACGCCATCATAAAGGAAAAGGAGACCGGGACCATCTCCCAGCAGTTCCGCAACACCCGGAAGTCGCTGGTGGGCGTGGTCGGGCTTATCAGGGACGGATGGGACGTCCTGATCACCCACGGCAACGGCCCCCAGGTGGGAAACCGGCTCATCTCCAACGAGATGGCCCACCGGATGGTGCCCGACATGCCGCTGGGCGTGCTCTGCGGCGACACCGAGGGCGCAATGGGCTACATGATCCAGCAGTCCCTGTTCAATAAGCTTATCTTTCACTCCATAAAAAAACCAGTGGTCACGGTCATCACCCAGACGGTGGTGGACGCCGAGGACCTTTCGATGAGGCGGCCCACCAAGCCCGTCGGCCCGTTCTTTTCCGAAAAGGACGCCCAACGGCTGACCCGGGACAAGGGCTGGCGCTTTATGGAGGACGCGGGGCGGGGCTTTCGCCAGGCGGTGCCGTCGCCCTATCCGCTTGAGATCGTCGAGATCGGCGTGATCGAGCGGTTGCTGACCCAGGGCATCATCGTGGTGGCCATCGGCGGCGGGGGCATACCCGTGGTGCGCCAGCCGGACGGGACGCTGGAGGGCATCGACTGCATCATCGACAAGGACCTGGCATCGAGCCTTGCCGCGCGGATGCTAACGGCAGAGCTTTTCGTCATGGTCACGGGTGTCGATAAGGTCGCCCTCAACTACCGCAAGCCCGACCAGGTGGATATAGACCGCATGTCCGTGGATGAGGCCAAGCGATACCAAGCCGAGGGGCACTTCTTTGCCGGGAGCATGGGGCCGAAGATTAAGGCGGCCACGGAATACCTGGACGCCGCGCCCAAGGGCCGCGTCGTGATCACGTCACCCGAAGGGCTCAAAGACGCCGTGGCGGGCCACGGCGGGACGGTTATCGAGGCGGGGTAGGGCAGGGAGAGCGGGAGGGCCACAGGAGCGATTAAGCCGCCTTTTGTATATAGGGGTGGCATATATGCCGCCCGTCCGTGCCTAACAATCCGTCTTTATGAGTCGTCTTCTCCCGACGGGCCCCCAAAAAGCCTGCTTTTTGGAGTGTCATACCGTCATTGCGAGGGGCCGAAGGCCCCGCGGCAATCTCGGACGATGTCAATATTGGTGACTACGGAATTAGGGGGACACCATACTTAATTATGATCTGTAAACATGGAAATAATAGTTAAGTATGGTGTCCCCTTAATTCGTTCTTCACGTTTTCACCGTCATTGCGAGGGCCCGAAGGGCCCGCGGCAATCCCCTGACTATGTTATCCGAACGCTGA
>JAFGAS010000080.1 GCA_016933535.1 Candidatus Zymogenaceae bacterium
CCGATTCCATCATACCTTGTTTTTTTCGGTCCTGCCCAGAATCCCCGCGGGTCTGAAGATCAGGATCAGCACCAGAAAGAGAAAGGCAAACACATCTTCGTAATCACTCGACACATACCCCGTGGCAAAGCTCTCCGTCCACCCCAGTACAAAGCTCCCGAGAACGGCGCCGGGGATGCTCCCGATCCCCCCCAGCACCGCGGCGACAAATGCCTTGATCCCCGCGATGAAGCCGATATAGAAATTGATCATGCCCACGTGGGAGGCTATGAGCACCCCCCCGATCGCCGCCGTCGCCGATCCGACGACAAAGGTAACGGAGATGACACGATTTACATTGATCCCCACCAGCATGGCCATGGTTTTATCCTGTGACGCCGCCCGCATTGCCTTGCCGATCGTCGTACATTTGATGAGGAACGTGAGAAGAGCCATGACGACGGCCGTTGTTGTGAGGATGACGATCTCCGTCGAACCGATGATATGCGCGTAGGGCTCCATGAACTCAAAGTCGGGAACGAGATTTGGAAAGGGGAGAAAATCGGATGTCTGCGCAAGGAGAACATAGTTCTGGAGAAAAAGAGACATCCCGATGGCACTGATGAGGGCTGAAAGACGTGGCGCGTTCCGCAGCGGCTTGTAGGCGATCTTCTCGACCGTATATCCGTAAGCGCTTGAATAGATGACGGCAATCACTCCGGCGATGACCAGGATGGCGACCGTGTTCATCCCCATGAGCGTCAGAACGGAAATGACGATCAGCGCCGTAAAGGCCCCGATCATATAGATTTCACCGTGGGCAAAATTGATCAGCTCGATGATGCCGTAGACCATGGTATAGCCGAGGGCGATCAAGGCGTAGATGCTTCCCCGGGTCAATCCTCCCAGAAACAATTCCAGAAAATAATCCATCTGCAGAACCCGATTCCTTCATGCCCGCACCGGAGCTGTCCGGCGGGGCGCTTACCGAAATCGGGGGGACAGCCCTGTCAGCCTCCCCCCGATATGATGGCGCGTTATGTCCTATACTGCGGGACCCGGGTCACTTTACCTCGACATAGACCCCGTCCTTCACCTGGTAGATGGAGAAACCGATCCCGATGGCGTCACCCTTTGCGTCAAACCGTATCTTTCCCAGGGGCGTCTCGACGTCCTCGGTCTCGAGCGCCTGCGAAACCTTGTCGTAGTCGATCGATCCCGCCTTTTCGATCGCGTTCAGGAGGGCCTGGGTCGCGGCATAGGCGTTGAGGAAGAAGGCTCCGGGATCGGAACCGTATGCCTTCCGGTGCGCCTCGGTAGCGGCTATTGCCAGGGGATTCTTCGAGGTATCCTTCGGCCCCGTGGCA
>JAFGAS010000081.1 GCA_016933535.1 Candidatus Zymogenaceae bacterium
CAAGCTGTTCGTAGGAAACCTGAGCTATTCGGTAACATCCGAGGATCTCACGGGGCTTTTCTCCGGTCACGGTTCGGTCGTTGAGGCCAAGGTTATCGAGGGAAAGGGCTTTGGATTCGTCGAGATGTCGAGCAAGACTGAGGCCGATACGGCCAAAGAGGCGCTCAACGGCACCGACTTTTCCGGTCGCTCACTGAACGTGGATACGGCAAAGCCGCCCAAGAGCAGGGACGACAGAGGCGGAAACGGCGGCGGATATCGTAGCCGGTACTAATCCGACAGCAGATTCCGACTGAAAAAGGGGGGGAGTTTTCCCTCCCTTTTTTTATTGGAACAAGAATAAATCAATTCCTGAATCGCCTTGATCCATTCATTCCGCCCGTCCCTTCCGGAAAGCGCCTCTTTTCACCACAAAGACACTAAGACACAAAGAGCTCGAAGGACACAAAAACTCTTTCTCTTTCCTCCTTCGTGTCTTTGTGCCTTTGTGGTGAAAAACCGTGCGGAGGGTAGCCCTTCGCGGTCATTGCGAGGCCGTCGCAGACGGCCGTGGCAATCCCCTGACTGTCACCGTATATTCCACTCGTCATTGCGAGGAGGGCCGTTCCGGGCCGACGAAGCAATCTCCAATTCCGTCGGAGACATTAGAATCGCTTATCGCCTGCGGCGGGCATTAGAGATTGCTGCGCTTCGCTCGCAATGACGACTGAGGATCACGGTGGTTATCGGAAACGCCGGGCGGCTGGTTGCCACGCCGCGATTTTGCGGCTCGCAATGACAATAGTAATCGCCGCCAGAGGCGGCTTTGTTAAGCATTGCCGCCCCTACAAGTTCTAACGCGTTTCTACCCGTAGGGGTCGCATTTATGCGACCCGCAGCGGACTATGAAGGTCCGCGTCGACCGACGAGGGAAGCGAACATACGTACCGTCATTGCGAGGAGCCGAAGGCGACGCGGCAATCTCCAGGAAGTCACCGTGATCGAGACGTGAGGGTGAGATCGCTCTCACCAATTCCTCTATTTCTATTTTCCAGGCTCAAATCGTCTGAAATAACTGAAACCCCTTTGCTCTCATCCTCGATTGCCGAGGCAGGGTCTTATCCGATTGGATGTTTATTCATTATTTAAGAGTGGTAACTCCTATATAAAGGTTCCGATTGTTGTTGATATTTGCTCTTGATGCTAACGACTTGTTTATGGTAGATTTTGAGTATAAACAGGGAGGTGATATGCCGTGATAAACTCAATAAAAGCATTTATTTTGATTTTCGTTTTATACCTTAGTCTTGCGCCTTTGGCTGCCTATTCGATTTCGATTGAGGAATTTATAAAAGAATATCCAGACGCTATAGTATCCTTAAACGCTATTTATTATGAGCATGGTAACATAACACCTAGTGGGAGTAGCGGATTAATGGATTGTGATCCTTTTAGCTTTAATAAGAATAATTATATCTATCTAAAGGATCTGTATCGTAGCGGAATTGTTCCCAATGATAAATTAAATAAATTAATTGAAAAAGCGGATGAATCTATAGATTTAGCGAATACATCAATATGTGATGGAAACACTATAGTGGATGGTAAAAATTATTCTCGGTATTTTCATGAACAAGAAAATGTTTTGATAACAAATGAAGAAGGATATAGAATAATAGGAGAGTTATTTAAAGTCTTTGATGGAATGAGTCGTTCACAACTTCAATTACTACGACCTGATTTCAGACTACAGCTTTCAATAAATCATACTACTCACAGTGATTCGATCAACGATGGAACAAGTAGAGCTAACGGCATCGACCCAACTCCTCCGATATATGGAGACGTGAAATGAAGAGCCAATTAGTAAAAAGGTCTTACCAGGTCTGCGTGATAGCCGCTTTCTTATTTGCTTTCTCTTTATTATCTGCACCTGCGACTTTCACTTCCGACCTCTCGGACCTCATCGCACAGGGAGACAAGTGTTTCCAGGCTGACGATTATGCGAAAGCTATCGAATACTATGAGAAAGCGGTCGAGTTGGACCCGAGCAATTACATAGCTTTACTCAACCTCGGATTCAGTCTGGCGGAGTTGGAGCGATATGATGAGTCTTTAAAATGTTATAAGAAAGCAAAAGAAGCTGGTGCTCCGTTTAAGGAGGGATTCATATTAACAGGAAAAGCAAAAGAATTTTATGATAAAGGAATAAATTTTATTAAAGCAAAAAACTACCAAGAAGCTATTAAATCTTTTGAGAATGCAATAAAAGAAGACCCTTCGAATGTTATGGCAATAAATAATATTGGATGGATTTATAAGAATATTAACGGAGATAACAAAAAAGCAGAAGAAAAGTTTAAAGAAGCTATTAAAAAAAATCCACTTTTCTCTGTAGCTTATAATTCATTAGGTAAACTTTATTATGATAATAAATCTCCTCAAAAGTGCATACTTTTTTATTCTGCTGAACTTGAGATGGGAATTAGTGACCCTGTAAGAAGAACTAAGGTAGAAAATAGAATAATAGAAATGAAAAATTTAAGGTAAGTAAGATTTCCTTTCCTCTAAATTTCACTTCCCCTATCAACCTGATCCAACCGAAAACTATATAAACCCGTTCATCTTACCATTCCTATGAAGGAGTGGTAACAACGGAGCACTACTATATCTCAAAACTGGAAATGATCCTTGGAAGGAATTACGGGGACACGTACCTAATTCATTTCTGAAAGTATTATATACCAGCCAGGGAATTAGTTACATGTCCCCGTAATTCTATTAATCGAACTTCAGATCGATCCCCCTGCTCTGCGCCCGCTGGTACAGCCAGGCGAGGAGGTTTTCCGGCGGCCTGTTCTGTTCGGACTCGGGCCTCGTGACGAGCGTGATCGACCCGCTCGGACACGCCGATGCGCACACGCCGCAGCCGATGCACCGCTTATCGTCCACGAGATAAGAGCCGTTATCCTCCCGGATCGCGTCCACCGGGCACCGTTCGTCGGCACATACCCCGCAGGCAGAGCAGGTCGCGGGGTCTATCCGTGCCGCGTAGTTGCTCCGGGCCAAAAGATACGGCGAGCCGAGCTCCCGGATCCCCCTTAAAAGGCCGCAGCAGCACGGGCAGCAGTTACAGAGCCCGAAGTGGCCCGTCTGGGTGTTGTAGAAGGCGCTGTGGACCAGCCCCCGGCGTTCGGCGTCGTCAAGGATGGCCATCGCCTCCTGTCTTGAGATGTCGCGCCCCCCCAGAGAGAAGTCCCCGGGTGAGCGGACATTGGACGAAAAGGAGAGGCAGACCTCCAGCGGCTGGGCGCAGTCATGGCCCGTGAGCTTTCGCTCCTTGCGGCAGATGCACTCGTGTACGGTAAACGACTGCGCGTCTGCAAACATCATCCTGACGTCCTCATAGACGACGATGTCGCTCTTGTTGTCGATCGGGGCGTTGACCGGCACCACGCGGGCCAGCGCCGGCTCAAAACCGCCGACGGTGCGGTGCAGCGTGGGCCAATATTGTTCGCAGAGACAGGCCAGCTCCCGGTCTATCCGGTACATCTGGAACTCATATATCCCCACGACAAAGGGCATGAGCAGGTAGAACCGCTGCCCCCCCCACGTCACGCACCCGATCTGACCCTTTTCGGCCATGGCGTCAAGGGTCAGTTCCATTTCCGATACGGATCTTCCAAGGCGCTCGGCTACGGTCTCGGCCGTTTCGGGCAGCGCCTTGAGCAGGAGCGCGGTCTCGGCGTCGGCGGGCGAAAAGATCTTTTCGAGGATCTTGAGCTCTACGCCGGTCTCTGTTGCCGGGAAGCCGTTCGGGAGATCGTCGAGTTTGCTCGCCAGCCGTTTGTAGACGTCAGTCATAATTTATGCCCTATTATGGATGCGGGGGGCCGGTCAAAGCGCCGCCAAAGAATTATTTGGTCGCCACCGCATATTAATACTGTCGGCGGCCGCCGTCAATGGAAATAAGGCCGCAGCCCGGCGGGACTACTGTGCCGGGTCTCCCCGAATGACGCCCTTTTCCAGATAGATCGGGCGGATCAACAGCCTCAGCCCGGGGAGTTTTCGGGCGAACATCAGGGAGCCCACAAGACAACAGGTCCCCCCGATGGCCACCGTATAGGGTACGCCAATCGTATGGGCAAGGCTCCCGGCCAGCAGGCTCCCAAACGGGGTCATGCCCATAAATGACATGGCGTAAAAACTCATCACCCGGCCCCGTTTGTCCTCATCGACGATGGTCTGTATGACGGTATTGGTCGAGGCCATCTGAACCATCATCCCGAAACCGATCACCGTCATGAAAATCAGCGAAAGGACAAAAATCCGCGTAAACGATAGACAGACGAGACCCGCCCCGAAGATGCCGGAGGACACCACAATGAGCCTGCCCAGCCCGATGACCGTCTTTCGGGAGGCCAAAAACAGGGCGCCCGAAAGCGCCCCGACGCCGGTGGCCCCCATGAGAAAGCCAAACGTGTTGGGGCCTCCGTGCAGGATGTCCTTGGCGAACACGGGCATGAGCACCATATACCCCATTCCCATCAGGCTGACCAGCGCCAGGAGAAGCAGCAGGGATCGAATGGGCGCAAAACCGAAGGCATACGAAAAGCCGTCCTTGAGCCCCCGAAGGAAATGGGCGTGCAGGGCCTTCGGCCTTTTTGGGATATCTTTCATGGCCAAAAGCGACATGATGACCGCCAGGAAACTGACGGCGTTAATCAGAAAGCAGAGCCCCTCCCCAACGACGGCGATGAGTATTCCGGCCAGCGACGGGCCCACCAGCCGGGCGCCGTTGACCATCGAGGAATTCAGGGCTATGGCGTTTCCCAGGTCTTGACGCCTTCCGATCATATCCACCACGAAGGATTGGCGGGCCGGGACATCAAAGGCGTTGATTATCCCGAGGATCACCGTCAGAAAGATTATCTGCCAGATCTGGATCGACCCGGTCAGGACCAGGGTTGCCAGGATGACGGCCTGTATCATGGACAGCGTCTGGGTGACGACCAGAGTCCGGTGGCGGTTCCACCGGTCGACGAGAACGCCCGCCGCCGGGGCAAGGAGAAAAGTCGGAATCCGGCTGGAAAAGCCGACCACGCCCAGCATGAGGGCAGAGCCGGTCAGACGATAGACGAGCCAGCTTATCGCGATCTGCTGCATCCATGTGCCGATCAGGGAGAGGCCCTGGCCGCCGAAGAAAAGACGGTAATTCCGGTGCGACAGCGACCGAAAAATCGTTTTTAGGCCGTCTTGAGCCCTCGCAGCCCTATTCATTCTCATCGAAAATCCTCTCTCGATTGCCCCTGGACGCCCGCTTTCGGCATAGCGGGGACGTCCCGTCGGACGATTAAGACGTCACCGCAGATATGTACGATGCCGCAAGACGCCGGAAAACGGGAAACGGGGGCGGCTCTCCGATTTTACGTCTGCTGCCAGTATGATATCAAATTATTCCTCAAAATGCCCTAAAAACTAACGCGGAAAGTCCGCCGCCGTCGGCCACTATCCGGTGCCCGTATACGGTACGGCCTGCTCCCCGAGATTATGCTGTTGACGAAGCAATGACGCGGGGAGTACAATATGATCAGAATATATATAGTTAAGTATTTTCACCGAATTGCTTCACCGATATTCGGGGGGCTCCCCCGAGGCCGTGGGAAGGTCTGGGGTGAAAAAGAGGATTAAAGACTTTAACGCGTGACCGTATGACGGTCGCGATGATGGAGTTGCCGTTATGCAGCGCCGGAACGAAAAAGAAAACGCTATTGAAAAAGTCCACGCGGCCATAGATGAACAGTTCCCGTCACACCTGGATCGCTGCCGGAACTTCCTCCGCCAGAAGAGCGTCTCGGTAACGGGAGAGGGGGTCGCCGAGACCGCCCGGATCATCAGCGGCTTCATCGAGGAAATCGGCGGGACGGTCGAGCATTACGGCGATCCCGCATACCCGATCGTGTTCGGCCGGCTGGCAAAAGGGCTGCCGAAGACCCTGATCATCTACGGCATGTACGACGTCATGCCCGCCGAGGAGCCTAACTGGCTGAGCCCCCCCTTTGCCGCCGAGATCCATACCATGCCGGGATTGGGCGAATGCGTCGTGGCCCGGGGCGCCGTCAACTCGAAGGGGGCCCTCTGCGGGGTTTTCAACGCGCTCAAGGCGATCCACGAAGTGGACAAAATCCCGCTCAATCTTATCTTTACCATGGAGGGGGAGGAGGAAATCGGCAGCCCCCATTTTGCCGATTTCATTCAGGCAAACAAGGAGATGCTGCAGGCCGACGGGGTCGTAGATTTCGACTTCTCGGAGGACTCCACCGGCAGGGTATCGATGCACCTGGGGCTCAAGGGGATCGTCTACCTGGACCTCATCGCCCGGGCCGGGAAACGGGGTGGCCCCACGGACACGGCGCTGCACGGTTCGGACAGCGCCTGGATAACATCTCCGGTATGGAGGCTGGTGCGGGCGTTGAGTACACTGACCGATGAGCGGGAAAATATAAAGATAGGCGGGATTTACGAGAATGTCGCGCCCCCGAGCGACGAAGACATCGAGGTCCTCAAAAGACTGGAGAAGACCTTCAACCCCCGGTCATTTCTCAGGGAGATGAAGAGCCACTCGTTCAAGAGCGAACTGGTGGGCATCGACCTGCTCACAAAGGGACTATTCACGCCGGTCATGAATATAAACGGACTCTCGGCCGGGTACGTCGGCACGGGGACGAAGACGGTGCTGCCCCGGAAGGCCACGGCAAAGATCGATATCCGGTTTGGGCCGAACCTGGAGCCCGAGGAGGTCGTGGAAAAGCTGAGACGGCACCTGACCGGCCTCGGGTTTGACGACATCGAGGTGAGGCTGCGGGAAGGATATCCGTGGTCAAAGACACGTTTCTCGGAGCCCATTGTCCAGAAGATGATCGACGCCTATAATTTCCACGGCGTCCAGCCCGAGGTGTGGCCGATCGCGACTTGGGCCGCGCCCTATTTCGTGTTTTCGCGAATCCTGGGGCTGCCGGTGGTCTCCGGGGGGCTCGGGCACGGCAAGCGGCAGCACGTCGCCAACGAATACATGACGGTAAAGGGGCTCAGGGATTTCGAGAAATTCGTCGCGACGTTCCTCTATTCCCTCGCATCCTGATCTTGGGTGTTATCGCGCAACCCGGAGGTTGCGCGACGGCAAAGCCCGGGTTTGACCGCAAAAAGCGGCAATTCGCGCTGCGCCGGCGGGCCCCGGGGGCTCCCGTCGGATGGTCCGCGCCGGGGCGCGTATCACATTTCCGCCCCGTGCCCGCCTCCGCCTTTGCTTTTTCGGGCGCCCCGTGATAGGCTGCGTGATAATCAATGCGGAAAGGAACGCCCGTGGGACAGGACCTCAAGGCCGAAAACCTGACGATCTCGGTGCCCAATCTCGGCTGCGACAAGAACTGCCCCTACTGCGTTTCGCGCATGACCGGGTATGTCACCAACAACTTTCCGAGAATGCTCAGAAACTGCAAGAAGGTCATTCACGTCGCCCGGGCCGCCGAGGTTACGTCGGTCCTCTTTACCGGAAAGGGGGAGCCGACCCTCGCGTATCGGGAGCTGACCAGCCTTGCCCGCCTTTTCAACTTCTGGCCGCTGGAACTCCAGACCAACGGCATCGGCCTGGCTGCCGGTGACGATTCCCTGTTGAAAGGTCTCTACGACGCGGGGTTTGACGTGATCGCCGTATCCGTCGACACGGCCGGACAGTTGGACGCCTGCCGGGAGCTCTTTTCGCGGATCAGGGACGCGGGCCTCCTCTCCCGAATAACCGTCAATATCACCGATCTCCTGGGAGATGTTACCTTCCCGTCTCTCCTGGACTACTGCCGCCAAACCGGGATCTCACAGCTCACGCTGCGGCGGATCGTTACCCCCGAAAACCCGAAGGACATGAAGACGGCCGATTGGATCGCCGATAACGTGGATGACAACGACTATCGTTCGCTCATGGAGCAGGCGCGGCTCTACGTCTCCGAACAGGGCAAACTGATCCGCACGCTCAACCACGGGGTCGAGGTCTATGACTGCGGCGGGGTCTCGTTCTCCTACAGCGATTACTGCATCCAGGAGCGCAACCGCGGCGACAACATCCGCTCGCTGGTCTTCCTGGAGGACGGCCACCTCTACACGTCCTGGAATTCGGCGTCGTCGATCCTCTTTTAGGAGACTGCGGCACGATCACGGCCGCGGGGGTGTTGGTAGGAAATGCAGAGCCTTACTTCGACAATGGACCCCGTTTCGCTTCGCTGTCCGGAATGGATAATTCACACATCCGACCTTCGGTGCGGGGTCTTATCGATGTCGTTACCTAATACGATGCGGATCTCCGCATCGTCTCTTTCAATCTTGCCTTCGCCCACCAGCTTTTGAACGTGGCTCTCGGTAATGCCGGTGCCGGGAAAGAACCTGACCATCTCGTTTCCAAACATCCGGCAGACCAGCTCGAAAAATGAAATCGTCCCTTCCGAAAGGATATCGAGCATCTTCCGCTCCCTGGCCAGGAGTCTCTCCCGTACCCGGTCTATTTTCCCGATGGGATCGTCTATCACGGCACCGTGAGAGGGCAGGATCAGGCGCGGGGTGCATTTTGCGATCTTTTTGAGGCTTTCGAGATAACCCGTGACCCCGCCCGATGCGGGCGTGTACCATGCCACGACGTCCCCCACGAGGTCGCCGCCGAAAAGGATTCCGCTCTCCCGGTCAAAGAGAGAGATATGCCCGGGAGAGTGGCCGGGAGTGTGCAGCACCTCGAAACGGTAGCCGCCCATAGGGACGACATCTCCCTCCTCCACCGACCCGTCCGGGTCGGCCGGGGACATGGATCACCCCGATCCGTCGAAGAAAGAAAAGAGGTCTCCCACCGGGCCCTCCACCCTCCCGTACAGATGTTTGGCCAGCTCAATATCGAAGGTATCTATGAGCCCCCGGGGGTCTCGGGCGTGTTCGGCGTCGGCGGTGTGGATGAGGACGGTGGGCCGGTATTGGTCGAGGAGCGACTTGGCGGCGCCCATGTGGTCGGGATGGGCGTGGGAGAGGACGAGCGTTTTCAGACACGACAGATCAAGACCGAGTCCGGCCAGCCCCGCCTTCAGCCGCCCCAGCGCGCCCGCGCTCCCGCAGCCGACGTCTATCATGGAAAAGCCTTCCGAATCGGTTACGACGTAAACGGCTGCCGTTGCGGGCCACATGAATGACGGTGCGCACAGACGGAACAGGTCGTCCCGGATCTTCTCAAGGACCAGGCCTTCGGATTCCATGATAGTCGGTCATGTCCTCCACTGTTTGCGGCAAAACCGGGGCGGTAAGCCCGGGCGATATACGGCGCGTTATCGCAGGGACAATCGGAATAACGCTGCACGCCGCCCATTTGGATACTATCAAAGGCGCCGCCGGAATGCACGCCCAAACAGGGTATTCGAAAAAAAAATGAACCGGGATGCGCGTTTCTCGGTTAGCCTCAGATGTGCCGCCGGTTCCATCGCATCCAGCTGCCGTGCGGATGGCAGGTCGCCGGCCGCGTTGGATATTCTACACGAAAATCGCTCCGCCGAGCGGCTCCGCCCTGCGGCTGTTTCTCTTCTTCCCTTGACAATAAACTCCCGTCCTGATATAGTATCCCGCATTTTAAAATTTGGGGTGTTGCGGCCATGATAGGATTCTTGCGGCGGGGCGTTATTGCGGTTATACCTTTTTCCGGCGTGTTGTCGATGAAGTCGGTGGTGCCCGTCGTGGAGCTGATCGAGTATGCCGAGAAGGCCGGCCGCGTCAAGGGCGTGTTGCTGAATCTATCCAGCCAGGGAGGATCGGTCACCGCCACCGAGGTCCTGGTTATGGCGCTCGGTCGCCTGGCCGAGAAAAAGCCGCTCTTTGTCTGGACGACGATGGCGGCCTCCGGCGGCTATTACGCGGCGGTTGCCGCCGACAGGATCACGGCGCCGCCGTCGGCGGTCATCGGCAGCATCGGCGTGATCTTTCTCAAGCCCGATATATCGGGGATCATGAGCCGGCTCGGGATCAAGGTGGAGGTCCTCAAGGAAGGGGCGCTCAAGGACGACACGCTGTTCACCAGGAAGATGACCCCGGCCGGCAGGAAAAAGATCGAGGCCATCAACCGGGAGGTGTACGACGACTTCGTGAGCGCGGTCGCCCGCGGCAGGAAGCTTTCGGAAAAGGACGTGAGAAAGATCGCCACCGGCGAGATATTTACCGCCCGGCGGGGAAAGGACCTGGGGCTGGTGGACGAGCTGTGCGACCTGAGGGCCGCCACGGAGGCACTGACGCAACAGGTCGGTGTAAAGCCCCATCGGGTTATGCAGATGCGGGTTCGCCGGCCGTTCCTCTACTCGTTCTTCGACCGGGGGGTGCGCCTGGCCGCGGCCGACGTATTGGACGAGCTGCTCGGGCCGGGGATGTATTATTAAACTCCGGGGCCTGGGGGGACGCCCTCCGGTACCCGCGGGTAGGTCGTTAACCGGCAGGGCGGGCGTGTTTAGCGAGAGAACCGAAGGGAGGTTGTTTTTTGTCGGATATATTAAAAAAGATTGAAAAAGGGCCGCTGCTCTTTGACGGGGCGATGGGCACGATGCTCATGGACAGGGGAATAAGACCGGGCGAGACGGCCGAGACCTGGGTGCTTAACCGTCCCAACGAGATCGCGGCCGTCCACGAGGCCTATTTCGCGGCAGGGGCGGACTTCGCGACGACGGCCACGTTCGGCGCCACGTCGATCAAGCTTTCGCACTACGGGCTTTCGGACAGGGCCGCCGAGATCAACCGGCGGGGGGCCGAGCTTGCCAGAAGCGTCTGCCCTGTGGGGAGGTTCGTGGCCGGTGACATCGGTTCGGCGGGAAAGCTGCTTGCGCCCGCCGGGGACGTGGACGAGGGGGAGCTGAAACGGGCGTTTACGGAGCAGGCGCAGGCGCTGGCCGAAGGCGGGGTGGACTGCATCATCATCGAGACGATGATGGACGTCAACGAGGCGCTCATCGCGCTTTCGGCGGCCAGGGCCACGGGGCTTGATGTCTTTGTGACGATCTCCTTTAATAAGAAACCCCGGGGCTACTTTACCATCATGGGTAACAAGCCCGCCGATGCCGCGCGGGCGCTGGCTGATGCGGGGGCCGCGGCGGTCGGGACCAACTGCAACCTTCGGATCGGTGACATGATCGATGTTGTTGCCGAGATGGCCGGCGCCGTCGATATCCCGGTCATCGCCCAGCCCAACGCGGGCAATCCCGAGACCGAGGGCGGCGTGACGACCTATATCGACGGGCCCGATGTCTATGGCCGGATGACGCCGGAACTGATCCGGGCCGGCGCGCGGGTCGTCGGCGGGTGCTGCGGTACCACGCCGGAGACGATCCGCCGGATGCGTGAGGTCATCGATACCCTGTAGGTCTCGGGGGCCGTGCCGCCTCCGTAAAGGGGGCGCACGGCGGGGATTTATCGCAACGGGGGCCGTTTGTGCATACGGCCCACAAATCTGAAACGATGCTAAGGCGCCGATAACCACGGCCATGTGTACAAAACTCAGGAGGTCACTTTCATGGCGGACAAGAACATTTTCAAGAACCCTATCGACGCGAACCACATCCTCAAGGGGCTGTCGGCCGATGAGCTGCGCGATCTTGCTAAAAAGGACGAGCGTACCACAAAATACGGGAGCGCCGCCTACATCAGCGTGGTCAGGAACCGTTCTGCCAAGTTTACCGAGGTCGTCTTCGGCGACCCCACCTCCGAACAGGAAAAGATCCTCAAGGACGTTCAGGAATACCTCACATGGAAGACGATGATCCAGGTGGATCGGGACATGTGCATCAACCCCAACCATGTGATTGCCTGCCGGCTGCTCATCACCGAAGAGTACGCCCGCATCGCGTACATGTGGAACGAGACGCTCTTTGAGCCGAAAAACCCAAACCGGGAGCCGGACCAAACCACCGTCTACGTCCCGGAATGGCGGGAGCGCAAGGTGCTCGTCCAGCCCAACCTGGGCGTTACCTACGTCCTTGGCACCGATTACCTCGGGGAGAACAAGAAAGCCCACCTGAGAATGGGTATGTACCGGGCCAAGAAGAGGGGTGGGCTGGGGCTGCACGCCGGAAGCAAGATCATCAAGGTCAAGACAAAGGACGGAAAGCTCGTCAGCAAGGGGGCCATCCTCTTCGGGCTGTCCGGCACGGGTAAGACCTCGCTTTCGTGCCATAACCACGGGCTTTCCGGCGATGAAGGTATCGTCATCCGGCAGGACGACGTTATCTTCATGCAGCCGGATATGTTCTGCGTGGGTACCGAGCGCAACTACTACATCAAGACCGAGGGGCTTGAGCCGAAGGGCCAGCCGCTGCTTTACGCCGCGGCCACGAGCAAGCGGGCCATCCTCGAGAACATCTGGGTAGACCGGGGCGGCGCGGTCGACTTCTTCGACGACAAGATCACCAGCAACGGCAGGTGCGTCGTCTACCGGGAGGACGTGGGTTATACCGATAAGGACATCGACCTGCCCAGGGCGGATATCATCATCTTCATCACCAGGCGAAACGACATCGTCCCGCCGGTGGTACGGCTCAACCCGGAGCAGGGAGCGGCCTTCTTCATGCTGGGCGAGTCCATCGAGACGTCGGCCGGCGACCCGACCCAGGCCGGCAAATCCAAGCGGGTCGTGGGCACCAACCCCTTTATCGTTGGCGACGAGGCCGAGGAGGGCAACATCTTCCTGAAGTTCCTGCGCAACAACCCCGACAGCGAGTGCTTCCTCATGAACACCGGGCGTGTCGGCGGTCCCGGCGGCGAGGATATCACCATCCACGATTCCTCGGCCATCATGCGGGAGATCGCCCGGGGTGAAATCGAGTGGGAGAAAGACCCGCACTGGGGTTACGAGGTCGCCAAATCGGTGCCCGGAATCGACATCGAGCGGCTGGACCCACGCCGCTTCTACGACGATCACGAATACCGCCGCCTTACCGAGGTGCTCAAAAAAGAGCGGGAGGCCTGGCTGTCCAAGTTCGAAAACCTGGAGCCGGATATCCTGTCTGCGATATAGGCGTCCGTTTGAACCTGCGAGACCGGCAACAGGGGGACCGAAAATCCCCCCGTTGTCTTTGTAAAGACTTTGTGATGCCCCGCGCGTCTTGTCGTGATAACTGCGGGCAAATAGCTAATAGTTCCATTTCAATTGATTATGGTATAAAAAGCCGTGGATGATCGGGGAAAAGGGTATCGAACCGTGCCGTATCCCGTGGGGCGGGAAATTGTCGCAGATGCCGGACGTCTCGGAACGCGACGCCACATAATCCATGCGCTCATCGAAATCGACGTTACAGATGCGCGGCGCTTCATACGCGGGGTAAAGGCCGAGACCGGCCGATCGCTCTCGTTCACCGCCTTCTTACTGTGCTGCCTGGCCCGGGCAATTGAGGCCCATCCGAATGTCTGTGCGTATAAAACGCGGGGTATGCGGGGCAGGCGGCTTATCCTGTTTAATGAAGTTGACATCGTTACGATGATCGAGACCGAAATCGACGGGGTGGCTCTTCCTCACGTCGTACGAGCGGCAAACCGAAAGTCATACGAAGTTATCAGCGACGAGATCGGGACCGTGCGGTCGAATCCCGGGCACAGCAAACAAACCGGAGGCTTATCGAGGTGGGGGGCGAGGCTCCCCTGGTTCGTCCGCGACATCTTCTACCGGATCATCCTGAGTAATCCGCACCGATTTAAGCGATACGCGGGTACTGCGATCGTAACAGCAGTCGGTATGTTCACGAGGGGTGGGGGCTGGGGAATCGGATTCTTGCCGATGCATACGCTGGGTCTTACCGTTGGCGGACTCGTCCAGAGACCGGCGTTTGTCGGTGATACAATCGCAGCCCGTGAATATCTCTCCGTGACGATCAGCTTCGATCATGACGTGGTTGACGGGGCGCCGGCGGCGCGATTCGTCGACTATTTCAGACAGCTCGTCGAGGACGGTGCGTGCCTCAGGGGTGTGGTATAATCAATTCGAACGGCACCGATAGTCAATAGGACATGAAGGATTGAGAGCATCGCGGTAAACCGTGATTCCTTCACTATCTTTATGGTGAACCGATGACGAAAAACAAAATAAGGACCGCGCAGTGCCAGATTACCCACCGGGAATACCCGATGGAAGAGCTGATGCCTGCATCCCTGGTCAGCCGGGCAACCCTCGATCTGGTAAAGGAACAGCACCCCGACTGGGACCCCAACGGCTACATCTCGATCGTGGAACTCAACAGGCTCAGGAACGAGCACGTCGGGCAAATGCTGGAAAAAGAGAAGGGTGAGATGACACACCTGGAGCGAGAGGTCTTGAAAAGCATCAAGAACGCGCAGATCCTCTCCAGGAATGTAGAGAAGGACATCAAGGAGCGGTACACGTTCGGGCAGCGAATCGCCGACCGGGTGGCGGAGTTCGGGGGGAGTTGGGGCTTCATCATAGCGTTCTTCTGCTTTTTCATGATGTGGATACTTATCAACGTATATGTCCTCGTGGGAAGACCGTTTGACCCCTATCCCTTTATCCTGCTGAACCTGATCCTTTCGTGCCTGGCGGCGATTCAGGCCCCGGTCATTATGATGAGCCAGAACCGCAAGGAGGCCAAGGACCGGACCCGTTCCGAGAACGACTACCAGGTCAACCTCAAGGCGGAGCTCGAAATCAAACAGCTCCACGAAAAGCTCGACCACATCATCATCCACCACAACCGCCGCATCCTCGAAATCCAGCAGATCCAGATCGACCAGTTGGATGAGATCATCGACACGCTGCACGCGAAAGGGACCACAAGGAAATAGGAACTCTGAAACGGAATTAAAGTGACACCATACCGATGTCGAGCCTATTTCCTTTTTTTCAGCATTAACGTGAATTCCGTCATTGCCGGGAGCGTCCTGCCGTAGCCGCGAGGAACCTTAGCGACGCGGCGGGACGCGGTAATTGGGAACGCGGCAACTACCTTTAATCACGTTGATAGGTATATCGCTGCCCGAGATCGCCGTGCCCCCTCCGGGGGCTTGCGATAACGGTGTATAGTACAATACTGTTTTGTCAGCAGTCTTGTGACACCATACTTGATTATAGCCGTTGGTGCTTGAAATGATAATTAATTATCGTGTCCCCCTCATTCCCATCAGGAGCCGTCAATGGATCAGAAACCGTACATCGTTACCGGGGCCAACTCCGGAATCGGCAAGGCTATTGCGCTGAAACTCGCCGGCATGGGCCGGCGCGTCGTCATGGTGAGCAGAGACCCGGAAAAGGGGAGGATCGCCGCCGAAGAGGTCCGCGCCGCGACAAAGAACGGTGCGGTGGAACTGGCCATTGGCAGCCTCAACACCGTGGTCGACGCCAAAAGGCTTGCCGAGACGATCCTCGATCGATACCCGCAGATCGAATGCCTCATCAACAACGCCGGGGTCTGGATGACCAAACGGGTCCTCAACGAAGACGGAATCGAGACGACATTCATGGTCAACCACCTGGGGCCGTTTATCCTGACCAATCTCCTCCTGCCGTCCCTTGTGGCCGGTGCGCCCGCCCGTGTCGTCAACGTCAACGCGGGGCTCTACGTCTTCGGCAGGCTCGACCTTCAAAAGACGCCCTACGGGGATGACTTCGGCAGGTTTTTCACCTACTGCAACACGAAGCAGGCCAATATTCTCTTTACCGTGGAGCTTGCCCGGCGGCTCGAAGGGCAGGGCGTGACGGTCAACGCCCTGCACCCCGGCGTAATTAAAACCGGACTGGCCACGGGCGACGCGCGCGGGGTCCTCGGTGCGGCCATTATGCTGTGGAAGTGGTTCATGAAGACCCCTCAGCAGGGCGCGGCAGCGCCGGTGTGGGCGGCCACGGAGCCGGAGCTCGCGGGGGTTACCGGGAGGTTCTTTTTGCTCACCAAGGAAAAGGATATCTTGCCGAAGGGCAAGGACCCCCAGACGGCGGCCAGGTTATGGGAACTGAGTGTGCGGATGAGCGGGGTGGGGGGATAGCACCAAACAGATCCGGATGATGAGAAATTAAGAGCCGCGATATGGCAATCGCTTCAATAATAACCGTCGGTTTGAAGAGAGATGGCCGCTATGGGCAAGGTTGTTTGCACGTGGTGTTTCTTGGCTCTGATTCCATCGACAACCCAGAACCACCGATCCTGCAAACGGGCGGCATGAATGGCGCCCCTACATCCCCCTTCACTTCGCCCCCTCGCGTTTGCGTGTGATTGCCTCGGCGATGATCTTGATAAGCCCAATCACGAGGGGAAAGAGCGAGAGGGCCCAGAAAAACACGAGGGCAATGCCGACCAGACGAACGACCGGGTTGACCGCGTTGTCGCTTCCGGATACAATCACGCTGACGATAATTGACAGGAACAGGACGATAAGCGGCACCGACAACATGTACCACCCGATCTTTATCAGCTTCTTTCCTGAGATCATCGCGGACTCCTACTCCAATAGTATATATGCGCAATACTCGATGCAGCCTTTCGTGCCCTCATTGTTGATCGGCGGTTAGAAAGTCCCGGGGCGTTGGAGCCTCGAGCGTGATTTGGGCGCCGGTTGTTGGGTGGCGGAACGTGAGACAACTCGCGAAAAGCCTTATTCCCGTGACAACATCCCCGGCACTTCTCGTCTCTCCCCGGATCGCTTTGGCCCCGTATTTGATATCCCCCACGATGGGGCACCCGAGGGTCGCAAGCTGTGCCCTGATCTGGTGTCTTCTGCCCGTGATCAGCTCCACCTCCACGAGGCTCGTGTCGCCCCTGGTTTCCAGCGTCCGGTAGATCAACCGCGCCTCCAGGGATGAGGGTGTCCGGGGGGCAACGACATTCATCATCATGCCGGATTTCATAAGCCAGTGGGTAAGCTCCCCCTGGGGCGGGCCCGGCCTCCCCTCCACCACCGCCCGGTAGACCTTTTTCGTCTTACGGGCCCGAAACTGCTCGGAGAGCCTTCGGGCGGCCTTGCCGGTGCGCGCAAAGACGATCACCCCCCCCACGGGACGGTCCAGCCGGTGCACCAGCCCCAGGAAGACCTCCCCGGGCTTATGGTATTTCTCCCGCAGGTAGCGCCTGGCCAGGTCCATCAGGCAGATATCGCCCGTCCGGTCGGCCTGGGTGAGCATCCCCGCAGGTTTTTGCATCGCCAAGAGGTGATTATCCTGGTAGAGGACGAGTCTCCTGATCGCTTCGAATGTCCAGTCCGTTTCTATTCTCATCTTTATCCGGCGTTAATTGTGTGGTATAAGGATACATCAGGACGGTCTTTTTATCACCCCAAATCGTACGGGCGGATACCTTAACGTGAAAGAGAGCAAACAGGCGATTGGTGACCTCTTTTCCCGATCGGGGATCGAGCTGTCGGATTTTCAGCTCGACCGTTTCCGGATTCTCTATCGGAAACTCGTCGAGAAAAATCCCGAGGCCGACCTGACGAGGCTGGTGACCTTTGAGGACATCGTCGTCAAACACTTCATCGACTCGGTCATGCCGGGCCGCCTCGTCGATCTCCCGTCGCCGCTGTTGGATATCGGGACGGGGGCGGGATTTCCGGCCCTGCCGCTTGCCATCATGAACCCCGGCCTTTCGATGGTCTTGGCCGAGCCGCGAAAAAAAAGGGTAGCCTTTATCCTGGAGATGATCGATCTTTTGAGCCTTACCGGCGCGGAGGTCTATCCCCATAAGGTGATGCCCGATTTTCCGATCTCGGTGTCCGGCGTGATCACGCGGGCGCTGGAGAGCGCCGAAGAAACTCTGGCCCGCTGCGCCCCCTTTCTGGCCGCGGGCGCGCGCGTCATCCTCATGAAGGGCCCGGCGGCCGGCCGGGAGTTAGACCCTGCGGCAGAGCGGGCGGGGGGCTTCTTTCGGCTCGACCGCGACATTCCCTACGGTATCCCCCACACGCCCTATGAACGAAGGCTCCTGGTCTTTGAGCGCACCGACCGCGAGTGGACCTCCGAGCGATCCGGGACGGCCGAGCCTCGCGGCGGGGCCGGGGTCGTGGATATCGTGAGCGCGGCCAACGTGCGGTTCAGGGAGTTCAGGGGGTTATTGTCCGGCCGGGGCCTCAAGAAGGAGGGGACGGCCGTTGTCTCCGGCGCGAAGGTCATCGACGAGATCGTCCGGGAGCGTCCGGCGGACATCGTCGGGTGGATCGGTACCCACAAGACGGGCGGCCCGCCGGATACGCTTGCCGGCGTGCCGTGGTATAGGCTTTCCGGGGAGCTGTTTTCCGAGCTCGACGTCCACGGCACGGGGGGGGCGCTCATCCTTCTGGCGGTGCCCGAACTCCCGGCCTGGGAGGATTCGGAAAAAAACGAGGGCCTCACGCTCTTTATCCCGTTCCAGGACCCGGCCAACGTGGGGGCGGTGATCAGGTCGGCGGCGGCCCTCGGGGCCCGGCGAGTGGTGCTCCTTTCGGGGGCGGCCAATCCCTACCACCACAAGGCGGTGCGCGCGGCGGGCGCGGGCCTGTTTCGGGTGCCGCTTATGAGGGGGCCGTCCATCGAGGCGCTCGCGGTAAAAGCGATCCCCCTCTTTACTCTGTCGGCCGACGGCGAGAGCATAGCAAAGGCCGTCCTGCCCCGGACGATGGGGCTGTTGGCGGGGGTCGAGGGGCCGGGGGTGCCCGAGCGGTTTAAGCAAAAGAGGCTCATCGGCATCCCGATGGAAAAAGGCAGCGAATCGCTCAATGCCGCGGTGTCGGCGGCCGTGGCGATGTATGAGTGGTATCGAAGACATCATACCAAGTAGGGATTATGCCGTATCATCCGCCACGACGGCACGAAGACACAAGGGGTATATGACAATTCCATTCATTTCTCTGTTCGAGATAGATGATAGTATATTACATTGTCCTGGAGAAGGGACGCTGACCATACGGCGCATGGCGTGAGCACGGCGACGCACTGATTCCTGCAATACCTATAAGAGAGGATACCGCCATGAAGGCACTGGTAACCGGCGCGGGGGGATTTGTCGGCAGGTTTCTGGTGGCCGGCCTGATTGAGCGGGGATACTCCGTACGGGGGATGTTCCTGCCCGGCGAGGATGCGGCCGCGGCCCAAAAGCTCGGCGTCGAGGTCTTCCGCGGCGACCTGACAAAACCCGAAAGCCTTGCCGGCGCGGCCGACGGCATGGACCTGGTCTTTCACCTGGCCGCCCGCGTCCTGGATTGGGGGGGCATGAGGCTCTTTGAGCGGGTCATGGTGGGAGGCACCGAAAACCTCCTGAGCGAATGTCGTGGCAAGATAGGACGGTTCGTCTATTTCTCCTCTGTGGCGGCGCTGGGCCTCGGGTGGGATATCAACGGTCTTACCGAGGACGCGCCCCGGGTTACGTGCGGCGTCCCCTATTGCGATACGAAAGGCCGCGCCGAGGACCTGGTCGCCCGCTTTTGTTCCCAGGCCGGGATCGAGCACGTGGTTGTCCGGCCCGCAAATGTCATCGGGCCCGGGAGCGTCTGGGTATCCGACGTGCTGGATGCCTACTACCGCGGGCCGGTGCCGCTCATCGATGGGGGCAGGGCGCCGGGGGCCTTCGTTTGGGTGACCAACCTTGTCGACGGGGCGATCGCCGCGGCCGAATCAAAGGACGCGGCGGGCAAGACCTACCACTTCCGGGACGACTACCGGATCACGTGGGAGGGGTATCAGCGCTTCCTGGGCGGATTGATCGGAAAGCGCCCCGCGGGCAGCATTCCGTTTTCGGTGGCCTGGACCCTGGGGGGCGTGCTGGAGGCGGCCCTTTCCCCCGTGGGTATCCGGCCGCCCATCACGAGGCTCGCGGCCGGCGTCATGGGCAGAAACCTCGATGTGGATACGACGCGAGCCAAAAAGGAGCTCGGCTGGACCGGAAAGGTCGGCGAAGCCCAGGCGATGGCCGAGATCGAGCGGTGGGTGAGAGAAGTTTACATCCCGGGGCGCGGCAGGAAGAGGTAATAGGACCGTTATTGCCTCAAGCGGTAGCGACAAGGCAATCTGCGTTCTACCGAAACGCCAGGGAAGGGTATTGACCATCACCCCACGAAGCAGGCTTCGTGGGTGCCCCGCTCAAGGAGTCGGCTCTCGTTGTGATGACGGTAGTTTCGGTGTCATTACGAACCGACGTAAGTCGGTGCGGCTGTCACCCGGACCGATGACTCACCAGGATAGTATCAAGCCTATTAAACTATCGAAATTAACTGCTTAGATACCCCGACCTCCCGGGAGATATGCGGGAAGGCCGGTTAAGATCAGTCGGTTTAATGAGATTGTTCTAATTATTGACTTGACATCCGGGCTATTTTGTGATAAATATCACATCAGCTATATTATACAGGCTTCGATTCTTTTTAGGGCCGTCACGGCCCTGTTCCGTGCGGGTGTTCCGCGATTAGTTTTTTATAAGACGAAGATCGAGGTTATATAGCGGAGGATGTCTGATGAAAAGGGCATTGATAATCTTAATCTCGATGCTGTTTGTAGTCATGTCGGTGGGCATCGCCTTTGCCGCCGAAACAACCTTCAACGGAGAGTATAAGGTTCGGGCCTGGTCGAACTCGAATTTCGACAAGAGACCCGACCACCCGGATTCTGAAAAGGGCCTCTACACCGGGTATTTTGACCAGCGGTTCAGGCTCACCATCACGCACACGACGAGCGAGTTTCTCAAGGCCGTCGTCCAGGTCGACCTCGTCGAGGATACCTGGGGACAGCAGAGAAACTTTTTGATCAACAACAACACCAACGGCGAATTCGTCCGCAAGGCATATCTCGAGTTCGCGCTGCCCCGGGTCGGGACGTTTACCGTCGGCAAGCAGCCCGTGGTCTTCGGATACGGCCTCATGTTTTCCGACACAAGCGGCTACCTTGACGGGCTTAAGTGGTCCAACACGTGGGGCCCCGTGGGCGTTTCGGCGCTGTATTTCAAGTTCAATGACGGTGTTCGTCTGGGCGGCACCAGCGAGTACTACAACCGCGACACCGACATCTGGGCGCTGGACCTCATGATCACCCCGAACGATAAGCACACTATCGAGCTCTTCGGCGGCTACGTCAACGCCAGAACGGGATACCCGATGAGCCATGAAGAAAGCTTCTGGTTTGACCATAGTGGTTTTGATTTTGACAAGGTCCACTCGCACATCGGTTTTTTGGGCATTGCCTACACGGGCGAGATAGCCGATATGCTGACCCTTAAGGGAGGGTTCAGCTACCTCTCCGGCCGAGCCGACCTCAGCAACTGGGGAGAGAGCGATCACGCGTGGCTTAGCGGATACAACGTCTACGTGGACGCCTCCTGGCACAACGACCTGCTGCGCGCCGGCCTGGCCTTCGTACATGGAAGCGGCCAGACAAACAGCGGCTGGGATGCCGAGCACTACAACACGAACTTCATCACGGCCGACGAGTTTGTCTTCGGCAACATCATTGCCTCGGGCAACGGCGGCCTCAACGACGCCTTCGGCACCGGGCTGGGGTTTGCCGATGACATCGAGAACCTGACGGCGGCCAAGCTCTACTTCGAAGTATCCCCGATGGAGAAGCTCTCGCTCAATGGCGCGGTCATCTGGGCCCGGTGGACCGAGCCGGTAGGAACCTATTCCTATTACTACCACCCGGTTAACTACTATCTTGGAAACAATACATATAACTCATGGTACACCGACAGCACCGACCTCGGATGGGAGATCGACCTTGGGCTCTCCTACGAAATCATGGAAGGCCTGACCTACAGCCTGACAACCGGCGTCCTGTTTACCGGCGATTCGTTTGACTATGAGGGAGCGGGCGGCACGCATGAAAACTGGGGCCCGATCTGGACGGTTAACAACAACCTGATCTATGAGTTCTAAGTCGCTTTAGTTTGTAGGACTGAGAACCTTACCCCCCCTCAGGGAAACCTGAGGGGGGTTTTTTATCCTGCAATTATCGCCGAATACCGGTTGCGGTCGGTCGGTCGATATCGCCTGCGGCCCGCATGAAGATTTGTGGGTATAAGTATATAATCGGACAATTACACTAGGGTATTATAACTAATTTCTTGACATTCTGATTAGCGTAAGATAGAAACGTAACGTCTCGATATGATTTCATAAGATATTACCTTAGGCCGTTTGCGGGCATGTTGCATTCCGACATTTCGTTAGTGGATATTTTAAGATAAAGAGCAACAATTAAACGGAGGAATTTAATGAAGAAGGCATTGACAATTTTAGTTGCGATGCTGTTTGTGGTCGTGGCGGTGGGCGCTGTTTTTGCTGCCGATACGACTTTCGAGGGGCAGTACAAGATCCGGGCCTGGTCGAACTGGAACTTCGACAAGCGGCCCAACCACCTGAATTCACAAAAGGGCCTCTACACCGGGTATTTTGACCAAAGGTTCCGGCTGACCATCACGCACGCGAGGAGCGAGTTCCTCAAGGCCGTCATCCAGATCGACCTCGTTGAGGACACCTGGGGACAGCAGAGAAACTTCAGGATCAATAACAACACCAACGGCGAGCTGGTCCGCAAGGCATACCTCGAGTTCACGCTTCCCAAGATCGGGACGTTTACCGTTGGCAAGCAGCCCGTTGTCCTCGGGGCCGGCCTGGCGTTTTCCGACAGCTCGGGCTATCTTGACGGGATCAAATGGGCCAACAAGTGGGGTCCCGTGGGCGTTTCGGCGATGTATTTCAAGTTCAATGATAATGTTGCCCTGGGCGGCGGCTCAGAGTTCTACAACCGCGACACCGACATCTGGGCGCTGCACCTCATGATCACCCCGAATGAAAACCATGCCATCGAGCTCTTCGGCGGGTACGTCAACTACAGAGCGGGGCTACCGTCAAGCCATAACCTGGGCTATATACCGTTTATGGGCCTTGACCTCTTGCAGGCGCACGTCGGCTTCGCGGGTATCGCTTACATCGGCGAGATCGCCGACATGATCACCCTCAAGGGAGAGTTCAGCGGCGTTTTCGGCCGCGCCGACCTCAGCAACTGGACAGTGGGCGACCGCGGGCTTATCACCGGATACAACCTCTATCTTGACGCCTCCTGGCACAACGACCTGCTCCGTGTTGGGCTGGGCTTCGTGCACGGCAGCGGCGATACAATGAGCGGTATTAATGCCAATCACTTCAACGTCAACTTCATCACGGCCGACGAGTTTGTCTTCGGCAACATCATTGCCTCGGGCAACGGCGGCATGCAGGACGACTTCGGCGGCGGCCTCGGGTTCTGCGACGACATCGAGAACCTGACTGCGGTCAAGCTCTACTTTGAGGTTTCCCCGACCGAAAAGCTCTCGATCAACGCCGCGGTTATCTGGGCCCGCTGGACCGAGCCGGTAGGGTTGACCTCGGCCTACGACCACCCGGTAAACTATTACGCCGGGCTTGGCAAGTATAATCAATGGTACAACAGCGCAACGGACCTGGGATGGGAAATCGACCTCGGACTTTCCTACGAGATCATGGAAGGCCTTAGCTACACTCTTGCGGCCGGCGTTCTGTTTACCGGCGATTCGTTTGACTATGTGGGAGATCCGGGAGGCGCCAATACGCACGAGAGTTGGGGCCCGATCTGGACGGTCAATAACAACCTGATCTATGAGTTCTAAGTCGCTTTAACTCGTAAGACTCAGAACCTTAAACCCCCTCGGGGAAACCCGAGGGGGTTTTTCTTTGGAATCGGCGGGGGATTGCCGAGAAAAGGATTGATTTTATTGTCGAAACGGCTATAAATAGAACGAGATGTCCTCTTCAACTCGGTATCAGGTGTCAATCCCATGGAAATCATCTATATCCTCGATCTGTTCGGGACGTTCACCTTTGCAGTCAGCGGGGCGCTGTCGGCGGCAAATAGGCGCTTTGACCTCTTCGGGGCGCTTTCGGTCGGGTTCGTGACGGCCGTGGGAGGCGGGACGGTCCGGGACCTGACCCTGGGGGCGACGCCGGTCTTCTGGCTTTTAGACGTTAACTATCTCTTGGTGATCGCGGCAGGCGTCTTCGTCGTCTTCCTCTTTGCGGGCCACGTCCTGGCGTACCGGCGGGTGCTCCTATTCTTTGACGCGATGGGGATCGGGGTCTTTACCCTCATCGGGATCAACAAGGCCCTGGGCGCCGGGGTCCTGCCGGTCTTTGCGGTGCTCATGGGAGTGATCACGGCCGTGGTGGGAGGGGTATTGAGGGACGTATTGGTCAACGAGGTCCCGCTGATCTTCCAGGGCGAGATCTACGCCACGGCCTGCCTGTTGGGGGGAGGGGTCTATTTCCTGCTTTTGGCCTCCGGCGTGCCGCAGGCGGTCGTCTACGTTACCACCGCCGCCTCGGTCACGGGGTTGAGGCTGTTGGCCATCAGGTACGGGCTGGGGCTTCCGGTGGTCAAGGTGGGGAAAGAAGGAGACAATAAGTAGTTTGTATTATATCGGTTCCTTTACTCCCTCCCCGCCTTTTCATACGCCTGGGTCCTGCACCCGAGCGCCTCAAACTTCCCGCGGGCGGCCGCCAGCTTGCCGGCCGAATCGTATCTAAACCGCATCCCCATCTCGAGCAGGTGGTCGACCTCGTCTGCGGGCATCGAGAGCTTCTTTGCCAAAAGCCCCACCACGTGCTCCCGTTTTTGTTTGTCCTGCGGGGGGTATACCTTGAGCCTGAGCGTCACGCCGAATGCATGGCCGCAGTATCGGCAGACCCGGGCGTCCTTGTAGACGTCTTTGCCGCAGCCGGGGCATTTCTTCGTCGCGGGCTCCTCGAGGCTTTTTCGGCCGGGGATCGTCCCACGGGCGGCAAAGCGGCGCCGGTCTCCTATGGGGGCGTACGCCGGGTATGACGAGGTGTCTTCCTCGCGCGGCAACGCGCCCGGCCCGGAGTCGGTAGACCCCCCAGTTTCCTGCCGATTTCTCAGTTCTTCCTGCCACCGGGCGGTCCACCCGTCTATCAGGAGGAGTGTCCCAAGGATCAGCGCCGCCGCCCCGAGGGCGCACAAAACGAGCGCCGGGAGTTCGGGCGTCAGTCCGGCCCTCAGCGTGTCAAAGATGTTCAGCCCCCCGGCAAAGAGCAGGAGGAGGCAGGCGGAGATAAAGAGCCAGCCGGTGGTGATGTGCCGCTGTGACTTTTTGGTATGGTCGTCGTTCATTGTCCAATCCTCCCCAATGAACGGGCATCATCGGCCCTCGTTATGCGCCCCGATCCCTCAGCCGCGGGTCCATCGCGTCGCGGATTCCCTCACCGAGGAGGTTGTAGCCCAGCACCGTCAGCAGGATCGCGAGCCCCGGGTAGAGCGAAAGCCACCAGGCCACGTCGATGGCGTCTTTGCCCTCGGTGAGGATGTTTCCCCAGCTGGGGGTCGGGGGCTGCACGCCGATGCCCAGAAACGAGAGCGCGCTCTCGGTGAGGATGGCCCCTGCCACACCGAGGGTCGCCGATACGAGGATGGGTCCCATGGCGTTGGGCAGGATGTGGGAGAAGATGATCCGGAAATCCCCGGCCCCCTGGGCCCGGGCGGCCATGACGAAATCCCGGCGGGCCAGCGTCAGAAACTCCGCCCGGACGAGCCGGGCCACCCCCATCCAACCCGTGATCCCGATGACGATCATGATGTTGTAGATGGAAGGTTCAAGGATGGCAATGACCGCAAGGATCAGGAAAAACGACGGGAAACAGAGCATCACGTCCACAAACCGCATGACCGCCCCATCAAGGAGCCCGCCGTAGTAGCCGGCCACAGCCCCCAGGATAGTCCCGATGAGGATGGCAATACCCACGGCCACGAAACCCACCTTGATTGATATCCGCGAGCCCCAGACCATCCGGGAAAAGACGTCCCTGCCGGATTCATCGGTGCCGAAGTAGTGGGTGGAGTCGGGGGCGGCCAGGACGCTTTTTCTGTCCGGCACGTTCGGGTCAAAGGGGGAGATCAGGGGGGCGGCAATGGAGACAAAAAAGAAAAAGCCCACGATAAAGAGACCCGAAACGGCAAGCCGGTTTCTGAAGAATCTTCGCCGGAAATCTGATCGGACGAGCGATGGTTTCATAATGCCTTTCTGAGAGAATGAAGCCGACTTACTTTACTAAACTATCCACACCCTTTCGTTCCTTCTCCCTCGCTTCCGGGGTCCCCACAAATGCCTGCATTTATGGGGTGACTATTCCTTCATCTTTTCCTGCAACTCGGCCAGCGTAATGTATCCCTTTTCGATCATGAGCTTGATGAAGGCCTGTAGTATCTTTCGATCCGTGGCGGCCGTATCCGGGGGGAATCCTGCGGACGCCGGCTCGGCAGACTCGTTCGGCTCGGGCTCTACCTGCGGCATTTCATCGATCGTGATTTCTTCTCCCGCACGGATTATCGTCATTCGCTCGTCCCCGTCCTTCGACACTTGCTGGGCTTGCTTGTGAGGGAAATATTCGACGTCGATCTCGTATAACTGGCGCATGGCGAAGATGAGGCCCTTCTCGCGCGCGAGAACCGGCTGAACACGCAGGCCCGATGCGAACTGGATCTCCTCGATGGCCGTGAGGTCAAGGGGATTGGCCATGGCGACAAACAGGGACTTCTTGCCGCCGAAATCGGCCACTTTGACCGGCACCGCCTTGAATTTCTTTGCAGTTTCCTTGGGGATCAGCCGGACGACCTCGGGAGGGACGCTAACGCCTTCGAGGTTAACTACCGGCAGCTCGAGGTGATACTTCAGGGCGGCCAAAAGCTTATCCTCCGATATGATCTTCAGACTTATCAGCGCCTCACCCAACTTGCCTCCCCAGTTTTCCTGGTAGCGCAGGGCTCGCGAAAGGTCATCCCGGGTGATGATGTTTTTCGTGACAAGAAACTCGCCCAATCTCATTTTTGTCTGCATGACCGTACCTATCCTTTTCTGATGCGCGGATCGACAACGGCATACGAGATATCCGCCAGGAGATTTCCCAAGAGCGTCAGGACCGCACCGATGACAAGGATTCCCATAATCACCGGGTAATCCCGCGCCATAACGCTCGAATAAAAGAGGCGCCCCATTCCGTAGATCGAGAAGATGCTCTCGAAGATTACGCTGCCGCCGATGAGTCCCGGCACGGAGAGGCCCAGGATGGTAATGACCGGCATAAGGGCGTTTCTCAGGCCATGTTTGTAGATAACCACCCGCTCGGGCAGACCCTTAGCGCGGGCGGTGACGATATAATCCTGCCGTATTACCTCGAGCATCGTGCTGCGCATGTAGCGGGACAGGCCCGCCAGTCCCCCGAAGGCCGACAGCGCCACCGGCATAATCAGGTGCCTGGCCACGTCCCAGATCTTGGCCGGTGTACTCATGGAATCGTGCATGATCGATTTTACCCCGGATATCGGGAGCCAGCCCAGTTCGATGCCGAAAAGACGCATCATCAACAGTGCCAGCCAGAACGTCGGGACGGCAAAGCCGACGAAGACAAAGACGGTGGACGCCTTGTCAAACAGCGAGTCCTGGTGGGTCGCCGAGAAGACCCCGATGGGTATGGCCACGATGATAATGAGCAGGATGGAAAGGAGATTGATTCCGATCGTGATGGGAATGGTCTCCTTGATCTTGTCGGAGACGGGCCTTCGGTCGGGAGAAAAGGACTCACCGAAGTCAAACCTGGCGATCCGTTTGAGCCAGTTGTAGTACTGGATGTGGAGGGGTTTATCCAGACCGTAGAGTTTCGTCAGCCGCTCCTTTGCCTGGGGAGTCGCCTTCGGGTTTTCGGCCGTGGCCAGATCGGTGGGTTTGCCGGGGGCCAGCTGCATTACCCCAAAAGAGATGATGGTAATC
This sequence comes from Candidatus Zymogenaceae bacterium, assembly GCA_016933535.1. Taxonomy (GTDB): domain Bacteria; phylum Desulfobacterota; class Zymogenia; order Zymogenales; family Zymogenaceae; genus JAFGAS01. The sequence goes on from JAFGAS010000081.1 coordinate 27,780, forward strand.
CCCAACAGGATCGGGATCATCAGGAGGAGCCGCTTGACGATATATCGGGCCATGAAAGCCGCCTCCCGCTACTGCACGTCGTTGTATCGCTGCAGTTGTTTGGGCACATACCATTGGGTGAAGTTATAGCTGATGCCGGCTGGCGCGGGTTCAATCCCCTTGAAGCGCGCGGAAATAGCCGGAAGGGCGTAAGGGACGTAGAGAAAGACATAGGGCGCCTCTTCGGCCAGAATCTCCTGCATGCGATCGTAGTATTTTTTTCGCTCGTCCCGGTCAAACGTCCGCCTTCCCTGTTCGAGGAGCCGATCCACCTCGGCGTTCGTAAAGGAGATATGGTTGAGCTCATTGGGGCCGATCTTTGAAGAGTGCCAGACGTCGTAAAGGTCGGGATCCTGCAGGATGTTCCAGCCGAGGATTACCGCCTCGAAATCTTTCGGCTCGATGAATTCCGAAAGGAACGCGGCCCACTCCACGATTCTGATATTTACCTTTATCCCCACGTCCTTGAGCTTGTTCTGGATGATCTCGGCGGATTTGGCGCGCAGATCGTTGCCCTGGTTGGTGACGATGGTAAAGGAAAACGCAACGCCGTCCTTATCGAGGATGCCGTCGCCGTCGGTGTCCTTCCAGCCCGCCTCCGAAAGGAGCTTCTTTGCCTTTTTGGGGTCATAGTCGTACCGCTGGACGTCGCCGTTGTATTGCCAGGTGCCCGGCTTATACGGTCCCGTCGCGATCTCACCCAGGCCCAGCAGGACGATATCGATGATCTCCTGTTTGTCGATCGCGTACGATATGGCCCTGCGCACCCGAACGTCTGTGAACTTCGGGTCTTTCAGGTTGAAGCCGAGGTAGGTGTAGCCGTCGGCGAGGTACTTGTAGGTCACGAAGTTTTTCTTGAATGACGCACTGTCTGTCTGATGTTTGTACTGGATCGGGGAGAGGCCCATCCAGTCCACACCGCCCGACTGCAGCTCCAGGAACATCGTGGCGGTATCGGGGATGATGCGGTAAATGATCCGGTCGATGTAGGGCCTTCCCTCAAAATAATCATGGTACGAGCTCAGGACGATCTTTTCGCCCGTGGACCATTCTTTAAAGCGGTATGGGCCGGTTCCGACGGGGTCGCGCGCGAGCTTCGAGGTGGTGATGTCGGTGCCCTCCAGCAGGTGCCTTGGCATGATCCAGAAACCCCAGCTGATCAGCGCCGGGGCGAACGGCTCGCCGTATTTTACGATGAACGTATACGGATCGGGATTGCGCGCCTCTTTGACCAGCAGGAAATCGGCGGCATAAGCCGTCGGGGTGTTGGGATCGATCATGAGCTTGTAGGTAAACATGACGTCGTCGCTCGTGAAAGGTACGCCGTCCTGCCATTTTACGTCTTTTCTGAGGTGAAACGTGATCGTGAGGTTATCCTCGGATATCTCCCACGATTCGGCGAGATCGCCCACGATAGTGTAGTCCTTGTCGTATTTCACCAGTCCGTTATAGATAAAGCCCGCTATCTCGTGCGATGAGCTGTCCGACGATATAATCGGAATCATTGTTGAGGCGTCGCCGATGGACCCGATAATGACGGCATCCCCATAGGCCGGGCCGGTGTCGGCTGACCCGGTGTCGGTCGATAAGTTCTTCTTGCAGGCGGGCGCAAAAAGAATAAGGAAAGAGAAAATGACGGCGGACGCGCGGCCTATCGTCTGTTTCATGAAGCATCTCCGTGAGTGAAAATTATCTAATCATAACGTGATAGTGGCCGTGGGTCAAGGAATTTATCCCGGGACCCGCGGACGGGCATGCGCTTGACGGGAAGGCCCGATATCTATGAGCGGCGACCGTAAAACGGGGTATCGTAAGACGAGCCGTCGCTTGGGCATCGGTACCACCTACTACCATTGATACTCAAACGTCGAGGACTCGCCTATTTTGAGGCACAGCATATATTCTTTATTACCGGGCCGGATATAGGATACGCTGTCTTCACCTACCATAGAAAAAGGAGTATTTGAAAATGGGGGACGTACAAAAGAATGCCGATGCGACAAGCGAAAAAAATAGGGCCGACCTGTCTCTGAAGACGGTGGCGCGAATCGAAGAGATTTATCAGGCGGTCCTACGGATCGAGGGTGCCCTCAAGCGGCCGATGGGAGACGGAGAGGGCAAGGCCGGTGCCGACGCAGCGGTCACGACGGCCGTCGGTGGCACGGTGGAGAGGCTTTCGCTGACGCTTACGGAGATCAGGAATCTTCAATATAAGGCCGCGGGGATCCTCAGCGCCGTTCGCGAAGACGTCAGAGAGATCCTGGCGGCCCGCCCCAACGACTTCGTCGACGGGCTCGGGCCGAAAGGCCTGCGCTGACAATGGTCGGCCGACTTTCGTCGTTTTGTGTTACCGCGTAGACCCGCCGTCCCCGCGGATACGACCGCCGGATCGTTATTGTCCGGCCAACCGAGACCGGGTTATCGTTCACGGCGCCCGGCTCATTATTCCCGACAATCCGTGCCGGGTCCGTGACATAACGCCTCTCATGCCGCAATCGTCGCAAAAACGACACCGTTCTCAAGACGGACGAGGCTCCTTCGGGGGGCAGTTACGCCTTCATTGACCGGAAAGGGCTCGTTAGGCAGGGGAAGATTGAACCGACGCTCGTACCGGTGGCGGTCGTACAATGCAACGCACGGATCGACGAAAAGAGGATAATCAGGGTTCTAATCCAGCGTGTGCGGGGCCCACGGGGGGCCCCACATCCGTCATAGAGGACGATACACCGCCGATATAATCTGTACAGGTTGTTCGGAGAAAAGTGCGATCATATAAGAGGGACGAGATGGTATCAGCACCTGCTTTTTGTCGTCCGTTCTTCTTGGTTACTTGCCCGCATTCTCAAAGACACAGGACTCGTCCCCCTTGGCGACGCACTGGGTCTCGACGATCTGTATATCTTTGAAACCCGCCGCGTGGAACATGGCCTCCAGGGCTCCGGCCTGAAAATCGCATACGCAAGTGGCCGTCTTTTTCTTGAAACCGAGGACGAAGGGAGAATGGTGGAGTACACAGCGAAATACGCCGTTTGCGCCGTCGATCTGTTCGATTACGTTGAATCCCCAGCCCCGCTTTCCCGCCGTATCGGCGTAGAAGGTCACCAGGTCGTTGCCGGCCAGTTTCAGGACATCAATCATAATCTTTGACATCGACATGCCGATATCGTACCCCGCCTTGCGCATGAAGACCTTGGCGAGGTTTATTCCCCCGAGGTCCGCGGCCGAGCACATGAGGTTGCCGAGGGTTTCCTGAGGTGTGATGATGATACGCTTGCCGAGCATGATGAACATGCCTTCGTCATCGACGGTAATGGCCTGCTTGATCTGGTCAAGGGTTTCTTGGGGATTAGAGGGTTTTGCCTGGCTCATGTCAATCTCCTGTTCAAAATGGTTATGGGGAGCGTTACTATTATGAGCGTATTGATTCGTCGTTGGAAAACAGGAGGAGCATTGTTGAGATACAAAGGCGCATTCGTTGATATAAATTCCGCTCCAATACCTCAGGACCTGACCGCCGTCGGAGGAACCGATCAGACATTCCTTCATCGTGTTTACGCGCCGGGGCGATAATTAACTAATATACTGAATAATTATTCGAACATAAAATATCTATAGAAAGTATATATACTCTATATTAACTAAAATCAAGATAATTTACATTATTTTTTAGCAGAGAAGTACTAATTCATGACTGTTATGAACAGGGTACGTCGCTTTTTCCCTCTTTCGATCTACGATACTCAATACGCCCGCGCAATTATGCCGTCGGTATTCGCTCTGAATCGTTTCTGCCGCCTGAGCCTTCAGGACACCGATAATGAGCCGGTAAGGGATTACGGGCACTATCCGCAGGACGGCCGGGCAGCTTCCGGCACGCCTATCCCTTACCGACTGCCGCGTATCCCGACAATCTCCTTGACCGCGGTTGCCCGGATAGCCTATAATCAGTCCATACGTACGTCACGGAATGGATAGTCATGAAAATCCTCCATACGGCAGACCTCCACCTGAAAGCCCTCGGCGATGAGCGGTGGGAGGCGTTGACGGCCGTCGTCGAGATCGGAAGGAAACACAAGATCGACGCGCTGGTTATCGCGGGGGACCTGTTTGACCGGGGGATTGACGCCGAGCGGCTGCGCACGGCGGTGCGTCCCATATTCTCCGGCACGGGTTTTCCCGTCCTGATCCTTCCCGGCAACCACGACCGGGAGTCTTTTCGTCCGGGCGATTTCTTCGGGGAAAATACCGTCATCCTCGGCGACGCCCCGTTTATCCTGGGCGACGTATCCTTTTGCGCCCTTCCCTTTGAGCCGGGGGACCGGCAGCGGGTGCTGGCCCGGCTCCACGGGCTTCGGGGGCGGCTCGATCCGGCATGTGTCAATATCCTGATCTACCACGGTGAGCTGATCGATACCTTCTTTTCCCGTGCCGATTTCGGGGACGAGGGCGCCGACCGCTACATGCCGGCCCGCCTCTCGTGGTTTGCGGACCTGGGCCTGTCGTATGTACTTGCCGGCCACTTCCACTCAAAATTCACCATACGGACCTTTGGCGACGGCGGCTTTTTCGTCTATCCCGGCTCGCCCGTATCCGTCACGAAAAAAGAAGCGGGGCGGCGCGGGGTCAATCTCTTTGAGACCGGCATGGCCCCGGCGGAGCTGTTCCTCGACACCCCGCACTATGCGGACGAAGAAATCGTCTGTAATCCCTTTTCGAACCGACATCCCCTCGAGATCATAAAAGAGCGCCTCTCGGGCCTGCACCCCCAGGCTACCGCGCTGATCTCCGTGAAGGGGTTCATCGACGGCGCGCGCCTCGGGACCGACGAGTCGTCGCTCCTGGAGGAGATAAAAAAGATCGCCCGGGGGCGGGCCGAGGTGGATGAATACTCCGTCCGGGACGTCTCTACGATACTGGCCGACGGTCTTTTCTCGGCCTTCTCCGAGCGGCTTGCCGCCGAAGAGCCGGATGAAGAAAGACGTGCGCGCGTAACGAGGATGGTTATCGAGGCGATGATGGAGGCCGCACGGTGAGGATTGATGAGTTTCACGTCGCGCATTTCGGCCCCATTCGTTACGACAAACCCTTCGTGCTGTCTGATTTCACGCTCTTCTGGGGAAAGAACGAGCAGGGCAAGACTCTGACAATCGATGCCCTGGTAAAGCTTCTCCTCGGCAAGGAGGCGAAACGGTTCGTAAGGATCGAACGGGTCGACGATAAACCCTCGGGGTATGTCGTCGTTACCGTCAACTCCGAAAGATATAAGCTGCCCGAAAAGGGCCTTCTGACTGACGTATGCGGACTCACGGAGGCCGAGTGCCGCAACGTCTTCATCGTCCGGGCCAGCGACCTTTCCATCGGGCGGGATGAAAAGGAGCCGGAGGCGGACTTCTATGCGGCCGTCACCGACCGGATCACGGGTATGGAGACCCGGAGGATCTCCCGCGTCAAGGATGCCGTCCTTTCCGTCGCGCGGGTCACGCGGACGGGGAGGTTCAGGGATATACAGGACGAGGGGCTCAAGTCCCGGTTCGAGACGGCGCTCGCCATGACCGAGGAGATCGACCGGCTCTCCGCGGATACCCAGGCCGAGGGCCTGGACACGCTGGAGCAGGAAGCGGTGGGTGAGGACGAGGCGATAAGACGCGTCGGCGATGAGCTATCGGCACTGGAAGACGCCCGCAAGCGCAAGCAGTACGAGACGGGGTTTGCCGCGACAGAAAGGCTCCGGGAGGCGCTGGGGGCCGCCGGCCGATTGGAGCGGTATCGGGACGAGGACGAACGAGCGTGGGGCGATGCCGAACGGGAGATCGGGAGGGTCACGGCCGAGATCGGCCGCCTCCGGGAGCAGGCGGACAAGAAAAAGGCCCGGCTATCGGAAATAATTAACGAAATCAGAAAAAAAGAGGGCGATTTTCAGGCCCTGGAAAACCGGAAACGGAAGGTAGATGAGGACGTGAGGCCGAGGCTGGTGGATTACGAAAAGCGCCTCGGCCGGAATGCGGAAAATAGTCAGAAGAAGGGATACTATACCCTGGTCTCGGCGGTCTCGGCGGCCGTTTTCTGCGCGTCCCTTATCAGCGTTATCCTCAGGCCCCACCCCCTGTTTACCGTACTCTCGGCGGCCGCGCTCGGGGCGACCGTCGTCTGTATCACTATCCTTTCCCGGATCATCGTCGGGCGGTCCCGGCTCGAGCGCGATTTCCAGGAGGTCCGGCTCGACCTCGCCCGGCTGGAGCTGGCGGGAAAATCTGTTCCCGAAACCCTGGCCGCCGTCCAAAGATTCAACGAGCACTATAAGAAGCGGTTCGACGAGATCAACGGGCTCCGGCAGGATCGGTCGGTGCTCGAACGGGAGATCGCCGACATCGTCTCCCGGGCCGTCCCCGAGCAGGAGCGGGCGGTTGAGGCGGGCCGGCGGGCCGTTGCCGATATACAGAGGAACTCCGGATGCAAGACGATAGAAGACCTGGCCGAGCGGCTGGCGTCCAGGAGGGATACCGATTCGGTTGTTGCGCGGCAGGTGGCGATATTGACGGGCATGTTCGAGAAGGGCACCGGGAATATCAAAGAAGACGTCGAGCTCTGGAGGGGCAAGATATCGGAGCTTTCATCGTATCGCGAGGCGGCCCCGGGCGTCGAATTCACCGAACAAACATACAAGGAAAAGCAGGACGAAAAAAGGGCGGCCGAACAACGGCTGGGCCAAATCTCTTCCCGTCTTGCCGATTTCAAGAAGCGACTTGAACAGGTCGAGCGCAAGGCCAATGCTGTCCTTGCGACGGCCGACGACTATATCCATTGTGATACCTCATCGGACCTCGTCTCGATTGCCGAAAGGCTTTCCGCGTTCATATCGGAACATGAGGCAAACCGAAGCGCGGCGCTGACGGCCGTGGGCATATTCGAGCAGATCGAACGGGAAGAAAAGGGGCGCGTCTCACTTCTCTTTGACGAGGAAGGCGGGGTGTCGGGATACTTTTCGACGATCACGGGAGGGCTCTACGATGCCGTGTCGTTTGATCCCGTGGGCGGCGTAGTCAGCGTCAGAAAGGGCGGCGGCGAGACGCTCTCCGCCGACAAGCTCTCATCGGGCGCCTACGACCAGCTCTACCTGGCGGTGCGCCTGGCCCTGGGGCGGCGCATTGCCCCGGACGGGGCGGGCTTTTTTATCATGGACGACCCGTTCATACGCTCCGACCCCGACCGCCTTGCCCGCCAGATGGCGATGCTCGGCGATATCGCCCGAAAGGGGTGGCAGATCGTCTACTTCTCCTCCAAGGGGGAGGTCAAAGAGGCCCTGGCAAAGGAGATCAAGAAGGGCGCGGTGACCCTGATCGATATCTGATCTCTTCAGAAGGCCGCCGCGCCGATAGGCCCCGCTCTTAGTACTTCTCAACCGCCCGTATTATCGGTTTTACCATTTCGTGTTTTATCATCTGTCCGTATATTTTTTCCCGAATCGGCCTGATGTGCGCCAGCAGGGTCAGGAAGATATTGACCATCCGAAATTTCTTGTCCGTCTTCTGCGGGAACGCCAACAGGCCGTGCTTCTTGTAGTACCGGTAATCGGAGACGAACGGAAAACGGAGCCTGCCCCAGACGTCGTCACGAAAGATCTTTCGTCCCGCAAATCCCAGGAACGTCATCGATCGAATATATTGCGCGTCGGCCGCCCAGACGAGCCTGCCGGCGAGCCCGGTGATAAGGCCATCCAATTGGGCCGAACCGGCGGTCTCGTCGGAGACGAAGTCCACGATACTCGCGCCCTGGGTTTCGAAGTATCCGCGCAGCGCCTCTGAAAGCGGTGTCGCCTGAGAGAGGGGACCCGAGACGAGGAAGGCGACCTGTTTTCCCTCCATCACGGGGATGTGGGTCATGAAAAACGAGCGGTCAAAGAAGAGCTTGAACCGCGACGAGAGGTAACGGTCTTTGATCGCCCCGGCAATAACCAGGATATCGGCGGGGATGATCGTCTCCCGGTAAAAATCGACGAAGCCGTCCTTGCCGGTGTAGGCGCAGGTGTTGTCCCACCCGCACCGGATACACCCCAGGCACCCCCCGGCGATATCGATATCGTTGAGGTTGACGACGACGGGTTTCGTGGTGAACGAACCGCAGAAGCGCTCGACCATCCCGAGGAGATTCGTCTGCCCATCCGTTGCGTCCGTCAGGACGACGATTTTTTTGTCCCCCGGGTCGACGCCAGCCGTGGGCCTGGCGGGGACATATTTCGTGGGAACGGCCGAAAGCGGTGAGAAGAAACGGGACACGGGGAGTTTTTTCTCGACGGTTGCCAAGAAATCACCGGCAAATCCGAGGAGTCTTTTTCGCTCCTTTTCCAGTATCAGGTCGTGCATCTCGGGGGAATGGTAGCCGGCATACCGCATGCCCAGGTCCTCGGATATCCCGCGGACGTAGGCATGGGCGGTCTGGTCGTAGAAGTGAATCGATGTGGACAGCGACGCGGCATATTTTCCCGCAAAGGCGTCTTCGGCTCCGCGCTCACCGATAAGTTCGATAAAACGCTTGAGCCCGGAATGAACGACGAGGTAGTAGAGAGGAAAGGCCCAGAGGACGGCGTCTGACGTCCGGACCGAGTCGATAATCTCGGAAAACGCCTTCTCGTCCTTCTCAATTGTCTTGATCCGCTGCGCGACGTGAAACGTCGCGTACTCGTGCCCGGGGAACTTCTTGATGATGTAATTGACGTACTGCATGGTAACGCTCGTCTCCCCCTTGGGGCTGCCCGCAAGTATCGTGATCTTCATCTGGATACCTCTACTAATTATTTCGAAAATGTTATCTTTTTCTCACCGTTGCGCGAGGCAAGCGGCGACCCACGCGACATCAGACCGGCGCATGACGGCATCAAAAAAGGCGATGCGGCTTGAAATCTCTCACTTTTTTATGCGGTGGCCGACCTCCGGGCGCAGCCTGCATGTCAACAAGTGTCTGGATGGTCTCCTCGCACCAGGCGACGACAGCCCTTGATCGATGCATTCCGAAGCTGATCGTCATGAGCCAGAAGGGGACATCCTCCATGCCCTGGTGAGTGCCGTCCTGCCGGAGGTGCCGTTCGATGGTCTCATAGGTCGTAAGCCTTCGTTCGTGCAGGTCTTTTTCCTTTTTGAGCTTCTCGATGACAGCGGGAAGGGGAAGCGCCCTGGCAAAGAAGACCTGGAGGAGCAGTTCGATCCTGGTGGGCTGCTCTTCCGGCTCCCGGAGGAGCCAATCGGTCAGGGCCTTTTCGCCCGCATCCGTCAGGGTGTAGACGGAACGATCCGGCCTGCCGGGGGTATACCTGACCTCCCGGGAGATGAGGCCTTCGTGCTCCATACGCTTCAGCATAGGGTAGATGTGCCCGAAGTTCTCGTTCCAGAAGTGGCCGATGGAGTTGTCTGTCACCATCTTTATGTCGTATCCGGACATCGGGGCAAGTGATAGGACGCCGAGAATTGCGTATCGTGTCTTGTTTTCCTTCGACATGCTTCGCCTCCTTATGGCAACATGATATATATCACAGTGATATATGTCAAGAAAAAAGTGACCCCAATTTCATTTTTACTGCATGCGGGCTGGATAATGACCTCGAACCGCCGCCGGAATTGACCTTGCCTTTTGGGGATGATGTCTGGTATTATAGAGGCACGGGGATTATCGCAATACCTTACAGAGCAGCCCGATACTCCATAATAATCCTCCGATTCATTGTAAACATGGAATCACCGTCATTTCCTTTACGGTACGACAGCGACTCGTGACAGGTGGGGTTTTCGCATGTCCTTTCGTCCCGCGTGGTGGATCAGGTTCCTGGCGATGATATGGCCGCTTACGCGCGTCGCCGGACGTACCTATGACATCCCCCTGATCGGACGGCTGCTGACCTTCCTGACGCTCCCCCTCTTTTCGCCCCGAAAACAGAGTCTCACTTATATTCCTATCAATCGAGAAATTTCCGGGGGGAACTCCGCCTTCCTGCCGCGCACTATCACGGCCGATCTCATCGCCGGGTCGTCCCGCCGGGCGATTATCCACCACTGCACCTGCCGGATGGACCGGGGGTGCGTGGATCATGACGCCGGCCTGGGATGTATGCTTCTGGGCGACGGCGCCGCCGAGATAGACCCGAAGATCGCGCGCCACGTCACGGAGCAGGAGGCCCTGGATCACCTGGATCGGGCGCTTGAAAACGGCCTGATGCCGCTGGTGGGCCGGGCGCCCATCGACAACTACATGTGGGGGGTCGCCAACCGGGGGCGGCTTCTGACCGTCTGCTTCTGCTGCCGTTGCTGCTGCACGATTCTCGAGGCGGCCAGATACCTCCCGGCCGAGATCCATGAGTCGATCATTCCCGTACCCGGAGTGACGGTCACGATAGATACGGCGGCCTGTACGGCCTGCGGCGCCTGTGTTCGGGAGTGCTTCATGGGAGCGCTCACGCTCGTGGGCACAACGGTCGTCCGCGATGAATCGCGATGCAAGAGATGCGGGCGGTGCGCGTCGATTTGTCCCGCGGCGGCCATAGAAGTGACGGTAGATCAACAAGCAGCCCGCGCTCAGGTGTTGGGCCGTATCGGGAAGTTTGTCGATTTCCGATAGACGCCGACGGGCGGACGTCTGCCGTAGAGGCCCGGCGGTATAACACCGGTCAAATACAGGATTATATAACGATGAAACTCGATGAATTTCAGACGCTCGATCGAATCATCCATCCCGCGTCGGTCGCGGTGGTCGGCGCGTCGAGCAGCCCGGGCAAATTCGGCTGGCTCTACATCAAGGCGCTGATCGATCTTAATTTTTCGGGCAGGCTCTTTCCCGTCAATGATCACGCCGACGAGATCCTCGGGGTCAAGACCTATCCCACCCTCGCAGAGCTTCCCGAGGTGCCCGACCTCCTGGTGGTCACGGTGCCGGCCCGGTTCGTTGCCGACTACCTCGAAGAGGCGCTGGCCCTCGGCATCCCCGGGGCGGTGGTGATGTCCTCGGGATTTACGGAGCTCAGCCAGGAGGGCGCCGCCATGCAGGCCCATATCGCCGAAATCGCCGCGCGGGGGATTCGGATTATCGGCCCCAACTGCTTTGGGATCTACTCCCCCAGGGCCGGGATCACCCTGATCCCCGGTTCGGGATTTTCCCGGGATTCGGGGCCGGTCGGGTTTTTTGCCCAGAGCGGCGGGATGACGGCCGACCTCGGGCAAATGGCGATGAGCCGGGGGATTCGTTTTTCGGCGATGATCAGCTACGGCAACGCCGTGGACGTGGACGAAATCGAACTGCTGGAATATTTTGCCGCCGACCCGAACACGCATTTTATCGCCTCCTATATGGAGGGGGTTGTCGACGGCAGGCGCTTTTTTGAAATCCTCGGCAAGGTGGCAAAGATAAAGCCGGTCGTCATCTGGAAGGCGGGGATCACCGAGGCGGGGGCGCGCGCGGCGGCAAGCCACACCGGATCGATGGGGGGAAGCCGCCGGCTCTGGGAAAGTCTCTTTTCCCAGACCGGGGTGATCGGCGTGCGGGGATTGGAAGAAATGCTGGACGTCCTGATGATGCTGGCCTATGTTTATCCCCGCGGGGGCAGGAATGTCGCGATTGTCGGCGGCGGCGGTGGGCTGGCGGTAGAGGCGTCGGACCTTGCCGAGCTTTCGGGATTACGGCTTCCCCGGTTCCCGGCCGACGTGACCGAGCAGATAGCCTCCCTCCTGCAGGGGGCGGGGTCGGCACCCACCAACCCGGTGGACGCGGGAAACCCGGTGGTGCATCCGAGCGTCCTGGTCAAGATCATGAAGATGGCGGCGGCCCTTCCCGATGTCGACACGCTGATGGTGGTGCAGTTTCTCTTTCATATCTATATCCTCTTTCGGCGTATGTCGGGGCAGGCTGATATCCCGCTTTCGACGTTTGCGACCTACCCCGTTTTGGCCGATGGGATACGGGAGATCTGTAACGAGTTCGGCAAGCCGGTTATCGGCGTGTTCCCCGAAACGGCGACGTCGGAAAACGACGAGGAGGTCCAGCTCGAGATCGAGTGGCGAAAGGCCCGCCACGCCCTCCTGAATGCCGGGGCCCCGGTCTACCCCTCCATGGAGCGCGCGCTGGTCGCCTTGGCCAAGATGGTGGACCATCTCGAGTACCTCAAGTCGCGTGGGATCGTGCCCGCGCCGATCGGGGAGCGCTGCGTCGTGACGCAGTATTGAAGACACCCCGAAAAGCAGGCTTTTCGGGGGCCCGTCAAGGAGAAGAGGAAACTCCTGAATTTTGGTGATACGTGTCGCTTTCGTAATAGACTAACAGATAGTATCTTCCGATGAAAAAAGACAAGGAACCCCGGGAGCGCAACGCCACGATCAGACGGGACATCATTGAATTGATGAAGCTGGGTCCGGTGACGCCGTTTGATCTCTCGGGGACACTGCGGGTCTCGGAGCGGGAGGCGGCCTTTCACCTGGCGCATGCGCTGGAATCGCCGTCCACGAAGTATCAGATCGAGGTCACGCCCGCGTGCTGCAAATCCTGCGGTTTCGTCTTTCGGGAAAGAAAGAAAATTAGCAAGCCCTCCCGCTGCCCCCACTGCAAGGCGTCACGGGTCGAGGCGGCATCGTACTATATCAGGATGCCCTAGGAAGAACGATTTTCCGGCAAAAGGTATCCCTGAACGAAATCGGGGGACGCGGCGGGTATCCGAATATGAGGACCGACGGCAAAACGCCGTCCTACCGCAGGGACGCGAAGGACCGCCCCCTTTGCCGATTTCGCAACAAAATCCCGCTATTTCCCTAATTTGCTTGATAGAATCGTTTTTTTATGGTATTCAAAATCTTTGTAATAGGTGAAATTGATACATGTGAGCGTATTATAATCGCCTCAGGCGGTTCTAACGGGCCACGCAATGATTAAAAGCGGCATGAATATAAGAAGGGGTATCTCATGAAAGGCGTCATACTCGCCGGCGGTCTCGGCACCAGGCTCTTCCCCTTGACCAGGGTCACCAATAAGCACCTTCTGCCTATCTACAACAAGCCCATGATCTTCTATCCGATCCAGGCACTTGTCAACGCCGGGATCCAGGACATCCTGATCGTCACCGGCGGCGCCAGCGCCGGCGACTTCCTCAAGCTCCTGCGTAACGGGACTGATTTCGGACTCAAACGCCTCAACTACGCCTACCAGGAGGGGGAGGGGGGAATAGCCGACGCCCTGGCCCTGGCCGGGCACTTTGCCGAGGGAGAAAAGATCTGCGTTATCCTTGGGGATAATATCATAGAGAAGAACATCGCGGTCCATGTGGCCGAATTCGAAAAGCAAAAGGAAGGCGCCCGTATCCTCCTCAAGAAGGTCCCCGACCCCCAGCGGTTCGGCGTGCCGGTGTTTAACGGCAACAAGATCGTCAAGATCGAGGAAAAGCCCAAAGACCCGAAATCGGACTTCGCCGTCATCGGCATCTACATGTACGACTCGAAGGTCTTCGATATCATCTCGGGGCTTTCGCCGTCGGACCGGGGAGAGCTGGAGATCACCGATGTAAACAATAAATATATCGAGTGGGGCAACCTCAGCTGGGGGGAGATTACCGGCTGGTGGACCGATGCGGGGACGTTTGACTCGCTGCTTTCGGCGGGAAGCCTTGTGGCGAAAACCGGCGCCAATATGACGGATTAAAATCACCAAAATCAGGATGGGCTGATGATAGAAGGGGTCAAAATCAAGGAACTGAAGGTCATCCCCGACGAGCGGGGCAGGCTTATGGAGATACTGCGCTCCGACGACGAGGGCTTTGGCGGGTTTGGGCAGGTCTATATGACCAGCGCGTATCCGGGGGTCGTCAAAGGATGGCATTACCACAAGATACAGACAGACAACATGGCGGTCGTCTCCGGGATGATGAAGCTGGTCCTCTATGACGGGCGGGAAAAAAGCCCCACAAAGGGTGAGGTCATGGAGATCTTTTTCGGGGAGCACCGCCCGTGCCTCGTGACGATTCCTCCTATGATCTTCCACGGGTTCAAATGCGTCTCCGATAAGGAGGCAATCGTCATAAACGTCCCCACGGAGGTCTATAACCGCCGGGAGCCCGACGAATATCGGGTCCACCCCCATGACAACGATATCCCCTATCAGTGGGAGCGAAAAGACGGTTAGACCCCCCAAAAATACGGATATTTTTGGGGACCCCGTCAGCAGAGAGAAGGAGGAGGTCCTTTACTCCTATACAGCCGGCCGTCGACTATATTATTGTCTATTGTCGGCCGGGGTCATGGGACAGATGGCACACACAGTGGCATATCACCGCGAGATTCCCTTCGGGAGTTTTCTATGATCGCCTCATCCCGGGTTTTTAATACGGATACAATGTGCCCGGGTAATCATATGAACCGATTTTGCGAGATCACGTAATGAAGCTTCTGGTTACCGGAGGAGCCGGATTTATCGGCTCCAATTTCATTCTCTATCTCCTCCAAAAGGACGCCGACGTTACCATCGTCAACCTGGACGTCCTCACGTATGCCGGGAATCTCGAAAATCTCACGGCGGTTGAGAGCGACCCGCGTTATACCTTTGTCAAGGGTGACATAGCCGACGCCGAGATTGTCGGCAGGGTAATGGGCGGGGGGATCCAGGCGGTCGTCAACTTCGCCGCCGAGTCCCACGTGGATCGCTCGATCATGGACCCGGACGCCTTTATCAGGACGAACATCCTGGGCGCCAACGTCCTGCTTACGGCCGCGCGTGATCACAAGGTAGAGCGGTTCATCCAGATATCCACCGACGAGGTCTACGGCTCCCTCGGCCCAACGGGGCTCTTCACCGAAGATTCTCCGCTTGATCCAACAAGCCCCTATTCTGCCAGCAAGACGGCGGCCGACCTCCTGGCCCTGGCCTACCATAAAACCTTCGGGCTGCCCGTTATGGTCACCCGCTGCTCGAATAACTACGGACCGTATCAGTTTCCCGAAAAGCTCATCCCCCTGTTTGTCACCAATGCCATACAAGACAAGGGCCTGCCCATATACGGCGACGGTAAAAATATCCGTGACTGGATATACGTCCAGGATCATTCCCGCGCCATCGAGACGGTGCTCAAAAAAGGAAAGCCGGGAGAGGTCTACAACGTGGGCGGCAGCAACGAACGGACGAATATAGAGATTACCGACTATATCCTGAAGGAGCTGGGCAAACCCGATTCCCTGAAACGGTACGTCACCGACCGTCCCGGGCACGACCGGCGCTACGCCATCGACTCCACGAAGATCAAGCGGGAACTCGGCTGGGCGCCGGCCTTCTCGTTCGAGCAGGCCATGGCCGAGACGGTCGCCTGGTACGCGAATAACCGTCCCTGGTGGGAGGCCATCAAGAGCGGCCGGTATCAGGATTACTACCTCAAACACTACGGGAAACTGGAGTAACAACGCGTGAATATCCTCGTCCTCGGCGGCCGGGGGATGCTTGGCCGTGACCTGGTGACGGTTCTTTCGGGACGGTCCGAACGACACCGAGTGACCGCGTGGGATATCGAGGATGTCGACATTATCGACAAATACACCGTTGACCGCGCCCTGGGGCGCGATTCTTTTGATGTGGTTGTCAACTGCGCGGCCTATACGGCCGTCGACAAGGCCGAACAGGACAAGGAAACGGCGCTGGCCGTCAACGCGAGGGGCGCCCGAAACGTCGCTGCGGCGGCCCGAGCCGCGGGCAGCCGTAACGTTTTGCTTTCCACCGACTACGTCTTTGACGGTTCAAAGCAGGGAGCGTATCGGGAAGGCGACGAGCCGTGTCCCGCCAACTACTACGGGTATACGAAGCTGATGGGCGAACGCCTGACGGGCGAGGTCGATCCGGATTGTCTGATCATCCGCACCCAGTGGCTCTACGGCGCGGCCGGGAAGAACTTCGTCGAGACGATGCTGAAGCTTGCCGAAACCAATAAGACGCTTTCGGTGGTGGATGATCAGCAGGGCAGCCCCACGTGGACCGCCGATCTTGCCCGGGCGATCGCGCTTCTCGTAGAGGGGCGGTGCCGGGGGATCTATCACGTCAGCAACGCGGGGTGTACCACTTGGTGCGGTTTTGCACGGAAAATCTTCGAGACGGCGCAAAAGGAGATAGAGGTCGTACCGATTACGACCGAACAGTTTAACGCCCCGGCCAGAAGGCCGGCGAACTCCGTTTTTGACATGACCAGGCTCCTGGAAGATACCGGATGCGCGCCCCCACACTGGACGGAGGCGCTGGGGCAGTACTTGACGATGAGAGGGAGAAAGGACGCCCGATAGGAACAACGGTGGACGGTTTTTATCTATGATAAAAGAAGAGAACGAAGTCCGGAAAAGCCGAGTCCGGGAATTTACCGAATCGCTGGTGTTGGCCCTCATGATGGCCTTCATCGTGATGACCTTTATCGTCCAGTCTTTCGAGATACCGTCCGGGTCTATGATCCCCACGCTTCTTCTGGGCGACCGGATTCTCGTTAATAAATTTATCTTTGGGACGAGAGTACCCTTTACCGGCATCAAGCTGCTGCCCCTGAGGGAGCCGGCACGGGGTGAAATCATTGTTTTTTTGCCCCCGCGGGATTTTGAGTCTCCATTAGGCCGGGGTTTTCACCTCATCAAGAGGGTTATCGGCCTGCCCGGGGATACCATAGAGATCGTCGATAAGCGCCTCTATGTAAACGGGGCACAATTTCCCGTACCCAACGCCCACTGGGACGATCCGGCAGTTATCGACCGCTGGACATCGGTACGGGACAACTTTGGTCCCATCGTCGTCCCGCCGGACTTCTATTTTATGATGGGAGATAATAGGGACAACAGCTACGACTCCCGATTCTGGGGATTTGTCCCTGAAGAAGACCTTACGGGAAAACCCATAATGATCTATTGGTCCTGGGATATCACCAGTACATCTGTCCTGGGGCGAGTCCGTTCCATCCGCTGGGAGAGAATTGGGGACGTCTTCCATAAAAACGGTGAGATCGGTCGGGCAACCATTAACCGAGTCATATCAGGCAGGAAAATTCCATGAGAAAAGATAAAGAACGACGCGCCAGACCCAACGCAACCCGTGAATATGTAGAGGCAATCATCTTTGCATTGATCCTCGCGCTAATTATCAAGACCTTCTTTATTCAGGCCTTCAAGATTCCGTCCGGATCGATGATCCCGACGCTGCTGAAGGGCGATCAGATCCTCGTCAATAAATTCATCTATGGAACGCGGATACCCCTGTCGGACGTGAAGGTCCTGGAAGTCCGCGAGCCGCGGCGGGGGGATATTGTCGTCTTCGAGTACCCCGAAGATAGAGGCGTTCACTATATCAAGCGGCTTATCGGACTTCCCGGCGATACGATCGAGGTCGTCAACAAGGCCGTCTTCGTAAACGGAGAAGTATTTGACGTGGCCGGGGCCCAATACGAGGACAACGAGATTCTCCCTTCGGCTATTTCCGTCAGGGATAACTTCGGGCCGCTGGTCATACCCCCCCATTCTTACTTTATGATGGGCGACAACCGGGACAACAGCAGGGATTCCCGCTTCTGGGGATTCGTCGATAACGCCGAGCTCGTCGGCAACGCCGTGATCATTTACTGGTCGTGGGACATCTCTTCCGGGGGGCTGGCGGAACGGGCCAAGAACATACGCTGGGGGAGGCTCGGTATGTTATTGTTCAATAAATAAGGGCGTTGATGAAGAAACACGTCCCATTCATCGTCCTGGTCTCGGTCCTTGCCCTCATTTCTCTGATCTATCCGGTGTTCTTTACCACGGTGAAGATGGAACCGCCCTCGATGGAGCCGGCAATAGACGCGGGTGACTACCTGCTGGTGCGGCGGGGCGCCTACGGCTTGAGGCTGCCTTTCGTGGGGGAGGTCGTGAGTTGCGGGCGGCCCGCCCGGGGTGATATCGTCCTGATCGAGAAGAAACGGGACAACGGGCAGGGAACGGGCGCGGATATCTTCACGGTGCTCAGGGTCGTGGGGCTTTGCGGGGAGGTGGTCTCGATCACCGATAAGCGGGTCTGGATAGACGGGGAGCCGCTTTCCGAGGGGTACGTGACGTTTTCCGACGACCGGGTTTATCCCGATGGATTGTCGGCCAGGGACAATATGGCCGCCGTCGTCGTGCCGGACGACGCCTTTTTCGTGATGGGAGACCGGCGGGACATCACGACCGACAGCCGCTTTTTCGGGACCGTGACTCGGGACGAGATCATCGGAAAGGTGATGCTGGTCTGGTGGTAGGAGCGGGGCAATCCCGCCAAAGGAAAAACCCTGTCCCGATGATTATTATTCCGTCCTTGTATCCGGCCTCCTCCGAATATTTCGGTTCTTTATAAAGATGATAGGAATCAAGGGGACACCATACCGAGTTACCATTCCGATACGTCTAAACGGTAGATTTTCTATCTAGGTACAGTGTCCCATTAGTTCATCCACCGTCTTCTTCAGTCCTGCGAGTGTGGGCGTCCGACGTGGTGAAGCGGCCTGATGGGTTGCGGTGCGGACGATCGGTCAACGGCTGTGAAAGCATATCGAACGATTCCCCTGATCGTAACTATTTCCAGCCTCTTTACAAAGGATCTTATTTGAAGCGCGACCAGTGCCCGGGAGTACAAAAGCCGACGGAACCATCGAGAGAACATACCTATGACACCGGGTTGCCTCCGCCGTGACGGGCGGTCATCGAGCGCTGCCTCAAGACAGGTCCTGAGTAGCGCGAAGTTCCGTTGCTCGCGCGGTCGCGACCATACCTGGGCGGCCCAGCGACGATACCATCGTGGAAGGTCGAAGGGAACGATTGGAAATAGGCCCATCGGAGAAGACAGGAATCGCCGACGGATAACGGTCTGGGCGAACAGGAAGAAGTGGAGGATCGGATCGTACGGCCAGTGGCTAGACCGTAGCTCGTCGGAAATCGAGGCAAAGTCGATAAGGGCCGAGCCTCCATTGCCATTGACGAGGACATTCCATTGGGCGATGTCATTGTGGTAGAGACCGACCCGTTCCAGGTCATATAGACGTTCCAGCACGTCGCGCAGCACCAGCGCGGAATTATAGTCTATTCCCTGCAATACAGCCGTCGTGAGAAGGATTCCGGGAAGGCGTTCCATTACCAGGACGCCGTCACTACCGCCAATATGGTACGCGACGAGGCGGGGTATGGATTTGCCCTCGATCGGCGGGTCCGATAGAAACGAGACTTCACTCTCCATTTCACGACGATCGCCCTGAGCCGGCGAACCGCAGAAGCAGTAATTCTTCACAATTTTATCGGTACAAAAGAAATAGCGCCGCGTACCCTGACGAAATCCTCCTGTTATTTCGCTGGAATAGGGTGCCCAGGAATCAAAGGCGCCCATATGGCCGTTTGCATACCAGTATTGGTTGCTGCAAAACAGGAGGACTCGGCGTCCCGGGCCACCATCGTCGTCGTGTTCGGAGACGGCATGGAGGAACGCAAATTTCTGTCGAAGTCGCCGCAGGTCGTCGGGCAGGATGTCCCGCCTTTCGGCGGCCCGGTCGTCCCATACGGTCTCAAACAGAACGGCGCCAACCCCGCCGGCACAGGCACCCGCGGCGTCCAAAAGGGCCGTACCGTCGGGCTTATCTCCGGTATGCCGCGGGATGGTATAGACCAGCAGGTCGTAATGATCCGACCCGGCTTGGGCGGGGGTGGGATCCGGGACAAAAAAGGAGATAAAACGTTCCGGGTCGCCGTCCAAGCTCAGGACGTTCAACGGACGCCGCAGGTGTCCCGAGAGGGCCGCATAAACGGCCAGGACGGCGGGGAGCCTTGAGATTATCGGGTACAGGTTCTTGCCCGGTTTGAGCGCTGCGGAATTAAAAGGTGCTTTCCCGAACGGCGCCTGAGAGATAGCGGTTGCCGGGTTATAACGGTAGTCGGTCATGCGATATCCAGTGTTGTCTTGGGTCGAGTCAATTTCCCGGCCCGGTATAAGAAGCCCGGCCAGGATTTCCCAAAAGACGGGCGGTCGTGTCGACGGCCGTCGTTATCGTGGAGTTAGACTAAATGAGCATACGTAAAAAGAGACCGGCGTGGGTGTTCATAATAGTCCATAAGAATTTATTGGTCAAGAAGAAAGTGGCCTTCACCCATAGCAGAACCCCCTGACGGGCGTAATTGTCAGGTAAAAAGCTCCAAAGAATCTGATCCCTTCTGCCGTACACCGTCATCACAGTGAACCGAATCGATCGATCCCCGATTCGCATGCTCCTCTTTTTCATTGACACCGTCGGGCCAACCTGTTACACAATCAATAAGGGCAGGGGCGTCGGTCGATGCGATTTCACAGCCTTTCATCCTCGCTTTTTTCGTTGCCCGCCCGGAACCGATAAATACCGCAAGGAGTTTCCCATGCCGATACCCGATCAACTGAAGGACTACGCCGCCCGGCTCGGATTTCCCACCTCCGAGACAATGGGGGCGATCTTCTCGATCCTTTTTGCCGACGAGGCAGCGCTGGCGCTTGCCGCCGCCATGCCCGGGACGGCCGCGGAATTGGCACAAAAGACCGGCATTGCCCAGGCCCGCGTCGAGGCGATCCTCACGGACCTCACCCACAAGGGGGTCGTCAACCATGTCATCAGGAAGGGGAGCTACCGGCTCTTTCCCGCAATGATCGAGCTTCGGGACGCCACCGTCACGGTAAACGAGCACCCCCGGGAGCTTATCGGGCTCTGGGAGACGCTCGTCCGAAAGGAGATGCCGGCGCTCATCGGAGCTTTCAAGGATCTCAAGGTTCCGCCTATGCTCCGGGCAGTGCCCATCGAGGAGACGGTCCAGCCCCGGGGGGCGGTGATGGACGTCGATTCGGCCCGGCGGCTGTTTGTCGAGGCCGCACTGATCACGGCTGCACCGTGTCCCTGCCGAGCCCAGGCAAAAGCCGTGGGAAGATCGCCGGACTGTCCGGCCCCCGAAAGCTCGGTCTGCATGCAGACCAACGGGTTTGCCGAGGCGATGATCGACCGGGGGATCGGCGAGCGGCTCACCAATGCCGAGGCGCTCAAGCGCATTGGGGACGCCGAGGACGCGGGGCTGGTGCACCTGGTGCGCAACAACATCAAAGAAGATATGTTCATGTGCAACTGCTGCTCGTGCTGTTGTACGGGGCTTTTCATGATCAACGAGCTGGGTTACCGGGACGCCTACGCCCGCTCGCGGTTCGTGGTGAAATACGACGAGGAGTCGTGCACCGGCTGCGGGTTGTGTGAAGATCGCTGCCAGCTTCATGCGATCACGATGGAAGAGCGCGCCGTCGTGGATACAGACAAATGCTTTGGGTGCGGCAACTGCGCCCTGGTCTGTCCGTCGGGGGCGTTGTCGCTCGTGGAGGCGCGCCCGGTCGAATCGATCAGGAGGACGTGAGGCCGTCTTGCCGGCGGCGATGACCTGTTATTTCGGGCCGGATTGGCCCGCCGGCCGCCCAGAGGCGACATACTCATGGACCGTCTTCGGCAAACAGGGGGGGTAAATTTTTCGAATTACCACGGACGGGATCGAAAAATCCGTTGACATCCGGCGCGGAAAATGGTAATTGTAAAAAATGGTATTATAAAGAGGAGTCCGATATGGGCGGTTTCATGAGATCCGTCAGCGACCGGCGGGGCAAAAGCAGACTCGGGATGCTCCTTATCGTTGCTGTTGTGGCGGCCGTCATCTATGCCGTAATTCAGTTTGTCCCTCCTATCTCCGATTACCTCAAGATGAAGAACATTGCCTATGACGTTATGAACTCGATCGGCGATAAGGGAGACAATCAGATACTGGATCGGCTTTTCAATATGACTAAGAAGGCCGGCATCGAGATTACTCCCGAAAACGTCGTAATCGAGCGGGAAGAATCGAGGCCGGTCGTACTCGTGATCGACTATTCGAAAACGGTAGTCCTGATCAAGGATAAGCTTGAAAAGACCCTCAATTTTCATATTGAGGAGACGGCACGATAGAATCCCATCGTTTTCCTACCACGTTAAAACCGAGCCTCCCTCAGGGGAGGCTTTTTTTCAGGGGACGACATGGAAACAACCGAAAGTAGAAGGATGCTTCTTTCCCCTCAGGAGATAGATCGGATATTGAACCGGCTCGCGTCCGAGATCCTCGAAAAAACCCCCGACCTTTCCACCCTGGTCCTCGTAGGAATGCGGACCGGCGGGATTTACCTTGCCCGTATACTCCAGGATAAGATCAAGGCGAGCGAGGGGATTGAACTCCCGATCGGGGTCCTGGACATCACGCTCTACCGCGACGACATCACCATAACCAACCAGCACCATTTCGTCAGAAAGACGGAGATCCCGTTTGCACTGGGCGGCAAAGACGTCGTCCTGGTGGACGACGTCCTTTTTACGGGGAGGTCCACCCGGGCGGCTCTGGACGCGATGATGGATCACGGCAGGCCCAAGACGGTCCGCCTGGCTGTCCTGATCGACCGCGGGCAGCGGGAGCTCCCGATCAGGCCCGACTTCGTGGGTAAGGACGTGGCCGTGCTCCCCGACGAGTCCGTCGAGGTCCTCTTCGACGAGAAAGGGAAGGTCAAGGGTGCGGTGGTCGAAAAACGTAAGTCATAATACCTCGGGGGTATCCACAATGTCAGAGACTCTCACGCATGCCGCCAAGGAGATATCCTGGGACAAAAAAGACCTCCTGGATATCAAGAGTCTATCCGCCGACGAGATCGAGCTGGTTCTGAACACCGCCGAATCGTTCAAGCAGATCTCCGAGCGGGATATCAAGAAGGTCCCGACGCTCAGGGGCAAGACCGTCATCACGCTGTTCTATGAGGCCAGCACGCGCACCCGGGTCTCCTTTGAGATCGCGGGGAAACGCCTCTCAGCGGACACCGTTAATATCTCGACTTCCACCTCGAGCGTCCAGAAGGGAGAAACCCTCATCGACATGGCCAAGAACCTCGAGGCGATGGCGCCGGACGCCATTATTATGCGCCACAACGTCCCCGGCGCCCCCTATATTCTCGCTTCCCGCCTGGCGGCTTCGATTATCAACGCCGGCGACGGCGCCCACGAGCATCCCACCCAGGCCCTCCTGGACGCCTTTACTATTCGGGAAAAAAAGGGGAGGTTTGAGAAACTCAGGGTCTCACTGATCGGCGATATCGCCCACAGCCGCGTGGCGCGCTCCAATATCTTCTGTCTTACGAAGCTCGGGGCCAACGTTACCGTCTCGGGCCCGGCCACGATGCTGCCGCGCTACGTCGAGCGGCTCGGGGTCCGGGTTGTTTCCACTATTCAAGAGGCGGTGGAGGGCTCCGACGTAATCATGATGCTGCGCATACAAAAGGAACGGATGGGCAAGGTCCTGTTTCCCTCAACTCGGGACTATTCTCGTTTCTTCGGGTTGACCCCGGATGTCATGAGGGGGGCCCTCCCGGATGCTATCGTCATGCATCCCGGGCCGATGAACCGGGGAGTCGAGATAAGCTCGGAGGTGGCCGACGGACCCTACTCGGTCATTCTGGATCAGGTGACAAACGGCGTTGCCGTGCGCATGGCGATACTGTACCTGCTATTGGGCAGAGGAGGCGGCTATGAAGATGCTCATTGAGGGAGGGACGGTTATCGATCCCGCGGCGGGATTTGAGGGGCCGGCCGATCTTGTCATCGAAAACGGAAAGATCGCCGGAATCGTCAAACCCGGCGCCGGCCCAAAAGACAGTGAAATCATCACGGCAAAGGGATGCATCATCTGTCCGGGGCTTGTGGACATTCACACCCACCTCAGGGAGCCGGGCTACGAGTATAAGGAGACGATAGCCACCGGGAGCCGCGCCGCCGCGGCCGGCGGAGTCACCTCGATGGCCTGTATGGCAAACACGAATCCCGTCAACGACAACGGCTCGGTTACCGAGTTTATCCTCAAGCAGGCGCGGGCCTACGCGGTTGTCAGGGTCTATCCCATCGGCGCAGTTACGAAGGGACAACAGGGAGAAGCCCTGGCCGAGATCGGCGATATGAGAGAGGCGGGCGCGGTGGCGCTGTCCGACGACGGAAGTGTCGTTGCGGATTCCGACCTGATGCGCCGGGGGCTGGAATATGCCAAGACCTTCGGCCTTTGCGTGGTTACCCATTCGGAAGACATGAGCCTGGTGGGCGAGGGGGTGATGAACGAGGGATTCGTATCGACTGAGCTGGGACTGCCGGCCGCACCCCATGAGGCCGAGGAGATCATGATCTTTAGGGACGTGACGCTGGCGGCGTTGACCGGGGCCCGCGTGCATATCGCCCATGTAACCACGAGCGGCGGTGTTCAGATCATCAGGGAGGCCAAGAAGCGGGGGATTGCCGTAACCGCCGAGACGTGCCCCCACTACATTACGCTTACCGACGATGCAGTGAGAACCTTTGACACCAACACGAAGGTGAATCCGCCCCTCAGGACGCAGGACGATGTCGATGCCGTCATAGAGGGGTTGGCAGACGGCACCATCGACGCCGTTGCATCCGACCATGCCCCCCACGTGAACGACGATAAAGAGGTGGAGTTCATCTACGCCAAGAGCGGGATGATCGGCCTGGAGACCCTGCTGCCGCTGTCTTTAGCCCTGGTCGAGCAAAAGAAGCTCTCGATGAGCCGGCTAATCCGCGCGCTTACCGAGCTGCCTGCCGGTATCATCTCAATAGACGCGGGGACGCTGAAGACGGGGGCCGGGGCCGACGTGACGGTCTTCGATCCCACAGAAGAGTGGGTCTATGATGTTTCAAAATCATTGTCCAAGAGCAGAAACACCCCGTTTGCGGGCGCGGCGATGCGGGGCCGGGTTAAGCTCACCGTCGTCGGCGGAAAGGTGGTGTATCGGGATGGGACGATTGTTTAAAATATCGAGAATCACGGCGATACCGCTTCTGGTCCTGTTGCTGCTGTCGTGCGCGAGTGCCGTCGATTATGAGACGCGTTTCGAGGGATTTGAACCCCGCCAAACGCTTATGGATGACTGGTACGGCGTCTATTTCACGGACACAAAAGTGGGGTGGGAGCATATCGAGATCACTAAGGGGGATCTCGGGGGCAGCGACGTTATCCGCGTTTGGGACGAAAGCGTGTTGCACATGATCGAAGACGAAGCGACCCCGATGATACTCGGGGCCACGGCCGAGGTGTTCCTCACCCCGGATGAACACCTTCTCGGATTCACGTATGATCAGTCCCTGGCCTCCCACACGCTGTCGATCGTCGCCGAAGCGAAGGAAGGGGTCGTGTATATCGATATTACGTCGGGCGGCGGCACCCAGCGGATCAAATTCGACGAATCGGAGAATATCTACCCGTGGACGGCCCTCAACTACTTGTTCCTAAAGGAAGCTATCATCCCCGGAAAGACCTACGTCTACCGGGTCTTTATGGAACCCCTCCGCCTCCTTGAGGATCTTACGGTGACCGTCGAAAATGAGGAAGAGGTAGACGTGAAGGGGAAAAAGGAAAAACTCTATCTTGTCCGGGGAAAGATCAGGGATTATACAATCACTTCCTACGTTCGCACCGACGGAACCGTCATCAAGCAGGTCACGATGGATAACTTCGTGGTGTTGCGCGAGACCAAGGAAGAGGCAATGCGGATGGGTCCCGGCTCCGGCCTGTCGATGTATGCCGTTATCGACTATTCACTCATAACCCCCAACCGTCCGATTGCCGATCCGCCGGGCCTCTCGGGCCTGACGGTCAGGATCACGGGCATCCCCAAGGGGACCGTTCCGATGACTAGTGATATGCAGGCGGTTTCGGGCCCGGACGAGGCGGGGGGATATACCTACACGATTACGAGGCCGGATCCGTCGGGGCTCTCCGTGCCCGGATACGGGGCCTTTCCGGCACAGGTGCAGGAGTACCTGGCGCCGACCCTCGAGGTCGAAAGCTCCAGCAAAGAGATAGTAGATACGGCCCGAAAGATCGTCGGAAAACCCACCGACCCCCTCACGGACGCTAAAAAAATATCCGCATGGGTAAACAAGAACCTCAAAAAAAGGATGGTGGACAGCACGTCGGCCCTCGATACCCTTCGCTCCATGGAAGGAGAATGCCAGGCCCACGCGGGCCTTGCGGCGGCGCTCTTTCGGGCGGCGGGGATACCCGCCAAGGTCGTATCCGGAATCGTCTACTCGGCCGATATCGGCGGTTTCGCCTACCACTCATGGAACGAGGTCTATCTCGGTTCCTGGGTCGGGGTGGATGCCTCATTCGGCCAGTTTCCCGCCGACGTGACCCACATAAAATTCTCGGAAGGCGGTCCCGAATCCATCATCGATACGGTGCCGCTGGTGGGGGCCATCGGGCTGGAGGTAATCGACCAACAGCGCCAATGATCCTTCAAATATAAAGCGGACGATATGCCATGGGAGAGGAAACAAAAAAGAAGGTTGCCAAGATACTCATCGTCGATGACGAAACGAGCATGCGCAACCTCTTTTCCATCATGCTCGGCAAGGAGGGTTATGATGTAGACGTCGCCGAAGACGGAGTGGCGGCAATGTCTTTAATCGATACAAAGATATACGACCTCGTGATCACCGATATCATGATGCCGAAAATGAAGGGCACCGAGCTCCTGAAAAAAGTAAAGGAGGTTCACCCGGAGACGGTGGTAATCATGATTACCGCTTACGCCTCTACGGAGAGCGCCGTCGAAGCGATGAAAGAGGGGGCATACGATTATATCACGAAGCCCTTCAGCGTCGAGGAGATCAAGGTGATCATCGCCAAGGCCCTCGAAAGGGGCAAGCTCGAACGGGAAAATCTTTTTCTCAAGCGGGAGCTGGACAAAGGCTACAGCTTTGAGAGCATTATCGGTGTCTCACCGGTAATGCAAAGGGTCTTCGACCTGATAGAACGGGTTTCTCAGACCAAGACCAATATTCTGATCTCCGGCGAATCCGGAACGGGAAAGGAATTGGTCGCCCGCGCGATACATAATAAGAGCCAGCGTAAAAAACTTCCCTTCGTCGTGATCAATTGCGGCGGCATTCCCGAAAACCTGTTGGAGAGCGACCTGTTTGGGCACGTGAAAGGGTCATTCACGGGGGCGATCTCCCACAAGGAAGGCCTCTTTGAAATTGCCGATACGGGCACCATTTTCCTGGACGAGGTGGGCGAGCTGACCGCTCCCATCCAGGTCAAGCTCCTGCGGGCGATACAGGAACGGACATTCAAGCGGGTCGGGGGAACCGAGGATATCTCGGTGGATGTCAGGATCATCGCCGCCACCAACAAGAATCTTGAGCATGAGGTTATCGACGGGAAATTCCGTGAGGACCTTTACTGGCGGCTCAAGGTCATCGAGATGAAACTCCCCCCCCTGCGCGAGCGAAAGGAAGATATCGCGCTATTGGCCGAACATTTCTTGAAAAAGTTCTCGGCCGAACAAGGTAAAGAGATAAAGAAGATATCGACCTATGCGCTGGAGGTGCTCAAGGACTACTCCTTTCCGGGAAACGTGAGAGAGCTGGAGAACATCATCGAGCGTTCGGTGGCGCTGGAGCATTCCAATATCGTGTTGCCGGAGAGCCTGGCGCTCTCGGTGTATAAGTGGAATGGTGCGGCAGACCGGAAAGAAGGGGCCGCCGATGTCCTCACCAAAGGGTTTTCAATGGAACATTACATCGAGGGGCTGGAAAAGGAGCTGATTTCCGAAGCGCTTATGCGAAGCGGCGGCAGGAAGAAAGACGCCGCGGGGATTCTGGGAATCAGCTATTGGGTGCTGCTGCGTAAAATAGAAAAGTATGGATTGGGCAGGGGAAATTAAAGGCCGGTTTTTATGGTAATCGGCAGTGTTAATTGTCTTTTCGCAACGGAGTTTTGTAATTGCGCAAATAGCCCCCGCGTATCGTCAGGGTGCAGCGGTGTGCTGTTGAGAGATATTTTTTATCCAATAAATCCAAGAGGTTATGCGAACGAATCGGGACACAAAAACGCATTGTTGGCATTGATATTGCTTATAGTAGTATTACGTAACTTACAATAGAAAGGAGGTGTATGTATGCTGAGCAAAATTCGTAACAGAAAGGGTTTTACCCTTATTGAGCTGATGATCGTCGTTGCCATTATCGCGATCTTGGCCGCCATCGCCATTCCGAACTTCCTTAAGTTCCAGGCGAAGTCCAAGCAGTCCGAGGCACGGACGATGCTGACCGGTGTGTACGAGGCGGAGATGGGCTATTTCGCGACCGAGAACCGCTTCTCGGGCGACGCTCTGGAGATCGGTTTTGAGCCGGCCTCACCGCCCAAGTACTACCTTGATCCTTCGATGCCCGGTTGGATTACCGCCAATGCCGTCACAGGCTTCACCGCGACGACATCGGGTAACATCGACCGCGATGCCTTCAGGGACTACTGGGTAGAGACCGACAGAGCCAGGGAGCCGTATAACACGACAGACGGTACGATTGATGGCCCCAGTGCGGATGACGTATCTCTCTAATAGTAGCTGATAAGTCATCGTTTCTGAGAGTCAGAAAAGTTTAAGGCAGGATTTGAAAAAATTCTGCCTTTTTTTTATTTCTTATGATATATATACCTCCCATGAAGATCGTGCCGATTATAAAGAGATTAGTCCCGGCATATCTGCCCGGCCTTATCTTTCTGGTCTCTTTTGTCGTCAACCTATCCACGTTGTGTCCGACCTTCTATTGGAGGGATTCGGCAGAGTTCGTCGATGCGGCGTTTGCCCTCGGGGTAGCCCACCCCGCAGGGTTCCCGACGTACCTCCCGCTGGCCAACCTGATGACCTACCTCCCGTTTGGGCCCATAGCCTTCAAGATCAACCTCCTGTCGGCCCTCATGGGCGCGGGGGCGGCTACGGCGCTTTTTTTCCTGACCCGGAAATTGATCGTTATCCTCGACGGAGAGATAAACGGCCGCTCGCTCCTCTTTTCCTGCGCGACTGCGCTTACGTTCGCCTTTTCCTTTTCCCTCTGGGAGAGCTCGGTCTCGGCGGAAGTCTACGCCGGCATGGGGCTGGTTTCCGCCCTCCTGTTGCTGTGGTCAATCGTCTGGGCCGAGACGGCCGATCTGCGATTCCTGATGGCAGGGTCTTTTCTCCTGGGATTGGGGGCGGGGCTCCATGCCACCGCCGGGTTTTTTCTGCCCGCGCTCTTACTGTTTGTCGTCCTTAACTATAAGGGCCGGCTCAAACCCGCCGACCTGGTAATGGCCCTCTTCTTTTTTGTCATCGGATTTTCCGTCTATATATATCTCCCGCTCCGGTCGGCGGCCGGCCCCCGGATAGATTGGGGAAACCCCCGAACACTGGAAGGCTTTCTTGTCCAAATCCTGGACAAGAAGGACACCGCGTATCATTTTGCGGTTTCCCGGGGCGGATTTTTCCCCAAGATCGGGCAATTCTTCTACGTCCTTATTCGGGAGTTGACGCCGCTGTGGCCCGTTGCGGCCCTCTACGGGTTTTACCTCGTCTTCAAGAAAAATTGGAGGGTGTTTCTCCTGTTGGCGCTTTTCGGAGCGGTACATATAGCCTTTTTTATCTGGTACTGGGGCATTGGGACTATCTATATGCCCTTTTATGTGGCGGTCATGGCGGCAGGTGGGGCGGGGCTCTTCTTTCTTTCGCAACGGCTTTCCAAAATCGCCTTCCACAGGATAAACGCGGCACGGATCTTAACCGTTCTTACGGTCGCCTTTGTCTGCTTCAACCTCGTGTTCAACTACGGCAAGTTGGATAAGTCCAATTACTACGCGGCCGAAGATTTCACCACCTCCGATTTTGGTCGGTTCGATTACGGCGCAATGGTCGTGACAAACCTCCTCTGGCCGAACTTCTACTGTCTCCAGGACGTGGAACGCCTCCGTGAGGATCTGGTTATCATCGCCGTCGGCGATATCGTTCAACCGGATTACTTCAATCGATTCACCCGGGAGCGGTACCCCGAGCTGGAGGTGCCTCCGGGTAAGGTTTCGAGCCACACCGGTGCGGCCTTTCTCAGGAACCTGATTTTCCTCAACACCCACCACCGAACCGTCTATATTGGACCGGATGAGGATATCCTCATGAGGCTCTCCTATCGGGTTCTGCCGGAAGTCCTCTTCTTTAAGCTTGTCAGTGAGAAAGAGGCCGAAACGGCGCCGAAAGAATACTATGACGCGTATATTGAGAGGATCGACGCCTACACCAAACGGCAGATTGAGACGTTGGGCACCGACTTCCACACCGATGAAGTCTTCGCCGATTACTATCGGGTTATCTTCAACAGCCTTTCCTCGTTTTTTATTGATCGAAAGCTTTGGGATGTGGAATTGGAGGTGTTACACTATTCGTCGGTGTTTAATTCCCTGACCACCAAGCAGATGATCGACACGGGGATCGCCCTGATGAATCGGGGAGAGCTTGACGATGCCGAGGCCGTGTTCAAGGAGGCGCTTAAGGCGGGGCCGACGGAAAAAAGAGGTCATACCCAGCTGGGGCGGCTCTACCTCCTGATGAAACGGTACGATGATGCCGAAAAGGAGTTCAAGACGGTCCTTCGTCTGGGTGACGCGTTTTCCGCCTACTACGGAATGGGCATGGCCGCCTACGAACAGGGGAACCGGACCCAAGCCCAAAAACTGTTGAAAAAGGCAATGACTTCGGCCAACTCGAAGACCCCGGAATCGGAAAAGGACACAGTCCGGACGATCCTGCGGGAGCTTGCGGGAGTTACGGATACCTCCTTGGCCCCTATGAACCCCTCCCCCGGCCTCACGCCCTGACCGACGTTGCCGTTTTGGCGGAGAAGATTGGGCATCATCGACAGAGGAGACTTCCCCCGCGCTCGTGCCGTATCCGCTTTGGCTATCCGGGGCCCGTGAGGTAGCGCCGTTTTGGATGAGACATCGGGGGGAGAAATCGGAGAAAAACCGGCCATGAGAAAGAAGAAGACAATATGCGTGGTCATCCCGGCCTATAACGTCGCCACCCTGATAACAAGGGTGTTGGACGGCCTTTCCGACTTTATCGATCGTGCGGTGGTGGTAGACGACGCGAGCACCGACGACACGGCACGCCGGGTCAGCGAATACCAGGGACGCTTTGGGGGGGAAGTAAAACTGATTACGCTGCCGAAAAACTCGGGCGTCGGCGCGGCCATCGCCCGCGGATACCGGGACGCTCTGGACCACGGTGACGACGTCGCGGTCGTTATGGCGGGCGACAATCAGATGGACCCCTGCGATCTGCCGGCGATCGTCGACCCGGTGGCGGAAGGCGCCTGCGACTATACCAAGGGTAATCGGCTCTTTATGGGCGGGGCATGGATCATGATCCCAAAGGTCAGGTACCTCGGTAATTCCTTCCTGTCTCTGCTGACCAAGGTAGCCTCGGGATACTGGCACGTGGCCGACTCCCAATCGGGATATACGGCGATCAATAGAGAGACCCTTGAGAAGATCAGCCTTGACGATATTTACCCCCGCTATGGGATGCCCAATGATCTGTTGATCAAACTCAACATTATCGGTGCCCGGGTGAGGGACGTGCCGGTCCGACCGGTCTATAACGTGGGGGAAAAATCGGGGATCAGGCTCTATAAGGTCATTCCCACGATTACCTGGCTATTGATCGACGGCTTCTTTACGCGGATGACCAGGAAGTATATTATCTTCGATTTCCATCCCCTGGTTTTCTTTTATATCATGGGCCTCGTGCTGGCACCGGTCGGCGGAATATTCGGGTTCTACCTCTTCGTCGTGAGAATTCTTGGACATGGGGTGGCCGCCACGAGCGCCCTGTTTGCCGCATTTCTCTTCATCTCGGGGCTTCAGTCCCTCTTCTTTGCCATGTGGTTCGATATGGAGTATAATAAGAATCTGAAATAGTCAGATAGAAGTTCGCATGAAAAAGGACCATAAGACAGCGGTAACGAAAGATTTCTACGAAGGGGAGTACGTCGGCGATTTTGAGAGACAACCGGTTGACAGGCTGCGGAGGTTGCTACCGCTATTGGGCCTAGGAAAAGACGATAAGGTCGTCGATTTTGCCTGCGGCAACGGGATGCTGGCAGATGTTATTCACGACAGGGTCGGGGACTACACCGGGGTCGATTTTTCCCGGGCGTTTATCGCCGCGGCCGGTCGGCGGGCCGAGTTACTGGGGATAACGAATGTTCGTTTCGTGTGCGACGATATCGTGCGATTCTGCGCAAGACATCGGGACACATTTGAAAAGGCCTTTACCATGGACTTCAGCGAACATATCTCGGACGATGACTTTATGTCGATCTATTCATCCATTTTCGGCTCTCTCAAGGAGGGCGGAACGCTCTATATCCATACCCCCAACGGCGATTACTTCATCGAGACGCTAAAGCGAATCGGGATACTGCGGCAGTTTCCCGAGCACATCGCGGTCAGAAACGCCCCCCGCTATCGGGAGTTACTTGAAAAGGTCGGCTTTCGAGATATCACGATCCGGCACATTGCGCACTATAACGTGTTGAAGTACTTGCATTTTCTTTCATATCTGCCGTTCGTAGGAAAATTTGGCAAGGCCCGTCTGTTCATGGAATGCAGAAAACGGGCGCACCGTGATCTTTAACAATCGGACAAAGCAAGTGACGGCGAGGACCGCGACCCGTGAAGATCCTGCTGGTGACAAGCTCATTTCCCCGATGGCCGGGGGATTGGGCGGGAGTTTTTGTCCTGAGCCTCGGGCGCCGGCTTACCATGCGCGGACACGAGGTGACGGTCCTGTGCCCTCATGCGCAGGGTCTGCCGGTACGCGACGTGATGGACGGTGTGCGGGTTGAGCGTTTTCGCTATGCGTGGCCCCAGTCTGTTCAGACCCTCGCTTACGGTGAGGGTATGCTCCACAACGTGAGGCGACACCCGCTGCGGCTCCTCCTGGTAGCGCCGTATGTCCTGGCGTTGGGGATGCGCATGAGGAGCCTTCGGACGAAGCATGACGTTATCAACGCCCATTTCCTGATCCCCCAGGGGATCACCGCACGCGTCTTTGGGGTACGGGCGGTCGTCAGCCTCCACGGGAGTGACGTTAACCTGGACCTGGGGCCGATGGGTCGGCGGCTGATGCGTTTCGGCCTTTTTCGTGCGCCGGCCGTTACCGCCAACAGCAGAGCCACGGCGGCAAGGACCGTGGGGCTTGTCCCCGGCGATCGGGTGAAGATCATCCCGATGGGGGTGGACGCCGCGGCGTTCGGCACGGCAGGAAAAAGATCAAGGACCTTCGGAGAGGGGGGGTGTCTCAGGCTCATCTGCGTGGGGAGGCTCATCCGGCTCAAGGGCCAGCAATACCTGATTGAGGCGCTGCCGGCGATCCGAGAACGTTTCCCGCAGGCGAGCCTTACCCTGGTGGGCGACGGCCCCGACAGAGATGCGCTGGCACACCTCGTGCAGGAACTCGGTCTGGCGGATGCCGTCAGGTTTACCGGGGAAATTCCCCATGAGCGGATCGACGGCCTACTGGCCGAGCACGACATTTTTGTACTCCCCTCGATCGTGGTCGAGAGCGGGGAAACCGAGGGCCTGGGCACCGTGCTGCTGGAGGCGATGGCGGCAGGTGTTCCGGTGATCGGGAGCGCCGTCGGTGGAATACCCGACATCATCACGGATGGTGAAAACGGGCTGCTGGCGCCCCAGCGGTCGCCGAATGCGATCGCCCGGGCCGTCCTGAACATTGCCCTGGATGCAGACCTTCGTGAGCGTCTGGCGACATCGGCACGGCGCGACGTTCGGCGGCGCTTTTCCTGGGAGGCCATAGCCGAAAAATTTGAAGAACTCTTTAATGACGTGATCGGTGTATAAAAGTATATGGATACAGTCCAAGAAGGAAAGAACGTCCTGATTATCGAGCGGGACGCCGTTGACGGCCTGATAGGCCGTCTCGGGGACGAATTTGTCCGGGCGGTCGATCTCCTGGCCGGGGTCAGGGGCCGCATCATCATAACCGGAATCGGTAAGTCGGGCATCGTGGCGCGAAAGATCACGGCGACCCTCTCTTCCACCGGGAGCCCGGCAGTCTTCCTCAACTCCGCCGAGGGGCTCCACGGGGATATCGGCGTGGTCACCGCCGACGACGTGGTGCTCGCGCTGTCCTACAGCGGACAGAGCGAGGAAGTCCTCAAGCTCATTCCCTATTTTCGATGGATGAGCGTGCCGATCATCGCGATGACCGGGGTCGCGGGATCGGCGCTGGCCCGGGAATCGGATATTGTCCTGGATATTCGGGTTGACAAAGAGGCCTGCCCCTGGGATATCGTCCCCACGGCGTCGACGACGGCGGCCATGGCCCTCGGAGACGCCCTGGCCGTGACGCTGCTGAAGAGGAAGGGCATCGATCTTTCCGACTTTGCCCATCGCCATCCGGGAGGGGCCATCGGTAGGCAGATACTCCTTTCGGTGGGCGATCTTATGCACTCGGGTGATCGGTGTCCGAAGGTGGACGAAAACGTCCTCTTGAGTGAGGCGATCTACGAGATGACGGGAAAGGGCCTCGGCATGACTACCGTAACGGGAAAAGGTGGGGCGCTCATCGGGGTCATTACCGACGGGGATCTCAGGAGGGTATTCCAGAAATACGAAAATCCCCTCTCGGTTGAAGTAGGGCGGTTGATGGGCGGGAGCCCCAAGAGCATCAGGGCCGATAAGCTGGCCGCGGAGGCGCTGCGCATCCTGGAAGATCACGCCATTACTTCGCTGGTCATTACCGACAACGAGAACCGGCCCGTCGGGGTCATTCACATTCACGATATCTTGAAGGCGGGGATAACACTGTGACCACTATTCTTGTCGTTGGAGGGGCGGGTTATATCGGGAGCCATGCGGTCAAAGCTCTCATGGCGGCAGGATTTACCCCTATTGTGTTGGATAACCTTTCCCGCGGACACCGGGACGCGGTGCTCTGTCCGGATTTTATCCAGGCCGACCTGACCGACCGAAAGGTCCTTGACCGAGTCTTTGGCAGCGTGCGGATCGATGCCGTCATGCACTTTGCCGCATTGACGTACGTCGGCGAATCGGTGGAAGACCCCGGCAGATACTATACCAACAATGTCGTGGGGTGTATCAACCTCCTTTCGGCCATGCGGAAAGCGGAGATCGATAAAATACTGTTTTCATCCAGCGCCGCCGTCTATGGGAATCCCCGTGAGATTCCGATCACCGAGGATCACCCCCGGGATCCAATCAACCCCTACGGCATGACCAAGTACGTCATGGAGCGGGCGATGGAGGACTTTTCGGCCGCCTACGGGCTCAGGTTCGTGTCGCTGCGCTACTTCAATGCGGCAGGAGCCGACCCCGACGGCGAGCTGGGCGAGCGCCACGACCCGGAGACCCACCTGATCCCGGCGGTCCTCATGGCGGCCGGCGGCATCAGCGATGAAATAGTTATCTTCGGCGATGACTATCCGACGCCCGACGGGACGTGCGTTCGGGACTATGTCCATATTACCGACCTGGTAGATGCCCATCTTCTTGCCCTTGAAGGGCTGAACGCAGGGGGCATGGGCGGCTGCTATAACCTCGGCAGTGAGAAGGGACACTCGGTCAACGAGGTCATTGAGACCGCCAAAGCGGTAACCGGTCGTCCCATTACGGTCAGGGTCGGTCCCCGCCGTCCCGGCGATCCGTCCACCCTCATCGCCTCCTCACAAAAGGCAAAAGAAGAACTCGGATGGTGTCCTATCCATACCGATCTTGTCGATATGGTCGGATCGGCGTGGAGGTTCATGTTAAGGCGGGGGATTGTACAGTGAGGGTATGGGGAGTGGTGCCAGCCGCCGGTATAGGGCGGCGAATGGGCAAGGGGGATCCGAAGCAGTATCGAGAGGCGGCGGGGGCGCCGATATTAATTCATACCCTCCGGACGCTCCTGGAT
The DNA here is from genome assembly GCA_016933535.1 of Candidatus Zymogenaceae bacterium. Taxonomy (GTDB): domain Bacteria; phylum Desulfobacterota; class Zymogenia; order Zymogenales; family Zymogenaceae; genus JAFGAS01. Next base: position 63,672 of record JAFGAS010000081.1, read on the forward strand.
TCGAAGGCTGTTGAGGGGATCACGGTGGCCGTCGAGAAGGATTTCATCGATCGAGCCGGCAAACTTGTGATAGAGTACCTGGGAGACCGAGCCCCCGTTTCGTTCGTAGTGGGCGGAGCGACCCGTCAGCAGTCTGTCTACCGGGCGCTGATATCTCTGAGGGATGCGGACGTCCAAATCGTTGTGATCCACGACGCCGCGCGTCCCCTGGTAACGGGCGCGATTATACGGAATGCCGTAGATGCGGCCCGCCACCACGGGGCGGCGGTGGCGACAATCCCGGCGACGGAGGCCTCGTGCCTAGCCGACGATGGGCTGATTGCCGAGTATATCGACCGCCGGCGCCACATGACCATCCAGACCCCCCAGGCCTTTTGCTACGACCTGATAATAAAGGCCCATGAACAAGCCACGGTCGCAGGAATAACGGACGCCGTGGACGACGGAATCCTGGTTCTGAGAGTCGGTGGGGAGGTATCGGTTTTCGCCGGAAGTCCACAGAATATCAAGGTGACGTACGAAGGGGATATCACCAAGCTCAGCGGGATGGCAACGGGCGGAAAACAACACGGGGCATGATGACGGTACGGAGGTCCTTCCTTGACTTCGATACAGAAGAAGTGATATGCTTAAAATTAGTTGAGTGAGCCAAATTTACGTTATGCCGGATAAAGTCGATAGCCCTCTCAAGGATGAGAGGGTCACCATATATAGTAGAGACACGAATTTCGGTCTTCCCACCCTCAAGGCGGTCTGGTTTTCGCTCAGGGAGATATGGTTTTATCGCTGGCTTATCTGGGTAAACTTTAAGAAAGACTTCGTGGGTCAGTACAAACGGTCGTCCGTGGCAGTCCTGTGGACGGTCGTCATGCCTATTATCCCGCTGACCGCCTATCTTTTTCTTGCGTTCATTCGAGCACTTAATGTCACCAGCGGTCTGCCTTATCCGGTTTTCATTATTTCAGGAATGACGATCTGGCTTATCCTGTCGGAAGGGATTACATCGGCCATGGGAGCCGTGAACAAAGAGCGTTCAGTCCTCACCAAGGTCAAAATTCCGCTGATCACCGTCATTATCGCCGGGTACGGAAAGGTTTGTGCGAATACGCTCATCCGGATTCCGTTTCTGGTGTTGGTCTTTATTATCTTCAAGATCGTCCCTCCTCCGGTTACGCTTCTGTTTCCGTTTGTCCTTCTGCCGATAATTATCCTCGGGCTTGGATTCGGCATTATATTCGGGATGCTCGGCGCCATGACGCAGGATGCGGAAAACGCGGTCGCCGTCATGATGAGATACGGCATGTTTCTCTGCTCGGTAATTTTTGTCATGCCCACCGACGGGCTGATGGGAACGCTCAACAGGCTTAATTTTTTCAATCATCTCGTCGTCGGACTGCGAGACTTCCTCGTTCACGGTTCATTCAGCGACCCGTTCGGATTTATCGCTGCCTCGGCGATCTCCGTACTTATCTTCATCATAGCCCTAAGATGGAACTACTCCCTGGAATATCTGGTGAGAGAAGCCCTATGACCAACGGCCATGGGGGGAATGATGCCCTCGTCGAAATCAACGGCGTATCGAAGAAATTTTCCAAGAGCCTGCGCGATGCCAGGAGGTACGGCCTCAAGAAGCTCGTGGCCGGCGCGTTCGGCGTGCGGGACGAATGGAACACGCTTCGTCCCGGGCAGTTCTGGGCGGTCGACGACGTGTCCTTTACCGTCGAAAAAGGCGAAACGCTCGGTATAATCGGGAGAAACGGCGCGGGCAAGAGCACGATCCTCAAGATGATCAACGGCCTCTACCTCCCCGATAAGGGGGAGATCACGGTGAAGGGCAGCGTGGGGGCGTTGATCGAGCTCGGGGCCGGTTTTCATCCCCTCCTTACCGGCCGGGAGAATATCTACATTAAAGGCGCGATGTTCGGGAAGCGAAAGCGGGAGGTGGACGAACTTTTCGATCAGATAGTCGAGTTTGCGGACCTCGGTGATTTTATAGACTCGCCCGTCGGTACGTACAGTTCGGGTATGTATATCCGCCTTGGTTTTGCCGTGGCGATTTATAACGACCCGGATATCATGCTGGTCGATGAGATTCTGGCTGTGGGAGATTATAAGTTCAAGCAGAAGTGCTTCAGCAAAATAAACGAGCTTAAGAGGAAGACGGCTTTCGTCTTCGTTTCGCACAGCATGCTCGATATTACCCGTTTTTGTGATCGGGTCGTGGTGCTTGATAGGGGGAAACTGGCCTATCTTGGCAGTCCTGTGGAAGGCGTTAAGTTTTACCTGGATGAAGTAGAGAATAGAGAAATAAAGGAAAGGGGCCTTCTGTCTGACGACGGTTCGGTGGTGAGGTCCTTTTTCGGCGAGCTATTCAGCAATAACGATAAGATTACCGACGTCAACCATCGATGGGTAACTGCTGAAGGTAAACCCGCCGATTCCATAAAACATAATGATACATTGATCCTCGAGTTTTCCTTTCGGCTTCTCTATAAACCACATCGAATAGTTATTGGAGTTCCCATCTGGGACGAGCAGGGAAACTACATTACATCCGTAAATTCGGACGTATGTAATGCCGAGGTAAAGGTCGATAATGACGGTTGGGTAAAGGGCCGCATGACCATAGAGCATATCGTGTTTAACCCGGGTGTTTATGCATCGGTGATATCTATCGTTGACAGCAAGGAGATGATCTACCGACAGGTTGTGGGTTCCTTTCGGATTCAAGAGATACCATTTTATTTCGGTTTTGTTACAATTCAAGCGGATTGGGATTTCGCGTAGTTGATTTAAAGTATAGATAACGATATGTTCATTAAAGGGAAAGAATACAAAATAAATATCCTCATCCTCTTTATGGAGCATGAGGTTGACGTAACAATTGCGGCCGTTGAAACGCTTGCAGAAAGCATAGAAACCGGAGTTATTATCAGCATCCTCCTTAATGGTGGGTCACGGCATGACCACAGGATTCTGTTTTCATCCTCTCCCGATATCCGCTACTACGAGTCTCCGAAAAATCTCGGCGTTGCCGGGGGAAGGAATTTCCTGCTGGATACGGAAGAGGCTAAGACGTCGGATATCATCATGTTCATGGACAACGACGTAGTTCCTACCGTTGACTATGTAAGAAGTCTCGCAACATTTTTAGTCACACAGGAAAACGTCGGAATAGTAGGCAGCACGCTCCTTAACTACTATTCAATTCGCCCAATCATTAAGAATGCGATCATAACCAAGAAAGGTCTATTTAAAAACAAAATCGAGCTGATTGATAACAGGACAGTTAAGAAGCATATCAAGAAAAATTATAGCAACGATCTTTTCTATCATATCGGTTCGAATGTGGATTGGTTCAACGCCTATTTTTCGTCGAAGGAATCAGAGGATTTTCTATTAGGGAAGGGTAGTTCTAAAAAGGAAAAGCCCTTTATTCCCTTTCTCCTGTACGACAAACGCTATTCTTTTCTCTACTTAAATGATGTTCACTCTCGGATACAGGTCAGTAATGTGGGCGGGGGATCACAGGCCTTTTTCCGGCATCTCGTAGATGATATCGGCAAGCTGAACGAATTATTTAATCCGTATGGATATGAAGACGTTGATTTCAGTATCAGGGCGATTAGAAAAGGTTATAGAAACTTCGTTGACACTAATACATTTCTCTTACATGATACCGATAAAAAGGGCCTCAGGGAAAAGCATTTTAGATATGTTCAAGGGAAAAAAGAGAAAAATTCGCTACAGTACAAGAAGCTGACACTCCTCTATTATTTGCATGCCCCAACTCAGTTTAAGGAGCTTTCATATAAAAGAATGGTGCTTAGGTTCTTTATTGATATTTTGTGGAATAAACCCGATGCAGTAGATAATCTATTTTATGCTGTTGTTGGCTACAAAGACGCCGTAAAATTGACTGATCCGCGTGATGACTATAAAGTTAAATACACCGACGTTGCCTGCGGGTCAGATAAAGAGATAAATGATCTAATGCAGAGGTTAGCTCAGACAATCGAGCAGGCGGTTATAAGAGTCAATGTATCTCAGAACGACTTTAGGGAAACTATTACCCATTATCCGTATATAGCATTGGTTCAAAGTAAATTCCCAGATAAAGTTGTGCGGTATAGGAGTGGGAGAAATGGAAAGGAAAAAGTACTTATGAAGATAATCAAGGCATCGATATTAAAGTGCTATATTACGAGATTGCTTGTTTACATATCGAGGAACAAGATTTAGACATTTAAACCTTTGAGGTTTTGGAAATGAAACCAATCTTCTTTGAGAGAATAGAGCTCTTAGCCTATGATATTTATGTGACACATTCTAGGGAAATGGAAGTTGTTGAAAAAGTCCAAAGTTATCTCGATAACAAACCCATAGGTTGGCACTATTATCTTGATTTAGCGTGGGCGATCAGGGAATTATCGTTATTGCCAAAGGGCTCTATAATTGTTGACGCGGGCGCAGGTAACGGTCTGGGACAATTTATTTTATCCGAGCTTGGGTTCAACGTAATCAGTGCGGATGTTGTCAAAAGAAATATTACACCGGTACTCCAAAGACGCTATGGTGATCTTATTTACGATCTCGAGGAAACTAAAAAAAATATTTCACCAAAGGACCTCTGGTCGTTTATAGACGAGAAGAAGCTCACATGTGATAAGAGCGAGCGAATTGACTACCGTGAAATATTACAGAAGAATGCTAAAAAGCACTGTGGAAAGATATTTCTCTACAACACAGACTTGAAAAACATGGCGGAGCTTCCGGACAATTGCGTGGACAGCGTTATGTCAATCTCCGCTCTTGAACATAATGATATAGACGGAATTGCCCACTGTATCAAAGAGCAGCTCCGGGTGATGAAAGAAACCGGCGCACTGATTGCGACAATTAGCGCCTCTTATGATGTTGATTGGTATGATGAGAAGACGACGGGTTGGTGCCTCACTGAAGATACCATCAGAAGTATTTTTGAACATAAGAAGAGCATTCCATCCAATTTCTCTCAAATGGATTTTATCGCGGATGTGCTAAAAATTCATAATAACCTTTTAGACATTAATTTATCACCTTTCTACTTTACAGGCGAAAATACGGCAATGCCCTGGGGTAAATGGAACCCTCGTTACCTGCCGGTCGGGATTATAAAGAAAAAGTCTGGAACTCAGGGAGACTTTAGAGCGGAATGGAAACCCGTTTCAAGCATGAGCGTAGAGGATCAACTGGAGTATACCCGCAGCATTCTTAAAGGAATAATAGAGAAGTCAGGCTCCCATCTTCGGGAATTGAAAAGGGAAAAGGACGCAAGAATTGGAACGAAGGAAAACTTCCGAAGTCACGGAACAACGGAAATATTTCGCCACATAAAGAAGATTGCGAAGAAAGTCTTGTCTGGAAACTAATTGTAGAATTATAAAGTACGACGTATAAATAGGAAACCTCGAAACACAATAGCCTGTAAGGATCATACTATGTTAGTCGCCTTCATGCCCCACAACAAATATCATGCCTTCAACATGTCGTTCGTCGTCCCATATCTTACCAAAGAGGGGGTTGATTCCATTTTCATCAGTATTGATAAGGCATATTCCCGCCACGAAGATGCCGAATCGATGATGAACCAGTTGAAACTGCCCTATACTCAGTTTGACCCGAATTTCTTGATGGGAATGAAGCCCGATGCGCTGGTGGTCATGAATGATTGGAGTGAGGTCACCAGCCAGTCGGTGCGAAACGCAAAAAGGAAGGGCGTTGTTACCGTGGCGCTCATTGAGGGCGTTCAGGATTTTGAGGATACCCACGTGGCGCATATCGGCGTAGGTAGGATCAGGCGGCCGTACATGACTGTGGAATACCCGTTCTTAATCGGGCAATACGATAGAAAGTTTCTTACCACCCGAAAGGCGCGGGTCGTCGGCATGCCGAGGATTGAGCCGCTTTTGAAGGAAAAACCGGCTTTTCCTAAGAATCCGCTTATTGTGGTAAATTCAAATTTTACGTATGGGCTTTATACTCAGATTCAGAAGATGTGGCTTGATCAAATTGTGGGGGCTTGCGCTGCCTGCGGTTATGATTACGTGATATCAAAGCATCATTCCGACATAATGGATTTTACTGGCTATCATGTATCATCGGAGCCAATGCATGATCTCATCCGCAAGGGCAGCGTTTTCGTGAGTCGGTTCAGCACCGGGCTTCTTGAATCAATGGCCCTGGGCAAGCCCGTAATCTACCATAATCCTCACGGAGAGAGGCAGGATACCTTTCAGGACCCAATGGAGGCCTACCCCATTACACGTGATATCGATACCCTCACGAGCGCGTTGAAGGAATCGGTTAGTCTCAAGAGCGATTATCGGGAGAGATGCAGGACCTTCTTCGAGTATCATGTTTCCGTTGAGGATATACCCTCGGCGCAAAGAATTGCCCTTGAGCTAATACGAAGGATGAGAAGTACCAGAATCTGGAGAAAAGAAATATTCAGTTGGATGCAATACCTGAGAAAGAAATAGAGGGCAAAGGTTGGATATAGATGGAGGGTATGAACGTATTTTCAGGCAGCACAAAAAAGTAAAAAATTAAGTTTGCTGGGAGCTTGAGGAAATAATGGGATCGAAATATAAACTTGTCATATTATGGAAGTATCTTGTTAGGGAAGGAAACAGGGCGCATACCCTCAAGAAGATGTTTCTGATCCTCTTCAGGAGAATCATTCAGGGGAAAAAGAAACCCGATAATCGAGCTTATCTTGTATCTCTTAAGAAATTTCATAATCTCCATGAGGGAAAACGCTGTTTTATTATCGGTAACGGACCGTCTCTCAATAAGACCGACCTTTCACTCCTAAAAGATGAATATACGATCGGGGTCAATGGAATATTCTACAAGTACGACGAACTCCTCTTTAAGCCGACCTTTTACGTGGTGGAAGACGCGCATGTTGTCGCCGATAACCTCAAACGGATACATGCTATCGACTATTCAATAAAGCTGTTTCCGGATGTCTACGCCGATATCATTGATAGTACGCCGGATACCTATTTCTTTCCAATGGATACCGGATTCTACGATCCCGATCACCCGTCCTTTGAGGAACCGCGTTTTTCAAAAGATATAACAAAAGCAGTCTATGCCGGGCAGACGGTAACGTATGTCAACCTCCAGATCGCGTATTATATGGGGTTTTCCGAAGTCTATCTCATCGGGGTCGATTTTTCCTATACGATTCCCGATAACGCCAAAGTAGACGGACTAACCATCACCTCCCAGGACGACGACCCAAATCATTTTCACCCTGACTACTTTGGTAAAGGAAAGAAGTGGCACGATCCCAAGCTCTATAACTGCATCAAATCATATCATTTTGCGAAGAAGGTTTACGAAGGACAAGGACGTAAAATATATAATGCAACGATAGGCGGGAATCTCGAGGTATTCGATCGGGTGGATTACTATTCGCTTTTTAGCAAGAAGGCTTCTCCTAAGAAACTAGAATCAGTGTAATTATTAAAAAGGCGAAAGACATCGACCTAATACTGGATCGTTTTGAACGGGATTTTTCGAAAAAAATCGAAAAGCTTGAACCCGATCGCCTTTTTGACGAAATACTTGCGGAGAGGAACAGGCAGATCAACGAACTGAAGATGCTACCGGAAAATGCCGAAATCCTTGAGAAACTTAAGGAATTGGAGGGAATAAAGGCAAGCTATATCTATAGGTTTATCGAAAAAATGAAATTCATCTTATTGGAGCTACCACCAATGCGGTGGGCGCTGTTTCTCCTGAGAAGGGCGTTATAATTCCATTATGACGATCTATGGAAGAAGCCTAGAATAACTACGAACAAGGATTCCTGATAGGGCTCCAAAAGAATGGCACTGTCGGGGTGTTCTAAACACGAATCCGGTCTTCTTTATTTATCCGCTCAGTCTTTCCTGATGTCCTTCCTGATTACTTTCCCGGAGCCGGTCCTTGGTATCTCGGTTACCTCGATAAAGCGGGTAGGTATATGTGATTCGGGGAGGACACCTTTGAGGTGTTTAACTAGGCGACGCCGGTCGAAGATTCTTCCCTTTTTCACTATATAGTAGAGACACGGAGAAAACCCCATGAATTCGCTTTCGTATGGGACAACGGCAAATTCCAGGAAATCATCATAGCCGAACACCGCCTCTTCAATCATATTCAGGCTAACCTTTTCTCCACCCACCTTGAAGATATCATCACGGCGCCCTCTGAGAAACAGGAACCCCTCGCTATCGAGGTACCCGTAGTCTCCCGTGGCAAAGCCGTCGGGGGTCATCGAGGGCCTATTCGTATCGGATTCGTTCAGGTAGCCCTTCATGAGGCATACTCCCGCCGCATAGACTTCCCCTTCCTCATAGGGGCAGAGCTTCGTACCGTTTTCATCCCGTACCGATACCTCCATCCCCTCGATGGGAACGCCAACGGACCCGATCTTCTCGTTCAGTTTCTTGGGGTCAAGGATACAAAACCTGCCCATTCCTTCTGTGATGCCATAAACGCAGTATATTTGTACGTCCGGCAGCGCCCGGTGAATATCTGCTATAACCGGGACGGGAAGGTGTTCTCCCGAATTCATCAAGAAACGAAGCGTTTGGGGGATATCGGTTTCCTGGAGTGAATCGCGAATACGGAGAAAATGCACAGGGACGCCGCCAAAACCCGTACATTCTGAATGTTTAACCATCTCGAAGACGTTAGCGCCGAAAAATAGATTCCGTTCAACGACGATGCTTGCCCCGCGGGATAGCATGGTGATGACATGGACGATGGAACTGGTCGTATATGGCGGCGTGTTGATCAGGATTCGGTCGTGAGGCTGTATATCCAGACGGCTTGCCGTTGCTAGGTTGTTGTGTGCCATCCCGCCGTGATACCAGGCGACTCCTTTGGGTACACCGGACGTGCCCGAGGTAAACATAATCATTGCTATCTCTTCCGGCGCGGGTCTTGTTAAAGAAATCCGGCGCCCTTTTTCTCCCTCAAGTGTGTGCATGGAATACGGGTGCTGGATCTGATCCGAGTAATCGGCCGAATAGAAACCGATATCCGGTGTGACTCTATCTTCAATCTCTCTGAGCTTCTCAGGTCTCTGGGCGACATTCATTGGCATGCAAATCGCGCCAATCCCCCATAACGCGAACATGGCAAGCGTCAGAAACAAGTTGTTATCGGTATAGACGGCAACCCGAGAGCCGTGTGTTACGTTGTGGTCTTTAAAAAAACCGGCCCATCCCTCCACTTCTTCAAGCATCTCGGCATACGTAAGCTCCGTATTGGCCATCTTAATTGCCGGCGCCCGGGGAGTCGTTTGTGCCCCTGATAATAGAAAGTCGAGAGGTGTCTTCGTTTTCCATGTTCCGCTCATGATACGATTCCTTCTTGATTATGATCAATGAAAACAACGGGCGCGAGGGTATTTAGGCATTAGCGAAGATAGTCGATGGTGCGAGTGTTTCAGATCAAAAACCGATATACCTGAATTCGGGTACGTCGATGCACATCGTATAATGCACAAAAAGCGTCAGGAGCACAACCAGCGCCCAGAAGAGACCCCATAGACAGTCGCCCATCATATGGGCGATAACGCGGATTATCGTGGAATACGCCCTTCGTTTCATTTTGCTATGCTTTTGCGTTTAAATATAGCACACTATCACGGTTTCGTCAGAAGAATATGGCTAATAATATACGAAATGCCTGTAAGGGATCTTCCGTCATGACGAAGGAGAACGAGCCCGCGGCATAGAGAACGGTCATAATCGTTCCCAGAATAACGCCGACCTTCTTAGGAACGAACCCTCTAATTTTTTTGTTTTTTCGCTTGAAACGGTCCCACCTCATGTATATCGTCACGCCGGTTGCATGCCATATGCCCCAGAGCAGCCAGTTGACCGTAATGTTGTGCCAAAGGCCCATGACGATGAAACTCGAGTAGAGGGCAAGGGTGATATTTCGTGTTATACCCAGGATAGGGAAATAGACATTGTTTCTGCACCATTGGGAAAGCGAAATATGCCAGCAATTCCAGTAATCACCCAGGTTCTTCTGCAGTATGGGCCAATTCATGTTTTCGATAATTTTGTACCCGAATAACTGTCCAAAACCGATGGCAATGTCGGCGTACGCCGATAGGTCAATATAGGCGTAGAGAAGAGAGCATAGAAGATACGCGATCACGAGCCATGCCGGGAGGTCAAGCGAAATACCGTTGGCAAGGATATCGGGGTGGAGCCTTTTTAAGAGTATTTCATTGAGGGCGAAATTTACGATCACCACCTTCTTGAGGTATCCGACGGCGATTCGCATGAGCCCCTCGGCGTAAAAGTCAAAATTGAATTTGCTCCTTCTGCCTCCCGCGAAATTCTGGTAACGCTCAATGGGGCCCGCCGGGAATATGGGGACAAAGAATATAAACGCCACGAGTTCGTCGAGATCCGGGTCTTCAATCGTCCCCCTGAAAATATCCGACAGGTATGCGATGAACTTGACGCTGAGATAGGATAGCCCCACGGGAATTAGATAGCTCCTGGACAGCCACGTGCTCGATGAAAAGACCAATGCGAAAACCGGGCGGCCGTATTTAAAAACGACCAGAACCGTCATGATGATAAGAATCAAAAGGATGAGTAGTTGTGACTTGTTGTCGGTGCCCTTGGCTATGATTCGCCCGCCCCAGAAAACGAATAGAACCAAAAAGAAGAGGAAGATCGAAAAGAGCGGTTGGATAAAGGCCAGCATAAGGAAACCAGAGGTGGCTATAAACCTCGTCCGAGACGATTCCGGCACAAAACACCAGAAGACTATGGACAGTAAGAAAAGTATCAGTACGTATATTTCGTTAAAGAATATGATGACGCCCCCGATTTTCAGTTCATATAGCCCGCCAGATAATCGGCCAACGCTTCGGTGAATCTAATCCGTCCGGAATGCCTCATGTGATGAAAATCTCGGAAGTCCTCGGCAACGAGGGTGATGCCGGTGCGCATATCAAGATATTCTATTCCCTTTTCGTTAACCAGGTCTTTTATCTTCTCATTGTAAACCGGATAATACTGATCCATCTCGTCCTGGAAGAGCGGATTGAAGGGTAAATCAACCAGTATAATTCTGTTTCCGTTTGACGCGGCGATATCTATTTCTTTTTCAAGTAGCCTATAGTTCATGTCAAACTCTTCTGTATATCTCTTCAGCGCATTTGTGAGACCTTGCGCTAATCTCTCTCTGTCCTTTTCGCTGACCGGTTTCTTCTCTCCGACGGCGTGTCTGTTATGTATGGTGTATTCTATCTCACCTCCGGTTTCTTTCATATAGGATAGCTGCTTCTTGACTATTTCACCGAAGGCTGTTGCGCTTCTGAAGAGTGAAAAGCGTTCGGTGATGGGCGTGCTAAAACCGTAATCCGATAGTATAGCCACCAAGGCCGAATTGGTGCTGAGGTAATAGTATTTCGAACTTGTATACTTTGGGAGCGGTTGCTCCAATTGGACACGGGCTTCGTACTTAAAGCGTAGCGGCTCGATTCCGATTAACAGCGTGCAGTTTATATCCCCCAGCTCATCGACGATCTTTATTTCATCGGAAAACGTCATGAGACTCGAACAGAGGCTGGTGAAACGCGTTTGTCTTCGCGTTAGTCTCAGAAGCCGTTCATTTACTAATGAGTCCTCGGTTATGGCCTCAAGACTTGTCGACGAGCCGATGAATACGAAGTCCCGGGAATCATCCGTCCTGATTCGGTTCTTGAGGTCCTGCATTACAAACGCGTTGTGAGTCCAGTCGTCGTTTTCCTTTCTGAGAAGATAGGGCTCCAGTGAGGAGAATCTAAAGGGGAAACCCGCCGAGAGAAGATACTGTCCTGCGGCCGTAATAAGAGTAAGCCAAAAGCAAAACCAGAGCACAATGCGAAATCTACGGTTTTTCAAAGAGACGCGGTCTGTCATGGATTGGATTTTTTACCGAGAAAGCGGAGTATCTTAGCAATACTGTCGAAATTCTCAATATTGACTTCGGAAGGCTTCACTTTGATATTGTACGTCTCTTCGATAAAGACAATCAATTGTACGAGATTTATTGACTTTAGCACCCGATCCTGGAACAACGATGTGTCGTCGTGTATCTCGGTGTCCGGATAGTCGAGTAGTTCTTCTCGGATATAGCTGAGGATTACTTCTCCCTTACTCACCACGTTTCCTTTTCCCCATGAACTCAATTGCCATGCAAAAGTCTATACAAAAAAGCTCCTTCTGGCAAGTTTTTTTTAGCTTATCGCTCCCGCCTCCCCCGGCAGAAAGGATGCTGAATGCATACGCGATAGGAAACCCGCGCGATTCTTGTGTTAACTCGGTAGTGTATATTCTTATGTTTACCCGCCGAACACCCCTTTAAATAACGTCGCCGCGCCTTTTGCCGATTCCTCGGGCTTGATAATCGTCAGGACTTCGTGGTGGAGCATCTCGAGGTAATTCACGTCGCTGGCGCCGACGGGCGGCAGGAGGGTTCGCGGGACGATACGCGCGTGGGTCGGGAAAGCGCGGCTATCCGTGGGCGCCGAGAAAAGGGCCATATTGAAGCTCGCGAAGTTCATGGAGGCAAGGTATCTCAGGACCGTTGCCATGCCCAGGGAGAAGTCCTGAATAACCGACTCGTCGGTCTGGATGATCGGGGTCGCGTCCTCGAAGATTGCCAGGAACTCGGCGATGCCCAGGGGAGCGAACGAACAGAGCCAGACGATGTTTTTCGTCCGGGCGATAAAACGCTGCCCGCGCCGCTCTTCCTGGTCAATCAGGTCGCTGAAATAATCGGTACCGTGCGCTTTCCTATATTCGAGAAAGAGCCCTGCATGCTCTCGTTGATAGTTAGTGGGGAGGTCTCCCGCGATGAGCTGCATGTGCGGGTGCAGAATGCTGCCGCCGGCCGTAGGCATGTAGTTCATATTGATTGAAAGATGTACGCACTGAGGATAGAGCGCGTTGACACGCCGGAGATACTCACAGCCCGCGAGAAGCCCGTCTTCTAGCTCGCGGACGTCAAAGGCGTCCATTTTTACATAGTGCCCCTCGGTCACGGCGGCCACGGCGCTGTGAGCGTCGTACGGAAAGGCATTGGGAAAGACCACGGCGCTGCCCCGGGTCAGTCTGCCCTCTTTAATGATTTCTTCGGGAAATCGTGGCGTTTTTTCGAAGACCGCCGGTCTGCAGAAGGGACAAAACTGTTTGGTGACCTCGGCAAGCCGGCTCTGATCGGCAGGCGGGGGAAGAGTTATGGGGAAATATATGATCCGTGACGACCTCCCCGTCAGGGGATCAACCCTGATGTCGGTGGGCCGCTGGGTTTTCTGGAAGTTGTTGAATGGATCGTAGAAGACGGCGTTCTTTATAACGGATCGAAATTCCATGGGTCAAACCTCCTTTCCGGAACCGGGCGTTCCGTTTTTTTTCCGCCGCGCCGCAATTATCGTTACGGCGAAGTATGTGATAATGGCGGCGGTGATGAAGATAAAGACGACCGTGGAGTAGACCTGAACGAAGTGCTTCATCTTTTCCCATTGCTGCCCCAGGCGGAAGCCGAGATAGAATATCCCCAAATTCCAGGCCGCGATGGAGATCAAGCTGTAGACGGCCACCGCACCGATCGACATACGGGCTATCCCCGCGGCCACAAAAAAGAAGGGCCGAAATCCCGGTGCGAACCGGTTGGCGGCAATGATAATTCCCCCCCACCTGGCAAAACGTCCTTCCAGGGTGCGTACCTTCTCGGCGGAGAAGAATGAATAATTCTTCTTGATAAAATAGTCTCTCCCCTTGGCCTTCCCCAGGCCGTAGAGTGCCAGTGACCCCGCGAAGCTCCCGAGGGAGCCGGACAGGAAAACCAGCCAGACGGGCAAGAGGCCCCTCCCGGCCAGAAAGGCCCCGAAGAGAAAAACGGTATCACCGGGAAAGGGTGGGAGGACGTATTCGATAATGGAGGCAAAGAAAAGGACAAAAAAGGCGATGGGGAGTGCCTGGGTCTGGAGGAGGTGGAGAAACGGCTGTTCCATCGTTACCAAGAAAGAGAATATCGCACGTGCGAACCTGCGGCGACAGGGAAGGCCGATGGTGGATCGCCCATCGGAGGACGGATGCTGTCGGCCCGTATCACCCGGTTCGGGCTATACTTTTTCGCGCCAATTGCCGCCAATCACCGGCGATACGCATTACCTATCGCAGGATTCGCCGCGCGGGCAAAATAACATACCCGTTCCGCTCGTCGTAAGAACAGGCCGCCGCCGGCGTCCCGCACTGGAGATGAGGGCCTCATATATTCCGCGCCATGCGGTATTCCCGGATGAGACACTCGGGTCTTGGCGATAGAGGTTTCCCTTACTCGACGAGTGACATAAGCTGCTTGATACGATCCTCGGAATCCCAGTATTCGGCTCCGACGGATTTATCGACGATCACCCCGTCCTTATCGATGATATAGGTGGTAGGGATCCCCGATATGAGATATATATCGGCCACGTTCTGTTTGGGATCATGAAGAACGGTAAAGGTGTAGTGGTTCGGGGAAATGATATTTTTAAGCTGCGAAGTTTCAAAGCCGTCTATACTAACGGCCAGGATGACGAAGTCATAGGCGCTCATCTTCCTGCTCAGGCTCTCGATGGAGGGCATCTCGGATCGGCACGGAGGGCACCACGTGGCCCAGAAGTTGAGCAGGACCACCCGTCCCCTATAATCCGAGAGTCGGACGTCTTTTCCGTCCACGCTCTTGAGGACAAAATCGGGGGCGACCGCGCCCATGGCGGCCTTTGTGCCGGCTTCGGAGGGAGTTTCCTGTCTTCCACAGGAGATGACGACAAACAAGACAACCAAAAAAATAACGGCCGAGACCGAGAGGGCCTTCCGTATCTTATTCATAGCGATTCCTTTTTTCATTTTCTAAATTTTATACCATAAAGGTCAGGGAATCGCTATAGTTATTTTTCGGGGTGCTGTCTTTTGATATGAAATGGGAACAAGACGATTGGAGCTTTTAACCATTCACAAACAGAGGACGCCGAAATTCTCTTCCGGACCGGAAAGGGGATTCGCGCCCGACTATTTAGTGAGCCGTTTCTTGAGATAATCAACAAATGTATGCCGAAATGATAATTAAAATTTCCTAATTGCCTTGACAGGCGATTCCTTTTTTCATATAGTCTAAAAACTTATATAATGATATAGTTGTGCATGTATTGCGGGGCCGGCATTTACTATGATAAAGAAGTCGTATTTTTCAATTATTATCGCCGGTGATCGCTCAGAACGCGCCCATACCTTCCGTACGATCACGCTCTCAAACATTACCCTGCTTTTTCTCGGTATTATATTCCTTGCGGCCCTTGTCGGCTCCGGCTTTATGTTTCATACCTACCTGAACACCTCCGTCAAGATACGGGAGATTTCCTCCCTCAAACAGGAAAATGGCTATCTCAAGGATCAACTCGACGAATTCAAGGAGGCCTACGGTCGGATTTCGGCGTGCGTGGAGTCGGTTGAAAAAATGGACGAACAACTGAGGGTGCTGGCCGCCGTCGGAGAGCCGAAAACACAGGGAGAACTGTTCGGTGTCGGTGGGCCGACCTACGGGGAAGTTTCCCTTAAGGAACTTGAGCGGCGCCATGACGACCTTGCCGACCTGGTAAATCAGGATCTTGACCGCCTCCTTGCAGAATCGAAACGGCAGGAAGAGAGCTTCAACGAACTGACGTGTTTTCTGGAAGGGCAGAGAAACGTTATGGACTGCACGCCTGCGGTCTGGCCCACCAGGGGGTTCCTGTCCTCGAAATTCGGTATGCGCTGGGGAAGGCTCCACGCGGGGATAGACATCGCCAACAAGGTCGGCACCATAATCACGGCACCGGCCGACGGCATCGTTATCTTTATCGGTGTCAAACAGGGATATGGCAATTTCATGACCATCGCCCACGGCTACGGGATCTCGACCAACTACGGCCACCTCTATAGCGCCCTGGTCAATGTGGGCGATAATGTCAAGAGGGGCGATAAGGTCGCCACGATCGGAAACAGCGGCCGGACTACCGGCCCCCACCTCCACTACGAAGTGCTCGTCAATGGCGTGCATGTCGATCCCCTCTATTACATCCTGAACTAATCTCAAGCCTTCCCGCGGGTCGTTTTCATTTTCCATCTCATGGGCATATTCGCGGCAACCCACGGCGGCCATTATATAGGCTGTCGGTTCGGGCATTAAGGGAACGTATCATATCGGAATTTCCGTAACTCTTTTTTCAGGACGGTAGAAAATGACACGAGGGCTTTCCCCGGGTATCAAATTTGTCTTTATTTCCCTGGTTCTGTGCGGCTTGATCCCGGCGGCGGCTTACGGGCAGATCGAGGATATTTCGATGTGGCTCGAAAAGACGCGCTTTACTCCCGGGGAAGAGATTGTTGTCCATTTTACCGCGCCGGCAAGCTTCCCCCCGGATGCTTGGATCGGGCTGGTGCCGACGGGCATTTCCCACGACTTCGAGGGCGCCGAGGATCAGTATAACGTGCGGACGGATACGATACAATACAGGTATCTGGACGGTAAAACCGCGGGGGTCTTGATCTTTATTGCTCCGCCAGGGGTGGGGGTATACGATTTTCGCATATACGAGGACGAGTCCGGTGGAATTGAGTGGGGTGCAATGTCGTTTTACGTCGTTGAGCCCAAACCGTAATCGTTGTGTACACAGGCGCCCGGTCGTTGGGTCGGGGGAAGCGGAAGGGCCGGGAAATACATATCCTGTACGCCTTTGATGTTCCGATACGTCTTCGGCGGAATACTGCTTCGTCGAGTGCCCCTTTTTAGCTTGCGGCTGGACGGCAGATTCTGTTGTTTCGCGCCGTTTTTCCGCGCATCCCGTTTTATCCCGCACGCTTTCGTAAGGGAGTCTCCTCCCCAATGATCTTCCGTTTTATCTCCGAGTCGCCCGCCGAACCGTGATGAGGGCCGAGAGAAGGCTCGGCATGATAAAGACCCCGACGGCATACATCACGAAGAGTCCCGTCTCGGGTTGTTCGAGGGTGGTTGTATAAGCGGTTGTACGGGGGGGTGCAAGGAGGGCGGAAAACGATCTAGTTTTTTGCCGCCTTGAGGCATTCGTTTGAAATCGCCTCCAGCGTCGCCATGACGTTCTTTCCGGTAAGGGCCACGGTGGAAAACTCGGGATGACCCGCTGTGTTCAGTGCGGCACGCAGCTTATCGATGGGCATTATATCCGGGAGGTCGCACTTGTTGTACTGAATAACCGTGGGGAAGGTATCTGAATCCTTGTCGTAGTGCGTGAGGATCGTGTGGAGGTCTTTCAAGGATTCGATGTTCTCGGACATTTTTTCGGCCTGAGAGTCGGCCACAAAGACGACTCCGTCGGCTCCTTTCATGACGAGACGCCGTGTCTCGGAATACGTAACCTGGCCCGGCACGGTAAAGAGCTCATAACGTACTTTTACATTGCCGCCGTGGACTTTGGCCTTGGTGGAAAGGTCGAAGAAATCAAAGAAGAGGGTCCGGTCGTCCTTCGTGTTGATGGACATAAACTGACCTTTACTTTCCGGGCCGAGCTGGGCGTAGATGGCGCGCAGAGTCGTCGTCTTGCCACCGAGGCTCGGTCCAAAAAATACGATCTTGATGATCATCTCTTTCTTGTCGAAATTAAATCGCATCGCAATACATAATATCCGAATTTTAATTTTATATACTATACGGAATGTTTTGTAAACAGCTATCTTTACCGCAAGAAAAAAATCTGTGTCGGCGGTTTGTGCCGGTGTGCGGCAATTGCCGGCAAAACGTGTTTCAAGCTAAAGGAAGGGGTTGCTTTCCCGCTCGTCGGCTACGGTGGATGTAGGGGCGGGGCCGTAGTTGTGGCCCGGGAGTATCACCGTATCGTCGGGAAGCGTCATGATCCGCTCCCTGATCGAGGTCATCATCGTTTTCATCGATCCGCCGGGAAGGTCCGTCCTGCCGACTCCGCCGACAAACAGGGTATCGCCGGTAATGAGGTACTTACGGCCGTCATAGAGGCAGATGCTTCCGGGAGAGTGGCCGGGTGTATGGATAACAGAAAGGGTGATCGCGCCGACCGGAATCGTATCGCCGTCTTTGACGGTTCGGTCGGCCGGAGGAGAGGTCCTGCCCCCGATCATCGTGAGGAAGGCCTTGTTGGCCAGGCTCGAAAGCCACGAGGCCTCCGCCTCGTGGATGATAATTGCGGCTCCCGTACGCTCAACGATGTCGGCGTTTCCCGATATGTGATCGGGGTGGGCGTGGGTGTTGATGATGAATTCCACCGTCAGGCCGTTCGATGCCACGTCGGCCAGGATTCGGTCGGCTTCGGCGGCGGGGTCCACGAGGGCGGCGCGCTTCGTGTCCTCACATCCTATGATGTAACAGAAGACCCCAAGCCTGCCCACTTCGAGCTGTTTGACGATCATTGTTCACCCCGCAACTATCCGGTGTTCCGCCGACAAAAGTGATGACGAGTATACCTCATGAGCCCGAAAAGCGCAACGTATTTTGTTAAGCGGTGACGGCCCGGGGTGTGCCGTTGGGGGGTCCTGAAGACAGGGTAACGGCTGGGTCGCATCTTCTTGACAGACGCGCCCCGAGGCGCTACTATGAAAGCACCCGATCATCGGCGAAGCGCTTTGCCGGCCGATCGGGTTGATATGCCTTGCCCGGCTGCCGAAAGTTCGGCGGCTGTTTTATGACCGGACGAGATTTTTGCCCATTCGGGAATTTGGCCTCAGGACGGCGAGAGACTATGGCAAAGATGCTGCTTTCCCTGCTGCAAAAGACAATACGGAAGACGGCCGATACGCCGCCGGTCATCGACATCGAGCCCGGGTCACCCGAGTGGGAGGCGATCTGCCGGCGCTGCGGGGAGTGCTGTTTTGAACTGGTCTACGACGAGGACGATACCCTGGTGTCCTCCTCCATGTGCGAGTTTCTCGACCCCCAAACGCGACAGTGTACGGTATACGAGACCCGCTTTGAGGTCTGCCACGACTGTATCAGGCTCACCGGCGAAAACCTCCCGAGATTCGACTGGCTGCCCCAGACGTGCGGCTACGTCGTGAGATTCGGGCTCGAGGGCAGGCGGAAAGTGAAGTAGCCGTCCGGGCCCGTGAATGACCACCCGGACCAAAACCGCGCCGGAACCGCCTTACGCCCGTTTCAGGGGGAGCGTCTTTATTATTTTATTTACAGGCGGCGCTTTTTTCCGATAAGATACAGACTCACCCATTGGAGCAGGAGGAGCCGCGCGTGCACGAGCTGCCGATAACGGAAGACATCCTGAAGATTGCCCTTTCCCACGGCGAAAAAAACGGCGCGAAGCGGATCGTCCGGGTAAACCTGGTCATCGGCGACCTGACCGATCTCATCGACGAGTGGGTCCAGCGTTACTTCGAGTACCTGGCAAAAGGGTCCATCGCGGCCCAGGCCAAGCTTGTCATCGAGCGGGTGCCGATCACAATGATGTGCGGGCAGTGTGAAAAGCCTTTTATCGTGGACAAGAAGAAGCTCGACTTTGAGTGCCCCGTCTGCGGGCAAAAGGGAACGGAGCTGATGCGGGGGCGGGAGTTTACGGTCAAGAGTATAGAGATAGAGTAATTACCAGAGTGCTGATAAACCCGCTTTTCGGTACTAACGTTATTCTCGTCATTGCGAGGAGCAAAGCGACGCGGCAATCTCGGACGCCGTAATTAGGTATAATCACGTTAGTATGTATAACAGTATCCGAGATCGCCACGCCCCCTCCGGGAGCTCGCGATGACAGCTCTTTGGATATTGGACTTTGTCGGCAGTCTTTAATTACTTAAGTGTTCGGAGTTTATAGAGGGAAAGAAAGTAGGGGGATATCATGAACAAACGATTTACTGCCGTCATTACGAAGGAAGAGAAATGGTACGTCTCTCACTGTGTTGAGCTGGGGGTTGTCAGCCAGGGTAAGACCATCGAGGAGGCGCAGGCGAACCTGAAAGAGGCGGTTGAGCTCTACCTTGAAAGCTTCGGATCGGAAGACTTACCCGAAAGCGCGGGCGAAGTGGTCCTATTTCCCTTCGAAGTTTCCCTTACCGGGTAGATTAAGCTAAATAGTGATTCTAAGGTGCCGACTTAAAAATATAACATTGTATGACAAAATTACCAATTCTCTCGGGAAATGACCTCATCAGTCTCCTTAAAAAAGCGGATTTCTCCGTAGTGAGACAAAAGGGGAGCCATGTGTCCCTTGTAAAAGGCGAACACAAAGCAGTTGTCCCCCTCCATGATGAGCTGGCAACCGGAACCCTGTTGGCGATTCTTAAACAGTTCACTTTGACCAGAGATGATCTGTTGGAACTCATAAAAAAATAAGGGCAGGTAGTTATCTCTCTGAGTAGTGACGCTTTGGATAACCGCCGTCTCGTTAACTACACCCTCAATTCTCACGCGAGGAGAATGGAGTATTTGCGGGGCAGTGAGTTTACGGTCAAGAGTATAGAGATAGAGTAAGAGCCCTATCGGGTAGCAGATACAAAAGCAGGTACTGGGTCTCAGTACCCCACCCGCCTGGGGCTGCCGTCCCTGCGGACGACCTGAGAGTGTTCCCGTGTATGCCGATAAAATTATATGTATGGTAGTATTTCCGTTTTATGTCACAAGATTATCTGGTTAGTAGAAAAATACCAAGGAGACCTTTATGGCCGTAAAACTCGTTACCATCAAGGAAGATATCCTCAAGGACAATAAGGAGATGAGCGCGCTCTTGAAGGCGCGTTTCAACAAATCCAAGACCCTTGTCGTCAACCTCATGTCGTCGCCGGGGGCCGGCAAGACCTCCACGATTCTCAACACCATCGAGGCGCTCGGCCCCGCGGTGAAGACCGCCGTCATCGAGGGGGACATCACCTCCACCGTGGACGCCGACAAGATGGACGCAAAGGGCATCCCCGTCGTCCAGATCAACACCGGCGGGGCGTGCCACATCGACTCGGCGATGGTGGCCGAGGCGGTGGCCGATTTTGACACGGAAGGCATAGACCTGGTCGTGGTCGAAAACGTCGGCAACCTGGTCTGCCCGGCGGAGTTTGAGGTCGGCGAGGACGTGCGGGTTATGATCCTCTCGGTGCCGGAGGGGCACGACAAGCCCCAGAAATACCCCCTCATGTTCATCGAGACACAGGCATGCATCCTCAACAAGATCGACCTGCTGCCCCATACCGATTTTGACATGGAGGCCTTCCGGAAGACCGTCATGTCGCTCAACCCGAAGACGACGATCTTTCCGGTCTCGATGAAGACCGGGGAGGGCCTGGATGCATGGGCGGCGTGGCTCAAGGATAAGGTGGATAAGAAAAAGAACGGATAACCTCCCCGCCGCGCCCCGTCTCGTTGGAGACGCACGCTGGGCCCTTGTTACACCTTACGGCAGACCAGACCAAAAGGAAAAACCTACTCATGGATGCTCACTCTCGCAAAGAGCTGGACCGGATCCTCCATCCCCGGTCGGTGGCGGTCGTCGGGGCCTCGGCAAGCCCCGGCAAGTTCGGATGGATATTTCTTAAATCGTTGATTCACATCGGATTTTCCGGCAACCTCTACCCCATCAACAAGAACGTCGACGAAATCCTCGGCTACAAGGCCTACCCCTCATTGGCGGCCCTGCCGGAGGTGCCGGACATGGTCGTCGTCACGATCCCGGCGCGTCACGTCCCGGATGCCCTCGAAGAGGCCCTGGCCGCGGGAGTGCCGGGGGCGGTGGTGATAACGGCGGGTTTCGGAGAGGACAGCGACGAAGGAAAACTCCTGGAGGCCCGGGTCAAAGAAATCGCCGGCCGCGGCATCCGGGTTATCGGTCCCAATTGCTTCGGTGTCTATTCGCCCCGGGCGGGCATCACCGTAATCCCGGGTTCCGGATTCTCCCGGGAGTCGGGACCGGTCGGCTTTTTTGCCCAGAGCGGGGGGCTTACGGCAGACCTCGGCCAGATCGCCATCGGCCGGGGGGTGAAGTTTTCCGCCATGGTCAGCTACGGGAACGCCGCCGACGTGGGCGAGTTGGATATGCTGGACTACTTCGCGCACGACCCGAACACGTCGATTATCGCCGCCTATCTCGAAGGGGTCTCGGACGGGCCCCGGTTTCTGCGGCTGCTCACAGAGGTGGCGGCAAAAAAACCGGTGATCATCTGGAAGGGCGGGGCGTCGGCCACCGGCGCGCGAATGGTCATGAGCCACACCGGGTCTATGGGCGGGCAGGCCGCGATATGGGACGCCGTCTTCAACCAGACCGGCGCGGTAAAGGTGCGCGGATTAACCGAGCTTATCGATACGCTGGCTGCCTTCAGCTCCTTATACCCCCGGGCGGGCAGGCGCATCGCCATGATGGGGGGCGGCGGGGCGCTGGGGGTCGAGGCCTCGGACATCGTGGACGAGCTCGGGCTGGTCATGCCGGTCTTCGACGGAGAGATCCAGGCCGAGATCAATAAACACCTCCCGGAATTCGGCAAGAGCGCCAAAAATCCCGTGGACACGGGGACTCCGCTCATCGGGGCCGATCCCCTTGCCGAGATCATGCGGATCATCGCCGGGCGGGACAACGTCGATGTCATCTTCGTTGTGCAGCTGCTGTTCCACTCGCAGGTACTCATGCGCCGGGTCGCAGGTCAAGCCCAGGCCCCGCTGGCTTTATTTGCCCACTACCCGAAGCTTGCCGAAATGGCCGGGGAGATATCTATCGGGTCGGGCAAGCCGGTTATCGCCGTGCTGCCGCAGACCTCAATCACGCAGAGCGACGAAGACCTGGAGCTCGAACGGGAAATCCGCCGGGCCGCCGACGCCTTCCAGTCGGCCGGGTGCGTCGTGTTCCCGACGATCGATCGGGCCCTCAAGGCGCTGGCGCGGGTGGCGGGGTATCAGGAATATAGGGAGCTGCACGGCAGGGCGGCGGCGGACTGATTGGGTAACGTCGCCGAGACGGGTGCCCGCTTACCGAGGCATC
>JAFGAS010000082.1 GCA_016933535.1 Candidatus Zymogenaceae bacterium
AGAAACGAGAGGAAATACCAAAAGAAGCCGCCTAATACGACGGCCCCGAGAGGACGAACTGTCCGGGAAGTGCTTGACTTTTACACTTTAACGTATAAAACGCCGGTATGCAGGCCGCGAATCTCATCCAAAAGGCGCGGGCCGCTCCCCGCCTCATCCGTCTACCCCGTCCAATTGCCGTTCGTCTCAAAGACGGCTGTTCTTTCATAGACATTTTCTGACCCGTTAGTCAAAAGAATCTTTGACTCCCGTCGAAAAATTTGATACAAATATACCACTTTTCACACATTATCCTTCCCTTTCTTAACATATCTCATGGAGGTCTCGAATGGATTTAGGAGGTCTCGTCGCACGAAACGCCCGAATGCTCCCGGAAAAGGAGGCCCTCGTCTACGAGGGCACGCGCCTCAATTGGAAAGAGGTCAATGAGCGCGTAAACGCCGTGGCCAACACGCTGCTCAAAGCGGGCCTAAAAAAGGGGGACAAGGTGTCCCTCTGGATGTTCAACTCCGACCTCTTCGTCTTTGCCTTTTACGGCGTCGTCAAGGCGGGCGGCGTCGCGGTCCCGGTCAACTTCCGCCTGGCCCCGCCGGAGGCCGAGTACATCTTCGACAATTCGGACTCCGTTGCCGTTATCTTCGACGACGTCTTTGAGCCGGCCGTCCGGGACATGAAGGACCGGCTCAAGAAGGTCAAGAACTACTACTCCGCGGGTCCCGGCACGTTCGATGACTTCGATCCGCTTTCCCAGGTGCTTACGACGGGAAGCAAGGACGAGCCGTCGGTGAAAGTGGATGAGTTTGACGAGAGCGAGATCATCTACACCTCCGGCACCACCGGCAGGCCCAAGGGGGCGCTCTTCGTCCACCACGCGCACATGGTGCTCACCACCAGTATGGCAAGCCTCATCGGGACAAATCCCAACGACCGGATACTGCACGCGGCGCCGCTGTTTCACTCGGCCGAGCTCAACCTCTATCTCAATCCCGGCACCTATCTCGGCGTCACGCATGTCGTCAACAAGGAGTTCTGGCCGCCGGACAAGGTCCTTGACCTGCTCCAGAACGAGAAGATCACCCTGTTTTTCGGCGCGCCGATCATGTATACCATGCTGATGGGGGTACCGGACTTCGAGAAATATGACCTGTCCCGCATCCGCTTCTACGGCTACGGGGCCGCCCCCATGGCGGCCGAGGCCGTCAAGCAGATGATGGATAAGTTCAAGTCGACCAGCTTCTTCTGCCTGTGCGGCTTTACCGAGGCGGGCCCGGGCGGCATCGCGCTGCTTCCCGAAGACCAGATCAGAAAGGCCGGCGCCGGCGGCAAGTATGTCCCCAACATGGAATCCCGGCTCGTGGACGAAAAGGAAAACACCATCACCAAGCCGGGGGTCGTGGGCGAGCTGGTCATCAAGGGCGAGATGGCCATGAAGGGCTACTACAAGAACCCCGAGGCCACCAAGGACGCCATCAAGGACGGCTGGGTCCACTCCGGGGACCTGGGCATCCTGGACGACGAGGGCTACATAACGCTGGTAGACCGCAAGAAAGACATGATCATCACCGGCGGCGAGAACGTCTACAGCAAAGAGGTGGAAGACGCCATCTTCGAAAACCCGAAGGTGGCCGACGCCGTCATCATCGGCGTGCCGCACCCCACCTGGGGCGAGACGGTCACGGCCATTGTGGTCACACGGCCCAACGAGACGCTCACCCTGGACGAGCTGAGGGAATTTCTCAAGACAAGGCTTGCCGACTACAAGATCCCCCGGGTGCTGGAGGTCATCGACGCCCTGCCGCGAAACGTCTCCGGCAAGGTCCTCAAGTACCAGCTCAGGGACCAGTTCAAGGCGGGCAAGAAGTAACGTCGGCCTGTCGGAAGCGCCGTTTTCCCCAAAACGGGCGGCTGTGGCAGCGCCCGGCGGGGGCGCCTTTTAAAGGGAACGGAAGGGAGAAGCAACATGGACGTCAAAGAAATCTTTATGTATCCGACAAAGGATAAGGAGTGGCCGGTCAAAATGATTATCGGTATCGCGCTCTCTATCCTGCCGATCGTCAACTTCTTCTGCGCCGGGTATGCCTATCGGATATTCAAGGCGGGGCTGGTCCGCGAACCCTTAGAGATGCCCCAGTGGGACGATTGGGGAGACCTCTTCATCCAGGGTCTGATCATCTTCGTCCTGCGCTTCCTCTATTTCCTGATCCCCCTGGCTGTTATGGGCTCGGGAGCGGTGTTTCTCGTCATTGCCTTCGTCCTCAAAGACAGAACCGGCTATTTCCCGGAAGGCATGATACTTCCCGGAGCCGTGCTGATCGGCGTCGGCCTCATACTGGCGATCGTGGCCTCGGTCCTCTTTCCGATGGCGCTGGCCACCTACGCTAAAAGCGGCGAGCGGTTCGGGGCCGCCTTCAGGATATGGGAGATCGTGCCCAAAATTATACAGGCCCTGGACGACTACTTCATCGCGATCGTCCTGATGATCTGCGTCTTCTTCGCCTACTTCATCCTGTCGGTCATCCCGTACATCGGCATCCTCTTTGCCCTCCTCTTATCATTCTACCTCAAGTACCTCTTCTATTACGGGCTGTTCGGATCGGCGTGCGCCGGGGCCTTCGAGGAATCTGCCGCGGCAGAAACACAGACCGGCGCCAAATAGGCCACGATACACCGGACTCGCGAAATGCAAACGGGCGACGATCGGAAGATCGTCGCCTTTCTTTTTTTCGCGGTTAAACGGTATCCCTACGACGCGAGGGTATCCAGGAATTCGGCCGCCGTCCTCTTGATCTCATCAAATATCTCGTCGGGTCGGCACATCCCGTCCACCGAAACGACAAAGGGAAGACACGTCAGGTGTTCGTCGAAGATCTCCCTGACCCGGTTAAGGTATTCTTCCTGCTCGAAAGAGGTAAAACCGCCGCGGCCCCGGGAGATGCGTTGCAGCCCTTCGGCCACCGTAATCGAGATATAAAAGACGCGGTCGGGCACCGGCGCAAAGGCCTCGTTTTCGATACGTATCCGCTTGGGGTCGATGCCCCGGGCCCCCTGGTAGGCCATCGTCGAAAAGTAGTAACGGTCAAGGATCACTATCCTGCCGGCCGAAAGCCCCGGGGCGATATTTTCTTCGACGTTTTGTCTTCGGTCCATCAGGAAGAGGCGATACTCCTGTTCGGGATCCCGGCGGCTCTTGTTGGCGTGGGCCGCATCCCTGATTTCTTTTCCCCATTTTCCATCGGTCGGCTCCCGGAGCGAGAGTACGTCGTATCCGTCGCTTGCCAGCGAGGCGGCAAGCCGCTTGGCCTGGGTGGTCTTGCCCGACCCGTCAATGCCTTCGATGACAAACAGGACCCCGCGCGAAATCCTCTTTATATTCGACGTATAACTCATGGGTAATCTATAGCACAGCCGGCCGACAGAGACAAGGCCAAAGACGGTAAAATATTCCCCCGCCCCTGCCGCAGCCGTATATCACGAGAGCCCGACCATATCAACCTGAATCTTCCATCAGGCGGGGGTTCGTTCCGCGGCGACAGTGTCTTCCTTTACAGGAGGGCTATTTTATGCGTCATGTCTTTCCTATTTTTTATTTTTGTCGCGCAGAAAGCATACTATTGTTCTATGGGTATCGATATCGTTGCCGAAACCGTGAAGAAGGCGAACCATCCCAAAAGGGCGTTGCTTCTGTGCGGCCGGTGTAAAGCTGTTCTTGTTCGGGTCTTTTCGTCCGCGTGAGAGCCCCGACAAGAATGGAATCGGGCGTATCGGAAAAAAAGGTGATCGGGGTCACCCCGACCCGCGACGTATACATATTATACTTTGACACTATGAAAAAAGATGGTATACTTTAAATTGGTCAAACTAAACAGGAGGTAAACTATGGCATTAGATATCGGAAAGTCGTTTAAGTTTCCGTTCGCCGATCCCAACTGGGTTTCAAAAATCCTCATCGGAACGGTTCTGAGTTGGATCCCGATCGTAAACTTTTTCTCTTTCGGCAACGCGTATCGCGTATTCAAAAAGGTCCTCAACAAAGGGGAGCCCGCACTCCTCGAATGGGACGACTGGGGCGGTTTCTTCATGGACGGCCTTAAGGTCTTTGTAATTTATCTTATCTACATGATCGTTCCAATAATCATCATGTTCGCCGCACAGGGACTGATTGCAAGCGCCATGTACAAGATCGCCATGGGCGGTTCCGGCGGAGCGGGTATGGTGATCGGCTGGCTCATCTATATCATCGGGATTATCCTGGGCATCTGCCTGGGTATCATAATGCCTATGGCCGTCGCCTACTTTGCCAAGAACAATGAAGACTTCGGGGCGGTTTTCCGCTTTAAGGAAATCATTGCCGACGTCTTTAAAGTTTTCGGGGACTACATCCTGGTTATCGTGATCGCCATCGGCGTCAGCATCGCCTTTGCCGTCACGTTCATGATCATCATTGGGTTCGTCCTGGTGCCGATCAGCATCTTCTATCTGATGGTTGTCTTCGCCTCACTGTACGGGCAGGCATTCGCGCCGGCCTTCGACGGCGCCACGGCTCCGCCGGCAAAGAAAGCGTAAATAATCGAGGATTTCGTACACATGGGGGGGCGATTGCCCCCCCTTTTTTGAATCGTCTGTAACAAAACATACATGAAATCTAACCTTCCAACCGCACGCCTTGCCTTTAAAGATCGCAAATCGTTCTTTGTTCTCAAGGCGCTCGAGAGAGAATTCCCCGATATCAATGATTACTGGGACGGGAACTGGATTCTTTTTTCCGTCTCTCTGGTCATGCCGGGTCTCTCGGTGGAAATTACCGATCCCTGTATCCGGGTGGACGAGCTTGAAGCCTTCTTGCTGGAGCTCAGGAGCTTTGCCCTCGGGCACCTCAACGCCGTCGAGTCGTCGTTTCGGGAGCCGGTCGTATCCATCGGTGTCCAGACGCCGGAGCCGGGCGAAGACGATCTCCTTGCCCGTATCGAGATCAATGTGTTCACCGACGACGGCGTTGCCGGAACCGTGGCAGAAATGGACCTCCGGCACGACAGCCTCGACCTCTTCATCCGGGGTATCGAGGATATACTCCGGGACTATCCGGTGCTGGCGCGGGAGACTCACTGACCGGAGCCCGAGGCCGCCCTCGCGAGCCCGTTGAAATTTGAACGGAGCAAGAAAACCTATGGGGTATGTCGATTCTGAAGATTTAAGGATTACCGACCGCGTCTACCAGGTGGCGGGTGGTGACATCACCGACGGGGCCGATGCCGCGGCCTTTCTCCTGGTCCTTGCCGAACCCGTCCTTATCGACACCGGCGCGGGCCGCTCCATCGATCAACTCCTCGAAAACATCAGGGCGGTTGGGACCGACCCCGCCGACGTCAAGAACGTTATCCTCACCCATAACCACATCGACCACATCGGAGGGGCGCCCTATCTCAAAGAACGCTACGGCGCCCGGCTCATTATGCACGAGCTGGACGCGGCCGCGGTAAGATCCGGCGACGACCGTGCGACCGCGGCCGGGATGTACGGCGTATCGTTCCCCCCGACGGCGGTGGATACGACATTTGCAGAGGAGGAACACCGCCTTACGATAGGAAATGACACCATCGTCCTGCTCCATACCCCCGGCCACACCCCGGGTTCAATATCACCCTATATCGATCTGGAGGGCCGGAGGATCCTTTTTGCCCAGGACGTCCACGGCCCCTTCATGGCCGCGTTCGGTTCCGACATCCACGAATGGCGCCAATCCATGGAGCGGCTCATCGCCCTTTCCCCCGATATCCTCTGCGAGGGACACTTCGGGGTCTACGAGCCGAAGGATCTGGCCGTCGCCTACATCCAGGGATACATCGATCGTTACGCCCGGTATTGATCGACCGCGGCGTTGGCGGCCGTTGGGCTCCCGGCCCCTTGTGTGAGCCGCTTGCGGCTATCGGTCTAGACGGTTTTCTTTAAGATGGTATTGAGCACTTCGGCGAGATTTCCGATCCGATACGGCTTGATGAGCACACCGACAAATCCATGAGCCCGAAAATCGGCCATGATCGGGTCATTGGAGTAACCGCTGGATACAACGGCCCTGACGGAAGGCTCGATCTCCCGCAGACATCCGAGCGCCTGCACCCCCCCCATACCTCCCTTTATCGTTAAATCCATGATCACCAGGTCAAAAGGCCTCTTTATACCGATGGCCCGTTTGAATTTATCTACGGCCTCTTGACCGTCCCGGGCCGTGTCCACCTCGTAGCCGAGGCCGACGAGCATCGTATGGGCAACGTCTCGAATGGCTTCTTCATCGTCCATTACCAGGATATTCCCCCTTCCACCGGGATGTTTTGTGAGGAGGGTCCGATTCTTGAGGACATCTCCCGCGCCGGAAAACGGCAGGTAAATGAGGAAGGTTGTCCCGATACCCACCTTGGAGCGTACCTCGATATAGCCGTCATGGTTCTTAACGATGGAGTAGGAGATTGACAGGCCCAGGCCGCTCCCCTTTTCTTTCGTGGTAAAGAAAGGGTCAAAAATCTTTTCGACGTTTTCCGGGGGGATTCCGTGGCCTTCGTCGGCTATGGAGATCACAACGTACTGCCCGTTTAGGATCGGCAGCGTATCGTCGTCGGAAATGGTAACGTTGCAGGCATTTACCGTTAACGTCCCACCATCGGGCATGGCCTGCTGCGCGTTGATGACGATATTGTTAAATACCTGGCTGAGCTGTCCGACATCGGCGTCGACGGGCCTGAGGTCATCGTCGATCTTAAACTCGCACCTTACGTTGGAGCCTCCGAGGGCAAACGTTACCGAATCCCTGACGAGCTCGGAGACAATGAGGGTTTCCTTGACGGGCACCCCCCCCCGAGAAAAAGTGAGGAGCTGGTGATTAAGCCGTCCCGCCATGATCGCGGCCTTTTCCATTTTCTCAAGGCGGTCATAGATCCTGTCCCCTTTTTGAGAATAGGTCTTTGTCAGTGAAATGTTGGCTATAATGGCCGTCAGGATATTATTATAGTCGTGGGCGATCCCGCCGGCAAGGATGCCGAGGGATTCGAGTTTCTGGGTCTTCCTGAGTTCATCTTCGATCCGCTTCTTTTCCGTCACGTCCCGAAAAACAAGGACAACGCCGATTATGTTGCTGTCTTTGTCCTTGATGGGCGATCCGCTGTCGGCGACAATGCGCTCGGTTCCGTCCTTGGTTATAAGGATCGTATCACTCTCTATCTCGATCATCCCGGCGCTGTCTATGACCTTTTTTACGGGATCCTCACACGGCAGGCGGGTCTTCTCGTTGATAATCCGGAAGACCTCCAGAAGCCGTTTTCCCTGAGCCTCCTGCTGGCTAAAGCCGGTCAGGCTTTCCGCCACCCGGTTTATCAGGACGATCTTGCCCTCAATGTCCGTAGTGATGACCCCATCCCCGATGCTCTTAAGCGTTACCGCCAGCCGTTCCTTTTCCTCGGCAAGGGCCTGTTCGGCCATCAGACGCTGCGTGATATCCCTGAGTGTCCCCTGAAAGCCGATCGTCTTACCCCGGTGTTTTAAAACCGTTACATATCCCTCCACTTTTCGTTCGGTTCCGTCTTTTGTATACATGCTGTACGAAAAGTTCTCTATCGGGACCCCCGTCTTATACAGCGAGTTATAGTTTCTATAGATTTCCTCGGCCTTGTCGGGGGAGCAGAATTTTATATAGCTGGCCCCGATGACTTCCTTATCGGTATATCCGGACATTTTAATGAGTGCCGAGTTTGCCGCCATGATATTTCCCTCGAGACTCACGGTAAATACCGCCTCGATGGAATTCTCAAACAGGCTCCTCCATGTCTCTTCCCGTTCCTTGAGCTCCTCTTCGGCCCGCATTCTGGCCACGGCCGTGCCGATTTCGCGTCCGACGGATGAAAGAATGTCCTCGGTCTCTTCGGTAAAGGACATCTTCTTTGTGCGTACGACGTTCAGGGCCCCAATCGCCTTGCCCCGAGAGAAGAGCGGGATACTGGCGAACGACTCGATGTTGGCCAGCCGCGCCAGTACGGGGTTGCTTTTCTGGTAATCGTTGGCGGTGAACATCACGTTATTTTTAAAGACGATATCAAACGGACTCTCTAATGTATTTATTGTCCTTATGCGGTCGACAAATTCCTCCGGTAGCCCCCTGCTCACGGCAATCTCGGCAACATCGGAGCTTTCATCCACCAGGTAGATGGCGCCGCCGGCAAAATCCATGAGGTCCAGGATCATAGTCAGGAGATTATCCAAAAGGGACTTGATGTTATCGGCCCGGTTTGCCGCAAGGATGATGTGGTTTAGTATCTCCAGCTTTTTCGTCTGCTCTCTGGCCCGGACCTGAATCTTTCTATCGTCTGAAATATCCCGGGCAATCTCGAGGCTGGCCGTCGATCCGTCGGGCATGGGAATGGGGACTGAGTGGATCTTGAGAACGATGCCGTTATCAAGACAGACCTCCCTGTTAAAACGCCTGTGCTCCCTGATGGATTTAATTGCCGTGCACCAGGAGCAAGGGGAATCCTTTCCGTGATAAAACGCGTAACATTTGCGCCGCTCGGCTTTTCCGAACATCCGGACCGAGGCCTTGTTCTGGAATACGATGTCGTAGGTTTCGTTTACAATATCGGCGGGATCAGGCATCACATCGATCAGGGTATCGTTGATCTTCAGGAGGCGGGCGACCTCGTCCTTTGCCCGGGACAAGTCATCTTCGAGCTTTCCTATCTCGGACAGGAGTAGTTCTTTCGAATCTTCCCGGCGGTTCACTCTTGTTTCCTTAAAAAAAGAATAGAGATAACGGCATGCCCTGCGGATGCGGACTATCAATTGCGTAACCGAGACCGATTGCCCGGGCACGGGAAGAAGCAGGGAGTGCCCTATCCCCGCCCCACAGACGGCAATAACACCCCTTTCATGATTGCACGGCACATCGGATGGTCCCTGTCTTTCCGTTACGGTCCGGGTTTATAGGCGCACCCGGAGGGGTACCTTATCTTATCAACGATCTTCCCGTCATCTGGGCGGGCTTGTCCTGTCCGAGGATCGCCAGGATCGTCGGGGCGACATCGGCAAGGATTCCGTGTTCAAGGCCGTGCCCCTGAAAGTCGGCGTCCACGAGGATAAACGGAACCGGGTTCGTGGTATGGGCCGTGTGGGGTTCGTTGTTCGTGTAGTCCCACATCTCTTCGGCATTGCCGTGGTCGGCGGTAATGAGGGTGGTATAGCCCGCGATTTGTGCCGCTGTGACGACCCGGCCGACGCATTCGTCCACTGTCTGGACGGCTTTAACCGCCGCCTCCATGACGCCGGTATGCCCCACCATGTCGGCATTGGCAAAGTTGAGGACGATCAGCCCGTATTTTTTCTCCCCGATAAGCGACGTAACCCGTTCGGTCAACGCAAAGGCGCTCATCTCGGGCTTCAGATCATACGTGGGGACGTCTTTTGGGGAGGCAATAAGCACCCGGTCTTCCAAGGCGAAAAGCCTTTCCTGGCCGCCGGAAAAAAAGAAGGTGACATGGGCGTATTTTTCCGTCTCGGCAATTCTCAACTGGGGCCTTTTCAGTTCGGCGAAGACCTCCCCCAGAATATTGACCAGCACTTGCGGGCCGAAGACGACGGGAAAGGGGAAGGTTTCGTCATACCGGGTCATGGTAAGAAAGCCAGAAAGCCGCGGCACCCGTTGGCGGACAAATCCATCGAAATCGGAAAATGCGATCGCCCGTGTTATCTCCCGGGCGCGGTCGGCCCGAAAGTTAATAAAAAATATGCCGTCGCCGTCCGTGATTTCGCCGACGGGTTTTCCTTCATTCACGATCACCGTGGGGGTAACGAATTCGTCCGTCTGCCCATCGTCATAGGCCTGCCGAATCGCCGCCACGGGATCGGACGCGGTTCGGCCCCGCCCGAGCACAATGGCATCATATCCTTTTTCTACCCGCTCCCACCGCTTGTCACGATCCATACCGAAATAACGTCCCTGAAGGCTCGCGACCCTGCCTACGCCCAGTTCGGAAAGGAAGTCAACAAGCTGCTGCATATAACCCGCTCCGCTCGTGGGAGGTGTGTCCCGTCCGTCAAGAAAGGCGTGAAAAAATACCCGTTCGATTCCGTGTTCGTGAGCCGCCCGAAAAGCCGCCAAGACATGGTCTATGTGACTGTGAACTCCCCCGTCGGACAACAGGCCCATAACATGGAGCGCTCCGCCCTCTTTCTTTACTTCCTCGCAGAGAGTAGTGAGCCGGTCGCTGGAAACAAAAGACCCGTCTGCGACGGCCTTATTGATCCTCGTATATTCCTGATAGACAATCCTGCCGGCACCGAGGTTGAGGTGTCCCACCTCGCTGTTTCCCATCTGTCCCTCGGGGAGCCCGACGTCAAGCCCGCTGGCTGTAAGGATAGTCGAAGGATATTGTTTTCGGAGTCTGTCGAACGCGGGGGTTTTTGCCTGGGCGACGGCGTTGAAATCGGTATCCGCCCTGATCCCCCAGCCGTCCATAATAATAAGGATGATTCGTTTTTCCGCCATATTTGTCATCGATCGTCCTAATGGGGAAAGATTGTCTCATAAAACCGGACAACAGGAAGAAACGATAATCGGCCGTTTCGCATCCAGCCTCCTGCGTCCCTCATGCGAGGAAAGAACGCGTCTGCCGTTGACGCGCTATGTATTTTCGTGCATAGTGGACCCTTTATCCGAGACAGACACTCCCATTACGAAAGAACGGCGACCCGAAGGGATCGCGGGTCCGTGATGCTCCGTTACTCCCTTGGTCGGCGTAAAACCGGAAAAATGATTCAAGGCTCCGCCGACTGCTCCATGAATCGGATCATTGTATTTATCCGTCCGCGATACCACGGTTACGTTCCGACAGGAGTGGTTTGCCCTCCGATAACAAGGCCTTCCTCATCGTAGCGCTTCTTGGGGGCGTCGTGCCAGAGACCCTCAATATCATAAAAAAGCCGGATCGACTCAAGAAAGATGTGAATGATCACGTCACCGTAATCCATGAGAACCCATCGTCCCTCCGTGGTTCCCTCGACGCCGATGGGGCGTATATCCCGGGCCGATAGTGTCTCCTGGATGTGCTGGGCCGTCCGAATCACGTGCAGGTCGGAAGTCCCGGTCATGATGATGATAAAATCGGTAAAGCTCGAGAACTTCCTGACGTCAAGGACGACAAGATCCTTGACCTTTCTGTCCAGGGCTGCCTGAATAAAGGCATCCGAGCCTACTGTGGTTTCATTTTTCAGCAGTAAAGACCTCTCTGTTGGATATATCGATACACCGCCGGGGGAACAAGATACCGAATCGATTTTCCCTCCCCGACCAACCCTCTGATGTGCGTGGCGGATATGTCCATCGCCGTAATATCATGATAAAATAAACGCTTGCCGCTCTCGTGCACAAGACCGCCGGCCCGGTCCCGCGAAAAAAGCCCCGCGATTTCGGGAGGAAAGAAACCCTCGGGCTCCATGACCCGACCGGTTGGACGGTCGGTTACGACGAAGTGGGCAAGCCCAAAAAGACGCCCGTAGTCCCTCCATGTGCCGATCTCGGAAAACGCGTCCAGCCCAAGTATGAAATAGATATCGGCATCGTCGCCGAGCCGCTCGCGAAAATAGGAAAGCGTGTCCACGGTGTAGGATTTCCCTTCCCGCTTGATCTCGAGATTAGAGGCATCAAAACGCGGGTTGTCTTTTACGGCGCGCCTAACCATCTCGTATCGGTGCGCGGCATCTACAATCCCCGTCGACACCTTGTGGGGGGGTACGGCGGAGACTATGAATATAATACGTTCGAGATTGAAATCCTCGTACACCTCTTCTGCGCTTCGAAGGTGACCCAGATGAATCGGGTTAAAAGTACCCCCCACGATTCCGAGCCGTCGTATTCTTGAGAGGCTTTTCATTACGTATCCCGCCTATGACCGTATCTGCCCATCGCCGAAGCCGATGAACTTCGTGGTGGTCAACTCCAAGAGGCCCATCGGACCGAACGCGTGCAGTTTCGTCGTGGAGATACCGATCTCGGCCCCCAACCCGAGCTCAAACCCGTCGGAAAATCTCGTCGAGGCATTGACGAAGACACATGATGAATTAACCTCGTCGATGAAT
Organism: Candidatus Zymogenaceae bacterium; assembly: GCA_016933535.1. GTDB lineage: Bacteria > Desulfobacterota > Zymogenia > Zymogenales > Zymogenaceae > JAFGAS01. The sequence continues at coordinate 12,112 of JAFGAS010000082.1, forward strand.
CTCCGGGCGTTAGCGACGTCCCGAGTGACGATAGACTCGGTATGGAGAGATCCGTACCGCTCTATGTGGGCGATCGCCTCATCGATGTCGGCGACAACCCGAATCGCAAGGATGAGGTCCAGGTACTCCGCGTACCAGTCGTCATCGACGGCCTCTTTCACCCCCGGCACAAGCCTCTTCGTCTCGGGGCAGCCCCTCAACTCCACCCCTTGCTCGATAAGGACGGCCGCCGTCGTCGGAAGCCATTCGGCCGCGACCGATCGGTGAACCAGGAGAGTCTCGGCGGCATTGCAGACGCCGGGGCGCTGCGTCTTTGCATTGAGGATGATCGAGCGCGCCATATCATGGTCGGCCGATTCATCCACGAAGACATGGCAGACTCCCTTGTAGTGCTTGATTACCGGTATCCGGGAGGTCTGGACGACCTTACGAATCAGCTCCTCGCCTCCCCGGGGGATAATAACATCGATATAGTCATCAAGCTTCAACAGCTCGTCAACGGCCTGGCGATCGGTGGTCTGGACCATTCCGATAGCTCCGCCGGGGATTCCGTAGCGCTCGGCCGCCTCGGTGAGTATGCCGGCAACGGCAATGTTGGAAAAAATAGCTTCCGATCCCCCCCGGAGCACCACACCGTTTCCGCTCTTCAGGCAGAGGCCCGCGGCATCCGCCGTGACATTAGGGCGGGCCTCGTAAATGATCCCGATTACACCCAGCGGTATCCGCTGCCTGCCGACGAGAAGACCGTTGGGCCTGCGCCACATCCCGGTGATCTCGCCCACGGGATCGGGCAGCGCCGCTACTTCCCTGAGGCCGCCGGCCATGGAATCGATAACCTTATCGCTCAAGGTAAGCCGGTCGATGAGGGCCGCCGATAGTCCCTTGTGCCGGGCCGCCGCCAGGTCTTTCTCGTTTTCATGTTTGAGGTGTTTGCGCCCCTTTTCAAGCCCCTCGGCCATGCCGAGGAGAGCGGCGTTTTTCGTGGTGGCGCGTGTCTTGGCTAACTGTCGTGATGCGTCCCGGGCGGCCTGGGCGACCCGGAGCACGTCTTGTCTCACCGACATACATTTTCCTTTATCGAATTGTCGTGATATGCGCGCTCGGCCTATCGCTCGTCGAGGATTCCCCGAACGAACGCCCATTTTCAGAAAAGGACGAGGTTGTCCCGATGGATAACCTCATCGGAGTATTTAAATCCGAGGATACCTTCAATCTCTCTGGTATCCAGACCCTTGATTCTGGCTAACTCCTTTGCACTGTAATTCACCAACCCCCGCGCAAATTCGGCGCCGTCCGGCCCCATTACCGAAATGGAATCGCCGGTGTAAAAATCTCCCGATAGTCCCACGATGCCCTTCGGCAGGAGGCTTTTGCCGCCCTTTGAAAGGGCTACCACGGCACCCGTATCGACGGTAATGCTGCCCTTGGCCTTGAGGGTATAGGCTATCCAGTGCTTCCTGCTGGTCAGCCCCTCCGCCTTAGGGAGAAAAAACGTACCGATAGGCTCGCCCGCGAAGAATCTCGTTATGGCGTCCGGCACCTTGCCGCCGGCTATGATCGTCGGGACTCCCATAACGGCCGCCATCTCCGCGGCCTCAACTTTTGACCTCATCCCGCCCTTTCCTATCGGGCCGGACGCGCCCCCGGCGGAATCCTTGATGCTCTTGTTGATGTTCTTTATCAGGGGAATTATCTTCGCGTCGGCCGAAAGCCGCGGATCCTTGTCGTAGAGCCCTTCGATATCCGTCAAGATCATGAGGAGATCGGCGGCGCACAGGTTGAGTATCTGTGCGGCAAGGTTGTCGTTGTCGCTCAGGGTGATCTCTGCCGTCGCCACGGTGTCGTTTTCATTGATAATAGGGATGATGCCCAGGTCGATAAGCGACAGAAGCGTGTTGCGGGCGTTGATGAAACGGGACCGGCTTTTCAGGTCCTCATGGGTCAACAGCATCTGGCCGACGGAAATAGAAAAGCGCTCGAAGGCCCGCTCATAGGCCCGCATCAGGGAGGTTTGGCCGACGGAAGCGGCCGCCTGGAGCAGGGAGATTGAGGTCGGCTTTCTTTCGAGCCCCATCCGCGGCAGGCCCGCCGCAATGGCCCCGGACGAAACGATGATGACTTCTATCCCCCGCTTTTTTATATCGGCGATTTGAGAAACGATCCGGTCGATGATGGAAAAATCAAGGCCGTCCTTTGCGGTCAGGACTCTACTTCCGATCTTTATTACAATCCGTCTCGTATCTTTAATATAGGTCTCGCGAATCTTGTCATCCTCCCTTCACGCCCGGTCTATTCGGCGGATAGATCCGCATTCCGCGTCTCGGAGAGCCGGAGTATGGAGAGTCGCCGTGCCGTCTCCCCGAGGAGCGCGGTGACACCCTCTCCATTCATAGCAGAAATGGGGAAAATGTCAATACTTAACCCTTTCAACGCCTCCTTTAGGACGTCGAACTTCTCGCGCGCACCGGCAATGTCGATTTTACCGGCGGCTACGATCTGGGGTTTTTCGGCCAGCTGCTCGTTATAGGACGAGAGCTCACGGTTGAGCGTTATATAATCGTCGTACGGGTTCCTTCCGTTTTCCGGATCGCAGTCGATAATGTGAATCAGGAGCCGTGTCCGTTCTACGTGTTTCAGGAACCGGATTCCCAATCCTACGCCCTCGTGGGCGCCTTCAATAATTCCGGGAATGTCGGCCGCCACGAAATCCATATCATTGGAAAACCGCACCACCCCGAGATTGGGAGAAAGCGTCGTAAAGGGATAGTCGGCTATCTTGGGGCGTGCGCGGGATATTCGGGTGATCAGTGTCGATTTGCCCGCGTTCGGGTACCCGATGATTCCCACTTCCGCCATGACCTTGAGGGAGAGGCGAACGATCATCGTACGGGGCAGCGCGCCGCTCTCGGCCTCTCGGGGCACCTGGTTCGTGGGGCCGACAAAATGCGCGTTTCCCCGTCCGCCCCTGCCCGGCCCCATGATCAGGGAAGGTCTGTCGGCACCGGTGATATCGGCGAGCACCCTTCCGGTGTCGTTGTCGATGACCTCCGTGCCCAGGGGAACGGGAATAATGAGATCCTTCCCGTTTTTCCCGTGTCGATTATTGCCGGAACCGTTTCCTCCCCGTTCGGAAGACCAGTGTTTCCTGTACTTATAGTCCAGGAGCGTCGTCATGTGGGGATTGCCGATAAATGCGACGCTCCCCCCGTTTCCGCCGTCCCCTCCGTCCGGTCCCCCCCTTGGAACGTACTTCTCCCGGCGGAAACTGACGCACCCGTTGCCTCCGGCACCTGCGGTTATCTCGATGATCGCTTCATCGATAAACTTCATGGATACCCCTTAAAAAGGAAGAGGGCAGGCGAAAACCTGCCCTCTTCATATATTTATAAGACCCGAAGGTCTCTTGGGACTGATGCCGAGCCTCATCCCCGTTTTTCCGTACCCGTACGGGATATCTCAAACGCGCCCCTGACGATCCTCTTCAGGACACCGTTTCACGAGTATATATCCGTCTCTCCCCGCCTCTCCCACACCCCACTTCACCGATCCCCTATTTCGCCCGTTATATTCACCCCGCCGGTCTTTCCGGTCCGTACGGTCATCCTCCCTGGCGTTTTCCCGGTTTTCAATACCCTTATGAGACCATATCAGGATGCGCTCGGCATAATGCTTACATGCTTCCTGCCGTCGGCCTTTGTCTTGAAGGTTACGACGCCGTCTATGAGCGCAAAAAGGGTATGGTCCCTTCCCATGCCGACGTTTTCGCCGGGACGAATTTTCGACCCGCGCTGACGGACGATAATGTTTCCGGCGCGGACTATCTGGCCTCCGTAACGTTTAACTCCGAGGCGGCGGCCGATACTATCTCGGCCGTTCTTTGAGCTTCCCTGTCCCTTTTTATGTGCCATTGCTCTACTCCCTTACCCCTTTATTCCGTCGATCTTGATCCGTGTCAATAGCTGGCGGTGTCCGAGCCGCTTTTTGTACCCGCCCCGTCGTTTGAATTTCTGGATCATGATCTTCTTTCCCCTGTCTTGACCGGCGATGGTGCCGGTAACCGAGGCCCCCTTAATGATGGGGTTGCCGATCACGGCCCCCTTCTCGGAGTTGATCATGAGGACATCGGTAATCGCCACCGCATCCCCGACATTGCCTTCAAGCTTCTCAACCGTGATCAGGTCTCCCGGGGTTACTCGATACTGTTTTCCCCCGGTCTTTATAACTGCATACATATCGGGCCCTTCCCTGACGAAAAAAGTGACTTTTCGAATCCCCAAAAGTTGCTATTTAACCAGTTTTTGCCTATATTGTCAAGCATTTTATTACGGGCGCCGAACGATAATTCCTCTTTTTTCTTGGTAGATAGTAAGCCCGTTTATTGTGCCGCCGATGAACGATTTTCCAAACGAGAGGTATCCGTCAATCGCGATTGGCCTATAACGCACCGATGTCCGCGGACGTTTGCACGCCTCGATGCGGTTATTTTTCGGTTATTTATTTGCCGATGCGACCCTTTTTATGCTATATATGAGCAAGGCTGTCAAAAATGAAAACGATACTAATAATCGACGATTCGAGGCTCATCCGCGAAATGCTCAAGGGTATCCTTGAACCGGCCGGCTACAACCTCATCGAGGCTGAGAACGGAAAGGAAGGGATCGTACAGGCCCGCCGGCATCGTCCGGACCTCATCATTACCGATATCGTCATGCCTCAAATGGACGGCATTACTGTCAGCCGTACCCTCACACGGACACCCGAGACCGCCGGGATACCGATTGTTATATTGACCGTCCGGGCCTCTACCGCCGATATCAAGGCCGGGCTCGAGGCCGGTGCCGTCGACTATATCACCAAGCCGTTTACCGATACTGAACTCCTGGCGCGTGTCAACTCCGCGCTTAGGATTAAGGAGTTCACGGATCAGATCAAATCTTTGAAGCGGCGATTCAAGGAATTAATCTCCACCGACGACCTGACGGGTCTGAAAAATGCCGCCTACTTCTGGGATTATCTCAATCGGGTAATAAATAAATCGACGAAACAAGGGGGACCGCTTTCCTTGATCATCATCGACTTGGACAACTTTAAGACGGTCAACGACTCTTTCGGCCATATGTACGGAGACGAAGTACTCAAGCAGACGGCTCAAACCCTGCGGAAAAGTCTCGGGAAGAAGGGCTTGATAGCACGTTATGGCGGTGAGGAATTCGTCGTGGTCCTCACGAACACCGATGAAGATCGGGCTTTTATCGTCGCCGAAGGCATGAGACGTGATCTGGGAGAACGGGAATTCTCCAGGGACGATAAAACGTTTTCTATTTCAATAAGTTGCGGAGTTGCGACAGTGGTTTTCGGCTCACACGACAAAGGGTACGAGCCGATATCCCTCTTCGAACGGGCTGATCGGGCCCTTTATGCGGCAAAGACGAAAGGAAAGGGAATGAGCATGATCGCCCCCCTGTCGGACGACGAATCCTCCCTTTGAGGCGCCTCTATTGACATCACGCCAATTTGGTATTAGTATAAGATAGATAGGGAATATATGGTAGGAAGAAAATGATCGCTTACGACGTTACCTGCACAAATGGACATACCTTCGAGGGGTGGTTTGCCGACAACGCCTCATTTGAGGATCAGAAGTCCCGAAAGCTGATAGACTGTCCGTATTGCGGGACTACGCGGGTCGAAAGGATTCCTTCCACCTTTGCCATCGGAAACAGACAAAAAGCCCGGGCAGAGTCGGCGGATATGATGCCGCACATTGACACGATAACCCAACTTCGCCGCTATATTGAAAAAAATTTCGAGGACGTGGGCGAGAAATTCGCGGACGAGGCCGTGAAGATCCATTACGGTGAGACGGATAAGCGAAATATTCGGGGAACGACCACCCAAGAGGAGGAACGGCGGCTCAAAGAGGAAGGCGTTGCCTTTGTCAAGATCCCTATTATTCGGTATGACAGCTAAAAAAAGAGTTTTGACCATAAACGACAAATGTCTTAAATCGTAAAGCATATCAGATGTTTGAGTCACATCAACTGTAAAATGGGGGTTATATAAACCCCCTTTTCTTTTGCTTTTTCCCCTTTATAATGAATTTTAGTATTTTGTATCAAGTAATGCCGTAATCACCGTTATGCCGGATACGCGCTATAATCGGGCGTACGGCAAGGGTAGGGATAATGCCTTCCCTATCATCCGACCTGCAATCCAAAAACGAAAAAGCCCTGGGTATTTTACCCCGGTAATGAAGTGATATAGAAAACACTTACTCTTGCAAGAGCACGGTTGGTTGTATACTAAATACAATGCTTGTTATGTAATATTCAAAAGGAGGTTGATCGGATGTTATACAAAATTGAAGATCTAAGCCTTAAGCAACGGGTAGCGGACACGGTAAAGGATGCGATCCTATCGGGCAGTATCAAACCGGGGGAAAAGATTCCGGAAGAGAAAATATCCGAGGCTCTCGGGATATCCCGTACTCCCCTCAGGGAGGCGATGAACCTCCTGGTCAACTACGGATTGGTGAATGTCGTACCAAGACGGGGGGCATTTGTATCGCATATTAGTCCCGAAGAAGTCCTCGATATCCTCATGGTCCGTATGACATTGGAGCCTCTCGGCGCGGAAATGGCCGCAAGAAAAAGGATCCGGCATGATCGATTCGTCAGCGATCTCAAAGAGCTCCACATCGTTTTCAAGAATAAGGAGCTCGGTGACGGCTCCGAGACCGATATCGCCTTTCATCAGGTCATCGCCGAGGCATCGGGCAGCCCCACGCTTCTCTCGGTGATGTTGCCCCTCTTCTACCGCTCCGTATTGGCGATGGCCTATTCTTCCCTTATCCCCGGCAACCGCCAGGAATCGCTTTCGGATCACGACAAGATCATCAGGGCGCTGGCCGCCAAGGACGCCGAAGGTGCGCGGATTGCCATGACCGACCATTTGATGCAGGTTATGAGTAACGTGAAGAAAGGTTATAAAGAGGCATAGGATTCATTATAACTATTAAACTCATCCCTTCAACGGAGGAGTGTGTCTCCCTCTATACAACAGGTAGGTCTCTATACGACCTGTTACGGTGTTTTTATTTTCACAGTATCGGCCGTTTTTACCGGGTCAACCGATAATACTCTCCCTCCTGCGTAACGACCCCCCTGCCGATGAGCCGGGCCAGGTGCTTGTTCATCGTGCACATCTCACCGAAATCATAAAGGAGCTTCGGCTCCCGGGCCTTCTTGTAGACGATCCGGGCCTCCACGATATTGCCCATCGTCCTGGGCACCGCCAGGAAATCAAGAAGCCGGTCTTCCCTTTGTTGAATCACCGTGAGAAAGCGATCCCAGAGATCCCCCAGATTATCTCGGTATATCCCTTTGTCGTGGGGGGATATCCATACCCGGGCGGGAACATCTCGCAGGCACCGGACTGACGCGATAGTCTGATCGATATCCGAATCGCGGTCCCCATAATAGGGAAACGGGGACAGGTCGTAATCGCCGATAAAGAGTACCCCCGGCTCCCGAACGAAGAAGGAAAGGTGTCCCGCGGTATGGCCCGGGGTCCGGAGCACCTCCACCGTCACCCCGCCCAGGTCGACAATTTCATTGCCTCCAAAAAGCCGATCGGCCCTTCGAGGCTGAAAACGAAAAAAGGTATTTATAATCTCTTTCCAGGCAGCTCGATCCCCCTGGTCGGTGATACCGTAGTAGTCCAGGAAGTTGGCCATTGATTCGAGGGCCGGCGCATCGACGGCCGACATGGCAAGCGGCTCTTTCGTGAAGATTCCGAGGAACATAAAGTGATCCTCGTGGTAGTGAGAGAGCCAGACCTCATCGATACCCGGTCCGTCCCGGAGGGCGGCAAGTTGCCCCTCGTTGGAAGACGGGTCGATGATAATGCGGCGCTCCCCTTGGATATAGAGCGAGTTGCAGAAGGGGTATCTCCCCCGATTATCCCCGGGGATAAAGCGAACCGGACCGAAATCAAACAGACCCACGAGAGACTTCCTCCACGGTACGAAATTAAAAAATGGGGCGCCGTGGATATGCCCGGATCCCCCTTCTTCGCCATTTGGCCGTCTTATACGTTACAGGTAGGTCAGCCAGCTCTCGAACTGCTTGTCTTTACCCTTCACCACGTCAAAAAAGGCCTCCTGCAGCCGTTTGGTTATGGGACCCGGCCGTCCGTTGCCGACGGGACGGTCATCCACCTCCCTGATCGGGGTGATTTCCGCCGCCGTTCCGCTCAGGAAGGCCTCATCGCAGGTATAGACCTCATCACGAGAAAAGCGTTCCTCGATGATGGTGTAGCCCATCTTCCGGGCAATCGTGATGATTGAATTCCTGGTGATCCCGGCAAGGACCGACGTAAGCGGCGTGGTCCTGATCAGGTCATGAGTAACGATGAAAATATTTTCGCCGCTTGCCTCCGAGACGTAGCCGTCGGTATCGAGCATGATGGCCTCATCGTATCCCGCGCGGGTTACCTCGAGCTTGGCGAGGATCGAATTGACGTAGTTCCCGCAGATTTTTGCCTTGGTCATACTTACATTGACGTGGTGACGCGCGATGGATGATATCTTTGCGCGGATTCCTTTCGTCAGACCATCTTCGCCGAGGTACGCCCCCCAGGGCCAGGTAATGATCCCCACCCTGATCGGGTTCTTCTGGGGGTGGAGCCCCATCGCCTCGTCCCCGATGAAGACCAGCGGCCTGATATACCCCTCCTGCATTTCATTTGCCTTGAGCGTCTCCAGTATCGCGTTGGATATCTCGTCGGCCGAATAGGGGATCGTCATAAAGCAGATCGTGGCCGAATCAAACAGGCGGTGAACATGCTCGGAAAGCCGGAAGATCGCCGATCGATTATCGTGGGTCTTATAACAACGTATCCCTTCGAAGACCCCAAGCCCGTAATGCAGTGTATGGGTTAAAATATGCACATTTGCATCTTCCCAGGGGATCAGCTTTCCATCAAGCCATATCAATTTAACGCTCTGAACCATTAAAAACCTCCGCTATTTCGACTCGGATCGTGAGAGGCCCATTGAATTTATCGCGAGTCCCTTATCCCAAGGGTGGAAAGCTCTCGTTTGGCCTCGATCGATTTGGGATTGATTTCAAGGGCCTTCTTAAAGTAGAGCACCGCAACATCCCTGAGCTTCTGCTCTTTATAAACGGCCCCCAGGAAAAGCTGGATTGCCTCAAGAGAAGGATTGAGGGCGGCGGCCTTCTTCAGATGCCGTACGGCCGCCAGGACTTCGTCGCTTTGTTTATCTTCGGCGCCCAGAAAGAGCGTCCAACCCAGATAAGCCAGATATTCTCCTTCTTCGGGAACCAGCCTGTTGGCCCACCCGAATGACTCCCGCGCGCTCCGATAATCCCGCTTCTTTAAAAAGACCTTGCCCTTTTGGAACTGGAATTCGGCATTCATGATGTCATTGGTCTTCTCTATATCTACCCGACCGTTGGGCTCGGTGAGAGAACGGGTATACTCGCGCCTTTCATCTTCGTTGGAGAGGACCTTATACGCCTTTGTGACCAGGTCAAATATCTGATTAGCCGTTTTCAGCACGGGGGGCAGGGTTCCGGGACCGAGGGAATCGGGGTGATACGCTTTGACAAGTCTCACATAGGCCCGTTTGATGTCCTGGACCGGGGCATTTCCGTCGACCTCGAGGATTTCAAAGTAATTCTTCGTCATCATTTCGTGGTAGGTCGCCAGGATCTGGGCCGCCGCGTCTCTGTCGGGGTCGGACGTCTCATGGTCATTGATGGAATCCTGCCCCGGCACGCTCTTTACGGCAAGTACATCCGTGATTACGGCGGCGTATATCAAGCGGTAGGAATCGATAAAATCCAGAGGAGACAGATCGATGGTCTCCTTAACCGTTTTTGTCCCGTCGGCCAGGTCTATCAACCACCGTTCGTCATCGGTAAGCCTATCGGTTGAGACGAAGGCCGATTTCTTGGATCCAGGATAGAGGTAGTCATTGTTATAGGGCTCGATCACTGCGGCAAGACGATCCAGTCCGTAGTGCTGTTTGATACCCATAAAGACAATCAACTCGGGGGCCACAAAGGAAAAGTCGCTTCTGAGCGACATGAAATCCTTTTTAAAGAAACGGTACTCCCCCTCCGTCCACTTGAAGATATTGATGAGCTTCTCGATCGACTGACGCCGAAGATACTCTTTGAGATCCTCGCCGGTCAAAAGGCCGCGCTCGATGAGCACTTCCCCGTGAAGCCTATGGGTCTCTAAGGCCGAGTTGATACTCTCGTTATACTGCTCCTGGTTGATCTTCCCGATCGAGACGAGGTACCTCCCGAGGACTTCTTGCAGGAGGTTGGAGGTTACCCTGGCCGGTTTCCCATGATCGAAGATAAGGCTTTTTTTCACCTTACCCCGCTCAAGGGTGAGGGTTCCGCTGATACCCATCGAACAGATCTCGTTAAAGAGCTTCGGAAAGGACGTCTCTGAAAGATTTCCGTTAAAGAGCGGCTTTATGTTGTGACCTTCCATACGGGACTATCGCCGAGTGTGGGAACTCCGCTTTAAAATTCCTTTCTTGAAAAAACAAATGCCATTGAGACCCAGATCAGACACAAGTAGAGCAGCGTGTGCGCAACGGGCCAAAAGGACATCGTTTGGGAGAAGAAATCGTTGATGAAGGACGCGGAGTAGAACCAGGTCGATCCCCATTGTGGAAACGCGAAATACAGAATCTTGGTAATCCATTGCGCGGAGGGTATACCAATGAGCTTTTCCCTGGCGGCGTCAAAGTAGACGAAAATATCAAGCACCGTGGAAAAGACGTATGCAAGGATCCCGAAGACCATGGCAATGATGCGGGAAGTGACCAGGGAAATCAGGAAGATAAACGAGATCAGGAGCACGATATTCAGCACGAATATTCCCAGTGACGCGAAGAGCGCGAACGGGAATATGCCCGCCTTCAGAAAGACGAGGATCGAAAACCCCAGACCGAGGACCGCGACGTTGATGAGCACCACGGCCAGAACGCCGATAAACTTCCCGAGAAGGTATTCGAGGCGCGATATCGGTTTCGAGATAAAGGTGGTGATGACGCCTGTCTCCACGTCCGACACGATCGCCCCCATTGAGAGGAGCCCCGCCAGCGTCAATCCCCAGAAGGTGATGATGAAAAACCCGATGGTCGTACCTAAGGAAAACGCCTCGTCGGGCGAGAGCTGTTGGTTCTGGACGCTAACCGACCCGCCCATACACCCCCGGCCGATCAGGATAAAGATCAGCGCAATGCCCAGAAGGATATAGAACATCTTGTTGCGGAGACCTTCCTTGATGGTATTGCCCGCAATCGCCAGTATCTGCCTCACTTCGTACCCTCCTGTTTGATCGCACCGAGGAAAATATCCTCCAACGATTCCCGATCTTCCCTGATAGAGATCATACGCGCCCCGGTCTCCACGATGATACCCGGGATAAGAGCCATGGTTTGGTCATCCTTCGGAGTGATAATATAGGTGTTATCCTTCACCTGTACTTGTTCGGCCACCCGGGCCAGCGCTTCGTGAAGTTTCTCACTCTTCTCGGCGACTTCCATCAGAATAGTAGCCCGCCTGGTAGAGAGTGCGTCCAGCTTTCCTACTTTGATGAGTTTTCCGTGGTTGAGGATCGCCACACGGTCGCAGGTCCGTTCAACTTCCGAAAGAAGGTGAGAATTGATAAAGATCGTCTTTCCACGCCACTTTTCGGCAAGGATAATGTCCCTGATCTCCTTGGCGCCGATAGGGTCAAGCCCTGATGTCGGTTCGTCGAGCAACAGCATATCGGGGTTATGCATGAGGGCCTGGGCGATCCCGACGCGCTGGAGCATTCCCTTGGAATACTCGCGCAGTGGTCGGTGCGCGTCGTCCGAAAGGCCCAGCAGCTTCAGATAGCGATCCGCACGCTCTTTGCGCACCTCCCGAGAAAGACCATAGAGCTTTCCCGAAAGGTCCAGAAACTCGCGCCCTTTCAAGAAACCCTGCAGCCTCATATTCTCCGGGAGATACCCGATCCTTTTTCTTGCGGCGGTGTTGCCCGCCGGGCTTCCGAAGACGCTGATCCCCCCCGCGGTAGGGAAAACAAGCCCGAGCAGAATCTTGATGAACGTTGTCTTCCCGGCGCCGTTAGGGCCCAGAAATCCGAAGACCTCGCCCTCCTTGACCGCCAGATCGACCCCGGCAAGGGCCCGTACCCTGGAATAGTCCTTTGTCAGGTTTGTGGCGATTATTGTGCTCATAGAATAGCGGCCTCCTCCCGATGCGGCTTCATACCGATCTTACCGGTTTTTTGTACAGTATACCCGGTTAGACGACGGGCGGTATGTCTCCCGTCACATAATTCTGTTTTGGTCGTGGAACCCCACATATATCTGTATAAATATATATCAGATCGTATGCCTTTTCAACAAAAAAGCGCGCTTTATTTGTCTTGACAATATGTGTCAGGCGCACTACCATCACGGCAGCACAATCGGTGGATTACAGAGACTTGACCCGGCCCGGTCTTCTACTTCCTTCACGTGTGCGGCGTATTACCCTTGCCTATAAGCTACCCCTTTCCGATTCTCTTTTCGTCTTTTCTCCTCCGATTGCCGACAGGTCAACCGTTATTCCCACATTCAGGAGGTATCCATGATTATCGACATTCACCGACACATATTGGATAGGGGATATTTTTCGGACAACTACTGGAGGGGATTTGCCCGAATGGCCCTTCCCATCCTCCGGCGGATGGGAGTTCAGGCCGACGTGGACATGATCATTAACGACATCCTGCCCGTCTACTACGATACGACCGGCGAAAAACACCTTGCCGCCATGGAGGAGGCCGGTATCGACATGACGGTCCTGTTTGCCTTCGACACCGGGCTTATGGTCGGCGAGCCCGAGATCGGTATCGAACAGCAGAATATGGCGGTCTTTAAAATAGCCGCGCGCTACCCGAAAAAAGTGATTCCCTTCGCAACGATGGACCCCCGCCGTCCCAACGCCGGGGATTTCGTCAAGAAGAGCGTTCAGGAGTGGGGCGCCAGGGGACTCAAGCTCCACCCCGGCTCGGGATTCAATCCGGAATCGAGAGAGACCCTGGGCCTCGTCGAGGCCGTTGCCGGGTACGGCATCCCGATCCTTTTCCACACCGGCCCGAGCGTCCCCCCCACGTCGAGCAAGTACTGCGACCCGATGTATCTGGACGGAATCCTTCTGCGTTTTCCCGAGGTCAACGTGATCGCCGCCCACATGGGCTACGGATACCGGGATATCCTGTTCTCTCTGGGGATAAACCGGCCCAACCTCTATACCGACATCGCAGCCTGGCAGACGACCGCCCGGGATCGCCGGCATGATTTTAACGATGCGGTGGGACATGCGGTTGCCCACTTCGGGCCCGAACGCGTACTCTTCGGGACCGACAACCCCTACCTCTGGCCGGTCCTGCCGGAGCCGCAGTATGTCCAGGCGGTCAGGGACCTGGCTGTCACGGCCCCCGAACAGACCCGGATCACCCAACAGGACGTTCAGATGATCCTCGGAGATAATGCCGCCGGCCTCCTGAAACTGTAACGCGTCGGGAGCATCCCCGGATTTCCCCGGAAGGTCTCCGGCCTGTCGATACGTTCGGTGAAACCTCCGCCCCGTCAAACCACACGATTCCATCTGCCCGCCGTCGGGGGGATGGAATCGATAAAAAGGGTTGACCTCGCCATTGGAACTGCGCTATCATTGGCCGTTGATCTAAAAGGGGGTGGCCGTTATGACGGGATATATCATCCTGTTTCTACTGATGGTCTTATTTATTAATATTATCGCCAATCGCCTGGTTGTCAAGGAACCGATCGAATCTATGCGCCGGGATACGCTGCCGTCGGTCTCCGTGCTCATCCCTACCCGTAACGAGGCCAGGAACATCGGGGCATGCCTGCGGGGAGCCCTGACCCAGGATCACCCCAAGTATGAGGTTATCGTCGTGGACGATTCGTCCACCGATGCCACCGTGCAGATCGCCCAGAACATCGCCGCCAATAACCAGCGGCTGCGTGTTTTCCGGGGCAGGCCCATCCCTCCCCACTGGTTCGGCAAGACCTATGCCCAGTACGAGGCCGCGCAGGTGTCGCGGGGTGAATACCTCCTGTTTCTGGACGCGGATGTGGTGCTCGACCGCAGGGCCCTCTCGTATCTGGTTACGGCGGCCAAGAAGACCGGCGCGGGGATACTTTCGGTCCTTCCCCTTCAGGCAAAAGAGGGATTCTGGGAAGGGCTGCTGGGTCCATTCAAGTACTTCCACCTTTTCCTGTTCTTTCCGGTCTACGCGATGGGCTGGCCATGGGAGGCGATGGCCGCATACGCCAACGGCCAGTGTATGCTCATCGAGCGCAGCGCCTACAAAAAAATCGGCGGCCACAGCAACGCGAGCGAGACGCTGCGGGAGGGACCGGATATGGCCAGGCTCCTTAAGCGAAAGGGGGGCAAGGTCAGTCTGCTTTCGGGCTCCGGGATCGCCCGGGCCAGGCTCTACGGCGGCCCGCCGGAACTCTGGGACGGATTTACCCGTTTCCTCTATACGCTTGCCCATCACTCGGTATTGGGGGCCATATTCATGATCTTGGCCTACGCGATACTGTTTGTCATCCCGGTCGTCAAGGTGATCGTGGCGCTGGCCACGGGGGCAAAGCTCGCGTCGGTGGGGCTGTCGCTGGCTCAGGTCGGCCTTGGAATGGCAATGTTCCTGGCCGCAATGAGCCGTTACGGCCTGACGATCTCGGAGGTGCTCTTCTTTCCGCTGGGGGCGGCGGTCTGGATCGTAATGATCGGAAAGGCGATCTCGGTCTCGATGAGCAAGCAGGGGATCAACTGGAAGGGAAGGGTAATCAAGCTCCCGTAGAGAATCACCCCTGAATTGCGTGATATTTGAGGGGCCCCAACAGAGGGGAGGGGGAGAACCGGCAACCCCGGAACATGTATGGACGGCCCATCTATCGACGACAGAGAAACGATCCGCCGTGATGGAAAGCGGCGCCGCCCGGCCCGTTTTCGACCCGCTTATGCGGTCGGTGAACCTCTTATCGGCGGCAGGGGTAGTTTAATCGTATCCCGGCACCTGGGTCTTTCATCGTGATGACCCGGAGGACTGTGTCGTTCCCGAATACTGTCTCGGCTATATCCGAAATAGCCTGCTGACCGGTTCCCACGATAACGATCCAGGATGCAAAGGGAATCTCACTATTTCCCGTAATTTTTTCTTACCCCCTTATCGGTTATCCCCATGAACTCATCGGTCGATATCCATATTTTTGAAACGGTCGCGGCCTTTTCCGCCGTTGTCCTGCTGGTAATCCTCCTTAAGCGCCTCCAGATCGTTAAAGAAGAAAACGGCCCCCTGTTTGCGCGTCTCCTTACCCAGGCGGTGCTCCCGGCGGTAATTTTTACGCAGCTGGCCGCTCACCCCATCCATTCTCGCCAGTTCCTTTTGGTCGTTGCGGTATTCATCGCGGGTATAGCCTCCATGCTCCTGTCCTACCTCATCGGCAGGCTCATGCGTCTGGATCGCCCAAAGATCGGCGCTCTTATGCTGACGTCGTCCTTCGGCTCTTCGGCCCTGCTGGGGTATCCCCTCATTACCTACGCATTTCCCCACAACCCCGAAGCGATGACGGACGCCGTGCTTCTGAGCGAGCTCGGAGTGGGACTTCCGATCTTTATTCTGGCGCCGCTCATCGGCATGATCTTTGGAGAAGAATCGGACGGACGTGAGCCGCGAACCCGGATTATTTTCGACTATTTCAAATCCCCGATCTTCATCGCGGTGGTCCTGGGGCTTGCCGCCTCCCAAATTCCCGCCGAAACCCTGGGCTTTATCCTGACTCCCTTTTCCGAGGCACTCACGATGATCGGCGGCGCGCTGACGCTCCTGGCGTGCCTGACACTGGGCCTGCAGCTCAAGCTGACGTCCCTGAAGGGGATCTGGCCGCTCCTTATCGTCTCGGCGCTCATCCAGATGGCCTTTCAGCCGTGGCTCACCCAGGTGCAGGCCGGTCTCTACCACCTGGGCGCCGAACAGCGCCAGGTCCTTATCCTGATATCGAGCATGCCGTCGGCCGTCCTGGGCCCCGTCTTTGCCGCGCGATACCGATGCGCCGCCGACATCGCGTCGGCCCTGGTTATGTTCCATATTATAATCTCAATGGCGGCCGTGCCGGCCGTCTTCGCACTGCTCAACGGGTAAGCACTGACAACATGCGGGAACGAAAGAACGCACGGCCAGCGACACGTATCGCCTGTCGGGATTTACTTATCCGTACGCATAGGCGTTTCGTATCCACGGTGCCGGACCGATGATAAGAAGGCGGGTGCCCCGTAGACGAAAAGAGGCCCCCGCCCGGTATTCTCAAGCCTTGGCTTACCCCGCTATTTTAGATAGTGCGCCAACTTATCGGCGATCGGTCCCGTCACCCGCCGCACGCTCTCGTCCTCGACCATGATCAGGTGGCAATCCTCGTCAAACCACAGGATCTCCTTTTTGGGCGCAACGATCTTCTCAAAGGCCAGTGACTGGTACTCTTTCGAGAAGAGCCTGTCTCCCTCGGACGCAATCACGACCACCGGACACGTAATGCTCCCGTCCGTGATTGGAGAGGTGTCGGCAAAAAAGAGCGACTTCATGAAATAGAACGGGTAGGCGGTCAGGCCGATAGGGTCGGTGATGACCCATTGCTGGATCTCCTTGTCCGCCGTGATCCGCTCGATATCAAGGTATCCGGAAAGCGGCATCTCGACGCGGGGAAACAGGCTGAACGCCGCGCGCATAAAAAGCCGTACGGGCCCGTAGACCGACGCCACAAACCGGGGGAAGACGGTGACCGAGATAGTCTCGGGAAGGGACGGGAGAATGATATTCTGAGCGAACGCCGCGCGCAAGCGGTGGTCCGTCGCCGCCAGCAGGCCCGCGAGGAGCCCCCCCTGAGACGACCCGAGGACCCCGACGGTCCCGCCGTACCGCTCGAGGCAGAAGGTCACGGCGTCCCGGGCGTTTAAGAGGAGACCGGAGACCGTGTAGAGCTCTTTTTCCCGCGGGCTCTTGCCGTGGGAAACGGAATGGACCCCCACAACGTTAAATCCGCGTGCCGCGATGCGCGAAAGGAACTCGTCGTAGAGCAGCGGGTGAGTCATCGTCCCGGGCAAAAAGACAACACATGGGTCGGACTTCTTTGACTCATAGATCGAAAGGGCTATTCGGGTTCCCGCGGAGTCTATCAGGTCCTCCCGGTAGTTCGCGTAGCCGGAGTTGTTCAGGATCTTCTGTTGTGTGGTTCTCATCGGTTCCTCCATTCTGCGACATAGATATGACTGACTCTCAGTCATGTCCCTGATAAAGACTTGAAAGCGTTGCAAACGTGTTACCCAATTCTAACGCCTTTCCCGTCATTGCGAGGGGCCGAAGGCCCCGCGGCAAAGCATAATAATGTCGCCTCCGGCGACGCAGGGTATTGACAAACCTGCTTTTCAGTACTATCGCAAATCATGTCATTGCGAGGAGCGAAGCGACGTGGCAATCTCGCACACAGTA
>JAFGAS010000083.1 GCA_016933535.1 Candidatus Zymogenaceae bacterium
CGCGACGTTCGGAAGGGGCATTTAAGCGGACAGCCCTGCGTTCGAGGGTGACGGGGTGACAGCAACGCCGCGACCCCTTCGTGGTTTAATTATTATCGATCCTGAGAGGAGGAGATCATGTCAGAGAGAAACAGGGCACTAGCCGCCGCGTTTTTCGCCGTATTGATTACGGCGACCTACCTTTTGGCGTGCGCCACGGCACCCCCGCCGGCCTCACCAAAGGCCGATCCGAGGATGCTTGACTACAACGTCTTTATGACCGTCAATTCGTTCGCAGCTCCCGATGCCGATTCAAAAGGTAAGGTCTATTACCTCGCGTCGGCGGTTCATAACGTCGAAGATACCGACGTAGAATTCCTCGAATATGCGAGGTTGTTAGAGAACGGCCTGTCTTTGAAGGGGTACGTGCGCGTATACGACAAAAAAGACGCCGAAACGCTCATCAATCTGGGTTACGGAATAACGGCCGGGGAGTCAACCAAAGTTAGAATACTCATGATAGTAACGGCATACGGCTTAAAAAACGGCGAAGCCCAGTCGCAGATCTGGAAGACCTCGGCAGTCCATGACGGCAATTACTCCGACTTACGCCGAATGCTCTCGTACCTGGTCGTGGGGTGCACCGATTATTTCGGCACGAGCACGGGAGAGAAGAAGTTCATCGGGGTCGAAGGGCAGGATCCGCGGCTCCTGGACATCTGGAAATAGAACCTATACCAAAGGCCGTTGTGTCTCTATCGCCCCGTGAAGCAGGCTTAGCGCGAGCCCTGTGGAAGAGGAACGGAACAACTCGCGACGACACTTCTTTAACTATCTTACTCTGTCAGCAGTCTGGGGCGATTTACGAACCGCCCCTCCGCGTGCTGATGCGATAGCGGATTATCGGTCATATAAACGCGATCCGTCGTTTCCATCAGCTCATACATAGCGGTATATTCCGATCCGTACGGCGGCGTCATGAGGGTCGTCGATAAGAACCCGGGTGTCGCCGATGCCGGATAGACAGACCGCGACGTTCGGAAGGGGCATTTAAGCGGACAGCCCTGCGTTCGAGGGTGACGGGGTGACAGCAACGCCGCGACCCCTTC
>JAFGAS010000084.1 GCA_016933535.1 Candidatus Zymogenaceae bacterium
AGATCGACGACGTTATTCCCGGGACCACCCGTGTCACATCTACAGGACGGAAGAGGACCACCGAGAGATTGTCGCGCCCTTCATGGCGCAGGGGCTGGAAGGGGGTGATCGGGTCGTCTAGATTAAAGACAGCCATCCGCTGAAGACCGTTTGTGGGTATCTCCGCGACATCGATATAGAGGCAAGCCTTTCCCGGGGGCAGTTGAAGATTTTTGATGTTAACGAGACGTATGTGCGAGGAGGTTCTCTTGATCCGGACACGATGATATCGCTCCTGGATTCGATGGCCGATGCGGCCCTTGCGGAGGGCTACGGGGTCCTGCGGGTCCCTGGAGAGACGTCCTGGGCGCTCAATGGATTTGCCGGGGCCGAAAAGCTTATTGAGTGTGAATCGAAGCTCAATCGCTGGTTCTCCGGAGGCAGATGCGCAGCGTTGTGCCAGTACGACGGCAGTCGCTTCAACAAGACGATGCTATTGGACGTCGTCGCCAACCACCCGGTCTCCATTATCGAGAGAGAGATCGTCGACTCCTTTCGGTCTGCCGGCAGAAAACTTCTGAGGCTGTAGCGGCGAGGAGCCCCCGACCCCCTGAACACCCCTTCTTCCGAAAACAAACACCGCCCCCTCTTAATCTCCGCCGACACTCCCAAAAACCCCGAGGATTATAGATTGCTTGCGGCACACGGTGGCGAGCGAGCGCCCGTAGTCGTCGTACTTTTCAAAATTTTGTTCGTTGCTGCCGACACCAAGACGCGGCTGGCTGTCGAGGACCCCCCCGGGGGGGGGTGCTGACTCTTTTGGGACGAGAAAGACCGGGGGCGACGCCACGGAAATGACAATCGGTTCGTTCGGGAGCATTTTTGGTAATAATGAGAGCATATTTTTCTTGACTGCGCGCCCTCGGGTGGGTCATATTATTGCCCTTGAACTGCGCTTGTTGGTGTCTCGCGCACACGTGAATTACTTGCGGCCTTGGGAGGTGCCTTATGGTAAAAAAAGTAACTGCAGCGGTTGGCTGGTTGGTGGGAAGTGTTTTGTTGGTTTGCTCTGGCGCGGCGCTTGCGCAAACGAGCGGCGATTCCGAGAGGGGATATCCCCTGGGTGAAATAGTCGTCTCCGCCGAGAAGAGTGGCGTCGAGGCGGTGGCAACCGTCCGCGAAATAACCGCCAAAGACATTCAAG
>JAFGAS010000085.1 GCA_016933535.1 Candidatus Zymogenaceae bacterium
CCCGACGAGCTCGTTGCATCCCGCCTCTATTACTGGACGCAGAACCCCCAGCTCCAGCAGCTCGCCTCGATCCCTGGTGGCACCATATTTGAGATCATTGCCGAAGAGGGAGCCCCGATCGTTGACCACGAGATCCGCGAACTCAAGGTCAAGGATTTTGTCTTCATTGCCATCCGCAGGGCCGGCGGCGTTCTCATCATCCCAAGCGGGAACGTGAAGATAGAAGCCGGGGATATCTTTACCGTTTTTACCAAAAAAGAGGGAGAGGACGACTGCCTGCGTCTCCTCAACAAGCAGCTCAAACGATCAGCGGAGTGATGCCGCAAGTGCGCCCAACTCGAGCACCAGTTTCGGGTTGGCTTTAATTATCTCTTTGATCAGGTTCATGGTAGAGAACTCTGACAGGTTCAGTTTCGAGACCGAGTGGATGATCTCGTTGAGTTTCTCATCGGACTGCTTAATGAGATACTCCTTGATGTGATAGTTGCGCTCGATGGATCTTCCCATCTTCGAGGCCCGCCATTCCCGGTCATAGCCCATGAGCGCCTTTTTCGATACATCGCCCTTGCCGATACAGTCAGCTGCCGTCTCTGCGGCAAGTTTGCCGGTGTACATCGCATTATAAATGCCCCCGCCGGTGAGCGGGTCAACCACCCGTGCCGCGTCGCCGGCAATGACAAGACCGTCAGCAACCGTGCATTCGAGCGGCCGGCAGACCGAGACGCCCCCGGGGATATACTCGATGGTCTTGCCGTTCGGGAAGGTCTTTTTGACAAACTTGTCGAGATAGTCCTTTGCCCGGTGGCCATCGCCGCTCTTCCTGCCGGATATGCCGATACCCACGTTTGCGGTGCGTTTCCCCTTGGGGAAGACCCAGAGGTAACCTTCGGGTGCAACATCATTGCCGAGATAGAAGATGGTTGCACCCGGGTCGATATCGATGTCGGCCATCACGTACTGGACCGAACTCATGATCTCGCGGACGGGAACAGTGGTATCGATCCCGCACCATTTCGAGAACTTGGACTCAACGCCATCGGCGGCAATGACCACCTGTGCCTTCACGCTGGAAACCCTGCCGCAGTAATCGATCTTTGCTCCTTTGACCACCCCGTCTTCCAGGATCGGGGCACAGGCCCGGGACTTGACTGCCACATCGGCGCCGGCCTCGGCAGCTTTCCAGACCAGCTCACGGTCGAAGAACTTGCGGTCAAGGACATAGCCGACTTTTCCGCCGGCCATGGACGATTCGAGTTTC
>JAFGAS010000086.1 GCA_016933535.1 Candidatus Zymogenaceae bacterium
CAACTGGCTCAACGCCCTGTTCGGATACGAGGAGGCCAAGGCCCGCATCACAAAGATCGTCGGCGCCCAGGGACCGGAAAAGAAATAGCCTAAAATGGGGCGGGCGGAATAGAGAAGCCGATGAGAGACCGGACAGAGGCCAGGCGCCAACCGGTTTCCCGATTCAATCACCTACCATGAGGAAGAACCCGACAATACCAAACGATAGTCCTGCGGCGGCCACCGGGCCGCCGTAATCGTTATGACTAATCGTATTCTAAAACCTCCGAAAAGAGGGGGAAAGACAGTGTTACCTTGGCTCCTTCCCCCTTCACCGCAGCAATATCAAGGCGCCCGCCGCTATTTTTCATGATGTCTTTACAGATAAATAGTCCCAGGGCAACACGTCCCCGTTCTCCCGTATAATCAGGTGCCTTTACCTTCTCGAGGGTTTTCTTATCCATCCCATCACCCTGGTCGTTTACGATTATCTGAACCGTATTTCCCCTTTTTTGCGTTACTATTCGTATTGTGCCGCCTTTACGCATAGCGTCGTCCGCATTGTTGATAAGGTGTACGAGGGCCTGCCTGATCATGGCAGGATAGGCAAAAACCTCAGGCAGTTTTTTACTGAAACTCGTCTTGAGCGTAATATTGTTATCCCTCAATCTCGATTCTACAATCGGTATAAGACCGGAGATGATATCATTGATATTAACAAGTTGTTGCTCTTCCTTCTTTGAGAGATAGAACACGCGTGTTTGCTCGAGCAGATTCCGGGTTCCTTCAAGCTCGTCTATTATTTTTTTAAGCAGAACCATTTTTTGCGGCTCATCCCCGATCTTTCCTCCAAAGATACCCAGGTTGTGCTTCACTTTAAGTATGCGTTTATTGAGCTCCCGGACAAGCGTGGCCGACATTCTCCCTGAGGCCGCGTATGTCTCTCGAGATATCAGTTCCTGCATGAGGGTTTTTCGCTGGGTAATATTATGCGCGAAAACTGCCACACGGTCGACCTTACCCTTCGCGTTGAAAACCGGGTAGATCGAGTTATCGAGATGTAATCCGTCCCGTTCATCTTCAAAACGAACCGGCTTCTTCGTCCGGATAACTTCCTGGAAAGCCTCTTTTCTGCTCCTGATAATATCTTCGGAAAAGATCTCGAATGCAAACGATCCGATTAGTTCGTCACGACTCTTCCCCATTATTTTAGCCGCCGATTCATTAATCGCAATAATGGTGCCGTCCGTATCGGTCAGCAATGCTATATCGGTAGTCGCATTCAACAGGACCTGTGCCATTCGTTCACTTGCAATAAGCGCTCGCTCCGCCTGTCTTGCCTCGGTCATGTCTTGAATCATCACAACGATATCGTGGGAATCGGTTTTCGGAGCATCGATGAGCAATCCGATGATCACGAGCTCTCGCTCCGCCCCGCCTTTATCCTTGTACGTAACCTGGGCAGAGTGAGCTCCGGACTTCAGTAGTTCTCCGAAAAAGGGATGAAACCAGTCCTCTTTTTCATCGCCGAAGACCGACGAGAAATCCACTCCTATGAGCCCGCTTGTCTTTATACCTAATATGGCCCCGAACGCCGGATTGGCCGCCATAATCGTCATTCTCTCGTCCAATATTGAGATTCCGATGGGCACATGGTCTATAATCTCTTCATATTTTCTCCTGGTCTTCTCGATCTCGGATTGTTTCTCTCCAACCCGCTTGTTCAACAACTCTCCAAGTTTTTCCAGGTGTTTCTCGATCTTTACCTTATCTGAGACGTCCTTAAAATGGAAAACCGCGCTCGTGCTTGCAGTATCAGGAAATGGATAGATGGTCAACTCAAAGACGTGATTATCGGCACCGCCTTTTCGCTCCATGAATTTGCATTCATACCAGTGCAGGTTTCCACTCTCTCCTTTAAAATAGCAAAATTCACAGGGAGTATCCTTACCCATGAGACGTCCGTAACAGGGGCTCCCAAGGACATCCTTAATATCGGTACCGAGTATTTCAGCCATCGCCATATTAAGACGTTTTATAGACAAGGTCCTATCAATGATACAGATGGGGTCCGGAATGCTGTCGAAAATAAGAAGGAGTTCCTTTTGTGCTTTGATGATCTTGTCCGATAACGCCATGGTTCAAAACCTTTCTACTTACTATGTTGCCTAATAGAGTCAACTGGGACTAAAGATGAGTATAAGGACCCTCGTTTTTATACTACGATTCTTATCCTCCATTATGTGATTAAGATCAAGTGGGGTTAATTAAGGGCCTTTCAAGAGAGATATTTCCCATTTCCGGTTACCCGTCTATAAAAAAAACAATATATGCCCGCACGATTCATTGCTTACCGCACAGGAAATAAGTATATCATGCGCAATAAAACCGAATAGGTAGTCCCGGAGGCCTCCATACAAACGGGAACCTTCCCGATGAGACTGCTGTTGCTTTTACGTCATTATCTTCACTTTCCCGCGAAAAATTCCCAGATCCTCTTTATGGTCGAGAATCCCACGCCGCGTCCTCTCACCGGGCTCGTAAGGGCCGATAGGATTCGTTTCGGCGTGAAGTAAAAAGAGAAAAACGCTCGTTTGAGCATCCGCTGTATGTCAGACGGTTTTAGATAATCAAGCGACATTACCGAATGAAAGCAATCGAATTTTTCCCAGTCTCGTTCAAATATTCGGTCTCGATAGCGGTCATAGATTTCTGTTCCGGGGTACGGCGTAAGAATCGAAAACTGTGCTCCGCCAAGGCCTATTCGTTTGGAAGCCCGTATCGTATCTTTTACCGTCCGACGTGTTTCCCCGGGCCAGCCGATAATAAAACTGCCCATCGTCTCGACACCGTAATCCTTCAGCATCTGTATGGCCCTGACACAATCATTGGATATCATCTTCTTGCCATAGTCTTCAAGGATCGTGTCATGAGCGCTTTCTATTCCCATAAAGACGTACCGGCACCCCGATTCTGCCATATATCGGACCATTTCTTCATTCTTTGTGATGATGTCCCCCCTGGAAAAGCACCACCAATATATATCGAGGTGACGGGCCATGAAACCCTCGGCGATTTCAATCACGCGCCGGGGATCCATCGTAAAATTATCATCCATGAAACAGACGGCTCCAAAACCATGGTCCTTTACGATCAATTCAACCTCTTCTACGACGTTCGAAGCCGATCGATTCCTCCACGTCGTACCCGAAAATACCGTGGATGAGCAGAAACCGCAGTTAAACGGACATCCCCGGCTGGTTACCATCGACGTGATGAAGCGACCGCCGAGCCGGAGCTTTTTATATCGATTGATCTGAAGGATATCCCTATCCGGAAACTGGAGGGCGTCCAGGTCGCGCGGCGGCGGCCGGTCGGGGTTATGTATAACCGTGCCACGCTTATTAAACGATACGCCGCCGATATCTCCGATATCTCCCGCCCCGGACAGCCTGTTCAATAACTGAACAAAGGTCTCTTCCCCTTCCCCCCTGACGACATAGTGGGCGTCGCCGTTTTTCAGGATATCTTCGGCCACGAACGTCGCGTGGGGTCCACCCATAATAACGGTCGTACCTTCGCTCATGGCTGCTCGTGCAATTGCTATGGCCCCGTTATACCGAGAAGTATCCAACGATATCCCTACCGCATCATAGGAGGAAAGCCGGGGCGTACAGTTCGTGTCCGCCAGGTTCAGGTCGCGTACCTCCACATCGTGTCCCTCCCTTTTAGCGACGGCGGCTAGATATCCAAGACCGAGGGGCGGAAGCAGGAAACCCAGCTTATGAAATACGTCCCGCAAATGGGGATATAGTAAGAGGATCTTCACGAGCGTATCCTTGCACTATTACGCAGGGGTGTCGCCAGCATTAAACGACTTATTCAGAACTACTGTGCTTTGGATTCCCAAGGGCGACAATCCTGTAAGATAGACTCGATGAGGGGGGAGACGCTCTCACTGCTCCGGTTCCCGGCCGTCTATGACTCCAGTATCATCCCGGTATCCCGTTGTCGGAGAATTATAAATCCGACGCTAACTACCCCGGGTCCCGTCGGCTGTTGTATCTTCCATGAGCGCCAACAGCGTCGGGAGCACGACGAGGGCCGAGACGAGGCACAGGGCGACCCCCATTACCGACAGAATACCGATGGCCGAAAGCCCCCCGTACTTCGAGAACGTAAGGGATCCGAATCCGACAATCGTCGTCAGGCCGCACATAATAACCGCCCGGCCCGAGAATTTCATCGCCGGGACAATCCCCCCGTTTTCATTCTCTTTATAACGCTGGTAGATGTGTATGTTGTTATCGATACCGATCCCGATTATCATGGGAATGACAACGATATTGGCAAAATTCATCGACATGCCCATGATTCCCATGAATCCCACTGTCCAGATGATGCCGACCAGCAGGGATAATCCGCAAAAAACAACCCCCCTGATCTCCCGAAACTGCGCCCCCAGTGCCAGGAGGACGCCTATGGACGCAAGGATCGTGGCGAAGATGAAATCGCGGGTGATTATTTTTTTCATCTCCGCTATAACCATGGTGATGCTGGCTACCGTAATCGAACCCGAGAGACATTTGAGCCGGTCGACAACGCTCCTGTCTATGTCGTGTTCCCACGGACCCCCCGCCCGGGGGTACGCGAAGATCGATACGTACCAGGAGTCGCCTTTATGAAGGATGTATCGCTCTATCATCTTTTCGCCGGCAGTCCCCGCAATGTCCCGATAGGTTATCGGTGGGACCGTTCCGTCAGCAAATCGGCTGATCGAATCCATAAAGGGTATAAACGGGGCAACGTCAAATCCGTGCGCGACCAGCGATTTCTCAAGAGATATGACCGCTCCCCGGATATCCAGCGATTCGGCCCGAACGATGTTTTTACGCTGCTTTTTGACCGACGGGAGAAACGCCCCCGGACCGTCCACGGCCGTGATTTCCGGATATCCCTTCATAATGTCGGCCGCATCCTCCGAGACGACGATCGCCTCTTCTAGGGTTTTCCCTTCGGTCGTTATGATCAGCTCCGGCGCGGAACCGGAAAAAACTTCCATGATCTTATCCTGCACCCCCAGGGCGGGGCTCTCCTTCGGCCGCAGCTTATTGATATCGGTCTCAAAATGAACCCGGGTTGCCGAATATCCAAGACCGATTGTGACGATAAGAACCGCCGCGATGACAAACCGTCTTCGCTTGACGATATATTTCCCCAATCGTTCTATGCCGAAGGCGGGAAGCTGCGCGGTAATGATATCGGCCCCTTTTACCTTCATGGTACGCACGATAAGAGCAGGCAGCACCGTAAAGGTCGAAAGCAGCGTCATCAGGATACCCACACCCCCGATAATTCCGAGCTCCGACAGGCCGGAAAACTGCGTGAACCCCATTGCGAAAAAGGCCACCGCCGTCGTCAGCGCCCCCGTGAAGACGGCGACCCCGGTCGTCGCGTAGGTCTCCACGAGGGCATCTTCGAGCCCCTTTTTTTTCGACATCTCCTCGATAAACCGGTTATAAAAATGAATCGAAAAATCTATCCCGAGACCCGCCAGGATCGCCCCGAAGGCCGCCGTTACCATATTGAGGTGTCCAAGGGCGAATCCCGCAAAACCGAGGGTCCAAAATATACCGAGGCCGAGGGACGGCGCCACGACAAAAAGAAACGTCAACCGACGAAAGACCAGGTAGAACAGAAAGAGCACCGCTATAATGGATGACGTCATTGTTATCATAAGATCCCGCTTGATGGTCGAGGCATCGCTGACGGCGATTGGATATCCCCCGGTGTACTCCACCAAGACGTCTTCGTAGTCCTTGTCCTGCTTGATATCCCGCTCGAAGGCCGACAGGCTCGAGAAAAGCTTCTCGTCAAACGATATATCCTGGGGTGGGCCGACGGGCCTGGCGAGCATCAGCAGATGCGATCCGTCAACCGACAGATAATATCCCGATGCCGCGTCAATCTTAAATCCGCCGGCCGTGGGAGATACCTTGCCTTGTACGACCGACAGGAGACCGAGCGGGTCTTTTATGACAAAATCGGCGCTCCCCGAAGAGATGGGAACGAGCAAGAGTCCCTTATCTATCCGCACGGCCTCATCGATTGCCGCCGGTTCAAGTTTTCCGGCAACTTCGGCGAACTCATCGTCATCCAGATAGAGGAAGATACTAGGGAGATAGGTCGAAAGGATGTAGTCTTTGTCCGAATCGCTGATTGTATAGCTTACCTCCGAGATCAGTCCGGTCCCGCTCATCTTTTCGGCGAACCGATCGGCAAAACCCGTCACGGCATCCCTTCGCGGAGCCGAAAGGAGAATCACCAGGTAATCAAGCGTACCCATTCGTTCCAACGATGTGAGGTAGTCCGATACAACGAGGTTATGTCGTGGAAGCATATAGGCGACGTTGGAAACCATCGACAACCGTAGCACACCCCCGATGAAAACGACGGTTAACAGAAACGCCCCCACTATGACCAACAGGTCATGTCGATAGACGAGCCGCGCCAGCCATTTCATAAGAGATTCTCGCATAATCCGCTGGTTTGAGAAGTTAGGATAGCCGATGAATCCATTTATCGGGGAAACATGATGAGGGACAACCCCTTACGTACCGCAGTCCTCCAATTCCATACTATCCCAAAAAACTTCTTTGTCAATCGGAATCGTGGATAAAAAGGACGGGTGACACGCTGCGATCGATTGCGAGACGCCGTTCATCGCCCGACCGCCATTTCCCGGTCGTCGCTACGGTTATCCGTGAGGATATACTACTATTTCCTTGACTATGAATCGGCCCTCGTATAGTGTTAATCTATTGAGCAGAAGGACTACAGTACCGCTTCCGTTAAGAGTATGCATACATCGTCCCCCCACATACCTAAGGGCTCCTATACCCTGAAGATGGCGCTTGGCCTCAGGATTGTCGGTGTTTTCCTTTTCCTTCTTCCGGCCGCTCTCCTGGGGGGTGAGAATCCCTGCTCCTACTCCGGTTATCTCTGGGGCACGGGCGCCAGATCATCATTTGAGGTTTACTCTGATACCGACGAGCTTCAGATTACCTTCACGTGGCCTTCCGGAACCTCGGATATCTGGGTAAAGGCAATGGATAACGACGGGAAAGAGGTACTGGTTGACAGGTCCCTCAACGAAGGCGACCTTTTCACCCTGTCCGGGAAGGGTATATTCCACTTTGAGATCTACTCCAAATGGGGCGGTGGGTGTTGGGACGCTTCCGTTAAAAAAAATAAAATAAAATAGCTTGACAACTTTCCGGAAAAGACATATAGTACATATCAACCCCTTAATCAAACCACCAACACCTCACAGGTAGTACAAAAGGAACTATTTCCAAACAAAGCACACTCTAAATTACACGCAATCATTATATAATAAAATACCCGGATTTATTATTTGAATACTGCACAATATGCGATAACATATATCGCAGTGAGTATCTCCACGCATAAGGAAGCAGATCTATGGAAGAAAACGATCTTGAGTTAACCGAGATATCCCAGGATGTAATCATCAACCTGGTCGAGCTTAAAAGCAAAAAAATCAATGAGATTCTCCACATGGCCCGGGACCTCAATATTGAGGGCGCCAGCGCCATGACACGCCAGGAGCTCATATTCGCCCTGCTCCAGGCCCATACGGAGCAGAACGGCGTTATCTACGGTGTGGGCGTCCTGGAAACACTGCCGGACGGTTTTGGCTTCCTTCGCGCCCCCGATTACAGCTACCTGCCCGGTCCCGACGATATATACGTCTCTCCGTCGCAGATCAGGCGCTTTTCTCTGAGAACCGGGGATACTATCTCGGGTCAGATTCGCCCTCCAAAGGAAGGAGAGCGTTATTTCGCGCTCCTTAAGGTCGAATCGGTAAACAGCAGCCATCCCGATACCTCCCGGGAGCGGATCATGTTCGACAACCTGACTCCCCTCTACCCGCAGGAAAAGCTCAATCTCGAATATGACCGGAAGAAATATTCCACCCGAATCATGGACCTCTTCACCCCTGTCGGGAAGGGTCAGCGCGGCCTTATCGTATCGCCCCCCAAGACCGGTAAGACCATGCTTCTTCAAGATATCGCCAACGCAATTACCTCCAACCACAAGGACATAGCCCTTATCGTCCTGTTGATCGACGAGCGGCCTGAAGAGGTTACCGACATGGAACGGTCCGTGGAAGGCGAAGTGGTCAGTTCTACCTTTGACGAGCCGGCTTCACGCCACGTCCAGGTTGCCGAGATGGTCATCGAAAAGGCCAAACGTCTTGTCGAGTATAAGCAGGACGTTATCATCCTGCTTGACAGCATCACGCGGCTTGCTCGCGCCTATAACGCCGTCGTTCCGCCGAGCGGCAAGATTCTGTCCGGCGGTGTCGACTCCAATGCCCTGCATAAGCCCAAGCGCTTCTTCGGGGCAGCCCGAAATATCGAAAATGGCGGAAGCCTCACGATCATCGCTACCGCCCTCATCGATACCGGCAGCCGAATGGATGAGGTCATCTATGAAGAGTTCAAGGGTACCGGTAATATGGAAATTCACCTCGATCGCCGTCTTTCCGACCGACGGATATTCCCGGCCATCGACCTTAACCGATCAAGCACGCGAAAGGAAGAACTCCTCATCGATCCGGACGTTCTCAACCGTATCTGGATTTTGAGAAAACTACTGGCGCCCCTTACTCCCATCGACTCTATGGAATTTCTCATGGATAAGATCCAGGGAAC
Organism: Candidatus Zymogenaceae bacterium; assembly: GCA_016933535.1. GTDB lineage: Bacteria > Desulfobacterota > Zymogenia > Zymogenales > Zymogenaceae > JAFGAS01. The sequence goes on from JAFGAS010000086.1 coordinate 8,721, forward strand.
GGAGTCAAACGCGGATTTTATGGCAAAGATGAATCAATAGAGAATATACGGCCGATAGTTTTTCTATCTGCCGATCACCGTAATGTTAGATACTATAGTCTGCTACAAAGGAGCAAAAAAGAGCATGAAAAAGGACCTGCACCCCGACTATATTGAGTCGGTCATTGCGTGCGCATGCGGAAACGAGATCAAGACTCGCTCGACAAAAGACCAGATCACCGTCGAGATATGTTCCCAGTGCCACCCATTCTTTACGGGCAAGCAGAAGCTGGTTGACACCGCCGGACGCGTGGAGAAGTTCAAAAGGAAATACGCCAACGTTGCCCCCAAGAAATCCTAGGCCGTTTTGTCATAGAAACTATTGTCTGCGGGCCGATTATCTGTGCCCGTGCATTTTTACCGGAAAAAGCCCCGGCCGTATGCGTTAGTTCGGCCGGTCGTGACTATTCCGGCTTACGTTCACTCTATTTTCGTAAACGGCTTAATTGATGAATACCACTGAAAGACTTAAAGTCGGCGGCCAAGCCGTCATAGAAGGCGTCATGATGCGCACCGAGAGCGCGCTGACGGTAAGCGTCCGAAAGGCCGACGGGAGCATAAAAACAAAAGAGGAATATATCACCCCTCTCTCGCAACGATACCCTCTTCTCAAGAAGCCGATGCTTCGAGGGGTGGTGGTCCTCTTTGAATCTCTCGCTCATGGTATTTCGGCCCTCACGTTTTCCGCCAATGAAGCGGCCGAGGCCGAATCGGAAGCCCCGCTCTCTCCTTGGGCGATGACCCTCATAATCATCGTATCCCTCGGCTTGGGTGTCGTCCTCTTCGTGGTTTTTCCGCACTTTCTAACGATTCTCATCGGCAAAGGGTTCTCAACCCCGATGGGTATCAATACCCTTTTATTCCACCTCATCGACGGGTTCATCAAGGTGGCCGTCTTTGTCCTGTATATTTTGGGCATCTCTTTTATGCCCGATATTCGCCGGGTCTTTATGTACCATGGAGCCGAGCACAAATCGATCTTCGCATTTGAGGCGGGTGAAGAATTGACGGTTCAAAACGCCCGCAAATATTCGACGCTCCATCCCCGCTGCGGGACTTCATTTATCATTACGGTACTGCTCATCAGTATCTTCATCTTTGCGGCTGTCTTTCCCTTTATGCCGAAGTTTCCGGAAGTCCCCGCTTTCGTGCGTAATCTCATCTATGTCCTCATTAAGATACCCCTGCTTCTGCCGATCGCCGGAATTTCCTACGAGCTTATCCGGCTGGCCGGTGATCGTAAGGATAACCTATTCTTTATCATCCTCTCATTTCCGGGGATCTGGCTTCAGAAGATAACTACCCGCGAACCTTCCGATGACCAGATCGAGGTGGCACTTACGGCCCTTTCCCGATCGATTCAGTTGTACCGCGAGAGGACCCAGGCCACATAACCAGATAAGGTCAATCGACCGATGCTAAACAAACTCAAAGATATTGAACTCAGATACGAGGATATCGACAGGATACTCTCCGATCCAGACGTCCTCAAGGATCCGGATCGATACAAGAGACTCAGCAAGGAGCGATCGGATATGGAACCGATCGTCACAGAATTCCGTCTCTATCGTAACCTAACAGACGAACTTGCCGGGAATAGAGAGCTTATCTCCGATACCGACGTTGAAATGCGTGAGCTCGCCAGGGGAGAAATTGACCGGATCGAGGCCGAACTTGCCGTCAGCGAAGAGAAACTTAAGCACCTTCTTATTCCAAAGAACCCCAACGATACAAAAAACACCTTTATCGAGATACGCGCAGGTACCGGCGGAGAAGAAGCGGCCCTCTTTGCGGCCGATCTCTTCAGGATGTACTCCCGTTACGCAGATATGAACAGCTGGCGTATTGAGGTTATGAGCGCAAACGAGACAGGCGCCGGCGGCTTTAAGGAGATTATCGCCCTCATCGAGGGCAACGGCGCCTTCAGCCGCCTCAAATATGAGAGTGGTGTCCACCGTGTCCAGCGTGTTCCCGATACCGAGGCCCAGGGTCGAATCCACACCTCGGCGGTAACGGTCGCCATCATGCCCGAGGCCGAGGAGATCGATGTACAGATCGACCCCAACGATCTGAGAATCGACACATATCGCTCCACCGGTCACGGCGGCCAGTCGGTCAACACGACCGACAGCGCCGTACGGATCACCCATGTTCCGACTAATCTTGTCGTAACCTGTCAGGACGAAAAATCCCAGCATAAGAACAAGACGAAGGCGATGCGCGTCCTCAAGACGCGCCTCTTTGATCTGATGACCCAGAGGATTGAATCCGAACGCTCCGAGACTCGTAAGAATCAGGTCGGTTCGGGTGACCGCTCCGAGAGGATCAGAACCTATAACTTCCCCCAATCGAGGGTTACCGATCACCGTATCGGGCTCACCCTACACCGCCTCGATAGCGTTCTGTTGGGCAACATCGATGAGATAATCGACGCCCTGGCCACCCATTATCAGGCAGAGGCCCTCAAGAGCAGGGCGGTATGATTTCCGTAATGGGAACCGAAAATACCCGAGCAGCCGGGTACGGCAACATCTACCGCCTCCCTACCCTCAGGAACCTTATCTCCCGAGTATCGCAATTTCTCAGCCTGAACGGCATCCAATCCCATCACCTTGACGCGCGCCTTATCGTCACCCACGCCCTGGGCCTTGACCCAATCGATATCTACAGAAAGCCCAATCTTCCGATCGACGGCAAATCCGAATCGGCCGTATTATCCCTTATGGTTCGGCGTGCATCCGGAGTTCCCACCGCCTATATTATCGGTATAAAAGAATTCTGGTCGTTGTCGATTACCGTGGACGAACGCGTCCTCATCCCACGCCCCGAAACGGAGATCCTTGTCGAGGAATCGCTGGCCGCTGCCCGTTCTTTCACCGGAGACATGACAATTCTTGAACTCGGCACCGGCTCGGGGGCGGTATCGATAGCGCTGGCCATGGAACTTGTTGCTGCACGGATTGTCTCAACGGACATATCCCCTTCGGCGCTATCGGCTGCCGAGGCCAACATCTCCATCCATGGCCTGCAGGATCGAATTCTTTTCAAACGGGGTGACCTCTTCGAGGCGATTGAGCCTGATGATCGGTTTGACCTGATTGTCTCCAATCCCCCCTATCTGACCGACGAAGAGATGAAGTGCCTTCCCCCCGAGGTCGGAGCCGAGCCGGAAGAAGCCCTCCGCGGGGGTGAGAACGGGCTTGCGGTCATCGAGCGTATAGTCGCGGCCGCCCCCGACTATCTTACTGCCGGGGGATTTCTTATCTTCGAGATAGGCGCCGGACAACAAGACGCCGCAAGAAAATTGATCGAAAGGACTACCGGGCTTTCACTACCCCATACGAGAAGAGATTATGCGGGCAGGCCCCGTGTCATTATCACCAAACGCACCTGTCAATAGCATGTGAGAGGTTTTTTATCGTGCTTCAGAAAATGATTATCAAGGGAAGCAAGCCGCTTGCCGGAGAAATAACCGTAAGTGGCTCCAAAAACGCCGCTCTTCCTATCCTGATTGCCTCAATTATGGCACCGGGCCGATTTGAATTTCATGATGTCCCTGATCTAATGGATATCCATACTACCGCCGGACTCCTGCGCGAACTGGGTGCCGAAGTGGATCATCAAAAAACCTTCGTCGTCGACTCGACCCCTATCAACAACTACGAGGCCTCCTGGGACCTTGTACGCAAGATGCGCGCCTCATTTCTCATTATGGGCGCCCTTATCTCGCGGTTCAGAAGGGCTCGCGTATCGCTTCCCGGTGGATGCGAGCTGGGTCTGCGTCCAGTCGATCAACACCTGAAAGGACTTCAGTGCCTTGGGGTTAAAATCAGCGAGGAACACGGCCTGGTAATTGCCGACGCCGCGGCCCTTCGGGGCGGAAAGGTCGTCTTTGATTTCCCAACGGTAGGGGCCACCGAAAACCTCCTTATGGCGGCGGCAACCGCGAAAGGGGAAACGGTCATCCAGAACGCCGCCCAGGAACCGGAAGTGGTCGATCTGGCGCGGGCGCTGACGGCAATGGGGGCCAAAATCGAGGGCGCGGGAAAAGAGACTATCCGTATCCAGGGCGTTGAGTCCCTCCGCCCGATCACACACACCATCATCCCCGACCGGATCGAGGCCGGAACCTTCATGGTTGCGGCGGCTATCACCGGCGGGAGCATTATTATGAAAAACACCCCGACGGCGATGCTGGTGTCCGTCATGGAAAAGCTCGCCGAATCGGGCGTTTCTTTTCAGGAAACCGCCGATGGGATCAAAGTAGTCGGTCCGGAAAAGATCCGGCCGGTTGATATCAAGACCCTTCCCTACCCCGGCTTCCCTACCGATCTGCAGGCGCCCATGACCTCTCTCCTGACGATTGCCGAGGGAACCAGCATTATCTCCGAGACGATCTTCGAAAAACGTTTCGCCCATGTGGCGGAACTTATCCGTCTCGGTGCCGATATCACCATCGATGGCAGGAGTGCGGTCATCAAGGGTACCGGCGGCCTGCTCGGCGCCCCGGTTATGTCGTCTGATCTAAGAAACAGCGCCGCCCTTATCATCGCGGGTCTGGCCGCCCACGGCACCACCGAGGTCTACCGTATTTATCACCTCGACCGGGGATACGAGCGGATGGAAGCAAAACTGGCCCTTCTCGGCGCCGATATCAGGAGGGCGCCCCAGGATGATTAACCTCGTCAGCACCACGGACCCTGGTTGCGCCGCCCTTGTCAAGAAGATTTCCGCCCGGGGTGAGACGGTCCCTCCCGAAATAGAGGAAACGGTAAGACAGATTATCCGGGACGTCCGGACCCGCGGCGACGAGGCGCTCATCGAGTACACCGAGCGCTATGATTCGGTTCGGCTCTCGCCCGACCGGCTAGAGATATCTAAAGATAAAATCGCCGAGGCCGCGTCCCTGCTTAGTCCAAAGGATCGTGACACGATCACCGCCGCCGCCGCCCGGATCGAGACATATCATAAACACCAGTCGCTGGATTCTTTTACCTTTCTGGACGAGCACTCAAACCGCCTGGGCCAGATAATCAGGCCGCTGGCCCGGGTCGGCGTGTATGTCCCCGGGGGCCGCGCCCCTTACCCTTCCACGCTCCTCATGAACGTCATACCGGCCCGTGTTGCCGGCGTCCACGAGATTATCGCCGTCCATCCCGTATCTTTCGGTTCACCCAACCCTGCTGTTATGGCAGCGGCCGGTATCGCGGGCGTTGATCGGATCTTTGGCGTCGGCGGCGCCCAGGCCGTGGCGGCCCTTGCCTTCGGTACCGAGACGATCCCCAAGGTAGATAAAATCGTCGGGCCCGGAAACATCTATGTCGCTACGGCTAAGAAGATGCTCATGGGTGTGGTAGACATCGACATGATCGCCGGACCCTCCGAGATCGTCATTATCGCCGACGGCTCGGCCGACCCCGCGTACATAGCCGCGGATCTCCTCTCCCAGGCCGAGCACGACCCACTGGCGGCCTCCATCCTCATCGTCACCGACCAATCCCTTGCGCAGCTCGTTACCGAGGAGCTCGACCGCCAGATAGGAGACTTGAGTCGAAGCGAGATCGCCCGTGCTTCGCTCAACGACTTCGGAGCGATTATCGTCTCGCGGAACCTTAACGAGTCGGTCGAGATAGCCAACGACATCGCTCCGGAACACCTGGAGCTTCTGGTAGCCGATCCGGTTAAACTGGTCAGCAAGATTGAAAATGCCGGCGCAATTTTTCTGGGTACCCAATCGCCGGAGACGGTGGGAGATTACGCCGCAGGCCCGAACCACGTATTGCCGACAGGCGGCACCGCGCGGTTCTCCTCGCCGCTTTCCGTCTATGATTTTTTGAAGAGGATTTCGATCATTGAGATGAGCCGTGAGGGGCTGGATATCATCGGCCGAACGGCCCACGATTTTGCGATGATCGAGGGACTTGACGCCCACGCAAAGTCGGTGGGTATAAGATTGAAAAAATGAGAGCAATAGGAAAGAGCAGTCGGTCCGGTCCGTTAGTTCTCATCCAACCCGTTGGTTTCCTACCTGGGCACTTCAATGAGCGATATAATTACGCGCTTTACCCGACCATCGGATAACACCCCCGATTCCATGACAATAGCGAAGGTCTATTCTAGTTGCCCGCCCTAATCGAGAGAATGTCGCCGTCCTGCACGACATAGGTCTTGCCTTCAAGCCTCCAGAGCCCCTTTTTTTTACATTCCGCGAAACCGCCGCTATTTATGAAATCGGAGTAGGAGACCGTTTCGGCCCTGATGAACTTCTGGCCGAGGTCGGTGTGAATTGCCGCCGCTGCGTCCTGGGCGGTGGAACCGTTCCGTACCGGCCATGCTCGGCATTCGTCCTCACCTACCGTCAGAAACGAAATGAGGCCGAGCATTTCAGAGGCCATGCGAATAATGCGTCCCCTGACCGATTGCTGTATCCCGTATTCTTCCATGAATACCTTTTGTTCTTCTTCGGACATGAGCGCCAGTTCCGCTTCGAGCTTTCCGTCTGCCGATAAAATCGGTATATGATCCGGAATGGTATTCCTCAATTCCTCGATCGTTGAATCCGCCGCCAAGTTGCGTTCGTCCGAACTGTTTACGACGACCATCATCGGCTTTCCTGAAAGGAACTGGAAGTTTCTCAATTGCTTTTCGCCCGTATTGAAGACCGCCGCCGTCGAGAGCGGCTTTTCCTCGCTTAAGTGAGCCAGGCATTCCGAAAGGATTTCCTCTTCCTGAGCAAGAAGTGTGTTGTCTTTTTTGACCCCCTGTCTTCGTATCCGTTCCATCCGGCCTTCTATCTGAATCATGTCGGAGATGATAAACTCGCTATAAATGGTAAGAAACTCGTCCCTGAGGCGTACGGCCCCTCCGTTATCGAAGTTACGCAGCGTAAGCAGCAGCGCATCACTTCCGCGCATCTGCTGGATGTTTTTTACACCGGCATTATCGCTTTTTATGTCACCTTCCATGATCGCGGCGGTATCGGCAAGCGTTATACGGGTATAGATAGTTTTCTTAGGTTTGAATATTCTTACGAGCTCGTCTATTCGGTAGTCGGGAACATCGATGACCGCGACGTGATCGCTACCGGACCTGTTTCCAACGATATTTCCACTCAGCGCCTGAAACAGTGTACTTTTCCCACAGCCAGGGCTGCCTATTATGGATAGGTGCATCTTCTCCTCCGGAAAACCTATTGGGGAGACGTGGTTTAACCCGTCTATCCGTTCCGCCGTCGATTCGGTGGTAACGATAACAAAATTACTTGCTTAGATAGGGATAATTACGGCGAAAATGTGATCTGTGTTATCTTGTGGGCCTTCAATATAAACAAAAAAGGCCGGCATCCGTGCCAACCCGGTATTAACTCCATACTGTTGGTGCCTGGGGCCGGAATCGAACCGGCACGACGTTGCCGTCGAGGGATTTTAAGTCCCTTGCGTCTACCTGTTCCGCCACCCAGGCAAGGCAATTGGAGGCGGCACCCGGATTTGAACCGGGGATAAAGGTTTTGCAGACCTTTGCCTTACCACTTGGCGATGCCGCCCGAGGAAAATGGAGCGGGAAACGGGATTTGAACCCGCGACCCTTGCCTTGGCAAGGCAATGCTCTACCGCTGAGCTATTCCCGCCTATGTTATGAAGCTATTATATTTAGCACTATCCGCTTTTTTTGTCAAGCACGAAAAGCTACTTATTGTCTTTTCCTGCTATTTCGTCCTCCAATACCTTGACCTGATACCGGTAGTTCGCATTTTCCGGGTCAACGGCAAGGGCCTTTTTCATATAGATAAGGGCCCCTTTCGTATCATTCATACGATAGGATATCCAACCCGCGAGGTATAAAAAGCGGCCGCTTTCCGGCTCGTATTTCAGGGCCTTCTGTGCATAGTCGAGGGCCTTCTTGAGCTTACTGTCACGCTCCGAATAAAGCTTGCCCAGGGCATAATATACCCTCGGGTCGTTTTTGTTCAAGTCCAGAGCCATGTTGAGGTGTGTCTCGGCCTTTTCGAAATCCCCAAAGTTCCCATAGGCAATACCCAGGCCGTAGTTTGCGTCAAAGGCGTAATCTTTCTCGTCCACCAATTTTTGATATTGGAGGATTGCCTTCTGGAATATCTCCAGACGGCCGTAGAGATCGCCAAGATAAAGCGCGATATCGGGGTTCCATATCTTGGCATCATCCAGAATATAGGCAGTCAACTCACCCTCGAACAACGCATCCTTAAAGTTTCCTTCTTTGAGGAAGGCCTTTGACAAGTAATAATGCGAATAGGGGTGATTTGGATCCAGGGTGGCTGCCACACGGAGATATATCTCGGCATTCTTCGGATCGTCGAGCATCCAATATGCGACGCCGAGATAAAAGTTGGTCGACGGTTTTTTTGGATCGAGGGCAATAGACTTTTTAAGATGTTCAAGCGCCTCCGGATACCTACCGGTTAGTATCAGTGTCCACGCAAGATTATCAAGGATGAGCGTTTCGTTCGGCGCTAAGGCCAGGGCCTCTCGGTATTTTTCGATGGCCTCATCATGTCGGCCCTTTATCATGAGAAAGCCTGCCTCGTTTATGAGAGCTACGGTGGGGTTTTTTGCCTCCAAGACGAGATACTCGTAGGCCTCCCTCATCTTGGGGGGATCGTTCTTTGTAACCGGCTCCTCCTCCTTGGCCGAGACGATACCGACAAACGTCAAAAGGAGCAAAGTCAACACTATACATTTTTTCATGGTTCGTTCCGTTAAAGCGTGGTGATAAATTCCTTTCCCGATTTCATGAGACGGTCAAGCTTGCCGTCGTCGGATGATTCCCCATAGATTCGGACAACCGGCTCGGTGCCGGATTTTCGAAAGAGAATCCAAGAACCGTCTTCGAGCAGATATTTTGTTCCGTCGATCGTGACCGTCCCCGTCACCGGGATTCCCGAAAAGGCCGCCGGAGATGAGGCCACCTTGGAGGCAAAGGCTTTGCTGAGCTCTTCTGTTAAGGTCAGGTTTTCCCGTCGTGTACGATAGGCCCCTACCTTAGCATAGAGATCATCCAGAAGTTGGCGGATCGTCTTCTTTTCTCGACATACCATCTCAAACGTCAACAGGCACGCGATAATACCGTCCTTTTCCGGGACATGTCCAAAGATCGAAAAACCGGCGCTTTCCTCACCTCCGCCTACGATCTTATCGGCGGCAATATACTCACCGATATACTTGAATCCAACCGGCGTCTCGAAACATTCGACCCCATGGTATTTCGCCACCGCGTCGACCAGGTGCGTCGTAGCCACCGATCGGGCCGCCCCCCCGCGGTATCCCTTTCTCGTAATAAGGTAGTCTAAAAGGAGCGCGATGATATAATTCGGCTCAACGAATGAGCCGTCTGCATCCAGTATTCCAAACCGATCGGCATCTCCGTCCGTCGCTAATCCAACGACGATTTCGCTCGTCTCTTTGACGATTCTCGACAATTCCTGAAGCCGGTATTCCGATGGATCGGGAGGACCGCCTCCGAACAGGGGATCCTTGGTGTTATGAATTACCGTTACCGGGATTTGATGCTCTGTTAGAATCCGATCTAGATACCCTCGTCCGGTGGAAAATAGAGGATCGTAGGCGGCACCTGCTCCGCTCTGCTCGATAACGGAAAAATCTATCTTTTTCTTTAGACCCTCGAGATAGTCTTCGGCAAGATTAACGTCCTCCCAGAGTCCCGCGTCCCGCGCTTGCGCCTCAGTGACCAACCGTACCGTACCGGCCGTTACAATTTCATTTGCCCGATTGGCGATCCATTCGGTCGCCTCCGGAAGTGCAGGTCCACCCCATTTGGAGGAATATTTTACACCGCTATAGTGCGCGGGGTTGTGGCTTGCCGTGATATTAACGGCGCCGCCCGCCTTGCCGCTAATGATTGCCCAGCTTATCGTAGGGGTCGGGACCTCATTATCGGACACGAGCGCCTTAACTCCGTTTCCGGCAAGGACCGCCGCAGCTTCCCGGGCAAAGGCATCTCCCATAAAACGGCTGTCGTGTCCCACGATCATGCCGTAACGTCCCTCATCGACCCGTATGACGTATTCGGCTATCGCTTGGGATACAGCCCTCAGGTTATTGAAGGTGAAATCATCGGCGATGATTCCACGCCACCCCGAGGTGCCGAATTTTATCTGTACCATTGGAATAACACCTATTTAAGGATATAATCAAATCCCGACTTAAAAAAGTAGATGGAGAATCCGATGAGAAACATCGCGCAGAACCCAACGATACCCCGGTAGAACCCGTCGGTAAAAAACCTCCTGCCGAGGCTTATCGATGTGGAGACCAGGCTGTACCATAGAAAATCCGCCAGGATGTGGCCGATGAAAAAGACGATAACTCCCACGATACCCAGCTTGGCCGAGATAAATATGTACGCCAATCCGATGGTGAGCCACCATACTATCCAGTAGGGGTTGGCCAGGCTCACAATGATCCCGGCGGAAACCGGGTGCTTGAGTATTTTGCCGAGAGCGCCGTTTTGAGGTTGACTGGATAAATCCGAGAGCGTGAGAAAACGCACCCGCCTTATCATGGAGTATCCCATCCAGAGCAGGACGGCGCTTCCGCTAAACGCAATGACAGAAAGAAAAAGGTCATTATGTAATACCGCCCCGAGTCCCCAGAGGATTACTATAATGAGGATGAGCTCAAGAATCGCGTGACCGACGATTAATAGTGGGCCGGTCCATGCACCGCGCGCGATGCTTTCGTTGATTGTCACGGTCAACAGCGGCCCGGGCATGATCGCGCCGGACAGTGCCAACAGAAATGATGTCGCGAAGATTCCGATAAAGGGCGCCATAATCTAATTAATATATCATCGGCAGAGACAAACGGTCAAGTAATAAAATTCTTTGACACCTACTCGCGCCCGTGGTAGCATAAATAAATGGAACCGCGAAACCCCTACCCTACTGTTGACGTCATCATTGAAAATGGCGGGGGTATCATTCTTATTGAGCGCAAGAATCCCCCCCACGACTGGGCTATTCCCGGGGGGTTTGTTGACTGGGGAGAATCCCTGGAGGAGGCGGCCGTCCGTGAGGCACGGGAAGAAACATCGCTTCACGTCCGGCTCATCAGGCAGTTTCATACTTACTCCGACCCACGGCGTGATCCCCGCCATCATACCATTACGACCGTCTACATCGCATCCGCCGAGGGAAAGCCCCGCGCCGCCGATGACGCCAAGGCGATCGGTATTTTTACCCGTGACAACCTGCCGCCTTCCCTTGCTTTTGACCATACAGATATTCTCAATGACTATTTCTCGAAACGGTATTAACCATGTCGGACAGCAAAGACATCGATTACGCGAAGATCCTTAAAACGATCCTGAAAAACGGGGGCGATTATGCCGATATATATTACGAGAGGACCGAAGGTATTTTCGTTGTCTGCGAAGACAACAGGGTCGAAAAAGTCATTTCGGGTATCGACGCCGGCATAGGACTTCGCTTGATCAGGAATTTCAGGACCGCCTACGCCTATACGAATGATCCTTCCGAATCAAACCTGAAGTCGCTTGCCCGAGAGCTCAGCGCTTCTTTTGGTCCCGGGTCTTCGTCTTCACCGGATATCGTCCTTTCTCGCATGAAACCTCCGATCCTTTTGGCGATCGCCTCAGACCCAACCGACATCGCCGTCGGGCGTAAAATCGAATATGTCGTGAGGGCCAATGATACCGCCCGCGCACATCAGACAATCCGCCAGGCCAAGGTAATATATCGCGACTCAAAAAAGACCGTAAACATTGCCAACACTATGGGCCGTCTTACCTCAGATATCAGAACCGGAACGATCTTTGCCGTGCAGGTCGTAGCGCAGAAAAACGGCATCATCCAAACGGGTTATGAGCCGGTGGGAGGAACCGTCGGTTTTGAGCTCTTTGACGAGCATCTTCCCGAACAGGTAGCACAGACGGCGGTCCAACGCGCCGATCTGATGCTCGAGGCTATTCCCGCTCCCGCGGGAGTTCTTCCGGTAGTCCTGTCATCTTCGGCCGGCGGCACTATGATCCACGAGGCCGTCGGCCACGGCCTTGAGGCCGATCTTACTGGCAAGAAGCTCTCGGTCTATTCCGGTAAGATCGGACAGAAGGTTGCCTCTGACCTTATTACGGTCATAGACGACTCTACCCTGCCGGGCCGTCGCGGCTCTTTTGTGTTCGACGATGAAGGATCTCCCTCCCAGCGGACTGTCCTTGTCGAAAATGGAATTCTCGTAGAGTTTATGTATGACAGGCTTTGCGCCCTCAAGGAAGGAAAGGAAAGCACGGGAAACGGGAGAAGAGAATCTTATCGTTACAAACCCATACCCCGCATGACCAACACGATTATCGCCCCCGGAACTATGAATCCTGAGGACATCATCTCGTCGGTCAAGCACGGGCTTCTGGTCAAAAAGATGGGCGGCGGACAGGTTAACACTGTTAACGGGCAGTTCGTCTTTGAGGTAAGCGAGGGCTATTTAATCGAGGCCGGAAAGGTCACCCGGCCCGTTCGCGGCGCGATCCTCACCGGAAAAGGGCCTGAGGTGTTGGGCGAAATCGATATGGTCGGATACGACCTCGGCTTTGGGATCGGGACCTGCGGAAAGGACGGCCAGGGCGTTCCCGTGGCCGACGCCCAGCCGACGCTTCGCATCCCACAGATCACCGTCGGCGGCAGGGTTTGATGCGCGGCGTGATGTCTTCCTCTTTTCGCCGATACGAAGCCATAGAGAGGGTTCTGTTTTTCCAATTCCCTGGTAATTCCACTATTGCCGGTTTCCTGTTCCCACGGCACAATCGGCTGACAGGATTCATCTCGTAAATTCCCTGCCACAAGAAATCATAAACCCGCCTCGGTATCGCCAATAAAAAAACCGGCTCATAAAGAACCGGTTTTTATTACCGCCTATCGGCGGGAATCGCTATTTCTCACGTTGCCAAGGTGCCCCGCGATGCTATTTCTTCCCGTTGCCCAGTATGACCAGGGCATCAACCGCCACCGGCTTATCTCCCGAGATGATGAGGGGATTGATATCAAGCTCCTTGACCTCGTTATAATCGAGCCCGATTTGGCCGACAGCTATCAGGGCCTTTGCAAGCAAGGATTTGTCGACCGCCGGCTTGCCTCTGAACTCGTCGAGGATCTTCTTTGCCTTGATCTCATCCATCATTTGCATGGCGTCGAATTCCGTTAACGGGGCGACGCGAAATGAGACGTCCCGGAGGATTTCGGTATAGATACCGCCAAGCCCGAACATAACGCAGGGGCCGAACTGCGGGTCTCTGGAAAGCCCGACGACGAGCTCACGCTGCCCTTTTATCATCTCCTGCACGAGGATCCCACCCTTCGGGACCACGCCCGTTGCCATGATACGATCGTAGGCCTTTCGTACCTCGTCCTCCGTGGAGATATTCAACTCGATAACATTCATCTCGGTCTTATGGGTGAGTTCGGGGGACTCTCCTTTGAGCACGATCGGAAATCCCATTTCCTTTGCGATCTTCACCGCCTCATCGGGACTTGCCGCCATCTGTTCGCGTGTGACCGGGATACCGTATGCCTTTAGAAAGAGCTTCGACTGGTGTTCGGACAGGTTCTTTTGTCCTTTTTTTACGGCTTCTGCAATAATATCTTTGGCGGATTTTTCCACGCTCGTTTCCCCTTTCAAGATGAGGAGGGGGAGAAAATCTCCCCCCTTAATACGTCTCAATAACCCTTAGTTCATCTCTTTGATGACCTTGGCCAGAAGCTCTTTGCCTTCGGCCATATCCTTCCGGTCGTCTTTCGTTTTCGCCTTGCCGTTTGCCATCAGGAACTCGAGCCGCTCCTTGGCCTTGGCGTATTCTTTTTGCTTGTAATAGGACTTACCAAGGTAGAGGTTTACCGCAATCCCGTCCGGATTGTACTTCAGGCCTTTATTGAAGTAGTCAATACCCTTGGCAAGGTCTCCTCCCGGCACCTCGTACTCGAGAGCGCCCAGGAGGGTGTACGCACCGCCTTCCTCGTAACCGGGATTCTTGGCAACCACGTTGTTGCATGCGGCCCTCATCGGCTTGACTAAGAACAGGCTTTTGAGGACACCCTTAATCTTTCCGTACTTTCCGGCGTTCAGTGCGAACCAGTAGTTGGTGTTCACGTCCTTGGAACCCTTGTCATAGTAGGGCCTCAGTGTCTCGTAGCCCTTGCTGAAGATTCCTTCCTGAGTTTTTGCGTCATCGGTTCTTGCACCGACAAAATAGGAGGCTCGTCCGAATCTCCAGGCGGCGGCCTCGTTGGAAGCGGCAATCGCTTCCAGGCCTTTCATGGTTGCCTTTACCGCAGCCAAATCCTCTTTTGTATAGGCGTCATCCGCTTGTTTAAAGAGTTCTTCCGGAGTCGCCGCATACACCATAGCCGCAAACAGGCCCAGGGCCAAAACGACCGAGATCAGTAACAAAACCTTTTTCATATCTCCTCCTTGTAGAATAAAGGAATTCTAACTCTCTTTTTTTATCATTAAAGCACCGAAATTTCAAGGTATTTCTTCTTATACGCCTAAAAAAAGTCGCTTCCCGAGATACGGGGAAAGCCCTTTGCGGCCGATCGCCTCAAATACGGCATCTATATCATAGGAAACACGGAAGAATTCGAGCGTTTTCTCATCGTTGTCATAAACCAGGAAAGACACACCGGGGTTTCCGTCCCGCGGCTGGCCGATGCTGCCCGGGTTGATCAGATAGACGCTTGTTTCTTTAAGGGAGGTCTTGCCTTCATAGATCGGTATACTCTCATGTATCAGATCGAATACTCCCGGCAGATGAGTATGCCCGAAAAAACCGAGACTAGCCCCGAACCGCTCCTTCATAAACACCATATTCTCACAGGCGTTCTTAGTCGTGAGAATATATTCGTCCGGATTTCGGGGAGATCCGTGCACCATGATGGTCGAATCATCGATTACGCGACGATCGGGCAATCCTGCAAGAAAGTCACGATTCTCTTCGGTGAGCACGGAGCGGGTCCAGAGTATTGCCTGGCGCGCCGGCGCATTAAAATTATCCGGGTCCTCGATTCGGGCCGCCACACGGTCATGATTTCCCATTACGCAGGCGATCGATCTATCCCTGATAATCTGAATACATTCGTTCGGCCAGGGATTATATCCGACGATATCTCCAAGACAAAGTGTCCGCTGAACGCTCAGACGCTCAACCGCATCCAGGAAGGCCCGAAAGCCGATGAGGTTTGCATGGATATCAGATATAATCGCCGTACGCATAGGTCCGTTTTCGTGCCCCCCACTGCGTATTCATTATATCAAATAATCTTTGGTTCCTTCATTATTTTGTATTAATTAGAAACGCCGTTCTTTGCGCCGGTTTAGCGCCCGCCCGTATAGCCTATGTCCCACCGCCGGGCGACAAGGCATCGATCCCCAGTTCAAAAATCCTCTCCTTCGTCGGATATCCGGTATCCCGGTCCCAGCCCATCTCGTCATAGAAGTCCGACCGCATTCGGTAGAAACCGGCTTTTTCTATGCCGAGCTTTTCTCGATAGGGTCCATCCTTCATATTCTGGGTAAATTTTTCGGGGAGCCGGTCGTCATCTTCGGTAAAGCCTTCGCGGTGGTTATAGATACGTGAAAGGGTGATGGCCCGCTCGCCACCCTGCATGAGCTCCGATATATCCGCATCCCAACCGGTTATCGCGTTAATCATTTCTACGAGCCGTTCAATAGGCATCGAACCCCGGGGAGCAAATCCGAAATGGCAACAGCCCAGACAATCCTGCATTCTCCAGTATCGGGACGATATCGCAAAATTACGGGCCTTGTTTCGGGTCATTTCGAATATATCGGCGGGATGCTCAACACCAAGGATTTTCAATCCAAGGAACGTCGCCGACTGACCGTCCGCAAAAAAAGGGTCGTGCGGAGATACCATGTGATCGGCGCCGATATCCGATACCGCGTATCCGATACCTACCCCGGTCTTTATGCGCGGGTCGTGCATCGGGACTTCCTGCTTTTTAACCGTGATCAGGTATCTCTCGGCCCCTTTACCGATCTTTTCGGCCGCCCGGCAAGACCCCTCCGCAAGGAGATCGCCGATACCCTCTCGTTTTGCAATGAGTTCTATGGCCGAAAGGAACGCCTTGCTGTTGCCGAAAACAAGTTCGATTCCCCCCGTGTCTCCGTCGGTCAAGAGACCCTCTCCGTAGCACTTCATAGCAAAGGATATCGTCATGCCCAGCGAAATCGTATCCAATCCGTACCGATTTGCCAGCTCGTTACCCTTGGCTATGACGTTAAAATCGTAAATCCCGCAGTTAGAGCCCAGTGCCGCGATCGTTTCATATTCGGGACCCCCGTACCGGGAGTTAACCGTCAGGGCGCTTTCCTTTACGGAAACGACGCGTTTGCACCTGACGGCGCACGCGTAGCACCCTTTCCTCCCGGTGAGGATCTGCTCGTTATAACGGTCACAAAAGAGATCGGTGCTTTGGCCGGTTACCCCTGTTTCCCAGTTATCGGTCGGCAGGGCCCCGAACCCCACGAGGGAATCGACCGTCGCCGAGGTCCCGTATTCGTAAAGCGTCCACCCCTGCTTGTTTTCCTTGAACGTTCGCGCAAATTCCTTTGTAATCTCTCTGAGCCTTTCCTCATCGGCGATCGGTATCCTGTTTGTTCCCCTGACCGCCACCGCCTTCAGGTTCTTGCTCCCCATAACGGCGCCGAGGCCGTTTCTCCCATTGTAGTGTCCGAGCTCGTTTCCGATATTGGCAAACCGTACAAGCCGCTCCCCTCCCGGACCGATGATAAGCACCCGGGTCTTGGTGTCCTGCAGCTCTTTTCTTATTTTTTCCTCGGCCTCCAGAGTCTCAAGCCCCCAGACCCCCCGCCCGTCCCGTATCTCAACCGTATCGTCCCGTATAGATATATAAACCGGATCGGCCGCCCTGCCCTCCACAATAAGGGCGTCGTATCCCGCAAATTTCAACTCCGGTCCCCAAAACCCCCCCGCTTCCGATGCACCAAGCCCCCCCGTCAAGGGGGATTTTGACACCGCCGTAAAACGGGGTATTGCCGGTCCCGCCGCGCCGGTAAGCGCACCCGTAGCGAAGATGATAGTATTTTCGGGAGAAAGCGGATCAATACCGGGGCGGGTCTCTCGGAGGAGAAACGGGAGGGCAAGTCCCCTTCCCCCGAGGTATTTCCTCACTACATCGTCGTCGATTTGTTCGATTCGATGGCCCCCATCGGTAAGATTTATTCGCAGAATCCTATTCCGGTATCCGTAGGCCACTTACCCTCCAGTTACGATGGGATATATTTCTACCAGGTCGCCGTCTTTTAGTGGACAGGGAACAATGAGCAACGATTCAACGGCCTTCTTGTTGACGAGCACCAATCCCACTTCACCCCGATCGATGGGCAGCCCCTTAATTATATCCTTAATGTCGGCCGCCTGAAACGTCAGGCTTTTTCTCCCTTTCAGATATCTTCTGAATGAACCGAACAGGCTTACTTCAACCCGTGCACAGGGTACCTCGGTTGTCATGTTCGTCTTACCCTTGTTGCCGTCGTAGACCTTGATATCCAACGGCAATGTTTAATGCTGAGCCTTCAGGCTCTCGATGAACGCCTCTATCCTCGTCCTGGTCTGCGCCTCGGAAAATGACCGCTCGTCGGTCATATCGGCCTCTACCATGATCGTCGGAATATCAAGGTCCTTCTGGATTATCTTCGCGATGTCCAACTGACCCAGCGAATATGGTTTGCAGGAGCGGTTTGAATGCATGACGAATCCGTCGGCCGAGTATCGTTTAATGAGCTGCTTTATTTCCGACACCATCATCTCTATGTCGATATTGAGGTATATCTCCGTATAGGATCGAGACATCGTCTCGATAAGGTTCTCGGGATCGAGACACGCCTTTGCCCAGGCGTTTGTATAGGTATCGGCCACGAGGCACGCCGAGTTCGAGGCGAAGAGCTCCGAGAGGGGCCGAAGCGCAAACCAGACCGGAATATTGTCCCAG
This sequence comes from Candidatus Zymogenaceae bacterium, assembly GCA_016933535.1. GTDB lineage: Bacteria > Desulfobacterota > Zymogenia > Zymogenales > Zymogenaceae > JAFGAS01. Next base: position 26,797 of record JAFGAS010000086.1, read on the forward strand.
AGAAGCCGATATTTCTCGTCATCAACGGCCCCTATTCCGTCGGTTATCCGCCGCTTGAGTTCCGCAAGTAGCCCTACGTAAAAGTCATTGCACTGCGCCGTGCCCCGTAAGGTGACGATAGGGGCGATAAAGAAAAAGGCGTCAAAACAACTCATGGGGGCCGGCCGGTGTTCACACGTTGAGAGGACTTCGTTCCAGAGGCTCACACCCTCAAGGGATAACTGTCCCACTTCCTTGAGGCGGTCTCTGTCCATCTTCTTGCCGCACTGATCCTCCAGGAATCGGATATATTCTTCCATCTGGCTCCTTACGTAGCGATGGCCCGCCTCCGTCTTATGCTGATGGATAAAGGGAGTATCGATGAGATACATCGGAACATCAAAGAATCGGGCCAGTATCTCGTACCACTTCGTGACGGTCCCGCATATATTGTTGCATGCGATCAGAAAGTCGGGCTTGGGAAGTCCTCCGGGGATAGGACTTTTCTTGGTGACCGCACTTCCGATGTCCCCCCGAAAATAAGAGCAGAGGTCCCGGGAATAACCCATGTCTTCGGAAATCCCACACATCTCCACGCTCATCCTCGAGGCTCCCAGCATCGCCCCGTGATTCTCCGGGTAGATGGGGATGATATCCATTGCGTGCAATGGTTCCACCGGTCCCCCGGAGGTGATCCACGCGATTTTTTTGCTCCCGCTTGCCTCGGCGATCTTTGATTCGGTGTAGTATCCGGTCATCAACTCGCGCATTGCCCTGGCCGATTGGAATTTCTTCTTTTCCTTTTCGGGATCCTTTATTTTTTCATTTGCCATGGGCGTCTCCTATCATCTCCATGAATGCCTCGATACGTGTCTTTATCTGCCCGAGCGACGGATTGTCCATCTCCGTCTCAAGGAGTAAATGGGGCATCTTCAGTTCATCTATCGATTCCTTCAGGTATGGATAATCAAAAGAGTGCGGATCGCAGAACTTGATCATTAAGAAAATGACTCCCTGTGCACCGCTGTCCCGGATCATCTCTTTGAGGTATATGCCGCGGTCAAACATGGGGTTGTGTTTAGCGGCACATATTGGTCGCTTTATGATGCGATCGGCTATGGCCTGGATCGGGTTAGCACTCTTTTCGTCGGCGTTTACGATAAAGTACCGTGATCCGGTGCACATATCATCGCCGACAACGGTGCCTCCCCCGGCCTCGATGTAATCGTATATTTCATTGAAGACACAGAGGTTTCCTACGAGAAAAACTCGAATCTGATGCCCCGTTTCGGCCGTATCTTCGATGTCAGACAACAGGTCTGCCATGAGCAGATTATGTTCTTCGACCGGCATGAACATCGCCCCCTGAACACAGTCGTTGAGGGCGCCGGAACTAATTATTGCGGGATTTTTCTTCTTTGCCTCGTAGAGGCGCGTGAGATTGGACCTCATGATATTGTATAGCTTTATCGCCTCATTGAGGGAGTCGGCGGTAATCTCGCGCCCGGTGTAGGTCTCTATCTTCCCGACGAAAGAAGTAAGCTCTTCGATCAGGTAGGCTCTCGCGCTTTCGGTCTGGAGCTTTACGGGAAGCACGATATCCGCATGAAATGAATAGGCCGTGTTTATTCTCCATATATCCGAGAGCCGCTGTATCGAGTCGCACGTATGCGGGAAAACCGCCCCTTCCAGGAAATCCAGCCGGTCCGTCAGGGCCATATCCAGCCCCGTGCGAACGAGCGAGCACGAGTAGCTCTGGAGGTGGGCATCGGAACAAACGACGCTCTCATTGCGGCCCATAATTCTAAAGGGAATTCCTCCCGCGGCATGGATTATCTCTTCTGGAGTGTAGGTGCAAAAATAGCCGAAAACGGGCCGCTTATAGCACTCCTTATAGCCTTTTACGGCTGCGACGGGGTCTTCTACGGTATTCCTCATGATCTTAAGTGCTTCGTCACGTGTCATCCGGTACCTCATTTATTAGGCATGCATAGTATATCCGCTATCACGTTAACGTTTTAAGTCGCAGATTACCAAATTCATCGGGCCCGACCTGAAAATGGCTTCCCCCCGTCTTTTTTGAAAGGATCTGGAGTATCTCTGGGGACTCTTTCTTTCCGATATATATGGAATGAACGGCTATTCCGTCGGTCTGGGCCAGCTTGATCTCCCGCGATATCTCTCTATCCCCTTCCGTCGGCCTGCCGTCGGTGATGAATACCACGTGTTTTATCCGGTCGTAGACGGCCCTGAATTCCTTTATCGCATCAAGGAGCGGGAGCTGGTAATTCGTAAAACCGCTGCACCGGCACTTGGAGGCCATATCCCCAATCATCGCATAGGACCGATTGAAAAATACCCTGCTCTTGAGAAACTTGGTTGACTGGTGGTTGAATTCAAGATAACCGATCCGCATTCGCCTTTTTCGGGCGATTCTGATAAGCCCCAGGATGAGCATCGATGACCACTGTGCGCGGCTCCCGGTCATGGAGGAACTGATATCCCTGATCACGGCCAATGCCCCTCCCTTGAGCTTTCGCTTACGCAACACCGCTATGGGCATTTTCGGGTTGAGGTGGGAGAGCCACATCGCCGAATCGACCGGATCCACGTCGTCAAACAGGGAGAAGTCTTCCAGACGGGACCAGCTCCTCGGCGAGCCGCCGTAGTCTTTCATCAGGTCTTCAGTTTTTTGGACTATATTGCCTTCGATGACCTTGAGGATCGGATAAACGTCGGTGAGAGATTCCTTATTTACCTCTTCTTCTCCCCGATCGATGATATCTTCTCCCGTCTTTTCTCTGGTGGGGAGAAGGTCCTTTACAACGAAGGATTTATCGGGGAACTGGTCGAAATCTTTATCCGAGAGTTCCGTCGGCTCCGCCTGGCCTTCGTTTATCTCCTGGGGCTGTGAGTCTTCTTCACGTTCCTGGAATTCGGGTGGATTCAGTTTTTTTTTTCGACGAGGTCCACCAGGATCTCGTCAATCCGCTGCGCCACTTCCGGAGGAACGCGGAAGGTCATGAGGTATTTCAGAACGGAAAGATCACCCGGGACGACCTCGGTTCTCCCTTCAAGGATTGCCTTTGCCTTGAGGATACTGATCGCCTTAACAAGGAACGTCCTGTCGGTCAAAAGTGAATTAGTTTCATTGAGATTGAAATTCGTGATGAGGTGTTCAAGGAACGTGATCAACTGCTGTTTGACCTTCGCCCCGACCTTTATATCCAGAAGATACCGGCCGGGTTGTTGGAACAGGTCACCCTTAAAACCTTCGACCGTATCCTTATCGAAGATGTGCTCCGTATAGTAATCCATTACCGATATCGCGTCTTCCCAGTTTCCCCGGTTGATAAGTCCGGACGATTTGAGCTGGATCGTGAAACGGTCAAGGTTTGCTAGGTCCAAGGGCTCATTATAGTAGTCGTCCTGGGTCGGGTTGCTGGTCGCTATTGCCGTTAAGAGCGGAAGCCTCGCACCTTTATACTCCCGCTCGTTGAGGAGCCTCAGCATGATATTGAGGGCTTCACCCGGCGCCCGGGTAATGTCATCGAGTACCACCAGCTGCGCCGTAAGGATACCTCCGGGTATGAGCCGCTGGCTGATAAGCTCACCCCCGCCGTTACCCGACTGAGGCTCCCTGCAAATGATATAGTCGCCTATCAATTCCGACAACCTGGTGTCGCGGTGGAACTGGTAGAAGTAAAAATTGAGATTGGCGGCCTTTGCGGTTAGCTCGGCAAGCATCGTCTTTGCCGTTCCCGGAGCACCTTCGATATAGACGTGTTCCCTGGCAATCAGCGCAAGGAGGAGCCCCTCCTTGATGTCGTTATGTCCGACAACGTATCGGTCCAGAATCTCCTTGATTTTCACGGCCGTATTGAGCATCATCCCAATCCGCATAATGGTGACATGAATGGTTAGTATACTAAATTCATCCCCATTTATCAAGCTAAATCTATAGCTCCGAATACTCCATGTTGAAGGCCTCGGCCACGGCTTGATAGGTCAGTCTTTTATTGAGGATATTAACGCCCTTCTTGAGCGCCGGGTCATCATTGATCGCCCCGTCCAATCCCTTGTCGGCAAGCGCCAGCGCATATGACAGCGTGGAATTGGTCAGGGCAAACGTCGAGGTCCGCGGAACTGCCCCCGGCATATTGGCCACCGCGTAATGTACAACGTCATCGACGATATACGTGGGTTGGCTATGCGTTGTCGGTTTGGTAGTCTCGGTACAGCCGCCCTGATCCACAGAGATATCGACGATTGCCGATCCCTTTTTCATCCGCTTGATCATGTCTCTTGTTACGAGTTTTGGCGCCTTCGCGCCGGGGATAAGGATCGTTCCTACGACGAGGTCGGCCGACATAACCTCTTCGTCGATATTGGCCCCGTTGGACATGATCGTTACCACATGCCCCCCCATGACGTCGTGGATGTATCTGAGCTTGGCCGGATTGATATCGAGGATGCTGACCCTGGCCCCCATCCCAACCGCCACAAAACAGGCGTTTGAGCCGGCGATTCCCGCACCCAGGATAACGACCTTGGCCGGCGGCACGCCCGACACTCCCGAAAGGAGGATCCCCTTACCTCCGCCGATCGATTCCAAACACCGTGCCCCCATCTGTATAGAAAGCCTCCCGGCCACTTCGCTCATCGGGGCCAGCAGCGGCAGCGATCCGTCGGCAAGCTGGATCGTCTCATAGGCGACCGCCTTGACGTCGGTGGCAAGCAGCTTCTTGGTCAATTCAAGGTCGGCCGACAGGTGAAAATAGGTAAACAGAATGTGGTCTTTGATCAGGCCGAATTCGGGACCGAGCGGCTCCTTGACCTTTATGATCATCTCCGCCTGATCCCAGACGTCTTCCTTGGTTGGGAGTATCCGAGCGCCCATCGCCATGTATTCGTCGTCAAGCAGCCCGCTGCCGACACCCGCCCCCTTTTCCACCAATACCGTATGGCCGTGCCCTACAAGCGCGGAAACTCCCGCGGGCGTAAGGGCAACGCGATTCTCTTCGGCCTTAATTTCTTTGGGAACTCCTACCTTCATATCGTGTAACCCCTTTAAGAATATCTATGGTTTTTTAAGTCTGTTTTGAGCCCGCTCCCCCCGGTCTCCGACGACGGGGGACGCGTTGCTCCATCCGTTTTTCATAGGCTGATCTCAGGCGAGGAGGCACAAGAAGCGTATAGATAAGACAGACTACAAAGACTCCCGCCATTATAAACAGGACCGTTATGTCCTCTGCATAGATTCCCAGCAACAGGATCATAAAAAAAACTACGGATATTATCGGGATAATCAGCCCGCCGGGCACCCGATAGGGCCTGTCGGTATCCCGCATGGTGAATCGAAGCCGGATAACCGACAGCGCCATTACCGTGTATATAATTACCTCGATGGCCGCGGCGACTAATATCAGCCTCATGTACTTACCGGAGAGATGGCAATAGATAGATATCAGGAGCGATAGGGTGAAGGCGAAAAGTATGGCAAACAATGGGGTGGCGTACCGATTGCTTATTTTTGAAAAGACCCTCGGCAGGACGTTATCCCGACCCATCGCGTAAATGAAACGGGAAAAGTTCAAGAATCCGGCATTATATGACGTCATCGATGCGAGGCAGCTCATCACAACGAATACGTAGATGCCGGCCTTTCCGAACAGTGCATTGCCGAAGATGATGTGCGGTATGTTTGACACAGCAAGCGTTTCCTTTGAAACCACCGCGATCATCCCCGTAATAAAGATCGCGTAGGTTATGCAGAGCAGGCCGATGGCGATCATCATTCCCTTCGGGATTATTTTACTATCGGTGACCTCTTCGGCCAACGGCGTTACCCACTCGAATCCAACGTATAGAAATACGCCGACGGCCGCCGCTTGAAAGACATTGGTTATACCCCCCGTATTGAGCATCTGAGGAACCGAAACGCCCGACGTCTTAATCGCGTAAATCCCGATTACTATCATAAAGCTGAGCATCGTATACGTCATAATGTCCTGCGCCAGACCGGCGAGGACGACTCCTCTCAGATTGATGAGTGCGATCACGCCCAGGAAAACCAGGACCCATACAAAAGGAGGTACTCCCGGCAGTACGGTCCCGATGACGCTGCTCAAAATGTGGGTCTCCGGGCCTACCATGGCTATGGCACACCCGAGGTAGAAGGCCCCGATGGTGATGGCCGCCTTCTCGCCAAAGGCGCGCTCAATGAAGAGTCGAATACCGGCCGCCGACGGGTACATTCCGTTGAGCTCAGAAAAACACATGGAAGACAGGATACACATGATTCCCGCCACGAGTATTGATACCCAGGCGGATTGGCCGGCGACCAGGACCGCCACCTTGACCCCCGCCGCGTAGCATGAAGTCGCCATCGCCATACCGGCGCTCGTGGCAATCACCGTCCTGAGCGTCACAACCTTCTTCAGACCGGTCATAATGCGTCCCCGTCCTATCAAATAATATCATGGACGATACTTCCGGGACGCGCCCATTCAAACCTTCCGGACGGGCGCGTCCCATTGTCCAGGAGCTGCGATAACATCCTGCCTATGCCTGTTTAATCCAGGAGTCGATCGTGAGCATGAAACTACCGAGGTCCTTGCCGTACTCCGGAGATCCCTCCTGCACAAGGTATCCATCCATGATCGCCTGCACCAGATCCACTTGATTTGTCAGGACCTTGATGGCGTTGTCCACACCGTTAAATTGCATGTCTATAAACGGACGCCGGCGCGTGTAGAGTCCTCTGCCCGCTTTCGTCTTTCCGAATTTTATGCGCAGATAGGCATACGGACCGTCAGGCAGGCACGACCACTGGATGACTCTGTCAGGCATCTTTTCGGTGAATTTATTAAACTCCTCATAGCCCGCCTTATTCATCTGGGATAGCCCTGAGCTGAGCATGTAAAAGAGGAGCTTCACTTTAAGTGTCTTCTTCTGCGGATCCTTGGGGAGTTTTGTCGGTAGCAACAGCGTCAGGCCCAGAAGCAGCGGGACGACTTTCAGAAGAATCCCTATTTTTGTAAATCCTTTGATCTTGGGAACGGCGGCCTTACCCGCAAAAAACGCGTTGAGCTGTTTTGCGCTTTTAAAAATAAACGCGAGATCAGGATTATCGTCCCGCTCGAATGTCGTCTGAGGAATCCCATCCTCGAATTTCAGCTGGGTGACGAGGTCATCGTTTCCCTTTACCTCAAACTGCACTATCTTGTTGAAACCACGGTATTTTTCGCGCATCTTCGGATCGTCTTCGATCAAGACTTTCACGAGGGGCACCGCGGCCCGAAGCATGATCCTTGCAAGGATATAGTCTTTGTCGGGCATAATGCCTCCTTTTTGCTAAAATTCGTCCTGCCAGTCTTCGTCTTCCTCGAACTCCTTGCCCATAACTTCCCGCACCGTATCGATGATACCCTCGGAATCAAGCTTGTAGTGGTGGTACAGGTCATCCGGATATCCGACCGGCGAAAATTCGTCGGGTATTCCTACCCGCTTGAAGGCGCACCCCTTTCCGAGGTCGGCTATTACTTCGGCCACCGCACTGCCAAGTCCACCGATGACGTTGTGATCCTCAAAGGTTATAATCCTTCTCGTATCCATCACGGCCTTCTCAATCGCCTCGCGGTCGATCGGCTTGATGGTGTGCATATTGATGACCCGAACCGATAGGCCGTCGTTTTTCTTGAGGAAGTCTGCCGCGTCCACCGCCCCCACCAGCGGTGTACCGCAAGCAATGACGGTAACGTCGGTGCCGGGCCGCATCTCTCTTGCCTTACCGATCGTAAAGTCGAATTTATCATCCGTGTAAACTCGCGGCTCAAATCCACGACCGATCCTTATGTAGACGGGACCCTTCCAGTCAACGGAAGCCTGCACCGCCTTGGCCGTTTCAAATCCGTCGGCCGGGGCGATGACGGTCATGTTCGCAAACGACCGAATGATTGCCAGGTCTTCCGTGCAGTGGTGGGTAGTTCCCGCCTGTCCAAATGATATGCCCGAGTGAGTCGCGATGATCTTGCAGTTAAGCTTCTGGTAGCAGATATCGGTGCGCACCTGCTCACCGGCCCGCATCGACACAAATACCGCAAACGTCGAGACAAAGGGGACAAAGCCGGCCAATGCCAGGCCGGCCGCAACCCCGAACATGTTCTGCTCGGCAATCCCCACGTTGAAAAAACGGTCGGGATACTTCTCCCCGAATTTACCGATTTTGGTCGATTTGGCCAGGTCGGCGCTCAATGCCACGATCTCGGGTCGCTGGCCTCCAATCTGGGTCAGGACATCACCGTATATCTCGGCCGCCGTCATCTTATCGGCGTCAAGGATTGTATATGTCAAGCCTCCAACTTGCTCTGCCATGGCGTACCTCCCTATTACTTATTGGCGTACATCTTATCGATGGATTCAATTGCCTTTTTCGTCTTGTCAGCATCAAGGCCGCCGTAGTGCCAGGCCGCGACGTCCTCCATAAAGTCAACGCCCTTGCCCTTTATAGTATGGGCGATGATAACACACGGGCCATCCTTATAGGTGATAGCCTCCTCGATTGCCGGGCACAGCTTCGTATAGTCGTGGCCGTCCGAATCAATGACCTTCCACCCGAACGCTTCCCACTTCTTACCCAGGGGCTCGATACACATGATATCCTCACAGGCCCCGTCGATACAATATTTGTTGTTATCGATAATCCCGATGAGGTTGGAAAGCTTGTAGTGACAGGCCGCCATTGCCGCCTCCCAGATGGTCCCTTCGTTCTGTTCGCCGTCACCCATGATGCAGTAGGTCAGCCAGTCCTTCTTCTTCAACCGCGCCCCAAGGGCCAGCCCTACGGAGATAGGCAGGCCGTGCCCAAGGGACCCCGTCGAGGCATCTACTCCCTTTACCTTAAGGCCGTCCAAGTGCATGCCAAATGGAGAACCGGTATGGTTGAAATCTTTAAGTAGCTCCTTGTCGAAATACCCTTTATCGGCCAGTATCGGGGCATACCCAACCCCTCCATGTCCTTTGGAGAGGATAACGCGGTCCCGATCGGGCCAATCGGGCCGTTTCGGATCGATGTTAAGGTACTTGTAATAAAGAGCCACTAGAATATCCGCCTGTGATAGAGCTCCTCCGGCATGCCCCCCGCCGGACCAGATCAGCGTCTGAATGATATCTTTTCTGATCTGATGGGCCTTCTCTGTCAGGGTCTTCAATTCCTTGTCGGAAAGTGCCATAATCGTACCTCCAAGAATGGTTATTTACTCCCTACTGTTTACTCGTGTTTCGTGAACTCTACCGGTTTTGTCGGTCCGCCGGTTACCCGGTAGGCCGCCCCTTCTTCTGTTGTATCGTGTGCACCGATATCACCCAAAAACATACGTACCGATCTACTCTTCTCCTTCTTTTCTATCGATCGCGCCCACTATCGGTGCTCGCCCCTTCTCTTCTGCGCCGCCTCGGTACTCGTTCATCCGCGATTTTCTTATATTTTGTCCTAAGCCGCGGCCAGATAGTGAATACATAGAGTGAATTGAGCGCAAAGAGCCCGATAATGAAGAAGAGGCATATCCTCTGATCCATCACGTCCTCGGGCCTCATCGGTCCGAACAGGATGAATCCCGCGACTATCCCGTAGACAATGACAACGATGACCGGGATGATTATTCCTCCCGGCAGCTTGAAGCTTCGTTCCTTATCCGGCTCCTTGTATCGAAGCCTGATGACCGCCAGGGCCATGACGACGTAGATGAGACATTCGGCCGCGGCGATGATCAGGATCATCGAAAGGACATATCTGGTAACGAAACCGTAGATCGTCATAATCGCGCAATAAAGCAAAACGGCCAGCATCGCCACCCATGGCGTCGCGTAGCGGGGATGGAGCCTTGCCAGAAAACGCGGCAGCGACCAGTCCCGCGCCATCGCATACACGAAGCGTGAGGCGGTCATTATGCCCGCATTCAATGAGGTCAACGACGCTAACAGGCCCATGATAATCATGAAGTAGAGCCCGAACCCGCCTAACAGGTATTTTCCGTAGAGCACATGGGGTATCGGCAGCCCCTCGGGGGCCAGCACCGGCAAGAGCTGATCCCATCCGAGTACGGACGTCATCGCCGTTGAAAAGAGAGCATACGTTACTGCCAGAAGGCCCAGAGCAATCATCATTCCCCTCGGGACCAGTTTTACATCGACGACTTCCTCCGATACGGTGATGACCCACTCAAACGCAATAAAGCATGATATCCCGATCGCTACCGCCTGTATGAAGCCGTCCATTGACCCGATGGTAAGCGGGTTTTCGATGTGAAAATCGATTGTGTACAGACCGTAGATAGAAATCAGGATGAGACCGGCGAACATAGTATACGCGAGGATATCCTGTGCAAGACCCGCAAAGTTAATCCCGCGAAAATTGAGGTACAGGAGCAACAGCACGAACAACGCCGCCCAGACCACCGGCGGGATAGCCGTGAACCCCTGGGAGATTGCCTGAGAAAGGATAAAAATTTCCGCCCCGACAATGGCAAGCTGGCCGAGGACGTAGACGCCCGAAATAATAATAGCTGTCCGCTCGCCAAAGGCTCGCTCTATGAAGAGCTTGATTCCGGCCGCGGTAGGATACATGGAGTTAAGTTCGGCAAAGCACGATCCTGCGAATATCGCCATCAATCCGGACACGAGGATGGCGATCCATGCGGAATTGCCGGTTAGGTAGCTTGCCACCTGTATAAACGAGACATAGGTTACGGTGGCCAGAGCCATCCCGGCCCCCGTGGATATCACCGTCCGAAGTCCGATCGCCCGTCTGAGTTGGGTCATAAATAATTCCTCCTGCAATTTAGCATCATATTGACGGGTGTCGCCTTCAATATCTATCCCGTCAACATTCCGTATCTATTTCCCGAATCACTATGCACCGTTATCCGGCGTTGACCGCGTTGTCCCCCATTATCCTACCGAGCGGCGTTTTTCTCCTCCTGTTTGCTGATCTCGGCAAGCGAGCGGTCAAACGCCTCCAAGACAAAATCGACCTCCTGCTCGGTGATGACAAGCGTCGGCATTATCCGAATGATCCTCGGGTTATTGAACGTATAGATCGATATCACGCCGTTCTGCTTGAGCTGATAGGCCATTCTGGGACCGATGCTGTCTTCTGGAAATTCCATGCCGAGCATAAGTCCCCTGCCCCGTACGTCGAGAACGAGTTTCGGGTACTTTCCCTTCAGGGCGGAGAGGCCCGCCATAAACCGACCACCCATTCGAGTGGCGTGTCCCGGCAGGTCGTTATTTTCAATATACTCGATAGTCGCCAGTGCAACGAGGCAGGCCAGCGACGTCCCCCCGAAGGAATTGATGATGATGAACGGGTGGGTCATGAGGAATTCCGCTATTTCCTCCGTAAAGACCGCGCACGAAAGGGGATATAATCCGCCCGACAGGGATTTGGCCAGCACCATAATATCGGGGTTAACTCCCGAGTGCTCGGCGCAAAACATCTTTCCGGTGCGCCCGAATCCCGTCTGGACTTCGTCGAAGACAAGAAGGATCTCGTTTTTCGTGCAGAGCTCCCTCAATTGCCGCAGATACGCGTCATCGGCGGGGATGATGCCGCCCTCTCCCTGGATGGGCTCCAGCAGGACCGCGGCCGTCTCCTCGGTGATGGCCTCTTCCACCGCTCCGATATCGTTATATCGGACGTGCCGGTAGCCCGGTGTCAGCGGGGCAAACGGCTGCTTATAGACGTCCCGTCCGGTGGCCGGAAGGGCAAACCCGGTAACCCCGTGATACCCGTTTTCCATGCAAATGATTTCGGTCTTGTCGGTATGTCCGCGGGCAAGCTTCACGGCCACTTCAATGGCCTCCCCGCCCCCGCAGCAAAACAATGAGTATTTCAAGTCTCCGGGAGTGATCTCGGCTAATTTCTTTGCCAAGATTCCCCGCTCTCGTACGATAGAAATCCAGCCTCCCATATCGTAGGTATCCAGCGCTTTTTTAAGACCTTCGACGATTTCTTTGTTGTGCCTGCCGACATTGAATATCCCCGCGCCGGTGACACAGTCGATATATTTCTGTCCTGATATATCCCAAACCGAGGCACCTTCTCTCTTTCCCTCGATGATATCAAGGCTTGCGTTTTTAAACATCCTCAGGGCGAAAGGGTTTACATACTGCCGGTAATTTTCTTCCGTTTCCTTTCTGATCTCATCCATGTCGGTCTTCGAAAGAATATCGTCGATTATGGACATATTATACCTCCGGCCAGATGACCGCCGTTATCACGTCGATACGCATGACATCCTCCTGGGTTCCCTTGACCTTAATCTCGCCCCTCAGGTACTTCTGGGTGGGGTTGATATCGCCCCAGAACATGTCACACATCGTCTCACTGTCGGTTTCCACTATGATATCGGGTGTTCCAACAGTACCCTTATCGTTTTTTACAATCTCTCCCTCCACCACCTTCATCGTAAAGGAATCATCCATGTCAATGGCCTTGAAGTGGAGTATTTTCGTCCAGTCTCGCTGCATTTTGCGCAGCCGCTTATTGTTGTTACATTGTTCGGTGAAATCGGCCAGGGCCTCCCATATCTCGTCGCCGGTCGCCATAAGAAAAACCTCCTCTTAATTAGTACTTTTCGATTCCGCCCTGTTTCATAATTTCAGACATCGATTTGTCGAGGGCATCGACGACAAAATCGACTTCATCTTCCTGTATTACAAGCGAGGGCATCAGCCGCATTACCGAAGGCTCATTGCCGGTATAGATGGCCATGACGCCGTTTTGTGCAAGTTGATAGCTCATCCGGGGACCGATACTGTCATTGGTATATTGGAGCCCCATCATGAGGCCTTTGCGCCTCACCTCCATAAGGAGTTCGGGATATCTCGTGAGAAGCTCATCGAACCCCTTCTGGAAGCGTTCTCCCATCTTTGCGGCGTGTTCGGGTAGCTTATTCTTGACAATAAAATCTATGACCGCAAGCCCCACCATACATCCGATGTCTGATCCGCCGAAGGTTGAAAGGTGGGTGAAGGCATGTGTCATCACAAAGTCACCCAGTTCCTCACGATAGACGGTTGCGGAAATGGGGTAAAGCGCCCCACCCAACGATTTGGCAATGGTTAAAATGTCCGGGACGACCCCGGAATAATCGCAGCAGAACATCTTGCCCGTACGCCCGAATCCGGTCTGTATCTCGTCAAAGATAAGCAGCACCTCATGATCGTCGCAAAGTTTCCTCAATCCCTTCACATAGTCGTCCGTCGCAAGGTGAATACCCCCCTCTCCCTGGACAAGCTCGATGATGATGGCGGCGGTGTCTTCGGTGACCGCCTCTTCCATTGCCGCCAGGTTGTTGTAGGGGACGTGTTTATAACCGGGTACCATCGAACCGAAGGGCTTGCGGTATTCATCACGGCCGATGGCCGCCAGCGAAAATCCCGTGTGTCCGTGATAGGCCTTTAGTGTCGAGATTACATCGTTCTTCATGGTATAGCCCCGGGCGAGCTTAATGGCAAAATCATTTGCCTCTCCCCCACCCGACCCGTACATGACGTATTGTAGGTCACCCGGGGTTATTTCGGCAAGTCGCTTAGCCAGGTCGGCCTTGGGCTTGCTGCAGAGCAGGAAGACGCCGAGATCATATTCATCCAGGGCCTTTTTCAGGGCATCGATGATCTCGGGATTCCGCCTGCCGACGTTAAACGATCCCGCCGAGGTAATACAGTCGATATATTTCTTCCCGGTGATGTCCCAGACCGCCGCTCCCTCCCGTTTTCCCTCGATGATATCCAATCCTGCGTTCTTCAGTACCCGCGCCTTCTGGGGATTAACATACCGGGAAAAATCGTCCAGCGCTTGTTTTTTAATCTCATCCCGTTGACCCTTGGTGAGTTGGGCGGCCATAATCGTCTCCTCGTACTATTCATTACATATTGTATCTCTTTATTTCGTACTAATGACTATTCCATCAATCCGCTAATAACCCGTTCTATTGCCTTGTTCGCTTTGTTTATCCTTTCGTATCTAAACGCCGCTTTACTCCCGGGTCTTTGCCATAATCCCGCCAAGTAATATCTTCAACTGAGTCTGTACAACCTTTTCGAGATCCAGGTTGAAATTCTTGAGATACCCCATCATATCGAGGATGAGAACCCCTTCCAATCCCGCCCAAAGGTTGAAACTGGCCTGCGCGCTGTCAATATCCGACGAAAATTCTCCGCCGGCGATTCCTTCCACCATGACTTCCTCGATGATCCTTACGGCCTGTGCCGTCAAATCCTTGAGCCGTTCCCTCAGATGTTCCGACTGGCCCCGTTTGGTAAATCCGAGGTCATGGAACGTGAGCATCTCGAAATATTCGGTATAGTCGGTATAGAATGTAACGTATTGGCGTGCTATGGCTCGTATGCGATCTCTTGGCGTACCCTCCGTTATGGCCTCCTTCTTTATGAGACCGATAACGACCATGAAGGCCTCTTCACAAACCCTCTCGTAAATGTCGTCTTTCCCGGAAAAATAGACGTAGATAGCCCCCGTGGAAAGCTCCGCCTCCAGAGCGATATCACGCATCGTAGCACCGAGGTACCCCTTTTCCACGAAGAGCTTTCGTGCCGCATCCAAGATACGTTCGATCCGCTCCTGTCTTTCCGTTTCAATCCGTTGCGCGACGACGTTTTCCATATCAGAATATTCTACGATAGTCTTTAAAAGGCCGACTAGTGAACGATGTTATGCTACAAAACAATGTTTTATATGTCAAGGGAATTTTATCCCTTACCCCCGTTTCTTTTCCTCCCTCAAATCTTCTGGTCTCTGCATATAAAAAAACCCCCCATTATGGGAGGTATTTTTCTCGTCAGGCTCGCCGGGGCATCTGCCGCCGTGTATGTCTTATATGTGTTAGATACCTCAAGTAAACGTTGAGGTGACATTTCAATCATCCACCGATAATGGGCGGGAGGATCGTTACGGTATCTCCCTCTACGAGGACCTGGTCTCGCACGGCGTGTCTTGATCCGACAAAGAGTAAAAACTCCTGATCATTCGGCAACTCGAGGGCCCTTATTACTTCTCCGAGAACTGCGCCTTTGGCGAGAGTGAGAGCAAACGGTCTCTTGAAGTCTCTCCCGGGTGCATACGTTCTCAGCACATAGTGAAGTTTTACCAATATCTCCATAGATACCGATCATCTTTATATAAAGGATGACTTTCTTACTATACAGAATTCGCCTGATAAATGCCACACAAAACTTTCGCCGCGGACAACAAAGAGTCGGGACATTTATTCCTCGAATATAATTGACGTATCTCCCTTCCCCTCTCTGATTACCGTCGGGCTATCCCCGGACAGATCGATGATGGTGGAGTGATGTGCAATAATCCTTCCTCCATCGATAACCATATCTACGAGTCCGCGGAGCCTTTCGCCAATCTCTTCGGCATCGTTGAACAACTCGTTTTCGGTATTCTTTACGCTTGTGGTAATAATCGGGTTGCCAAGGAGTTGAACCATCATAAGACAAATATTGTTGTTCGGGATCCTGATCCCGACCGTCTTCCTTCGGGTGAGCATGACCTTCGGGACCTTTCGGGAAGCCTCTAGGACAAATGTATACGGTCCCGGCACTAGTCGCTTCATGATATTAAAGGCCTGGTTGCTCACCTGAGCGTATGTGCTGATATCCGTAAGATTGGGGCAAAGAAAACTGAGGGGCTTATTCGGGTCTTTCCCTTTAATCTTGTAGAGTCGATCTATGGCACTCTTCTGAAAGATATCACACCCAATACCGTATATGGTATCGGTCGGATACGCAATAACTTCACCCCGCCGAAGCCTTTCGACAACGAGTCGAATAAGCCGCTGTTCGGGGTTGACAGGATTGATTTTTTGAATCTGCATGTTACCCTCTCTTTCCAAGCCTCATTTCTCATCTATCATACCGCTACATAAATGTCAACACGGATGTAAAAGCTCATTTCGAGCCCATAAACCCGTCACCTCCGTTATCTCCTTGACACATGTAGGGATAATCACTTATAATTTTAGAATATATGGTACAAAAGCTATGAGCCTGATCGAAACCCATTGTCCGAAATGTAAGAAAAAGATATTCCTCGATCTTGAAGAGGTTGTATCCGACAGCGCCGTTCGTCCGATAAGGTGCTCCCAATGCGGAAACGAGTTTATGTTCGGATTCGACTCCGAAGCCTACCCGGTCTCGGAAAATTCCGTGCCCGATACTGTTGCTGAAACTAAGGACCAACCCCAACCCAAAGAACAGGGATCATCGGACACGGTTGTCCCGAAAACAAGGCTCGTAAAAAGACTCGTTATGAGACGGGTCCCCAAAGCACGGCCGAAGGCCGATAAACGGATCCTCATTATCGAGGATTCGGCTTTGACCAGGCAGCAGGTAGTCGATCTATTTTCCGATGATGTCCAGAACATCGTCGCTCTTGAGAACGCCGAGGAAGGCCTCAAGGAACTCCGCCAAAGAAAACCGGATCTCCTTATCGTTGATCTGGTGCTCCCTCAGATGTCGGGAGCCGAGCTTATCACCATTGCACTAAAATATATACCGACGAAAAGTATCATCATCTTCACCGCAGCCCATACGACGAACCTGGACATTTTCGACGAAGGCATGGAAGGTATAACTCTCGTATTCAAAGGGGGAGCCGACTCCTTTGAAGAACTCAGCGAAAAGGGAATGCGGATCCTTGGCTTGGAATGAGGGGTACCCCCCCGATACCCCATAGATAAGAAAACCCGGAACAGAGTCCGGGTTTTTTCGAATACGCTTTTTTTTACTTGGATGATTTTTTCCTTTTGAGGACCGCTCCTACCCCCCATCCGAGCCCGAAGAGCACCAGAGTTCCTAAAATACCCGCGATCATGCCGGAAATCGGCCTTTCTCCCAGAAACGGAATGCTATAGTCGGGCATGATCGAATGCCCCCAGACCATTACCTCTCCCAGGTGGAGGAAGCCGAGTAATTCGGCTGCCTTCTCCAGGCCGTCGGGGCTTGACGAGGCGAAGGGAGACAGTAAGAACGCAATAACAAGACAGATGAAAAGGGAAATGACGATAAACCGCGTATTATTCTTCTTTTTATCCATGTGCCGCCACCTCCTCTCCGACAAGTGCGCCGTTTGACTCGGACCACGCGTATACCAGGTCGGGCCTGGCATTGAGCATGTACGAAAGGACGGCCGTTGTTACTACCGCATCCCCCAGCCCGATAAGGACATGAAAACCGGTCATAACGGGAATGGCGATCTTAAACGGGATGGTGCCCGATACCCCGAGCTCCACGCTGCAGACAAACGCGGCAAGCACTACCGCCAGCCATGAGACCCCGAAGGTCGCCGCCAGGAAAGAGCCCTTACCCCGGGGAAGTATCTTCACGATCAGCAAGAAGATCGCGTAAGACATAATTCCTCCCACGATTCCCATGTTAAGGATATTGGCCCCGAGGGCGGTAATCCCGCCGTCCGCAAAGAGGAGGCATTGCATGACCAGGACCAGGGACATAATCCAGAAACCCACCGAAGGCCCTAACAGGAGACAGGCCAGCATCGCCCCCAGAAAATGGCCGCTCGTCCCTCCTCCAATGGGAAAATTGATCATCTGCGCGGCGAAGATGAAGGCGGCCGATATTCCCGCCAGGGGGACAAAACGATCGGCGAATCTCCGTTTGGCCTGCACGATCGTCGCGGCACCGACGGCGGCCGACACCCCGTATGTCGTTGCCGCCACCGGCAAAGAAAGAAAACCGTCAGGTATGTGCATCATTACCCTCCTTAGTGTATATTTTTCCCGGTAGTCGTAAGTATCATCTTCCCGTGCCGTACGCCGCGCGTACTGATGAGCTTATTTCCCAGATCTTGAATTGAGCCCATGGGTCCCCTGAGAACCAGTATTTCGAGGCAGTTATGACGATCCAGATGAATATGAAGCGCGGAATGGACAACCCCGTGTCGTTCGTGTTGCAGTTCCGTAAGTTTGCCTGGAAGGTCCGATTCATGATGGTCGTAGACAATGGATACTACGGCCATTCGTTCCTCGTTGGGATCGACGGCTTCCCACTCCTGCCTTACCAGGGCATCCCTGATCAGATCACGGATACCCTCCGAACGATTCTCATACCCTTTCTGGGAAAGGTATGAATCGAATTGAGTGAGGAGCTCCCGATCAAGTGAAACGCCAAATCGTATCAGATTGCTCATGGCCTCTCCGATCGTGTTATTAATTATATAATCGTGCTACTATTGTACTTATGCAAAGATTTTTGTCAAGAAGAAAAGCATCGTTCAAATTTCATTGTGTTATATCCCTTTTTCATCTACAATCAATACGCACAAGTAAGACTATGGAAGAACTCCTTCATATAGAGGACCTCAGGACTTATTTCTTCACCGGCCAGGGCGCCGTCAAGGCGGTCGACGGTGTCGATCTTTTCGTCAACACCTCCCAGACGATTGGCCTGGTCGGAGAGAGCGGGTGCGGCAAGAGCATGACGGCCCTTTCGATACTCGGACTGGTCCCCTCCCCCCCGGGCAAGATCGTATCCGGGAAGATTCTCTTCGAAGGCAGAGATCTCCTTTCCCTTGACAAAACCGAGATCCTCGGAATTCGGGGCAATCGTATCTCTATGGTATTCCAGGAACCGATGACTTCCCTCAACCCGGTTTTTACCGTTGGAGAGCAGGTTGCCGAAGTCTACCGTTACCACACCGACCTCTCAAAACGGGAGAGCCGCCGGCGGGCCGTCGATATCCTCAACCAGGTGGGGATCCCGTCTCCCGAACGGAGGTTCCATGATTATCCCCACCAGCTATCCGGGGGTATGCGGCAACGCGTCATGATCGCCATGGCTCTCTCCCTGTCTCCAAGGCTCCTGATCGCCGACGAACCGACAACGGCCCTGGATGTTACGATTCAGGCCCAGATACTGGAACTGATCGATTCCTTGAGGAAAGAACATTCCATGTCGATGAT
This sequence comes from Candidatus Zymogenaceae bacterium, assembly GCA_016933535.1. GTDB lineage: Bacteria > Desulfobacterota > Zymogenia > Zymogenales > Zymogenaceae > JAFGAS01. The sequence goes on from JAFGAS010000086.1 coordinate 45,783, forward strand.
CCTTATTACGCATGATCTCGGTGTCGTTTCCGAGGTGGCCGAAAGGCTCTTTGTCATGTATGCCGGGACCATCGTGGAGGCCAGCCCCGTAAAAGAAATATTTGATACCCCCTTACATCCCTACACCCAGGGGCTTCTCAGGGCGCTGCCCGCCTACGAATCCGGGGGAAAAACCCTCTATACGATACCGGGAAGCGTCCCGAGACTCTCGGAGATCCCGGCCGGGTGCAGGTTTTCACCCCGCTGTCCGCGTGTTATGGAAATCTGCAAACGTGAGGAGCCGCCGATGTTCAATCAAGGCGCCGCCAGCCTCGTGAAATGTTGGCTATTCCGGTAGGACGTCATGGAACCGTTGATACAGCTCACAGCCGTCAAGAAGTATTACCCGGTCAATCGAGGATTCTTAAAACGGAAGGGCCTTAGCGTTAAGGCGGTCGACGACATCGACCTTGTTATCCGCCGGGGCGAGACCCTCGGTATAGTTGGTGAAAGCGGATGCGGCAAGAGCACTCTTGGAAGACTGATCCTCAGACTCGAGGAACCAACCCAGGGAAAGGTCTTCTACGAGGGACGGGATATGGCCTCCTTTTCACCGGGCCGTCTACAGCAGCTTCGCGCCAAGCTCTCGATAATATTCCAAGACCCCTACGCTTCGCTCAATCCGAGGAAAAGCGTCTTTTCGATAATCGGCGAGGGAATGGCGATCCATCGAGTCTGCAATCGTTCCGAGATGCGAGGGCATATCGTTGATATTCTTGCCCAGGTCGGTATGTCCGAGGATGCCCTTGACCGCTACCCCCATGAATTTTCCGGCGGTCAGCGCCAGCGCATTGGGATCGCCCGGGCCCTGGCGCTTTCCCCGGAGCTGATTATAGCCGACGAGCCGGTATCGTCTCTGGATGTGTCTATTCAGGCACAGATCATCAATATCTTGATGTCGCTCAAGGACCGATTCGGGCTTACCTACGTGTTTATCTCCCACGACCTTTCCGTCGTTCGATATATGAGCAATCGCGTAGGAGTTATGTATCTGGGAAAGATCGTGGAACTTTCCGATAAGGATGAGCTCTATAAACAGCCGCTCCACCCCTACACCGTCGCCCTCCTTTCGGCGGTTCCGACAATACGAGGAAACGGCCGTAAGCAGCGCGTCATCCTTCGGGGAGACATTCCCAGCCCCATTTTTGTCCCGACCGGTTGCCGGTTTCACACCCGGTGTCCCGAGGTCCAGGATATCTGTAAAAGTGAAGCGCCGCCCCTCGAAGATAAGGGCGGCGGAAAACTCTGCGCGTGTCATTTCAGGTAAGTCTTCACGGTGCAATCCGTTAACTCGTTACCCCGACCCGGGCGCCTCTCGCTATTTCAGAAGGTGCGGGGCAATCCATTTTTCCATGTCTTTATAGACGGTCACTCGATCCAACTCGTTGAGTATCTCGTGATACATTCCCTGATAGACGGCAAGTTTCTTATCCGTAGAGGCAATCGCGTCATAGAACTGCCTGCTGCCGCCCGGGGAGACCACCTCGTCGGCGCCGGCGTGCATGATAAGAAACGGGAGCTTGACCGTTTCGGCCTTCTCGAACGCTTCTTTCATTGCGGACGAACACTCGGTAAAAAAACGCGCCGTGATCTTGTTATGAACAAGGTCATCTTCCATATATTTTTTTACGACATCCTTATCGTGCGTAAGATTAACGGGATCGATCTCATTGGTCATGGAAAATCGCGGCAGGCGTCTGGATAGTATATCTCCGACGTAGGCCATAAACGGTGATACGTCATGTTTCAATTTAAGGGCCGCCGATGAAACAATTACGCCGTTAATGGAATCCGGGTACTCCTCTATATATCGAACGACAATAAGGCCTCCCAAACCGTGGCCCATCATAAATAATCGTTTGTCGCCTTCCCGCTTGCGGACTATATTTACAAAGGTCGAGAGGTCATCGAGGTAGTTGGAGAAAAGGTCGATATGTCCCCTCTTTCCGGAGGATTTTCCGTGTCCCCGATGATCAAGCCCGTAGAAAGCGACCTTTCTGTCAATGAAGTATTCGATGGGAAAGAGATATCTGCCGCTGTGCTCGCCCATACTGTGGACATATATAATGATATTTTTATACGCCTTGGGTTTGAATAATTGAAAAAATATCTTCTCGCCTCCGATCCCTTCGAAACTCCCCTCATCGTGGATATACTGCGACATGAGACCTCCATGACACCCCGCAAATATTTCGTTTTTCGGGGGCCCCGCCAAAGACATATGAACTCAAAACCACCATTCTTGATTACCCGGCCCATGTTTTTAAATACAGTCTATTTTTGCTACAGATCGCCGAATAATGTTTCAACAGGCTAAAAGAAATCCATCTTAACCGGAACCGGGATAAAGGTGACAATAAACAGGAAGAAACAAACCCAGCCTATTACCCTCCGCTTGCGATCAAGGCCGATATCATCATCGGCAACCGGCGGATGATCAATCCCGATAATGAGCACCAGCGCCGCCCAGACAAGCCATCCCACGTAAAACACGATTCCCATCACCACCAGCGATGCCACAAATACTCTCGAAACGATGCGTTGTCCCCGTCCAAACAGGGCGTACGCGATGTGTCCGCCGTCAAGCTGACCCATCGGCATTAGGTTGAGAGCCGTGACCAGGAACCCGACCCATCCGGCAAAGGCGATGGGGGACAACATAACGTCATATCCTTCCGGGATCGTACCGATTATGAGATACGAGAGTAATTTGAATAGAAGAGAATCTCCGAAGAAAAGATATGATTGTTCCGTCCCGGTAACGGGTATCAGCTGCGATTGGTGCAGGCCCCACACCACCAGCGGAATAGCGATCACGATTCCCGCCAGCGGTCCTGCGGCCCCGATATCCAGAAGCATCGTTTTCTTTCGAATTTGGGAACGCATCTTGATAACGGCTCCCAGCGTGCCGAACAGCGTAGGGGCCGGTATAAAGTACGGTAGCGTTACGTCTACCCTATAGCGCCGTGATGTAATGAAATGCCCCATCTCATGCGCGACGAGGATTGAAAGGAGTGAGCAGGCAAAGGGGATGCCTGTCGTAATAAGCACGGGATTATCGATCAACTCCTCATAGGACACATAAAAGGAGCTCCCGGCTATCAAGGTAGTTACAACAGTAAGGAGAAAAAGAAGAAGCGGTAGTCGATACGCGTTTTTCTTACGTTGGTCGACAATAATCGTTGCGCGGTTATTCTGCTCTCTCTCCGTACCGCTATTAAACGTGTTATCGGTCAAAGTGAATGTTCTTTCCGGTACCTGACAGAGGGATCCCCATGACAAAATCCCAATCGACGATCCCCACACTTCGGGCCACCGCTCCAATGCGGTACATAATCCGATTGTCAACATTCAAGATCGATGCGGTTTTGACCGCTGACCCGATGGCGATCCCCATATCGAGGAGGCGGAAAGCGCAGTGGGGGCCGGAGAACTCCGGCCCCGTTCTCTTTTCGAGCAGCGTACAGTTATCATAGCCGCAGGCCCCGCAGTTCTGAGAAATCGGGGTCGCATCACGAATCCCGATCAGCAGGATTACCTCCGAATTTCTGACGCTCTTGGCATCCCGATCGAAATTTTTCTTTTTCGTTTTCTCGCCGAATTGCTCCATCGAATCGGCTATTTCTTTGACCTGCCGGCCTTCGATGATTTTCGTGAAAACAAAACTCTCACCCCGGGATTTGGGCGCCGTGGTCGCCGAGAGCGCCATGAGATGAGCGGCAATTTCAAGCGCTTTTTCGCTCATCGTCTCACTTCTTCTCCGCCAGAAGCTTCTTGAACGGCTCAAAGATGTCTATGGGAACGGGGAAGATCGTGGTGGAGTTGTTCTCCGTGGCGATCTCCGCCAGCGTCTGGAGATACCTCAGTTGCAGTGCAATCGGGTTCTTTCCGAGGACAATCGCCGCTTCGCCAAGCTTCGTTGAGGCCTGGAACTCGCCGTCGGCATTGATGACCTTGGCCCTTCTGGTCCGCTCGGCCTCGGCCTGACGCGCGATAGCCCGCTGCATGTCCGCCGGGAGGTCAATGTGCTTGATCTCTACATGGGAGACCTTAACGCCCCAGGGGTCGGTGTTTTTGTCGAGGACTTCCTGGATCCGGTTGTTGATTTTCTCCCGCTCGGCCAGCATGTCGTCGAGATCCTCCTGGCCGAGGATGCTGCGCAGTGTCGTCTGCGCGAGCTGGGATGTGGCGTACATATAGTTCTCTACCTCGACAATGGCCTTATTCGGGTCCATGACCCGAAAATAGACGACGGCATTGACCTTCACTGAGACGTTGTCCTTGGTAATGACGTCCTGAGGCGGTACGTCCATGGTAATCGTTCTAAGTGATACCCGGACCATTTTATCAATGACGGGGATCAGGAAGATAAGCCCGGGGCCCTTGACGTCAATGATTCGACCCAATCTGAATATAACCCCCCGCTCGTATTCGTTGAGCACCCTGATGGCCGAAAAGAGGATGGCCAAAAAGATACCGATCAGAATAAGAATGCCTGCTGCTCCGCCCATTAAAAACCTCCTGTTTGTTTAAGCTTTTACAATTATAGTATACTTATCGCTGCCGAGTCAACGAATTAATAGTGACAGGCCAAGCAATACCACGGAAAAATCTCAATGCCCGCTCTTGAGTTACCTGTTGATAATGCTGCAAACCCGAGATATAGACCGCCCTGCTTCGCCAATAAAAAAGCCGCCGGTTACACCGGCGGCTTCACGAGCAAGGCAATGCTATTTGATAACCTGTCTCTTCTCACCCATGGGGGTCAATACGAAACGGCACACCGAATCCCCTTTGCTAACGCAAGCCTCCTCCGTCGCCTCGTAGGGGATTTCAAAAGCACCTTCCGCGGCTCCCCCGGCTATACCTGCAGAAAACAGGCATGTCGCGTTCTTTATCTTGGTATCGCCGTGGATCTCATGATATCCTCCAGATTCCCAGGTATTCAGGTACTCGAGGATTATCTTTCCGCTGCCTTCATCGTATTCCACTTTCTGAATCTTTCCCCAACCCAGGGTGGTACTGAGATTGACATGTTGTCTGAATTGCTCAATTCCCCCCTTAAATATCTCCCGCATTCGCTGACCGCCCATCTTACCCGATGAATATCCCACCTCGTAGATCTGCCGTTTCGCCACTGGTCCCAGGATGCTCTCCATCCTGTCCATCATATTTATTAAGAGTGCATTAGAAAAAAGAACCCAACGTCTGTTCAATCCCCAGATCTCTTCGTCGCCTTTCACCTCAAACATTCCGGAACCAACAACTTTGTCAGCCATGGCCTCCTCCGTGAATAGAATTAGTATAAATATAGAAATTGAATCGTGATTCTTAAAATAGTAGTATTATTTTACTGAACTGTCAAACGTAATTAAAACCACACTTACCGGCGTTAACAACATGCTGCAATAGTATACTTTATGGTATTGATCGCGCGAAAAAAAGGCTGCCGCTGATAGTCATGCGACAGCCTTAAATAGATTTGTTTTGCGCCGTCTCCGCGCCGCCCTCGCAGGCTATTTATTCTTCAGCTTGAGCATCTTACGAGCTTCTTCCGGCGTGGCCACCTCGCGCCCCGCCAGTTTTGCCACCTTGACAGCCCATTCGACCTGCTCCCAACTCCCCTTGGCAAGCTCGCCGTCGGGCATCCTCGTATTGTCCTCAAGACCCACCCGCATATGGCCGCCGTTTACTACCGACGTCATGTTTGCACGGAACTGGTTGGGCCCCACCCCGCAGACGCTGTAGGTCGCACCCTCGGGAATGTGCGCAAGCATTTCCGAAAACATCGACGGCTCATACGGAACGCCGCCCGCCACGCCGAAAACCATCTGGAAGTGCATCGGCTCCTCGAAAATCCCCTGCTTCCTCACGAGCAGGACATTAAACAGCCCGCCCAGGTCGTAGATTTCCAGCTCCGGCTTTACACCCTTTTCCTTCATCTGCCGGTTAAAATCGATAAGCATCGCAAACGTGTTCTCGAAGACGATCTCCATGGGGACTTCCCCGGTCTTCCAGTTGGCGATGCCGAAGTTCATGGAATTGGTGTTGAGGCTTGCCATCGGCGGCTTCATGGCAACAACGGGAGCGATCCGCTGCTCCTTGGTCACCCACGGGCCGATGGCCGAGCTCATGTTGATAATGATCTGGGGGCATTTTGCCCGGATGGCGTCAATCGTCGTCTTGATCTTTTCGATCTCGTGAGTGGGAGCCCCGTGTTCGGGATCACGAACGTGGACGTGAACGATCGAACCGCCGGAATTGTAGACCTTGTACGCATCCTCGGCGAATTCTTCAGGCGTGTAGGGAACGGCCGGGTTCTGTTCCTTTCTGGTCGCCGCCCCGGTCAGCGCAGCGGTAATGATTACTTTGTCACTCATCGATTCCTCCTCTTTGAAATGGTAAACACCGCCAGGAAGATAACAATCCGTTGTATTAAATGAGACCGTTGAGCCGAGCCGCTACGCGCAGCAGGATAATGCCTGCCGACGGCTTTCGGCGGCATACGCCGCCTGAAGCCGTCGGCCTTCTTATATTTTTACCTTCCGATGATATACTTATACGGGTCTATCTCTTCCCGCAATAGTCTCAGCGCCTCGGCGGTAGGAGGCGGAGTTTCGGAGACCTTGGCGGCCTTTAACAGTTCGAACCCGCAGTTATCACGAACGTCTTTTTCCGAATAACCATGGTTGATGGAGGATATACGCATACGCTTGGACTCCGGCTCGAAGTCCATCACTGCCATGTTCGTGATGATCTTATACGGTCCCGACCCCTTCGGAAGGCCCGACGTTTGCCGAGACTCGCCCCCCGTAAGATAGCCGGGAGTCGTAATGAATTCACATCTCTCAACGAAACGCCGCGAGTCCTGCGCCGTTATAACCATCATCCGCCAGCAGAACGAGGCAAAATCGTTGGCACCCCCGCTGCCGGGAAGCCTTACCTTTGGCTTCTGCTGGTCACCGCCGATCCGGGTGGAGTTGAGGTTGCCGTACATATCGATCTGGGCGCCTCCCAGAAAGGTATAGTCCACCATGCCCCGGCAGCAGGTTTCCATGACCTCGGCCATGCCGGCGGCCATGTTGGCCTTCCAGGTCGTTCGTGAATCGCCCACCGAAATCGGCATCTCCGGAATCATGGGGGCCACCCCTCCCGCCTCGAAAAAGATAACGAGGTTGGGGGCGGTCGTCTTCTGGGAGAGCATCGCGGCGGCGCACGGCGCGCCGGTTCCCACGCCAACGGTAGCGCCGTCTTCAAGTTCCCGTGCGGCGGTGCAGATCATCAATTCCATCGTATTAAAGTCAGCCATGAGTGACCTACCTCCCTTATTTCTTGGCGTTCTTGTTTTTGACCAGGAATTCCTTGTCTCTGAGTTCCTGCATCTTTTTGAGACCGCCGTTTAGTTCGACATACTCCGAGAATTCTTTAACGCCGTAGATATTCTTGTCAAGGAATTTCTTGAGATCTTCCGGATCCTTCTCGACCGTCAGCCATTCCCTGAGGTGTTCTTCATCAGAAAAGTATTCGTACGGCATGTTGCCCGGATAACTCCCGTACGGCACCTCACAGACGGCGTCCACCAGATAGAATGGAATAACCGTCAGGGACGGGTCGTTTCTTATCTGATCATTCGAGATGATCCGCTCACAGGTGATCACGAGACGTTTGGATGCCCGGGCCAACTCCAGGTCCGCGATGGTTATCCCCTTGATCCGGCAGTTGCCGTAGACGTCGGCCTCGTGAACATGGATGGCCGCAAAATCCGGGTAGAGCGCCGGCGCCAGGACGTAGTTATCCCCGGTGTAGGGGCACTTGATCTTCTTGGATGCGCTGTATTTGAACGTATCGGTCCCCATCATGTTCCTGATGGGAATGAAAGATATCCCCATTGCCGCGGCCTTGAGCCGTGCGGCCATGGCGTAATTGGTCCATTCGGTAACCTCTACCTCGCCGCTCTCCATATAGCGCCGGGCGTTTGCGGAGAGGCCCCGTGCTTCCAGCCCAATGATGTAGGCGATATCGCACTTGGAAAAGACTTTTCCCGCAGCCAGGATCTGAAAGTCGTGGGTCGAGGTATGCCCCGCAAAGGCCAGATTTTTCTTCTTCTGGCGAAGAATCTCATGGCAGATTGCCGTTGGAATTCGGTTTGCGCCGAACCCGCCGATCGCGAAATAATCGCCGTCATTAAGCAGCGTCTTGACCGCGTCAGTGACGGTCGTCAGCTTGTTCTTGAGTTCCCGCGACTTCTTCCTGAAAAACTCCCGGGCCTTATCCGGATCGGGGTCGGTAAAAAGCCTGCCGATGCCTTCCTCTATTACGTCCACTGAAAACCTCCTCCTTACAGTTGCCTAAATGAGATTGTTTCGATAGCCATTTTCGCATTCAGAAACCGATCAGATTACAATAGGGCCGCGTATTTATCGATAGCAAATTAGGTAATATCTATAACAGATTCTCGCTTATAAGTCAAGCTCCCGGATGCCGGTATCATTCCGGCCCGCGGCTATTGCCGATATCCGTTCTAAGCGTCTGCCCGCTTATCACGGCGCGCCGATCACCTGCCCCTTCGATTACTCCGTCACTTTTATTGATTTGTCAATCAAGATTTAATATTAAAAAATAACCCGGTACCTGTCAAGAACAAATTCATTCATTTAGTGAGACATCGAAATGTTAAATGTCTCTACGTCTTATTATAGCCCTACCGACCAACTCCCGCACGACGGCCCGTCCGATGGCCAGAAAGCGAAAGCCCGGCCCTTTTCTCTTCCATTTTATTTCGTCCTTGTCGCAAACAACGCCAAGGTCGTTCGCGTCGATCCCCACGATCCTGCCGTTTCCTTTCCCGGGCAGCCGCCCCTTCTGTCCGACAGCGCCTTCCCGGACCCTTTCACCGATTGTCAGAATATCGTTTCGAGCCTTCACCCGTCGATACGTCCGACTGTCTATGTTGCCCGCCGCGAACTTAAGTTCGTTGAGCCTCGCACCCGCCTCGTACGTTACTCCAACAAGCTCGTCACGTGGAAGCGACGCGCTTTCATAGTTGAGCATCTCCTTCCATGACGATGAAGACAGCGCCTTCAGATGATCATCAAAGCTCCTGCAGCGGATCGTATAGCCGTGTTTATCGGGATTCTCAAAGGCGATACTGCCCGGATCGAGAAACGGCGCCATCGGCGATATGAAAGGCATGAGACGCGCCCCAAATTCCTTCATCAGCCGGCCGCCGTATCCGACGGTCTGGATAACCGATCGATAATCCTGTCGGGGAATGCCGGTCATAAAGAAGACGTCAAATTTACGGGCGCCGTACTTTAATGCCCAGCCGATATTTTGTTCGACGCCGGCGGCCTTATACGGTTTCCCCGATGCACGGCGAAGCGCATCATCGTGGGTTTCCGGAGATATCTCGTAATTGACGTTGGGAAGGGAACGTGACACCGCCTCGAAAAAACCCTCGGGCGCGGTATCGAAGAGCTCCAGGACGATGGGATTCTTTATCCCGGCCGGCGCCAGTGTTTCAAGGAAACGGTTCGCATAGTCGTCTCCCGCCTGCCTGATGTCCCCGACAACAAAGACCGGCGCGCGTGTAAACCGGGTAAGTCTCATCAGGTCTGCCGCCACGACCTGGGGATCCCGATAGGCAATCCGGCTGCGCCTGAGATATCGATTCCCGGCCCATTTCGAGCCCCCGCAGATAACGCAGTTGTTCGTACAACCCCGGCAGGTGACGATCATTGTTATGGGGTAGCTCCACCAGTCATGAATGGGCGTCATACCTATCGGATCGCGATACTTTATCGCCTTGCGAAAGAGATTCACGTAGTTGTTGGAAAAGTCGTTAAGATGGTCATCCACGATGAACGCATCGTTAGAAACGATCCGATCACCCTGTTTATAGACCAGATTGGCGACGTCTTCCAGACGCCCGGCTCCGGAAATCGCCCTCATGAGGGAGACAAGGGCACGTTCGGCGGAGTCTCCCCGAACGACATAATCGACGAAGGGATATCTGATGAGTTCATCGGCGTAATATGTCGACGAATAGCCGCCGAAGATCACCGGCACGTCCGGATGGACCTCCTTGAGGAGCCGGGCAAGCTCCACCGCCCCGTGGGCGTGCGGAAGCCAGTGAAGCGATATGCCGAATGCGCGGGCCTTGATGGTCTTGAGGTATTTTTTGACATCGAGGCGCGGGTGCTTTACCATGAGATACGCGAGATTGACGATCCGAGTCCCTATTTTATTGCGGGAAAGGACCTCGGCGATGGATGAAAATCCGATCGGATACATCTCGAAGGCGGGCGTGGACGGGACGACGTCGCTGATCGGGCCGAAAAGAATTTCCCTTTTGCTAAAATCGAACACGCTGGGAGGGTGTATGAGGCAGAGGTCCGTCCTGGGTGATGGGAGCCGAAACATGGTGATCACGTCCTCCTTGAATTTACTATTATCTCATGCGTCTGTTTAAAAGGCAACCGAAAAAGGAAACAGGAGCGCCGTCCGATTACGACACCACCGGTATAGTATCAGGCGCCCGACGGTTTACGGGACAGTCCATCATGCAAATGCCCTGCGCAAAAGCCCGTTTTCGCCTCTTTCGGGGCATCCGTTTCTCACGGACGGTTATCCGCCAAAATAGAATCCATTACCTTATATGGCGTATCTTAAAGGCGGACGACTACGACTACCCTCTTTCCTCGCGTTGGCCGCCCTGCACGATGAGATAACTGCGTTCTCGGTGGCATGCCCAAATATAATTAAAAAAGGCTTGCGCGCCGCCCTGACGAGACTATATAATAGCGTGATTATTGAGACGGGATATGAAACACCATTTTCTTGACGACGAAAGCACCATAGAGAGCCCTATCCGGTCTCTCAACCCAAAGACGAAATTCATCACCATTATCGCCGTCGTTTTATTCGTCGTTTCGACCCCCGCGGACGCCTTTTACGTCTTCCTGCTCTTTCTTGTCCTGGCCCTGATACTGATTATGATTTCTCGCGTCCCCATCACGGTCTTTCTTAAACGCGTGCTCATCGCGGTTCCTTTTGTCCTCGTCGCGCTCGTGGCCGTTCCGTTTGTCCCCGAGGGCCCGGGAGCGACCTCATATTCCCTGGGAATCGGAGCCGCCGCCGTTACCAGGACGGGATTTCTTCTCGTATCCAATGTCCTGTGCAAGTCAATCCTGTCCATCCTCTTTTTGACGCTGCTGATCTCTTCAACCCCCTTTCGTGACCTCCTGTCGGGTCTGAGAGAACTCAGGGTCCCGTCATTTATCACCGATACCCTGTCGTTCATGTATCAATACCTCTTTATCATCACCGACGAGATACAGCGAGTCGCCTTTGCGCGGGACGCCCGCCTCTACGGAAATCGCTGGATCTGGCAGGCGCCCGTCGTCGGACATATGATCGGCAGCATCTTCGTGCGGAGCTTTGAACGGGGCGAGCGGATATTTCTGGCCATGAAGGCCCGGGGGTACGACAGCGAGATCGTCCGCCACTCAACGGGCCCCCTGAGGATCTCGGATTATCTTTTCGGTCTTATTATTATTTCGGGCGCCTGTGCCATCAGGCTCTTTGGTATCGGACTATGACGACCAATAGCGGCGATATCGTGATCAGCGGTCTTTCCTATACGTATCCCGACGGCACCCGGGGGTTGGCCGACGTGAGTATTTCGATCGCCTCCGGCCAGTCGGTGGCGATACTCGGCCCAAACGGCGCCGGAAAATCGACCCTGCTCTTGACCCTTCCCGGCCTCATCTTTGGAACCGGTCGGATCTCTATTGCGGGGATTACCGTTTCCCCCAAGACCGTGCGTGAGGTCAGGAAGCGGGTTGGCATCGTTTTTCAGAACCCGGACGATCAGCTCTTCTGCCCCACGGTCTATGACGACGTGGCCTTCGGTCCCAAGAACATGGGTCTTTCGGCCGATGAGGTAGATCGGCGGACCGAAAACGCCCTGTCATCGATAGGACTCTCCGGTTATGAGGGACGCTCATCCCATCATCTGTCCTATGGAGAGAAGAAACGCGCTTCCATCGCCACGATACTCGCAATGGACCCGGCTATCATCGCGTTTGACGAGCCGTCGGCGAATCTCGATCCCGAGGGAGTACACGGCCTCAGCACGGTCATCCGGGCCATCACCAAGACGAAGATCGTCGTAACCCATGACATCGAATTGGCCCGGAAATTGGCCGACCGCGCCATCGTCATGCGCGAAGGCCTCATCATCGAGGACATGCCGATGAAGGAGCTTTCCGGCAATAAAAGGAGACAGCGTGAGCTCAGGCTTTTCTTTGACTAACCATGACGGCAACGCCGCCTAAACACATAGCGGAGGCATCCATGCCGACAACAAAGATCGTGTTTCATGACGCGTACCTTACCGATTATCCCACCGCGTCCGTCGAAAAACCCGAGCGGGTCGAAGTGATCCATCGGGAGCTTTCAGCCCACAGTTACTCGTTTGTTACCGCACGGCCCGCCGACGAGCGCGACCTGCTCCTGGTCCATTACCCGAATCTCGTACAGTCCGAAAAAAGAGACCGCGACCGTTACGACGTCGCGCTGCTGGCCGCGGGCGGCTCTATTCTTGCCGCCGAGATCGCGATGGACGGTGTACCCGCGTTCGGGCTGGTCCGTCCGCCCGGCCACCACGCCAGCCCCGGCACCAACTGGGGGTTCTGTTTCTTCAACAACATGGCGCTCGCAATACAACGGTTGATCCTGAAAAAGCGCATCGAACGCGCCGTCATCCTGGACATCGACCTCCATTTCGGCGACGGCACCGATAACTATTTCATGGGACGTTCCGACGTGTCGGTCGTCAACGTCCAGTCGTCAAACCGGCTGGAGTTCCTGGCCCACTGCCAGGACGGCCTGACCCGGGCCGCCCCGTACGATATCATCGGGGTCAGCGCGGGATTCGACCGCTACATCAAGGACTGGGGCAGCACACTGTTGACCGAGGATTTCAAGGCGATCGGCCAGATGGTCAAGGAATTTTCGCAGCAAAACTGTTCCGGACGGCGTTTTGCCCTGCTGGAAGGCGGTTACTACCTGCCCGACCTGGGACTCAATGCCCGCAACCTCATCGAGGGTATGGAATAGGACCGATGCCCAACGCTAAGGAGAAATCACCCTATTCCTACATCGATCTCATCAAGGATATCGTCGCCCAGCGCAGCGCCGAGCGCGGCGTACGCGTCCATGACCTCAAGCTCCAGAGCTTGAGGAAGCGCCCGACAATCAAAAAGGGTACCTGGGGGACTACGGAAACCGGCCTTCCCATGACCCGGGCCGAGTACGAACGCAGGCTTGGCGATTTCAAGAAGCGGCTACCCGCTGTCCTTTTCCCGCCCACCGACACCGTTTTTTCGCTGACCGACGGCACGGGCCCTGTCGCGTCTTTTCCGGAAATTCTCCGTGAAAAGAGGGATGCACAGCTGACCTTTTCCTCCGCCGTCCCCTCCCCCTTTGAGATCAACAACACGGCCCGGGCCTTCGTCTATCCCGGCGGTGCCGAAAAGGCCGTGGTTATCCTCCCGAACCTGCGGGCGGAACCCCGCGCCTTCGCAAGGCTCGGCCGACTGCTTTCCCGGTTCGGCTACACCTCGCTGGAGGTCGTCCATCCCTACCACGGCGTCCGCCACGACCCTGCCGACACGACGATGGTGCCCGGGGAGCGCCTCTTTTCGTCCAACGTCCACGAGACCCTCTGGTCATTTTCCCAGGGGATATCCGACATCCTGGGGATCCTGCTCTTCCTCATCAAACACGGCTATAAGCGGATCGGCATCGTCGGCACGAGTATCGGCTCTACGCTCACCGTCATGAGCCTCTCGTTCGCAAAAGACTACCGGGCCCACCTTGCCCGGGAGAACCCAGATCTCGTCGAAGGCGTACCGGAGGGAATATGCCTGGCCGCGGTTATCAATCTCTCGGGGGGGTACCTGCGGGACTTCATCACCGACCCGGACAACATCGAGGCAACCTTCGTGCGCAAGGGACTCGTGGAGGACCTGGGGCTTTCAGGGCATGAGATAGAACAGCTCTGGCCGGTGGCCGACCCGATGCGCTTTGTCGATAAGATCACGATGCCGGTGCTCTCGGTCAAGACCCGGCAGGACCCCGTCCTGCTCTACCGCTATTCGAGCATGCAGCGGGAGTTTTTCGCAAAAAACGCCGTGGGCGGTAAAAACTTCACCGAGTTCTACATCCCGGTGCCGGCCGGCCACTACAGCGCGACCTATTTTCTGCCGAAGATGTTTCTGGGTATAGCAGACCTCCTGTTTATCCTCAGGCACGTGTAGGGTGGATTGTCTAACGGATCCTTCTCTCTTAACCGACCTCTCGGGGCGTCCGCCCCCCCGGAAACGAGACCGTGTTAGGAGATAGGATTTTAGGTATAATGGACTTAAAATGGAGAGGAATCTAAGAAACGATGCGCTCAAAGGCGAGAGCTTCGATACGCTGCCTGAAATTCAAGTCTTGACAGGGAAATAAAGAAAGTATACGATTATAAAGCCGTACGATTGCTAAATGATGAGGATGAAACCGGCTTGCGGATTAGCGGTGCGGCCGCGTTGAGTTTCATCGCAATACTCGTCGCCCGCTTCTATTCAGGCGGCTTCTCGGCCGCCATTGTGATGTATTAAGGAGTACTACCCCCAATGAAAAAAGAGCGCTATTTGGACAAGCTAATCAATACGGGATTATTTCGGTTTCATCATTTGCTGGTCGAAGGCATTGACAATGAAACGGTTGCGAAGGTTTCTTCCAGTTCGATACTCGAACAAGAATATTGCCTGTTCTCTAATAAGATCCGCGCAGGTGATGAATATTTCCGCCTTCTGCATAACAGGATCATTCAGGCCATGCAGAACAAACAACCACTGCCGGTGGTGCGTTTTGCCGATGGAGAGTATAAATTCTACCGTTATTCATTAAGGTGCAATGGTCTTTATAAGCAGGCCGAATCCATTGCAGCCATCAAGAGGGTTATGCCCGTGCATATTGCCGCGATGGAGTATCTTGTCGATCACGGTATTTTGGCCCCCCTTGTTTTTCCCGGCAATTCGCATGTTGCTTCTCGGAATATTTTTTCTTTCCGTAAGAAAAAGACCGATTCTCTCGGCGCTGATTTTTTGGATTTTCTTTACACGCACCATATCAACTTGAACGCTCAAAACTATGTTCCCTTTTATGTGGTCTATGCATATTTGAGCTCGGCTGAATTTGCCGCTGCAATCAACGGAAAAAATATCTGTATCGTGAATTCGGGATACAATAAAGAAAGCTGCCGGCAGTGGTTTGCCCGGCTCAATAGCTCACCGGGACTGGAATTCGTGGACATTCCCCAGGAATATACGGCAACGCAATGGGAGGAGATCAAGGCGCCGATCTTGAGTAAAATACCGGCTCGGACGGATTTATGCATCGTTGGTGGAGGCATCGGCGCACTCCTGATCTGCACAGATATTACGCAACGGTATTCCATTCCGGTCATCGACGCGGGTTATGTCTTAGATATGATGAATGACCGGTTGGATAAATCAAAAGGAAGACGCAGGCTGTACACTATTTATAAATAACGACCGATATGACTATGCATTATTGAAATAACTCATGCCAATCGTATGAGCATTGGCACCATGATCCGGTAAATCGTAGACATCAAAAGAGATCAAGGGTATTGCTGGGACATGATAAAGGGACTAATACCGCACTCCCCACATAGCTCTCAAGATATCTTCTATCAAGCGCCGAAACATTTTACGGTTATCATAAAAGAAAGGACTACAGTATGATTATTGATTATGATGAAATACGTAACGTTGATTTATCGCGGTTGATAAAGATCGTTTCAAAGAAGCATAGAGATATAGTCAACGGGGAGGCAGGTAAGGAACATTACAAATTACTCGCTTACCTGAGTAAAATTGCCAAAGGGTTAATCGTTGAACTTGGGACTCATTATGGTACCAGCAGTATGGCGTTGGCCGAGAACCCTTCTAATATTATCATAACCTATGATGTAAGAGATGTTTATACAATCAAACATCAGCCCAAGAATGTTTTTAGAATAATTGGAAATATTTTTGATTTGGGTGAGGAAAGAATACTTCTGAAAGCGGACCTAATATTCTTAGATACAGCGCATAAAGCTGATTTCGAATGGCAGGTATTTTGTTATCTAAAAGAAAACAATTACAAAGGCGTACTGTTGGTCGATGATATTTATTTTTCGGATGAAATGATTGAATTTTGGAATAAGATCGATGTATTGAAATACGATCTGACGGATATCGGACACGGTGGCGGGATTACTCCCCTCGGAAATATTTCTGGAACGGGACTTGTTGATTTTATGGGTGGCGTTGTTGTAAATAAATAGTTTATTGGCATAATGTATAATGGGTTTATATGGGGATTCATAGAATATGACCTGACGAAATATTTCACTTATAGACTCCTATTACGAGAATTGGAGCGCTGCGCATCTCAGAATATCAAAGATCGGCCCCGTACCTACGAATTTTACCGATCGTACGGATAAAGCAAGGCACGGCATGAAAGGTTTTCTGAAAATAATAGCGCTAAATCCGTTTAAGAAGAAGCGTAAGACCCTGCAGGAGAGGTACTCCTCCCGATACCGTATTGGCAGATGGTCCTATGGCGACCTCCGAATTAGGGGCTCCGGCCCAAGAGGCGAGAATGGCAACTTCGAAATAGGGTCATTTTGCTCGGTAGCGCGGGGTGTCCAGGTTTTCATCGGAGGTGAGCATCGCCCTGATTGGGTTACGACTTTTCCCTTCAGCGTTATTTGGAAAAAATACGGCCATATCCCCGGCATCCAATGGCGACGTGATCATCGGTAACGACGTCTGGATCGGCTCAGAGGCAACTATCATATCCGGCGTACGAGTTGGCGACGGGGCGGTTATCGGTGCGAGAGCTGTCGTAACCGGCGACGTCCCCCCTTATGCTATCGCCGCGGGCAACCCGGCGCGTATCGTAAAGATGCGGTTTGAAGAGAAAACCATTGATCGGCTCCTGCAAATACGATGGTGGGAATGGGAAGACAAGCGAATCGAAAAGGCTCTCCCGCTGCTCCTGAGTACCGATATCGAGGCATTCCTTCGAGCAGTCGAGAATGGTGAGATTTAGAGCAGCCCGCTCTTAGGTCACCGGCCAAGGCCGGCAAGGATAGGCCCGGCCGGCTGGTCTTTCGACATCACGCAACTTCGTTCATCGACAAGAGGGATCGTAATGAAAAGAAGGGACGTAATTCAGAAAATAATTGATGCGAAAAAAGCCCGCACCTACCTGGAAATCGGTATCGGTGGTGGGAAGAATTTCCTTCGAATAAGGGCAAGTAAAAAGACCGCGGTTGACCCGAACTTCACATTCTCAAGAAGGCGCAGGATAGAATGGACATTTAGGAACCTATCTAATGTGAGGGCGAAGCTCTACGAGTGCACGAGCGATCGTTATTTTGCGCTTAAGAAACCGACAGATCGTTTTGACGTAGTCTTTGTTGACGGGCTGCACACGTATGAGCAGTCTTTACGAGACGTCATCAATTCTCTTAACCACCTCAATAAAACGGGCGTAATCATAATGCATGATTGCAGTCCGCCGGATAAGGCATCGGCGCAGCCGGCCGAGTCTGTCAAGCATGCTGCTGAATTGAATCCATCCGGATGCAGCAGTGGATGGTGCGGAGATGTATGGAAGACTATCTGCTACCTGAGAAGTCATAGGAAGGATCTGAACGTATTCGTGCTCGATTTCGATTATGGAATGGGAATAGTGACAAGAGGACAAGCCGAAAGTTACCTGGACTTAAGCAAAGATGAGTTGGATAAGATGACGTATGATGATCTTGAGAAGGATAGAAACAACCTCCTTAACCTGAAGGATATGCGTTATTTATCTGAGTTCCTGGGGAATATTTAATTAAATTCAATGCGGGCGGCTGTGATGATCATGGCAGAATGGATGATAGCCTCAGTTGAACTGCGCGTATACAGGGCCAAGAAGTATGATGATGAACATATAGTCTCAAAATTCCCGCTACTACCCAATGATTATCAGAACACCGGAATCCTTACCCGGCATTTCGTATTTTATCTTTAGATAGTGTCCAATCCTTTATGGTCGGTCAATTCATGTAAGAATGCCCTTGATGTCTCGATAATTATTTGATTGCGCACAATTCTTTCCTTTCTTTTCCCGGATAGTGTACCCAGAATTGAGTATATCCTCAGGAAAAACAGTTTACGTCGAGCTCTCGCTATCCTCCCACGGACAATCGATTCTATTTGGTCTTTTGAGTAGTGTTTCTTGAAAAAAAGGTGCTTGCCGTTCTGCCTTCTCAGGCGAGTCTCTTTTGTTGGGATCCTTGTCTCGCTTGCTCCGCCTATATGGTCGATGGCAACGTCCGGGTAATATGAGATCGTCAGTCCTTTCTTTCTAATCCGTAAGGCCAAATCAGCCTCTTCGGCGTATAGGAAATAATCCTCATCGAAGCCGCCAACGCTTTCGTAGACTTTGCGCGGGATCATAATACAGGCGCCGATGATCCACGCGATATCCCCGGCCAAGCCCTTAAGCAGATGGCCCGGATAATGTTCACCGGGGTAGTCATAATGCGGCGGTGCCAATCTACCGCTATCCTTAATTACGGAAGGCCCCATCATTCCGCATTTCGGGTGGCTATCCATATAGTCAGCCATCCGGCGTATATCGTTATCCTGCCGTAATTTAGCGTCGGGGTTAAGTATCAATATAAAGCGGCCTTTGGCTTGCCTGAAGCCAATATTGCATCCGCTTCCAAAGCCCACATTCTTATCGCCGGCAATTAGTTTACCGGAAAAGTCAATTTTTTTTAAAACCTCAATACTGCTGTCGGCACTGGCATTATCGACAACGATAATTTCGTAAGTAATGTTTTTTTGCATTAGTATCGAATTAATGCATGATGTAATGATGTCGGCCGTATTGTAGTTTACGACGATTACGCTTACATCCATCATCTCGGCCTCTCAACTTTCGATATATGAATATTATAACATCAAGGAGTTACTATTTTTATACTTTTTATCGATAATGTTTTAGTATTGATTAAATTTAGCAGGAAGACCGTGATTCGTCAACATAATTTAGCGTTTACGTTCCGCCTATTAGAATAATAGTTAACTAAAAGCCTTTAAAAGGAATTACCGCTCTTACTGCCTGAAGAAACATCCAATTGAATAGTAGCCTGTTACGGTAATCGAAGATAAGAACAAAGGGCTTATCAGCTATTTCAGGCGTTAAGCGCCTGCAGAAATAGAAATATAGGAATTGGTGGGAACGATCCGGAGTGCCGATACGGATAGTAAGTTACTTGCCGAGAGCTACACGTCCGAGATTGCCGTGTCGTCTTCGGCCCCTCGCAATGACGAGACTCGCGTTTATTCTTTAATCAAAGAAGTCCCGAGACAAATTTGCGCCTTCCGATCACTGCGCTTATCATCAAGAGAAACGAGATCAACAAGGCGAACACCAGGGAAGCGCGGAAAAAGCTGATCGAGGAGATCGAGACCAACGCTTCAGTGGCTGGGTTGGAAGTCTGATTGCTTACTGCCTCCCCTCCTCTCCCGTCAACGTGATCATCTTTGTTTTCCGTAAACGTTCGGGGTCTCGTTCCTGTCTCGTCATGGACCTGTACGGGCAACTACATGACAACGCGGAAGGACACATAGGCTACGTATATGATCACGAGAATCCCGCCCTCCCATCGATTGAGGCGGCGGCCGCTGATCGCCAGCACGAACACCAGCACCGCGGTCGCGAGCATTACGGCCAGGTCAAACGGGCGTATGGTCTCGGTGATCAGGGGGGATATCAGCGAAACGATGCCCAGGATGGCGAGGATATTAAAGATGTTTGAGCCGACGATATTTCCCACCGAAATATCGTTCTCCTTCTTGAAGGAGGCGACCACCGACGTCGCCAACTCCGGAAGACTCGTCCCGATGGCTACGATCGTGAGGCCGATTACCGCCTGGCTCATCCCTAGCACGTGCGCAACGGCCACCGCTCCCGTGACGAACAGGTTCCCGCCCCATACCAGCAATAACCCCCCTGAAAGGACAAACATAACATCGCGCAGGAGACTCCGCTGTCCCTTCGGTACGTACGGCTCTTCACCGCCGAGGGTTTTCGTGTTATCGCTCGTTTTTGCCTGAGCGATACTGAAAACGGTGTAGCAGATTATCCCCAGGACCAAAAGCGTCCCTTCCCACCGGTCGAGCGACCCGTCGGCGAGCATCATGAGAAGGATGACTGATACCCCGATCATGACGGGGATCTGCACCCTGATGAGATCGTTCGTTTTCTTGAGGGGGTAGATGAGCGCGGCTATCCCGAGGATCAGTGCGACGTTCATGATGTTGGAGCCGACCACGTTGCCGACGGCGATATCGGCGCCCCCCTCCAGCGCGGCCTTGATGCCGACGACGAGCTCCGGGCTGCTGGTTCCCAGCGCCACGACAGTAAGACCCACGACGAGCCGGGTAATCCCCATCCGCAGCGCAAGCGAGGAGCTTCCGCGCACAAGTCCCTCGGCCCCGGCATACAGGAGGACCAATCCCGCGATGATATATCCTGTTGAAAGGAACACGGGCTAAAACCTCACTGTTGACATGCCGCGCCCCGGCCCTCCGATTACACAGTCACTTACCCTATCCACCATGCCCTATCGCGGAAATAATGTTGACCGACGTAATACGTGATCATGGAGACGGGATATAGGGACGCTCCGTACCCGCCTATTCCATTCCCCTATTCTTCTCTCCCGTCAGCGTAATTTTAACGATCTCCGGATGGGTGAAGACGCGCGCCGGCGGCCCCCAGGTGCCCAGACCGCTGGATACGTAGACCTGCATCGGGCCCACGCGGCGGTATCCGTAGTCCACGAGGTAGACCATCCTGGTTATCAGATTGAGGGGAAACAGTTGGCCGTGGTGGGAATGCCCGGAAAGCATCAGGTCGATCCCGTAATTCGAGTACTCCTTCATCCTGATGGGCGGATGAAACATCAAGATCGTTGGGAGATTCGGGTCTCCCTTTTTCATAAGTTCCGGTACCGACGGCTCTTCTTTCTCGCCGAACCTGCTGTCAGCGGGGTCGTCCAGCCCTATCAGGTTGACCAGGCCCGGCAGCGTCACCGCCTCGTCCCGGAGCACGCGGATTCCCGCAGACTTCATGAAGCCCTCGGCCTTTTCATGCCCCGCGTAAAACTCGTGGTTTCCCAGCACTGCGTAGACCCCCCGGGGGGCCTTCAGCCCCGCGAGGATCTCGGGCATGTGGTCCAGCCCTTCCACGCTCTCGTCCAGCAGGTCTCCCCCGATCAGGATGATATCCGGGTGCTCGGCGTTGATTTTTTCGACAAAGGCCGCAAGGCGCCGCTCATGGATGATGAGGCCCAGGTGCACGTCCGAGATAAAGACGATTGTCGTGGGGTTATTGGCCTTCGGGAGTGCCGGGAGCGCCACCTCCAGGGGCCTGACCCTGATGACCTGCGTGTTGACCCACCCCAACAGAAGGACAAGTGATACCAGCGCAATGGAGCCGAAAAAGGCGATCCTCCCGAACAGCAGCCGGTCGGCGGTAAGCCGTTCGGGGATGATGGGGACAAAGGATTCTACCAGTCTCACGATGTCCGAGAGAAACGCAAGCAGAAAGAAATAGAGCATCGCGCCCATCCAGACCGACCCGACGATCGTCAGGACATTGCATACCTGGCAGTAGGCGGTATTCCTGAAAAAGATACTGACCGGAAAGGCCAGGACTACCGCCACAAACAGGACCTTGAGCCAGACCACCCACCTGCCGTCGGTCGAAAGCGCTGAAAAACCGCGCAGGTAGATATAGGCATTGATCAGCGTGTAGATTGAAACGGCGACGACTAAAAAGATGATGAAGGCCTTCGTGCTCTGCATTGACGTTTCCCATCCATGAAAAATTGTATTATACTATAGCTCTGGCTATAGCGTAATCAAAAACTACGCCGCGGTGGAACAAAAGGGGCCCTTCCCTGTCAATAACCGTTAGAAACCGCATTAGAAACCGAATCAAGGAGAGATATATGAGAGTAATACGCTTTTTCTTACTCGCCCTGGCCCTGCTGCTTTTACCGGGCCTTGTTTTTGCCGACGGCATCATCATCATCGATCCGCCGCCGCATCCGCCCAAACCCATCATCCCGCTTGAGGTGAAGTACCACAAGGTCACGGTCGATATCACCAATCAGGTCTCGACCACACACATCGACGAGGTCTTCGTCAACCCGAACGATATCGACCTGGAGGGAACCTTTATCTTCCCCCTGCCTGAAGGCGCTTCTTTTTCCGACCTGGCCATGTATATCGACGGAAAGAAGGTCGAGGGGAAGGTGCTTGACGCCGGTGAGGCCCGAAGGACCTACGAGGATATTGTCAGGAGGCTCAAGGACCCGGCGCTGCTTGAATACGTTAACCGGAACACCTTCAAGCTGCGGGTCTACCCGATCCCCGCTCGCGGAGAAAAACGGATTGAGATAACCTACACCGAGACATTGAAATACGACTTCGGGACCGTCAGGTATGTCTACCCCCTCAATACCGAGAAGTTTTCCTCGGCCCCTTTAAAAGAGGTCTCTCTCGACGTTTCGATCAATTCCTCGGCCCCCATAACCACCGTATACTCACCGTCCCACGAGATCGACATCGCCCGCAAGGGGACGAAAGACGTCAGGCTTTCCTACGAGGACAAGAATGTGCTGCCCGACAGGGACTTCGTCCTCTACTATAACGTTTCAGACAAAGACGTGGGCCTCTCCTTGATCACCTATAAGGAGAGCCGCGGCCCCGGATACTTTATGCTGCTCATATCTCCCCGGCAGGATATCGACCCATCGGACGTCGTTCCAAAAGACGTAACCTTTGTGCTTGATACCTCCGGAAGCATGAAGGGAGACAAGCTCACTCAGGCACAAAAGGCCCTGAAATACTGTATCGGCGCCCTCAACACCCGCGATCGGTTCAACGTCATCCGATTTTCCACCGACACGGAGAAATTCAGGAGTGGGCCGGTCTCTCCCGACCGGACGAACCGGGACGCGGCGTTTAACTTCATCGACATGATGACGGCCCGGGGGGGAACGAACATCAACGACTCCCTTACCGATGCGCTCGGCGTCGTCACAGACAGGAAACGGCCCCACATCATCGTCTTTATCACCGACGGTGAGCCGACCGTCGGGACGACCGATGTCGGCGCCATCATCAAGAACGTTGCGGCCGCAAACAGGGCAAAGACGCGAATCTTTGTCTTCGGCGTCGGGGAGGATATCAACACCCACCTGTTGGACAGGATATCCTCGACAAACCACGGGGTGTCAGAATATGTCACGCCGACGGAGAATATCGAGTCGGTCGTCTCAGGGTTCTTCACCAAGATCAATGATCCCGCCATGACCGACCTCGTGCTGAAGTCCAACCGGATCAGGCTCAAAGATTATTATCCGGTCACGCTTCCGGACCTTTTCGCCGGCTCCCAGATCACCGTCGTGGGAACCTATGAAGGCTCGGGGCCCTGCACCATCACGCTTTCCGGAACTACCGGGTCGCACGAAACGGTCTTTGAATACCCGGTCACGTTCCCCGACCGCGACTCAAAGAACGATTTCCTCCCCCGGATATGGGCATCCAGAAAAGTCGCCTACCTCCTGGACGAGATACGGCTTAACGGTGAAAATAGCGAACTGGTAAACGAGATCAAGGACTTGGCCACGACCTTCGGAATCGTAACACCGTATACGAGTTTCTTGGTGCTGGAGGACCGGGCCCAGGGATTCGTTCCCGCTTCCCCGGCCGATAGGGACGACGTCGATATGATGTCGGGAACCGGGGTGCTTAAAGAGGAGCGCGGAGGGTTTGCCCTTAAGTCCTCCGAGGCGATGCGGGACATGAAGGAAAAATCCGTCGTGGATACCCCAAAGCTTATGAGCATCAAGCAGGTGGGCGACCGGACGTTCCTCCTGCGCGACAAGACCTGGATCGATACGGCATATACGGAAGGAACCAGGACTGTCGATCTTTCCTTTAACTCCAACGCCTACTGGAAGTTCATATCCGAGCATCCCGGTATCGGTAAATTCCTCGCACTCGGCAACAACGTGATCTTCATCTACGATGGTGCGTGGTATCGGGTAAAGTAACCGTAACCATAACACAAAGGGCCGGGCGCAATCGCGCCCGGCCCTTTTTTAATCGTGTTTCGACAGATACCGTTACCGCATCATAAAGACAATTTTTTTCAGCGCGCGGTAGACTTCCTCTTTCTCCGAGATCGGCAGTCTCCCCAGCTCCTCAAAGAGCTTCGTACGGCATCCCAGTGGGACCGCCTTCATAATCTGCTCTCCGTCGTTTGTCAGGCTAACAATAACCCGGCGCGAATCTCCCGCGTCTTTCTTCTTTACCAGGAATCCCTTCCTGTTCAAACGGTTGGCGTATCCCTCGACGGTGGTGATATGCAGCCGTGTAAGGATCGCCAGCTCACTCAGGGATATCTTCGGGTTTTCTCCGACGGCACGCAAAATCTCCAATTGAGATGCCGTTACGCCGTAACCATCTTCCAGGAGTCTCTTTGTATACGACTTCTCTATCGCGTCAAACTCGTCCAGAAGCCGTGATATCAGGTAATAGATATTCTCTTCGGTTATGTCCATGAATCGACTAATGGCGTCCCCCGAACAGTGTCACGAAAAACCCCGGCCCGCCCTGCCGATACGCGCACGTGAAATATGACGCTTCCATACCGGGGCGTTATCCGTAATGAATAGAATCCCCTCACATATGCTTGATATATTCCATGAGGTCAACGACTTCGGCTTCCGGGACATCAAAATGCGGCATCTCATGGGATAGCTCTTTCCCGTTGGGACGTTCCCCCCACTTAACGAGGCCGGTAAACTCCTCGGCCGACATCCCCGTAATTGTTCCTTTGACTGCCTTTCTGATATTCGGCGCAGTAACGCTCAGGCCCTCTATGGGTTTTTCGCCCAGGCCGTCCTGCCCATGGCACGCCGCACATCCGCCGTCCTTCGTTATAAACCAGGCAGGTCCCCCCGATATCGGAATCATCTTTCCCTTCAGGTCCGCACCCTTTTCGTAGATCGATCCCCCATTAACGAGATCGGGTTTCATTTCTTGTAATCCCGGTCCGTCACCCCGTACCGCCTCGTTTATATTTCGTGTTTGGATGAAGATATAGACGAGCATCCCCACGAGGATCAACATCAGCACAATCACATAAATCATGAGCCTTCGCGATTCCATGCCTATGATTCCTCGATTAAAAAAGTCCTCTGTACAATTTCGAGGAGAATCGGGTGTATCTTCGGGGGCGCGGCGATAATACTGCCGCTCTGCGTATAGTTGCTTGTCCCCGCGAAATCGGTCACGATCCCCCCCGCTTCGCTCGCGATAAGGCTTCCGGCAGCCATATCCCATATCGAGAGCTTCGGCTCCCAGAAACCGTCGGCCCGGCCCGCCGCCGTGTAGCAGAAATCCAGCGCCGCCGAGCCCAGACGTCGTATCCCCGCGGTGATCTTGAATATTTCCGCAAAGCCCGCCAGGTACGGTTCAAGGTGCTCCCGGACCTGGTGGGGGAATCCTGTTATTACGACCGACCGTGAGAGGTCCGATACGTCATTTACCCGTATTGGCCGGTCATTGCAAAACGCCCCTTTCCCCCTGACCGCCCGGAACAGCTCACCCCTCATCGGGTCCAGGACAACCCCGACCTCCACCACCCCGTCTAACATGAATCCCACCGATACCGAGAATATAGGGAGAGACGACATGTAGTTTATCGTACCGTCCAGCGGGTCAACCACCCAAAGGGCATCCCGCCTTCCCGCCAACAGTCCTCCTTCCTCGGCCAGAAACGAATCGTCCGGGTGCCGGGAAAGGACGATCTCTCGTATCGTATCCTCCGAATCCCGGTCGGCCTGGGTCACATAGTCCAGGACCCCCTTGCCCGATATCCCAACGGGTCGTCCGTCCTTCATTCGGGAAACGAGGAGATCACCGGCCGTCCGCGCTGCGTATACGGCCGTCTCGAGGATATGATCGGTATCGGTCACCATTTATCCTTAAAAAACACATGCAGTATCGTACCATAGTATCTATACAGAACAAAGCACGATTCTTTTCTTGTAATTGATTTCGTGTACGGTATAATACGGCCAGGAGGTAATACATGAAAAAGATCATCGATCAGATCGACGAAAAGATCATCGCGGTCCTCCCGGGCCTGAAGGCGGAGTTTTCCGTCGGTGATTTCGTCGCCGCCTTTCGGGAAAAATATCCCTCTGACTGGAAGCGCCTGGAAGAGCGCTTTACGGTCGAAGAAAAAAGCGCCGCTTTCCGGGAATGGAAAAAGGGGCCGATGCCGACCCCCGAAAAATATCTCGCCACCGCCATTAAGGATTTCACAAAGAAAAACGAGAAATCCGTCAACAAGATTTCAAACGACCGTTTCAAGAAGACATCGTGATAAAAATATTTCATGCCTGGGCACCGCACTGCCCGTGCTTGCCGCCCGTTACACAATAATCCCATCGGCGCGCAGCTTTTCGATTTCAGCCTTCGAAAGGCCGATAAACGAGAGTATCTCGTCGTTATTCTGGCCCAATATCGGCGGCGGCGTAATATCGGTTGCCTCGGTCTCCGAGAATTTAATCGGCACCCCGATCCCCTTGATCTTACCTTCGGTCGGATGATCCATCTCGATGATCATCTTTCGGGCAATCGCGTGGGGATCGTGCTCGACCTCGTCGATCGAAAGCACCGCATCTGCCATTGACTCTTCCCCCCTGAAAAGGTCCACCCACTCCTGCATATTTCGGGTCAGGAACAGCTCTGAGAGCTCTTTGTGGAGCCGCTCGTATTCCTTGCCCTCGACGAACTGCTTGTCCGTCAGATCGGGGCGTTCTATCAGCTCACAGAAGCGTTTCCAGAACTTGAATTCGAGGCCCGCCACCGTTACGTGGCGATTATCCTTCGTACGGTAAATATTGTAACAGAGGAGGCCCCCGGAGAGGAACGTATTGCCACGCTCGGGCAGTCCTCCCCCCGCCTTATAGTTGGAAAAGAGCATCCCCATAAACGGGAGGATACCGTCAAACATCGACACGTCCACGTGCTGGCCGTTGCCGGTCGTTGCCCGTGCGACAAGGGCCGCAAGGACGCCAATAACCGACATCAGCCCTCCCCCGGCCACATCGGCCACCTGGATGCCGGGAAGAACGGGGTCTCCCCCCTTTGGCCCGATGGTGTCGCTGATGCCCGCAAGACCCATGTAGTTGAGGTCATGTCCGGCCACGTTCGCATAGGGGCCGGTCTGGCCGAAGCCCGTGATTGAGCAGTAGATGATGCGCGGATTGACTTTCTTTGCCTCTTCGTAGCCCAACCCCATCTTTGCGATGACCCCCGGTCGGAACTGTTCGACCACGACGTCCGATTTTTCTACAAGTCGAAAAAAGAGCTCTTTTCCCTTATCGGACCGCAGGTCCAGGGCGAGGCTTTTCTTGTTTCGATTGACGGCGATATAGCCCGCACCCTCATTTTTAAATTTCGGTGGAAAAAAGCGAATATAGTCCGGAGAATTCTTATCCTCCACTTTGATGACTTCGGCACCGAAGTCACCCAGAAGCTGTGTCCCGAATGGGCCGGGATAGAGCCTGGTGAGATCGACAATTCGTACGCCTGAAAGCGGCCCAGCCATGTGTTCCTCCTATTGGATGATAAGGTTTTCTCGTATGCGGCCGATCTGATCCGAAGAAAGGCCGAGAATCTTGGTAGTATAGTAATCCGTCCCGCCGTATTCCTCAAAATACCGCACAATGATCTCTCCCCATTCCCGCTTGAGCGACCCGCCCCGTTCATTGGACAGCAGATAATCCGAAACAACATCGGGACCTTTTACCCCGAGCGTAAGCAGGATGAACTGGGCCGCGACGTCGACCTCGTTGATCCCATCCTCGTCGAAGATGACCGCCGGCAGATTCTGTTTGTCCGAGAGCAGGACGAGCAGACCGATAAGGCTTTCTCGGCTGTTGACGACCATCCTCTTGTAATAGTCGTTCTTGTCATTGAGGGGATCGACATGCATCGGCAGCCGTACTACCGTAACCTTGCCGTCAAAAAGCCCTTCTATACGGGATAGATCCCCGGACCCGGCCCTCAGATCGACAATGGTCCTAATCCCCAGTTTTCTGAGATCGTCCACACCCCCGGCTGAGATATCAGACAGATCGTCCGAGCGAAACAGGACGCCGTTTTTGACCGTCCCCACGCCTGCCGCCCACCCCCCCATATCCCGAAAATTTGACGTCCCTTCCACTTCGATCCACCGCCCCTCCAGTGCGCCTGCCAGAGATGCGGACGAAATAACGACCAACAGCACCAACAACAGCATCCCCAAGAGGACGGAAACCGGACGACCGCCGTCCGCGGCCCGTCCCAGCGGTCTTTTCCTGAACGATAAATTTCCTACCGTTACCATTGTACGTTCTCCGTGATGATTTGCTCAAGCGCACCTCGTTTGCGTTCCATATCCGCCAGAAGCCGAAACTGGGTTCGCGCCCGGTCGAGATTATGGCGGGGCCTTTCGGTCCTGAAATAGACGTCTCCCATGAGATAGTCCGTCAGAAATCTCACTGCTGTCTCAAAGGTAATGACGAGGCAGGCCGTCACCAGCAGTTCGCGCTCCGACTGCGTGAGAGACGGCGGCCCGCCGCCGGGATTCGTACAAAACCCGCCGACGAGCGCCTCAAATATCTTGAGATTGATCTGGATAGTGTCAAGATCGGTTTCGTCCTCAGAGCGTTCGCAGACGGAGCTCCGGACAAGATCACCGAAATCAAAGAGTAATGACCCCGGCATGACCGTGTCCAGGTCGATAACACACAGGGCCTTCGGGCCTTGTTTGCAATCATCGTCAAAGACGACATTGTTTATTTTCGTGTCATTGTGGGTCACCCTCAGCGGGATATGACCTCTTTGTAGCGGTTCGGTGATTGCGCCGCATAAATCCTCCCACGCAAGGGCCGATTCAATCTCCCGAGAAGCATCGTGCGTCCTTTTATGGGAATCACCGGCAATCGCCTCACGCAGACGAGCGAAGCGAACGGGGGTATTATGGAAATCTTCGATGGTTACATGCAGGTTACGCACATTCAGCTTACCGAGATGATCGCCAAAGCGCCGAAAGGCGGCGGCCGCTTCCCGCGCTATTAAGAGGCCTTCTTTGTCGGGAGGCACCTGATTATACGTGATCCCCTCGACATAATGATAGCATCTCCAATAGGCGCCGTCATCGTCTTTATAGTACGATTCTCCTGCCCTGGTCTGCACGAGCGCGAGCGGGCGAAGATCACAATCTCCCCTCTCGCCCCCGGCTTTTTTCTCGATCGCCTCGGTAACGATCCTGATATTATGCATAATAAGGTCCGGGCGGGGAAAGACGACGGAATTTATACGCTGCAGGGTGTACCGCTCCACTTCTTTGCCGGCCTGGACCGCGGCGATAAAGGTATCGTTGATATGCCCGGCCTTGCACGGTATGATATCAACGACATCGCCGGCCAGCTCGAATACATCGAGAATACTACAGAGTCGTTGGATCATTTCATTCATTCGGTAAGTTTCTGAGGGTACGCCCCCGCCTTGATCATCCGGGATATCTCGGTCGTCACGACCTCTCTGTCTTCGGGATGGGTCATCCCGAACCATCGGTCGATTGTAGTGATCACCTTTACCCGGGCGATTCCTTCCGTAATGAGCGTTTTGACCGCTTCCGGAATCAAGAATTCGGCCTTCGGATCGTCCTTGACGCTATCGCGGAACGACCGATAGAGGGCACCGAGATGTTCGAAGAGGTTCGGGGAGAAGCCCCAGATGTTCATGGAGACAAACGATTCGGGATCAAGCTCAATAAACCCATCATCCCGATCGATCCCGATTCGTCCGTCCTTGATCTCGATACCGCTCGTCTCGGTGATATCGCGCAGCCATCCGTCATGAACTTCACAGACTCCCCTCGTTACTCCGCCGTGAGGGCTTACGGTATTCTTGAGCCGATATCCGATCATGGCAAACGTTCTTTCATCGTAATCCGGAGATACCAGGAATGAATTGAGCGATTCGATCGCGTTCCTGCCGTAATAGTCGTCGGCGTTCACAACCCCAAAGGGGACGTCGATAAGTCCGCTCGTGGCAAGGACCGCGTGACCCGTCCCCCAGGGCTTCTTTCGGCCCTCGGGCAGGTCCGTCACGTCCTGATGGGCATATGCGGCCGAGAGCCCCGCCGGCATATGGCGTACGATCCGATCGACGAATTCCGATTCAAATTCCTTTCGGATAACAAATACCACCCGTGAAAAACCCGCCCGGGCCGCATCGTATAGGGTATAGTGGATCAGAAGTTCCCCGTTCGGCCCGACGGGGTCAAGTTGCTTGAGTCCCCCGTATCGGCTCCCCATTCCCGCCGCCATGATCACGATCGCCGTCTGGATGCTTCTTTTCATCTTTAAAACACCATAAATAAAGATTTCTATATTACCCAACCGACAGGTTGAGGTCAAGGGCAATCGCTCATTTCAGAAATAATCCCACAGCGGCGATTACTATTACGACGGTTATGATTCTCAACAATACCGTCTGGTTTATCGTATGGACCTTTCCCGCCGCCCATCGTGCGGTATACGCCCCCGAAACCGCCATGACGATACCGGCGATATAGTTCACGTAACCGATGGAATAGGGGACGTGTTGTGACGCCGAGAGCCCCGCAATTATCTGAACGGCCACCCCGACTACCGTACAAACCGTCATCAGACATGTGGAGTAGCAGATCGCCTCGATCATGGAAAAACCGACGAGGATAATGCCGAGAGGGATGGTTATCGCCCCCCCTCCAATGCCGAAGAAGCTTGCAACAAATCCCGAAATAATACCGATAATTCCACAAAGGACAACTGCCTGTAACGGGTATCGCCGTTCATTTACCGGGCATTCGATCGGCCCGGTATCTTCCAACACCTCTCGTCGGCCTTTCGTACCCGAGCGCGACGCCTGAATAAATCGGATCGCCGTTATGATCAGGAATACGCCCAGGAGTTTCTTGAAGAGGGGACTTGCCGTCATCGCGGACATCGTTCCCCCCGCCACCGCTCCCAATATCCCCGAGAGTACCATAACGATAAGGATACGGTGATGGATGATGTTTTTTTTCAGGTGAACCAGTGAGCTTGATGCGGCATTGAAGATAATGACGAAAAGGCTCGTCCCCACCGCCGTATGCACCGAGGCGCTTTCCGGGTAGCCGAGCAGCGTAAAGAGATAGATAAGGATCGGGACGGTGACAACGCCGCCCCCTCCCCCCAGAAAACCGGTACTCATACCGGCGATCGCACCCACGATCAGGTAGACGGTGATAAGCCCCGGAAACGTAAGGTCAAACATGATATACGGGTATGTACTGTGTCGGCCCTAACATTCCACGGCCGTTCTCGTCTCGTTTAGGCCTGATGCCCTAAGCCTGTATGAGCGCCTGTGACAGCCCGAGATTCTTCTCCCCGGAAGCTTTCGGTCCTTTTCGGCCTCCAACAGACCGCCGTTTCTCCGATATGTCCTAAAATGCCTTTGACTCCGATATAAATTCCAGTATCTCATCTTCCATCTCGGAGAAAAACGTCGTCTTAATTTCTTCTTTGGATGGGAAATATTTCGTTGTTTTCAGTTTGCCATTCTTGGATACGATCTCGTCTAATGTACGGTTGTCGACAAACGACGCGGTATAGACCATGAAGGCGGCATCCTTTGCCAGCCCGAATGTGGTGCGTGCCACCAGGCGATCGTTTCTGCGGGCCAGCTCAAGATCATCTATAGTGATAGTAAGAAGCATATCGGCCCGGTCCTGTGATGTGGATATTGCAAAGCCCATCCCGTTCATACGGGATTGAAGGTCCTCGACGACACGGGTCCTCTCATCATGGGTGACCGGAAAGACCGGATCGTAGACAAAGTCGATAAAGACGGTCCTATATTTCACCGGGGTAACGGGCGGTGGTGCATAGACCTGCGGTCCGGATTTGCAGCTCGATATGCTTACCATGATAAAAAGTACCGACAGCACTATAATAATCCTCTTCATGATCCCCCCGTTTCACTGTTGTTTCTAACTTGGAAATGTCTCTGTATATTAAAGGCACGTCTACCGGGTAACGTAAAAATCAGTTTTACAGCCCTATTGCATTGGCTCGGTGTAGAGCGTCATATAGCTGAACGCGTAAGTCCCGTCGGGTAACCGATCCACGCAGAAATCTACCCTGTTTACCCGAATCTCGAAGTAATTCAGATCCCACGGTTCGGTCACGATGCAATACCCGATGAGATTGCCGACTTCATCGATCCGCGGGGAGACCTCCTTGATTTCCCATGATGTATCCCACGAACCGGAGAGCCACTCCTGTCGATCGACCTCCCGGTCACCGAGCCTTACTACCCAATCCGTATGGGCTACCCAGACTTCAAAGACTCCCGGAACGGCAAGCTTCGATACGAGAGAGAGGTCCCTCTTTTCAAGGGCCGCCCTGACCTTTTTCATGGGCTCAATCGGATCGCTGAAGAGAGGAGCAGACCGGTAACATTCCATAAACACCATATAGGGCTGAAGAAGCTCCCGCGCCGTGATAAAATCCACCTCCGGCTTTATATCCGGATACGTCTCCATGACATAGGAATACGCCTTGTGCGCCTCGTCAAATCGTTGGAGATAAACCAGCGCCTCGATTCGGCCGGAAAACGAGGCAAGCAGGTCACCGGAAAGCCGGGCGCTTCCGCCGATATCCTCCCTCGAGAAGTTATGCTCAATCTGGTCGATGATGAGAGCCGAAAGATTCTCCATATCCTCCAGTTTGCGAGACTCCCTTAATCGTTCCAACTTACCGATTTCTCCAGACAGCGACGGCACGTCACTATAGGAGGTTTCAGCCTTCGGGTCTTTGGTGTCCAGCACCGTGTCGAACACCCATCCCTCGATCCCCCGGTATCTGACGAGGCACCAGTGCCCCTTGATCCCTAGGGCTGTTTCGGGATCCTTCAGACAGAGAACGACCAGGACCGCTTCACCCTCAGAGATACCGATAATCTTCTTGGCGTTGAAATCGGGCCGCTCCTTTAATTGGACTCCATCGGCCCCGATAACCGCCTTGACGTTTGCTTCGGCACCCACGGCCGAGGGGAAAACCGCCAACAGTAGAAGGCAGCAGGCAGCAATCGCCGGCAAACGATGATTCATGGTTTTACCCTTTCTCCCCTGCGGAACGCTTGGCTTCCAGCGCTCCCATAATTTTCTTTTCCGGATAAAGAAGAAACATGACAATCCCGATAATGCACACGGCCGCCACCACCGGGCCGGAGAGCCTCACCCCCATCGGTTGGGCCACGTCTTTCCCGTACGATGAGAGGAGAAACGCGAAGATGAGCGCTGAGATGCCGAGATTTATCTTCTGGAGCAGACCCTGCGCGCCGAAGAACATCGCCTCCCGGTTCGTTTTGGTCTGGATCGAGTCATACTCGGCAATGTCGGAGATCATCGCGTTGGGGATCAGCAGGAGGGCCGAAACGGGAATACCCAGGATCGCGAATATCACAAACGGCTGATAAGCTACCGGGATAACCAGGGCGTCGGTGCCCAGCCAGTAGAGGGCGCAGCTGGCCAGCCCAAAGATTAGCAGACTGATGACCATGATCGTTTTTTTGGCAATATATCGGCCCGCCAGGTTGATGATTGGGAAAAAAACGAGGGCGACTCCGAAAACTGCGCCGAAGACGACGCTCGCGAAGGCCTCGTCTTTGTTCAGCAGGACCCTCACATAGTAGGCCGCACCCATGGAGACGATATTGAGGCCGAACCAGAAGGTTATCGTTCCGAAGAGGTAGGAAAGAAACGCCCCGCTCCTCAGGGTCAGCCTCAGCGACTCGAAGAGACCCACCTCGGTGGGAGTGGATTTGGAATAGCGCTTCTCGTCGATCGGGATGACGGCAATATAGCAAAATATGAGGCCGAGGATCCCGAGGCAGACGACGGTGGCCTGCAGGGAGGTGGTCTTGGAAAGACCCATGCCCCCGATTATATCCCACAGGATGTACCCCCCGATCATTACGATAATGATCCCCAGTAATGATAGAACCGCCTGGATGGTAACCAGATTTATCCGTTCCTTGTTGCTGTGGGTCAATTCTGGGATGAGCGCAAGCAAAGGAACGACGTAAACGGTAAACGAGAAGAGAAGCACGCCGAGCATGACGGCCAGAAAAATCGTGTTGCCGATGCCGGGTTCGCTAAACGGCGGGAAAAAGAGAAAGACCGCCGCCGCCATGAGCGGAAGTCCCCCGAAGATCATCAGAGATCTTCTCCTGCCTAACCGTGACTTGCTCCGGTCGCTCCAGGATGCCACGAGGGGATCGGCAACCGAATCGACGATCCGGCCGAAGACCGTGACCAAACCCACGGCCGTAAATATTCCCCAAAACGTAACGTTGGGAATAAGCTCGCGCATTCCCGATTCGGCGGGTGGAAGATAAAAATAAAACATAAAGGTGACCCAGATTCGATCGGCGATCGTGTAGCCGACGACGCCGCTCGAGTAGAGCAATTTCCCCCAGAGGGGGAACGTTTCCACCTGTCTTTTCATATTGATTATTCCTTTTGGAT
Organism: Candidatus Zymogenaceae bacterium; assembly: GCA_016933535.1. Taxonomy (GTDB): domain Bacteria; phylum Desulfobacterota; class Zymogenia; order Zymogenales; family Zymogenaceae; genus JAFGAS01. Next base: position 80,652 of record JAFGAS010000086.1, read on the forward strand.
ATGTTTTTTCAGGCTAAACCATAAGACCGGATTTGTCAATATTTTTCATCCACTTGGGCTTGTTGCCGGAATCTTGAATGGGATACCTTTACGTAAAGTCCCATCTGAACTTCCCTTATGAATAGCCATTGTTCTTGTGCCTCTGTCGTTGGATCCTTCGTTTTCCGCCAAAGAGACAAAAAGGGTATAAAGGAATGTAATGACCCTGTTTCTCAAGTCCCTTCATGCTACTGCGTCTCGGTGTCCACTCGGGTTGTCGGGTCGGTAAAGGACCGGGCATTACCGCACCGACACGAAGGCCCAATGAAGACACTCCCTTCTCTGTGACCGTACAAAAGAAACGATGCCTTCGCCGTTTGGGAGGCGGCCCCTCTTGACGCGGCCGTTATCGGTGTGATATTGTTTCAAGTCAACAACACCATTTATCATTGAGGTTCCCATGTCCCTGCTCATCCACAACTCACTGTCCGGCAAAAAAGAGGAATTTGTCCCCCTTGTCCCCGGAACCGTCAGCATGTATGTCTGCGGGATCACCGCCTATGACTACTCCCACATCGGCCACGCACGGGCATACGTAGCCTTTGACGTAATCTATCGATACCTGAAATACCGGGGGTACGACGTCACCTATGTCCGCAATTTCACGGACATCGACGATAAGATCATCAAGCGGGCTAACGAGTCGGGTCGCGATACCAGGGACCTTTCCGAGGAGTTCATTCAGAAATACCACGAGGATATGGACGCCCTCGGGATACTCCGCCCAAACGTGGAACCCAAGGCCACCGAAACGATCGGTGAGATGATAGACCTCATCTCCCGCCTCTTCGAGAAGGGGTATGCATACAAGGCAGGCGACGACGTGGCGTTTTCCGTGAAGAAATTTTCCGGCTACGGCAAGCTGTCGGGCAAGAAGATCGACGAACTGGAGTCGGGCGCCCGGGTCGAGGTGGACGACAAGAAGCAGGACCCCTTCGATTTCATTCTCTGGAAGGCCGCCAAACCCGGTGAGCCCGCCTGGGAAAGCCCCTGGGGAAAGGGCCGTCCCGGCTGGCATATCGAGTGTTCGGCCATGAGCGGCAGCATCCTGGGCGACACCATCGACATCCACGGCGGCGGCAAGGACCTCATCTTCCCCCACCACGAAAACGAGATTGCCCAGTCGGAGGCCGCCACCGGCAAGCCTTTCGTGCGCTATTTTATCCATAACGGATTTGTCAACATCGACTCAGAAAAGATGAGCAAGTCCACCGGTAAGTTTTTCACCGTCCGGGATATCAGGAATCAATACCACCCCGAGGTGATCCGCGTGTTCCTCCTTTCCGTTCACTACCGCAGCCCGGTAGACTTCTCCGAGAAAAACCTCAGGGATTCCGGAGAGGCCCTCAACCGGCTCTATTCCACCAAGGCCCGAATATTCGAAACGGAAAGCAATGCCGCCGAAAACCGACAGGGCGGCTCCGCCCCAAAGGAGATCGAGGACGCCGTATCGGCCTTCACCGAGGGGTTTGCCGAGGCCATGGACGACGACTTCAACACGGCCCTCGCGCTGGGCAAACTCTTTGACCTTTCGCACCTGTTCAACCGGTTTCTCGATGGACAGAAAGATGTCCCCGAAAACGAGCGTGTATCTCTGGTTGCCGCGTGGGAGACAATCAGCGGCGCGCTGGACGTCCTGGGCATACTGAGCCGCGATCCCGACACCTACTTCTCGGAGGTAAAAGGCCTCAGGCTCACCGATTCGGCGCTCGACGCCGGGGATATCGAGCGGCTCATCGCCGAGCGTAACGCCGCCCGAAAGGCCAAGGACTTCGCGAGGGCCGATTCTATTCGCGAAGAGCTGACCGAAAAAGGCGTTATCCTGGAAGACGGCCCGGACGGCACGACCTGGAAGATGAAATAGCCCGAAACGGGAGGCTTTTGGGAAGGCTGTTTTCCGTCCGATATATCACCCGGACGGCGCCCCCGGTCATGGGAAGGGATCACCGGCAACAGGAAGCAATCCCTGACAGCGTTAATAGATAGTCAAGGGTTTATGACAGTCCTTACAGACCAGTAATGACGTTTCCGTAACCTCACGGACCTCGGGAAAACTCCCGAGTCTCTCTGTTCCTTAAAACTCCTTTTTAGGATCATGTTACATGTCTTCACAAATAGTCATCCGTGAAAACCGCGGCCCCGTTTCCTGGGTCATCTTCAACCGGCCCGAGGTCTACAATGCCTTCAACCTCGATCTCGCCCGGGAGGCGTTTTCGGCCCTTTGCCGATCCATCGAAGACCCCCAGACCCGGGTCGTCGTCCTCACGGGGGCAGGAAAGGCCTTCTCGGTTGGGGCGGACGTCCTTGACGTCGGCGCATCCGACGACCCGCCCCGAATCATCGGGGAACTGGCCACCATCGCACATCGCGCGATCACCGAGGTCAGGCAGTCGCCCAAGCCGGTGATCGCGGCGATAAACCGCCTTGCCGCCGGATACGGTATGGCCCTGGCGCTGGCGTCCGATATCAGGATCGCCACCGAGCGCCTGAGGCTCCGCTACGCCTACTCGACCATCGGGCTCACCGGCGACGGCGGCATCAACTGGAGCCTCCCCCGGCTCGCGGGGACGTCCCGGGCTCTGGAGGTGGCGCTCCTTGCCGAGGACATCCACGAAAAGGAGGCCGAACGACTGGGGATTATCACGAAGTTCGTTCCCGAAGATCAGCTCGTCGAACAGGCCCAGGCGATAGCCGAACGGATAGCGGCGCTGCCGCCGAAGACCGCCTCGGCCATAAAACGTATGATCTACGGCTCGGCAGACAGCGACCTCTTGGTCCATCTTGCCGCCGAGCACGCCGCCCTGACGGATGCGGCATCAACCCCGGAGTTTTCCGAGCTCCTGAAAATACTCATAGATCAGTTTTCCCCCAAGACATAGACGCCGGCGGACCGAAAAATATCGCTGTACGGCCCTGCCCGTCTGTCGTCCGACTCTTTTCGGTCCGCACGATACGTCCCCGTTTCGTGCGTGAGCCTTTAATAATCCGGGCGACCATGTTAAAATAGTGAGATAACTTCTTTACGGATATGTTATGCCCCAGTTCGATATGGTCACCGATTTTATCCCCAGGGGGGATCAACCCGGAGCCATCGCGGAGCTCACCGAGGGAGTGCTCCGGGGAGACGCGCACCAGGTGCTGCTGGGCGTCACCGGTTCCGGCAAGACCTTCACCATGGCCAACGTCATCAAGAACACGGGTCTGCCGAGCCTCATTATTGCCCCCAACAAGACACTGGCCGCCCAGCTATACTCCGAGTTCAAGGCACTGTTTCCAAACAACGCCGTGGAATATTTCGTCAGCTATTACGACTATTACCAGCCGGAGGCCTACATCCCCCGCACCGATACCTTCATCGAGAAAGATACGGCCATCAACGAAGAAATCGATAAAATGCGCCACTCCGCCACCCACTCCCTTCTCTCCCGGGATGACGTCATTATCATCGCCTCGGTCTCCTGCATCTACGGCCTGGGCTCTCCGGACGCCTATGCCAATATGGTTGTTCGGCTCGCCGTGGGTGAGACCTTCTTTCGGGATGAACTGCTGCTCTCGCTGGTCGAGAGCAAGTATGACCGAAACGATATCGATTTTTCCCGGGGAACATTCCGCGTCCGGGGAGATACCATCGAGATCTTTCCCGCCTATGAAGACGACCGCGCCGTCCGCATACAGTACGACGGAGACAAGGTGGAAAAGATCAGCTATATCGATCCCCTCAGAGGCCTTGTTATCGAGACCCTCCCGGAGGTGAGCCTTTTTCCCGGCAGTCACTACGTCACGCCCCGGGAGCTGATACTCAAGGCCATTGAGACGATCCAGGAGGAGCTTTCCCTCCGCCTTGCCTTATTCCGGGAAAACAACAAGCTCGTGGAGGCCCAGCGCATCGAAGAGCGCACCAATTTCGACCTCGAAATGATGCGGGAGATCGGCTACTGCCAGGGGATCGAGAACTACTCCCGGCACCTGACCGGGAGAAAACCGGGACAGCCCCCGCCGACGCTGCTGGATTACTACCCGAAAAACTGGCTTGTCTTTATCGATGAAAGTCACATCACCGTTCCCCAAATCGGCGGGATGTTTCGCGGCGATCGATCCCGCAAGGATACGCTCGTCCAGTACGGGTTCCGCCTTCCCTCGGCGCTCGACAACCGTCCACTGACCTTTGAAGAATTCGAGGGGACGGTGCACCAGACGATCTACGTATCGGCCACCCCTGCCGACTACGAGCTCAATAAGGCCGGCGGCGTCGTGGCCGAGCAGGTCATCCGTCCCACGGGGCTCATGGACCCGAGGGTTGAGGTGAGGCCGGCCACCCACCAGGTGGATGACCTCTTTGACGAGATCAAGAAGCGGGTGGCGCGCGGGGATCGGGTCCTCGTGACAACGCTGACCAAACGGATGGCCGAGGAATTGACGGCCTATTACACCAACCTGGGCCTGCGGACGCGCTATCTCCACTCCGAGGTGGACACGCTGGAACGGGTGGCGATCATCCGGGACCTGAGGCTGGGGAAGTTCGACGTGTTGGTCGGCATCAACCTCCTCCGCGAGGGGCTGGACATCCCGGAAGTGTCTCTGGTGGCGATTCTGGACGCCGACAAGGAGGGATTTCTGCGGTCCGGCCGATCTCTTATTCAGACCAGCGGGCGGGCCGCCCGCAATATAGACGGGACGGTCATCATGTACGCGGACGTCGTCACCCGGTCGATGGATATCGCCATCGCCGAAGCCAACCGCCGAAGAAAAATCCAGAATCAATTCAACATAGACAACAACATCACGCCCGAGACAATCAAGAAGGAGATCAGCGAGATACTGACCTCGATCTACGAACAGGATTATTACACGGTCCAGAAGGATGAAAGGGAAGAACTGAAGTTCAAGTCCCAGCACGAGGTGAAGCGACATATCGATAAGCTCAAAAAACAGATGCGCAAGGCCGCCCACGACCTCGACTTTGAGTTAGCGGCCGAGATACGGGACAGGATACTGGAGGTCGAAAAGATGGAGATGATGGCGTAATCTCCGAGGCCTTACGGAGTACCGTACGAACGTCTTAACGATAACCGTTGACCAAACCCAGCGTCCTTCTCTTAAGGCACGTAAATTCAATCGGCCCGGATCAAATGGAAACGGCCCCTTTCTTGGGGCCGCCTGATATTGATTCTCTCCTCATCCGAAACCTATCCCGTCAGCACCTCCGGCGATACGATCCGAATTGTGCAGTCTCCCACCGGATAGGTCGAACACGAGTGGATGAACCCGTATTCTTTATCTACCCGGCGGCGCGCGTCGTTTTCCGGGTCGATAAATACCTCCCCAGAGATCAGCTCTGCCCGGCAGATCCCGCACTGGCCCGACCGGCAGCGGGAGTCCGCGGCGATCCCGGCGCGCTCCAGCGCCACGAGGATCGGCTCCTCGGCACGGGCGGGGACCGTCTTCTGACCCCGGTCCAGGTAAACGACCAGTGCATATTCCCTGCCCGTTGCCTTCTTTGGGAACGCGGGGTGCGCCCCGATGACGCGGTTGGGGCCCGATACCTCCCACCGAATCCTCCGCCGAGGGATGGTGAGCTTTTGGGCCTCGCTATTGAAAAAGGCGTAGAGGGCCTGCGGCCCGCAAACAAAAAAGCTCTTGTCGGAGATATCGCCGATTTCTTTTTTGATCAGCCCCTCGTCGATAAAACCCGTGGCGCATTTTTCGGTGCCGTCCGGCTCGCTCACCACGTAGCAGACCCTCAGTCGGTCGGGCGCGACTCCGGCCAACCGTATGAGCTCCTTTTCAAAAAGGGCCTCGTCCATCGTCCTGACACCGTAGAGTATCACGAGCCTCGCCTCCATGTCCCCGTGGATAATCTCCCGTGCCATGGAGAGAAACGGCGTGATGCCCGAGCCCCCGGCGATCGCCACGATATCTCCCGCGTCTCTCAGCGGCTCATGGTAGAATTCTCCGTGGGGGCCGGAGGCCGATACCCGCGTCGCCTTTTGCCAGGTCGAGAAGATATGCGGGGAAACCAATCCGTCGGACTGCCTCTTTACGGTGATCTCGTAGTATCCACCTGTCGCCAGCAGTGCCTCGTAGGGTGCCGACGAGATCGAGTAGGGACGACTCACACATGCCCCCCCCCACGTCCCCTTGATGGAGAGATATTGTCCCGCCCGAAACGGGGGCAGCCGATCGCCCTTGCCGCCCGTCGGCACGAGCCGAAACGTCCGGCCGTCCGGGCCGTGCTCAAACACATCGGATACGACCAGATCCAAAGCCGGGGGATGAAGGATGGAAACCGTGCGTCTGACCGGGTCGTCGGTATCGATAAAAGGACGGGCCGCCGCCTTCTTTAAGGCACGTTGAGCCAGGGCCCTCACCGTCCCGACTGTACCTACAGTAAACTCAAAGAAATTCATTACGGACAGTCCCCCTTATTCCGTGAATCGCGATTTTCTTTTCATCTTGCCCATTATCGTCAGCGCCGAGAGCCTTCCGGTGCTGATGGCCGCCGAGTAGCCCTGCACCAGCAGCCCGTGCCCGCCCACGAATTCGAGCCCCTTGATATACCCTTCCAGGGGCAGCGACAGCGCCCGGGGGATCACCGAATCCCACACGTCGTGTTCGTAGCCGTAGACGACCCCCTTGTGGGATCCGGTATATCGGCAGAATGTCTGGGGGGCGGCCGACTCGATCTCTTCCATGTGGTCAAAAAGACTGGTGCCGATCGTTCGCTCGACGTGGCCAACCGCTGCGCGGGCAAACCGCCGTTTAGTCTCGAAATAGTCATCGGGCGAAACCTGTCCCCATACATCGGCTCCATAGGACTGATTGAGGATCAGCTCGCACGTGCCCGGAGGCGATACCCCGGGCACGACGTGGTTGGGACAGAGGGCCGACGTGGCGATATGAGGAACCAGCATGTCCCCAATATCGTATGCCTTCTGCGTATCCATGTCCGGACCCAAGTAATATTCGTGGTGCGTCAGACCCAATTCATGGGCCGGACGGTCAAGCCCCATATAGACGACGAAAAGGCTGATGCCGTTCTTTCGGGCGGCGGTGAGTCTTTTAGCCGCCCGCGGCACCGCGTGAGCCGGATGGATGAGCCGTCCGTACACGGTGGTCGGCGATGCGTTGGAGATCACCCAATCGGCCCTGATGCGGCGTCCCCCGTTCGTTTGGACCCCAATGATTTTACCCCGGTCAACCAGGATCTTTTCGACCCGCGTGCTATAGTAGGTCCTGCCGCCCAGCTCCCTGATCTTTTTGTCCAGGGCCGTAGAAATCTGAAACGAATTGATCGGCGGGTAATAGCATCCCCTGGTCAAAACGGAATTGATGGCGGTAGCCCAAATGGTAAAGGACATCCGGTCAAACGGGATGCCGATATAGGGCCAAAAAACGCCGAGGATAGACACAGCCTTCGGGGGTATATGAAACCGATCCGTAACCTCCTTGGCGGTATAGCCCGCCGTGGCCAGGAGGCTCTTGTGGTTTTTCAGAAGAACCATCGGATCGGGATTTCCGTCGGCCTCGGCGATGTAGTCGATGGCGCGCCCGATCTCAAGGCACAGGTTCATGTATTGCCTCAGCGCTTTGAAGCTGCCCGGGACCTCTGAGGCCACCACGTCGATGAATCCGTCCATGTCAAACGGAACGTCGACGTCTATTTCCTCATCAGAAAGGATCAGGTGATACCCCTGGTCCACCCGAATCATCGGGAGGCCCAGATTGAGCTCGTCCTCGAAGAATTTACGCACGAATCCCTTGTTCTCGGCAGGACCATAGTCCGTCAGGATATGCAGCGACGCCTCGAACTCAAATCGCCCCCGACGAAACGACGTGGCAAACCCCCCGGGCATGTTGTTCTGCTCCAGCAGCGTGACACCGACCCCTTCCCGGGCGAGCTTGGCCGCCGCCGACAACCCCCCCATGCCGGAGCCCATAACAACAACATCGGTGGACTCATCGAACGAAGAATGAGAAACTCCATCGTGATTCACCGGATACTCCCTGTTAGATAATTGATGGTGGAAGATCGATGTGCCTTTTGCGAGGGTCGGGTTTCTCTGTCACCGTCGGAAGATATTCCTGAGTGTTCGGTTCGTCTTGTCTTTCAGGACATTCCCCGTGCTCTTCAATTTTTCGACGGCAGTTTCGCCCTTATCCTGAAGATACTCCAGGCGGCGCTCCAATATCTTCTTTGTGCGTTTTCCCTTAAAATCCAGGTTGCGCAGTATCTTTACCCTGTTATCGTCCACCCACCGGGCGGGCCTTTCGGGGAGCCTGCCCGCGATGAGCCGGATACCTTCCCCTTTTGCAACGAGGATGGGCGCAAGTCCCTTCCTGACGATATCCTTGGGCCTGAGCTCGACGCTTCCGTCCGAACAGAGGACATCCGTCTCTCCGGCCCCCTTATCATGAGAGACGACAAAATCCGTACCACGTACTCCCACCGTTGCATTTTCCGTTTCGATAATAAATGCCGACTCCGTGTTGAGAAAAGGCGCCACGACGGCGCGTATCTTCCCGTAGGCGAGGTTCAGGACGTTTGACGACCTTTTCGTTACCTCGATGTATCCCGCCTCTCTGACGACAACGCGGCTTTCCGGCCCAATCTTTACAACGCTTTCATCCGGAAGCACAAGCTCCACCGATCCATCCTTGCCGGTATCTATTCTATCACCCGCCCCAACGATTCCTTCTGACGTGAGGGCTACCGACGCATTCCGTCCGGCCGGCGTAAGGACGGCCTCGCCTTGGACGTATGCTACCGTAACGGCTGTCGAGGTCTCCTCTATCCCGAAGCCAATTCCGACAATCGTAAGCGGTAGCAGAATGGAACAGGTGATGGCCGCCAAGGAGATTGGGATAATTCGCATTGGTTTCACGACATTACTCCGACGAGAATAACCGAATCAGAGTATATCACAGGAAAAAACGCTTTTTCCATAAATTTCTGTAATAATTGACAGGATCTTTTTCCCCCGGTACCTAACAATCCATGCTCGTTGCTTTTTTTTTGCTGAACGGCTATAATTCCAAAAGTATTTACTTTGAGGCCCCGCACCGTTATGACCAACACCGAGTTGACCAAAAAGCTCGAAAATCTTCCCAACGCCCCCGGCGTCTATCTTATGAAAAATCGGGCTGGAAAGGTGATCTATGTCGGAAAGGCGGTCGAGCTCAAGAAACGTGTGGGCTCGTATTTCGCCGACGTCCCAAAAGACCCGAAGACAACCCTCCTCGTTAAGGAAATCGTCGATATCGACATCATCGTTACCGACACCGAGGTGGAGGCCCTCCTCACCGAGAACACCCTCATCAAAGAATACCGTCCAAAATTCAACGTGAACTTGAAGGACGACAAGAACTACCTGTCGCTCCGGATCGATCCCACCGACGAATTTCCTCATTTTACGCTGGTTCGCTCGACAAAGCGGGACGGCGCCCTTTACTTCGGCCCCTTCACCGACACCGGGGCCGTCCGGCAGAGCTACAAGTGGCTCTCCGCCACGTTCGGGATCAGACGGTGCAGTGATCACAAGTTCGCTAACAGAAGCCGGCCCTGCATCTATTATGAGATCGGCCAATGCTCCGCCCCCTGTGTGGAATATATCTCCCGGGATGACTATCACAAGAACCTCGATCAGGCCATCATGTTCCTCAGGGGAAGAGATGAGGCCCTCATCGGGGACCTTACCGACCGGATGGCCTCCCTTTCGGACGAGATGCGTTTTGAAGAGGCCGCAATCCTTCGCGACAGGATTTCCTCCATCAATAAGATGGTAGCCGTCCAGAAGGTCGTCAGCGCCGACGATATCGATCGGGACATCATCGGGCTATCCCGTGAGGGGACAAGCCTGGGCATATCGGTTCTCTTTGTACGCGGCGGCAGGCTCATGGGCGGCCGGTACCAGCTCTTCACCAACGTTCTGGACGAGGACCCCGCCGCCGTCCAAAGTTTCATCGAGCAATACTACCACGCCAAGGAATACGTCCCGCCCCAAATCCTGCTTCCCGTTGATATTCCCGAAGCCGGCCTCGTCGGTCGGTGGCTCTCACGAGAGGCACCGGTCAAACTCTCCGTCCCGAAGCGCGGCGTCCTCAAAGACCTCGTGGTAATGGCCGCACGAAACGCCGAGTCCTCTTTCCAGGCGTACAAAAGGACCCGCGAGAGCCGGGATGAATCCCTGGCTTCTCTGGCCGCGCGGTTGGGGCTGGCCGCACCTCCACGGCGGATGGAGTGTTTTGACATATCCAACATATCGGGAACCAATGCCGTCGGTTCTATGGCCGTTTTCATAGACGGAGAGCCCCATACAAGAGAGTACCGCCGTTTCAGGATAAGGGGGATTACCGGCATAGATGACTATGCCATGATGAATGAGGTATTCGGTCGAAGGATGAAGTCACTGTCGACGGAAAACCGCCCCGACCTGCTACTCATCGACGGGGGGAAGGGACATCTGGCTATCGCCCATGCGGTGCTCAAAGACCTCGGAATCACCGATATCCCGTTGTTTGCCATCGCCAAGGAAAAAGAAAACAAGTCTGAACTCGACCGGGTCTATCCGGTCGGGAGGAAAAACCCCCTTATCATCAAGGGAAATTCGTCGGCCCTTTTTCTGCTCATGCGGCTCCGGGACGAGGCGCATCGTTTTGCCGTGGAGTATCACAAGAAACTGCGTCAGAAGCGGGGAGTGGCGTCCGCCCTTGATGAGATACCGGGCATCGGACCGAAAAGGAAACGAGCCCTGCTGGCGCATTTCTCCCGCATATCGGACATTAAGGATGCCGATATCCGGGAACTGACGCGGGTTTCCGGTATTACCGAACCGATTGCCAAAGCTATCTGTGAATATATCTCTTCGCGTATAAAGAAGTAGGTTATAATTACCGGGCTACCCCGTTATTTTGATATTGATTTACACTATAAAGTGATCTATTATTCCCTACTACATTTTTATTCTGTATCATATGGAGGCTTTTATATATGACTACCACTAATGTAACATTAAAGGATATCCTTGAGAACTCCGCCGCCCGGTTCGGCGATAAGGCCGCCCTCTTGAAAAAGTCCGCAAACCAATGGCAGGCCATTACATACAATGAACTCCTGGGGATGGTCAAAGACTTCGGAACGAGCCTGATCAACATGGGAATGGCAAAGGGCGATCGGATCGCCCTGTTGACCCACAACTGCCCCGAATGGGTTATTTCATACTACGCGATTGTCACCAACAACGGAATTGCCGTGCCCATAGATAAGGAGCTTAAGCCCCAGGAGATTCGTCACATCCTTGAAGACAGCGGAGCCAAGATCATTATTGTTACCAAGGAGTACCTGGGAAAAATCGAAGAGATATGCGAATCGATTCCCGATCTCAAGGATATCATTTTGATTACCGATACCTCAAGGGACATCTCCATGCCCAAAGACCTCAAAGAAGAGATGCGCGGCATAGAGAAGGCCTGGCTCACCATGGTCCGGAAGATCAAACAGGAGCACGAATCGGAGATAAAGGAGATCGAGAAACTATGGCTCGGATTTGAAGAAAAGCTCAAGAGTCTCAAGGTAAAAAAAGACGGCCTCATTATCGAAAAACAGAATCAGTTCCTCGAGTTCTCCCAGGGCATCGCTTGCGCAACGACCGATGCCCCGGATGTCGTCTATTTCGACGACTTGTTCGGCAACAGGGACTTAATCGAGCGTACGATGAACTACGACGACGTCATCGCCGTCCTCTACACCTCGGGCACCACCGGCAAATCCAAAGGCGTTATGCTCACCAACAAGAACATCGTAACCAACTTCATCGGCGTCAAACATCTCATGCAGTTGGACGATTCCATCCGGGTTCTCTCGGTGCTTCCCATCAACCACGTCTACGAATCGACCTGCGGCGTGCTGGCGCCGCTCTTTCTCGGCGGGACCGTGGCATTTGCCGAATCACTCCTCAAGGTCGCCCAGAACCTCAACGAGATCAAGCCCAATTTCTTCCTGGGCGTACCGGCACTCTATCAGGCTCTCTTCACACGCATGTCGGCCAAGATCAATTCAAGCATGGCCGGCCGGATTATGAACACAAATCCCGTTACCAGGACGCTGATCACCTCAAAAATTAGAAAGGAACTCGGCGGTAATATCAGCTTTATTTCCGGCGGGGCCTCCCTTGACCCGGCGCTCCAGAAGGGCCTGCGAAACCTGGGGCTCAACATCTACAACGGATACGGAATCACCGAGACCGCACCGCTGGTCGCCGTCAACAGCAAGGTCGGGGGGGACCGCCTCGGATCGGTCGGCAAGGTCATGCCGGACGTTGAGATTAAGATCGTCAACCCCAACGAAGACGGCATCGGCGAGATATGGATCAAGGGCCCTAACGTAATGAAGGGCTACTACAACAATCCTGAGGCCACGGCCGAGGTGCTGACCGATGGTTGGTACCACTCCGGCGATCTTGGCTACATAGATAAGGACAATTTCCTGTTTGTCATGGGACGGGTGAAGAACCTCATTGTCACGGGTAACGGGAAGAACATATATCCCGAGGAGGTGGAGGCGGAGCTCGTCAGAAGCCCCTATATAGAAGAGGCGATGATCTACGCCCATAAACCCGGAACGACCGACGAAGAGGTCCGCGCGGTGGTATATCTCAACCAGGACGCCCTTGACGTCTATGCCAAGGAACAGGACCTCAAGGAGCTCTCAAAAAAGGACGTATATAGTCTCATCCGTGCGGAAATCAAGAAATTCAGCGCCAACCTTGCCGACTACAAGCGGGTCAGGGAGTTTATGATCAGGGACGAAGAGTTCCCCAAAACCTCCACCCGAAAAATCAAGCGCTACGCTGTGGACGAGGTAATTTCCGTCAATCATAATTAGATGCGACACCCCCTCCCCCTCATCACCCTGGCCCTCATGGCGGGGATCGGGCTGGGGGTGTACCTGCATATACCGGTCGAGATTCCCCTTCTCCTGGCGCTGGTATCATTGATCCTCGTTCTTGCCTTCGGGAACGCGCGTTTTTTCTTCCCTATCTCCATTGCCCTCTTCTTCTTTCTCGGGACGGCACTCGTCACATCCGCGCTTCAACCTGGGAATGACGCCGATTCCATCTCGGACTATTCCTCCAGAAAGAACCTCGCTATCTCCGGGACGGTTGCCCGGGCCCCTCGAATAGAGACGGACGCCACCAGAATCGTCCTTTCCGACCTGATGGTCAAGGCCCGGGGCGCGTGGCGTCCCGTGGGGGGAAAGCTGCAGCTTACGGTCGGCGAGCGGATATCCAACGTATCGTACGGTGATACACTTTTTTTTGTCGGCACCGTCAAAAAGCCGAGGAACTTCAATAATCCCGGCGGATTTGACTATGAGTTTTCCCTTTTACGCGCCGGGATATCGGCGACCTCCTTCGTTGACGGGACAAGCCGCCTTCTCATCAGGAATGTAAAGCCATCCTCTCCGATGGGCCTCATAGAGCGCACCAGGGACACCGTTCGGGACTTCTACGATGTCCGTTTTCCCACCCCTGAGGGAGCTATCATCAAGGCGCTTGTCCTCGGGGAGCGGGGCGACGTTCCCGAAGAGCTCCTTTCCGCGTACTATCGCACGGGGGTCGGCCATGTGCTGGCCATATCGGGGTCCAACGTTGGGATCGTCTTTATCTTTACCTACCTCTTCTTCTATGCCGTCCTCGTACGGTTAGGGCCCTTTCCCCTCAGACATTTGGTCAGAAAATGGGCCTCGGTTGTCTCTTTTGCGCCCGTGATCGTCTACACGTTCCTGGCGGGCGTTGAGATCACCGTCGTTCGGGCGACCCTGATGATATCGGTCTTTATCCTGGCCGTCCTCATCGAGAGGGAACAACAGGTCTTCAATACCCTGGTCCTGGCCGCCTTCGTTATTCTCATGCTCCTGCCCGCCTCGCTGTTTGATCCCTCTTTTCAGCTCTCGTTTATTGCAGTTGCCTCGATCATTGTCATTTACCCTCCCCTCGTTGAACCGCTCAAAAAACGCTTCTTCCCCATCGATGGGGTAAGTCCGCCCCTTTCCAATCGGCTCACCTTTCGTCTGCTCCAGTTTACTCTTGTCTCCTGTGCGGCAATCATCGGGATACTTCCCGTCTCGGCCTACTATTTCCATCGGGTAACCCCGTTAGCCCTCCCGCTCAACTTTGTCGTCGTGCCGCTTCTGGGTCCCGTGGCAACGACGCTCGGGCTTCTCTCCGTCCCATTTATCGCGGCGGCCCCGCCGATAGCCTCGTTCTTGGGCCTTTTGGCCGCGTGGGCGATATCTCTCTCCGATACTGCCGTTGTCTGGACGGACGCCCTGTTGCCAAATGGGATTGTTGTATTCGGCCCGACGATATTCGAGATGATCCTCTACTATGGATTGATCTTCTCGGTATTTCTCTATTTCAAGAAAAGGCGATTGGCCGTAATCCTGGCCGTTCTGTTGTCGTTGACCGCCCTGGCGGATGTTTCTTTTACGGCGTGGCATCGGTACCACCCGAAAAGACTCGAGGCGACGTTTCTTTCCGTCGGCAACGGTGACTCATGCGTTATAAAGCTGCCCGGCGGCGACATTATGGTTGTCGACGGCGGGGGACTCCCCGGGAGCAGCTTTGACACCGGCCGATATATCGTAGCGCCTTTCCTTTCCAGAGAAAGAATCGGCCGCATCGACTATATGGTGCTGTCCCATCCCCAGAGAGACCATGTGGGCGGACTTATTTACCTTATGAACAATTTCCGGGTCGGGGAGCTTTGGGTCACCAGCGACGCCTTCCTTGCCGAAGAAGCCGTCCCGCTCATTGTGTCGGCGTTATCTCTTGGAACGCCTGTCATTACAATTGATTCTTCGACTCCGCGGCGAACGATCGGGACGACAATCATTCGCTTTCTCGGTCCGGGTCTCCCGTCGGCCGGCGAACCCCGCGATTTAAATAACCGGTCCCTCGTCTTTCGTCTTGACTACGGCCGCTTTTCCCTTCTCATGACCGGTGACATTGAGCGCGAAGGTTTCGCCCGCATTCAGGCCGACCGATTGGATGTCTCGGCCGTGGTTCTCAAGGCACCCCATCACGGATCGCCGTCGTCAAATTCACTTACCTTTCTTGAGGCGGTAAATCCCCGGGCGGCCATTATATCCTGCGGCTACGAGAATCCCTTCGGGTTTCCGGGAAAGAAATCGCTGACGGGTCTTCGGGAGGTCGGCGCCGACGTCTTCAGGACAGACCTCGACGGAGCGGTAACGGTAACCACCGACGGCGGATATATCGAAATAGAATCAATGGGGGGCAGGCGGTTATATGAATATATCCCCGGTGAACCGTAAAACCGAGCTACAATTTCTCGCCGATAGACGGCCGGCCGATACACCCTCACCCCGGATCATCGGGATCATAGATTTTGGATCTTCTTGCCGATATGGTCGCGCCCCAGGAAATAGTTTATCCACGATGAGGTACGCCATAGCGCCCAGTCGCAGGGGGCAACGATGTCCTCACTGAAGGTCGGTTCGGCTCCCTTCCGGGCGAGCCGCCCGTAGGCCCGAACCCAAACGCACTCCCGCGTACCCGGATAGACTTCGCACCAGCCGTCGGTTGACCCCCCGCAGGGCCCGTTTCGCTCTTCCTTCGGGCACTGTGACATGGGGCAGAGGTAAGCGACATCAAAGAGGGAGCAGTCGCCGCAGTTTCGACACTCAAACAGTATCACCTTGATAACATTCTCGATGAAGGCAAATATCCCGGTGAGAATGCGTGAGGAATCGACCAGCCGCGCTGCCAGCCGCATGAGGCCGTACACCGGGCTTTTTGGCTCGAAAAAGACGGCGTGAATCATCCGTGAAAAGAGATAGGAAGGCGGTCGAAACGAGCTTCCTCTTCGCGCCGACGTCACGACGGAGTTCAAACCGCCGTCCTTTTGTTTCTCGAAGAGGTAGTATCCCGCCTCCTGGGGATAGTCGAACTCGGGTACATACCGTTCCCAGTCGTCGGCAATCTCTTGTCCCCGCTCGATGATCTCGACGACGGTATCTGCGTCTATCCCGTGCCCGCCGATGTGTACCCCGGCGCATCCCATCCCCCTGGCAATTGCGTACTGCTTGGCGGCCCGCATGATCCTGGCCCCCTTCCCCTTATCCGGGGCCGCCCGTTCCGACTCGATCTGTCCGAGCAGCTTTTTTGTCACGACACAGCCCGGGAGGTTTCCCGCATTCATAGTTCTGGCAGCAGGATACGTCAGGACAAATATATTGGCAAGTACCGGGACATCCAACTTCTTTATCGAAAGCAGGGTCATAAGCTCATGGAGCTTCCTCGCGTCGTATCCGACCTGAGTAACGACAAAACCGGCACCGGCCCGAATCTTTTTCATGAGCTTCTCGTACTGGCCGACGAGTTCGGCTTGCGTTTTCTTGAATGGCGAAACGGCCGCCCCGCAGAAGAAATCCGTTGGGGCCAGTGTCATCGTCTTTCCCATGAAGTCATAGGCAAGCCCCTCATTCATTCGGCCTATCAGTGACAGCAGGTGGATCGGATCGAAGTCAAATACCGGCTTTGCTGTCCCGAAACCACCGGCCGTCGGGTAGTCGCCCGAAAGGACGAGGAGGTTTTTTACCCCGTTTCGAAACAATCCGTATAAAAGGCTCTCAAGCTCGTTCCTGTTCTTGTCCCTGCAGGCGACATGGACCAAAGGATCGATGCCCATCTTCATTATTTCCACCGCGGCGAACTCCACCGCCAGGGCGGGAGTCCCTCCCGGATTGTCGGTGATCCCGATACCGTGGATTTTCTTTGACCGCGCGGCCTTCTCGGCGTTTCTTATCACCTCGTCCTGCTGTCGTTCCGAAAATCCCCTTCCGGGGACAAGCTCCCAGTTTACGCAGAAGGTCTCCTTGTCGCGCAGCGCTTTTCTGAACATATCGTGTCCCTCCGCCTCTTGCCGTCTTTATCTTTTGGCCCGGGCGTGCATATTGGATTAGCTGATTATTCGATCTCCCCGAAAGCAAACACCCTCTATCTGAAGCAGGAGCCGCTTCAGCGCAACCCCCCCCTCCGTAGAAAAGCCAACCATCCTACCGTCGCCCCCCACAACCCGATGGCACGGTATAAACGGCGGCAGTGGATTTCTCGACATCGCCCCCCCGACCGCCCTGGCCGCCCCCGGGCTCCCCACCCGACGCGCCGCCTCCCCGTAGGTTATGACAGTGCCCCTTCCGACATCTATGAGAACGGCGTAGACCCGCCGGTCAAAGGGTGAACAGCCCGTCAAGTCCAACACCACCGCCGAGAGATCTACCGGTTCCCCCCGATAGTAGGCCGACAGAAGCCTCACCGCCTCATCGGGTGGGCGGGTTAATCGGTTGAACGCAGTTTCGGGGATGATGAGGTTTCTCTCGGCCGATTCCCGTTGACTCACGGGGAGGACTGAGCGGATCAATCCGTCGGGCGTAGCCGCCAGCCCCACCCAACCCCGGTCCGTTTCAAATACGGCGTACGGCACACTCATAAGGGCTCCCCCTCGTTCCTGAATCTCCTGATAAAGGGACCGACGATGGCCCCGAGTTCGCGTGATCCAAGCAGGCGCGTTGTCACCAGATATATAAACAGCGAGCCGAGTATGGCCGCCGTCAGAACGACGGCCTTTTCCGTTGTTCGCCCCGTCGTGTCCCAGCTAATCAACGACGCGATCCACCACGCCGCCGCCGCCATGGTGAGGCATCCAACCCCCATTCTCAATATCGACAGAAAGAGCCGTTTCAGGCCGAGCCTCCCCATGACACGCCGAAATACCATTAAAAGCAACACGGCATTCAACACCGCGTCCAGCGAAACCGCCAGGGCCAATCCGCAGTGGGCCAACGGCACCACCAGGATGACCGACAGCAGTATATTGACGATAATGGCCACGACCCCGATCGATACGGGCGTCGCCGTGTCCTTGAGGGCATAAAATCCGTTGGAGAGCACCCGTATCGATGCAACAAACGGAAGACCGATTGAGAAAAATACGAGGGCGTTGGCCGTCATGACGACCGAGTTGAAGTCAAACTCACCGCGAAAGAAAAGGGCGCTGATAATCGGAACCGCGAGGATTGCCAGACCCAGCGCCGCGGGAATTGTTATATAGAGCGTCATGGAAAGTGCGTCGATGAAAGTTCGCTTCAGGTCATCGATACGGTTCTCGGCGGCCATCCTGCTCATCGTGGGCAGGACCGCCGTTCCCAGGGCGACGGCAAATATCCCGAGGGGGAACTGGTCAAGCCGGTCGGCATAATAGAGGTATGAAACACTGCCCGACGGCAGGAACGACGCCAGAAGCCTGACCACCACGACGTTTACCTGATAGATAGAGGCCCCGAAAATGGCCGGGACCATCAGCTTGAGAATCGTTTTGACCCTGGGATGGGAAAAATTAAAATCGGGCTTAAATGTTACCCCTTTTTTTATCAGGAACGGTACTTGGAGCGCCAGCATCAGAATCCCGCCGATGACGACGCCGATCGCAAGGCTCAAAACCGGTACGTTGAGCAGTGGACCGATTACGAGCATCGAAAGGATCATTGCCAGGTTAAAAAGCATGGGCGATGCAGACGGGGCAAAGAAGTGGCCCATGCTGTTGAGCACGCCCATTGCCAGTGCCGCCAGGGAAATAAGGAGCATATAGGGAAACATCACGCGTGCCAGCAGAACCGTCAACTCCCATTTTGGTGCGTTCGCGCGGAAACCGGCGGCAAACAGCGTGAGGATCTCGGGCGAGAACAGAATTCCCGCCAGCACCGCCACCGTCAGGACGATCGCCATGAATGTCATGGTGATACGGGCGACCCGGACGGCCTCCTCCTTTCCTTCATGGATGAGGGTTTCGGTATAGACCGGGATGACGGCCACCGTCATGGTCCCTTCGGCAAAGAGCCTGCGCAGGAGGTTGGGAATAGTAAAGGCGACAAAAAACGCATCGGCGGCATCGGTGGCGCCGAAGAAGAAAGCCGTAACCATGTCCCGAATAAAACCAAGGATACGGCTTCCGAGCGTGCCCAGACCCACAACACCGGCCGCCTTTACCATCTGAGAATTTTCAGACATGCTAATAATTTCCTTGACAATGGCATGGAAGTAACGTATATTTTCACAATTAAATTACGACTTCGGAGGTAATCAGATTTGGCAAATCACCGCTCGGCCATAAAACGGATGATTCAGGGTGAGAAGCGCCGCGCTAGGAATCGGCACGTCAAGAGCACCGTTAAGACCCACATAAAGAGCTACCTTAAAACCGTTGAAGAGAAAAATCCCGAAACCGTCAAGGAAACCCTGAAACGGACCATTATAACCATCGACAAGGCGGCATCCAAAGGCGTCATCCACAAGCGAAATGCCTCCCGAAAGATCTCCCGACTCACTCGGAAGTATAACGCCCTGTCCGCATCATAGTGGTGATATCCAGGGCCATCTTGTCCATCACCACTCCGCCCTTCCCCCATCGGGATTTCAGCAGCCTGTCCGTCTTATAGAATTCTCGGAATACCCCCCGAAATACCCCATGCGGTATACGGCGCGCCTGTGCCGTATATTCAGCCAATCTGAACGCGGGAATCTTGAGCTCCCGCGATATCTTTGCCTCGTTCTCGTCACGATCGACCATCATCTTCAAAGACCACAGCCGCATAAAGTGCCACCGAATGATCGATAGGATCTGCGTGGGCTCCGCGCCCTCTCCTATCACCTCGCGGAGCATCACCACCGAGGCCGCCGAATCGCCCCGTGATAGGGCGTCGGTAAGCTCAAAGACGGTATGCACGCGAAGATACGGAAGAATCTCCTCGACTACCGAAAGAGTAGCCCGTTTCTCCGATCCCAGGAATATCACGATTTTCTCGACCTCCATGGCAATGGCCGAAAGGTCCTGTCCGATGAAATCGACGATCGCGTCCAGCGCTTCGCGATCGATCTCCTTGCCCTCGTTTCCCAATCTTCTGGTTACCCATTCCCGGATATCATTCTCCCTAGCCCTGGCAAAGACGGCCACGGCGGTAACCTTGACAAGATCAGAAAGGCGGTCTGCGGGCGGTGCGGCGATTCCCGAGGGTCCCTTCCCCTTGCCGATACCGCGGGCCGTCACGATCATCACTGTCTTGGATGAAGGGTTCTGCGCGTAGGCGGCAACCGCCTGCACCTCTTTATCTTTGAGCCTTTCCGCACCGCGGACGATAACGACCTTTTTGGCCCCTCCCATAGGGACCGTCATGGCAGCGTTCATGATATCGGTTATGGCGTCGTCGCCGGCGTAGAAAACCTCGCATAACAGATCGCCGAAGATCCCACCCCCCGCGAGCGCGGCCGCCGCCAGACGATCCTCGTATTCGCGGACAAGAAAATCATTTTCTCCATAAAAAAAATAGACGGGATAAAGCTTCCCGTCTTTAATGTCCCGATCGAGATCCCTGGCGGAGGCATAGTATCGAGTCATCTATAGTTAGTACCCAAGTATGAGCCGATCATGGAACTCGACTGCGAGTTTTTGGGCGAGGTCTTCCAGCGCGATCTCTTTGTAACTGTCCAGTATGCCGGCGCCTGTTCCGATACGGTAATCCTCGGTATAAGCAAGATCCGACACTTCCCAGACAACATCGCCGCCTTTAACGAGCTTGGCTCCCGCGTGTACCGTAATCGTTACGAGGACCGCCCGGTCTTCCTCGTTATAGATACGGTTGAAATAGTCGACCGACTTGATAGTCCCGATCAGCTCGGCATCCGCGCTCTCTTTCTTCGCCGGTACCAGCGCACCCGATTTCATAAATTCCCTTACCAGTGCATTGGTCATAATTACTCCCAGGCTCGGCTCATCAGTCTGGTTTTCGAAAGCGGGGATATAGACCTTTTTGATATCGGGTCCTAGCTGCTTCTTCACGTTCACAAAGGTATAACCGCACCCGGTTAGCGAGAGGATAATTAAGAGCGTGATGCCGATCGGCGCCACTTTTTTTATGATGTTCATAACATAACCCCATACCGTCTTACGGCGACGGCTAATCGTGCCAGAAACAAACCCACCCGTGACATCCCGGAAACACGGTCATAACCGCGCACTCCTGCCCCGTTATCTTTCCTCATCGTTACTGGATCACCACGATATTGACCAGTTTCTTTGGAACCACGATTACGTTCTTGATCTCTTTTCCCGTTATGTACCCCGTTACCTTTTCGTCGGAAATGGCCCGCTCTCTGATCTCCTCGTCGGAGGCGTCGGCTCCCACAGAGAGCCTGCCCCTCACCTTACCGTTTACCTGCACGACGATAGTGATCTCATCGGACTTCGCAAGCTCCTCATCCCACACAGGCCACGGTACGGTGACGATCGACGGCTTCTGGCCGAGGACGCCCCACAGCTCTTCGGCGATATGCGGAACCGCCGGGGAAAGGAGCAATACGGCTTTCATACCGGCGTCCCTAAAGACCGCCGCATCGGCCGGCCCGACATCTTTGCCCTGCCCGACAAAGGCGTACATCTCGTTGAGGAGTTCCATCACCGCGGCGATGGCGGTGTTGAAGTGAAATCGCTCCTCTATATCCTCGGTAACCTTCTTGACGGTTTGATGGGTCTTCCTTCTCAGATCTACGCCCCGCTGCGTGATTGCCGATCCATCTCCTGGAAAGCCCTTCCCTTTTTTGATAACGTCCATGTTATCGACGATAATTCTCCACAGGCGATTGAGAAACCTGAAAGACCCGTCGATACCCTGGTCGCTCCACTCGAGCTCTTTCTCTGGCGGGGATGCAAAGAGCATGAAAAGCCTCGTCGTGTCGGCGCCGTATTTCTTTATCATGTCATCGGGGTCTATGACGTTTCCCTTTGACTTGCTCATTTTGGCGCCGTCCTTGATTACCATCCCCTGGGTAAGGAGCCGGGTGAACGGCTCCCGGTATTTCACCAGGCCGAATCTCTCCATGACGCGGCTGTAAAAGCGCGAGTAGAGCAAGTGCAGAATCGCGTGTTCTATCCCTCCGATATACTGATCGACGGGCAGCCAGTAGTCCACCCGTTTCCCGTCAACCATCCCCCCGTCATAATCCGGACAGGAGTATCTGGCGTAGTACCAAGACGATTCCACGAAGGTATCCATGGTGTCGGTCTCACGGCGGGCCGGACCCGCGCAGCTCGGGCAGGTCGTTTTCACGAACGGCTCGTGGGACACGAGCGGAGAGCCGCCTTCTCCCGTAACCGTGACGTCCAGCGGCAGCAGTACCGGCAGTTGTTCCGGGGGCACGGGCACCACGCCGCAGCGATCACAATAGACGATCGGAATGGGCGCGCCCCAGTAGCGCTGACGGGAGATCCCCCAGTCGCGCAATCGATAATTGACTGTCCTATTGCCCAGGTGCTTTTTCTCCAGGTCGTCGATAATCGCGTCCATCGCCGCACGGTTGTTCATACCATTAAAAGCCCCTGAATTGACCAGGACGCCGTCCTCGACATAGGCCTCGGTCATCTCGTCGGCGCTAAGGTTTGATGATTCAGGCGAGATGACCACGATGATGGGAAGGCCGTATTTCTTGGCGAATTCAAAGTCGCGTTGGTCGTGAGCGGGCACCGCCATGACCGCCCCCGTGCCGTATTCCATGAGGGCGAAATTAGCGGCAAAGACCGGCATCTCGTGGCCGGTAAAGGGGTTCTTACAGTAGGCGCCTACGAAAACCCCCTCTTTCTCGTAATCCTCCGACGAGCGTTTGATCCTGTCGGTCTTGAGCATCCGCTCGACAAAGCCGTCGACTTCCTTTTCCTGGGACGTGCCCCTCGAAAGCTCGATCGTGAGGGGATGCTCCGGGGCAAGCACCATAAAGGTCGCCCCGAATACGGTGTCCTGCCGGGTCGTGAAGACCGGTATGGATCCGTCCCCCTCGGCGAGCGGGAATTCTATACGGGCGCCGTAACTCTTGCCGATCCAGTTCTTCTGCATGGTCAGCACCCGCTCGGGCCAGCCGGGGAGCTTTTCGAGATAGTCCAGGAGGTCTTCTGCAAACTCCGTGATCTTAAAAAACCAGCCGTTGATCTCTCGAGGAACCACTTCACGGTCGCATCTCCAGCACCGTCCCGCGATGACCTGTTCGTTGGCCAACACCGTCTGGCATTCATCGCACCAGTTGACAAAAGACTTTTTCTGATACGCGAGCCCCCCCTCATACATCTTGAGGAAGAGCCACTGTTCCCATCGGTAGTATTCGGGATCACAGGTGGCCAGTTCCCGCTCCCAGTCATACGAGAAGCCCATCGCCTTGAGCTGCTTTTTCATGTAGTCGATGTTTTCGTAGGTGAACGTCGCCGGATGAACGCCTCTTTGTATGGCGGCGTTTTCCGCCGGCATGCCGAAGGCGTCCCACCCCATCGGGTGCAGGACGTTGAACCCCCGCATCATTTTGTACCGCGCTACCAGGTCCGTAATGCTGTAGTTACGGACGTGCCCCATGTGTATCCTGCCGGAGGGATAGGGAAACATCTCCAGGACGTAGTATTTTTCTCTATCCTGGTCCTCGACGGACTTGAATGTCTTATTGTCTTCCCAAAATTTCTGCCACCTCGATTCAACGGCGGCCGGGTTGTACTTTCCCTGAGCGGTCATCGTCGGTCTCTTTTCGTTATCGGGTCATTATCATTATGAGCCGGAGTGATATCACCACCTATTATTAACATATTTAGGTATCATATTTGTTTCGGATTTGCAAGACTAATAGTAACCGGCCCGTTGTGAGTATCCCGTTTTTCCAAAATACGGCCGTGGTCTGTGGTACAATACCCGCATGACAAGGACCGAACCGACACGACAGGCATACATGGCCGCGATAGCAGTGGGAGGAGCTTCCATCGCCGGCCAGATCATCCTCATGCGGGAGATAATGATTCTCTTTTACGGCAACGAGCTTTCGGCAGGCATCTGTCTCTTCTCGTGGTTGTTCTGGACGGCATCCGGCAGTTTTTTCGGCACCATCGTTACCCGAAAAAGAGCCGTTGGAATACGAATTCTCCCGGCGCTGCTTCTGGCCGAATCCCTCCTGCTGCCGGCCACCGTTGTCGCCTGCCGCATCGCAAAAACGATCATCGGGATATCCCAGGGGGAGATCATCGGAATCGGCCTGATAACGGCTATTGCGGGGGTCGTGCTGCTGCCCTTCTGTTTCTTCTCGGGATTTCTCTTTCCCCTGCTCATACGAACCGATCCGGCAGGCCCTCGAATCGACGGCGACGCCCCGGCCCGTATCTATCTCTTTGAATCCATCGGCTCATCGGTCTTCGGAATTATCACCAGCCTTATCCTCATTCGGTATTTTGACGCGTTGACAATCTCGTTTTTCATCGGTGCCGTCGCCGGCTCGTCGGCGCTTATCATCTCACTTGTGGGCAGGCGCCGCACCCTGGTCTTCGTATCGGCGGTCATCGTCTCCCTTTTCGTCCTGCAGCCCGCCTTTTCGTTTCCTGATATCGGTGGGATCACCCGGCGTCTTCAGTGGAAAGGCTTTACGGTGGTCGAGTCGGCCGATTCTGTCTACGGGAACCTCACCGTAACCCGCTCTGGGAGCCAGACCACCTTTTACGACAGCGGAGTTCTCTCGTTCACCTATCCGGACGTGATGAGCAGCGAACTGGCCGTGATCTATCCCCTTCTTCTCCACCCTAGGCCAGTGCGGGTGCTGCTGATGGGGGGCGGAATTTCCTCGACCGTTTCCGAGATACTCAAACACCCTTCAGTTGCCGAGATCGACTACGTGGAGTTGGACCCGACACTTATCGACCTTGGCGTCAGACACCTCCCCCCGGAGGCAACACGCCCGCTGTCCGACGCCCGGGTTCGCGTTATCCACACGGACGGGCGCCTCTTCGTAAAAGAGGCGCGTGACCATTACGACGTGATCATCGTCAACATGGCCGATCCCGTCAACGCCCGTATCAACCGCTACTTCACCCGGGAATTTTTCCAGGAAGTAAAGGGCATCCTTGCCTCCGGCGGGGTTTTCTCGATCTCGGTGGGCTCTTCCGAAGAGATCATCAGCCCCGTGCTCGCCTCCTTCCTCGGGAGCGTCTCCCGGACGATAGCGGCGGTCTTTCCCTTTACTGCGGTCGTTCCCGGCCAGACGGCCTTTTTCGTGGCGTCCGACCTCGCGTCCCGGATGGATATTGACCCCCAAGTCCTTATCTCCCGTATGAATGACCGCGGGGTCGTCAACAGCTACGTTACCGAATACTATCTCCTCTATCAACTGAACGACGACCGCATCGGATATATCCGCCGTGCGATTGAAGGTACGAGAACCGCCGGGATCAATACCGACCTTTCTCCCACGGTGTACTACTACGACATGGTGCTGAGGAGCTATTCACTCTCACCCGGCCTGAAGATTGTCCTTTCCGATCTCGCCGGGTCACGGCCGAATCTCCCTGCGGCGGCCCTCGTCGTTTGCACGATCCTCTACGGCGGCTTTATCGCAGTCTGCCGCAGGAAAGGGGTTTCGCTGCCCGCCGTCACCCTGGTCCCCGCGGCGTTGGCCTCGGGATTTTCCGAGATCGCGCTTACCGTCGTCATCATCATAGCCTTTCAGACTTTCTACGGCTACGTCTATTTCAGCCTCGGCCTGATCGTCTCGGCCTTCATGATCGGTCTTGCGGCCGGGACGGCCGCCGCCCGAGCGTGGGCCAAGGGCCTCCGTCGGCCCTGGCGGGCCCTCGTTATCGTTCAAGTCCTCTACGGCGTCTACTGCCTTTGCCTCGTGGGGGTTCTCGTCTTCTTCTCGACGTATGGATCCGGAGGGCCGCCCTGGGCATTTAGCGCGGCCTTCTCTTTGTTGAACATGTTATGCGGGATGCTTGCCGCCTTTCACTATGTCACCGCGGTGCGCTCCCTCACTTCGTCGGGCATACCCCCCAGCGCGGGTGGGTGGGTCTATGGGGCAAATCTTGCCGGCGCGGCCGCCGGCGCCCTGTTGGCATCGGTGGTCATGATCCCGATATGGGGATTGGTTACGACAGTGCTGTTGGTCTCGGCGGTAGACCTGTGCGCGGCGGGAGTTGCCGGAATCGGGGCGGGATATTTAAGCGGTAAAACGGGCCGTGCTATCCAGGCCGGGTAATATGGTCGAAGAATAGATCGTTTGCTCTCAGGCCCCCTTCGGAACCTCCCATATCCCCGCGATCGGGTACCCGCAGAAGGCGCATTTTCCCTTCTTGATCTTCACCTCTCCCACGAAGTAGCCCATCCGAAAGATAAGCATCCTGCCGCACTTCGGACAGTAGGTGGACTCGTACTTATGGCCCGGGACATTGCCGATATAGACGTATTCAAGGCCGACCCTCTTTGCCGCAGCAAAGGCCGCCTCCAGCGTCTCCACCGGCGTGTTCGGGAGGTTGGTGAGCCGATACATCGGGGTAAACCGTGAGAAATGGAGCGGTGTTTCTTTGCCGACCGCATCCCTGATCCATTCGCACATCTTGGTAATCGTTGCGATGTCGTCGTTTCTCGTGGGAACGACGAGGTTGGTGATCTCTACGTGAACCCCCGCCTTTTTGTACCCTTTGATGGAATCGAGCACGGGGGCAAGCCTCCCCTCGGTCATAGACGAATAGTAGCCTTCGGTGAACCCCTTGAGGTCTATGTTGGCCGCCGTCAGGTACCTTGCGAGCTCCTTTCTGGGCCCGGGATTGATAAAGCCGTTTGAGTGCATGACGTTGATGAGCCCGGCCTTCTTGACGGCCCTGGCGCAGTCCAGCATATATTCGAAAAAGATCGTCGGCTCCACGTAGGTATAGGCGACACTGGCCGACCGGTAGGCTTTCGCCTCGTTGACGAGGGCCGCAGGCCACAGGCGGTAGTTGGCGGTGTTTTCCGGCCGGGCCTGGGAGATGTCGTAGTTCTGGCAGAACTTGCAGGTGAGGTTGCAGCCGGCGGTGGCGATGGAATATGAGGTAGTCCCCGGAAGGACGTGGAAAAACGGTTTCTTTTCGATCGGGTCGACGTGGACGGCACAGGGATTGCCCCACACGAGGCTGTAGTATTTCCCCTTTCGGTTTTCCCTGACCTCGCAGTAGCCCCGCCTCCCGTCGCCCACCACGCACCCCCGGGGGCACAGCAGGCACTTTACCATGCCGCCGGAAAGCGGCGTGTAGAACGGCGACTCCTTCGGCACCATGTATCCCAGCTCGGGATACCCGATCTTTAGCTCTTCCCCGGTAGTCGTGATCGGCTCGGCACAGGCAGACAGGGGCAGCCCCGCTGCGCAGAGGCCCAGCGCCCCCAGCGACACCCCGGCCAGGAAGTCCCTCCGGGATAGGGCCTCCCGGACGCCCTGTTGTCCCGCGTCCTTTCCCTTTCCACCCACGGCACTATTCCTCCGAGAATACGTCGGCGGTAAACACGGAGAGCCGGGCGTCTTCCTTTTTCCAGTCGCCCGGCATCAGTCCGGCCTTGTAGCAGATTTTTTCGAGATACTCGTCCAGGTCCCATCCCTGCTCTACCGGCACCTGGGGAAGGAAGAGGCCCGACCGGCCTCCCCTGCGGATCACCAGGCCATGTTTCCCGATGACGATCTCATCGACGCTCTTGATCGGTTTGAGTTCCGAGAGCACCGATATCTCGATATCTATCTCCTTGAGCTCTTCCTTCGTCACCGGGTCGAGATAGAATCGAAGGTCGTAGACGGCCCCGAGGGCGGCCAGCGATATCGTTTCAAACAGGGGATAGACCGGCTCGATATAGCCTACGCAGCCCCGGAGCTCCCCCCCGTTGGTGAGGGTAACGAAGGCGGCACCGGGCCTTGAAAGGGCGGCCGAATTATTCGTAAAGTCAGGGATGTCTTTTCCCGACAGCTCGCACTCGATGGTTTTTCTCGCGATAGCGAGGAGCTTTTTCTTGTCGGCTGCCGTCAATCTCGTCCCGGGATCGTCCCCCATTCCCGCCGGCGGCCCTCCCCTCCCGTATACCACCGCCGAGATATATCCGACGACGGCCCCGGTTGTCCCGGTCTCAGTCCCGCTGTCGTCATACTTTGTCACCACGACCCTCGTCGAACCGAGGGCCCTTGCCGCCATAAGCGCCGTCACCACCGGTCCCCCCCCGCACGCCTCGGTCTTGCGGGTAATAAGGGCGTCGTAAAGCCCCTCGGGATCGTTCTTTTCAAGGAAGTTTCTGAAGACACCGTCGAGTTCCCGGCCTTCTTTGCGCGAGTGATAGTGCGACAGATCCGAGGAGGCGACGATCAGCACCTTTTTTCCGCCCACCGATTCCGAGATCGCCCGGGCCAGCTCCTCACACGAGGCCATGCTGACGCTGCCCATAACGACGGGAACGATCGCAAAATCACCGAGGACGACCTGGAGAAAGGGGATTTCTACCTCAACGGAGTGCTCAGGCAGATGGGGGAGCGGGTTTTTCGTGATATGCTCGCCGCTTTTTACGATCGAGTCGATCATATCGGCGTCGAGTATGACGTCGCCCAGCGGGGTACGGTACGGACCGTCTGCGTAGAGGGCCGCACCGTCGAATGAATAGTGATGGCTCGGCCCGATAATGATGACGGTGTCATAGGCCGTCCCGGCCAGCGCCTTGAATCCGGCGGCCGCCGTCTTGCCGGAATAGATATACCCGGCATGGGGAGCTATGACCGCGATCGACCGGCCCCCAACCGTTACGGCCGGCGCCTCGGCGAGGAATTGTTCGATCATCGCCCGCAAATCATTCGCATCGTCGGGATAAAAAGCCCCGGCCACTGCCGGAGGCCGGACCTTGGACTTATTGTCTGGTATATCCTGTGCGCATGCAGATACAGCAAGGAAAATCAAGGTATAGTAAAATGCTAGGAAAAAGATTAGAATGCGTCCCCTGCAATAGGTTTCCTTCATTCTTTTCCTCAAATTATTATACTATCTATACAACTCCTAAGCTCAGGACAAATAGTAGATAAAATACTGTAAAAGAGCTTTAAGGAACTTACTACAATAATAATCCACCATATAGGACGTAAATACTTAAATATATTATCGTTAAATATAGTCGATATCGTATTTCCAGATCCTTTACTTTTTACCATTTTTCTGAATTCTGTATAGTATCTCTTCTCACATGGTAATCCGTTTTCTTCCCTTCTAATATTCTCTGCAAAAAAAGCAAGTCCTTCGCTTCGTTCACTAAAGATCACTTCCATAGAATTCATTATTTTATTGTTACTACAGTATATAATTACTATTATTAAGTAGTAAATAACAAATTCTATCCACTCCTTAATCCCTGTCGTTTTATTTTCAAGTAAACTCGTGAATAGTAGAATAGCTATTGCTACGAATATAGACTCTAAGGTAATAAAAATCCCTCGATATGACTGCAAAACGGAGTCATGCCAAAATACAGCCTGGTATAGATGATTCAGATAATCCTGTTTATCTTCATTATTTTTGCCGTTTTTATCATTGGGCATTCCCTTATTATTTTTCATGAACTATCTCGTCCCACCATATTTGCTACTCTCAATTACTTTTGTAATCAGTATTACTTTTAATGACAACTGCCGCAATTTTTCGACGTACAGCCTCCGCAGCTGCCCCCCGATGACGATGAGACGAACTTATCGCCGCTCTTGACGCCGCAGACCGACATCATCTTGTTTACCTGCGTGGAGGCACACTTCGGGCAGGAAACCTCGGCGGCGCGAGACATTACCAGTTCCTCAAATTCATTTCCACAGCCGCCGCATACGAATTCAAAAATCGGCATATGCTATCTCCTGACCCAGGAGCCGTCGCCCCGCTGAATCCACCAGCCGGGGCCCGCCTGATTCTGCCAGCTGTCGGCAAAGAGCCTCTCGATCTGGGCAATCGTATCGGCCCCCAGGCCGTTGGCCGATGCGATCTCCTGGTAAAGACGTCTGCGGTCGCCGTTGTCCGCGTCTACCAGACCGCGCATCATTCCGATTGCACCGACGTCCAGTCCGCCCTGGTTCCTGACCTCCAGGTATCCCCGATTGGTTATCCCGACGTTGCCGCCGTTATAATAGGGCATGAGTTGCGGGAACCGGCCCTCCATGGAGGAACGAATCGCCCGGATGGGCGGCGTGGATATATTGATGTCGACTTGCGCCCAGGCGGTGTCCACAAACAATCCGGCCAGCGTAAACGGAACGGCCAGGTGTCCCTCGGGTTTGGTATCCGTGGCCGGCTCCGTTCCCTTCTTGTAGACGTCGTCGACGATTTCATCGGCCGCCTTTCGCACCGCTTCGGCCGGGAAATATATATTAACCGTAACGCATGCCCCGATAAGCAGCATTATCGTCAAAAGTACGGGAACTACTTTTCTCATCATGGCCAACTCCTCCTCTGTGGCTCCTATTCGCCGCCTTGTCGGCGCCTACTTCGTTTCAATCTTGATATTATTGGTGTTTTTCACGTTGATCCGTTCAAGCCGCCGCATCATGTCGTTAAACCGTATGCGGTTATTGGGGTTCTGATTGATCACGTTGATGCCGGTAATTCCGCTGCGCTTGATGAAATATTCCGTATCCCCCTCGTGAATGGTCCCCCTGAGCGTAAAATAGTCGTCCTTGAGCTCGAGGTGAATACCGATCTGCGAATAATTATAGTCATGGACGAACCGGTTAAGGCCGCTCTTGAGTACGCCCGAAAAGAGGTTCGATCCCGATCCGAGGATAGTGAGCTTATCGACAAACTCGACGCTGACTCGTTTTTCTTGTCCCCGTTTATCGACCGTCCGGACATCGAAGACGAATCGTTCCGCCCCCCCGTAGGAGAATATCAGGTCGGAAATCCGTCCCTGGGCAATCCCGGTGACCCTGCCCACGTCGATCGTTTGGGTCAAGGCGCCCAAATCGAGGCCCGTAAATGCAACGTCACACCCGAGCCTCCTGCCGGCATCATAGATGTTCTGACCCCAGATATTTTCGATGTTTACCTCACCTTTGAATATTTTAGCAGTAAGGTTGCCCGAAGTAAACAGCTTTTTTTCCTCAATCCTGACCTCGGAGATATCCCCGGACAGCTCTCCCTTAAGATCGAGCGCCTTCTCCTTCGTAAAGATCCCGGCAATATCGATTCCATCAACGTGTAAGGACAGGCTTATTGTCCTGTTTTCATTGAAGATATCGCCCGCCTTAAATCCCCCGACCGTTACCGTACCGCCGGATGCCGAAAGCACCACGTCTTGCCCGAACGTGACGGCGTTTCCCGCCAGGGCTGGAGATACGGTTATGCCCCCGATCTCGACTCCGCCTACGACGGCGCGTGAAAAGGCGATCTTCCCGAAATCTCCGGGCACAAAACGGTGGCCGGTACCGCTTTTCGGGCCGCCGGAAAGGTCAAGCGAAAAGGGCATGGACACCGATATCCCCTCGATCCTCGTGTCTATATCCGGGAAATCGAGAGACGAGCCGGCCACGGTTATATGACCGGAGACCCGCGGCGCGGACAGATTTCCCTTTATCGTACCCCTGCAATCCATCAAACCGGCTATGGTGCCCCCGTAGATCCACGCGACGCGGTTGTTGAAGTAATTCCGAAAGAAGATATCAAAGACACTGCCCATGTCTACGGCCTTTAGACGATACGAAAGGTCTCCACTCGTATCGGTCGTGTCGAAATCGACATCTCCCGAAACCCCCGCCGTAAGGACCGAGGGGACTAAAATCTCACACGCGAGGCCCTTCACGTCCCCATCGTCGTTAATCCTACCTGAGGCCCCCATTGAGATACGCTCATTTTTAAAATCTATAAAGAAGCCCCAAAGCAGGAGGCCGAAATCATGCGCGTCCAGACTCCCGTCAAACAATAATCCCCTCTTTATATCGTCCCTGAATTGAATCCGCGCGGTTGCCGAGATCCCCTCCCCAATGAAAACGGCGTCGGGGGACGAAAATCCGGCATTTATCAGATCGACCTCCAGGTTGCCCGCGATGCTTCCGTCGTCGGTATCGACCGTTCCCATCGTCAGGATACCATGCGACCGACCCTTTATCTCCCACCCCGCGAGAAAATCGGGCAGGTGGTCCCCGAGGCGCTTGAGGTTTTCGGTTGACAGCCTCAGGGATTCCGAGCCTGACGTCATCTTCCACCTCCCATTCTCCTCGACTGCCAGGTCAAGGGACACGTCTCCGAAAACGGGAACCGAGAGCACCACGTCACTCAACATGAGTGTTCCGCGGCTCTCATTTTTCATCGAGCCGGTGGCGCTGACGTTATCGAGCCCTATTCCGCCCCCATCCTCGGTTATGGAAAGGCCGCTGATCGCGGCGTCCGTCGCCTCAACGGAGTCGGGGTCCAGCCGGATGCGCGCGTCGAGCTGTTCTCCCGAAAAGAGGTACTCTCCGATTCGATAGCCCGATCCTTCCGTCGTGATGTCGCCCCGTGCCGAAATGTCCGGATAGGTACCGGAGATATGCATCAGCGCGCTAAACGGCCCGCCAAGTATTACTCCGTCCTCCATCCCCTCCGTCCTTGCCGAACCCGCGATCGTGAGGGTTGCCCCAACGATACCGCGCTCGTAGCTCATGTCCACGTCCAGGAACGCGTACAGCCGTGCACCGTCGATCACGACAAATTCGCCGTCAACAACGACGATATCCATTTCCATGATTCTTCGGACGATCTGCTGTCCGTTTTCACCCCCCCCGGGTGAGATATCCAGGGATACCGAGGGGGCGTGAACCGTGACCTTCTTTATTGCAAGGGGAGGGTTGATACCGAGGCCCAACTCGAGGGTGGCCGCACCGGATGAGAAGACGGTCGAGCCGATGACCAGATACATCGCCTCTACAGTGATCCGGCCGGGAGACACCATGTGTATTCCCGTCAATGACACCCGGTAGCCGACGGTTCGTTCCACGACGCGTCTGACGGCATCACTGATCAGCTCGTTACCGAAATAGTAGTAGAAGACCGCGATTATCGTTACCGACGCTAAAAAAACGGTCAGACAAAAGACCCAGATTATCCGGGCGGCGCCGGTTCCTTTCTTTAACTTCTTGGACATACTCCCTTTTTTCCCCTCTTGACAGCCCGTTATAGAACCCCAGATATCAAGAAAAGCGACCTTTGCACCGTTTCATGTGACGAAAATCACAGCATAATTGGTATTTTCGGCGTATAGTTATTTCACGTGAATCATGGGAAATGTTGTAGTCAACAGCATATGGGGAAAGGCCATGAAGAAGATGATCATGATTATAGTCCTTCTCGCGCTTACCACGTCACTGCTTGGCTGTATCGGTTACGGTGTCATAACCCGAGGTGGATACGTGGTCTATCTGAAGGACGGCTCCGAATTCCATAATGTCCTGTGGTACAAAAGCAGGACCGAAGGAGTTGCCCTGTCGGAGCATCCGACCGGAACAGTCATGTTCCTGACCCAGGATTACGGCCTCGTTGAGGTCCCGTGGGCAAACGTGGAACGAATCCAGACCGAATAATGGGCTTCGGTCAAATACAATTATCGCTCATACTCATCCGGAAAACCGACGGATCTCCGGGTTTATCTGAAGCCATGCTTGCGGCGCCGCCCTTACGGCGGCGTCGCTGTAATAACGCCCGAGACGAATCTCTCGTCGATAGTATCTCGATCGGTAATACGCATCATATCATTAACAAAATCCGTAACGGTCGCGTTTACAAACTTCATAGATGCGGCTTGAACCTTCTCGTCTTTGCTCTCGGGCATCCGTTGTATGAACGCCTCCACCTCCTGAATAACCCCGTCGGTAATTCCGGGGCTCTCTTTGAGCATATCGTAGAATCGGGCCAGGTCTTCCGTGGACAGTGGGGCGACCTCCCATATCCCAGAGACACACGCCCTTACGCACGCCGTCATGAACAGATGTTCAAGCCCCCAGTCATGAGTCTTGGCGTTTTTCATCAGCCATGGCCCGATATCTTCGGGAATATCGATGATCTCGTAGATGAGGTGTACCCGGGCCGAAAGTTGGGCCATGAAGTCGGCGGATTCCTTCAGATCGGCGGTTGACCTGAAATTTCGGTAGTCCGCCCGGCCGCCGGTAAGGCCCTCATAGAAAATAGGGTTTCTTTCCAGGAGTCCGGCTACGACATTACGGGTATAATCTCCCCAGAAAACCGGATCGATGATAGTGGAAAGCTCCGTAATGAGAGCCTCGTTTTTCTTTCTCTCAGCCAGCGCCAGCGTGTAACCCAGCCGAAACAGCTGTACCAGATAGACTTCCCTGATTATTCGTTTCCCCTCGTCATGGCGCTCCCCCGCCAGATACTCGAGCCCGAGGTTGATATAGTCCCCGGCCATTTGCGCCGATGCGACCAGTTCCTCCACGTCCGATAGATCCAAACCGGAGGCCGCCACGACTTTATGCACCAGGTATGAGAGCTCCCAGAAGACCTGGGCGGTATCATCATCGTCGGCCGCCTCGCCCATAAGGTCTTCGAAAAACCCGCCGGTTTTCTTTGGTATAAGCCAGTAGTGGGGTGGTAATTGTCCGGCCTGCCCGTCGTCAATATAAATGATCTTTGACGATATCGAGCGGATCTCCTCGACGATTTTTTCCGGGTCTTCAAAAAGGAATAGTTCTCTGCTCTCTTTGAGCTCCGGGAATCCGATCATCGACATCCGGGAGGATCTGAGCTGGTATGCGTCCTCTTCCATTGGAGAAGGGAGTTCACCCATAATCCCCTCCATGATGACCCGGTAGTAGTCCGGCTCGTATTCGAAAAACTGCATGAGGAGATTGGATACAAGATCGAAATCTATTTCTTCATCCGTCGGTTTGAAATAGTAGAGATTATCGAAGCTGAACCATCCGCCGTCGGAAAACTCGAGGGGGTCCTGGTCGAGATTCCTGGATGTGACCTCGATAATCGCCTTAAAAAAGAGTATCAGCAGCGGCTCGTCGAGCATAAAGAGGCTCTTCGTAAGGACCCGCCCTCCTCCTTCCGACAGGATCTGGAGCCACTCCATGAACTTTCCGAAGTCAATCCTGTCCCGTTTCCAGATATCCATGTCCAGGAGCTGGACGATCTTATCGGGGGCGGTCATTTCGAGTATAACGGCCGCATCCACACCCCACGACTCCTTTACCGTAAGGTATATTTCCTGGGGCGAGAGCTTCTTTAGGATTTTTACCGGATCGGGAGACGAAATAATGAGATGGGCCTTCGTCCGGATAGGCGATCTCTGGATCAGCCGGAGACGGTCTTCAAACGTGAGGGCCGTGAGTTCCCCTTCCGTAAGGCGTTCCCCCGCAAGGGTCCGGTCAAGGAGATTTCTGAGCCCATAGATCGGCATCAGGTCGTTCATTTTCCAATTCTACCAGAGAATTTCCGAAAAAGGAAGTTAATCGTTTACTTCTCGATCTAAATCCAGTAGTATGCGGGGCATCTTACCCCCTTATAGGTGATAGTCGCATGAATACCGGGAAAGATGCGATTCACGAGAAGCTCCCATTTTATCGCAAGGTCCTGTACGGTGTGGGAGATTCCACAAACAGCCTCCTTTTTACCGTCACCGCCTTTTTCTATCTCTTCTTCCTCACCGATGTGGCGGGCATCGCGCCGGCGCTTGCCGGCTGGGTGCTGCTGGCCGGAAAGGCGTGGGACGCCGTAACCGATCCGATGATGGGCTTCATTTCCGACCATACGAAGTCCCGATGGGGCCGCAGGCGCCCCTACTTCCTGGCCTGTGTCCCGGCGGCGGCCCTTTTCTACCTGATCTGGGTCGCTTACCCAATTCAAAACCAGATGCTCCTTTTTCTGACCTACGTGGGATTGAATCTCCTTTTCTGGACCTCATTTACCATGATGGCCATACCCTATTCCGCGCTGATGCCGGAGCTTTCTCTCGATTACGACGACCGCACCTCGCTGGTCTCCGTCCGCATGGCCTTTTCCATCGTCTTCGGACTTCTGGCGGCCGTTGTCCCTATGGCGATCGTATCACTCTACCCCGACCGAAAGATCGGATTTGCCATGATGGCGCTCTTCGTTGGGGCCTTCGGTATACTCCCCTATATCGTCAGCTTTTTCGGCACAAAAGAGCGGCCGGAGTATCAGCAGAAGGCTTCGCTGCCGTTCTTCTCCTCGCTCAGGGAAACGATGAAAAACCGGTCATACGTGGTGGCAATGGTCGTATTTCTTTTGAGCTGGGTATGCGTGGATGTGATCGGTGCGGTCTTCATCTATTTTATCATCTATTGGATGGGACTAACGGAGAACGATGTGTCGATCCTGTTGGGCATCATCTTTGTCACCGCGGTCCTTGTGCTGCCCTTCTGGGTCCTGGTCTCCAAATGGGTCGGCAAGAAGGCGGCTTATGTCATCGGAATGTCCTTTTGGGCGGTTGTCATGAGCCTGGCCTTTCTCCTGCATCCGGGCATTAACAACTGGTTTCTCTACCTCTTTTGTTTTCTTGCCGGTTTCGGCGTCTCCACGGCCCACGTGCTTCCCTGGTCGATGATTATCGACTGTATCGACATCGATGAGTACCGCACGGGGGCGCGCCGGGAGGGAATGTACACCGGCTTTACCCTCTTCGCCCAGAAACTGGCCTCATCGGTGGCCCTCCTGCTCGTGGGGGGATTCTTGGGCTGGGCGGGTTACGTGGCCAATACGGTGCAAAAAGAGAGCGCGCTGGTTGCCATCCGTGTGCTCCTCGGGCCCATCCCCGCCGTCCTGCTCATTCTATCGATCGTATGCGCCCTCTTCTACCCGATTACCAAGGCGGGCCACGAGAAGATCAGAGAGGAATTGGACAGGCGGCAGCAGGCGGCCCGGTAACGCCGACCCGACACATTGATATGACATGCATGGCCCCGTTCTGCCGGCAGACCGGGGCCCCGAGCTTCCGCGGATGTTTGGCCGCGCATCCGGGCACTCGATCGGTCCGAAGATGCCGTTTGCCGTAGCTAAATTTCAGATATCCAAGGAAGATCTCTATTCCATCATCGAGGTGAAAACCTTTCCCGACCTGGCGGCGGCAGAGGAATACTATGCCTCACACGGTTATGGGGACAAGTTTGGCGGCACCTGGCAGGAGCGGTGGGAATATCGCGTCGTCGAGGTGACCGACGGCCTCTATTACCTTCCCGGCGGTGGCCGGGTCTGGACGGTCCTCGACCGCGAATGATATTTCCGCCGCCGGCCGACGTATCGGGGAACCGCCTCCTATCGGCCCGATTCGATCCTTTCTTTCGGCCCTTCCTCCGGTATCGATGGTTCGCACGCCTTCTCTTCCCGCCATTGTTTTGCCCTGAACTCCGAGAAGATGATGCCCGCGAGGATCAAGGCCGCCCCGATGTAGCCGCGGCCCCTGAGCACCTCGCCGCCCCACCAGTACGCAAATACCGCCGCGAAGACCGGCTCCATCGTAAAGATGACCGCCGCCCTTGTGGGGGACGTGTACTGCTGGGCCCAGGTCTGGACGGTGAAGTTGAACGCGGTCGCGAAGATCGCCAGAAACACGATAGCGACAATCACGTATCCCGACAGCGCATGGGGCGCTTTGCCCACCGTAACCGCCGATACCCCCGCCCAGGCCGTCATCGCCACCATCTGGGCGATCGCCACGAGGTACACGTCATGCTTGACCGCGTACCACCCCGTTAGGATCACGTGGAAGGCCACGCTTACCGAGCATGCGATAACCCAGACGTCTCCCCGGTTGATTGAAAAATCGTCTCCGACCGTCAGCAGGAAGAGCCCCGCCGCGCTGATTACCGCGCCGATCGTGGCTGTCGCCGCCGGCATTTTCCTAAAAAAAACCGCCAGGATGAACGGGACAAGGATCACGTGCAACCCGGTGATAAACCCGGCGTTGGAGGCCGACGTGTAAGTAAGACCGATCGTCTGAAGCACAAAGGCCGAGAAGAGGACGGAGCCGAGTATGAATCCGTCCCGGAAGGAGCGAAAGGTAAACCTTTTTAGCCGTCCGGCAAAGACGACCAGCAGGATCGCGGTGGCAAGCGCAAATCGCAGGAAAAGGAACCAATAGAGGTCAAGCTCCATAATGGCCGTCTTGACCATAATGAAAGACATTCCCCAGAAGAGGCAAATGAGGACGAGCATCAGGTCGGCGATGACGCCTTTTCTGGTCGCCATGGGAACCCTCGAGATAATGGGTAAAAGAAAGGGGCATTTCTCATGCCCCGTAGTCTATCGATCTTCTCGTACTGTAATAGCGCTTACGGCCGTCGATCAGGTCCCCATCTCCCACCCAGAGAGATACTTCTCCTGTTCGGGGGTGAGTGTATCGATCGTTACGCCCATCGAGGCAAGCTTGAGCCGGGCGATTTCCTTATCAATCTCAACCGGCACCGGGTAGACGTCCTTTTTCATGGTCTTATAGTTCTTCGAGACATATTCCAGGACAAGGGCCTGATTGGCAAAGCTCATATCCATGACGGCCGACGGGTGCCCCTCGGCGGCAGCCAGGTTGATTAGCCGTCCCTCTCCGAGGACGTAAATCCGCTTGCCGTCGGCAAGGACATGTTCTACGACGAATTCCCTGATGGTCCGTTTGGTCTTGGACATCTCTTCCAGGCTCTCCAGGTCCAGCTCGACGTTGAAATGCCCGGAGTTTGCCAGTACCGCCCCGTTCTTCATGACCTTGAAGTGCTCCGGCCTGATCACGCCAATATCACCGGTTACGGTTACAAAGAAATCGCCGACCTTGGCCGCTTTTTCCATCGTCATGACCGAAAAACCGTCCATGACCGCCTCCAGCGCCATGAGGGGATCGACCTCGGTGACAATAACGTTTGCCCCCATCCCCCGAGCCCGCATTGCCAGTCCCTTGCCACACCAGCCATATCCGGCCACAACGAATACCGACCCGGCGATGAGCCGGTTGGTGGCCCTGATGACCCCGTCGAGGGTGGACTGGCCGGTCCCGTAGCGGTTATCAAAGAAATGCTTCGTGGAGGCGTCGTTGACCGCCACAATCGGATACTGGAGCACCCCCTGGGCTGCCATACTCTTGAGCCGTATGACGCCCGTGGTGGTCTCTTCGGTTCCGGCGATAACGTGGGAGAGATTGTCTTTTCGCTTGGTGTGAAGGGTGGAGACGAGATCGGCCCCGTCATCCATCGTGACCGTCGGCTTTTCGTCGATAACGGCATTGATATGGTCGTAATAGGTGTTATTGTCCTCCCCCTTAACGGCAAAGACCGGAATCTCGTATTCCGTTACCAGGGCGGCAGC
The DNA here is from genome assembly GCA_016933535.1 of Candidatus Zymogenaceae bacterium. Lineage (GTDB taxonomy): Bacteria > Desulfobacterota > Zymogenia > Zymogenales > Zymogenaceae > JAFGAS01. The sequence goes on from JAFGAS010000086.1 coordinate 119,889, forward strand.
CACGTCATCCTGAGTGGACAGGGGATTGGACGCACAGAGAAATACCTTTGCCCCGCCGCCCGCCAGCGTAATGGCAAGGTTTGCCGTTTCGGTGGTGACGTGTAGGCACGCACCGAGGACAAGGCCCGAAAGAGGCCTCTCCTTCTCAAATCGTTTGCGGATCGAATCAAGAACCGGCATCGCCATGTGCGCCCACTCGATCCTGAGGATACCCGTATCTTTCAGGCGCGCATCCTTGATATCATGTTTCAAGATTATTCTCCTTATCCGTCCCGCTGCCGATCCCTGTGAGATCACCCTGCCGTTGAATTCCTGCCATTTCTATCTTCCTTTCCGCCGCCTGCCGACAACCCGATTTTTCTTTTTTCGGGCATTGTTGGGCGATGGAAACGGACTCCCTACACTCCGGCCGCTTTCTTGAGCCGTTTGGCCATATCGGTTACTTCCCAGTTAAAGCCCTTCTCTTCCCTGCCGAAGTGGCCGTAGGCGGCCGTCCTCGTATATATCGGGTTGAGCAGGTCGAGCCGTTCAATTATGGCCGACGGGCGAAAATCAAACTCCTCTTGAATGATCCGGGCAATCTGATCCGGCGGAATGACGCTGGTCCCTCCGGTGTTAATCATAAGGGAAACCGGCTCGGCCTTCCCGATCGCATAGGCGACCTGAACCTCGCAACGTTCTGCAAGACCCGCTGCTACGACGTTTTTGGCAACGTAGCGCGCCATGTAGGAACCGGAGCGGTCGACTTTTGAGGGATCTTTGCCCGAAAAACATCCGCCCCCGTGGCTCCCCTGGCCTCCGTAGGTATCCACGATGATCTTGCGTCCGGTCACACCGCAGTCGCCCTGGGGGCCGCCGATAACAAAACGTCCGGTTTCGTTGACGTAGAATTTTGTCTTTTTATCGAGGAGGCTGTCCGGCATGACCGTCCTAATGACCTCCTCAATGATCGATTCCTTGAGCTTCTGGTACTTCACATCGGGATTATGCTGGGCGGCCACGACGACTGCGTCCACCCTCACGGGCTTGTTATTGACATACTGGACCGTCACCTGGGACTTTCCGTCGGGGCGAAGAAACGGCAGTATGCCCTTTTTCCGAACTTCGGCAAGTCTCCTGCATACCTTGTGGGCGAACATGATGCTCATCGGCATCAGCTCGGGAGTATCGTCACAGGCATATCCGAACATCAACCCTTGGTCACCGGCGCCCTGCTCTTTGTGGAGACCCTGGCCGGGGGTTACTCCCTGAGAAATATCGGGAGACTGTTTGTCGATGGAAGTCAACACGGCGCAGGTCTCCCAATCAAATCCCATCGTGGCGTCGGTATATCCTATGTCTTTTATGGTGTTACGGACAATCTGCGGCATATCCACCCAGGTGTCGGTGGTGATTTCCCCGGCTATGATGGCAAATCCGGTGGATACAAGGGTCTCGCACGCAACCCGCCCTTTTTTGTCTTCGGCGATTATCGCGTCGAGAATTGCATCGGAGATCTGATCGGCCACCTTGTCGGGATGGCCTTCGGTTACCGATTCCGATGTGAAGAGAAAGTCAGTCATTGACATAATGGGTACCTCCAGTCTGCAATGGTTCCTGCTGTATGAGAAATTTGATACGTTCTATTTTAATTTTAACCTTTTATATATATCTTCACATCAGGAAAAAGTCAAGTGAAATTAGGCACGTCGCAAAGACTAGTGCGTGATGTTATTGTTTGAGAAGATAGTGGGAAATCTATCTCTCAATTCGAGGAATACATATCGGTCTATTTCCCTGGCAGTGGCGAATGTGAGGATCTCGTCTGTAATCGTCCTGCAGTCTTTATACGAGATTTCTCTGAGAATCTTCTTTACTCTGAGGATCGACATGGCATTCATCGACAGTTCGTCCAATCCGATTCCCACCAGTATCGGAAGATAGAGTGGCTCGCCCGCCATTTCTCCGCACATGCCAACCTTTATGCCCCGTTCATGAGCCGCATGTACCACCCCCCCGATCATTCGGAGCACCGCCGGATGAAGCGGCTCGTAGAGATAGTTCACGTGTTCATTAACGCGGTCTATGGCCAGGGAATACTGGATCAGGTCGTTGGTGCCAATGGAAAAAAAATCGACCTCTTTTGCCAGCAGGTCTGCGATAATCATCGCCGACGGGACTTCCATCATAGTTCCGATCTCGATATTCTCGTCAAACGGAACGCCCCGACCGATCAGGTCATCTTTGGCCTCTTCGAGAATCATCTTGGTCAGACGTATCTCCTCTATACCGGAAATCATCGGGAACATTATCTTAACCGGCCCGTATGCGCTCGCACGCAGTATCGCCCGAAGCTGATCCTTGAAGATATCTACTTCCTTGAGGCAAAACCGTATGGCCCTCAGTCCCATCGCCGGGTTCATTTCCTGTGCGAGGTCTATCGGGGAGAGAAAACGGTCTCCGCCGAGGTCAAACGTCCTGATTATAGTGACCTTCGGCTTCATGTTTTCCACGACATATTTGTATACCTCGAAGTGTTCATCCTCCGTCGGGAGACTCTTTCGATTGAGATAAATGAATTCCGTTCTATACAGACCGATACCTTCCGCCCCGTGCTCCTTGATGGACTTTATTTCATGGGGCATCTCGATATTGGCCATAAGTGACATCCGGTAGCCGTCGGTAGTAACGGCAGCAAGCTCGGTTATGGAAAGCAGTTCACGTTCTTCATCCTGGTATCGCTTGAGCAGTTCCTCGTATTCAATGCGCACCTCGGACGAGGGATTGATGATAACCTGTCCCGTGGTTCCGTTGACGATGATACAGTCTCCGTTCTTTACCATGGCACTGACCGTCTCCAGACCCACCACCGACGGTATTTCTAGGGAACGCGCCATAATAGCGGTATGCGAGGTCCGCCCGCCTATATCGGTGACAAACCCCTTGATGACTTTGCGGTCTATCTGAGCCGTATCGGCTGGCGACAGGTCGTGGGCCACTACGATCACATCCTCGGTGATACCCGTGATGCTCTCCTGACGCTTTCCAACAAGGTTCCTCATGATTCTCTCGACCACGTAGTCTACATCGGCCATACGTTCGGAGAGATATTCGTCGTCGAGCTCCTTAAAGAACTGGCTTATTTTTTCGTGTTGAATCTTAAGCGCCCACTCGGCGTTAACCTGATCGTCCCGGATGATTTTTTCCGTATCGTCGACAATCATTCGGTCTTGCAGAATGAGGAAGTGGGCATCAATTATATGCTTGAATTCGTCGAAATGATCGCCGCGAATTTTATCGGAGACTTCCGTCAATTGCTTCTTTGAGTGCTCGATGGCCCGCCTGAATCGCTTGATCTCGGGAGTTATGCCGCTTTTACCGACGCTATTCAGGCTGTAGGTGACCTTTGCCCGATCGATGAGATATACCTTGCCGATCACGATGCCGGACGATACCCCGATTCCCGTAAGACGTGTCTCTTCTTTAGGAGACATCTATTCTTCTCCAAACTTGCTACTAATCAATTTACCCAATTCCGTCACCGCCTTTCTGGCGTCCGGTCCCTGCGCCGTCACCGTAATGGCGCTTCCCTGGGTTGCCCCGAGCATAAGAATACCCATGATACTCTTGCCGTTGACTTCCACTCCGTCCTTGATGACCGTAACCTGTGACTGAAAAGAACTTGCCGCTTTTATGAAGAGGACGGCGGCCCGGGCGTGCAACCCGAGTTTATTGACGATCTGAAACTCCTCCGAATACATAGTAAGGGAATTCCCATTTAGTTTAGAATCTAATTCTTGCATGTCTGCAACTAATCTTAATCCATGTAACTACGACAACCAGCATATCAGCAGGACTATAAGTGAAAAAGCATATATCTGGGTGAGTATACCCACTCCCTTTTTTATCAGCAGCCCGACAATAAATATCGTTACAACAGGCACTACTCTCAGCCATGCGGACTCTCCCGAAACCATCGGCAACGGTAAGAAGAAGGCAAGGCTGGCCGCCAGGAGGCCCAACAGGACGATGGTAATTCTTTTTAAACGGATCGAGAGATTGGGGATCTCCATACGTTTGACATATCTCATCAAATCCATTCTTCCCCGAATACCGTGCATGAATCCCATACCGCGTACCCAGAGGTGAACGGTATTATAGAGCACGAGAAATATCACGGGCGAAAGCACGCTACCCCAAACGGCCGCTATAATGGCCGTAATCGAGAAAAGGGGCTTGAATGTCGACCAGAAAAGGGAGTCTCCGAGGGCCGCAAACGGATTGGAGAGCGTATCCTTTATCTCCCTGATCTCATTTCCGGCCTCCGCGCCCCGCTGCAGCTGGGCGGATGCCGCCGCCCCGATAATTGCCGACGCAAAATAGGGATGGCTGTTGAAGTAGGTGAGATGATCGGTCAGAAGTCCTATACGCTCCTTCTTGGTGCGGCTCACCGCTTCTATAACGGGTGCCATCCCAAAGGCAAATCCGATGTTCTGCATTCCTTCAAAATTCCAGCAGCCCTGGATGAGAAAGCTTCTCATAAAGACCCTGGCAAGAAGTGATCTCATCGGATTCCTCCCGATAAAGAGATCATCAGGACAAAGGTCAAGAGATAGGTAATTCCGAATGTGAGAAAACCTTTTTGTCTGCCGAGCACCGCCCCACATCCGAAAAACGGCAGCGACCAGAAGATCCAGATAAGGGCGGTCAGGACGGTTCGGGGCAGGCGCGGATACAATAGGTACGTCGCGGCAAGGGCACAGAGGACGCCGATGCCGGTAAACAGCGTAAAGAGTATAAAGAAAGACGCGAGTCCGGCTGAATTTTGCCGCTGGACTCCCCGGATTTCTCCATTCTTTGCGGCCGCTTTTGCCCGGGTCAGAAAGATGCCGTTTATCTTCCTGGCTCCCGAGTCGAGCACCCTGCCAACCTCCGACAGTGGAAGTGAGACGAGTACCGCCAGTCCCAGCAGCGAGGCGTCCATCGTCCCCAGGAGCCTTCCGGTTATAATGCCTGCCGCCGGTGCCGCAACGGCCACGATCGTATCGTCGGGGGGCAGCGCCGTACCCAGCGGCTGAGTCCCGAGCCACAGGAGTTCCAACACCATTCCGATTATGAGGCCGGTTTTCACATCGCCCAGTATCAAACCCGTTACGGTAGATGAGATAAGCGGCCGCGAAACGAGAAACTGGAGGGCGGCGGTTCTGTCGAGGTGCAGCAGCCCACCGACGACCGATAGTATCACCACCGTCCAGGCAAGGTTTCCCATATCCATTATCCGTACCGCACCTTCTTGAAGATGTTCTTCAGCTCTAATCTTCGCTCCCCGGGTACTGAGCGGGTATCGATGGATACTCCTTTATTTGAAAGCTCTTCAATCTCCGTGGTATCGTCAAGGCCCACACAGAGATTCGAGCTTACCTGGACCTTTCCCTCGCAAAAGTGCATATTACCGAGATTGAGAGAATCGTATCTAAAACCGTTATCAAAAGCGCTCTTGGCATCCCGGATCGAGGAAAACAGAACGATAAGTCTCTTTGTTGGGAACCCTCCGTTCTTGTATTTTATGGCGGCTTCCTTTATAGAACTGAAGTCGATCTCGATACTGCTCGGGACGGCCATTTCCATCACGGATCGCTTGAGGAGATTCTTCTGGACCTCGTTGTCAACCACCATCAGGGCCTCGGCTTTGGTATAGGGGATCCATGCCTCGAGGATCTGACCATGGACGAGGCGGCTGTCAACCCGGACGAGGACGATGCACATGATTACCCCTTTTTACTGAGAAACTCGGTGGCGACATTTATATTATTCCTTCCGGACTCCTTGGCCTTGATCGCCAGTTCCTTGAGGGGCGTCTCGCCCCGTTGCGCCGTTACCTTGATGAGCATCGGAAGATTCGCCCCTGATACCACTTCTACCTGCGGACTCAGGAATGTCAGCGCAAGGTTCGAGGGAGTGCCTCCAAACATATCGGTTAGAATAATGACACCGTTACCGCTGTTGACCTCCTTCACGGCGCTCTGGATCTCTTTTCGGAGGATCTCCACGTCTTTTTTCGGATCCAGCGAAAGCGCTCGGGACGCCGGAATCTTTCCGACAATGAGCTCGGCGGTTTTGAGGAGCTCGGAGGCAAGGTTCAAATGAGACACAATGACTATCCCCACCATCTATTTGTCACCTTCAATCATGATTTTGTAATATCCCGATGATTTATCTTGATGTTATACACACCGTCCTCGGCAACGCTCCGGGCCAATTGTTCGGCGATCACCACCGAGCGATGCATTCCGCCCGTACATCCTATCGCCACCGTTAAATATGATTTGCCCTCTTTGACATAGTTTGGCAGCAGGAAATGCATCAATTGCACAAATCGTGAAAGAAACTCCTTTGTCTCTTCCTTTTCGAGGACGAACTCCTTGATCTTTGGATCGAGGCCGGAAAGGGATTTCAGGTCCTCAACAAAATAGGGATTTGGCAGAAACCTGACATCCATCACAATATCGGCGTCCGACGGCGCGCCGTAGCGGTATCCGAACGAAACGATCGTCAGGTTGAGCCTCTTTTCCGGTAGCGACCCCCTGAAGTAGTCAAAAATGACCTCCCGTAACTGATGGGGATTGAGATTGGAGGTGTCAATGACTCGATGTGCCGTGTTCTTGAGCTCACCGAGGAGCCCCCGCTCCGCCTCGATCCCCGCATCGAGGTCTTCACCCCCGATGGGATGGAGCCTGCGGGTTTCCTTATACCTCCTGATCAGCGCCCCGTCATCGGCATCCAGGAATATAATCCGATAATCTTCTCCCCGTCGTTTAAGTTTTTTCAATACGGCGGGAAGCTCGGAGAAGAACATCTTTTCCCGCATATCCATCACCACGGCCACTTTGTTGATATCCCATCTCGACTGTGAAGTAAGCTCCAGCACCTTGGGCAGGAGTACCACCGGGAGGTTATCGATACAGAAATATCCGATATCCTCAAGGGCCTTAATTGCCGTGCTCTTGCCCGAACCGGATAGTCCGGTAATGATAACAAGTCTGATGGTCTCTCTCCTTACTACCGGGGGATACCGATAAGTTTTGCGATTCTCCCGCTTGTCCTGGACCCCCCGAGTATAACGTCGCTCACGACACAGAGCAGGCCGCGAGCATCAATGTCACTTCCGATTCGGATCTCCGGTATTTCCCGGCCCAACAGAGCAATGACGCTGACGGCAGGAGTATCGGCCCTCCGAATCTTGCCCTGACGTCTCACCAGGCTCACTACCAGGTCAATAGTGACCTCATCGAGCACAAATGGCCGGCCGAGCGCCGCAGACACATCGATGATTCCCACGCCCCTGATCTCGATGAGTCCCTTGAGGCGATTGGGCGCACGTCCCCGCAAGCCGTCAGGTCCGACAAAGATCTCCACCACGTCATCGGCGACGAGTTGAGCGCCCTCATATAAAAGAGAAAGGGCGAGGCGGCTCTTGCCCGATCCGCTCTCCCCCATCAATACTATTCCCCTGGTCATCATTTTCACCAGGGTGGCGTGAATCGTTTTTTGTTTCACGAAATATTCGGAAATAATGTCTTCAGGATACTCCTAGAACTTCTCATCCTCCTCCTGAAGCACCTTATAGACTTCCTGGGTAGTCCTGGATTCCAGGAGTCTCTCCCTGAATTCGGTATCTTTGAGGAGACGTGAAATCCTTGCCAGCGCCTTGAGGTGCATCCCCGCAGTATTTTCTGGCGCCATCAACAGAAAAAAGAGGTGGGCGGGCTTACCGTCGATCGAATCGAAGTTAACCCCCTTGGCCGATCTTCCAAACGAAGCCACCAGTTTTTTCAGTCCACGCAGTTTACCGTGGGGAATCGCGATGCCGTCGCCGATGCCGGTGCTCCCGAGTTTTTCGCGTTCTTCGAGCACCGGTACGAGCACGTTGACATCCAATCCCTCTTTCTTCGCAACCATATCGGCCAATTCCCCGAGAACTTCCCGCTTATCGTGGCCATTCAGGTCCGCATTAATGAGATCGATATCTATAATATCCATGATCTTCATGGATTACCCCCGCCCTGAAGCATCAGATGCTTGTATTTTTGGGAATTATATGGCCGAAGTTATTGTCTTTTCTTCGATAGATCACATTCATTTCTCCGGTATCGGCATTGATAAAGACTATAAATTCGGATTTCGACATATCAAGCTGCATGGCCGCCTCATCTACGGTCATCGGCTTGGAATCCAGAGTCTTGGTGATGATCGAGGATTCCTCACCTTCCTGACTATAAGTATCTTCGCGTTTAATCGGGATCGGTTCGGTGATTTCCGCGGGAATCCTGATATTGTCGGCCTTATGGCTTACCAGACGCTCCTTATGCTTCTTGATCTGCTTTTCGATCTTTTCCATGACCATATCAATGGCCGAATACATATTTTCAGTCGACTCCCTACCCTTGATGGTCGTCTTTTCGGCATTTATGACGACTTCGGCAATCTGGCGATGCTTTTCAACCGAAAGCACGACCGATGCATCAACGGGGTTGTACACGTATTTATTGAGTCTGCCGATTTTATCCTCGGCATACTTCTTGAGCGCGTCGGAATTATCCATATGTCTGAACGTAACGGACACCCGCATGTAAACACCTCCTGTAATGTTATATCCGTTATATCCTCTTGCGTGAGCTTGATGAGAGAATACCCAGCATTTCCCGATACTTAGCAACGGTCCTTCTGGCTACCGTTATACCCTCCCGCCCGAGGGCCTGCGTAATCTTCTGGTCACTAACCGGCTTTTTTTCATCTTCATGAGCGATGATTTCCCTGATTCTCTCTTTAACGCTCTCCACCGATTTATCTTCCCCGTTTGCAAAGTATATCCTGCCCGTGAAAAAATACTTGAGCTCGAAGACACCCCGGGGTGTATGAATGTATTTTCCGTTTGTAACCCTGCTCACCGTTGATTCGTGTACTCCCACATCCTCGGCAACCTCTCTCAAAACCATCGGCTTCAGGAAACCGACTCCCTTGTCGAGGAAACCCTTCTGGTGCTCCACGATGCTGCACGCAACTCGATAGAGAGTCCTTTGACGCTGTTGAATGCTCTTAATGAGCCACGTCGCCGATTTTATTCGGTCTTTAATGAAATCCTTCGTTGCGACAGGGACGTTTCGCGTCCCGGTGAGTATGCTCCGATAGAAAGAGCTGACCCTCAGGCGCGGCAGACCGTTGTCATTGAGCGTGATCACGTACTCATTGCCGACTTTATGGACGTAGACGTCGGGAATAATATACTGTGGCTCGTAATCCACATACAGCCGTCCCGGTTTCGGGTCAAAGCCGGTGATAATCTCGACAGCCTTGGTGACTTCCGCAACGGATACCCCGATCTTCTTGGCAATTGCTGAGTAGTTCCTTTTTTCCAGATCTCGCAGGTGATCCTCAATTATCGAATGCACCGTCGGTGTATCCAGATCATAGTGCCGGGCCTGTATGAGAAGACACTCCGAAAGGCTTCGAGACGCCACTCCAACCGGGTCAAAAAGCTGTATCTTCTCAAGCACTCCCTCGACTGCCGCGGTAGCGCATCCCATCTTCTCGGCTATCTCTTTCACAGATACCATCAGGTATCCGTCGTCACCGAGGTTTCCGGCAATAATCGCTCCGATTTCCGCATCGGATTCGCACATACTGCTCATCTTGACCTGCCAGATGACGTGATCCATCAGAGACGTCTTTTCGAGGCATACATTTTCGATGAAGTGCTGTTTTTCGTCCGAATCCTTAAATCCACTAACAGAGTAGGCTCCGTCATATCCCGACGAATAGGGGTCATCCCCGATAATTCGATCCAGAACGGCATCACTCGCTTCAGGCTCGCTATCTTCCCCCGCCTCTTCGAGCATCGGGTTTTCCATCAATTCCTGGTTGATGTGCTCCACCAGTTCGAGCCGGGTCAACTGCAGGAGCTTAATGGCCTGCTGTAACTGAGGCGTCAGCACCAGCTTCTGGGTTAGCTTGAGCTCCTGTTTGAGTTCCTGAATCATGGTGCGCCGCTATTCTCGAGACTTTCCGGTCTGAAGCGGCCGTTCTGTTACCGCCCCATCCCATCATTGTCCTATCGGCCTTTTCTCCCCTTTCCGTGTTCTTTCGTATCGATGATAACCACCCGATCTTCTTGCATCCCCGATCGGCTCTGCTCATCCCCCATCCTCATTACCGTAGCGTTTTCGGATGTCTTATTGCTCCATTTTTATGTCTTTATATGTACCTTATTATTTAAGCACTTTGAGGGACTGGTGTCAATAGCTATTTGGTCGTAACGGCCCCACCATACTACTGACCTCATCGGTATATGTTCCCTGACCCTTCCATATATAGAGCGGCGGAAGTACGGTAAGCTGCGTGCCTCCTCTGAGCCGGGCCTCAACCATTACCAATTGTGCCCCCTCTCCCTGTCGCGCGTGAATAAACCGTACACGCTTGGCCTCAAAATCACCGGCGCGCAACGACATCATGATATCGGCCGTCCGCCACGCGGGGTAAATCAGGAAGAGCTTACCCCCCGGCTTGAGGGCGGACCCGGCCGCATGTACGACATCCGAAAGGCCCGCCATCGTCTCATGCCGGGCGACGGTTCGCTCGTCATCGAGATTTAACCGGCCTGTTCCAACAGGTCGGTATGGTGGATTGGACACCGCCGTGTCAAAGGACATTGTTTCCGGGAAATATTCTATTCGCCGGAAATCACCGAGGATGTTCTTTATCCTGTCTCCCAGCTCGTTTTCCCGGCAGTTCTCCTGGGCAAACCGAAACAGACGTTCCTGTATTTCTATACCCCACACGGCGCAATCGGGATATCGCGCGCAGAGCAACAGGCCGATGATCCCGACCCCGGAACCAAGATCAATGACCTTCTCGCGTTTTTTAAGGATTACAAAAGACGACAACAGGAACGAATCGATGCTGTAGCGGTATCCTTTCCGGGGCTGGTGAATAACAAGGGAACGGGGATAGAGATCACCCGATGTATCGACCTCAAACATTGTATTATCAGGTGATCAGTCGATAAAAAACAAGTCCCGAGGCCGGCTTGGGGTAGAAATAGGTGCTCTTCTGGGGCATTCGCTCGCCTGCCAGGGAGGCGGCCTTTACCTCCTCAATCTTCGTCGCATTTACCAGAAACGCTATCGACGTTCCCCCGACTACCCGACCCAGCGCCTCCCGGGCGTCCTGAGAGTAGCCGATCTTCGGATCCACTATCGAGAGGAGACCCCGAATCAGGACGTCGTGGAGGACCGACACGTCCAGCTGCCTGATCTCGTCCTTCATGCCGGCGGGAAAGAATCGCGCGGTCTTATCACGGTTCGCGTCCGACAGCAGGAAATAGCGATCACCTCCCGGAAAGAATCCGAAGCTCCCCTTCCCTTTCTCTTCGAGCGCACGGATGAGGCGGCGCGCGCCTTCCTTATCATTTCCGAACGCCTGCACGGAAAATACCTCCGACAGTATCGGCAGCACCGCTTTAGGCTCGATCGGCCGCTCGGTCTGGATTATCCGGTGACATGGAAGGATCGTTATCGCCTCTCCCTCCATGAGCGTGAAATAAACGGCCATGTACCGGTGGTCGTCACCGGGGACTCCCTCTCTTTCGAGTTCGTCCCGGTAGGCCAGCATCGTCTCATAACGATGGTGTCCGTCGGCAACAAAGACCTTTTTGTCGCGCATGGCCGCGATAAGGCCCTCGTTGACTGCAGCATCGCCGCACCGGGTCAGGATGTGCTCCACTCCATCCCGGTCTTTATACCGTGTCACCTCCGGCGACGAAATGACGCTCTGGACAATCCGGCTCGTTTCGCCCTTTGGATCGGAGTAGAGAGAAAATATGGTGCTGAACTGACATCCCGTGGCGCGCACGAGGTTGAGACGATCGGCCTTCGGCCCCGCGTAGGTATGTTCATGGGGGAAAACGTTCTTCTTTCCCCACTCCTCGAGTTCCAGCAGCGCCAGGAACCCGTCCCTCCTCTTTGTCTTGCCATCGGGGCCGCGATATACCTCTGAGTAGCCATAGATCGACGGCGAGTCGTCGGGTACCAGCACCCCGTCCCGCGTCCAGTTTTCCAGGAAATCCCGTGCGCGAGTATAGCGGTTGTTTTCGTTCGTATCATCGGGGAATTGTTTTCCGAGCAGGAGTCGTATGACGTTAAACGGGTTCTGATCGTAATAGGACTCCTGGTCCTCCGGCGAAATGACGTCGTACGGAGGCGTCATAAGGTTTTCCGCGTAAGCCAGGAGCCGCTCGTTATAGCGAACGGAACAAAAGGCCTTGATAACCGCCACGGCGTTTACCCCAAAATAGGCAAAGAGAAAAAGCTATAGATAATTCCCCGAAAAGTCAAGTAAAAACGCGGCCCGGTGTCCGGTTCGCCCGCGCCTTATGAGCCGGCCAGGTCCCCAACCGCCGGGTATCCCGCGACCGACGTTGCGCTCAAGACGGCGTCCAGCACTGCTTCCTCCACGGCCAGCGCCGCCAGCGCCCCGCACACGCTTACGTCGACGAACTCCTTCCCCCCCGCCGATACGGCAAAAAGCGAATCGCCGTCCAGCATCGAGTGGGAAGGGATAATCGTGCGGGCCAGGCCGTCGTGCGCCATCCGGGCGATCCTTCCCAGATCCACTTTCGAATAATTTCCCGATACCGCCACCACCCCCACCACGGTAGCCGACCCCGGCGGCATAAACGGATAGGTTATCTCCCGAATGATTTTCCTCGGGCCGACGAATGATTTTTTGCTCTTATCCAGCGTCCCGGCGACGACATCTCCCGTTTTCGGATCAATCACGTCCCCCAGGGCGTTAACGACGATAAGCGCCCCGACAGAGATGCCTCCCGCACCCGTTACCAGGGCGGAACCGATCCCGGATTTTACCGAGTATTCCATGCCGTAGAGCTTGCCCACCGTCGCACCCGTCCCCGCACCAACGCACCCCCGCTGGGTATTTCTATCCGCCGAGGCGCACGCCTCGTAGCCGTCGTCAGCACTCGGTGTCACCTCGCCCTTGCTCAACGGCAGGTCGAAGATGACCGCCGCCGGAACGATCGGCACATTCAGGTATCCGGTCGGCACTCCCCGGCCCATCTCGCGCATCCTCTTCATCACGCCCGTGGCGGCGTCAAGCCCGAAGGCGCTGCCGCCCGAAAGCACGATGGCGTCGGCCGTCTCCACAAGATTGAGCGGATTAAAGACGTCCGTTTCCCGCGTCCCCGGCGCACCCCCTCGCACGTCCACGCCGCAGCGCATCGCTTGGGAAAAGACGAGCACCGTCACCCCGGTGAGATCTTTCGCGTGGGTAACGTGGCCGACGGAAATTCCCGGAATATCGACGATGTGGCCCATATGACTCCCCCAGGTAATGGTTTAATTGACTTCGTCCCGACCGCAAATCCCCGCACGCACGACACAGCCGGACTCGCAATGGGCGCGTTCTCAACCCAACTCTGACCCGTTCATACCCATCCCAAGCGTTATCGGCACCCGCGGGCGCTGTTTATTGTTTAGGCCGGCTGTCGACAACCCTCACCGCCTTGCCTTCTCCGGCCGGTAGTGTGCCCGCGGGGACCACAGTGACCCGCGGCGTGATCAGCAGCTCCGACTTGAGATCCGCGACGATCCTCTTTTCGAGCGCGCGGGCCGCGCCGCCGTCGGCGGCAAAGAGGGCGGAGTCCCCCTCGACCCGGACCGTCATCCGGTCAATATGGTCCACCGTGTCCAGATCTATGAGAAAATTGTTCCCTACGCCGTCTGTCCGCATCAGCACCCGCTCCACCTGAACGGGAAAGATATTGACCCCCTTGATAATAAGCATGTCGTCGGTCCTGCCGGTTATTCGGCTGATGCGACGGTGTGTCCGCCCGCAGGGGCACGGGTCGGCCAGGAGCCTCACCCGGTCACGTGTCCGGTAGCGGATAATCGGCATGGCCTGACGGTCCAGCGTCGTCAGCACAAGCTCGCCCTCGACCCCCGGCTCGACGGCCGTGAGGGTTTTGGGGTCGATCACCTCGACGAGATAGCGGTCCTCCCAGATATGCATCCCGTTTTTCTCGGGACATTCAAACGCCACTCCCGGGCCGCACATCTCGGAAAGCCCATAGGAATTGAACGCGTCTACACCGTAAAACTCCTCGATCTTTTTTCGGGACTCCTCCGAATGGGGCTCGGCGCCGACGTATGCGCGGGCAAGCTTTGTGTCCCGCCGTGGGTCCACCCCCTCCTCGGCAAATATCGAGGCCAGGTGCAGCGCGTAGCTTGGGATAATGTGGACCGCCGTGGTGCTGTATTGTTTCATCAGCATGATCTGGCGTTTTGAGTTGCCCGCGCCCGCGGGAATAACGAGCGCCCCCACCCGCTCGGCGCCGTAATGAAACCCGAGGCCGCCGGTAAAGAGGCCGTAGCCCATCATGTTCTGAAATACGTCGGTATCCCGAAAGCCGGTCATGAACAGGCATCGGGCCAAGAGGTCGGTCCATTGGTCGATATCATATTTCGTGTGAAAGACCACGACCGGCCTTCCCGTGGTGCCCGATGAAGAGTGCATGCGCACGACCTGCTTCATCGGCACCGAGAGGAAGTCGGCCGGCTCGTGTTTCCTCAGGTCATCCTTGTCGATAAACGGGAATTTATCGATATCCGTGGGCCGCGTGACCGACGCCTCCGACAGCCCCGAATCACCCAATAACTTCCGATAAAAAGGAGCGCGCAGGGCGCGCCCGACGGTGGCCTTGAGATGCGTTACCGTGTGCGATTCGAGCCGGCCGGACCCGATCGTTTCCATGTCCTTGTTCCAGAATTCCACAGGCGTCCTCCTGCCGTCCATACCTTAAGATATTTTATTTATCACATCCCGGCATCCAAGTCAAAGAGATAAGAGCCGGTCGATTGGTAAAGGGAACAAAGACCGTATCCCCTAATAGACCATTGGGTATGGGTATAGATGCAAGAAGAAAAAGGGGGTAACCCATGAGGAGGCGCCGCGTCAGGGGAAACCGATCAAGAATAATTTTAAGATACTACCCCACTATCGCTTGGCCTTGACATCCCTGCGAGCCTGACATATAAGTGTATATCATTATTGTGTAATTACTGGGAGGTGGGCCATGTTGAAATCCTTGTTCTTTGTGTTCGTCGCATTCGCCCTCACGAGCGTCTATATTCAAACCGCGGACCTGGAGATAAAGCAGATCTCGTCGCCTTTAATGGCCGGGCTCGTGGCGATTTGCGCCGTCGTCGGGCTCGTCAAAGGACGGATCAAGGCCGGGGAAGGCATTGTATTTATTACGGCATGGGCACTGGCGGCCTGCGGGGACGCGTTTTTCGAGATGTCGCGGCTTTCGGCAACACCGGAGGATGCAGGCAAATTCTTTGTGACGGCGGTCGCCATCTTTCTGATGGCCTACCTTATCTTTGGCGTCAGTTTCAATATTTACGCCGCGAAGACCGGACCGAGAACGTGGATGGTGGTAACGGCAGTTGCAGTATCCGTTATAATGGGCGTCCTCGCCTATAAGTCGCTACTGGTTCCACCCGGACAGGGCGCCCTGATCGTTGTCTATTCAACACAAGCGATAATACTGTTATGCGGCGGACTTCTCTGCCTCATGTCGGGGAGATTTCATTTCGGCTGCATAGGCATTCTCCTTTTCTTTTCCGACTGGCTCGTGGGTCTGAGGGCCTTCGGAAACCCCGATATTGTGCCCCTTTTCGTGACGGAACACGTGCTCATACTCATCCTTGTTACCTACTACATCCCCATGATGGCGAGCATCGATTACTCTTTCAAGTTAGGCAGTTCAGAGAAATAGAGATCACATCTTCAAACTTGAATAACTTACAAAGGGGGTCACCCATTACGAGACACCGGAATAGAATACCTCGGCGCATGGTTTCATGTCATCAATCCTGGGAGGAGGCGGGAAGACGTCTTTACCGATCGGCCGGATAAAGACTTATCCTTATTGATATCCCGATAACTCCTGTTCCTGATCTGCGTTTTTGAGATCACTTCCATGAGCCAATACGCCTTCAAGGAGCTCCAATCGCCCGACTGCGCCCCTTGAGGCAAATACGGTTCTACACGCACTAAATTTATTGAAAAAAGGATCTGTAATCCATAAAAACCCCCGAATATTATTGACAAAATCAATATTTCGCCTATAATAAGTAAATTTAAGTGATCCATTAGAGGAAACCATGCCTTCTCTCAAGGACAGACTGGATACCGACCTCAAGGAGGCCCAAAAGGCCAGAGATACGATCCGCGTCAGCGTCATACGAATGCTCAAGACCGCTATAAAAAACCGAGAGGTTGAGAAGATCGGGGAGCTGACAGAACAGGAACTCCTTCAGGCCGTCAACTCACAAATCAAGGCCCGCCTGGAGGCCGTCGAGGGGTTTAGGAAAGGGGGCCGTGAGGAGGCCGCGAAAAAAGAAGAGGCCGAAATGGTGATCCTGAAGGCCTATCTTCCCGAGCAGCTTACTAAAGAGGAAATCGAGTCCCTTATCGATAAGGCAATAGCCGAGACCGGCGCCGCCGGCCCCAGAGACATGGGCAAGGTCATGAAGGCGCTTATGTCCGATGTTACCGGAAAGGCCGACGGAAAGCTCGTCAGCGAGTTGGTAAAAGAGAAACTATCCTCAGTGTCATAAAGTTGTGACATATATTTTCTCAGAACTTCTCGACAACAAAGGGGCGTAACCGTCGCCGGACAAATACAAAGGGGGGCATTTCCCGCCGCCCATTCCCAAGAAAGTGCAGATGGACAAGCGCACGCTTGAGGTTCTGGAATATCCGAAAATCCTAAAGATCCTCGCGGACTTTGCATCGACCATTCCGGGAAGCGAGGACTGCCTCGATCTTTTTCCGGAAACAAATTCCGCGGGTGTCTCCAGAATCCAGACGATCGTTAAAGAGATCAGGGAGATTAGCGCCGTCGAGGGGAAACTCCCGTTCGGCGGGATCTGCGCGATCGACCACCTCCTCTCCCAGCTCGCGGTGCAGGGCGCGCATCTTTCCTCCCACGAAATTCTCGATATCGCCGGAAACCTGTCCGGCCAGCGGATACTGAAATCATTGCTGGCCACCTTGTCCGAACGATACCCGAATGCCGCCGGCCTCGTCTCTTCTATCGTGTCCATGAAGGGGCTCGAGTCCCAGATAGAATCGGCTGTAGGCCCCCAGGGAGAGATCCTCGACGGCGCCAGCGACCACCTCAGAGAGATTAGAAAGCGCGTTAGAAGCGCCCGTGACGAGCTCAACAGGACGCTCCTTACCGTTATGGGATCGTCGTCGACCAAGGAGGCCCTACAGGAACCTATCGTAACCCAGAGAAACGGACGTTATGTCCTGCCGATCAAGGCGGAATATAAGGGGAAGATCCAGGGGATTGTCCACGATCGTTCCCAATCGAGCCAGACCCTGTTCATCGAGCCGATCTCCGTTATGGAGAAAAACAACGAGCTCTCATCCTTTACGAAAGAAGAAAAGGATGAAGAGCTCAGGGTCCTGAAGCGGATCTCGGCAGAGATCGCGCTGGAGAGAGATACCATCGCTCAGAACCACCGCGCCGTCATCGAGATCGATACCCTGGCGGCACGCGCTTTGTTCGGCGAGGCCCTAAACGGGGTCTCGGCCGAGATCGACGATTCCGGGAAGGTCTCGTTTATCGAGGCCCGGCACCCGCTGTTGCTCCACAGCGGTTACAAAAACGGCTCACACGAATTTTCCAGCCACGCCATCCCGATCGATATTGCCATCGGCGGAGACAAGAAGCTGGTCGTCCTATCCGGTGCCAATACCGGCGGCAAGACCGCCGCCCTCAAAACCCTCGGCCTGCTCTCCCTGATGTTCATGACGGGCATCCCGATTCCGGTGGCCGAGGGAAGCAGGGCGGTCGTTTTCTCGGATCTTTTTGCCGATATCGGCGACGAGCAGGACATAGAGGGCAAGCTTTCCACCTTCTCGGCCAAGGTGGAACGGCTCAAATATATCCTCTCGCAGGCAGGTCCCGGCTCTCTGGTCCTCATTGACGAGATCATGTCGGCCACCGACCCCGACCAGGGGAGTGCTTTGGCCATGGCGTCGATGGATTATTTATTGAGTAAAAATGCAACTATTCTCATCACGACGCATCTAAACACTTTGAAGACATATGCCCTGAATCGAGCTGACTCGGTTAACGTGTCGGTTACCTTTGACGAGATGAGCCGTACCCCTCTTTACATCCTTCATTACGGAACGCCGGGGGGAAGCAATGCAATTGCCGTCGCACAGTCTCTCTCTCTTCCTCCCGAGGTTATCTCCCGCGCGAAGGAAAACCTCTCTGACGAATCGAGAAAACTCACGAGCCTTATCACCAAGCTCGAACGTGATCGAAGAATCGTTCAGACCCAGCGGAGGGCCGTCGAAACCCTCAGGAAGGATCATCAATCCCTTACCAAAGAGCTAGCCGGATTGGTTGAGACAATCAATGCGAAGCGAAACGAGATTATCGATTCTTTCAGACGTGAGGTAAAAGAGATTGCCTCCCGCTACGAACAGCGCTTCAAAGAGCTTTTCGGCCGGATGGAGAACGCCGCCGTCAGACGCGGGGAAATCCACAAGGAATTCTACGACACTAAGCGTGCCCTCATCGATTCGATACCTCAACCGGCCCTCGATACACAATCACCCGACGAGTTCCACGTGGGTGACGCCGTGGCCTTAAGGGGGAGCGCCGTGATCGGCAGTCTTCTCACCCTTTCCGGAGACCGGGCCGAAGTCGAATTCGGCGGCAGGAAGGTTTCCGTGGATATCTCCGAGCTAAAAAAAGAAAAGGCCCCGTCACCGCCCAGGGGCGGCGCCTATCACGAACAGTATTCCGACCCAAAGACCGAGATCAATATCATCGGTCTGACCGTTGAGGATGCCATCCCCGTGGTCGACAAGGCGATAGACAATGCGATACTCGTGGGCCTGGCCGAGTTAGAGATCATCCACGGCAAGGGAACCGGCAGGCTCAAACGGGGGATCAGGACCTACCTGACGGGCCATTCCCACGTGAAGGGGCTCAAGCACGGGGGACTTAACGACGGGACGACGACCGTGGAGCTTTCGTGACCCTAATCGGGCGCGCTTGCCGGCTTTCGTCACTATGATCGGGCATTTGCCCCGTACCCGACGGAAAACGGGAATCGGCCGAAGAGTCGAAGATGAGAGACCTCGGATAATTCTGTGTGGAGAAAAAGCGGTTATCGGACGAATAGTATAGAAAGGAAGGCACAGGCGTGGCGGGAAAGATCCCCGAACGGACTATTGACGAGATAAGGGATCGTACTGATATCCTGAGTCTCATCGGCAAGTATGTCCCCCTGAAAAAGGCCGGACGCAACTTCGTGGGGCTCTGTCCGTTTCACGCCGAGAAAACCCCGTCCTTTTCCGTCAACCCCGAAAAGGGGATATACAAATGCTTCGGCTGCGGCAAGGGCGGAAGCGCCATTAACTTCCTCATGGAAATTGAGGGGATGTCGTTTGTCGAGGCCGTGCGCGATCTGGGCAACCGCTGCGGCGTCAGGATCCAGCCGGATTCTCGAACGAAGGAGAGAACGGACGACCGAGCTGCGGTGCTCTATACCGTCAATGAGGATGCCCGCGCTTATTTCGCGGAGAATCTCAAGGCCCCCGAGGCCAAGGGCGCGGTCGCATACCTCAAGAAACGGGGACTCGACGGAGAGACCGCCCGCCTCTTCCAGATCGGGTATGCCCCTGCCGGGTGGGACGGCCTGATCTCCTATTTTCGCCACTCGGCGCGCGGCGAGAAAGTGCTCGTGTCTGCAGGATTGGCCGTTGAGGGGGACCGGGGGGTTTATGACCGGTTCCGCGATAGGATTATCTTTCCTATCCGCGATCACCGGGAACGTTGTGTCGGCTTCGGCGGCAGGATCGTCGGACC
This sequence comes from Candidatus Zymogenaceae bacterium, assembly GCA_016933535.1. GTDB lineage: Bacteria > Desulfobacterota > Zymogenia > Zymogenales > Zymogenaceae > JAFGAS01. The sequence continues at coordinate 139,843 of JAFGAS010000086.1, forward strand.
GGGAGAGCCTAAATATCTGAATTCGCCCGAGACGCCGGTCTATCATAAGGGTGAGGTCCTCTACGGGCTGGACATTACCCGGGAAGAGATCAGGAAAGCGGGCTACGCCGTGGTCGTTGAGGGATATCTTGACCTGATCGCCCTGTTTCAGGCGGGTGTCAGGAATGTTGTCGCGACCCTCGGCACGGCGTTGACCAAAGAACACCTCAAACGGTTGAAGAACTATACGCGGGAGGTGGTGCTGCTTTTTGATCCCGACGAGGCAGGAATGAAGGCGGCCGAACGGACGCTTCCGTTGTTTGGCGAAGGCACTATTTATGCCAAGGCGGCCGTTCTTCCCGAGAATCTCGACCCGGACGATTTCGTCAGGAAAAACGGGGCCGCCGCCTTCTACGAGATCGTCACAGCGGCGCGAGACCTATTCGACTTTGCCGTGGAACGGGTGTTTACGCGACATAATCTGAAAACGGCCGGCGGCATCTCGCTTGCTCTTGATGAGTCGGCCTCTATCGTAGGACTGATACACAAAAAGGCCGATCAGGATATATGTATCGCTAAAGTGACGGAACGTTTGGGCGTTCGGGAAGAATCGGTCAGGGAAGCCGTTTTACGTACCGTCAGGAAAGAAGGCTCCCGTCAGCGGAAAGACTCGGATGCGCGAGACCCCTCGCCACCATTCCACCCGCCCGCGGTGGAGGCACGGCTGTTCAAGATCGCCGCCAATTTCCCGCAGGTCCTCCCTCGTGCCGGCCTGGCCCAACGGCACCTCGATCTTTTTGAGGATGAGGTTCTCAGGGAACTGGTGGGAACGATGCTCGAGACGATCCCCAACGGGGATATCCCTCCCCTCGTCTCGCTCATCGACTCGGTTACGGATGCAGCAATCCGCGATCAACTCATCGGGCTTTCGTTCGTCGATTTCGATGAAATCGAAGACGAGGCTGGCGCGTTGGATATCGTACGAGGATGTATCTCGCACCTTGAGGAAAAGGAGCGCAGAAATAAGCTCAAAGCGATCACTCGGCAAATCAAGGCAGGAGCTTCCAAAGACGCGGTTAATGAACTACTGAAACAAAAGATGGATTATACCAAAAATTTAAAGAGGTGATTCATGGCGAAGAATTCCGGTATTGATGAGGTCAAGCAGCTCATTAATCTGGGAAAGGAAAAGGGGTTTCTCACCTACGATGAGGTTAACGACCTCCTTCCCCCCGACCTCTACCCCGATCAGTTGGACGACATCATGAACATGTTCGGGGAAATGGATATCGACATTGTCGACTCCGCCAAGAAGTTGAAGATACCCAACGGATCGGCCGAGACCCTCATGGAAGATGAGGAGTCTGAGGAATCCGAGCAGGAGGAGATCGAGTACCTCCCCGGTAGTCTCGGCAAGACCAATGACCCCGTCAGGATGTACCTTCGGGAGATGGGCTCCATCGCCCTTTTAACCAGGGAAGGTGAAGTTGAAATAGCCAAGAGAATCGAGCAAGGCTCACTTATCAGCCGTGAGATGATCTTGAGCACTCCCGTTGCGTTGCGGGAAATCTCCATCCTGTACGAAAAGGTTTCGAAAGACAAGGTAAAGATAAAGGATATTCTCAAGGGGCTCAACGACGAGTACTCCCTCTCGAAGAAAGATGAGAAGGACCGCAGAGACATCTTTATCTCGATTGTCTGCCGCATCAAGGAACTCGACGAGATCGTCAAGAACGAACGAAAGGCCCTGACCGTCTCCGAGGACAAGGAACGGATAAAGAATTCAATTGCCGAATATCAGGAAGAGATGTCCCGGCTTATATTGGAGCTTGACCTTGACAAGAAACAGATTCATAAGATCTCCACAAAGCTCAAGTCTTTCCGGGAAAGGGTGAAAAAGGGAGAACAGGAGATCAAGGATCTTGAGACGAAGACCAAACTTCCCGTAAAAGAGCTGAAAAAGCACTTTAAGAAGGCCGAGCGTGGAGACGCGGATCTGCGAAGTGTCGCCAAATCTCTGCGCCTTTCTCAGGATGACCTCAGGGAAATGAACCGTATTCTGAAGAACTCCGCCAGGAAGGTTAAGCGGGCCGAGCAAGAGGCCGAGATGACCGCCCGCCATATCAAGGAGACCGTCAAGAAGATCGGCGAAGGCGAGCGCGTCGAGTCCGAGGCCAAGAACGAGCTGGTAAAGGCAAACCTGAGGCTTGTCGTATCCATCGCAAAGAAGTACACAAACCGCGGCCTCCAGTTCCTAGACCTCATCCAGGAGGGCAACGTCGGTTTAATGAAGGCGGTGGACAAATTCGAATACCAGCGGGGATACAAGTTTTCCACATATGCCACATGGTGGATTCGTCAGGCAATTACCCGTGCGATCGCCGATCAGGCCCGCACCATCCGAATCCCCGTTCATATGATCGAGACCATCAACAAGCTCATTCGCACGTCGCGCTACCTCGTTCAGGAAAAGGGACGCGAACCGACGCCGGAAGAGATTGCCGAGAAGATGGAATTACCGCTGGACAAGGTGCGTAAGGTCCTGAAAATCGCTAAGGAGCCGATTTCGCTGGAGACACCCATCGGTGAAGAGGAAGACAGCCATCTCGGCGACTTCATCGAAGACAAAAAAATCCTCTCTCCCTCGGAGGCGATTATCAACGTAAATCTCTCCGAGCAAACCCGAAAGGTTCTTTCCACCCTTACTCCCCGGGAAGAGAAGGTGCTGAGAAAACGATTCGGGATCGGCGAGAAGTCCGATCATACCCTGGAGGAAGTCGGGCAGGATTTCGATGTTACCCGGGAACGGATCAGGCAGATCGAGGCCAAGGCCCTGCGCAAGCTCAGGCACCCTTCGCGCAGCAAGAAGCTCAAGAGCTTTATCGAGGGGTGAGATAGGCGGTCTACCGACGGGCTCGACACGGGCTCATACGTAGAGTATCCGAGAGCATAGGGGATGATAGATATGGGCGGCCAATCCCGCGGCCTATTATCCCCGGAACGGACGGCTTAGAAAGTGCCGTGGGCAAACCAAGTGTGTATCGGTTTTGCCCGGGCCCGCAATAGATCCGAGACATCGGAAGTTTTTCCTTGACTATTTTGTCTATTCTAAGTAACATATTAAATTAAGTATTTTCTTGGGCCCATAGCTCAGTTGGCAGAGCCACCGGCTCATAACCGGACGGTCCCAGGTTCGAATCCTGGTGGGCCCACCATACGAAAGGGACAACGGGCGGCGTTGGATACAAAGCAAATAAAGCAAGAAAGCTATTCTTCAGAAATGACGGTCCATATGACCGTTTAAGGAGAGGTGCCGAACAGGCACCTTTTTTTTGACCATGGCCCCTTCGGTTACCGATATCATCGAGATTATTGAGATCATTGCTCCCATACATCGGGCCGAACCGTGGGATAACTGCGGACTCCAGGTTGGCAATCCCGATGCACCCGTCACGAAAATCGCCCTTGCCCTGGAGCCCGATGAACAGACGATCCATACGGCTCATGATTGGGGAGGCGATCTCCTCATTACCCACCACCCGCTTATCTTTCCGAATATTTCTTCAATCGACATTCGATGCGCGGTGGGAAAGGCGGTGGCCGCCGCCCTCGACGCGGGCATGTCGGTCTACTCGGCCCACACAAATCTCGACCATGCCCCCGAGGGGACGAGCTTTGCCCTGGCCCGAAAACTCTCCCTTGTCGATCCTACCCCCCTGCCCTCGTCGGCCTCGGTTTTTCATCCTCAAACCACTCCCGCCGACCAACCCACTACCCCGGACGGCATCGTCTGTATCGGTGACCTCTCTTCAAAGATGAAACTCATTGACCTTGCCCGGTTCGTGAAGGAATCCCTCGGTGCCGCGACGATCCGCCTTGTTGGCGATCCGCAGTGTTCGGTCTCACGAGCGGCCGTTTGCGCCGGGAGTGGAGGAGATTTCATCACAACGGCACACTCGTTGGGTGCCGATGTCTTCATCACCGGAGAAATCAGGTACCACACGGCCTTATCGGCGGCCGGCTCGGGCTTTTGCGTGATTGAAGCGGGACATTTTTGGTCAGAGCTTCCCATTATATCCGAGACAGCCCGTATTCTTGGAGAAGAATCACGAATCAGGGGATGGTTGGTTGATATTATGGTTATCCGGGGAAAGGACCCGTTTTCATATGTATAACGTACCCGTTGTCAATAATAACTATTTCCGAACCATGTATGGCGGTATAACATGCTCATCTCTAACAAGGGTTATTTCCAAACCATAGTATGGCGGAATGTATCGAGAAATGGAGGACTGGTGTGAAGGAAGAGGTAACCCTCATGATTCACCTTCAGGAACTGGATACCGAGATCGTTGCCCTCAAGCGGGAAAAGATCGAGATACCCATACGTATTGCCGAGCTTAACGACGAGTTTTCACGTCTTACGGAATCTCTGGCTCATGAGCAGGAACGCGCCGGAATTCTCGAAAAGGAAAAGCGAAGCAAGGAAACCGGGCTTAAAGAAGAGGAGGATCGCCTGCTCAACTCCGAAAAAAAGCTCTCCGAGGTCAAGACCAATAAGGAGTACCAGGCCGCCCAGAAGGAAATTGAAGAACATAGGATTCAGAATTCCCTCCTGGAAGAACAAATACTCCTGGTTATGGATCAGCTTGATGCCCTCAAGACGGATATTGTGCAAAAAGAAGAAGAGCTTACGCGCACCACCGGTGTAATTAAGGCCGACATTGACACGTACACGGCCAGGGCGCTCGTGATCGAGGATCAGGTCACTCAAAAGGAAGGCGTACGGGCCAAGCTCGTAAAGGGTTTGGGGACTTCCTACCTCTCCACGTACGAACGGCTCACGAGAACCTTCCACGATGAGCCGGTGCTCGTTAAGGTGAGGAAAGGCGTCTGTATGGGATGCTTCATTAATCTACCACCCCAGTTTTTTAACGAATTGCTGAGGGATCGGGATATCAAGACGTGCCCGAACTGCGCCCGGCTCATCTTTCTGGACGAGGAACCCGAGAAGGATTCGATAAATGGGGTCCCTGCATGAGCCGACAGCACAAGGGGGAGGCCGCCGCGCTACTCCTTCGACGCCTTGCCGAAGACCCGCTTTTAGGCCTTATTTGCGAACTAATACCCGACATGGAGAAACGGAACGTCGGCGATCTACTCGGCTTTGCCGCCGATACCCTCGGGCATTCATCTCATTTTTCAACCGATGAAGTAATCATACACGTGGATGGTGCCTCCCTCGGCAACCCCGGCCCCGCCGGCGCGGGGGCTGTCATCGTCGATTGTCATAACAAAAAGGTCGCAGAGGTCTGTGAACCCCTCGGAGTGACGACCAATAACGTTGCGGAATATCGCGCGCTCATCCTCGGCCTTCGGAAGGCCAGGGAACTCGGCGTGCGCCGTGTGCACGTGAGGGCAGATTCCGAATTGATGGTCAAACAGATGTCCGGTGATTACCGAATAAAGGACGAAAAGCTGCTGGCACTTTCTCGCGAAGCGAAGGACATTATCGATTCCTTTGACTTTTTTGATATTCAGCACATTGACAGGAGCGAGAATCGAGCCGCCGATCGTCTTTCCAAACGGGCGGCCGATGTATCGGGCTAAGCGCCACACGGCCGACACCAATAGAGATCTATGAGTCGGCGGGCCGGCGTCTACAGGTCTGGATGTCAGGGAGTGGGTGGCGCAGATTGGAGGGAGCTTCGTGCCGGTATTCCGGGTGTGGGTTTTCGCTTTTGATCGTAAAATAATATAGAGGACGATACTATGTCAGCTCAACAGGGAAGCGCGGGCGGACGGGGACCTGGCGGCAAACCGAAGGGGGGGCCGCAGAGCGGCTCAACCGGCCGATCATCTTCAACCACGGGACCTGCTGCCGGCGGCCCGTCAACCGGAAGGCCCTCAGCGGGACAGGGCGCTGCGAAGGGTCCGGGCGTATCGGGGCCGTCTCCGACCTACACGGAGACTACCGGTGGGCAGCAGTCCGCTCGTGGCGGGGCGTCATTCGGTTCGGACGCTCCCTATTCCACCGTTGAGACGACCGATGGCCCCATCGCGTCGAAAAAAGGATGCGGCTGTTGCGCAGGAGTAATGACGGCTATAATTTTCGCTTCCGTCGTGTCGTTTCTCTACTTTCTCCTGTAAACGGAAAATGCCGTTTTACCCGGTTATGTATCGTCCCAAAACGACGGATGACAACCGGAGATATCTTCCGGCGGACGATTTCTCCCCTCGGAAGTGACTATTCAAACATCTGGTCCTAATGTGTGAAGAGTAATTAATTACTATATTTTTTTTATTTTCTTGCTATACTGAGTTAATGCAGAAAATGTGGTCGCCTTCCTTTTCGGCAACGAACGGGTACGTGACCGAAGGGCCGTTTCCGTTAGAATTTTCCGGTTCCTTTCACGTGTTTTTAACGGTGCGGGCCTACATTCCTGATACATGCTCGAGAGATCTATTTCTCAAGAGCCATCGCATGGCGGGAAGATATCGCTATAGTTGACGCCATCGATTGACAATAAGATCGAAGCAGGCAAGGCGGTCGCCGTCGGACGTTCTGCGTCCGGTGGAGGAAAGTCCGAGCTCCACAGGGCAGGGTGCTGGGTAACACCCAGTGGGGGTGACCCTAAGGAAAGTGCCACAGAAAATATACCGCCCGACCACCGGAAGACGGCGTGGACGCCGTCAGGTATCCACCGTTTGTCTTCGGTGGCCTTCGGGTAAGGGTGAAATGGCGAGGTAAGAGCTCACCGCGGTTTCGGGCAACCGGACCGGCACGGTAAACCCCACCCGGAGCAAGACCAAATAGGGAGGCGATATCCCACCGGGGATGAAAGGACTGCCCGTCCAAGCCTTCGGGTAGGTTGCATGAGCCCACGGGTAACCGCGGGCCCAGATGAATGATCGCCGCCCCATTCGTGGGGAACAGAACTCGGCTTATTGCCTGCTTCGATAATTTATTTTTATTTAGGAGGGTGAAATGGCACGAAGGAAGGCCCGCCGCTTTTTAGTATATCTAATTATCATCGCGCTCGCCTTCTTTTTTATCAAGGTATCGATAATTCCCAGGATACCCATCATCGGAAAAACAACGACGAGCAAGGTTTATGTCGCTCTCGGTTTCCACACGAATCTCTATCATTCGTACCGCGGAGACGCGGACGATGACGCGGGATTCGGTAAAGATATCCGGACGATCAGAAAGATCATCGCGACCATGAACGAGCGTAATAAGAACGGGAGCAATGTAAAGGCGGTTTGGGATTTCGATAACCTTTTTACCCTCGAGGAAATACTTCCGAATTATGCACCTGATATCATTGGTGATATTAAGCGTCGGGTCGATGAGGGAAAAGACGAAGTCATCCTGATGTCCTATAATAACGGGCTGGCATCGGCCATGACCGAAGAGGAGCTGACCGAATCCATTACCAAGGCGATCACCAATCCGAACGGATCGGGAGTTATGGATATATTCGGCGCATTCACCCCTATCGTTCGTCCCCAGGAGGGGATGACGTCCACCGGGTCGTTCGGCCTCTACAAGAATCTCGGTATCGAGGCGGTGGCCCTCTATTACAGCGCCATTCCTTTTGACAACCTGCGGGTATTCCTGCCTCCCCTCTCGATCGAGGAGGCCCTTAATCCACTCACCTATAAAAACAAGAAGACCGGCGACGAGATGACGATCATCCCTGTCTACAACGTCGGTGATCTCATTGAAAACGTATCACTGACAAAATGGGCCCGCGATATCCACCGTCTTCAGCTCGAAGGAAAGGTGAAGGGAGACGTCTTGATATTCGTCAACTTCGACGCCGACGATTCATACTGGAACGGATATGACCTTCCGATCTACCTTAAATGGCTCCCCAACACCGGGGGGCTTGCGCAATTGATCGATGAGGCCGATTCCGCCGACTATATCCAGTTTACCACTCTCGACGACTATCTAAAAACCCATAAACCGAAAAAGGAGGTCTTCTTCGGCCAGGATACCGCCGACGGCACCTACAACGGTTATAACACATGGGCGGAAAAGACCACAAGCCATGATTACTGGACGAGCCTCATGGAGGACCGCCGCAACCACACGGCCGTGAAACTGTCCTATCGGGCGGTCGATTTAAAGGAATACAACGCCAAGAACGTTTCCCTGACGGAGGGAGAAGCACCCAACGAACGGGAAATTCCCCCGGGCGAGCAAGGCCTGTTGTCCCGCGCACTCGATTTGAGAATGCGGCTTTTATCCACGACCCATTTCGGCATGGCTACCCCCCTTCTCTGCGCAGAGCGTGAGTTTGCAGCCAACCGGATCATCGAAGAGATGCTGTACAATTCCCGCGCCGCCCGCGAATCCGCGCGCGCCGTGCTTGCACAGAAACTCTCCGAAATCAAGCCCCCTCACCCTCCCGTCGAGGGGATGAAATTCATCGACACATTCATGGCCCTTTCGGAAAATCCCGACGGGGCTCCCCCCGATTTTATCTTCGTCACCCTTGACCTGACCGGCCTTTCTATCCCCGACGAGGGATTCTACATCCTCGGCCCAAAGGGCAGGATTACGATACCATACATCATTTCTTCTCACCTCTCTCCGGACGGTACGGTCGGGCCGGTTACGCTCTTCTTTTCGCCGTCTGCGGGATCGGGGCCCTATTTTCTCTTCCACGGTCCCAAGGGAGTTTACCCCGTTGTGGGTTTCAAGACGACTGCCGCCGCCGGTGTCCTCACGAACGGCGCCATCCGAATTGAGGTATCAAAAGAAGGAATTGTCAAAACCGTTGTCTACAACAAGAGGCGTTTTCTTAATGAAAGGAGTCTGCTTCCCAAGGTCACCTACCGCATCAAGAACGGTCAGAAAACCATCGATCTTTCGCCAAAGGCCCTGAAGGTCGCCGTGGAAGAAGACGGGACCGAAGGAGTCGCCCGAATTCGGATTTTTGGTGATTTTGACGTCCCCGAGCTGAAGGGAGCCAAATCGGGATTCGTCGACTATAGGCTGACGCTTCTGGACGGCGTGCCCTACCTCTTTTTCGACGGCAAGATCACCTACCCGAGCACTCCCAAGAACGACCTGATGGGCGTCGGCAAGCCGGTCTCCCTGTTGAGAAAAATCGATCGTGGGTGGTATGAGACGGCCCCCGCCGAGCTCATTTTTTCGAATACAACCGGAAGAAATACGCCCTTTGAGATTATCAAGCGAGACTATCTCGGCGCCGAATCGTCCTACACGCTGGATTATTTCAAACATTCCGACGATAATCTCAACCTCTCGGACGTCAATAACCATATCACCGCAGAATACGCCGCCGTTTCTGGCGGACGCGGCGGAATAGCCGTGGCACTAGACAACTCCGTGCTCTCCAATTTCGCATTCCTTCCGGCACGACTGATCTACGACGCCGAGATGATGAATTTCTCTCTGCGACTCAATCCTTTCGGCACCTATTCCGGCCCTCATTACTATCATCCCACATGGGGTACGGGGCTTGGCTATAAGGCCGCCTTCTTAAGCGGGGAATCGTACGAGAGCTCCGCCCCCTCCTATAACGGCATGAAAGAGCACTTTGCCCTTATGCTGTCATTCTTTGACGGCGCTGTGCTTCCCGATGATATCAAGCATGATCTGATTGCCTACGCCAATCCGCCCATACTGGTCAGCGGCGGAAGGATGCGGGTGGTTGAGTCCCGGCGAACACCGGCCGATCCCGCCGACCCCGACGGTATCATTGCCGCCTTCGAGGACGGCAAGACCTATATCATCTGGAATCAGCCCTCCGGGGGTCCCCAGAGCTACAAGGTCTACCTCGGCACGGAAAGTGGAAAATATACGAACGTCTACGAGACAAAGGATACAAAGCTCATCCTGACCGATCTGCTTCCGGATAAAACCTACTACGTATCGGTCGCGGCCCTGTTTGTCAGCGGCAAGGAGATGGGGCCGACGGAAGAGATAGCGTTTGTCGGAGGTGAGACGACCTTTGAACCCAGCGGCATCAAACTGCCGATGTCGCTGCAATTGAAGATACTCTGGCAGGGGCTGCTTGCCCTGATCAACTGACCCTGCCCCGATTACTCGGGCCGAATGTATATCTAGAGAGGGTGCGCTATATATATGGCGCACCTTCTCTTTATCGCCCGCGCCAGGGTCCCTTCCGTAACCGGGACGTGTTCTTACCCAAACAGGAGCCGCTCGGCGTTCGTCCCCCTGATCTTCTCCTTGAACTCCGGCGATATATCGCAGCCGTCCAGTGCGTCGAGCGTTTCCTTGAATCCAACCAGCGGGTTATCCGTGGCAAAGAGAACCTTATTTTCGGCGTCATACTTCGTATACGCATCCCAGGGGAAGTATTTGTAGAGATCGGTATAGGCCGAAATATCAACATATACGTTGGAATGCCTGACGGCAAGGGACCAGGCCTCCAGCGGCCAAGGAAATCCGCAGTGTCCCATGACGACCGTAAGCTCCGGATACCTGAGGGCCACCGGCTCGATGAGCATCGGGTGGCCGAGCAGCGCGTTGGAACCGGGGGTGGACATCTGATGGGCGGTATGGGTCCAGACTATGGATCGCAGTTCGATGGCCTTCTCCCAGAGGGGATAGAACCGGGTATCGGAAAATACGAAATGCTGCATCGGCGCAACGAGCTTCATGCCTCGGCAGCCCAGTTCTTCGACCGCCCGGGTAAAGTCGTCGACTGCCTTTCTGCCGAGGGACGGATCGATGCCGGCAAAGGGAATGAAACGGTCGGGATACCGGGAGGCGAGCCTTCCGACGTCCTCATTGGTAACCGCTATGACCCCCGAGGCCGTGGTGTAGTCGGCCCCGACGATGACCGCCTTATCGATCCCCGCCTCGTCCATCTCGGAGATGATGTCATCAGAGCTCTTCTGTGTAAACAGGTATTGAAGAGCGCCCGTGATATTTTTAAAGCGATCCCTATCGCGCATCGATCCGTAGAGGCGCTGCGCCGCTTCTTCGAGGCCCGGCAGCACCGTTGCCTCCTTGCAGAACGGGTGGATGTGCATATCGATGATCATGGCATGTCCTCTTACATTTTGTTTCACAATCCGCGACAGGTACCCCTCATGCCGGATATTTCAGGTTATTTCTGCTACGATCCATCCGAACTGTCGCTGTCCATATTTAACGCCTATCGGTCCTATTTGTCAAATAGTATGGGGTATTATTATGGCTTGTTTTGTCGCCTTGTCAACTTAAAGGAGCTATGCCGAAATGTCGGATCAGAGACAAAAGATAGAACTTCTTGTCAAGTCCGCAGTGTGGAAGGCCGCCAAGAACAACGATGAGGGCGCCTTCAAAGACTACTGTGAAGCGATACGGGTCTTCCCCGCTTCCTCTCTGGCCCAGATGAAGGCGGGCGAATGCTGCGTGAGACTCGGCAAGACCGACGACGCCGTAGGATACCTGTCGGCGGCGGCGAACAAATACGCCGAGGAAGGCACCATCCTCAAGGCGATTGCCGCCTATATAACTCCATCCTGAAAGTCGACCCAAACACCCCGGGGATAAGCGACAAGCTTGCCCGTCTGGGTGGAGAGAATCCACGGCCCGAAACGATAAACCGGCCGAAACCGGGTATCGAGGTCTCCTCTCCCTCGACGGACGCCGCCAACCAGCCGGATATCCGTGATCTCCTGGAAAAGAGCGTTTCCCAGTCGTTGGAGTTCTCACTATCCCGAAAGACCGAGTCTACCCTGCCCAAAGATCGGATAATCGCCTGTAGGCAGAAGGTCGAGCTGTTTCATGATCTGTCCTACGGCGACTTTCGGGCGCTCGTGGATCAGCTCACGCCCATTACCTTTTCGAAGGGCGATATAATCATAAAGGAAGGCGATACGGGAGATTGATTCCCTGTATGGGATTGTAACGGGACGGCTGAGTATTTTCCGCAACGATGAATTTGGAAACGAGATATGGATTAGTAATCTTGAAGAGGGAAGTTTCTTCGGCGAGTTCGGCTTCTTTTCGAATGCCAGACGATTCGCCTCTGTCAAGGCCGACGTCAAGACAACCTTCTTTGAGTTGACGAAACGGGATGCAGACACGATCTGTCGTTCCCACCCCGGAATGAAAAATGTCTTTATTTCGTTCTACAAGAAGCGCGTGCTGGATACTCTATTGGCCGCGTCCCCCCTCTTCTCGCCCCTTGCTCCCTCCAGAATGGCCGCCATCCTGGAACACTTTACGCCCGCCCGGTTTGCCGCCGGGGACGTGGTCATTAAACAGGATACCCAAATCCATGTATCTGATCCAATCAAGGACTGCCGCCGTCGTCTCTCGCGACACCGGCGGCCAAACGCTTATTTCCCGGCTCCTACCAAGTGATTTTTTCGGCGAGGTGGCCCTGTTGACGGGAATGCTAAGAACAGCCGACGTTGTTACCGAAACCGATTTGCGGATCATGGAAGTCGCACGCGACAATTTCAAGAATGCAGCACGTGACTATCCGGAAATCGTCGAAACACTCAAGAAATACGTCAGGACGCACCTATAGGATGGGCCGCCGTCCGCCATCGGGAGTAAGGCCTGAAGTTACGTCAGGGAATTGAATGGAAACCGTAATATCGGCAGTTTATGCAGCACCCGATTAGGTCCAGGGCTGCAAGTGCGGCCGTATCCGCAATCTGGCAGTGATTTAGTTCGACCCCCCTCTCAACGCCCTGCCCGCTTACCCAGTAAATCTATCGACCGCGTCCAAAAGACGCCTGCGGGGCAGCGGGTATTTCCGGTCAATATCTACGGTGTTCTATCTCCCTATCGAATGTATCTTCCGATGACCGTATCCCGCGCCTCCCGTTCCCATGACGCCTCTATCGGCTCGAGTACCGGCGCCCCCCCGTATTTTATCTCGAGGGCCCTTCTGATCAAGTAATCGGCAAGTTCGGGGTTCTTGGACAGGATCGGGCCGTGAAGGTAGGTACCGATGGTGTTCTTGTAGACCACCCCCTCGGTCCGGTCCGTGCCGTTATTACCGTATCCATGGACGACATCGGCAAACGGCGCCAGTCCCTTTCCCAATTCGGTTCTCCCGCCGTGGTTTTCAAAACCGACGACAAAGAGCTCTTCTAATCCCTCTATTCGCGGCCTGATGATGATGTCTCCGATCAGGCGTTTGGCAAGCCGTCCCGGGGTCCTGGTCACCAGGTCGTAGATTCCCAGCCCCTCGATCTTCGTCCCGTCGGCCGCAATATAGTACGCACCGAGAAACTGATAGGCGCCGCAGACGAAGAGCCCCGGCGTTCCGTCTTCAATTGCCCGCCGCAGGAATCCCTCTTTGCCCCCGATAAGGTCCTTTTTGACTATCTCCTGCTGTCTGTCCTGGGCACCCCCCATAAATAGAAGATCGACAGAATCGATCTCTGTGCTGTCGGTCCCCAGAGTTATGCCGGTAACCTCCACCATGATCTCCCGCCATTCGCAGCGTTTTCTCAGGATCATGACGTTGCCCCGATCACCGTAAGTGCTCATCAGATCGGGATAGAGCCAGCCGATCTTAAGGGAGTGTTTGCCTTTTTTCGTCATGTCGTCTTTTGTTTGAATTCGTCCCCGGTCAGTATGTTCCTGACCTCCAGCATCGCCGAATAGGTAGGCAGGATAAACAGGAAGTCCCCCGGAGGAGTTAACTCGACGGCCCGTTCTATGGCCGCGGTAAGATCGGGGATGACGGTAACGCCGTCCAATTTGTCCTTTCCTTTGGACCTGCCGCGATTGTGCCCGGCATACCTCAGGCGGATGGCCATATCGTAGGCGCGGTCTCCGGAGACGACGATTCGATCGGCCAGGTCCCTGAGAAGCTCGAAGTCGACGTCCCATATCCATGAGACGTCTCTGCCGTCCGGGATACGGTCGTTCAACAGGACAAGCACCCCTTTCTGTGCGTTGTCAAACTCCTCCAGGACTTCGACGGATTGATTGAAACCGGTCGGGTTCTTGGAGAGCTGGATGACGATCTTCCGCCCCCGGTAAGCGATGATTTCCTGTCTGCCGAAGGCGGCCCCGAAATCGGCGATATCACGTTTTATCTTCTCCAGCCCAATACCGAAGACGATATGGAGCATGAGCGCCACGGCGTTTGTGTTATATCGGTTAAACAGGCCCAGGAGCGGGCTCTTTACCGTCTCGGAGTAGTCCACGATGCCCGAGGGTTGAAAGCCACAGCCGGCGCACAGGAAATCACCGATATGAGAATAGGCGATCGCACTATATGTGAGGCGCTCGGCACACTCGGGACAGTACAGGGAGTCCGCCTCGTGGGGTACGGCGCGCTTTTTCATCGCCTTTTTCTTAAGACCGAAAAAAGATACGGAGAGGTTCGGAAGCGATTTCCCGAGATAAAATATCTGGGGATCATTGCCGTTCATGATAAGGGCGGTCTTTTTCGTGAGTGTCGCCAGCGCCTCCTGCCATTTGAGGGCTATGGTGTTTACCTCGCCGTAACGATCCAGCTGATCTCGGAAGAGGTTGAGCACCATGATTGCGTTTGGGTGGAATTCGGAAAGCAGCAGCGGCAGGACGTTTTCATCCACCTCTAATATCGCCACATCGGCGACAATCTTCCCGTACAGGTTCGCGTTGCCGATCAGACACGAGGCCACGCCGTTCATGAGATTGGCGCCGGTCTCGTTGCCGATGACCCGATACCCGTTTTTCGAGAGGATATGCCGAGTGATCTTTGCCGACGTGGTCTTGCCGTTGGTGCCGACGATGACGACGGTCAGAAGGCCCGGGTTCTTCTGGATCATCGTCCTGATAAAACTGCCGGAAAGCCTCAGGGCGATTTCTCCCGGCCATGTGAACCCGTGGCCGATGCGTCCGGCACGAATCAGAAAGGCAATAGTCTTGGTGAGCGCGAGGATCGGAACAATCATCGATTCGTCCTGTGTTTCGGCAATAGTAGCATGTTTCACTCCGCGTTGCCATTATTTTCTGGAACAAACCATTTGTGGGTGAGAAACTTTGGGGTTCCGGAACGGACGCTATAGCGTATGTTTGGATGTTCGTGCGGGCATGAGCACCCCGGCCTTAATACTGTTACCGTATCGCATGAACCGGCCCTCGTATCACTGTACCAACATACGGTGAGGACCTTTTTCCATATTCTGAGACACGAAACGCACGAACATCTTTTCCCGGGGCTTACTTCCCCGGCCCGGCCTGAGTATCAATTCTGATATCTGACATAAAATAACCCCCTCGTAGCGAGGAGGAGGTAAAGGGCCGGTGAGATAGATCGCGGCCCCCATCACGTTGGGGGCCGCGATTATTAGTGTGTCTCTATCTTTATGGCCTTCTTATTCTTTACGTTGGCTTTAGGCATCACTACCTTCAGGACGCCCCCCTTATAGTCGGCCTTAATTTTTTCTTCGTCTACTTCGCCGGGGAGCTCTACGGTCCGTCTGAAGTAACCGTAGCTCGTCTCCCGGCAAAACGAATTCATCTGCTCTTCTTCAGATTCGTTACGCTTTTCTCCGGAGATCGTCAGGTACCCGTTGTTGACGCTCAGGTCGATATCCTTCACGTCCAAGCCCGGAAGCTCGGCCTTGACGACAATGTCCTTCTTGGTCTCGCTCATCTCGATTTTCGGCATCGGATTCGAAGCCGGCGAGTCACCGGTAAGATCGTTGAAAAAACTGTCATGGAGGTCTATCTCTCTTTTCAGGTCCTCACAGACCTGCGATTCAAAATAGTCTTTCATCGGTATTAGTCTCATTTTTCGTCCCTCCTCTTTTGCTCTTTTAAATAATGTAATCATGTTTCTGCCTTTGTCAAGACGGTCATTTCTTGGTTGAACTCGCCGAACAAAATCTGTTAGTATAGTACCGTCGTTATAAGAGGAGGACGTGGTGAGGATATTTAAGATACTCGTCATCGCCGTATCGGCCGTCATCGTGCTTGCCGCAGGCGGAATCTGGATTTATCTCAACGCGATCGTCCCGAAATATGAAGGCGAGCTCTCGCTTCCCGGCATCAGGGAGGGGGCCGTGGTTATCCGGGATGTTTACGGCGTTCCCCATATTTACGCCGACAACATCAACGACCTCTACTTTGCCCTCGGATACTGCCAGGCACAGGATCGTCTCTTCCAGATGGATTTCTATCGGCGGGCCGCCCGGGGCAGATTATCCGAGGTCTTCGGAAAAGACCTCCTGGACGCGGACCGATATCTCGTGACGATGGGATTTGCCCGCACCGCGAAAGAACAGATAGACAACCTCCCGCCCGCTCTCAGGGAGATGGTCGAGGCGTTTTCCGCAGGAATCAATGCGTCTATGGAACGCAATCCCCTTCCCGCTGAGTGTAAGATTCTCGGCTATCGGCCCGATCCGTGGACCGTCGAAGATTCTCAGGCCATCGGAAACCTCATCAGCTTTCAGCTTGCCGGATGGGCCTACAAGAACGAGATCCTCAACTGGCTCCTCCTGGATAAACTCGGGCCGGAGCGTGCCGCCCTATTCCTGCCCTTTCTTCCGAAGGAGACGGTCTTCATAACGGCCCGAACCGGGCCGGCATACGACGTCCCTGAGGTCTCCGATGAATCGAGGAGGTTCCTCTCATTTTTTATAAACCGGACGCTGGCCAGCAACAACTGGGTCGTCTCGGGTGAGAAATCAGTTACGGGAAACCCCATCCTCTGCGAGGATTCCCACGAATCGGGGCCGGAGATGCCCACGCAGTGGCACCTCTCGCATCTGGTCGGTCCGGATATCGACATCGCCGGGGCAATGTTCCCCGGTGCCCCGATCTTCGTTTTTGGTCATAACGACCATATTGCCTGGGGGGTGACTAACTTCACCCTCGATACCCAGGACCTCTACCTTGAAAAGATAAATCCCGAAAACGAGAACCAGGTCATGTATGAGGGGAAATGGGTGGACATGGAGTTGATAACCGAGGCCATCCCCGTCAAAGGGGATAATGGAGTGACCCAAGAAAACATCACGGTGCGTATAACTCCCCACGGCCCGATCATCAACGACGTCGAATCGGGATTGGGTGAAACGCCGGTGAGCCTCCGCGCCCAGGGTTTCGAGCCCTGGCCGCTGCTGGAGGCCTTTTATCGAATCAACACCGCGCGCAACTGGGATGAATTCACCGCCGGCCTTTCCATTTACGCCGCCGGCCCCCAGCACTTCGTCTATGCCGACAGCGCCGGCACCATCGGGTACGTCGGTGCGGGGAAATGCCCCATCAGGACCAACAGCACGGGGCTCCTGCCGAAACCGGGCTGGGACGGAAAGTCCGAATGGCGGGGGTACTATCCCTTTGAATCGATGCCTATTATGAAAAATCCCGAGAAGGGATATATCGGGACGGCCAACAACCCTCCGATCTCGGGCGAATCGCCGATCTTTCTGTCCGATTACTGGGAATCGCCGTGGCGGGCGGCGAGAATCGACGAACTCCTGAGGGCAAAGGAACGCCTTAGTACGGCCGATATGAAAGAGATGCAGCTTGACGTGAAATCGGGGCTCGCGGCCCGCCTCGTACCGATTATCGTGGAGACGCTCAGAAGAGACGCAACCGACAAGCTCGCCCCGTATATCGACGCCCTGGCCGCGTGGGACTACCGGTCACTGCCCGATTCGCCCGGCGCCGCGATATTTGAGGTAACCTTCAACGAACTGCTGATCGAGACCTTTTCCGACGAGTTGGGAGACGACCTCTTTTCGCTTTTCATGGACGATAAATCCGTTGCAACCAATACACTCTGCCGCCTCGTCACCGACGACCGAACGTCCGATCTCTTCGACAATACGGCCACCGAGAAGCGCGAGACGTTTGACGACACCCTCATGAAGGCCTTCGGAGAGGCGATCATCTATCTCTCCGATACCCTGGGAAACGACCCGGCCGCCTGGCATTGGGGCGCGTTCCACACCGTCGAGTTTTCGCATGTCTTCGGTCAGGTAAAGATTCTGAGGCCCTTTTTCAACTACGGGCCTTTCCCGTTTGGCGGCAGTGACCTGTCGCTCAACCGCGGGGGCTACAATAAAAGCAAACCGTATGCCGTCGACATTACCGCTTCCATCCGTTACATCGTTGATCTGGCCGATCTCAAAGATTCGCTTGTCGTCCTGTCGACCGGGCAATGCCAGAGCCTCACGAGCCCCCACCGTGAGGACATGACCGATCTCTTCCTCACGGGGAACTACATACCCTGGTATTTCGACAAGAAAGATATTGAAGAGAACGCCGAGGGGATAATGAAGTTTCTGCCGGAAAAATAGCGGAAAACGGGAGTAAAGCAGCCTATTGCTCACCCCGTGGCGATTGTTAAGGATTGCTGCCTGTTCGTGAGATAATCCCTATCCCCGGTAGTGCATAGTATCGACAACCGGGTGCGATACCGCCACCGATGAGGCGATCTCCTCTATCAGGCGGTGTTCCTTGATATTGTGGATAACGCCCTTGAGCAGCACCGATTTGCCGTCGAAAACAACCTCGAGCGTGGGCAGGTTGAGGCGCCTTTCGGTCTCAAGAGCCGCCTTGATCCGGGCCGCGTCGGCCCGACCCGCCAACAGGTCAGCCGACTCGGCGGTCTTATGCTTTTCCCGTTCGCCCAGTGCGGCGACAATCACCCGGGCAATTTCCTCGTAGGTCTCCGTTGACGAGTTGAAGACCATGTCGTAGTTGGCGGTATCATCCCAGTTCCTGCCGTAGTTCTTGTTGACATATTCGGCCCGGGTCTTGTCAATCCGGGCAATCTGCCGGCGGGCGGTCTTGTCATCGATACCGTCCTCCTCCATCATACGCCCGATGCGGATTTCCAGCGGCGCCACGAGCCTGATCCTGAGGACATGGGAGATATCCCTCAGAAGATAGTTGCCCCCCCTTCCGATAATCACCACGTTATCCTTGACGGCATGTTCGTATATGATCGATTCGACCAGCGCGATGAGACCGCGATACTCCCAGTCGAAGCGTTCCCAGACGCTGGGCGAGTTTTCATCGAACTCCAGATCCGCCCCCGGCCACCGCTTACCGAATCTCTTGATATCGGCGATGATACGTTTTTTACTGACGAACCCATAGCCCAATGCCCGCGCCACGGCCTGGCCGATCTCATGGCTGCCGCTCTGGCACTCCCGTGAAATGGTTAGAATTGCCATGGTTACCCCCGACTATCCGTTTTTTTATCGTAATCGTTGTGCGGGATGAGGTGTTCCATCTCCCGTTCCTCACGGGAGCGTTTCATCCTCATCCACAGCCTCCCGACGACGATGACCGCAACGATAAAGAAGGCCTGCACGCCGTACTCGATAGGCTTTGAATGGCCGATTTTGGAGACGATAAACGGGTCGGTAATCATCATTTCTCCCCCGACCCTGCCCAATACCGCGGTACCGATATACAGGATGATGGGATACCGATCCATCAGCATGGAAAGGAGATTGCTGGTAAAGACAACAAACGGAATAGAAAGGCCCAACCCGAAGACGAGGAGAAACAGGTTTCCCTCGGAGGCACCCGCCACGGCCAGGACATTATCGACGGACATCGTGATATCGGCCACGATAATGAGCCACATTGCCTGGAGCAGGCCCGCCGCCTCCTTTCCCCCCTCCTCACCTTCTCCGCCGCTGATAAAGAGCTTCACGGCAATCCAGATGATCAGCGCCCCCCCGATGAATTTAATGAACATGACCTGCAGGAGGCGGGAAGCGAAAAACGTGAGTACCACCCTGAGGATAACGGCGGCGCCCGCCCCCAGGATTATCCCTTTTTTCCGTTTATCCCTCGGGAGATTTCTGACGGCCATGGCAATGACTACGGCATTGTCCCCGGCGAGGATCAAGTCTATCAATACAATCGACAGCAGCCCGAACAGGAACTGCCAGGTAAACTCGATGTGTCCTAATAAGCCAAAATCCACGTTGAGCACCCCCGCATTAAACCAACCCTATAATTGAGCATCGTTATCATCGAAAGGATGTTTTTATATCCCGAAAGATGATTGCTTGTCAAGGATAATGGGCGGCCCGCCGCTTCCGACCGCCTCCCCTCGAAGCCGACCGACGGTCGGTTTCAGCCGCCTTATATCCGTTTAGTATTGAAAAATTGACGCCGCCGGGCTATAATCATTACGAAGACGGGGCGCGTCGTCCCGGCCTCTCGATCCATCTTACCATATTTTATGAGCCGCCCGTGGAACGACCTGTCGAAAAACCGTGGGAGAGCCCTTCCGCATCAATCATGACCGACCTTGACGTGACACCCGATCTCGGCCTCAGCCCCGAGGAGGCCCGTTTGCGTCTGGATCGATTCGGCCCGAATCTCCTCATGGAAGAAAAAAAGAAGGGCGCCCTGATGATCTTCGTCCGGCAGTTCAAGAGCCTCATCATGGTTCTCTTGGCGGCGGCCGCGGGGCTCTCGTTTGCCTTTGGTGATTTTCTGGAGGCCATCGCGATCATCGTCGTCATCCTTATCAACGCCCTCATCGGATTTTTCACCGAGCTGCAGGCAATCCGCTCCATGGAGTCTCTCAAAAAGCTTACCAGCGTGACGACGCGCGTCAAACGCGCCGGCAGGGTGCTTGAGATCCACGCCCGCGATCTTGTACCGGGGGACATCGTGCTGCTGGAGGGCGGGGACATCGTATCGGCCGACCTGCGCCTGATTACCTCCTCCCGCCTTCTGGCCGACGAATCGGCGCTCACCGGGGAGTCCCTGCCCGTGGACAAGGCCCCCCCACCCGTTGCCGAAAAGGCCCCGCTGGCCGAGCGCCTCAACATGCTCTATGCCGGAACCGCCGTTACCCGCGGCTCCGCCGAGGCCGTCGTCGTTTCCACGGGGATGAACACGGAACTCGGTCATATCACGTCCCTGGTTTCCCAGGCCAAGCAGGAGGCCACCCCCCTCGAAAAACGGTTGGACGAGCTAGGCAGGACGCTCATCTGGGTAACGCTTGCCGTCGCCGTTGTGGTGGCGGTCTCCGGAATCCTGTCGGGCAAGCAGATCCTGATGATGATCGAGACGGGGATTGCGCTGGCCGTTGCCGCTATTCCCGAGGGACTTCCGATCGTTGCGACCATCGCCCTGGCCCGGGGGATGTTCCGCATGGCGCAAAAAAATGCGATCATCAACCGACTTTCCGCCGTGGAAACGCTCGGCGCCACCAACGTCATCTGCACCGACAAGACTGGAACTCTCACGGAAAATCGGATGACCGTGACGCGCATCGGGCTGAGCGACGGCGATGTCGATATCAGCGGAGAGGCGATCATCCCCGGCACGCCGCCCCACGACAGCGAGGAGTCTCCCGATCCCCTGTCCAATCCGCTGCTCGTGGAGGCGCTGCGCATCTCGGTCCTCTGCAACAATGCTAACCTTAATTACGATAATCCGGCCGGCAATGACGGCCACGTGGGCGATCCGTTGGAGATAGCCCTCCTCTCGGCCGGTTTCAAGGCCCAGATCTGGCGCCAGGACCTGATCGGCCGAATGCCCCGGGTCGGCGAGGAGGCATTCGACTCCGACGTGAAGATGATGGCCACCTTCCACGAAATGCCCGGCGGGTATTATGTGGCGGTAAAAGGGGCCCCGGAGCCGATCGCCCAGGCCTCGTCATATTTCCTGACCCGCCAAGGCAAGACCCCCATGGGGAACGGCGAGCGCTCGCAATGGCTTGAACGATCGGCCGAAATGGCGCGCGAAGGCCTGCGCGTAATCGCCCTTGCCATGAAGATGACTGATAGTCCCGATACCCTCCCCTATGATAATCTTGTCTTTGTGGGACTGGTGGGAATGCTGGATCCGCCGCGGGCCGACGTTCCCGGTGCGCTTGCCCGCTGCCGGGATGCGGGGATTCGGGTTATTATGGTAACCGGGGATCAGGCCGTTACGGCAAAGAATATCGCCCTCGACATGGGGCTTGTCAGCGATCGGTCGGTGCCCGTTATCAACGGCGCGGACCTTAAGAATCCCGGGCACCTCACCGAACGGGAGAAGGCTTATTTACTGTCCGTATCGATCTTCGCCCGGGTGAGTCCCAAGCAGAAGCTGGACCTCATCGAGCTGCATCAGAAAAACGGGTCCGTGGTCGCCATGACCGGCGACGGTGTCAACGACGCCCCCGCCCTCAAAAAGGCCGATATCGGTATCGCCATGGGTCTCAGGGGAACCCAGGTGGCCCGGGAGGCGGCAGACATGGTCCTCAAGGACGACGCCTTTCCAACGATCGTGACCGCCGTCGAACAGGGCCGGGTGATCTACAACAACATCAGGACTTTCGTGCGTTACCTGTTTGCCTGCAACATGAGCGAGATACTTACGGTCTTCCTTGCGTCTCTCCTGACGGTCCCGCTGCCCATTCTCCCCCTTCAGATCCTTTTTCTCAACCTCGTCACCGACGTCTTTCCCGCCCTGGCACTCGGCGTGGGCAGGGGTGACCCCTCCATCATGGGCCGTCCGCCGCGCGACGGCGCGGAGCCGCTTTTGACAAAAAGGCATTGGATGGATGTTTTCGGGGCGGGTTTGGTCATCACCGCATCGGTGCTTACGGCCCTCATGATCTGCCTGTCGTTTTTGGGGTTCGATAATGACCGGGCCGTCACGGTATCGTTTATGACCCTTGCCTTTTCCCAGCTCTGGCACGTCTTTAACATGGGCGACGACCGGGCGGGATTCTTCGTCAACGATATCACGAAAAATCCCTATATATGGGGGGCGCTGGTCCTGTGCGGGGGGCTCCTGGTCGCCGGCGTCTATGTCCCGATCTTTTCCCGCGTTCTGAGGCTTTATGACCCGGGCATGAACGGGTGGGCCGTAATCCTTGGGATGAGCCTGGTCGTTTTGATCACGGGCAGCGCCGCCAAGGCGGTAAGAAGGAGACGCGCCTAGGAAGACCGTGGGATTTTCCGCTTCCGACAGACCTGTATAAACCGGACGCCCAGTCCGACGACGAGAATTGCGCCGAATATCTCTATCTCGTAGCGCTCGATGTCCTCAATCACGATTCCCATGACGCTGCCGAAGACGTACCCGAGCCACCCCACCAGGATCGCCCAGGCCAGGACGCCGGCCGTATCCAGGACGATGAAAGCGGCCGGCCGGATATCTCCCATCCCCAGGACGAACGGAGATACGGTCCTCAACCCGTAAACGAAACGAAAGCCGAGGACGAAAAGGGTCCTGAACCGGTCGATATATCCTTCAACGGTCGATATCCGTTTTCGCCATTCGGGACGGCGGTCGAGAAACGCGCGGCTTTTATATTGACCGATGAAAAAGAAGAACTGGTCCCCGGCCAGCGCCCCACAGAATGCGCACAGGACCACCAACGGAAGGTCAAGGTATCCGCGGTGGGCGGCAAAACCGCCCAGGATGAGGACCATTTCACCCGCGAAGAACGTCCCCATCAGGATAACGGGATAGCCAAAGAGCGTTATGAGATTTAACAAGTCCATCTTGACCACCGTTTTTGTTATTACCGTAATGGATTTTTCCGCCGTCGCGTCCAAGGCCGGACACCCGTCCACTGTAGCACGGACCGCCCGATTTACAAAGCTCGTTTTGGGCATCGGGGAATCCCTTTTTCCGGTCTCGGGCACAGCCGCGGGGCGAACGCCCCGATGATATCGTATACTCCCAGCACATCCGCACGCGTCGTTTGCATCCGCATCGCCGGGCGCGGTTGCCGGATGGATACCCCTGGAGGCACCGTTAACAACCTTTATGGGAGGAGAGATATGGCCAAACAGGTAAGGATGGCCACCAACATGTCGATCCGGTCGGTCATCGACAGCATTACGGAGATTATGGGGCCGAATGGAACCAGGATTATCTTCAGGAACATCGGGCTGTCTCATCTTTTCGATAACCCTCCCGAGTATACCTGGGACCCCTGCATACCCACAACCGAGCAGGTGAAGATCTACTCAGAGCTGGAAACGATGGTCGGGATCAATGGCGCCGTGGGCATCTGGCGGAGGATCGGGTACATGAACATCCGGTCCGTGGTCGAGATAGGCCACGTCCTGGACGCGATCATCGACCTTCCCCCGAAAGAGAAATTCCACAAGTCACTCGAGTTCTTCACGGTCGGATCGGGAAAGGGAGCGGTCGTCGACAATCAGGAAACCGGGATCGCCGAGCTGGACTTGTCCGACTGCCTGTTGTGCGAAGGGCACACATCGTCCCGTCCCATCTGCTCCCTCTATGAGGGCGTGATGCAGTATATCTCTGACTGGTCCTTCGGCAAGGGCGTCTACGTCCCGCGGGAGACCGAGTGCATCGCCCGTGGAGACGGCCGCTGCTACTTCGTGCTCGTCAAAAAGGAAGGCCGCTGACACGTTCACCGGAAAAACGGGATCGAGCCCGTCACGTGGAAAAGACACCCCTGCGGGGCAAAAACGCGCGGGAGGCTTCATCGAGACGATTCGGTCACCCTCCCGTCCCGCGGTGCGCCGGTCCCTGTTTCCGGTTTCATATCCTAACCGATGATGATGATATAGAGTTTTCCCGGTCCGTGGATTCCCCTGACTGCCGTCAGCGCGATATCGGCCGTCATCGAAGGGCCGGTCACCAGCGCCATCGCGGAAGGCGGGACGCGCCGCTCGGTTACCCGCGCGACCAGCGTCTCGGTATCCGGGAGGATGTCATCGGCCATAAGCAGCGCAATATGGCAAAACGGCGCGTGGGAAACCAGCCGCGGGTTTCGCGAATCAAAGACCATGGCGAGGCTACCCGTCTCCGCGATCCCGTACGGTGCACCGGTAATACCGGCGTCCGCTGCAAAACAGGCTTCCTTATAGTCTGCCGGCTCCGATGAAATCGTGATTGCCCGCAACCCCGCTTTCTCCAGCGCCGCCTTGATGCCGGCCTTACCGATGATTTCCTCATCGCTTATTATCGCAGACGAAAGTCCGTCTTCCTTCATGAACGAGACGATCTGCCGGGTTGCTTCGGAGATCCCCCCCACCCTCTTTACAACGGCGGCCGCCCCCGTCGCCTTTGTCTCGAAGATATCCGTGAGGGCGGCCGGATCGCCTGCGTCACCCGTTCCTATCTTGGGACGGGAGGCGCTTTCGGCCTTCGGCCAGGAAACCGCCTCCCTCAGCTTATTGAGGATATTCTCCCGTGCCGTTGGGCGTGTGGTCATTTTGTCGTCCCCCTTTCGCCATCGGACCATCGCCGTCTGAAGGGTCTTTCCGCAGGCGCCGGCAGATCCCTGAATCTCGTCCACCCGCTTCCCATCGCCGGCAGTTTGCCGATTACTCCTCCCGTTACAAAGGGCTTGAGCATCCACCGCAGGAGCTTTCCCGCCGTACGGTAGCGCCCCTCCCCGCTAATCCCCCAGGCCCACGCCGAAAAGGTAAGTCGTTCCGCCAGCGGCAACCGCCTCGCCCCCCAGGTCCTATCACCCGAGGCACGCTTTTCCCTGAGCTTCAAAAAGAGGCGCGGATGGTCTATTCCCGCCGGGCAGACCTCTCTACAGGCCCCGCAGAGCGTCGTGGCATGATAGAGGTCGTGGGCCCTTTCCAGACCCAAAAAAAGAGGATTCAGGATCGATCCGATGGGTCCGGAATATACCCACCCGTACGCGTACCCGCCGATCTTATTCCAGACCGGACAGACATTGAGACAGGCCCCACACTTGATACACCCCAGCACCTGCCGGAAGTCGGGGTCGGCGTAGATCTTCGTCCTGCCGCCGTCGACGATGACGATGAAGAGCTCATCAGGGCCGTCGGGCTCTCCTTTTTTCTTCGGCCCGTTGATGACATTGACGTACGACGAAACCGCCTGGCCGGTGCAGCTGCGCGTCAAGAGCCGCAGGACGTGCAGGGCATCGTCCATCGTGGGGACTATCTTCTCTATCCCCATGACGGCCACGTGCGTCTTCGGGCCTCCCGTACTGAAGCGTATATTTCCTTCGTTCTCTACGAGAATGATCGAGCCGGTGTCGGCTACCGCCATATTGACGCCGGTTATTCCCATTTCGGCTTGTTTGAATTTTTCCCGCAGGAAACCCCGGGCCTGCATGGTCAAGCCGCCCAGGTCCAGGGTTTTTTCGACACCCATGACGGATACGAAGAGATCGGCGATCTCCTCGACCGCCACATTGAGCGCCGGCCCGACAACATGGAAAGGGGTTCGATTCATCTGCTGCACGATAAATTCCCCAAGGTCGGTCTCGAAAACATCGATGCCGTTATCTCCCAGGGCGCGGTTGAGTTCCATCTCCTCGGTCAGCATCGATTTTCCTTTGGTAATCGTCTTGACCTTTTTTTTTCGTGCCAGGTCGATGATAATTTCCCGGGCCTCGCGGTAGTCCTCGGCCCAGACGATGTTCGCGCCATTTTCGACGGCCTTCTTCTCGAAAGCTTCAAGGTAGGCCGGAAGATTCGCTATCGATTCGCGCCGGATCGCCGCGCCTCTCTCCAGTGCCGCCTTTGGATCGGCCAGGGTCGAAAAGGAATAATCCCTCAGAGCTTTAAAGATGACGGGGAGCCTTCCAAGGAGCTCCCGCTGATGGGCATTGTTAAGTCCCTCGTTGGCCTTCCTTTTAAATTCTTCTACTTCTATTTTCATTACTAACCCCGATACGCTTCGGCGAAATCGCGTGGGCCGTTATAACGACTCCTGCGCCAGCAACTGCGCGAGGTGAATTACCTCAATCGGTAGATTATTGCGTTGGACGTACCCGCGGATGTTAAGGATGCATCCGGGTTCCGAAAGGACGAGATATCGCGCGCCCGACGCCGTAACGGCGGCGACCTTGTCGTGAACCATGGCGGCTGAGATCTCCGGATAGGACAGCGAAAATTCCCCACCGAAACCGCAGCAGACGTCATCATTCACAAGGGGCACAACCTCGATACCCGCCACGTTGCCCAGCAGGACCTTCGGCTCACGGAAGATTCCCAACCCGCGGATGATATGACACGAATGATGGTAGGTGACCTTGAGGGGCGGTCCCGTGCCGGCAGGAGGACCGAGGGGAGTCGTGGAATCGTCCGCCTTCATTACGTTCACCAGGAAGTCGGAAAGCTCGTACGTTCGTTCGGCCAGGCTCAATGCCCGCTGATAATCGGGCGTTCCGGAAAGAAGCTCCGGGTAGTGTTTTTTGACGGTATGAACACAGGAACCAGACGGGGCCACGACATATCGGCTATCTCCCATGATCTCGATGAAGCGCAGGGCCGACCGTTTCGCCTCCCGGGTCCTTCCGGCGTTGATAAGAGGCTGCCCACAGCAAGTCTGTCGGGAATCATAATCGACATCGGCCCCGAGCCGTTTGAGGAGCCGCGCCGTCGCTTGCCCGATATCGGGGAGAAATTGATCTACGAGGCAGGGAATAAAGAGCGAGACCTTCATCATATCGATCCCCATAAGAGTACGATAATGAATGCCCGGGCCCATACCGTTGGCCACCGAGGGCACAAATATGCCCGTTTGAGCCTGTTTCATTATAGAGTATTGTCGTAAAAAGGCAAAGAAAAATGGAGTCGATGTCAGTACATGATATTTTGATATTCCATTTTTTTGTATAATGGGGTATACATAAGAAAACGTCAAAGCGGAGGTAGTCCATGGATAAGAAAGGTTTCCTCAAACGCTTCGTCGGCCCGGTCCTTCTCGTATTTATCGTCATGGCCCTTTCCTGGGCGGCCTATATCCTCTCACCGGGCATATCGAACTTCTTACTCTTCCAAATTGCCGCCATCCTATCCGGCGTCGCGCTTTTCATCAGCCTCAGTTTTGGGGCCCTATACGTCTACTCGGTCTCCTACCTCAGGGGGGCCGGCCCCGTAGAAAGGGTCATCGCCGCACTGGTCAATCCTATCATCTGGATGACCAAGGAGGTGGCCGTTGTCGGCTCAATTTACACCGTGCCCGAGGCCCTCTTCTATTACCTTAATCCGGTTCACCTGTTGCTCATTGGGGCGGTGGTCGCAGAAATGGGGGCGGCGGAGCTCCTTATCAGGCGCCGACTAAAACGGGACGGCACCGTAAAGCGGGTCCTTGTGCCCGGGGCGGTGTCTGCCGTCGTGATTGGCCTGGGCTGGATTGCCTTCATGTTCATCTGGGACCTCGGTGTTCACCATTTCTATATTTTTCAGGAAGGGTTCAAGGCCCTCTTCGGTTTCGGGGGCGGACTGTAAAAAAACCCGTTATTAATCTGAGAGGTACACCGATGAGCAAAATAGACGATAGATTCTTTAATCGGTTCATAACGCGACGCGACGCCATTAAGGGCATCGGTATGGTGTCGGCCGCATCACTCGCGGGAATCGGGCTTTTAGATCCTGCTCGCGCCGTCTCCGCGACAGGAGGGCTCCCCAACATTATCTTTATCCTTTCCGACGACCACCGCTGGGACCATATGGGGTGTATGGGGCACCCCTTTATACAGACCCCCGCCATGGACAGGCTTGCCTCGGAGGGAATACT
This sequence comes from Candidatus Zymogenaceae bacterium, assembly GCA_016933535.1. Lineage (GTDB taxonomy): Bacteria > Desulfobacterota > Zymogenia > Zymogenales > Zymogenaceae > JAFGAS01. The sequence goes on from JAFGAS010000086.1 coordinate 168,254, forward strand.
CTTCGAGAACGCTTTTGTCACCACGTCCCTGTGCAGCCCTTCCCGGGCTTCGTTTCTAACCGGGACATACGCCCACACCCACGGAGTAAAGAACAACATCACGCCCTGGGAGGGATCCAACATCACCTTTCTGGAGACGATGAAGGTCCGGGGCTATGACACCGCCTTTATCGGCAAATGGCACATGCCGGGCAATATCCCGACGATCTCGGCCATAGATGAATTCATCACCTTTACCGCTCAGGGCGGCCAGGGACAATACTTCAACTGCCCCATCATCGTTAACGGCAGACAGGAACCGTCCCGTAAGGCATATATCACCGAGGAATTGACCGATCGCGCCATCGAATTTATTGAATCCCGGGCGGCCAGGCCCTTCTGTCTCTACCTTTCCCACAAGGCGGTACACCACCAATTTTTGCCGCCCCCGGACCTCGCGGGGATCTATGACGACGTCGACCTGAAATTGCCCGAGGAATTCGATCCGTGGATCACCGCCACCAGGGGAAATCTCCTCTACGGCGTCCTCGGACCATTGCCGACACACTACCGAAATTACTGTGCGGCACTGACCGCCCTGGATCGAGAAATAGGCAGGCTCCTGGCTCGACTCGATGAACTTTCGATCGCCGACAATACCGTTGTGGTCTACGCCGGGGACAACGGCTACTTCTGGGGAGAGCACAACCTCGTGGACAAGCGCTGGGCCTACGAGGAATCGATGAGGATACCGTTTATCGTTCGCTGGCCGTCACTCATCTCCGATCCCGGCCGTCGGGCACAACAAATGGTCCTCAATGTGGATCTCGCCCCCACCCTCTCGGACCTGACGGGAAGCCCGATGTCCGACCGGTTCGAAGGATCCAGCATCCTGCCGGTGTTGAAATCGACGGCCGCTTCCGGGAGGGACGCGTGGTTCTACGAATATTTTGCCGATTACCCGTATCGGGTCCCGCCCCAGTACGCGGTGCGAACCCAAACGCACAAGTACATGGAATTCATGACCGGCAGGAAACCGGAGCTCTACGATATAGCCCATGATCCCGGAGAGCGGCAAAACCTTTACGGGACCGATCGGGGCCGCGAAATCCAGAAAGAGCTCAAGGATCAAATGGAATGGTTTAAGGAAAGGTACCGGTTAAGCGGCGTGTAGCGCCCATGATTTCGGTGTCTTCTCGAATCGCCCGTACCGGTTGTCTCGTGGTACATCACCGTATCATGCCGACGGAGAGTACCATTCTTCGCCGCTGACGGTATTTCCCCTAGAAGGTGATAGGTCCCGTACTTTTTGAACAGCATCTGTTACTTTTTTCGACGGAAAGGATCTCATTACGGTACAACGGTACATGTCTATCTTGTGAGGCGGAATAAAAATGCGCGCCAAGCCCCTGGACATCGTATTACTCTTCTTTTACGGCCTTTTTATAGACACCATCGGCTACCTGCCCTTGCGGGTCATACGGTTTGGATGCCGGCTTGTCTTTCTTCTCCTTTATCCGCTCGTCGGCCTCCTTTTCGGCCTTCGGCGTCGTATTGCCCGAAATATAACCGCGGCCTACGGGAAGTCCCTGACGAGCCGGGAAACAAAGGCTATCGCCCGCAGCGTCATCTATAACCAGCTTCTCTTTTTCATCGAGCTCTTCTTCTATTACCACAAAAAGAACCAAGAAGTATTGAGAGAATCGGTGTCGATCGAGGGAATTGAGAACCTGGCCGCCGCCAGGAAGGGTTCAAAAGGGGTGATCGGAGTGAGTGCCCACCTCGGTAACTTCCAGCTCATGATGCTCAGGCTCTCCATTGAGGACAGCCAATTCGCCACACTGATTAAGAACCCAAAATCCAAGGTCATATCCGACGCATGGCATAGATACATGGATGACTTCGGCCTCAGGACCATTATGATGAAAAATCGTGTCTCGGCGACAAAAGAGATCATCAGGGAGTTGAGACGATCCGCCTTTATCATGTTTGTTGCCGACGAGTATACACGGCGGAGCCCGCACGTCGTTACCTTCTTCGGGAAAAATACTTCCATGGCTTCGGGGCCGGCACAGCTTTCCCTGAAGATGGGCATACCGTTGCTGCCGTGTTTCATCATCCGAGAAGATACGGGCCGCTACCGGATAATCATAGAAAGGGCGATCGAGATAGCCGCTTCCGGAGACTATGAGGCCGATTGCCTGACCCTTACACAGAAGCGTATTGATATACTCGAGAAATATATCAGGCGCTACGCCGATCAGTGGTTATGGACGCAGTCTCGTTGGAAGAAGAACCGATTGAAATAATGATGAACAGAGGTAATGCGTTTTCTGACTACTTTATATATTGACCTCTCATTACTTTTGATATATATTTATAGTTTCTGTTTCTTGCGGCCTTTGTTCAAACTGCTATCTCATTATATTCTCCGTGACATCGGCGACACGAGAGGAGGAACTATACTGTGATCAATAGCGAACATCTCGATAATATCAACCTGCGCAGCTACTCCTTTGTTCAGGTGCTGCTCGGCAGGCTGCTCCTCATCCCGAACTACCACATCTTTTCCCGGGTCAAAATCATTATAGAGAACTACGAAAATATACCGAAGGACGAAACGGTCATCTTCGCGCTCAACCATACGGACCGATACAATTACTGGCCCTTTCAGTACAAGATGTGGCGCCAGAGCAAGGGAAAACTTCCCTATACCACAACATGGGTAAAGGGAGAGTATTACGGTAATATCCTGATGCGCAAGTTTTTTGACTGGACCAATAACATTCCCGTCCCCTCCAGAGGATACCTGATCAGAGAGGATTTCAGAAGCATCCTCAATGAGAAGATATCCCAAATGGAATACCGTATTCTTCGGGATTACGCGAGCGGGCAGACCACGCTTAAAAAGATCGGCGAAGAAATGACCGATAATATTAGAAAGGTCATTAACTATCCCCGAAAAGTGCTATCCGGCATCGAGGTCCCCTATTCCGACTACATCGATTCCTATTATCGCCAGCTCATGGCACGGGTCGCGGAGATCAACTTCAGGGCACTTTTTGACAAGAACCTGAATGTCATCATCTTCCCCGAGGGAACCCGCTCCCTTACGCTCGGTACCGGCAAGACCGGCATCGCCCATCTCGCCCTCAAGTCAGGCAAAAAAGTTGTTCCGGTCGGATGCAACGGCTCTGACCGTGTTTATCGGGGAAACCTCCCCTGGGCCAAGAGCGGGACGATCGTCTATCGTGTTGGAACACCGATCGATCCCCGTGAGATCATTGGAGACATCGACCGGTCGTTTATCCCATTCTCGAACGAGGCAGAAGTCGAGCTTAAAGATGAATTCCGTGAATTCACCCAGTTTGTCATGGAGCGTATTAATGAGCTTCTCGACGACCACTATCGGTCCCTATCCCCGGTAACGGTGGTCTGATCGAACGATCGGCGGTATCTTCCAACGGTGCTGGGATCCCTAACGCCGATACGGCGCGATAAAATAGCGATAAATACCAAAAAGGGGAAGCGTACGCTTCCCCTCACTTTTTTTGCAGACTGCCGTCTTATCGGCTGCGAACGCTGGATTGCTGCCTTACCTTTTCATAAAGTACGATTCCCACCGATATTCCGACGTTGAGCGACGTAATCCGCCCGGCAAGCGGGATAGACAGTACCCGGTCACACTTGTTGCGAATCGTCATCGAGAGCCCTTTATCCTCGCCGCCGAAAACAAAGGCCGCCGGTCCCGTCAGGTCGGCATTATAATAGTCGATATCGCCCTGGGCCTCCACCCCGAATATCATTATGCCCTCCCGCCGCATCAGGGAAAGGGCGCTCGTTGGACTTTCGTGGATTATCGGGATATATTCTGAGGCTCCCATTGAGATGCGGGAGACCGCCGCCGACAGGGGTGCGCTGCGCCTCGAAGGGATAATCACCCCGTCAACCCCGGCCCCATCGGCGGTTCTCAGGATAGCACCCACGTTTTGCTCGTACATTACCTCTCCAAGCACCACGAGGAGAGGATCCTTCACACCGGGAAGCGATCCAAGGAGCTCCTTGAGGGTCACCCGGGGTCTTGCCGCCGCCATCGCAATGACTCCCTGGTGAGAGCCGGTCTCCGACATCCGATCCAGTTTCTCTCTCCTGACGGCCGACAGTGTAATTCCCCGCGTACCGGCAAGGCGAATGATTTCGTCGATCTTCCCCTTTTCCTCCATCCCCTCGTCGATGTAGAGTACCCTGATTTCTCGACCCGCCCTGAGTGCCTCCAGAACGACGTTTCTCCCCTCAAGCGGGATATACTGCTTTTCGTGACCTGATCTGTTTCTCATATCCGCCTTCCGGCTCTACTACCGCCCGACCATTGGTTATGCGAACTGTGTCTATCCCGAACGTCCCCGGGAATGGGCCAGCACCCGTGCGTATGCGATTACAGACAGACTGGCGGCGTCCGCCGTAGATCGCCGGTTCCGGCTAATTACTCACTTTTTTTCGTCTTATTGCCGGATACGGATTTTTCAGCTATCCGTTTTTTGTCCCTTGTTCCTGTTGATCCGGATCGACCCCTGATCCCGTCCAAAAAATCCCGATATGCGGTGATTTCATAAAGAAGGACGCCGATAATCGCGGCAAACGCTCCCAAATCATCGACCATTCCAACGAGGGGGAATATCCCGGGGATGAAGTCAAAGGGAATAATGATGTACACGACGAGAAGAAGATAGACCAGCTTTCGTGCGAATGGAATTGTATATCGTTTATCCTTCATCATCTGGATGAAGAAACGATAGTCCTTAACGACATTGAATAGATCCAGGAAATGCTTTGAGTTGTTTGATTCCATGTATCTATCCCTTTCCTGCCCCGTCGGGAGCGTAAATATCCGGCGGGATTGGACCGTTCCTATTAATTACTCGCGCACAACCTGAAGCGGTTTCTGTATCTAACCCGACCGGCCGAGGCGGGGTCGCCCTATTATGGGACGATCCTTGCCGCCCTCATGATACGTCCAGGTTAATCCTCTTCTTCTTCGCGCTATCGATGAGGTCCTGAATAGTAATTTTCCCGAAATAATTTTCGAGTATCCCACCGGCTTCTTTCCATATATCCCGTGTAACGCACTTTATCGCCATCCCGCACCCTCCTATCCCTTCAAGGCAGTCCACGAGTTCTATCGGGCCCTCGACGGCCTGGATGATCATCAATAGGGTAATATCCTTTGGAGGGTAGGCCAGGGTGTAACCGCCGGAACGTCCCCGATGACTAACGATCAGGCCCGCTCGTTTTAGTTTCAGAAATATCTGACCGATATAATTGAGAGATATCTGCTGACGCGCGGAAACCTGGGAAGCACGGACCATCTTACCTTCACCGCAATAGGCAATATCAAATAGTGCACGAACCCCATATCTTGAGAGTGTAGTCAGTTTCATATCTTCCCCCGGTATAATAACTAACGATTCTATACGTGGATTATACGCTAATGGATCATTTAAGACATGATATTCGCGTTTTCGACATGTTACTCTTGAACGATAGAAATAATATGCTATAATTATTTCCGGACACGGTATACGTTGTTATAGAAAGGTTTGTAGGTATCCTGATGACTGTACATTATGATAAATACTAATTCCCCTTTCCATAACGCGTAACCATACCATACTGTAAATTGTTTTAACAGTAAAAATTCTTATATCTGACAAAATATTACAGCTTCTTTGATCAAAAATTTTTACTGCTACTTTAGAGATGCTTCAATAACTTTTTTATTCGCCAACAAGGAGGGTTACAATGTTAATACGATCGCAAAAAAAGGCGGTGCTGTCGACGGTTATCGTTTCTATTGCGCTTCTCTGGGCCGTTTCGGCTTTCTCCGCCGACGTTTTGACGAAGGACCGTGACTTTATGGATCCGGAGGCGGGCGTGTGGGGATTCATCCCCGACTATACAGATATGGTCGAAGGTGACCATGTCAATTGGATATGGACGAAACCAGGTGTCAGCCTCACCCAGTACAAGACCGTCGAGGTTCCCGAGTTTGAGAATCTCTGGAAGGAGACGGATGTAACGGCACAGGATCTCCTTACCCGGAATATGAAAGACGGCCTTTCACGGCGCCTCGGGCTCACTGTTGTCGATAAGAAAGCCGACATAACCGTAAAGGGGGCGATGGTTGATTATTTCCTGGGAAACACCGCCGCCAGGATATGGGTTGGATTCGGCGCGGGCGAGCCTCTCGTTGAGGTAGAGGTGTACGTCGTCGATAATAAAACAAACGAGATCATTTCGAAGGTGAGACATCAGGCTATCGATTCCACGATAGAAAGCGTTATTGCCGAGACCGTATCGGATATTATCAGCGAATGGGCGAAACGCTGACCGTAGCCAATCCGTAAAAAGACGGATAACTCGATTCGTGCCCGAATTTTCCGATGGAGTCCTCGTGTTTTTCACGAGGACTCCGTTTTTTTCGGATTCGTCATAAAACATAATAGAGAACCGACGAATTTCTTGACGTATATCATTATCCTTCGTATCTTCGTGCCCTGGTTTTTGGAGCCCTTTTTCCCCAACAAAACGAATGTAGCCAGGTCGTCGCTACGAAGACTCAAAAGACGCCCATACGGCAGCCTGTTTTACACGACATCGCGGTATGAATAACGATTGAGTGGTTTAGACTGTGGGGCCGATACATTCCTTACGAACGTATCGTTAAGAGCAGATAGCCACCGGCGGTGGCGAAAAGGACATTGGCAATCCAGGCGGCGACAATCGGCGGGAGCGTTCCCCCGTGGCCCAACGCAATGCAGAGCGAATGGATGACCCAATAAAGATAGCTTATCGCAAACGCGGCCACTACCCCCGTCGCTAGTCCCCCTCGCCTTCCTACCATGAGTGCAAAGGGTGTGGCCACCAACGCCAGGATCAGACATGCAAGGGGATAGGTTATCTTACCCTGCAAGTCCACCCGGTATCGGGTCGTGTCATAGCCGTTTTTATCGAGATTATTTATGTACGTCGAGAGCTCCCGGTACGACATCTTTTCGGTGCCCTTTTCAAACACGATCTTGAAGTCGTCCGGCGTCTCCTTGATGGATAGATATCGTATCGGATACTTCATGGTGGAAAAAGAACCCGTCCCGGCAAAATCGTTCTCGATAACGTTATAAAACACCCAGCGGCTGCCCTTCCATATCGCCTTGGCGGCGACGATCCGCTCCTTCAACTGGAACCTGTCGTCAAACGTATAGATCGTTATGCCTTCGATTGTATTATCCTGTGGCATAAACCGATCGATATAGTAGATCGTATTTTCGTCCCGCACCCATATCTTGTCAAGCCGGTATTCCGCACCGGGACTGACCTTCTTTTTTTCTATCTTTACTTTCCTAACGTATTCGTTATAACTGTTTGCCTGCGGTACGACGTATTCGTTCCCGAGATAGGACATGATGCTCAGAATCGCCGCCAGAATCAGGGCGGGCCTGATAATAAACATGTGGCTTACACCACTTGACATCATTGCGATTAATTCAAGGTTTCTGCCCATAAGACCGATCGAGACAAGGGTAGCCAGCATTACGGCCATTGGAAGTGTCAGGAACAGGACGTAGGGTATTTTAGTCACGAAGTAGACAACGATAATATCAAAGGACACGGGATTCTCGATGATAGTTCCTATGTTCTCGAATATATCTACAATCAAAAAGAGCATCACGAATGCCCCAATTGAAAGCAGCAAGTGCAGGAAAAATTGTCTTACAATATATTTCGTCAGTATTTTCATTGGGACAGCCGTGCTATAATTCTCGTCATGTATTCGGATATAGTACTGTAGAGCGTCGTAATAAAGACCGGCTTTTCTCTCGCCGCCTTTATGAAGAGGTATAGCCCCGATCCACCAAGGACTACGTTTCCGAACCACAGGGAAAATAGGGGCGGAATCCAGCCGTTCTTTCCGAGAACCTCGCCCGCGGCCATGAAAACGTAGTAGGTAAAAATGACCAGGGTCACTAGGACGACATTTCCCGACTTTCCCTTCGGGTTGATCTGAACGCTCAGCGGAATACCGAGTATCATAAAGACGATGCAGGCAAACGGTATTGCGAATATCTTCGATATCTCAACCTGCTTGGCTCGTATATCCGACGCGACATTTTCCACGAGTAACCGGTTCTGCGACGACGGATGCCGTTCGTATTCCTCTTCCAACTCTGCGAGGTTTTGCCTCAGCCCGTAGACGGAAGTCCTCAATTCCTCGAGCGTCATCTCTCGATTTCTCTTGGTAACCTTTTTTCCCCCACCCTCGCCGAAAAGGTTGAGGTTCATGCTGTAATTGTTAAAAACAATGATTTGATCTGAATCGGTGTATTTATTGGAAAGGAGAATGGACCCGTTACTCAAGCTGATCGTGAGGTACTGGCTCGCCTCGTCGGAGGTGAGGTACCCTTCCTGCGCGATGATAGTGATGGCCCGGTCTACATTAGTATCATCAAAGACCAGGATACCATAGAGGTGATTCGATCGTATCGGTATGCGGTCGACGTATATTATCCTTCCCGCCAGATCATTAAAGACCTTTTCCTCTATGCCGACGTTGATTTGCGTACGCAGGACTGTAACGATAAATTTCCTGAGATGGAAATTGCTGGTCGGCGTCACAAAGATCGTGAGGTACGATGTCAAAACCCAGGCGAAGACCGAAAAGATAAGCACGGGACGCAAGAGCTGATAGAGACTTACCCCTGATGACTTGAGGGCGATTATCTCGTAATCGTAGGAAGCCCGACCGAACGTAAGTATAACGGCCAGCGCCAACGACATCGGGATGGTAAAGACCAGGAAGAAGGGAAGCATCATCCCGAAAAGTTTAACAATAATATATATTGACATGCCCTTGTTGACGATCAGGTCGGCCAACTGGAAGGTTCTTCCGGTCAACAGGACGAAGCTGAAGATAATTATACCGACGAAAAAATTTGTAATTATTTCAAACAGGAGATATTTGGAGATAGTGCTCTGCATATCAATTCATTCTATCCGAATGCGGGATTGATGTAAATACAATTCTCCCTAACCCAACCAGATTCTTACTGCACGTATCCTGACCACGGGCGGTAAAAACACAAAAGATATATACAACCGATAAAGAAGACAACGGGCCGGAAGAGGTCACAGATATCACGTCCCGAACGGTGGCGGGGCAGCCTTTCCGGGCCCGTAAATCGTATATAGTATGCTTTTTAACTCGGTGGGGCCGCCGATTGCCGGGGGGATATAAATATCAGATAACCCCCGTTCCGAATGCGAGGGGCGGACTCGGTATCTCTCTTTGCGTTTTCTCCGCCGTTGCTTTGGCCCGCACTACTCGATATGAACCTCCATGGCCCTGGGCGGACACGCCGGCACGCAGAGCTCACAACCGCTGCACATTTCGGAGAAAAATACAACTTCCATGGTTTCTCGTTTGATCGAAAGTGCACCGGTGGGACAGATCGCCGTACAGGCGCCGCAGTGCGTACATTTCTCTTCATCCCGCCTGATATTCTGCTCGATCGGCTCAATCGTTACTCCGCACTCCTTCAGATATTCAAAGCCCTTCCGGCAGTCGTTATCGGAACCCTCGATTTCGAGAACCATAAAGCTCTCGCGCCTGGGCAGTACGTTAGCCTTGAGGATATTGAGGATCAGGTTGAAGTCCTTTATGAGACGATAGATAATCGGTTTATCCCAAATTTCCCGCGAAAAATGGAGCACAATCTTCCTTTTCATCTTACTCCCATACGAAACCAATTTTTAATTATAGTACAACACTGCCCCCACATCAAGGGATAAATCGACATGAGATAATTGGATAAAAAGATTTTCGATATTTGACAGATGTGTTATAATCAACGCCACGCAAATTCATTACCTGGTGAAAGAATGAATCGGAGTATCGTTTCCTTTTTAATCGTATTGTTCCTGGCCTTTTTCATTAGCGGCACTGCCACCGCCGCGAGCATTACGCAGAAAGTTGTCACCGTTTCCATCCCAAATGACTACAGCTCGGCCGAAGCCTACAAGGTCGAATTCTCCATTCCCGACGGATCGACGGCCTTTAACTTCACGCTGTGGGGGACAAATAAGACCTGGGGAATTGCGGATATATCGGGAGGCGCGTATAAAGAAATCTATTCATCCGGGGACAACGGGTCAAATGGCGATACACCCATAATCGACGCGGAGTCTCCAGAACGGGTCGTCAGTCCCCCGACCGAAAACGAGGTGACCGATCCCCTGTCCCGGCTTACGCTCTACCCCGGCTCCTACATCATCTGGATGGAGGGGAAACCGGGGGCAAGCATGACGCTCCAGTATAACCTCCGAATGGTTCGCTGATTACTGGTATTTTTTCATCGCCTCTATCACTTCGGAGAGGACAAATCGGTCTTTCCCCTCAAGGTATCGACGAGAAAGCTCGAAATAGACGAGGGCGGATTGCATGATCACGTTCTTATCCGCCTTCCCTTCCTTAATATGGGCCGGGACGCCCAGCACGAGCGATCCGTTCGGAATCTGCGTTCCCGGAGGCACGACGCACCCCCCCGCAATAATGCAGTTATCACCCACCCGCGCATCGTCAAGGACCGTGCTGTTCATACCGATGATGACGTTATCACCGACAGTACAGCTGTGGAGAACCGCGCAGTGTCCAACCGTCACATAGTTGCCGACGGTCGTCTTTAACGCCGGCGTGGCATGAAGGACCACGTTGTCCTGTATGCTCGTATAGTCGCCGACGACAATCGCATTGAAATCTCCCCGAATAACCGCTCCCGGCCAGATGCTCGAGTTATTCCCGATCGTCACGTCTCCGAGTATCACCGCCGTTTCATGTATAAAGGTCGTGTCATTCATATTCACCCTACTTGATAACACCTCGAATATCCGCAAGTCTCTCGATCCGGTTTTCCTCCATGAACGTTTCTATTCCGCCGACCACAGCATTCATCGCCGCCGGATCGACGAAGTTTGCCGTCCCCACCTGGACGGCCCCGGCACCGGCCATGATGAACTCCACGGCGTCTTCCCCTGTCATTATCCCTCCGACGCCGATGACCGGGATATCGAGTTCCCGTGCTGCCTCCCAGACCAGCCGGAGCGCCACCGGCTTGATCGCGGGACCCGAGAGGCCCGCCTTTACCTTCCCAAAAAAAGGTCCTCGGGACCTGATATCAACTGCCATCCCCATAAGCGTATTGATGAGCGAAACGGCGTCCGCCCCGCCGTCCCGGGCCGCCCGCGCCAGCGGGCTGATGTCGGTGACATTGGGGGTAAGCTTTGCTATGATCGGCTTACCGGACGCCTCCTTAACCTCCCGCACGACGGTTTGCACCAACGTAGGATCGGTGCCGAAGGCCAATCCCCCTTTATCGACATTGGGGCACGAGAGGTTCACCTCGAGGGCGTCCACACCCTCCACACCGCAGAAGCACTCGGCGGCCTGCCGATATTCTTGGATCGATTCGCCGTAGATGTTTACGATGATCCGCGTATCGTATTTCTCGAGCCGGGGCAGGACCTCCGCTATGAATCGGGCCGCACCGATGTTTTGGACGCCGATAGAGTTGAGCAGCCCCGAGGCCGTCTCGAACAACCGAGGGGGGGCGTTACCCTGTCTCGGCTCGATGGAGATTCCCTTGGTTACCACGGCCCCGATCCGGCCCAGGTCGATATACGGGGCAAGCTCGATGCCGTACCCAACGGTGCCGGAGGCGCCCATGACCGGGTTTTTGAAGGTAAGGCCGAACATCTCTACCGAAAGGTCCGGTTTCATAGTCTGTCCCAATCGATATCCGTTACGTTAAAGACCGGCCCGTCCTTGCAGACATGGACGTACGTGCCGTTTGCGTGGCGCACCGCGCACCCGAGGCAGACCCCGATCCCGCAGGCCATCCGTTCTTCAAAGGAAACATGGGCCTCAAATCCGATCTCCTCGGACAGGCGCGCTATTTCGGCCAGCATCCGGTTCGGCCCGCAGGCATAGACAAGATCATTTCCGCCGACGTGTCGGGCAAGCTCGGTAACCGCCGTTCCCTTTTGCCCATAGCTCCCATCTTCGGTTACATAGATCGTTTCTATATCGAGTTCTCGTATCTCGTCGGAAATAAAGACGACGTCATTACGCGTTCTTCCACCGATGATCAAAAGCGGGCTTACGGCCATCGATCCCGCCAGCGCGATAAGCGGCGGGGCTCCGATTGCCCCCGCCGTCAGGAGAACCCTCCTTGATTCATCCGGCCTCGGAAAAGGGTTGCCGAGCGGACCGTTGATATCGACCGTTTGACCCGCCTTCATCTCTGAAAGTCGCCGGGTCCCTCTGCCCATGACCCGATAGACGATCCGGATTTGCCCATCTTCGTGAAGGAATCGGCAGATCGAAAGCGGCCTGGCGAGCAGCGGATCGGACCCCCAATCTCCCCGAATCATGACGAACTGCCCCGGTTCCCCCCGAAAGTCATCTCCCATCTCCGAGAGTGTCATCGTGAAATAGCGGGGGACAAGCTCCCTATTTTCCTTTATCGTCGCTTTCATAGACCGCCCGATAGATGCTTTCGGTATTAAGGATTCGTTTGACGTATGCCCTGGTTTCGGAAAAAGGAATGTCCTCGATGAACTCGTCCATCTCCATTTCGGGGTCCCGGTTCTTGATCCACCTGTGGGCATTTCCCGGACCCGCGTTATAGCCGCACAGGGCATATACCTTCTCCCCTTCGAACTCCGTCATGAGACCAGACAGGTAATATACCCCAAACCTGACGTTGGTTCGGTAGTCTCTCAGATCATCGACGGCAAAATCGTCAACGCCCAGCTGCGCGGCGATAGACTTCCCCGTTGCCGGCATGATCTGCATGAGCCCGACGGCCCCGGCCCACGAGACAACCCGCGGCTGGAAAAGGCTCTCTTCTCTGATTACGGCGTAGACAAAAGACGGCTCAACGCCGAACTCCTCTGCAAAACGCTCGACCTCTTTCTTATATCCTTCGGGGTATCGCATTTGCCAGTAGACGTCGTTTTTCCCCGGCTGATAAGTGGAAAAGAAATGCGAAAAGTGTCTGGCAGCCATGAGAATCGGCGTATAGTAATCCCCGGAATATCTCAACAGCCGCGCCACCTCGACGAGAAGATCGGGATCGCCCACGCATCGATCCACCACCAGCTCGATCTCTACGCCGGCCTCGGCGTCCATATTCATGGTCATAAGCTCCAGTGCCCTGGTAAGGTGGGAGGTTATTCTTGCATCCGAGGTAAAGGCGTCATATCGGCCGAAATCTCTCGTCCAGAAGCTCTCATCGAATGCTTCTTTTATGGCAATCCCTTCCACATCCACGCCCAGTGCCTTCAGGCGCCGCTCCGATTGATAGCTGTAATACGTGGTGATATAGTCTTTCCGGACGGCCTTAAAGACATCGACGGCCTCGGCGATCCTGCCCATCCTCTCTAACGCCCGGCCTTTCCAGTAGAGGTACTGTGGGTATTCCGATTTGCCCCGATAATTCTGCGCCATCCGCTCGAAGTACTCTTCGGCCTGGGCGTAGTCCTTCTTCACGTAATAGAGCCACCCGATATTCCAGAGGACGTTTCTGACTTCTTCGCCTCGTGAATACGTGTTCAGATATGTTTGATAATACCGTATCGCCTCATCGTAGCGCTTCATCTCCTCCAGCGTCCGCGCGGCAAGGAACAGCCCGTCATCGGCAAGAGAATCAGTCGGGTACGCACGGAAGAGGGCAAGGTAGTAGTCCACGGCGGTTTCGTCTTTTCCAAGCCGATCATAGGTACGGGCGCGCCAGTATAACAGCTCGGCCCGTGGGAGGCCCCCCGGGTCGGCGATGAGGGCCTCGAATATCACCCGGGCATTTTCGTAGTGAAACGACCTGAAGTAGGCTTTTGCCTTGATATACTCGATCTCTTTGGCGACCTTCGCGGGAAGGGTCTTGATCTTCGTGTCCAGGAGAGCGGGCAATTGGGCCGCTGCCGTAACGACTCCCTCGTAGTCGCCGGCTGCATAAAGATTATCGATACGCCTCTTCAATTCCGACAGGGTCAGGGTCTCCGCCGCGCCCAGGCGGCTGATCCCGATAAATGCGTCGGCGGCGGCCCTATTTGTCGGGTAGCCGATCCATACCTCCTTATAGACCGTCAGGGCCTCGTTGGGCTTACCCACCCCCTCCATGGCCCTGCCCTTAAGAAAGAGAATCCCGGGATATTTTTCGGACTTCTTGTTTTCGGTCAAAAAGGCTTCGTAGACCGACAGGGCCTTGTCATAATCGCCCATTTTCGCGTAATAGTCCCCGATCATGACGCTTGCATCGGCAAACCAGACGCTATCGGGGTAGGTATCGATGAGACGCCGGGCCGCCGTATAGGCCGCCGGTGCGTCGCCACCCAGAAAATAGGCCCGCGACAGGTAATAAAGGACGTGGTCTTCGAGCTTTTTGTAATGATCCAGACAATATTCGAAATACTTGCGGGCGCTCTCATAGTCCTTAATATTCAAGGCGGCCCGTCCCGCCATAAAGGCAATCTTATCGGCCTGATCGGAAGGCAGAGAAGACAGGTCCAGCAGTTCGACCTCTTTAACGAGGGCCGCGGAGTTCCCCGACGACATGAGCGACACGCACGTCAGAAACTCATCGCCCGGCGTAAACCGCGGGATTATTCTCACGCAGGCAAACTGAAAGACGATAAAGAGGATGAGATAGCCGATGATAACCAGCAGGTAATGGATTTTTTTCATCTGTCCTGATATGATTCCTTTCTGAGCCGATTGACAAGGATATGCGCCTGTCGGACCGGCTCCGGGATACGATATCGCGCCGTGCATGAGAGAACGAGCTTTACGGCGGCTTCCGGTGAAATCAAATGCCCGGGGGAGACAAAGATCGGCCTTGTGCCCTGTTTTGACCTGACCACGTATCCGATCCTGCGGCCGTTGTGCGTCAGCGGGGTGTCGCTGCCCCGCTTTTGCCCAACGTCCCCATGTTCGCCCACCAGTCGGGTCTTGGCCGAGCCCACCGTCGGGATACCGAGCAAAAGCCCCATATGGGCGGCAAGCCCGAGCCCCCGGGGATGGGCGATCCCCTGACCGTCGAAGATAACCGCATCGGGTACGGTTTCAAGCTTCTCAAAAGCCGCCAGGACCGCCGGGCCCTCCCGAAACGATAGGAAACCCGGGACATAGGGAAAAGAGACCAGGGCAACGTGGTGCGCGTGTTCGATGATCTCAAACGTAACGGCGTCCATCACGACAACGCCCGCAAAAAGGGTCTCGCCCTGTTTTTCGCATGACACATCGACACCGGCGACGATCCGAACACCCCGGGCGTCTCCCGAAAGCACTAGGTCTTCCCTCAGGCGCTCCTGAAGCCCCGCGGCCTCCTGATAGGAGACGTCCCATGAGTGGCGGTGATGCACGATCACAGCAGCACCCTCACTTCCTCTCCCACCGGAACCCCCAACTCGTCGGCGGCGCTCCCAAGATTAACGGCAATCTCAATAAATTCCGTGCTTCCCACCAGCGCGATGGCCTCTCCCCGCCCTCCCTCGCCATAGCTTGCCGAAAGACGGCAAATCGTTTTTGTTCCGATCACGACCTCCCGTACGCTGTCCGGGTTTTTCGGCCGGATATTTGTTATCAGGTTTCCGAACCGGTCTATGTAGAGAACCTCGCCCCGGATTTCACCGTCGCTTTCCCGGGCGCACGGAAAGGGGAGCATAACGGGGTCATAAACGGCCGGACCCAGGTCTTCAACCGGTACGCCCGCCGACAGGTATGCGGCCGCCGGCGCAAATATATCCCTGCCGTGGAACGTGGCCGACACCGAACACCTGATATATTCAGGCCGCGTGATCTGCCTGATGATCGCCCGTTTCACGTCCCCAAAAGCCCAGGAAAGAACCCCGTTATCGGGGCCTACCAGGAGGCAGTCCTCGGCCTTTACCGCGATGGCCCGCCGCCGCCCTCCAACACCCGGATCGACCACTACCGTGTGAACGGTTCCTTTCGGAAAATAGGGCTTGCTGATCGAGAGGATGAACGCCCCTTCCCGGGTATTCTGAGGCTCCACGGCGTGGGTAAGATCGATGACGGTGGCATCGGGATTTATTCCGGTGATTACCCCCTTCATGATACCCGCAAATGGATCCCTGATCCCAAAGTCCGTTGTCAGCGTGATAATCGACCGACGCCTCTTCATCGGGCGGCCCCCATTGATCACTATAAAGGTACCATATCGGTCACGGCCGCGTCAAGGGGGCCCGAGAAGAAATAGCCTTGCATATTTAACCTATTTTCGTATAATGGAGCCATGGATATTCAATCCGCCGAAAAACGGGTGCGAGAAATCCGGGACCGGATTAATTACCATAACCATCGGTACTACGTCCTTGATTCGCCGGAGGTATCGGATGCCGAATACGACGGTCTGATGCGCCAACTGGTCCAGATCGAAGAAGACTTCCCCCACCTTGTCACTGACGATTCTCCGACACAGAGGGTCGGCGCCCCCGTCCTCGGTAAGTTCGAAATCGTCACGCACACCCTCCCGATGCTCTCACTGGCCAACGTCACGACAGAAGCGGAATTCATCGAATTTGACGAACGGGTCAAACGGATGCTCATGGCGTCCGACGAAATCCAGTATATCGGGGAACCGAAGATGGACGGCCTTGCCGTCGAGCTGGTATACACCGACGGCCGCTTCACACTCGGGTCTACCAGGGGTGACGGATACTCCGGCGAAAACATCACGCTGAACCTCCGCACGATCAAGACGGTCCCTCTCACGCTCATTGCCGGCGATCGGTTTCCCATCCCCCCGCTCCTTGAAGTTCGCGCAGAGGTCTACATGGGTCTCGATGAGTTCAGGAAATTGAATAAGAACAGGGATGAGGAGGGGGAGCCCGCCTTTGCAAACCCGAGAAACGCCGCCGCCGGATCGATCCGCCAGTTGGACAGCTCCATCACCGCCACACGCCCCCTTTCACTGGCGTGCTACGGCGTGGGCAGTGTTCAGGGCATCGCGTTTTCCACGCACCGGGAAATTCTTGAGGCCCTCGAAACCTGGGGATTCAAGATCAACAGGGAAATCGAGGTGCTTGAAGGTGCCCGATCCGTCGTCGACTACCACCGGAGGATACAAGGGCGTCGGGACGATCTCTCGTTTGAAATCGACGGAGTGGTGATCAAAGTCAACGACCTTTCGCTCCAGGAACGCCTCGGCTCCACCTCGCGGGCGCCCCGTTGGGCGGCGGCCTTTAAGTTCGCCCCCCGCCAGGCCCAAACGCGCATCCGTCATATTGATGTCTCCGTCGGCAGGACCGGCGTCCTGACGCCGACGGCGCACCTCGAACCCGTGCAAATCAGTGGAGTAACCGTTTCCCGCGCCTCGCTCCACAATCAGGACGAGATCGACCGAAAAGACATCCGCGAGGGCGACCGGGTTATCGTCGAGCGATCGGGTGACGTAATCCCGTATGTCGTGGGCGTCCTGACGGATAAGCGGGACGGCTCCGAGCGGCCCTTCCACATTCCCGACCGATGCCCCGTGTGCCGGCAGCAGGTCATCCGTACCCAGGGCGAGGTCGCGTTCCGCTGTATCAACGCCGTTTGCCCCGCAAAGCTCAAAGAGGCCGTCTTCCACTTCGCCTCCAAGCGCGCCATGGATATCGACGGCCTCGGCGAAAAACTGATAGACCGGATCGTCGATGATGGCCTGGTAAAAGATTTCGCCGATATCTACACGATCCCCGAGGAAACCTGGGCAAGGCTCGAACGTATGGCCGAAAAATCGGCCCGGAACATCATGGACGCCGTTGACCGATCCCGAACCGTGGAGCTCTCCCGATTCGTTAACGCCCTGGGCATCCGCCTTGTCGGCGAGCACCTGGCCCAGCTGCTCGCCGACCGCTATGAGACCATCGATGACCTGATGGGAGCGACCGAAGACGAGTTGATGACCGTCGATGAAATCGGCCCCACGGTGGCAAAATCCGTTTTCGCCTTTTTTTCGGACGATAAAAACCGCCGGGTTATCGATCGCCTGAGAAATGAGATCACGATCATCGGCCGCCAGAGGCCGGCACATCGGCCCCTTTCCGGCACATCTTTCGTTATCACCGGGACCCTTTCTTACATGAGCCGGGACGGCGCCCGGGACGCCATCAAGCGGCTCGGCGGAAAAACGGCGTCGTCGGTGAGTGCAAAGACGGACTACCTCGTGGTGGGGACGGACCCCGGCTCAAAGCTCGACAAGGCCCGGAGCCTCGGCGTAAAGACTCTCTCTGAAGGCGAATTCCTTCGTATTATTGGAGAAACATAGTGGACGATACCGTACGGGCTCGCATCCGGGTCAGCGGAAGGGTTCAGGGGGTCTTCTTTCGACAGACGACGGCCGAAGAGGCCAACCGCCTTGGTGTCGGCGGCTGGGTCAGGAATCTTCCCGACGGGGATGTCGAGGCGGTTATCGAAGGACCTTCCCGGGACGTCGATCGGTTGATCGCCTGGTGTCACCACGGTCCCCCGGCGGCGCGGGTTGATGACGTGTCTATTTCATGGGAGACGGCCACCGGGCAATTTGCCCGTTTTAACATCCAGTACTGATTGTCCGGCCTTTTGCCCTTGTACTCGGCAAGCAACAGGCGGGAGGAGTCCGGCGACCGATCCGGTTTTTTGAGAGCCGAGTAACGCAGTCCCTTCTTTCGGAAGGTATCTCGGAGAACCTGCTCAACGAAAAGGCTATGAAAGAAGCACTTTTTTATGAAACACTCCCCGACGGCAGAGTCGCCTGCCATCTCTGCCCCCACGAGTGCCTGATCGCCGGCGGTAAGCGCGGGATTTGCGGCGTCAGGGAGAACCGGAATGGTACGTTGATCGCCCTCACCTACCAGCACCCCGCCTCCATGCAGATGGACCCGATCGAAAAAAAGCCGCTCTATCACGTTTTCCCCGGCTCCCGGATCCTTTCGCTCGGTAGCGTCGGGTGTAATCTCTCCTGCGGCTTCTGCCAAAATTGGTCATTGGTCGAGAGTGCCGTCCCTCAATCGGTCCTTGCCCCCGGCGAGATACCCGACATCGCAAAGAAACACGGCTCTATCGGGGTGGCATGGACCTACAACGAACCCTTTATCTGGTACGAATATATCATGGACGCGGGACGACACGTCAAGGACGCAGGGCTTGTCAACGTGCTGATCACCAACGGGTATGTAAATCCCGAACCCCTCAGACAGGTAAGCGGCCTCATCGACGCCATGAACATCGACCTCAAGGCGATCGACGATTCCTTCTATAGAAGAAACTGCAAGGGACGTATCGATCCCGTCCGGGAGACGATCCGCATTGCCGACGAATCGTGCCTCGTGGAGGTCACCAACCTGCTTATTCCCGGACAAAATGATTCGGCCGATGCCATAGGCCGTCTTGTCGATTTCATCGCCTCCGTCAATAAGGACATCCCGCTGCACTTCTCCCGATATTTCCCCCACCGGTCTTTCAGCGCACCGCCGACACCCGAACGGACCCTCACCATGGCCTTCGAAATCGCCCGGGAACGTCTTTCGTACGTCTATCTCGGAAACATTACGCTCGAAACCGGCAACGACACACACTGTCCCCAATGCGGGGGCCTTCTGGTGTCACGGAGCGGATATCATACGCAGGTTGTCGGATTGACAGGTAACACCTGCGCCGACTGTAATTCAACACTAAATTTTATTAATTCGGAAAGGCCATGAAGAAGCTTATTGTCCTTACGATTATCTTATTGCTCTTTGGATGCGGCGCCTACAGGGAGGAGACGAGACCCGCCGCCTTAATTCCCCGGTTCTCCGACGAGTATATCCCCAAGGGATACGAATTCGAGGGAAATACCGTCTCGTGCAAGGTCCTCGATTCACTGGTTAAGATCAAGTATATGGAGTCATCGGATATTGACCTCTTCTTTTTGAAACACAATTTGTCAAATCCCTTTATGGCTTCGCCGATCCTTCGGGATAACCTTACCGTCTTTCTGGTGACCTTTGTAAATAACGAGGAGAGGACAATCCGATTTGACCCGCGGAGGGCCTCCATCTATATAAAGGAGAGTTACTATCGGGGCTCTCTTGATTTTACTGAGGTCATGATCGCCTTTGAAAAATTCGCGCCGGGCAGCGACAGCGACCAGTTCAAGAAGACGATGTACGACCTGGAGCTTGAGATCCCCTCCAGAAGCACGGTCGAGGGGCTCATCATCTTTCCCTTTCTTCCCAAGGGATCCAAGAAGATCATCGTCATGCTCTCCGGCATCCTTATCCGTGACCAGACATTCACCGTCCCATTTGAGTTTGAAGAAAAATAATATTGACAAGGTATATCGGGAGTGATAACGTTACGAGCACTAGGTAGTATGGGATATATTATCATTCCGTGCAGGGAGTACTACTATGATATCGGAAAAACTGGTAAAACTCATTGAGGATAATGCCGAAGAATTAACGAAAAGCTGGCTTCGGGACGTGCGGGAAAATCCTACCACACCCACCTACCAGACCTTCCCGGAGGAAAAACTCTATCAGCGGGCACATTTCGTCTATAGCCAGCTCGGCCATTGGATATCGAGAGAGACAGGTAAGGGTGAAGTCCGCGGGTACTACCTGAAACTGGGAGAGGAGCGCTTTAATGAGGGATTTGCCCTCTATGAAGTCGTCAGCGCCATCATCCTTCTCAAACGACACCTTTGGCTTCATATCTTGTCCGATGGGCAACTTTCCACCGCCTTTGAATTATATCAGTCCCTTGAGCTCAACAACCGGGTCGTCCTCTTTTTCGACCGCGCGGTCTATTACGCCATCATCGGTTACGAAGACGCGGTTCGAAATAAAACGGCCAAGGGAAAAGGGTTTCTCGGTAAGATCTTCGGCGGAAATAAAAAGAAGAAGAAGAAGAAATAACCTCCTGTTGTGCACCGTTTTCTGCAGATCGCCGCACACCGCCGCTTCCTTTTAGATCCAATAGGAAGCCCGGACCATGAAAGGACCATGCCTTTCTCGGCGTAGGTGTTTTTATTTCCTGTTTTTAACTATCTCGTTATAGACGATACTCGAGGGAACACCAAGCCGGCCCGATACGAGGGTGGCAAGTTCCTTTGCCCTTTTCTCCGGATTTTGGGCTATGGCCGCCAACACTTCCTTTTTCACCGTATCCAAATCTACGGCGTCATCTATCTCTTCCTTGCCCGCCAAAACTATCACCATCTCTCCCCGCAGCCGGTCCTTTTGATCGACAAGATCGATGATCTCCGATATCCTGCCGCGCATCACTTCCTCGTATAGTTTGGTCAGCTCGCGACACAGGGTTGCCCTTCGGTCGCCTAAACGGTCTTGGAGCTCTTTGAGGGTCCGGCCGACCCGGGGTGGGGATTCGAAAATGACGGCCGTCTTCTTTTCGGATGCAAGTTGGCAAAGCACCGCCTCTCGCTTCTTTCCCCGCCTGGGCAGAAACCCAAAGAAGACAAAACTATCCGTGACAAATCCGCTGACCGACAGCGCCGCGGTAACCGACGATGGTCCCGGAATTGTAAAAACATCAATACCTCTTTTAACACAAAACGCTATCAAGTGCTGTCCCGGATCGGATATCCCCGGGGTACCCGCGTCGGTAACAAGCGCGGCGTCTTTTCCTTCTTCCAGGGCCTCGATAATCGTACGACCTGCTCTCTCCCGGTTTTGTTCCCGATAACTGATCAGGCCCTTGGAAATACCGTGCGCGGCGAGCAGTCGTTTTGTTATTCTTGTATCCTCGCAGGCAATAATATCCACCGATACGAGTGTTTCGATGGCCCTGAGCGTTATATCCTTGAGGTTCCCGATAGGGGTGGAGATGACGAACAGGGCCCCTCTTTTTTTGCTTTTTTTCATAAATTTTGCTTGCTTATTTCACCTATTTTGATATAATTTTTAGGTTTTTGGAGGTGAACTATGAGTCGAATCTGTGACATCTGCGGTAAAGGGCCCATCGTCGGGTGTAATGTGAGCCACGCCCACAACGTCACAAAACGGAGATGGTATCCAAACCTTCATACCATGCGTGCCCGCGTCGGCAATCGTACGGTTCGCGTCAAGATCTGTACCCGATGCCTTCGTTCCGGTAAGGTGGCCAAGGCCTGATCCCTGAAAACGTCTGGAGCGCGATACCGCCCCTTTTCTGCACGCCACCGTACTTTAAGCTCCGACCGTCGACCGAACGGCCGCGGATTATAATGTACGGCAGCTCCCAGGACGCTGATTATATATACGACGCGAAATCCTGCTACCGTAGACATTCTATTGGTTCTTTGGGGCGGCTGGCTATGCCGCCTCTGTCATTTACCGGCAACACCGCGCCCAAAAGCTCCGTTTCGGCACCCCGTACCGCCCGCCCTATTCTATGGCCTTTCGCGTGGACTCATTCACCCGTCATTCGTCAGGTTATCCGATGAACGCTGATCACGTCCCGCTCTTTTTCTACCGATCTAATGACCCGCTTTAGGTGCTCAAGATTTTTAATCTGAAGCTCAAATTCGCACCTTGCCTTGTTGTCGTCCGTGGTCCTGAGAAAACCCTCCGAGATATTCGCCTCAGAATTTGCGATGGCCAGCGCGATCGACGCGAGTAAACCCTTCTTGTTTTCACAGATCACCATTATCTTTGCATTATAGTTTTGTTCCTGGCTAATGTCCCACTGCACGTCCACAAGTCTTTCGGTGGACAGGTCAATCACATTTGGGCAGTCCGCCGTGTGAATGGTGACTCCCCTGCCCCGTGTAATAAATCCAATGATCCGATCCCCCGGAACAGGGTTACAGCATTTGGCGAACTTCGTCATGATATCATCGACGCCCTTAATCAGCACACCGCCGGCCTTCCCCTCCTTTTTGAGCCGCTGCTTTTTCTTTGCGGGCTCTTCAACGGACTGCTGTTCGGTTTCTTTTATCTCCTCTTTAGGTACGAAAAACTCGATGATCTGCTGCGGTGATATCCTCGCGTTGGCGACTTTTGAGATGAGGTCCTCGAGGTCCTTTGTCTTAAGGGATTCAATCGCGGATTTCATCTTCTGGGAATGCATGTGTTTCTGGAAGCTCAGGCCGAACTTCCTGAATTCCTTGTCAAGTATTTCTTTGCCGAAGGTAACACTGCGTTCCTTCTGCTCGTTGATAAGCCAGTGCTTGATTTTTTGTTTTGCCTTGGAGGTCACGACCATCCGAAGCCAATCCTTGCTCGGCTTCTGCTTGCCGCCGGTAAGGATCTCTACGACGTCTCCGTTGACCAGTTGATGGCGTATCGGTACGAGCTTCCCGTTTACCTTGGCGCCGACGCACTTGTTACCGACGTCGGTATGGATGCCGTAAGCAAAGTCTATGGGCGTGGCCCCTTTCGGAAACGCCTTCACCTCCCCCTTGGGAGTAAAGACGTAGACCTCTTCCGGAAAGAGATCGACCTTCACGGTCTTGAGGAACTCCGAGGGATCTTTGAGGTCCTGCTGCCACTCGATGAGCCGTTGGAGCCAATCGTAGCTCTTCGCGTCCTGCTTTTTGATCCCGTCTTTCCCCTCTTTGTATCTCCAGTGGGCCGCGATCCCCTTCTGCGCGATCTTGTGCATTTCTTCGGTTCTGATCTGAACTTCTATGCGTTCGCCATAGGGGCCGATTACGGTGGTGTGGAGGCTCTGATACATATTGGGTTTGGGCATCGCTATGAAGTCTTTAAAGCGTCCGGGTACCGGCTTCCAGAGAGAATGTATGATGCCGAGAGTTCCGTAGCAGTCTTTGAGAGATTCGACGATAATACGAAAGGCAATCTTATCGTAGACTTCTTCAAAGCCGATCTCCTGTGCCTTCATCTTGGAGTAGATGCCGTACAGATGCTTTACCCGGCCCTGGAGCTGGGCTTCTATTTTGTTTTTCTTGATTTCCTCTTCAATGATCGAGAGTACACCCTTGGAGTATTTGTCTATCTCACTGCGCTTGGACTCAAGCCTGTCGGATATCTCCTGATAAATTTCCGGCTTCAGCGTCTTGAAGGCAAGGTCTTCCAACTCGGCCTTGATCCATCCAATGCCGAGACGGTTTGCCAGGGGGGCGTAAATATCCATCGTTTCCTGGGCCACCGCCTCCCGCCGTTCCAGAGGTAGGAATTGGATCGTCCGCATGTTATGAAGACGGTCGGAGAGCTTAATAAGGAGAACCCGGATATCTTTGGCCATCGCGATGATCATTTTTCGGAAGTTCTCCGCCTGCCGCTCCTCCGTGTTCGAAAAGCTCATGCGAGATATCTTTGTGACGCCGTCGACAAGATAGCTGATTTCCGGGCCGAATATCTCTTCGATCTCCTTCATTGTGGCCAGTGTATCCTCTACGGTATCGTGCAGCAGCCCCGTGGCGACGCTCGGGACGTCCATTGTCAGCTCGCCCAGGATGTAGGCGACTTCAAGGGGGTGGGTAAGATAGGGTTCTCCCGAAAGGCGAGTCTGTCCCTGGTGCACCTTCGCGGAGAAGACATAGGCCGTGGAGATCACCTCGATGTCGGCGTCGGGGAGGTATGATTGTACTTTATCGGTAATGTCGTTGAGGCGTATCATGTTAAAATACGCCTATTTAGATTCCGTTCTTGCCATGACGTCAATCTCCGAAATAAGGGCATCCACAATCTCGGCCTCGGCGAGCTTCTTTATAATCTTTCCCTTCTTAAAGAGGAGTCCGTATTTTTTTCCTCCGCAGATGCCGATGTCTGCCTCTCGCGCCTCTCCCGGCCCGTTCACCTCGCATCCCATAACCGCCACCGTAATCGGGTAGTCATATCCGATAAGCCGTGCTTCCACCTCCTGCGCGATCGAGATGATATCCATGGAAGTCCTGCCGCACGTCGGGCATACGATCACGTCAACACCCCTCTTGACGAGTCCGAGGGACGAGAGGATCGTATTTGCACACATCACCTCCGACAGGGGGTCTCCCGCAAGGCTCACGCGTATCGTATCCCCGATACCTTCCGAGAGGAGGATTCCGATTCCCACCGACGACTTTATCGCTCCCCTGAGTACAGTCCCGGCTTCCGTTATCCCCACATGCAGCGGGAAATCCGTCTTCTCCGATACCAGGCGATAGGCGGCGATGGTGTCCAGCACGCTTGTTGACTTAAGTGAGAGTTTCAGGTTTGAATATCCCCATCCGACAAAAAGCGCCGTCGAGCGCAGCGCACTCTCCACGAGGGCCTCGGTACAGGGACCGCCATATTTTTTCAGAAGGTCCTTTTCGAGCGAGCCGGAGTTGACGCCGACCCTAATTGCGACGTTATTCCGACGCGCCCGTTCGACAATCTCGAAAAGCCTCTTTTCACCGCCGATGTTTCCGGGGTTGATCCGTATGCCCGAGGCACCGGCGTCCATAGCGGCCAGCGCCAGCCGACGGTCAAAATGAATATCGGCGATTATCGGAACAGGGGAGCCCTTGATAATATCTTCAAGGGCCGAAGCCGCCTCCATATCCTTGACGGCAACCCTTACGATCCGACACCCCGCTCGCGCAAGGGCTTGTATTTGTCCAACCGTCGCACGGACGTCGGCCGTATCGGTCTTGGTCATCGATTGGACGACAATGGGATTATCACCCCCTATCGGCACCCGCCCGACGTGTACAACTTTTGTTTTCTTTCTTACGATCATGTTGGGTACGATGAATCGGGACTATGGATAACCACTGCTTGTCTGCCCATGCTCTTGGCTGTGTACATCGCTTTGTCGGCCGCGTTTATGAAGTCTTCGACCGAGCCATGCTCGCTCATCGACGATATCCCAATGGAAATCGTCAATCCTTCAAGATTTTCATCTGTCATCTCTTTGATACGATAGGCGACTATTTTGACATCCGGCAGTGTCGTGTTCGGCAGGATAATCGCAAACTCGTCTCCTCCGTATCGAAACGCGGTGTCCATAGTAGTACGGATGGTTGATTGGATTATTCTCCCAATTGTCTTGAGAATCTCGTTACCGGCCAGGTGTCCTCTCGTATCGTTGTATCGTTTGAAATTATCGATATCAAAAATCATGAGGCATATTGGATAGGACATCCGTCTGGCCCGTTCCGTCTCCTCTCTTATCTTCTGGAAGAAATGGCGCTGATTGAAGAGCTCCGTTAGGCTGTCGGTGATGGACATACGCCTTAATTCTTCTTCTGCCCGCTTCCTGTCGGTGATATCCTTGCCCAGCACCAGGACACCCCGGGTCGCACCTGATTCGTCGGTCAGCGGAGAAGTGGATACGACGACGTTTCTGATGCGCTCACTCCCCTTCTCGACCATCTCCAATTCATAGACCTGTTTGATGCCCGTTGTTATGGTTTTTCTAAACCGCTCTCCCTTGTGAGCCGGAGAGAGAATGTCAAGAAACGACCTGCCGATCAACTCCCGCGGATCATACCCGAATTCCTCAAATTTCTTATTGACGTAGGTAAACATCCCTTCGAGATCGAGGATATAGATCAGGTCGTTGGCGCTTTCAAGAATATTTTCAAGATATGCCTTGGCCTGCCTGAGCTCCGATTCGGCGCGCTTCTTTTCGGTTATATCGTGGGCAAAACAGAGAAGGCCCAGCCGGTCCTTAACACGGGTAAACGTTGTCTTCATCCATACGGCTACCTTTGTGCCGTCCTTTCTTATGACCGAATATTCGTACTCATCTGATACGCGTATCCCGCTCAGGGCGTCATCGTACATTTTTACGGCACTTTTTCGAGATTCCGGGGCAAGAAACTCAATAAATTCCTTTCCGATAATCTCTATCTCATCGTATCCGAACATTTTATGAAACATCTTATTGACGAAGACGAATCGGTGGTCCTGGAGGATAAAAACAGCATCGGGGCCTCGTTCAACAAATTGCCGGTACTGCCTCTGAGATGAGGCCAGTTCCTTATTGGTCTCCTGGAGTTTGCGGTTGGATTTTTTTAGCTTATTGAGTATCTCGACATTGATAATACACACCGAGAGGTGATCGGCGATCGTAGAGATCACCCGCCGATCATACTCGGTGAGAGGCCGAGAGATATACTTATTGTCGACGATTAAAATTCCGAGGGAGTCTCCTCGAAAAGAAATGGGAGCAATGACATACGAGCCGAGGCCGAAACGACTGACGAGTTCCTGGTCCTGAAAGGTCTGATCGGTCATAAAATCATAGTGGTGCGCATCCGCCACCGATAACTCCTGACCGTTTCGGAAAGACCATGCCAGTACGGATAATCTCCCCTTCGAATCGGGCGCGAGGGAAACGGGAGGAATCGACCGTAGCAGTTTTGTAAATTCCTTGCCCGTGATCTCCCGGTCTTTCCCGATACGAAATCTGAGTACGTATGATTTCTTGTCCTTGACTGCAATAATGACGCGCCCATATCCCATGGTATCGATTATTTCACGGGTGACGGACTTGAGGACCGAAAGGAGCCCGCTGCCGTGGGATGAAACTGTCGTGAGATTTTTTATGGCGATGAGATGGTTATCTGGTGACGGGTCAAGGGGCATATGGATTACTTCGCACCGTCCAGTAATGGTTTATATTTTTGTATCATATTTCTGTCAATCTTACAATGATATTCTGAGCGTCAATATTTCCCCTAACGACCGAAACGGCCCATTCTTGTACGCTTCCCGGAAGTCATGGAAAAAAACGACGGCCGATCCAAAATTGCCTTCGGAATCCGTCGGGATAAGTCCCGACGCTACGGCGCGCCGGTAACTGCTTGTATTTATTTGTGGCTTACACGATCGGCGCCTGCGGCTGCAGGCCCTAATTTGTGCCGGGGCCCTACGATGGATCGTTTTCCTTGTGATGTTTTATTACCCTGCCCTGTACAATGAAGATGGTGTCTTCGCACATGTTCGTGGATAGGTCTGCGATTCGTTCAAGCTCCCTGGCTATTCGAAGTATATGGAGAGAGCGCTCGATAGTAGTTGGGTCCGACGTCATGAACGTTATCAATTCCCGAAGAATCTGCTCACCCAGATTATCCACGTCGTTATCCCGTTCAAAGACGCTCTGCGCAAGGGCCGGGTTCTCGTCCACGAAAGAGGTGATGCTGTCCTTGAGCATATTGATGGAAATCTGTGCCATGCGGGGAGTGTCTATCAGGGGTTTTACCTGCGGCCGCTCGATCAAAAAGAGGGCGCTCTCAGCTATATTAACTGCATGATCGCCCATTCGCTCGATGTCCTTGTTGATCTGCATGATCATCAGGATGGTTCGCAGCTCCCGGGCCTTCGGCTGAAATCGGGCGATAAGCGTAATGCATTGTTCGTCGATATCGATCTCGCAGTTATTGGCCCGCGGCTCCATCACATCGACGACCTCTTTTAAGATCGACCTGTTCTTCTTTACCAGCCCATCGACACTGCTCTCGATCATCTTTTCGACGAGTGAGGCAAAGGAAACAATATCGCGCTTGAGGTGAACTATTCTTTCTTCCAACATATAATAAGTCCTACCCGAATTTACCCATTAAATACTCTTCCGTCTTACTGTTTTCAGGGACGGTAAACATCTTCTTGGTCGAACCGAATTCCACCAGCTCGCCGAGATACATGAAGGCGGTGTATTCCGAAACACGGGCAGCCTGAGCGGTGTTGTGCGTAACGATGAGTATGCTTACCGCGTCCTTCAGTTCGACAATCAACTCCTCAATGCGGGACGTGGCCTTAGGGTCCAGGGCCGATGTCGGCTCATCCAGCAATATTACCTCCGGCTTCATGGCAAGCGCCCGGGCTATACAGAGCCGCTGTTGCTGCCCGCCGGAAAGAAACGTTCCCTTACGATGCAACACATCCTTGACCTCATCCCAGAGGGCCGCCTTTCTGAGTGACTCCTCGACCGTTGCGTTCATCTCATCCCGGGACAGGTGAAATCCGTTGAGCCTGTATCCGGCGATAACGTTTTCATATATGCTCATCGTCGGAAACGGATTTGGTTTCTGAAAGACCATGCCGATCTTTCTTCTCACGAGGATCGGGTTTATGGACCCGATCTCATCATCATAAAGGAATATCTTGCCCGTTGTGGCGGCCCCGGGGATCAGCTCGTGCATGCGGTTGATACACCGGATCAGGGTTGTCTTTCCGCATCCCGACGGCCCCATAATTGCCGTGACCTTATTCTTCTGGAAGGTGATCGTCACGTTTTTGACGACCCTTTCCCCGTTGAACAGTGCAGATAGTTTTTCCGTTCGCAAAAAGGTTTCGTTCATCGCCTTGTTACCAGCTTGGTAATGAAGTTCATCAAAAGCACGAATACCACGAGCACAAGGGAGGCCCCCCACGCCAGGGAATGCCATTCCTGATACGGACTCGTGGCATAGACAAATATCAACAGAGGAAGAGAATTGACCGGCTCCAGGATATTATAATTCATGAAGGGATTTCCGAAGGCTGTAAACAGGAGCGGTGCCGTCTCTCCTGCTACTCGGGCGACACCGAGGAGAATTCCCGTAATAATACCGCTCAGGCCCGCCGGAATAATAACCTTAATGATTGTCGTGGAGTAGGGTACGCCGAGGGCCAGCGATGCCTCCCTGAGAGTATTCGGGACAAGCTTAAGGGTCTCTTCGGTGGATTTAATGATGACCGGCAGCATCATAATCGCCAGCGCCACCCCTCCAGAAAGGGCGGAGAAGGAACCCAGGGGGATAACAATCCAGGTGTACGCGATGATGCCGATGATAATCGATGGAATCCCCATAATGACTTCAACGGCCATCCTTACCGATTCCGCAATCTTGCCCGTTCGGTATTCGTTGAGATAGATACCCGCCGTTACACCCACGGGGACCGACACCAGACACGCGATGACAATGAGCATGAGGGTGCCCACGATTGCATTGATAATCCCGCCCCCTTCCTCTCCCATGGGCCGGGGCAATTGTGTCAGAAAATCCCAGTTGATGACCGCTATGCCGTTTTTAATGATATAGAACAGTATCAGAAGCAGCGGCACAATAGAGAGAAACGAAAACAGGACAACGCCCGAAATGAAGAGCTTATCCTTTATGATTCTATAACCGGTGCTTGATGCCTTCATCTTACTCGTCAATGCTAACGCTCGTCTTTTTAATGATATAGCGTCCGGTGATGTTAATGACCATGGTGATAAGAAAGAGTAACAATCCCACGTAGATCAAGCTCGATCGGTGAAGGCTGTCGGTGGCCTCCGCGAACTCGTTGGCGATAACCGAGGCCATCGTATTGATCGGCACGAATATGTTTGCCAGCGACAACAACTTGTCGGGAAGCCGGTTTGCGTTGCCGATAAGCATCGTTATCGCCATTGTCTCTCCGAGGGCCCTGCCCAGGGAGAGGACGATCCCCGCGATGATTCCGGAGCGTGCCGCCGGCAGCACTACCCTCCTGATTACCTCAAACCTCGTCGCACCCAGCGAGTAGGCCGCCTCTTTAAGGTCCGTAGGAACCAGCGTGATCACCTCCCGCGCGATAGATGCCGAATAGGGGATAATCATTACAGTCAGGACGACCGAGGCCGTCAGAATTCCCACACCGTAGGGCAGTATCCGATCATTTATCACCATCAGTTTCATCTCTAAATCGATAACGATCGGAACGAGCACGAATATTCCCCAGAACCCGTATATGATGGAGGGAATACCGGCCAATAATTCCACGGCACTCTTGAGGAAAGTAGAGACGATCCCCTCGCGAAAATACTCGCCCAGGAAAAGGGCGATGGAGATCGAAAACGGTATCGAGAGGACAAGCGCGATACATGACGTGACAAGCGTCCCTACGATGAACACCAGCGCCCCGAAGTTTCCCGCGACCGGATCCCAGATCCGGGTAAAGGCGAAACCGATACCGAATTTCCTGATCGATTCGAAGGCATCCAGCGGCAGCGAAACGAAAAACCCGATGAGCAACAGGAGGATGCCGACGGACGACAGGTAGAGAATCCCTCGAAAGATCATCTCTTTTCGCTCGTGGCGGTCTTTATATCTCTTGGTGTTTTTCGTTCCCATCGTCATCCGGTATACCTTCGGGCAATAGCTTTCGCTCTACCGATCGAAGGGAGACTCCGAAAGTCGCCTCCCTCACCTTTTTCAGGCTTGCGTCCTCCAACGGCCCGCTCGCCGGCCTCAGCCGGCACCCTACTGCATGATCGGCACGCCCTCATACGTCATGGACTTAATGATCTTGGCGGCCTTATCTACGACCGATTCCGGGATCGGCGCGTATTTAAGCGGTTCACAATAGTCTTGCCCCTCATGTGTCATCCACCAGAGAAGATCGACGAGGCTCTTGGCCTTGTCCTGTGACCTCCCGTCGTAGCTTTGCTCCCGGTAGACGATGACCCAGGTAAGGCCGGTGATCGGATACCCTTGTTCGGAATCGGTATCGGCCAGCAAGACCCGCGTATCGTCGGGGACGGGAACATCCGCCGATAGTTTGGTGGATTCGAGGGAAGGCATAACGTAGTTTCCCTTCTTGTTCTGGATCTCGGCAATCGGCATTTCGTTTTCAAGGGCATAGATCAGCTCAACGTAGCCGATGCTGCCCGGTATCTGCTTTATCTGGCCCGCCACGCCCGGGTTCCCCTTGGCGCCGAGACCCGCCGGCCAGCTTACTTCCTTGCCCCTGCCGACCGTCGTGGCCCACTCCGGGCTGATCTTTGAAAGATACTCGGTAAAAATAGCGGTCGTCCCGCTGCCGTCGGACCGGTGTACGATGGTAATCGGCAGCGCCGGGAGATCTATATCCGCGTTGAGGGCGGCGATAGCCTCGTCGTCCCACTGACTAATCGTACCGAGGAAGATTGAAGCCAGTATGTCCCGGGAGAGTCTTATCTGCGGATTTGTTGGGAGGTTGTAGGTCACCGATACGGCGCCGAGCGCAATGGGGACATGGATAATTTCAGCCGCTGCATTCTTAAGGTCCTCATCGGTCATAAAGGAATCAGTGGCCCCAAAATCGACGGTCTTCTTGGTAAGTTGCTCGATTCCCGCACCCGACCCAATGCCCTGGTAATTAATCTTTATTTTGAACTGATTGTAGTATGCGTCAAACATTTTTGAATAGAGCGGCTGAGGGAATGTCGCCCCCGCCCCCAGGAGCTTATTCTCACCGACGCATCCCGTGCCCGCCAGCAAAACAACCAACGACGCCAAACAAACCATTAAGAATATACGTTTCATCATACCCTCCACAATAGCGGCTTTTCGGCCCGAAAGGACCCTACATATAAAAAGAAAAAGATATATTCCTTATGTGTCTTTCAGATAAGTATTGTGTAAGTTTTCCGTAAATTACCCCCCGCCCGATTTTCCCACGACAACCGGGGAAACCGGCATTGACGGATTACCGGTTGCCTGGTACCGATAATCCCCGGGGACTACCGGACTTTCCCCTGGGGATGGTTACCGTAAACGTCGTTCCAACACCCTCTGTACTTTCAACCTTTATATCTCCGTTTTGTAGGAGGACGACGTACTTTACGATAGAAAGGCCCAGCCCGGTGCCGCCGAGCGAACGGGACCTCGATTTGTCAACCCGGTAGAACCTTTCAAATATATGGGGGATATCGTCTTTCGATATCCCGACTCCCGTGTCCTCGACCCGCGCCGTAAATAGATGATCGGTCATCGAGAGCCGAATGGTTATCCCCCCCCGTTGGGTATACTTGACCGCGTTATCGATGAGATTGACAAACAGCTGTTCGATCTTGAATGAATCGGCCGAGATAATAATAGGGCCGTTCTGGACTATAACCGACGCGGTGAGGCCCTTGTCATTAATCGGCTTCTCAAACATCGCCAGAATCCCCCGCACCATTTCCTCGACGTCGATATCCTCAGCATGAATCCCGATACTCTCTTGCTCAAATTCACAAATGAGCAGGAGATCCTTGATGATGCTGATCATTCGATCGGTGTTTCTCTTGATAATCTGAAGATAATGGGAGCTCTTCTCCTGGCCGGTCTCCTCAATCGCATCGATAAAACCCTTGATGGCGGTCAGCGGCGTCCTCAATTCATGCGAAACGTTGCTTACGAATTCCTTTTTCATCTGCTCGAGGTCTTTGATATCGGTTATATCATGCAATACGATGACGATCTCATCCTTTGAAGGGATATGAATGACGCTGCAGTTATAGGCCCGATTGTTGATCTCCATCTGTTCGTGCCTACCCTGTTTGTCTTTTCTTGTCCCGGAGACCAGTTCGCTCACCCTCAGGTCTCGAAGGGCCTCCCAATAAAACCTGCCGGCAACCGGACTCTCATGCGCGATGCTGCCGAAGCTCTCGTTGAAGAGAATAATCCTGTCATCCTTGTCCACAACGACGAGGCCCTCGTCAAGGCACGATATGATCTGCAACAGCTCGTCCTTCTGTTGAAGGACCTGGCGAAACAGGAAATCGATCCTCTCGGTCATGATATTGAATCTGTCGGCAAGCTGTTTTATTTCATCGTTCCGATCCAGGAAAACCCTGGCCGAGAAATCTCCTTCAGACACTCTTTTGGCGGCGTTGGACAATTCCTGAATCGGATTGGACAGATGGGAGGAGAAGATGGCAGCACCGAGGATCGCGAAGAAAAGCACGAACACGCATACGGCGATAAAGAGGATCGGGGGAATTGAGTCAATGCCGGTCTCGGCCGGCAGACGAATCATCACAACCCCGACGGCATTTCCGTCTTTGAGTATCGGGGCGGTCGCCAAAAGGATGTCGTTCTTACCCGAATCATCGATGTCACTGTATGTTCCGACCACGCCGTTGAGCGCGTTGATAAACTCGCGCTTGGAGGTGATGCTCGCAAAGATCGAGGGGTCCGGTCCCGTATCGGCAAGCACGTTTCCGTAGGCGTCGAAGATCGCCACTCGCTTTTGTGGCTCGAAATTGGTTTCTTTTATTATTCTCTTGACGTCGGCCGTATCGACGTTCATGGAGGGCGAAACAAGCCGTCCTATCGTAACGCAGAGATCACTCGTGGAGGACGATAACTTATTTTGATAATAGTACTGCAGCGCTTGCAACGAAGTAACAAATATGAGGATCGTGAGGAATACCGTGACGATGAAGTAACCGAGGAAGACCCTGATAAAGAGCTTGTTCTTCATAAATCGAGCTTATACCCTATACCGCGAATATTCTTGATCAATCCGGCGGCGTCGCCGAGCTTTTTTCTTAGATTTTTTATATGCATGTCTATCGTCCGGTCGATGACCGCCTTTTGATCCCCCCACAGGTAGTCAAGGATTTGATCCCTGCTGAAGACCACCCCCCGTTTTGTTGCCAGCAATTTAAGTATTTTAAACTCGGTGACGGTCAGATCGACGCTCTTTTCGTAGACAACAACCTCGTATTTTTCCGGGTCAATTGTCAGGACATCGGGTATCGTAACTTTTTTTGTATCCTCGCGGCTGCTTGCCCGTGACAGTATCTTCTTAACCCGTACCGCCAGCTCTTTCGGCGAAAAGGGCTTCGTGACATAGTCCTCGGCCCCAAGCTCCAATCCCACGATCTTATCGGATTCCTCGCCCTTTGCCGAAAGGATAATGATAGGTATTTCTGAGAATTCGGCCTGTCTCTTTAGCCGTTTTGTTATCTCGATCCCGTCGTCATCGGGGAGCATGAGATCAAGGATAACGAGGTCCGGCCGAGTCTTGTTGATAAATCGAAAGAAACCCCCTGAATCGCAAAAACCGTGCACGGTAAAACCGGCTCTAGTCAGGTATAACGACACCAGTTCTACGATATCCGGTTCGTCGTCAAGGACTGCAATAAGTGCACCCATATGATCAGTCCGCCAAGATTATCATAATTACATATTCCCATTGAATTATGTTATCATACTTATCAGAATGGTACAATATCTTGAATATTCATCAGGATTGTCATTCCCCGAACGGTCTTCACCCGAAACAGGCAACGCCTCATGGATGGTTCACCGTATCGTGGGATCAGGAAAAAACAAACCCGGTCATCCTATTCATTATATTGCACTGAAATAAACTCTATGCTATTATAGTTAGTAATTGTATAGGAATTATAAATTTTTTCTGTTTATTTTGTATGGATATCGGCCTCAGAATGGATAATCGCCTTGTTATGAAGGGGGTTCTTTCCATACTCTCCCTTCCCGGTCTCATCCAGACCATTGACACCAAGAAGAAGATTCAAATATACCTCAAGCCGGAAAGCAAGAGAACCGGAAAGCTCTTTTTTTCCAACGGAAAGATCGTCCACGCCTCCGTCGGTGATACCGTCATGGGAAAGAAGGCATTCTTCAGAATGATGGGCTGGAAGGATATCCCCTTCGAGATGTTCGAGCTGCTGAAAGATGTTGAAGTCACCGAACAAAACATATCGATGGACACCATGGAGCTGATCATCGAGGGAACCCGCCAGGTTGACGAGATCATTCGCCTCGAAGACAGGCTCCCCGTCTATTACAAAATCAAGGGGGCCGATCCGGAAAATTTGATAATTACCGACGAAGAACAAAAGACTCTCAAGCTTATTGAGCCCGGAGATTTCATACGGAACGTCCTGGACAAGAGCAGCGAAGATGACCTCACCATCTATAAAACTCTCGTCCACCTTTCAGAAATAAACGCGATTTCGTTCCTTCGGATAAAGGTCCTCATCATCGACGACAACCAATTCTTTGCAGGCATCATCAACGATGTCATAGAAAAAATCTTCAAGAACCTCTTTACCACCCTGGTCGTCGGCAGCGGGGAAAAAGGGATCGCCCTCATCGAAGGCCCCAATAAACCGGATATGGTCATCTCAGACCTGATCATGGAGGGTAAGGACGGTTTTGACGTGATCCATATCGCCAACAAGCACTCCATCCCGATCATGATCCTTACATCCGAACGCAGAAACAGGGATAGGATAATCGAAAGCGGGGCCATGTATATGCATAAATCGGTGCTGGGCACCGACGAATTCACCGGAATATTCAAGAAAGCGGTTTTTGATATTCTGACCTCCGACCATTGAGGCCGATACCCTCCCCGGCTATCTTCCCGACATCCACCGCGCAAATCGCCCGTCCGATTTACGTCCATTGCGCCGGATCGATCGTCTCCTAAGACATCGTCGAAGGCAATAGATCATCTTCTTCATTCGCACCCGCCCCAATTTCGCGAGCCGGCAGTACCGTTCCGGTCCGTAGAATCCCGCCGTACCTGTCCCCGCAAATCGAAAACGGTGCTGATTCGTTTCTACGTCGGATATGGCTATTATCCCCGAAACCGCAAAATCGAAGATATCCACAGGGCGCTTGATCGCTCTATCTTGCTTTGAAGTATATCCGTTCTTCTTCACGCCCCAGTACCGTTGATAGCGAAGTCTTCCACTCACGTCGACGCGGCACGTTTTCCAAAACCGGAGATGAAAAGGGTATTTCAAGCACCCGTTCGCGCTATTGTATCTTCATACTCACATGATGACGTCGGCCTTAATAAAGGCCGTATATCAGTACAGAGGCACGAAAACGCATATTAAGGCGTTTGTTTCTCTACAGCTATATAACAGCAGGCCTGACTTTGTGCTTTGGGCAACGAGTATTGTTTACTTTATCAGGTGGGGGAAAGTGTTCCTGGGAAGGACGAACGAGGTATAACAACCGAACCGTAGAGGGAGGGCGATCACCCTTCACCGATCGGCATCACCATCCACCCTCTTTTTCAATTCTCTTCCTACCTTGAAAAAGGGTAGTCTCTTCTCTTTAACCTGGATGGTATCACCCGTTTTAGGGTTTCTGCCGGTATACGGTTTATAGTGCTTGACCGTAAAACTCCCGAAACCACGGATTTCTATCTTATCGTTCTTTTTCAGCGTGTCGGTCATTTCATTAAAGACGTGATTGATTACTGATTCCGATTTCTTCTGGGTTAGATTCATTTTCTTGGCGAGGACCTCAATCAGGTCTGACTTATTCATCATATCGGCCCCCTAATGAAATAATCGAGACAATCAAGACAATAGAGATAATAGAAATGATAGAATCATTATGGTGCCCCCGGCGCGAATCGAACGCGCGGCGCACGGATTAGGAATCCGTTGCTCTATCCCCTGAGCTACGGGGGCCTTGTACCCGTCGGTATTTAACAAACATAAAACAGGTAAGCAAAAACAAAAGGGAAATTAACATCTTTTCCTATCTATGTCAAGAAGATATTTGGATTTTTGGCATCCTTGCACCCGATCGGCGTCCCTCGCAAAATCAGATAAACAAAAAAAGAAACCGATCTAATTCCATTCCCATGCTTTTTAACGTCGGCATCGTCGTTGACATGATATCGACGTAATACCTGCTGCGTCGAAATAATTGTTTGAACTGCCTTCAGAAATATGATAAATTTTCAGCATTTTAGTCCCCTTTTTCGTGGCACTATCACCGGCGGAGGGTATATGAAGGATCGAATTCACCTCGAGTTCGCAACAGAGCGCAGGACATTCTTGAAACTCCTTGCGTCTTTTACCGTCACTGCCTGCACCGGTTTGGCCGGATGCAGCCATGCCCCCGGGATTCCCTCGGGCCTGACATTCCTGGATGAGCAAACCTACCCGGTCATTAAGGCATTCGCTAACCGTATTCTGCCCCCCGGTGGAGCTTTCCCCCAGGGTGCCGATGATATCGATGTCGTTGACTATTTCGACACCGTCGTAGCGGCTCAACCCCCTGAGATCCAGAAGGACATGAGAAGTGGGATCCTCCTCCTGGAATATCGGGCCCTCTTCTTTCGGTTGTCGTTTAAGCGATTTACCGAGATGCCCGCCGATTTGCAGGACAAGTATCTGAAGAGCTGGGAGACGAGCTCCGTCGCGCTCTTTCGAGGAATATTCTGGGGATACAAGAAAATCTGTTGCCTCGGCTTTTTTTCCAACGAGAAGATCCGGCCGCACATCGGCTACGACGGCCCGTGGATTTAGTCCGTACAAGGAGTAACCTATGATCATCTATCCCGAAACGATAACGGGTTCACGAAACGTAACGGCCGACGTCTGCATTATCGGCTCGGGTTCGGCCGGCTCCGTCATGGCCATGGAGATGGCCGAGGCAGGGCTCGACGTCGTCGTCCTCGAAGAGGGGGGGCACTATTCGGGCGCCGACCTCAACCAGGACGAGCGCGATATGCTTGCCGCTCTCTATCGTCAGCGATATACCAAGGACCTCAACATCGCCCTTACCCAGGCGGTGTGTCTTGGGGGCGGCCCGCTCATCAATATGGCCGACTGCGTCCGCACCCCCGATCCGGTTTTAGCTATGTGGGGAAAAAAATTCGGTATCCCCGATATCTCACCCGATCGGATGCACCCTTATTTCGAAAAAGCGGAGGAGATCCTCAATGCTGCCGCAATCACCGACGATCAGCTCAATCCCAACAACCTCATGGTCAAGACCGGGGCCGAGAAGCTCGGTTATTCCGGCGAAAATTTCGTCAACAACCGGGTCGACTGTATCGGTTGCGGCTTCTGCCTGTTGGGCTGCACCTACGGGCGAAAGCAGTCGACGATCCTCAACTACCTTCCGCGAGCACTGGAAGCCGGTGCGTCCATCTACGTATCCACGAGGGCCGACCGAATCGAACAGAAGGACGGCAGGGCATACCGCGTCGTCGCTACCGTGATCGACCCGAAGACGAAAAAGGAACGCGCACCCATTGAGGTAACGGCCTCGGTCATTATGCTTGCCGCAAATACCGTCAACACCCCCCAGATCCTCCAGGCCTCCGGAATTGCAGACGGCAGCGGCCTCGTCGGGAAAAACCTGCTCCTGCAGCCCCACACGATGGTCTCGGCATTTTTCGACGAAGACCTCAAGAGCTACCGCGGCATTCCCCAATCCTATGCATGCACCCGGTTTGAAGATGCCGATGAAGACCGGGGGCTTTCGGGATTCCGCATCGAGGGCGGCTTTACCCTGCCGGGGCAGGTTTCCACCATCATCCCCGGATTCGGCCCCGAACTCAAGGCCCTCATGACACGCTACAACAAGATGGCCAACGTCATGGTACTGGTCTACGACGAACCTGCCGGGGAGGTTTCGGTCAACCGCCACGGGAGGCCCGTCATCACCTACTCGCTCTCAGAGCCGGTAAAGGCCCGCATGATCACGGCCATGAAGGAGGCGGCACGTATATTTTTTGCCGCAGGCGCAAAACAGGTGATGTTCACCTACGAAGTCCCCACGATCATCGATGACGTATCCAAGATCTCAATCGTGGACGAACGGGGTATCCAGCCCAATACCCTTACCCTCATGTCCTTCCATATGCAGGGAACCTGCCGAATGGGCCCGAACCCCGCCTCGAGCGTGGTTAACCCCTATCTCGAAAGCCACGACGTCAAGAACCTCTTTATCGTGGATGCCTCGGTCACCCCCTCCACCGCCGCTTCACATAATATGCTGCCGATTATGGCTATGGCCCATCGGACGGCAGACTACATACTGACCAATCGGACGCGCTATTTCGGATAGCCCCTCTATATGAAAGCGCCCCGGCCGTTAGCGGCCCGGGGCGCTTTTTCCTGTCATCTCCCGCTACGGGGCGGGCGTCTCTCCTTGAAGGATATCTATCATCTGTTCGGTGGTCACCACCTGAGAAAAGACCATTCCCTGAACCGCGCAGACCACGGCGTGGATAGTAGGCGCGGCCGTCTGGCCGATGTCGATGGCGGCCGTGGCGTCCCCCAGAAAGTGGACGGAGTAGCCCCGGGCATGGGCCTCCCGGGCGGTCGTGTCGCAGCACATAAACGACATCAGCCCGCCGATGATCACCCCATCTATCCCGCGCCTGGTAAGGATATCCTTCAGGTCGGTCCGGTAGAAGGAGCCTGGCCGCGTCTTGGTGACAACCGGCTCCCCCGGACCGGGATTAAATCCGTCGATAAACTCTACCGTGTCGCTCCCCGCCCGAAACGTGGCGTCCTGCGGATTTTTGCTGATGTGCCTGACGTGTATAACGTCCACGGATCGCCTTCGCGCAACGTCCATCAGCCTAAGGAGATTTTCGGCCAATTTCGGCCCTTCGGGAACCGTGAGGAAACCTCCCTCCCTGAAATATTCCTTCTGCATGTCGATAACGAGCAGGGCGTATCTATTACCTGTCATAATTGTAGCCACCTCACGCATCTATTACACATAAAGGGGCACAAAATCGAATTTCTCCACGTCCACCAACCCCCGATCGGTGATCTTGAGCTTCGGGATGACCGCCAGCGGCAGGAAAGACAGTGTCATGAATGGATTTTCGAGGACGCATCCGACGGCCGCGGCGGCCTTCATGTTCTTGTCCATCCGGGCGTCCACATCTTCCAGGGAAAGCTCGCTCATCAATCCCGCGATCGGCAGCGCCAGCTCCGAAATAACCGCTCCATCCTTAACCACCACCTGCCCTCCCCCCAGATCGATGATCCGACGCACCGCGGCAACGATATCCAGGTCGTTTGTCCCCACGACGGTGATATTGTGGGAGTCGTGCCCCACGGAAGATCCGACCGCCCCGGCCTTCAACCCGAATCCCCTCACAAAGCCGACGGCCGTATTTCCCGTCCCCCGGTGCCGCTCAACCACAGCGATTTTAAGTATGTCTCGTCCCGTATCCGGAACGGCCGCACCGTTTTCACCTTTGAGCTCAAGCATAAGCTCATCGGTGAGAATCTGTCCGGGAATGACCCCGATAACGCGCGCCGCCCCCTCCCTGAACGGGACCCTCAGCGATTCCGTACCGAAGCCCGACACGTGCATCGGAACGCGCGGCATATCGGAGGTCCCGCTGTTCTCAAAGCACGCCCTCATATCCCGGGCGACGAGCCTCCCCTTTTTGAACACCATCCTGACGCCGAAATCAGAAATGTTCTCCACGACCGTTATATCGGCCTGCCTGCCCGGTGAAAGCGCCCCGAGGTGTGAAAAACCCGCCCGCATCGCCGGGACGATCGTGGCCATTCTGATCCCGGTTATCGGATCGATTCCGCGGGCCACCGCCCTTTTTAGAAAATAGTCGATGTGTCCTCTCCTGAGAAGGTCTCCGGGATGGATATCGTCGCCGACCAGCGTCGTAAACCAGAAGTTCTTCTCATTGACCAGGCCGATGAGCGTATCCAGATTATGGGCGTCGGTACCCTCCCGGATCATAATGAACATTCCCTGTCCGAGCTTTTCGGCGGCCTCGGCCTGTCTCGTACACTCATGGTCGGAGCCGATCCCCGTCGAGAGATACGCCGTCAGGCCGCTGCCGGAGACGAGTGGGGCGTGTCCGTCGATAAGTTTCTTTCTTTTCCGCGTCATGACGATCTTATCCAGGACGTCGTCTGCGCCGGCGATGACACCGGGAAAATTCATCACCTCGCCCAATCCGACGACCCAGTCTTCATCGATCAACTGTGAGAGGTCCTCGGCCAAAAGCGATGCACCGGATGTCTCAAGGCCGGTCGCGGGAACGCAGGACGGCAGCACGAAATAGACCTCAAGCGGTGTAAGAAGTGCGTCCCGGTGCATGGCAACGATCCCCGGCAGACCCATGACATTTGCGATTTCATGGGGATCGGCGATAACGGTCGTGGTTCCACGGGCGACCACCCCCCGCGCAAATTGCGACGGTACCAGGCAGGAGCTCTCAATGTGTATGTGGCTTTCGATGAATCCGGGACAGAGGTACGCACCGGAGACATCAATGGTCTCGGCCCCCTCATATGCGCCGATCCCCACGATGCGGCCCGAAGCGATCCCGATGTCCCCACTCTCCAACTCCCCGGTAAAGACATTGACGATCCGCCCCCCCGAAAGAACGGTATCGCACGGCCTGGTTCCCCGGGCCGCCTGGATGAGCGTTCTTAATTCTTTTTTTGATTTGTGATCGGTCATGGGAGGAAAAACAGTGGGTTTCTGACCTTATTGTCTTTTCTTACCTCAAAATGGAGGTGGGGCCCGGTGGACTTTCCGGTGCTCCCTACCAGGCCGATCTTCTTTCCCTTTGCGACTTTGTCACCTACTTTGACGGAAATAACCGAAAGGTGGCCGTAATAGGTCTCGTAGCCGTCGCTATGCCTGAGGACCACGAGATTCCCATACCCTCCCTTGCGGCCGGCCCATTCCACCGTACCGTCCCTGCCGGCCAGCACCGGCGTTCCCGCATTAGCCGATATATCAAGCCCCGAATGCATTTGTCCCCACCTTACCCCGAAAAGGGAATAGACGACCCCCTCGGTCGGCCATATAAACATCCCCTTGTGCGTGACTATATCCCCCGTGCCGTTGTCGTCTCCCTTATAGATATCCACTTCCAAAGACTTATCAGCTCCCGGGATGAATATTTCCTGTCCGGCGTATATAAGGTTCTTGTCATAGATGTCGTTATACTCGGCTATCGTTTGCATGTCAACGCCGTAGGTCTTGGAGATCCTCCAGAGGGTCTGTCCCTTTTTCACCGTATGATAGACACCCCCGGTTGTCGTGGAGGTAACGCAGGCCGACAGCACAAAGAGCGCCGCCGCCGTCAACACGCATATGGCTATCTTTTTCATACAATCCAATAACGGCAACCGATAGTTGACGCGGCCCCGGTCATCACGGCCGATGCCCTTCTCCGGTCGCCCGACAAAGGCTATCGCCGTGCCGCCAGTTTATCCCTCAGATGCCGGTAGACAAACCAGACAAAGGCGATCACCAGCACCGCGGCAACCGACAGCGAGACCGGTTCCGAATAGTGTTTTATCTTGTCCCAATGCTCACCCAACAGATACCCGGCATACACCAGGATAAAGTTCCACATCGACGCGCCGACGATCGTATACAGACAAAACCGTTTGATATCCAT
The DNA here is from genome assembly GCA_016933535.1 of Candidatus Zymogenaceae bacterium. Taxonomy (GTDB): domain Bacteria; phylum Desulfobacterota; class Zymogenia; order Zymogenales; family Zymogenaceae; genus JAFGAS01. Next base: position 211,127 of record JAFGAS010000086.1, read on the forward strand.
CTTCCCGATTCCCGCGGGGATGGAGATGAGATGCCTGACGACAGGGATAAACCTGCTGATGAATATGGTATATTCACCCCTCTTTTCGAACCATCGTTCCGCTTTTTTGAGGTCTTCCACGTCCAACAATACGTATTTACCGTATTTGATGACGAACGCGTTGCCGCCGTACTTTCCCATATAGTAGGAAATTAGAGAACCGACGATACTGCCCAGGGAGCCGGCGATGATCACGGAGGTAAACGTAAAATCACCCCGCGAGATCAAAAAGCCCGCAAACGGCAGTATCAACTCCGACGGTATCGGGATTACCATGCTCTCCATGACCATCAGTAAGAAAACGCCGAGGTAACCGATTGCCGATATGACGTCAATCGCAAAGACGGCCATCAGTTCCAGCAATGTATACAGGGTCATTAATTTACCTTTTTCATACTATGGTTGAAAGAATCGGAACCGTCCGGCCGCCCGGGTCGTGCGTCTCGGTCGTTTGAACGTTCGTGTCCATCGCAATGTGTTCGCAGTCTCCAGGAACCGCCCGCCCACGATTAATTCATCATATCACTATCCCGCCTCCATCGCGGGAGCGTTGATGACAAGGTACTCCCGTTCTATTCCGGCGCAATCAGGTTTCGGATCACCGGGTGTCCGTTTAATCCATCCATCCGAATTCTCCAATCAATTTTACGAACCTGCAAGAACCAAGATTCCTTCGGACGATCTCGTGCCCCTTTTTCATCGCCCTGACCAGCTCCTGAGAAGATCTTCCCCCCACGGGGATAACGAGCCTTCCCCCGTCCCTGAGCTGATCGATGAGGGCACCGGGTATGTCCGGGGATGCGGCCGCCACGATGATCGCGTCAAACGGGCATTGCTCCATCCACCCATGGGTTCCGTCATCGACCCTTATGCGGACGTTGTTGTATCCGAGTCTCTGAAGGAGCTCATCGGCTTTTTTTGCCAACTCCTCGATCCGCTCGACGGAGAAGACTTCTTTTGCGATCTCTGCCAGGATCGCGGTTTGGTAGCCCGATCCGGTACCGATTTCCAGAACACGGTCCCCGGACATAAGGTTAAGACTCTGGGTCATGAGCGCCACTATGTAGGGCTGAGATATGGTCTGTTCCTCGCCGATGGGCAGGGGATAGTCGTTGTACGCCTGGCCCCGGAGCGCCTCCTCGACAAAGAGGTGGCGGGGAACCGAAAGAAAGGCGTTGAGCGTAGCCTCATCGTCGATCCCACGGGAGACGATCTGGACATCGACCATACGCTTCCTGGCTATTTTAAAGCGGTCCGGATCTTCCACTGTTTGATCTCTCCGATAGATATGTAGTTGGTCATATCAAGATGGAGCGGCGTGATCGATATGTACCCGTGGGTCATGGCAAAGAAATCAGACTCGATATCATCCTCGAAGCCGATCTCTCCCGGCCCGATCATATAGGATCCGGATTCGGGCGGGTCCACCGGTCGGACGATAGCGCTGCTGTATATTCGTTTTCCCTGTTTGGTTATCCTATAGGGGGGGTGATCGTCTGTGATCCTGTCGGGGACATTTACGCTCAAGACAGTGTCGTTCGGCATGGGGTTGGCGGCGAGGTAGCCGACCAGATCGGCGGCAAATTGTGCACCGGGCCCAAAATCGCTGCCTTCCTTCATCTCGTAGGAAACGGCAATCGACGGAATATTAAGAAGCATCCCCTCAATGGCCGCCGATACCGTCCCGGAATAGAAGACGTCATCTCCCAGATTTGCCCCATGGTTTATGCCGGAGACCACGAGATCGGGACATACGTCCAGTATGCTGTTAACGGCAAGGTTCACGCAGTCGGCCGGCGTCCCGTCGACAGAGTAGTAGCGTTCCTTAATCTTCCGCACCGACAGCGGCCGGCGTAAGGTGAGGCTGTGGCTCGAGGCGCTTTGCTCCCGGGCTGGGGCGACCACAAAGACGGTATGATCGCGCTCAAGCCGTGCGGCCAACGCCCCGATGCCCGCAGCATCGATGCCGTCATCGTTTGAAATCAGAATAATCAATACTATCTCTCAAGTAATTGTATCGAATTACCGTATCATGTCGGTCCGTTAGGGTCAACTCATTTCGAAGCAAACCCGTATCCGTCGATCAATCTGTCCGGAAATTGTCTGATTGCCGAAAAAACGGCGTAATAAAAAAGCTTCCCATCAGATTTATCCTTTAGTATAATGCTGACAATTTCAAAACAATTTTGAGAGAGGTGTTTTATGACCAACAGCTATACGAAGGAGGGATACCTCGTTTCCAAGCGGTACGCCTATTACGTCTTCTTCGTCCTCTTCATCATCTACATGATCGATTACGCCGATCGCTACGTTATTTCCGGACTCATCCCCTACCTCAAGGCGCCCCTGGCGGAGGGCGGACTGGCCTTTTCCGACGGGGACTGCGGTCTTCTGGTATCCGCGGTCTATTGGTCTATTGTCGTCCTTACCTTTCCGCTTTCAATCATTATCGACCGCTGGCGGAGGACCAGGAGCCTTGGAATCCTGGTCTTTCTCTGGAGCCTTGCCACCGGCTCCTGCGCCTTTGCCATGAACTTCAGGCAGCTCTTTACGGCCCGGGTGGCCGTAGGCATCGGTGAATCGGGATACGTCCCCGGGGGGTACAGCCTCATCTCGGCCTTTTTCCCTGAGAAAAAGCGTGAGCTCATGATGGGTATCTGGAACGGCGCAATTCCTCTCGGGATTGTCATGGGATCGGTGCTGGGGGGTATCATTGCGGTAAATCTCGGATGGCGCCATGCCTTCGGGATCATGGCGATACCGGGGCTTGTCCTGGCATTTCTCTTCTTTTTCATGAAGGACTATAAGACCGTCGAGCTCCTGAGAACCGTAACCGATGCGAAGAATAAGCCCCAGAAGATCAAGATGAAAGTGATCGACATTATCAAGGAGTTTCTCAATACCCCGTCGCTCCTGTTGACCTATTTCGGATATGCGGGCTGTGTCTTCGTTACCAACTCCCTGATACTCTGGCTGCCCGCCTATTTCAATCGGATGGAAGGATTGGCCATGGATAAGGCAACGATGAAAGTGTCGATCATCTTCCTGCTGGCGGTTGTGGGCGCCCCCCTCGGCGGAATCATAACCAACGCGCTACGGAAACGAGTTAAAACCGCCCGCCTTTTGTTTCCCGCCATCAGCACATTTACGGCGGCCCTTCTGCTCTTTGCCGCTTTTCACTTTTTCGCGGGCAAGGCCCAATACTTCGTTCTTATAGCCATGGGGCTGTTCATTCCGATGTTTGTGGCGGGATCGGCCGCCGTCACCCAGGACGTTATCCACCCCGGGCTTCGTTCCGTATCCCAGAGCCTGAACATCGTCACTCAGAACCTCCTGGGGGCCTCCCTCGGACCGCTGTTTATCGGCCTTGTTTCCGATCACTATATTAGAAAATTCAACGTAGACCCTGCGATGGGCCTCGTGGCCGGATTTAAATTTCTGCCCATCTTTCTCACCGTCGGTGCGCTGTTCTTCCTGGCCGGATCCTTCTTCTACGTCAGGGACCTGGCAAAGGTCGAGCGGGTGGAGCTGAAGCCCGAAGACTGATCAATCGGATCGTGGTACTAAAAAGGCCGCGTTCGATGAACGCGGCCTTTTTTTCGCCCTGCGGGGCTATCGATTACGACGCCGCCAGCGCCCTCATCCCCTCTTCGAATGCCTCGATATTCTTCTTGAGATGTTTTTCCGGCACGCTCTGTCTGATGGCCTCCTTGAACTCATCAACGGACAGGGGAACGACTCCCCATTGGGCAAATGCGCCGAGCATGATAATATTGGCCAGGATCGGGGTCTTTACCCTCAGGGCGATATCGGTTGCATCGACGAAGAACGTCTCCTTTGCATGATCGGTGATGATTTTCTTGAGGTTATCCAGATCGGGGTAGTCCAATGCCCCGGTAGAGACGTCCACCGGATAGATGGGCCGGGTGTTGGAGAGTACCCGAACGTCCGGGTTCCCGTACTCACCCATGACCCTGAGCGCCTCGGCCGGTTCCAACGCGATGATATAGTGGGCCTTCCCCTTTGGGATGATCGGCGAGATGCCGCCCTTTCCGGCTACCCGCAGATGGCTCATAACCGACCCCCCCCGCTGTGACGCACCGTAGGTCTCCCCGATGATGACCTCAAAGCCCTTCGTGACCAAAAGCTTTCCCAAGAGTTGGGAGGCCATGATGTTTCCCTGTCCGCCGACCCCGGCAATGATGATATTCGTGGGATCGTGGGCCAGCGCCGCGCCATTATGCTTCATGGTTGACCTCCCTGATAATGGCGCCCTCCGGGCAGATATCGGTGCATACCCCACAGCCGTTGCAGATCACCTCGTCGATCCGGGCCACCTTACCAGCCCTGTCCCAGATTATGCCGGGACATTTGAAGACACGCGTACAGAGCCGGTTGCATCCGCACGCATCGCCGAGGCATCGCGTCTCGTCGATCTTCATGAGATACCGTTTTTCGTCCTTCTTGAGACGATAGAGACAGCACTCCTGGCGCATAATGATAACCTTGATCCCCTCGTCATCCTGAATGGTGTCGTAGATCGACTGGACGGACTTGTCCACGTCAAACGGATCAAGGACCCTTACCTTTGCCCCCAGTGACTCGCAGATCTTTTCGATGGAAAGCCCGTGGGCCGGAATACCCATGGCGCCGGTATCGGATCCGGAGTGGGGCTGGGCACCGGTCATGGCCGTTGTGCTGTTGTCCAGGACGACCATGGTGAAATTGGACTCATGGTGTGCGGCATTGATAAGAGCCGGGATAACCGAGTGATAGAATGTCGAGTCTCCCGAGACGGCCAGCACCGGCTGATCGAGCCCGAACGTCTTGAGCTGGCCCAACCCTGTGGCAAGACCCGAACCCGATCCCATGGCGTGGGTTGTTCTGAGCATCGAGTAACCCTGCGGCCCCAGCCCGATGGTATAGCAGCCTATATCTCCGACGATAAAACCGTCCCGACCGTCCAGCTTAAGCGCCTTTTTGAGGTCCCAGTATGTCGCGCGATGCGGACAGCCGGCGCAGAACGTGAGAGCCCGGTAGGGTGAGTTGGGCAGCGACAGCCCCCTGATTTCGGCCTGGTAGGCAGGATCGACGGGGACGTAGCCGGTCCCCGTGAGCCCCGCAATAGCCTGCGCCATGATATCCGGGGACAGCTCGTTCTCCCTGGGTATGTGGCCAGAGGCCTTGCCGTAGAACTCGATGACACCGAGATCCTTGACGTGGTTTGCATAGGCCTCCTTGACGGACGCCTCGAGGAATGGGATTACCTCCTCGGCCACCAGGACCTTTTTTGCCCCTTTGAGTCCCCGGGTGATAAAATCTTCGGGTAGGGGAAAGGTCGTGCCAAGCTTCAGGACGCCGACCCTGTCCGAAAGCCCCAGCAGACCCAGCGCCTCCTTCGTATAGAGGTAGGCCGCGCCCGATGTCACCACGACGAGATCGGCTCCCTTGGGTCCTTCATACCGGTTAAAATCGGATTCTTCGAACTTATCCTTGATCACGGCCATCTTATCGTGGAGGATCTTATGGGTCCAGGGCACTGGAAATGCCAGGACCGTACGGCCGGTGTCAAACCGGGCCTTCTTGTTGCCCTTTTCTATCTTGGAATAGACGACGTTACCCCTCCCGTGGGATATTCGGGTAACGCTGCGTATCATGACGATGAGCCCCGTTTCCTCGGAAAGCTTAAAGGCAAAGGCGGTCATATCCTTGGCCTCCTGGAACCCAGCCGGCTCCAGCAGCGGGATCTCCAAAAGCCGGGAGAAGTAGCGGGTATCTTCCTCGTTGGACGACGAGATGCCGCCCGGGTCGTCGGCGACGATCAGCACCATCCCCCCCGGCCCGACCCCGGTGAGCACCGCATTGCTGATGAAGTCCGAGGCCACGTTCAGCCCGTTTTGCTTCATGGCACAGATGGACCTCAACCCGGCGTACGAGGCGCCGGCGGCCGCCTCGACGGCGACCTTCTCGTTCGTCGACCATTCGACGTAGATGCCGAGTTCCTGTGCCAGGCTGCCCAGGACGGTGATGATCTCCGACGAGGGATTTCCCGGATACGCAGACGCAAAGGCCACGCCCGCCTCGATGGCGCCCCGTGCAATTGCCTCGTTGCCCATGAGAAGATTGACTTCCCCCGGGCTGTCCTTTGAAAGGTAAGACATATGCTTTCCTCTAATCCATTATTTTTTTCAGCCGGTCACCGGGTCCGACTATATAGCCCCACGCTGCCTGAGGGTCTTTTTCCGAGAGGTTTGCCAAGGCGCGCTTTTTCTTGATGAGCGCCGACTCCTTGAGATGGACAAGCCCCCCGTCGGGCATCTTCTCGACGATAATAGCTCCCTTATCCACCGCCCTTTTTACGAGTTCCTCGCCTTTTTGTGTCCGTACAATCAGGAGGTTTTCCGCGGGATTATCTTCCAGCACACCCACCGAGATATCGGCAAATTCGGACGTCATGTCGATACAATGCCTGCACGATTCCCTTACAAATGGTCTGATCTCCGCGAGGGGAAAGGTGAGCTTCCCCTGTTTCGTTTCTACCACGAACAGCTCGGCCGGGGGTGGCGGAATATCAAAGCCGGTAATATCGGCGATATCGACCCGTCCCGAAAGGTACTCGAATAGTCTTCGGTAGTCCAGGCCCCAGGTACAGAAGAGCCCGACAACATACGCTACCGCGTCTCCCGGGTTTCTTTCGACCCCGTCACGGGTGGTCATCTTTGCCGCCGCCGTCACCTGGCAGGGCGTCCCGACAACGGCAACCCGTGTATATCCTTCCCTTGCCGCCCGATTGAGCGCCGACAGCGTCGGCGCTACGCTATACTTGGAGCCGGAGGCCCGCTTCACCCCCGCCTTATCGGTCACAAGGTCTGCCACAGGCAAGACCTTATCGTTTGTCGTAAGGGCGGCGGCATCGATCATTTCTTCATCAAAAAGAAATTCGATGAGCGAGGTAACGGTTCCACCGGCCTGGTATTTCCCGGAGCGCGCGGCCCGTGACGAATATATATCACGGTGCGTCCCGATAGCATCCGTGCCGTACGGTACCCCAAAGAGCTTCTGCGACAGCCCGTCAAGATCCAGCTCGGTACGCGGGCAGAAGAGAAAGCATCTCCCCTCCTCCTTGTCGCACGGGTCCAGGTTGATGGTCCTGCCCAGAAACGACGTGAAATAGGGACAGAGTCCCACGCACGCCCCACACCCGCAGCAGAGGTCCGTATCGAGCACTTCGGTAAGGAGCCTCTGTGGTCCTTGAGCATTACTCATAGAAATGCCTCCCAGTTTTCAGGCGCGTGACAATAATATGTATTCGATCGATCATTCGTCTTTTATCGCGGCCAACCCGCGTATCGAAACGGGTCTTGGTCGGTAACATTCGGGATACTTCTCGTGGGATAGATGAGAACGGTAAATGGTCAATAGCCCATTATAATGAGTATGATATTATACGCTCAATCATCAAAAGATTCAATATGATAGCGTAAATTCTATTGATTGGTATGTCCGGACAGACGAGCTTCCGGCGCATTCTGCTAACTCCCGGTCAGGTAAACCGGGGGGGTGGTCGTTCCACCCCCCCCTGCGTTTTCAGGCTACTACTTTTCCGATTGAAGTTTTGCGCCCTTGACCTTGTCCATATCGGCCGGGTAGGAACGCGAGCCGACAAACAGGATGATCGAGGCGACGAAACCGCTGCACGCCATGATATAGAGCGCGCTCTGAAGCGACACGATATCGGTAAAACCGAACGACGTAATAAAGGCATCCGAGATCACACCGACCAGCAACGGCGCCCAGCCGCCGCCGAACACGTACATACAGAAGACCGCCATGCCCCACGAGGTCCCCTTCAGGCCGGGAGTCACGACGTCCTGGGATACGGCGTTTAGCGCCGGAGTGCCCAACATAACCAGGGCGCCCCACAGCAGGCCGATGTAGAATCCCGCTCCCTTGAATTCAAGAAAGAGTGCAATAATGAGGACGATGGCCGCCAGGCTGTCGCCGATTACCGGCAGAAGCATCCGCGCCTTTCGGTTCTTCTTCTGCCAGGAGTCGGCCAGGAATCCGCCGAGAAGCGCCCCGATGATTGCCATCATCATGATCGCCCCAACGATACCTCCCGCCTTATCGGCGGCGATGTCGTGCGCCCGCATCAGATAGGCCGAAAGCCACATGAGGACCGAAAAATTCATGATATTGCGGACGCCGTAGCCGATGTACATCCACTTGAGGGAGGGAATCTTGAAGAGCGAAGCGGCCGATTTGAAGAAACCCGTTCGTTTTCCCGCCTTATCCAATTCGTGCACCGTTTTGTAGTCCTTCATGAATAGGGCGAGAATTCCGAGGATAATGCCGGGGATGGCAAAGATGAAAAACGGCCTGCTCCAGTCCCCGGTCACCGTGGCTATCTTTCCGCCGACAATCATGCCGAGGGCCGCCCCGAGGGGGATGACCAGGTTGAATACCGAAAGCGTTCTTCCCCGCTTTGCCGGATCGTAAGCGGCGGTGATCAGGGCGGTGCCCCCCGCCGAAAAGCCCGATTCACCCACGCCGACCAGGGCACGCGGGATAAGGACCGTCGCGAAGCTCCTGCCCATGCCGGTCAGGTAAGTAAAGATGCTCCAGAAGAGCGCCATAAATCCGACGGCCTTCCTCCGGCTCCAGCGATCGACCATAAATGAGACGGGAACCGAAAAGAACGCGATGCTCAACAGAAACGCGGTGTTGAGGATACCCAACTGGGTCTCCGAAAGCCCCAGATCCACCTTCATCATCTGGAGCACCGACGCCAGAACCTGCCGGTCCATGTAGTTGACCATGTAGAGGAGCGAACAGATGATGAGAATATAGTGAGCGCTCCATCCGCCGGTTTTGTACTCCTTTGTACCTCCCTTTGCTTTCATAGCAGCTCCTTGATATATGGTTATTAAAAGATCACATCAGTTCACTATTGCATCGATTGCCTAAAAAGGCGGCGAAACCGTATTGATGGACAGTATATCCTGACGGTTAATTTCGGCCTTCGTCTCCTGCCCCCCGGCGACCCGCGTCAAGAGGTCAACAAAGTCGTCGGTCGCCTCCTGAATGCCGGTTCCTTCCAGGAGCCTTCCGGCATTTATGTCCATATCGTCTTCCATAGTATTGTAGAGCTCGCTGTTTGAGGCTACCTTAATGAGGGGCATGATCGGAAACCCAACCGGCGTACCCCGGCCGGTGGTAAAGATCATAACCTGGGCGCCGCCGGCCGCCATGCCGGTAACGGAAAAGATATCGGAACCGGGGGTGTCCATGATGACGAATCCCTTCCTGGTGGGGCCGACGGCGTATTCCGAGACTTCCTTCAGCGGGGTGGTCCCCGCCTTGATGATGCAGCCCATGGACTTTTCCATGATATTGGAAAGCCCTCCCTCGATATTACCGGGAGAAATCACCATGTGGGCCAGGGGACCCAGGATATCCTGGGCCTGCTTTCGCTGTTTCATGATGAGATTGTAGATCTGCCTTCCGATCTCGGGGGTATCGGCCCTCCGCGACAGGACGTGCTCGGTTCCGATCATCTCGGTCGTTTCTGACAGCATCGTCGTCCCCCCCCGGGATACCAGCCAGTCCGATACCGACCCGACCAGCGGGTTTGCCGTAACTCCCGAAAGGGCATCGGACCCGCCGCAATTTGTGGCAAGGATCACGTCGCTCCAATCGCACGCCTCTCTCTTCTGCCGGTCGGCATCCGCCAGCATTTGTTTTGCTATCGACATGCCGGCCTCGGTAGTCTTTCTCGAACCGCCCTTTTCCTGGATGACGAGGGCCTCTACCGGTTTCCCGGTACCGGCAACATCGGCGGCAAGTCCTGCGGCGGGAATAAACTCGCATCCCAGCCCCACCACGAGGAGTGCCGCGACGTTGGGGTTTTTGCCCAAACCCGTCAGGGTCCGCCATGAGATGGTGATATCTGTAGGCCCGCGGCCGCAACCCTCGGTATGAGTGATGGTTTTAACCGCCGGCAGTTGCCTGCCTATGGCGTTGACCACCCCGTTGGCGCACGCCACCGAACTCATCACAACAACATGGTTACGAATCCCCACGGAGCCGTTGGGCCTTCGATATCCCATGAAATCCATATCATGTATCCTCGACCTTCAGATTATGGGTATGTACCCAGCGGCCGGCCGCGATCATCTCGCCGGCAAACCCGATCTTCTCGCCGTACTTTATTATCGGGCTGCCGGCCGGAATGTCTACCAGCGCGATCTTGTGATTCTTGGGGATGTCGTCCACGGCCCGGATTGTGCTACTCACTCCGCCGATCACCGTCTCATCCTTCCTGATATCCTTGATAACGACTCCCACGTTATCCTTCGGATTGATTACGACGACACTATTTTTCATACTCGTTTCCTCGGTTCCGGTTCTATCCGTAGAACGGTGACCGTTCGATAACGCATGTAAGAAACATTACAATAATCGTAAAGCATCGCCTCGTCAATATTTTTTTCTCGTGCATGTCGGAAACTGCGCGCCCTCACAGCCGAGCACAATAGACACTATCGCGCCGGTCACCACCGTCTCCGGATGAGACTATTACCAATATCTGAGTGAGAGACAAAACGATCCGTCCGCCGTCAAGCCCGGTATGGGCTGTTGACCGGTGTATTCGGTTTGAGCATCCCTCTTCCCTTTGACGGCAGGTCCTTGGCAACGCGGTATTACCCTCTATGGTTTCTGTATTCCGGGCGACGCGCCCCCTACTGCGGCCGCTTTTTTCCGGAATCGACCCGTACGTATCAATCCCTCAGGATATCATCTTTACCTAAAAGGACATCAGGCCGAAGTGCGGGATATGCGCGGTCGTCACGTCCACGAGCGACGGCCGCCCGCTTGCCATTGCCTCCTTGAGGGCCGGTTTCAAATCGGCGGCCGTCTTCACCTTTATTCCCACGCATCCCAGCGACTTGGCGGCGCCCGACAGGTCCGGTTGTCTGTACGTGGTGACTTCCCTGTGGTCCGGGGCCATGAAGTCGTTGACGTTACCCAGGACCGAGTTGTTGAGGACGACGTAGGTAACGGGAAGCTCGTACTGGGAGGCGGTTTCCAGACAGTTGAGCATCATCATCATACATCCGTCACCGGTCGGGCAGACTACCCTTTTACCGGGATTGAGTATCTGGGCCGCAACGGCCGCCGCGACCCCCCATCCCATACCCGCGACTCCCCCGCCCGCGAAGACCTGCCCCGCGCCCTTGGACTTAAAGAGGTTTGCAAAGAATATCCTGTTGTTACCGGTGTCGAGCACGAGTATGTCGTCGTTCCCGATAAGGTCATTGATTTCACGGACTATCCTTCCCGGCATAACCGGGACCGAGTCCGACGTGAACATATCGTTCGTAAAGAAGTTGCGCGTCTCCTTGAACTGCTTGATTTCACTGATTCGCGCCCCGGCATCGATCTTCTCTTTTGATTTCTTGATCCGGTCAATGATCATTTCGAGGGCGATCCGGGCATCCGACGTAATCCCGAGGACCGTCGGGTAAGTCCAGCCGACATTGAGGGGCTCAATATCAATCTGGATGATCTTCTGACGGTCCGGCTTGATGAAATCTGCCGACATCATCTTGGTATTCTCCGGCGCAAGGCAGCTGCCGACAACAAGCAAAAGATCGGCCCCGGTTATCCGATCGTTGGCGGCCTTTTGGCCGAGTATTCCCATGGTCCCGAGGGCCAGATCGTGGGTCTCGGCAATGGCGCTCTTGCCCATATAGCTGGTGGCCACGGGGATACCGATAAGCTCCGCCATGGCTCGTACCGCTTCGTGAGCCCTTCCCACATGGACCCCCCTGCCGCATATCATCACGGGACTCTTTGCCGAGAGTAGAAGATCTGCGGCCTTTGTCGCATCATCCGGGCCGATACTGGGAGGGGATACCGTAAGGTGCCCGGCCAGGGGGTAGAGCTTAGGAAAGATAGTATCGGTATTTGCCTCTTCGGTGATCACATTCCATCGAACGATGACACAGGCCGGGCCGGGGCGTCCTGTGATCGCGTGTTTTATGGCAAGACGCACGCCATGAATGAATTCGCTTGCATTCGTGGCAACGGTCGTAAACTTCGTCATCGAGCGCATCATCGCCACAAGATCCGCGGCGCCGTAGTCCCCGGAGGAATTCTGGTAAACACCGTGCTGCGTGAGGCTGGCATAATCGGAGAAGTCCGTAACGATAAGCATCGGAGAGCCGGCATAGAAGGCCTCAAGGATTCCCAACGCCCCGCTGCTGCCTATCCAGGGCCCCTGGCCGATCAGCACGCCGGGCTTTCCTGTCATCCTACCGTACATGTCGGCCATGCATGAAGCCGATCCCTCGTGCCGCCCGAGAACAACACGGATTTTATCCTTCTTCCCCTCCAGGGCATCAAAGATAAAAAGGGTGCTCCCCCCCGGTATCCCAAAGACATGGTCGATCCCCGCCTCGATAAGGACATCAGCAAACAGTTCGGGTCCTTTTGGCATAATTCCCTCCATTTTTCTATTTGCGACTGCCTTGTGATTTTTTTTTGAATCTCGCTGTGTACTAATCCGAACGACGTATGAGAACATCTTTGTGGGCTTCTACTCACTCGGTATTCATGGACAGATAATTTTCGAGGGATCCCGTTAATCGATCTTCTTTTGATACACCCGGAATTTCTTGACGAGTTTCATATGAAGGTTTACGAGGGCCTGGTTCATCTTGTAGTTATCTTCACGAATCCAGCTCGCCTCGAGACGGGCGTGCTTTTCGGATAGAACGTGAAAGATGTGGTAGTAGAGCAGTGTATCCAGGGCCTTGTTCTGAAATTCCTTGATCAATCCCAATCCCCAGAGCCGGTATTCCCTGATCTTTTTTACCCCCAATTTTATTCTGAATATCCCGAACGGGAAGAGACGTCCATTGAGCTTCTTGATGATTACGTTGACGTCCGGCAACGCGATGGCGTACCCGATGGGGACCGTATCCTGTTCCATGATAAACACGCAGTCCGGATCGACGATACCTGAAAAATCCTTGATAATACTGTCTATCTCAGACTCTCCGGCGGGGACGTTCCAGTCTCCCCGGTTCGCGTCATTGGCAATCGCCAAGATTGTCGTAACCTCGTCCCGAATTTTCTTGAGATTGATGCCACGCACGCGCACGTTGTAGCGTTTGGCCAGATAGTTATAGTGCTTCATGAAGCGATCGGGAAAAACGTAGTGTTCCAGCACGTCCCCGTAGTACCCGTTCATCTCCATATTGATAGTAAATCCTGCGTCTTTAACAAGCTCATCATAATAGGGGAAGTTATAGGGTGAGAGTACGGTATGGGGCTGGCTAAAACCCGCCACAAGGAAGCCGATGTTCTGGGAGGTAAAGTTGAAAGGACCCCGAATGTCGGCCATCTTTTTTGATTTGAGCCAATCGGCCGCGGCCGAAAAGAGCGCCCGGGAGACCTCCCTGTCATTGATGGACTCAAACGAGCCGAAAAATCCGAGGGGCACCTTCCAATAATCGATATATCCGTGATGAACAAACGCGGCAATTCTTCCCTTGACAACCCCATTTCTCCGGGCGAGAAAAAGGGCTGCGTCGCATTTCTTGAAAAAGCCGTTTTTTCTCCGGTCGAATTCCCGGGCCGCAAGTACTTTAAGGGGAGGAACCCAGATGGGGTGGTTCTTATAGAGATCGTAGGGAAACCGTATAAAATCCGCAAGGTCCCGACCGCCAGCGACCTCGATAACATCAATACCCATTGCAGGAAGTATCCTCCCGGCGATAATAGAGCGTATATAACATAGAATCTATATATCATTGACTAACGCCGGAAATCAAGGTTTTTGTGGCGATCTGATGCCGGAAGAGCCGTAAATAGATGCCGATGAACGTTTGACATGCTCATGGAGCGAATACAATATCTTTTTAATTGACCTTTATGGACGACGTGCTATTATATAGATGCTGGCAGCACAGGGCGTCCCAAGGACGCTCGTATCCTATATCGATTACCGACTCATTCGGATAAGCAAGGGATTTCCTCAGACCCGTTCGCAGGCACTTCGTTTTGGCATGGTCTTCTGACCCCGGGCGATGGCCGTATGCCGCGTTATCTTATACATGGCGATACTCTAACAAGATTGGGTTCAGGTTGAACAACTTGAGGAGGGTATGACGATGGACAAGAAAAAGAAATACGAACCTCCCCGAATAGTTGATCTGAAGGTCGATTATGCCCAGGCCACCGGGGCATCGCGGTGCTGGAACGGCGCCACTCAGGGGTGGCAGTGTATGTCGGGTTCCGGCGCGGGTCACCAGTGCATGACCGGAAACCGGGCCGGATTCAAATGTAATAGTGGATCAAGCGCCCGATCGTAGCCGGGGCTTACCGGCCTTACGCGTTGCCGACCTCACGGCCGTGCGCTTTGTTCGCGTTACGGTATCGATCATGGCCGATTCGTATCGGGGATTGATACCGGACGGAAAACCGAAACCTCCGATCTACGCAAAACCACCCCAACAGACACTCCCCGGCAATTACCGGCTGATACTCCAGGGCACTCAATACCCACCGCCGATTACTCGCACGATACCCGATAAGGGGCCGCAAAAAGGCGTAACCCTCACATTGAATCAATTTTAGTGGATTTCCCGGATTCTGACCCTTCACGGCGGCGGGCCTTCAATCGGATATCCGTCAATCCTCGTAATCCGTCGAGTCGTCGTCTGTGACCTCGTCGCCCGACTCCGTTTCGTCGGCCGCCACGCCGTCGGGTATTTCGTCCAGGGGCTCTCCGACCGTACAAAGGATCTCGCCGTCGGCGGTCCTGTGAACGATATAGACGTTGTACCACCGGCCGGTTTCCAGATTGCGGACCGGATAGGCCAAATCGCCGTCAATGATGAGGGGACAATACCCGGCCATCACGTCGCCCGTCTCACTCACCAGCAGGCCCTGCTGGGGCCCGGCAACGGCAATTCCCGCGGCACACCAAACGATCACCGATATGAGAACCGAAAAAATAATAAGGGTATTCTTCATCCGCCCCTCCTGCAAAGGCCGTCCGTTACCGGTTGATCAGGCCGGTATACCCGTAATTATATACTCCTCGGTCCCTGTTTCAAGATTAATTTGCCGCCGCCCTCCAATTTTTATTGTACGCCGCCCCAACAAAAAAAGGCCGCGACTAAAATCACGGCCCGATACTATAACTGGCTCCCCGGGCAGGACTCGAACCTGCGGCATGATGGTTAACAGCCATCCGCTCTACCAACTGAGCTACCGAGGAATATGTAATTTTACTATGTTACCAAATCCTAAGATAATATCAAGAAAAAAAATACGGTACATCTAATAAATGCCACCGTTTTTTGGGCTCCGCTTTTCCCTCCCCCTTTTTACCCCATCCTTTAACCGCCCGTTCCTTATTGCAAGCGAGCACCGGTTTAATTGTCGCCGTTATCCTAGCCCCCCGCTCCCTTCTTCAACTCAATGAGCACGAGTTTTGCCACCGCTTTGAGGGTTTCGAATACTCCCGTACCTTCGGTGGCCACGGAATCGAAATCGGGTAATCCGTTCGGATTGAGAAGTTTCTTCATTTCCGAGACCGGTGCGGCGTTAGGAAGGTCGCGCTTGTTGTACTGTACGACGTAGGGGATCGCGTCGAGGCTGTAGCCCTGCTCGATGAGATTGGCCTTCAGGTTCTCGATGCTCTCTATGTTTGCCTCCATCCGCTCGATCTGTGAATCGGCAACGAAAACGACTCCGTCCACCCCCTTGAGGATCAGCTTTCTGCTGGCATCATAGAAGACCTGCCCCGGCACGGTATAGAGGTGAAAACGGGTCTTGAATCCTCTAATCTCTCCGAGGGAGAGCGGAAGAAAGTCAAAGAAGAGGGTCCTCTCGGTCTCGGTCGCCAGAGATATCATTTTACCCTTGGCGTCCGGATTTGTTTTTTTGTATATCCACTGAAGATTTGTGGTCTTCCCGCAAAGGCCGGGACCATAATATACTATCTTGCAGTTGATCTCTCTTGCAGGGTAGTTGATAAAGGACATCGAATGACGCTCTCCTCTATTCGCTAAAGAGCCTGTCTATATCTTCATCGGTTATTTCCGCAAACGGTGAAGCGCCCTCGGCGGTCTTTGACTCAAGCTTCTTCATAAGATTGTCGAAAATTACGGTCAGATCCTCGCCGGCCTTTTTCGCCCTTAATCTCACCAGTCCCAGGGACGAGCGCTCGTCGAAGATAACAACCATAATGACACGACGTCCCACGATAGAGATATAGATGTTGTCCCGATACCCCTCATGGAATATGATGGTGAATTCCTTCTCACCAAGGAGCTTGGCGATGCTTCCGGTAGCGGCAATGTTGCCCGCCGTCAGCGACGCCAGCGACGTGGTATCGAGGTTTTCTGTCTCACCGGTGCTGGCGATCAATTGCCCGTTTCTGTCAACCAGAAAGATGACTTTGGAGTTGGTTTCGGAGTAGAGCTTTGTGATAACATCATTGATCTTCTTAAACTCTTCGTCGTAGAGAATAAGCTGCGTAAAGCTCATCTACTGTCTCCCAATGTAACCCGCATTCCCATACTATTCACTTATATCAAAGCGCAAAAAAAATAGCAACATTTTTTTCAACTACCGACAACTGAAGCAGAGGTCATAGAAGTCTTCGGGCAAATCGGCAGTCTTTCTGATGTAGTCAAGCTGCCGTTGGGGGGCGATATACATCCCGCATTTCTTGCAGGTTGCCATCTTTAATGCCACCTTCCAATTATGGATATATCTCGTGCCGTCTTTGTCCTCCATCTTGATGTACCCGGTCGGACAAACATAGACGCACGATCCGCACCCGATGCAGGTCTCCGACGGCTCGGCAAAAGGTGTCGTGGGCATCCGTGAGGTCCCCCGGGAAAAGAAGCCGAGGGCACTGACACCCACCACTTCATCACAGACGCGCACACACATACCGCAAAGGATGCAATCGTCGTTAACCTCGGTAAGCCTGCCCCCTTTTACCCCGAGACGTGCCGCCAGGTCGACGATCATCTTGTTCTCCGGCGCCCGCGCAAGCAGGAGCTCCATGACAATACTTCTGGTCTTGACCACCCGTTCGGTGTCCGTCTTGACCGCAAGCCCCTCCTCGGCCGGGTAGTTGCACGAGGTAACGATCCGCTTCCGTCCCCCCTTTTCTATCTCTACCAGACACATCCTGCAAACGCCGTAGGGGACCAGGGCATCGTTATGACACAGGGTGGGGATATAGACGTTCTTTTCGCGGGCAATCGACAGTAGAGGCGTCCCCTTCTGAGCCTTTATTTCGGTGCCATTGAGAGTAATGGTTACCATATCATCCATAGAAAACCTCTATCGTATTTTCACCGCATCCGTCGGACAGACTTCGTAGCACGCCCGGCAGCGGATACAGATCGATTCATCAATAACGTGCGGGACTTTTTTTGCGCCCGTGATGCAGTTGACCGGACAGACCTTCTTGCACTTGCCGCATGCGATGCATGTCTCGGGATCTATAGAAAACGTGATCAATTTCGTACAGACACGCGCCGGACATTTTTTGTCTCGAATATGGGCGTCATATTCGTCCCGGAAATATTTAATGGTGCTCATAACCGGGTTCGGGGCGCTACCCCCCAACGCACATAGCGAGCCCCAGATCATCCCGTCGCCGATCTCTTCGAGGAGCTCGACATCGCCCTCTTGTCCTTGACCCTCGGTAATGCGCGTGAGTATGGTCAGGAAATGCCGGAGGCCTTCCCGACAGGGCGTACATTTTCCGCACGATTCGTCGACGAGGAAGTTTATGAAGTAGCGCGCCACGTCCACCATGCAGGTGTCTTCGTCCATGACGATCATGCCGCCGGAACCCATCATCGAGCCGAGCTTGGTCAACTCGTCGAAATCGACCGGGGTGTCCAGATGCTCGGCTGGTATGCAGCCGCCGGAAGGCCCGCCCGTCTGGACCGCCTTGAACTTCTTATCGTCCTTAATACCGCCGCCGATGTCGTAGATAATCTCACGAAGCGTGATCCCCATGGGGACTTCCACCAGCCCTACATTGTTTACTCCACCGACCAGAGAAAAGACCTTCGTACCGGTGCTTCCCTTTGTCCCGATGGAGGCAAACCACGCCGAACCGTGATTGATAATCAGGGGCACGTTAGCCCAGGTTTCCACGTTATTGAGGTTGGTGGGCATGTCCCAGAGCCCCTTTTCGGACGTATGAATATATTTCGCCCTGGGTTCCCCTGCCTTGCCCATGATCGACTGCATGAGCGCCGACGACTCCCCGCAGATAAAGGCCCCTCCGCCCCGGTTGATCTCGATATCAAAGGAAAAACCGGAGCCGAGAATATTATCACCCAAAAGCCCGTACGCCCTGGCGTCCGTAAGCGCCTTGGCAAGATTCTTGACCGCCAGGGGGTACTCCATGCGGACGTATATATATCCCTTTGACGCGCCGATGGCGTATGCCCCGATGATCATCCCCTCGATTACGCTGTGGGGATCGCCCTCCATGACCGAGCGATCCATGAAGGCCCCGGGGTCACCCTCGTCCCCGTTACAGATGACATACCGGACGGCGCCCGGGGCGCTTCTTGTGGTGCGCCATTTGCGGGCGGTAAGGAATCCACCTCCACCTCTTCCGCGCAGTCCCGATTTCTCGACTTCATCGATAATCTGATCGGGTGTCATCTCCGCGAGAGCCTTGGCCAGGGCACTGTATCCGTCACGCCCGATATACTCGTCGATCTTTTCGGGATCTATGAGCCCCCGGTTTCTCAGAACCCTCAGTTCCTGCTGGGCAAAGAAGGGAATCTGCTGCATGGTGGGAATTTCTTGCTTCGTTACCGGGTGTTTATAGAGAAGGCGCTTGACTATCCTCCCCTTGATGAAGTGCTCCGAGACCAGCTCCGGAATATCCTTGGGCTTTAACGATACGTAGATCACGTCGTCCGGTTGAACAACCAGGATAGGCCCGAGGGCACAGAACCCGTTACACCCGGTAACGACGATCTTCATCTCGTCGGACAGGCCTCTCTTTTCGAGCTCGGCTTCCAGAATATCCTTGAGGGTCATCCCCCCGGAGGCACGACACCCCGTCCCGCCGCACAACAATAAATGGGATCTAACCGCCTTCATAAAGAACCTTCCTCTTTACTGTGAGGACGTCACAGCTACAGTCAATTTGATTGTGAACGTTTTCCTTCGTTGCTTTGGCCTGATTCGCCTTCAACAGGCTCTTGTATTTCAGTGACGATGAAATGTTCCTTGAAGACATGCCGCATCTTGTCTGGATTCATCTTCTCATATTCGATCGGCTTTTGTCCGGGTTTCAGGATCGTCACCAACGGCTCCCTTTCGCAAAGGCCAACACAGTCGTCTACGGCTACGATAACGTCCGTGGCCTTGTATTGTGCTATATCGACCAGAAGCGATTCCAACACATCCCGGGCCCCGGAGGCGATACCGCATGTACCCATATGAACCGTCACTTTCGCACGACCAACGCCATACCTGAGGGCGTTCTCGTTCTGGATTTTCAGTTTGATTTTCCGTAATTGATCTGCGGATATCGGAGACATTTTTTCCTCTCATATGCGAGTTACTTATAGTGACCAAGAATCTCGGCTATCTTTGACGGCTTGACCATCCCGTGAACCTCCTCATCCACCATAACGACCGGCGCCAGCCCACATGCCCCGACACAATTGACCGTTTCGAGGGTGAATTGCCCGTCCTTGGTGGTATGGCCCGTCTGGACATTCAATGTGTTCTCAAAACCCTCGGCAATCCTCTTTCCGCCCGAGATGTGACAGGCGGTCCCGAGGCAAACCCTTATCTCGTGCTTGCCCCGAGCGACGAGGGAAAACGCCTTATAGAAGGTAACGATATGGTAGATTTGGGACTCGGGGATATTGAGCACCTCTGAAAGCCGACGAACCGCCTCCCGTGGGATGAAGCGGAACCGGGTCTGGATATCCTGAAGCATGCCGATGATGCTGACCGGGTTCTTCCCGTAATCCTCCATAACCTTATCTACCTGTGTGACGTCATAGTCCATGGCTTATCCGTTATTCGATTTATGTAATGAAATCAATTTATCGTATTCCTTGGTCACCCGTTTCTGGATAATGTCTATGTCGGTATCCGTCAAATGGCGGAATCTCCCCTGGCCGGAGAGGTAGTCTCTAACCGGCCGAAGTTTCGGTATATCCGCCGTCATACGGTACTTTCCATCCTGGACCTCGTAGAGGGGAAACACTCCGGTCTCCACGGCGAGCCTCCCGTACTTAATGGCCAGGTGCGACGGGATCCGCCACCCCGTGGGGCATACCGAGAGGACGTGCAGGTAAGCCGGGCCGCCCGACTCGACCGCCTTGATCACTTTTGCCTGCAGATCAAAGGGATAGCTCGAACAGGCCGTGGCGACATACGGGATATCGTGGGCCACCGCAATGGCCGCCATGTTCTTCTTCCAGGTGTGCTGGCCGATGGAGTCCTTGCCCGCCGGTGAGGTGGTCGTGGCGGCGCCGTAGGGCGTAGAGCTCGATCGCTGGATTCCGGTATTCATGTAGGCCTCGTTGTCAAAACAGACATAGAGGAAGTCTTTATGCATCCGCTCCAGCGCGCCGGACAGCGCCTGAAGGCCGATATCTGTGGTGGCGCCGTCGCCTCCCATCCCCACCGAGACGATACGCTTTTCGGGGATTTTACCCTTGCGCATCAGCACCTTGAGACCCGCCGCTACCCCTGAGGCCACCGCCCCCGCGTTTTCGAAGGTGACATGAATCCACGGTACGTTCCAAGCCGTCAGCGGCAGAGGAGATGAGACGATCTCCATGCAACCGGTGGCGTTGGAGATCACGATGTCATGCCCGAGGGCCTTCAGGACGTGCCGGACCGCCAGCGCCTCGGCGCATCCCTGACACGCCCGGTGTCCCGAGGTGAAGTTTTCCGCTCGGTTCGTCAGATTGGGGACGAAGACAGCGTATTTATCGATCATTGCCTTACCCCCACCATCGTAAATTCATCCCATTGGTTTTTCTTGAGTCCCTCCATGGCCTCCTCGTACATCTCGATGAACTTTTCCGGCGGCACGTCTCTGCCGGAGAGCCCCGCAATAAATGAAAAGACATTGGGACGTTTTTCGAGGCGATAGAGTGCCGTCTTGATCTCGGAGGCCAGCGGGCCTCCCACCCCCCCTACCGAGAGGGCCCGATCAACGATCAGGAGATTCTCAAATTTTGTAAGAGAGTTCAGGATATCCCGGTACGGGAAGGGTCGAAAAAGCCTGATCTTGACCAGTCCCACCTTCTTTCCCGCGGCCCGCAGGCGGTCTACCACATCCATGCCCAGTTCCCCATAGCTTCCGATCGTGACGAAGACGGTATCGGCGCCTTCGGTCATGTATTCTTCAACCGGCTCATATCGACGTCCCGTGAGCTCTCCCCAGTGGTCCCACACCTCCCTGATTACGGCATAGGAATCGCGGATTGCGATCTCATGGGCCATCTTGGTCTCGGCAAAAAGCTCCGGCATCGCAAAGGCGCCCATCGTTACCGGGCGATCCGGGTGTAGAGTGTACAGGGGATCAAACGGAGGGAGAAACTTCTCGACGATCTCTTCCTCGACGGTCTGATAGGGCTCGATAACATGGCTGAGGATAAAGCCATCCATGTTGACGGCAACCGGCAACAGCACCCGCCGGTCTTCTGCGATTCTAAAGGCACACAGCGTCTGGTCGAAGCTCTCCTGTCCGTTCTCGGCAAATATCATGATCCAGCCGCAGTCCCGGTTTGCCATGATGTCGCTTTGATCGTTCCAGATAGACAGCGGCGCCGACAGCGTCCGGTTAACTACCGTCATGACGATAGGCATACGCATGGCCGAAACGACGTAGAGCAGCTCGCTCATAAGCTGGAGCCCCTGGGAGCTCGTGGCGGTGTACGTACGGGCCCCCGCGGCCGAGCTGCCGGCACACGCGCTCATCGCCGAATGTTCGCTCTCCACGCAGATATACTCCGCATTGAGGTGGCCGTCGGCCACCAGCTCCGAGAGGTGCTCAACGATATGGGTCTGGGGCGTGATGGGGTAGGCGGCTATGACGTCCACGTCCGCAAGTTTGACCGCCTCCGACACCATAAGGGAGACTTCCATTCCGATACGCTTACCCATCAGACCACCTCCTCCACCATCGTGATGCACTGTGTGATGCATTCGTGGGCGCAGATCCCGCATCCCTTACAGTATTCGTAATCGGCGACAAAATAGCCACCTTCCTTTCTCATGATTGCATTGTCCGGACAGAAATTCCAGCAGACGCCGCACTTGATGCACTTCTGTTCGTTCCATACGGGCCGCTGTGATTTCCAGTTTCCGGTGTGGTAGACAACCGCGTTGCCCGGCTCGTCGATAACACATCCCGGATTGAGGTCTTCGACCCTGTATTCTTCCATCGGTTTGGGCACTGATTATACCTCCGTCTTGGTTTCGGTTATCGCCCGCTTCATGGCATTGATATTCTTCTCGGCGATTCTGCCGAACCGATTCTTGAGGGGTTCTATGAGGTGTTCTTCTTCAACCACGCTTGTCATGGCCAAAAGCGCCCCGAGCATCGTTGTGTTGGTGATGGGAAGTCCCAGGACCTCCCTGGCGATAGTGGTTGCATCCACCGCCGCCAATCGAACGGTGAATCCGTATTGCTTCCTTAACTCCGTAACGCTTTTACGGCTATTGATGATGAGGATTCCCCCCTCTTTGATTCCCTTGGCGGGGTCGACGATGGAAAGAAGGCTCGGGTCCAGAACTACCGCCACGTCGGGGGTATAGATCTTCGTCCTGAGTCTGATTGGTTTGGTGTCTATGCGGGCGAATGCCACAACCGGCGCGCCCCTCCGTTCCGGGCCGAAATTAGGGAATGCCTGGGCGTATTTTCCTTCTCCGATAGCGGCAAGGGCCAGCATTTCGGCCGATGTCACCGCTCCCTGTCCGCCTCTCCCGTGAAAGATAATTTCGATCACGTCTCCTCCTCACGCGGCATCACCATAGGAAAAGATGCTGCGGGTTAGCCATACTCACCATAAAAAGTGAAGTTATCTAATACCAGAATCGCCTTTTTTGTCAAGCGAAAAGGAACCAAAACGGCTTATATATCACAACTCCCGGCGATTCGTCAGAGCCGCCGTCAGCGTCTGGGAATCAAAATACTCAATGTCTCCCCCCGCCGGAAGCCCCTGGGCGATCCGGGTGATCTTTACGTTCATATCGGTAAGACGCTCCCGAATCACGTGAGAGGTCAACTCCCCCTCCTTGGTCGGGTTGGTGGCGATGATGACCTCCCGCACCCCCTCCGCGGAAACGCGATGCCTCAACTCCTCGATTCTCAATTCGTCAACCCCGACATTCGTTATCGGGGAAACGAGACCGCCGAGGACATGATAAACACCTTTGAACGACCCGCTTTTCTCCAACGCTATGAGGTCCCGGGGTTCTTCAAGGACACAGATGATCGATCGATCCCGCTTGGTATCGGTGCAGATCGGGCAGGGGTCTGTTTCAGTCAGGTTATAGCATATCGAACAGACCTTTATCCGTTCCTTTACCTCAACGATGGCCTGTGCTACAAGTCTCGCATCCCTGCCGGTCATACCGATGATAAAATAGGCAAATCGCTGGGCCGTCTTTTCGCCGACTCCGGGCAGGCGTTTGAGGGCATCGATGAGGTTCTTTATTGGGTCTTCCCGGGCCATAGATTATCCGGTAAGTCCCGGGATTGGCAGCCCCCCGGTTACTTTGGCCATCTCATCCTTCGTCATTTCCTGGGCTTTGGCAATTCCCTCATTGACGGCGGCCAGCACAAGATCCTGGAGCATCTCAATGTCGCCGGGATCAACCACATCTTTTTCGATTTTTATCGACGTAAGTTCCAGTCGCCCGCTGACAACAACGGTGACCATTCCGCCCCCCGACGACGCCTCTACGGTCTTGGTCGCCAATTCCTCCTGTATCCGCAGCAGCTCCTGCTGCATCTTCTGGGCCTGTTTCATGATATCTCCCAGGCCGCCACCCATCCTGACCATAGTCGCCTCCTTTCGCCCTATTTCCTGCGAGGGGTATACCCTTCGATAGTCGATTCGGAAAATACTTTTTTGACGTTCTTTGCGGTTTTCGACTCGACGATTTGCGTATAGGTATCACCGCCTTCCGAAACCGCCTGCCGCTCTTCGTCTGTCGGCGTATTGAACTGCCCGTCGACACCGACGAGTGAAACGGTAAGCTCCCGCTTGAAGTATTCGTATAACTCTTTTCTTATCTTTTCGACCGTATCCCTGGCCGAGACCAGGTGAAGATACTTTTTGGGCAGCGTGATCTCGGCCGTAGTCCCCTCGATTTGGATGGATACCGCGTAAACGAGGTACGAGTGAATAATCGGGTCCCTTTTTGAAAGATAGGAGAGAAATCCCTCTATCTCGTCCTGCCCGATCTCCTTATCCTTCGCCGGGCCGCCGGCCATCCCCTGTTTCTCGACAGGCCCGCGGGAGGGGGAACCCTTCGGCTGAAATTCAAAGGAGAGCGATTCGGCTACCTGCCCATCGAGGGCCGAGTCCCCAAGACGGGAGAGCCTTTCGATCACGTCCGCTATCGATTCAACCGACCCGGTACGGGTCATCTTGATAAGTACCAGCTCCATCGCGATCCTCGGGTCGCTGCTGTTCCTGATGGAAAACTCCGCAGAAAAAAGGACGTTGAATAACTGGGTAAGTTCATCGATTGAGAGCGGTTGTCCGATTGCGGCCAGTTCCTCCCGCTCTTCGGCCGTTAGGTCAGGAGTGGATATCGAGGGGGCCGCCTTCATGAGAAGCAGGTTGCGCATGAGGTCGACCAGCTCCCGATAATATTGAATGATGTCGTATCCCTGGGCATAGACTTCCGCCAGGCTGTGGATTGCCAGGGAGGCGTCGTATAGCGCCACCGCTTCGATCATTTTAAAAAGGAGCACCCGGTCGGTAAGTCCGAGCACTTCACGGACGGCCTCCTCCGAGATCGACCCGCCCGCGTACCCGATGACCTGATCCATCAGGCTCTGCGCGTCCCTCATGCTGCCGGCCGCTTCCCGGGATATAATGGTCAGGGCCCCGTCCGCGGCGGCGATCCCCTCTTTCTGCGCGATATCGGCAAGCCGCTTCATGATATCGGCGGCGGCAATCCTTTTAAAATCAAAACGCTGGGTCCGGGAGAGGATAGTTACCGGGATCTTGTGTGATTCGGTCGTGGCGAATATAAAGATAACGTGGGCCGGCGGTTCCTCGAGGATTTTGAGCAACGCGTTAAACGCATTGATCGACAGCATGTGGACTTCATCGATGATATAGATATTATAACGTCCCGCTGAAGGCAGGTACCGTACATTTTCTCTGAGCTCCCGTATATCGTCCACACCGGTATTGGACGCCCCGTCTATCTCGTAGACGTCCGTCACGCTCCCGTCGACAATTCCCCGGCACATGGGGCACTGGTTGCACGGATCCGGCGTCGGTCCATTCTCGCAGTTGAGGGCCTTTGCCAGAAGCCGGGCGACGGTAGTCTTGCCCACTCCCCGGGGACCCGAGAAGAGGTACGCGTGCGCGATCCTTTCCTGGGTAATGGCGTTTTTTAGGGTACGGGTTACGTGACCCTGTCCGACCACCTCGTCGAAGGTCTGCGGGCGATATTTTCGTGCTATTACGAGGTATGACATCTATGTATACAACTAAAAACGGATATATGTGATAGCTAGGCGCCCCTGCGGCACATAGAGAGGTCCTCTACCGCTGCTTCCTTCCGGACCTGACGGGGTTTGAGGGCATCTATTGCACAGGACCCAGCTATCACAGATATCCGCTTTTAGGCGAGTGCTTGGCGGAGAGAGTGGGGTTCGAACCCACGGTGCGCTATTAACGCACACACGATTTCCAATCGTGCTCCTTCAGCCGCTCGGACATCTCTCCTTCTTTATTGTCTCTTACCTGAATATCTGTCTACACCGGGCTCCAGCGGCAGCGTTCATAACCGGTTTGAACTGCCGGGCCTTCTATGCCGTCACGCGCGTTTGCGGTTCGTAAGAGAATTATGTGGCGGAGAGGGTGGGATTCGAACCCACGTGGGGGGTATAAGCCCCCAAGCCGATTTCGAGTCGGCCCCGTTACGACCACTTCGGTACCTCTCCCTGCTACCTCATCGCTTCTCTTGAAAAAAGCTTTTCATAAGAGCCCGGGACTCCTCCTCAAGGATTCCCGCCGTTACCTCGACACGATGGTTGAGGCGATCATCGCCCAACAGCTTATAGAGGGAATCGACGGCACCCGCGTGAGAGTCCGGAGCCCCATAAAAGAGCCTTTCTATCCGTGCCTGAATTATTGCCCCCGCGCACATCACGCAGGGCTCAATTGTCACGTAAAGATCGGCGCCGACGAGACGATAGTTCCCAATCCGGCGCGCCGCCTGCCTGAGTGCGACGATCTCGGCATGGGCCGTCGGATCTCTTTTTTCGATAACCCGATTGCCACCCCTCCCGATAATCCGCCCCTGCATAACTATCACCGCGCCGACGGGGACTTCGCCGTCTACCAAGACCTGCTCGGCCTCGCGGAGGGCCTCCCGCATGAACAGCGTCTGATCCTGTTGAGGAATCTCGCCCCTAACCGTCATACGGGCATCCTTGTCTCTCGTGCATCCCTTCGTCCGCTTTGAGCAATAAACGCCGCATATTTTTTTATTATATCAAATATCCATGCCGTTTCAAGCTAAATAGGAGGCTCCGCCAGATTCCTCACCGGCTCTTTCTCTATAATCCTCCGACGTTTTTAAGGTGGTGCGCCCGGCAGGATTTGAACCTGCGGCCTACAGATTCGTAGTCTGGCGCTCTATCCGGGCTGAGCTACGGGCGCATTCTGTATGAATGTTGCATTGTAACCTCTCCCGTATTTCTTGTCAATACGAGAGTTGCGAAAAATATACCGATCGTATTTCTTATGGATACAAAAGGAGTCTATCGTACGAAACGGGCTCCCGCATCAGAAGTGCGGTACGATCCCGCGGGTAAATGATCCTCCCATATCCGATGGGACCGGTCAATTACGCCGCGGCCCCGGCCGAACCCGAAAAACGACAGAGGAGCTTTACGGGATCGGCTCGGGGCCGTACTGTGTCATATCAAACGAAATAACGCGTCAGCATGTGCGGCAGCGCCTTTACCTGCTGACTGAAAAATACCTTCTTTGGTTTGCTCATCAACAGATAGCCGAGCCAGCCCAGCAGAAACAGCCCCACGAAAACGGCAAGGATGATCAATACTATCTTCATCTTTTGTTCCACCTTATTATTTTTGTTCGTACTTATCGATAAGCTCGGCCGCGATGATCGAGGAACATATCACCGTGGGCAGCCCACCCCCCGGATGCGTCGACGCACCCACGAGATAGAGCCCCTCGATGCCCTTGGACTTTGCCGACGGTCGAAAGACCCCCGCATGACCCATATCCTGAGCGAGCTGATAGATCCCCCCCTCGGGCGCCAGGAGGTCCCGCTCGAAGTCCTTCGGCGTACCCAGCATGGCGACCGTTACATGATCTTTCATCCCCGGTAGGTACTTGCGGGTGAAGTAGTCAACGTATTGCTCGGTTAGCTGTTCCTTTATCTTGTCCCAATCGGTCCCCGCCAGGTGATACGGCCCAAACAGCGTCATCACGACCGTGTGATGCCCCTTGGGCGCCATCCCGGGGTCCGAATGGGTCTTCCAGCTGATGAGGCCCACCTGTCGGTCCGGGAGCCGTTTTTCGACGATCATCTGGTCAAAAAAGAGATCGAATTCCTCGGGCGTGGCCGTCAGGACGGTATGGTGCGACTTGAGGGGCGGCGCCGCATCGAGCCCCAGGAAGAACATAAGGGCCGAGGGAGAGTTTTTCAGGCTTTTGACCCCCCGGCGCGCCAGCGGCCCCAGGTGTTCCAATCCGATCAATTTCTCATACAGCGTCTTGGCGCTTATATCCGAGATGATGACGTCGGCCGTTATCGCCGTTCCGTCGGAAAGGACCACCCCACAGGCCCGCTTGTCTTTCACGATGACCTTATCTACCAGTGTCTTGGTCCGAAACTCCATTCCGGCCTTCTTGCTCACCCTGAGCATCGCCTCGGCTACGGTGATGAGCCCTCCCTTGCTGTAATAAAAATCATTGTGTTCGTTCCACGGGAGGATCGAAAAGACCCCGGGAACGAGAGTCGGCGGCATTCCCATGAAAGTACCCTGGAAGCAGAGCATCTCGCGTATAACCGGATTCTTAAAGTAGCTGTCCATCACCATCTGGTAGCTCGACGAAAAGAGCGACCGGTATTTCAGCAGCTTCGGCTGCCTGGTAAACATTCCGAGCATATCGCCCAACGTGAGCATGGGGGAATAGAAGTAAGCCGGAATCACGCCGCTGAAAAAGTCCTCCATATCCCTGACATACCTGAGCCAGTTCTCGGCGTCCTTGGGAGACAGTTTTTTGAACTCCTCGAAGACCGCTTTATTCGGCGCCGGGTAGTTCACCTCGGTCCCGTCGTTCAGGATGTAGGTGTAGACCGGGTCAAGAGGGATCAGGCCCACCTCCTTTGCCAGGGACGTTCCCATACGCCCGAAGAACTGATTGATGACGTGTTCCATTTCGATGATGGAAGTACCCACGTCAAAACGATAGCCCTTGTGCTCGAACGTGGAGCAGAATCCTCCGATTCGCTCGTTCTGTTCAAGGACAAGGGTCTTTCTGCCGTCCTTGGCCATGAATCCGCCGACGGCCAGGCCCGCGATTCCGCCTCCGATTACGATAACGTCATAGTCAGCCATAGTCCACCTCTCAGTGTGTTCGATAATAGACGAGCCGTGATAGGTTGTTTTGCATCACCGCGCGATATTCGTTATCTCTTTTCATAACTTCGCTCTTCCCATCCCCTCCTGAAATGACCCGCAGCACGCCCTTTCTTTACCGCCGTATCTGCTTGATGACCCCATTATTCGGCGGGTTTTTACCACACCATCCCGACCGTCCTTATATTTGCGCGGCTTCGTTGCCTGACTTCATAAGATCCATGATCATTTTTCTGAAATAGGTGATAAATTGGGGGAAGTTCGTCACCTCTCGTGAGGTCAGGAAGGACATCGAAAAGCCGTTGGCCATGGCGACCATTATCGAGGCCAGTACATCCACATCGACATCGGCCGACAGGTTCTCTTCGTCCCGCGCCTTCCTCAGCACATCGGCCGTCAGGTCCCGAATATGAACGTGCTGCGAGAATATTTTTTGCGTTCTCTCCGGGTCCTTGATTCCCAAGAGTGTCAACTCCATGACGACGACAAACCAATCAGGATTTTCCTGAATATAGCTGTAAAACGCGTCGAAGAGTTTGCCGATCTTTTCATCCAACGTTACCGGCTCGCTGAAAATGGAAACGGCGGTCTCAAGGTATTCCGACATCGCATAGTTATATATCTCGGCAACCAACTCTTCCTTATTTTTAAAATAGTAGTGGAGCAGGGCCTTGCTGACTCCCGCCTCCCGGGCGATATCCGATAGGGACACGTTCACAAATCCGTTACGGCCCATGATCGCGTAAGCCGATCGAATGATCAATTCCACCCGGTCGGTTCTTTTTCCCGCATCTTCCATTATGGATTTTTGATTCATTATGTAGACCTATTCATGATAATGAGAAATCCTGACTGGCCGGCCAATCAGGATTATAATAAAAAAAAGACACATCAATGTCAAGAGAATATGTGACACGGCCGAAGTATTATCGTTTCGAGCCCCGGACAGATCCATCCAGTTTCGCATGACTTGGTCAATGTGAAGTATGTTACGCCTTAAATGGTGTAAATCAGTGGCGATACGAAGGCACTCGGTGACGATAGATAGGATTTAGGGCCGTTCCATATAAATCATACGGAATAAACGCATATAAGAGGCCCCACCATCGACGAGAGTCAGCGGCAATTTGTTCTCATCTGTATCGAGAACGATAGGTTATGAAAAAACCTTGGCCCATACGTACTGTTCGCGCCGCCGATTTTTCGCGGTCTCAACAAATGACTGAAGATACCATGTCAGATCTACGGAAAATCCACCCTGCCCTATGAAGACCGTGCTCGACGCCTGCCCGAGGTACGGATGTTCTCTTTGATTTTCATGACCGAAACAGGCGTCGTACTGTACAGACGCATCTCCCATATATTTCATTTTCCCGTTCTTGCGTACTGCGCTGGACCGACACCTGGCCGCATATATTTTACTATGCATGCCTAATATATTAGCGCCGATATCATGTACCGCTCCATCATTGCCAAGCCGCTTGAATTCCTGCTCGCCTTTTTTAGCATATCTCCCTGAGCCTCCAACCCGATTATCGGGGTTGACAGAAAACCCCTCTTCCTGTTATGTTATATTTCTTACATTAATAAGGATGGCCATGAAGATCACCGAAAACCTTTTTGCCTACCCTTGGACGAGCATGTGGGAAAACAACTGCAACAGCTATTATGTCGGGAGCGACGCCCGTCTCCTGATAGATCCCGGATTGCTGATGTCTTTTCCGGAGCTGGTAAAGGGGCTTTCCCGGGACGGCATTGACAGTGAGACGATTCAAAACGTACTGATAACCCACTCCCATCCCGACCATTTCGAAGCGATCGAACGCTTCTCCGATAGGCCCGAGGTACAAATACTCATGACCGGGCAGGAAGCCCGTTTCATGGAAGAAATCGGATCCAAATTCTACCCCGCCTTCGGCCTGGACGTTCCCGAATACCGTATCGACCGGGAGCTGGAAGCCGGGATGATTCAACTAGGCACAGAGGAGTTCGAGGTCATTATCACACCCGGCCACTCGCCGGGGTCGATGTGTCTTTACTGGCCCAGGGAAAAGGCCCTTTTTTCTGGCGATCTCATATTCAGCAGAAATGTCGGGAGAACCGATTTTCCCGGCGGTAACGGCGGGCTCCTCAAGGAAAGCATCGAACGGATATCCGAACTCGATATCGAGTATCTGTTGCCGGGACACATGGAGATAGTCGCGGGAGGCGACGAGGTGAAAAGAAACTTCGATATCGTCAAGAAGGCGGTCTTTCCATACCTGTAGGGGAGGCGGAAAAACGCCACAGAGCATGGCGGCCATTCCCCGTGCGGCGATCGGCCCCCTCCGATACCGACACCCGCAGATCTACCTGCAAGGCCGCCCCTCTTTCCCCTTCTCTATCTTCGTGTCAGGGCGTAACCGTGCTGATCCCGCCCCAGCATCCAATCCAGATTTTCCCCTGAGGATCGATCGCGATCGCCGTTACCCGATCGTCCACGATGCCGTTCTCAGTGGTCAGGGACCTCCACTGTTTTCCGTCGTATACTCCGACCCCCCCGCCCCAGAAACCTACCCAGATCGCGCCCTCATTATCCACGGCGATGGAGGTGATCTCGTTTGACATGAGGCCGCTCCTGACCGTGAATGTCTTCTTTACCTTCCCTCCCGAGAGCAAAGACAATCCCTTGGCCGTTCCCACCCATGCATTCCCATCTTCATCAAACGCGACGGCCGACACGAGGTTTGATACAAGGCCGTCCGTCTTATCGATAATCGTGAGTCCCCTTCCCTCTATAACGCCGATTCCCATGTCGTACGTGCCGATCCAGAGGCCACCCGTCGGGCCCTTGACGATTCGATTGACGATCGGCACCATCATGTCCTCCCCGAACCCGAGCCTAATCCAGCGATTGCCGTCAAACATGCCGAGCCCGGCATGCGTGCCCACCCAGACGGAGCCGTCGGGCCCCGCCTCGATATCGTAAACCATGTCGCTGGGAAGCCCATCTTTGGCTCGATAGGTTTTCCACGTCCCGTCGAATACCGACACCCCATTTTGCGTCCCAAACCAGAGCCTTCCCAAATCGTCTTCTGTCATCGACGTTACCAGATCATCGGCAAGCCCGTCTTTCGCACGATATACCGTCAATGCCGTATCGTATTTCAGCACACCGCCCTCGGTGCATATCCAAACGGCTCCCTGAAGGCAATAGATGTTTGTTACGGCATTTTGATCCTTGACCTTGCTGACTATATTTTCTATTTTGGCCGTATCCTGGGCGAGCGCTGCGCCCGTCGAAATATCCAGGAGAACGAAAAAAGAGACGACCGATATTGTCCGTAGAAATACGGTGATCATACTCTGACGCATACCAATCTCCAGTCGATGAAACGGGTTTTATAGTAGCAGAATATCTTACGAAGAGTCAAGGAATGGTTTTCCCAGTCAGGAACGGGGGTGGTACTTTTTATGGACCTGTTTGAGTCTTGTTCGATCGACGTGTGTGTATATCTCGGTGGTGGCAATGTCGGCATGACCCAGCATCATCTGAACCGACCTCAGGTCGGCCCCGCCGGAAAGCAGGTGGGTGGCAAAAGAATGTCTGAGCGTGTGGGGGCCTATCTGCTTTGTAATATCTACGGACAGGGCATAGGCCTTTACGACCCTCCAGAAGTATTGCCGGGAGAGCGCCGTCCCCCGCCGGTTGAGAAAGACAAGGTACTTACCCCTGCCCTTACCCTTGTCCAAGCGCGGACGCGCCTCCGTCAGATAGCGGTTCAGCCAGGATATCGCCTCGCCCCCGAGAGGAACGAACCGTTCCTTATTCCCCTTTCCCGTAACGATAAGAAATCCGGCATCGAGGTTTATCCGGTCCCGGACAAGCCCCAGCAGTTCCGAGATCCGAAGACCGCAGGCATACAGGACCTCAAGCATCGTCCGATCCCTCATTCCCCAGGGAGTCGTTATCGGCGGCGCCGACAGGAGCAGCTTCACCTCCCGGGAGGTGAGGTATTCCGGGAGTTTTTTAGAAAATTTCGGGGTTTCCAAAAGTTCCATCGGATGTTTCGAGAGATCCCCTTCCCGCACCAGGAACGTAAAAAAGGAGCGGATCGAGCTCATGTATCTGGCCCGGCTCCTGACCGACGCATTCGGGCATCCGGCCTGGATAAAAGAGAGAATATGGACCTCCTCGACGGCCGCCGGAACCGTGATATCGTTCTCACAAAGAAAGGACGCGAAACGGGCCAGATCGCTCGAGTAGGCCCAAATGGTGTGCCTGGAGAGCGCCCGTTCCACGCCGAGATAGCGCAGGAACCGGTCGATTTCCTCGTTCATGTCACCTTCCAGCCCGGACGGAGCTTGTCTCCTTGATATATCGCTGGACCCCGGTGAATATCCCTCTGGCCAGACTCTTGAGGTAGTCGTCGGACATGAGCCGCTTTTCCTCCCTCGTGTTGGAGATGTAGGAGCATTCCACCAGAATCGAGGGCATTTGCGCCCCTACCAGGACCCAGAACGGTCCCTGGCAGACGCCGATACTGTTAATGGTGTCGTATTTTTTCTTTACGGAGTCGACCATCCCCTCCTGTACAAATTTTGCGAGCAGGCTTGATTCGTTGCGTTTGGCTGACACCACAAGATCGGTAAGGATATAATCGAGCTCCGACAGCTTCTCTACGGAGGTGTTGTTCTCCCTGGCCGCCACGGTAAGGGCCTTTGTATCGGAGGTAATGGCAAGGTAGTAGGTGCTGATCCCGTAGGGAGTTCGGCTCTTACTTGCGTTGTTATGAATCGAAATAAAGAGATTGGCACCCTTATCGTTGGCAACGGCCGTCCTTTTTTTGAGATCCATAAAAGTATCGCCGGTGCGCGTCATAATTACCGTTAATCCCAGATCTTTTTCCAGGTACTCCTTGAGATAGAGCGCAATCTTGAGGTTTGCCGTCTTCTCGTAATACCCGGTGGGGCCCACGGCGCCCGGGTCCTTGCCCCCGTGGCCCGGATCTATGACAACGACCTTTATGGCCTCGGAACCGCTATTTTTTGAGGGGACGTATGTATCGGTTCCGGTGGCTACAGTATCAGGCCGGGCATCGCCCCAATCAGAACCGTAGATATCGATGACTATCCGGTTCGGTTCTTTCAGGGGAAATACTTTATAGCTTGCCGAAGAGTTTGGAGAAAGCAGGACCCTCAGGGGATTTGATTTCGTGTTGATTTCGATTGTCTTTATCGTTCCACCGGAGACAGAGGATCTGTCGGAAATGCCCGGACCCAGGACGCAGCGGGGTATGTCTATATATATCAGCGACGAACCTTCTTCCTTCGTATCGTCCTTGACCCTGCCGTGGGAGAAGTCGGCCGCCGCCGATACATCAAGCACCACACGGGTGTGATCCGTAGAATTGAAACTCCTCACGCCGAGGATTCGGACGGCATCTCCCGTCTTGTTTCCATCATATGGAGTTTTATCATTTAAGACGACGCCTCCGGTTACCGCCTCACAGTCGCAGGCTGCCGCGTATCCCTTTAGCTCGTCGATGCGCCCCTTGGCCTTGGAAACCATGTCTCCCTTCGGATACGACGTCACGATCAGCCTATACCAGCAGTAGGCCCGCTTCGGGTCTTTGAGATCGCCCCGGGTGGTCTCGGCTATCTCATAGAGGGCGTCGTCGGCCAGTGTGCTTTTAGGATAGTCCCGGATGAGCCGCTTGAAAGCCTCCACGCCCTTATTTATATCCTGCTTTTTCCATGAGCGCTTGTAGAGACGCCCGTAGAGTATCCCCACCATATAAACGGAGTCATCGGCACGCTCATGGGTGGGATACTCGAGATACACGGTGCCGAAAGATTCAATAACCGAAAGCCAGCAATCACGGCGTGAGAGCTGGCTTTCCGATGAGTTAAGCGCCGCGAGCCTCTTTTTTGCCGACTCATAGGCACCGACCCCGTCCTGCGCATCGGCCCGGGAAAACGGCCAAAGGGAAACGAGAAACGCCGCAGCAAT
Organism: Candidatus Zymogenaceae bacterium; assembly: GCA_016933535.1. GTDB lineage: Bacteria > Desulfobacterota > Zymogenia > Zymogenales > Zymogenaceae > JAFGAS01. The sequence continues at coordinate 246,070 of JAFGAS010000086.1, forward strand.
AAATACGAAGCAGAATGATCGGAATTTGTTTCTGTTTACCATATTTCTATTCAGTTATATCTTAATTTGTCTATTTTGTATATAACTATAATATACTAAGTCCTATCTTTCAAGTATTTTTTTCCTTTTTTGACTTTTTCTCGATTGTATGGTAGGGTGTCGCCATGATTCGAGAGTATCCCACGCGGCCTATCCTGGGCGTGGGGGCGGTGGTTGTCAGCGACGGCCGTGCCCTCCTGGTTAAAAGGGGAAAGGAGCCCGCCAAAGGAGTGTGGAGCATCCCCGGCGGTATGGTGGAGGTTGGAGAGACGATCCACGATGCGGTCGTCCGGGAGATCAGGGAAGAGACGGGACTCGAAATCGAAGTCGGGGGTCGATTGCAGGTCCTGGAGCGAATATTCAGGGATGGTTCGCAACGCGTGAGATATCACTACATCCTGATCGACTACCGCGCGGTCCCCGTCGGGGGGAGCCTGTGTGCGTCGAGCGACGCCGCGGACGTCGGATTCTTCAACGCCCGACAACTGGAGAGACTGGGTCTTGCCGATATCACCGCCCTGGTGGTAAGAAAGGCTCTCGACGGCGGCTGAACCAAGTAACCCCAATACTCATGGAACATTTCCGGCCCTTCTGGGTCAAATAGACAGGATGACCCGTGACTCATCAAGAGTTAGATAGTCGTGACGAACTTGAACTGATCGTTGCGTCCCAGGCAGGGGATCACGACGCGTTTGGGTGGCTCATGAAGCGTTATAAGGACCGTGTCTTCAATACGGCTTTGCGCTTCGTGGGAAACTGGGCTATCGCCGAGGAATTGACCCAGGATATCTTTATCTCGGTCTATCGCAACATCGGGGGGTTTAAGGGAGAATCCAAATTCTCCACCTGGCTCTATCGCGTTACGGTCAATCACGCAAAAAACCGAATCGGGTATATGTCCCGAAAGGGGTATTACCGGAGCGATGAACTCTCCGATAACACCGATGGTGACGGCGCCTGGAGTCTTGCCGGCAGGACATCCGGCCCCGGAAAGTATGCCGAAGACAAGGAGTTGATCGGCATCCTCATGGAGTGTTTCAAGAAACTCTCGGACAATGACCGCCGAATCATCACCCTCAAGGACTTTGAGGGATTAAACTATGACGAGATCGCCGAAATTCTGGCCATTAACCTCGGTACGGTCAAATCGCGGCTTTCCCGGGCGCGGGACCGCCTCAAAGAGATGATGAAGGATTATCTGTGATAGAAGACTTGAACGGTACTGGTAAGTGGAGGTTAGTCTACCCGACTGTTGTGAAAACCGACTATATGGGGCCGATATCGGCCTCAACACACCCAGCAATGATCGTTAGATTATGGACAGAGACCTAAAACGGGCACGGACGCTCATTTCGCTTGTCCATGACGGACAACTCACCGATGAGGAATACCGATTTCTCGAAAAGGCGGTTCTCCGTTATCCCGAGCTCAAGCTCGAGATCTACCGCCATGAGCGGCTCCACGACCTGGTTGATATGATTGCCAGCGTGCCGGCTCCTCCGGACATTGAGGACCGCGTCCTGAAAGCGATCAAATCAGAGGGGCCCGTCAAGCGGGCGGCCCATGTTATCTTTTTCCCCGGCCGGAGATTTGGTATCGAGGCGGTTGGTGCGATAGCGGCATCAATTATCGTCTTCTTTGTCGCCCTTATCTCATTTCCCTCCCTGGTAGGTATGGACCCGAAGACGGCCGTCCTCCCTTATGATACATTCGGGATATCGACCGCTTCCGTAGTCATGGATGAGGCGCCGCCGGCCGCTACCGAAGAGACACGTTCTCCCGCCGAAGACGTAGCCCTTGTCCCCCGGACCACCGAGGATAAGAAGAGCGACCATCTCCTTTACGCAGGCGCCGAAGAAAAACTTGTCGCGGCTCCCGAGATCGACAAGGGGACCTTCTCCTCGGAAATCCCCTCATTCGGCGTATTAACCGCCAGCGGAGTCACCGCGGAGAGGGTTTCAAAGACCTTCACCCCACCCCGTGACATGCCGCTTTCAACCGCAAAAAAAGAGATGCCGATGGAATCGACGACATATATCTATTCTCCGACAGATGAGCTCCTGCTCCCCACCATACTCTTGATCTACAATAGCGACCCGATAAAGACAAAAAAGGACATTATGGATAAGGCGGTATCTCTGGGAGGAACTGTCTTGTCTAAAGAGATGGAAGGCTCTGAAGTCGCCGGGGATAAAGATAAAAATGTACCTGGGTCGTATGTGAAGTATTCAGAAAAAGGGGCACAGGATGACGCGATCAGCCTTCCGCCCGAAAAAATGGACGAACTGCTCGATTACCTGGTCGCCCGGTATCCCGAAACGGACAAAGTGATCGAAGATCTCAAGAACCGAAAGACCACCCCGTTCCTCAGGATCGATGTCGTCCCGACCATCCAGTAGATTCAGATATCCCGCACCATGATGAGGGCGTCCTCCTTCGTATCGGTGTAATAGCCCCTTCGTTTATACACAACACGAAATCCCATCTTCCGGTAGAGGCCGACACCGGCATCGTTATATTCCCTCACCTCAAGAAAGACATATCTACCCCCAATCTCCTTGGCCTTTTCTAGCGAGCGTTTGAGGACCTCCGTACCGATACCGAGCCTCCTTAGATCCCTCCGTACGGCAACGCTCATAATGTGTACCTCCCCCTCGATTAGCCAAAATACGATATAACCCGCCACGCCGCCCGCTAAATCGAAGACATAGCGATGGGAAAACTCGAGCTCAAACTCCCGCATAAAAATCCCCAGTGTCCAGGGAGTGGGAAACGACGACTTTTCGATCTCTATCACCTCGTCGAGGTCCTCGATTCCCATCGGCTTCATCTCCAGTTCATCGACGGCTGATTGGGCTCCGCGCTTAGTATGTTGGTCGTCTTTCACGATCGGATGTCCTTACGGTATCGGATTTTACCTTCTGAAGGTTGGGTAGTGAACGGCGGCATTACGTGGACTTCATGACGATGGATAGAATGATATTGGCGGCCTCATCACCCTGATCGGCACAATTTGACAGGTGCCGGTAGACCTCCCGCATCTTGAGCATATAGATGGGATCGGTTCCCTTGAAGAGATCCGACAGCGCCTGATGGTAGGCCTGTTCCATATTGTTTTCAAATTTCTTGGCCCTCACGGCGTGGTCGTTGGCGATATTTGGGTAGTCTTTGAGGTACTTAATAGCCTTCACGAGCTCTTCATAGCCCTTTACCATGATGTCGATCATCTTTCCGACGTGTTCGTCGGCCGAAAGCTCATAGATCGTCAGCTCCAAGACGGTGTTGTCCGCATAATCCATAACGTCGTCAAGCGCGCGGGAGAGCTGGAAAATATCTTCGCGGTCAATCGGTGTGGCGAACGTACGGTTGAGCTCCGCGATAATGATCCTGCGATGCTCGTCCGCCTCCTTTTCGAGCCTTTTTACGGCCTCGGCGCAATCGGGACACTGGTTTGTCGCATACTCCTTGAGCGCCTTAAGCCCCTCCAGCACCTTTTCGGATTGGCTCATGAGAAGCGCATAGAAATCGGGTTTCTTTTTAAAGAAATACATGAATTTCCTTTATTGCCGTATAGACTACGCCGCTCAGCACGGCCGTACACGGAAGCGTTATAATCCAGGTCGACATGATTCTGTTCACGACATTCCACTTAATGGCGGATATCCTCTGAGCCGCCCCCGCACCGACGATAGACGATGAGATCACCTGCGTGGTGCTCATCGGAAGTCCAAAGATCGCCGATGAATAAACGATAGCCGCAGAAGCCAGCTGTGCCGAAAATCCGTGCACCGATCGCACGCGATAGATCTTTGAGCCGACGGTCTTCATGGTTCGATACCCGCCCGTCAATATACCGAGTGATACGGCCGCAGCGCATGCTATCCTCACCCAAATGGGGACGTAAAGGTCCGATCCTCCGCTGTAAAGAAAGGATATCTCATGAGGATACAGCCGATACATGATGATGAGACCCAGCGTCAATATTCCCATTGTCTTCTGGGCATCGTTTGTCCCATAGGCCAGCGCGATAGCCGATGAGCTGAAAATCTGGGACCTTTCAAAGAAACGCCTCACCTTATGCGGTGATTGAGCACCGAAGAGCCGCAACGATCCATTGGTCAACAGGTATCCAAAGAGAAGCCCCAAAAAAGGTGCGATCAGCAGGGCCAGCAGAATTTCCACGATGAATACCCAGTTAAGGGCGTAAGGGCCGGCCGAGAACAGGACAGGGCCTACCAGCCCGCCGATTATCGCGTGGGTCGAACTCGTGGGTATCCCCCGGATGCCGGCAACCAGGGTCCACAGGAGCGCCGAGATGAGCGCCGACCAGATAACGACTAAGTCGAGATGTTCGGGCTCGATGATCCCCCGAATAAAGGTAAGGGCCACCGCCGTTCCCAGAAAGAGCGCGCCGATGGATACGAAGAATGCAACAAGGATAAGGGCCCATCCCGGCCCGACGGCCCCGGTATATACCATGGTAGCAACGATCGACCCGGAATCGTTGTAACCCTGGACATATTGAAACAACAGGCAAATCGCCACCAACGCAGATAATATTATCGGGACAGCGCATCCGGGCAAGCACCTTACCTCATAACCTTAACCGTCAGGACCGGACACTCGGCCCCGCGGAGCACCCGTTCTATGGTGCTACCGAAAATCAAATGGTCAAGTCCCGACCTCCCATGAGTCCCCATAATGATCACGTCAGCCTTCTTCTCGTCGGCGGTTTTCAGTATCTCACGATAGGCGTCACCTTTTGCCAGTATTGATTCATACTGGAGTTTTCCTTCAAAATACGTCACGCAAAAATCATTGAGGCTCTTCTTGGCGGAACGATAGACCTCTCCCATTACCGTTTCCAGCGAGATGTGGGGAAGATAGAGCCCCGTATAATCCTCCAGACTCGACACCACATGCAACACAAAGACCTTTGCCGTAAAGCGCGTGCCGAACGTCAGGGCATATTCGGCCAATAATTCCGATGAATCCGAGAAATCCACCGGAAGCAGGACTGTCTTTATATCTTTCATGCTCCGTGATACCTCTTCCACGACCCCCATTGGCCGGCATCGTGTGGATCAGCATGATCGGGATGGCAAAACCAGTTTTAATTGTACCAAAAACCTCGCATAAAGGCAAGGAGGAATAAAATACTTGACATGAGACATTTTGTAATATATATTTTAGATATATTTATCTATATATTGTCATATATATGTTATAATTTATCATATTTTGTCATAGTAATAAATCTTCACAAGATCGCTATGAAAATTAAAGGTAGACTTTTTTTTGCCGTTGTTATCTCATCGACGCTCATTCTCGCGCCTGCGGTTCTCGCCCGTGCCGACGCCTCCCGGGATCTTATGGACACGGCGCAAAAAAAATACGAGACACTTCTTAAATCCGAAAAAAGACGATCCTCTAAATCGATGTGGCTTGAGGTCATCAACGCCTTCGATCTGGTGGTTAAACAGTATCCGAACTCTAGGGAGGCGCCCCGGGCTCTATTTTCCGAGGCGTGTATATGGCGGGAGATGTTCAACTACTCGATTACGCTCGGAGAGCTTTATCGCGCGGAGGCGACCTTCAAGAAGTTCATAAAGACCTACCCCAACCACGAACTGGCCGCCGACGCCAGGAAGAACATCGAAGAGATCCAGAATCAAAAAAAGAACAACAGCCTTATCAATGTCTCAACGGCAAAGCCCGATCCCGAGAAATTCCCGGGCCGCAAGACCGCCCTGAAAACCGACGAAAATGCCGGAACAAATAGAACGCAAAAAAAGGATCCGATAAAGGATCAGAAGAAAGATACGAAGAAAACAGCCGGCAGCCCTGCCGTGTCATCACCGTCTATCGAAAAGATCCGCTATTTTACCGACGCCAACCGCACCCGTATAGTGGTTGATCTTGATGCAACGATTTCGTTTAAGGACGCCGCCCTGCCCCAGGATAAACCCAACGGGATACCTCCCCGGATCTATGTCGACCTCGTCGGGGCCCGGGCCTCCTCGGGACTCTATTGCCCCCTTACGGTAAAGGACGGGCTTGTTTCACGAATACGCTGGTCTAATAAAGAAGACGGTGTTCGGGTGGTGCTTGATCTAGAAAAAAAGGCGGACTACACGGTATTCCCCCTGACCAATCCCCACCGTCTGGTCATCGATGTCTTAAGAAACTGAATAACCCCTCCCTCCCAAAATCAAATATTTGTAGCCACGCCCGCCGTTAGGCTGTTCCCTTCCCGTCTCGGGTAACGTCGTCCCCTTGCTCCGTATTCATTTCGCCTGACCATCCGGGATGAATCGTTCACTGAGGGTATCCGTTTCGAGCGGGATTAAATTATTGGGATAATACAAAAAACAAATCGCCCATTACGGGCGAAACCCGTATGGGCGATTGTCGAAATGATAGGCCTGTCCGCCGAGGCGATACCGCGGCGATCGCACTCGATTACTCCGGCCGTTTGCGCCGGAGACGAGACAATGAACTACTGTATGTCTCTTTTAGAAACCGATACCCTCAGGCCGAGAGAACATCCTGAAAGACCTTGACCGCCTTTACGGCGTCCTCTCCGTAGGCATCCACACCCATCTCCTTGGCGAGCTTCTCGGAGGTGCATGCGCCGCCAATGACGATCTTTACCTTATCCCGAAGCCCCGCCTCGGCCAGCGCATCGACGGTGTCCTTGATGCTGCCGATCATGGTGGTCAAGAGGATCGAGAGGCCGAGGGCCGGAGCCTTCGCGTCTCTTACGGCGGCTACAATCTTGTCTTCAGACACGTCCACACCCAGGTCAACAACGGAATAGTCCGAGGCCGCCAGCATTATGCCCACGATGTTCTTTCCAATATCGTGTATATCGCCCTTGACAGTCGCCAGGACCACAGTTCCCTTTTTGCCCGCGTCTTTCTTGTCTATCTTTTCGTCAAGAACGGCCATACCTTCCTTCATTACCTCACCGGCCAGTATCAGGTCGGCCAGGAAGTATTCACCACTCTCAAATCGCTCTCCTACCACCGTCATTCCCTCTCCCATTCCCTCCTTGATGATGTTCCACGGATCGACTCCCTCATCGAGAGCTTTTTTGATAAGGCCCTGGATATTATCAAGGTCCAGATCCACGATCGCCTCTTTTACCATCCGTACCGATTCCTTCATGGTCGTTGTACTCCTTCATGGAATTACGGGATAATGTTGTTTTTTCTGTACTGGGTAAGATAATTCCTGCAGTAGGGGTCATTGCCGAGGAGCATTTCGGCGGCGGTTACCGCCGTGGTAAGCTTCTTGTCAAGGGGATCGATAATGGCCGCATCAAGCCCCGCCCCCACGGCCAGCACCAGGAATGTCCGATTGAGGAGAAATCGCTCCGGCATGCCGTAGGAAATGTTCGAAAGCCCGCAAACGATATGAACACCCTGAATATCGGCCCTGATACGCTCGATTGTCTCCAGAACCATCAGTCCCTTTGTGTGGTCTGCGCTGATCGTCTGGACGAGCGGATCAAGGAATATATGCTCACGAGCGATCCCAAGTCCCTCGAGGGTCTTGACCATCCGCAGGGCATTGTCATATGCCTGGTCGGCACTCTTGGGAAGTCCCGCATCGTCCATACACAGCGCAACGACGTCGGCCTCCCGCTCGGTCAGCGCCGGCCGCATCTCCGAGAGTTTCTTCGTCTCCAGAGAAACCGAGTTTATCATCGGCGTCTTGGTGAGTTTGTGGATATTCTTGATGATCACCGCACTGCTTGAGCTGTCTATGGAAATGCGGACGTCCACCGCCCCCTGGACAATGTCGATCATCCAGGTCATATCGGCCTCTTCCCGATCGGGGTGGGCGCCGGCGTTTACATCGATGATATCGGCCCCCGCCGCATATTGATCGGTCGCCTCCTTGATGATAAGGGCCTCATCCTTTTTTTCAATGGCTTCCCGAACGGCCTTTCGCGTGGCGTTAAGTCTTTCCGCAACGATAATCATCGGCGATCCTCTCAGAATTTTAAGCAGCGTCTATCTGTTGGATGACGCTACCACAGCCCCCCCACTCTTGTCAAGGCAAATGGAATGGCGGTGTCGGCCGCTGTAGTCAACCCACCCACATCTAATCCGCGTGTGCTATAGGTTCATAACCATATGGAGCGCCGCCATCGTCGGCGGAATCATCTTAAACTCGCCGGACCGGTTTTGCTCAAGCGCCTCGTCGGGCGCTATCCAGAGCGACCGCTCGACCTCGACGTTTTCCACGCCGGCCTCTTGTCCCTCGGGGATCTCGGCGAGGAAGAAGACGGTGTGAAACCGCATCGGAGAAAAAGCCGGGGTGGTAAAGCGCTGCAGAAATCTCAATCGATTTCCTGCAAAAAAGAGCCCTCGTCCGATTGCCTCATCGACGAACGGCGCATCGTTTTGGCCGGCAAGCCCTCTCATCTCCCGATAAAGCCGCCCGGAGACTATCCGTCCGGCCTCATCGCACAGAAGCAAGACTCCCGATTCCTCGAAGAGCTCCCGGACGGCCGCCGTAATAAAACCGAGGGGCTCGTACCCATCCTGTTTCATCTTGTCGAGGTCATCCGGATCGGCGCCGATAATCCTGCCGGTCGCCCGGGGATTCGTATCCGACGTATCCACCCTGCCGCCGGGAAAAACATAATACCCGCCCAGAAACGCCATGGAACGTGCCCGCTTGGTGAGAAATACTTCATGCCGCCCCCCTCTCCGGCGCACAACCACCACCGTGGCGGCAGGTCTAGGGGTTACCGGTGTATCAGGAGCCATTGATACTCCTTGATGTGGTCGATGAATTCACCGATGATCTCGTGCTTTTCCGTCTGGATGGAACCCGAAAGGAGGATATATCGAATCTCGGTGTCGTCCCTGATCTGAAAGAGGTCCATCAGGCCGCCCCCCTCCCGCAAAAGCCCCCCCTTATCTACAAGCCGCTTGAGATGCTCAAAACAGATCGTTACCTCATGGTGGGAGAAAAGGATGATTTTCTTTGGCCATCGGTCGGTACGCGGGTCTCTCAAGAAATCCGCCATCGAGCGAGGCAGTGACCAGTCCGACGAATGTTCGACCACAAACAGACGATCGGTCGTGCCCATTGCCAACTCGATGAATCGGGCGGCGCCCGTGTTGAGATGGACGGTATCCGGGGCATCCTGCGGATCTATGTCGAGACTTCGGATGAAGTCGCGCGCTTGTTCAAGGTACCGCAAATCACTGTCGTCCGATCCGTTTGGATCGATCGGGCCCTTCCCTTCCATGTATTCGATGAGGCGTCTCTTCGGAATATCGACCAGTGATGGGAAGTCGGCCATGTTTTCGTTGGATATAATAAGGTCGAACGGCCCGTGCCGGCCAAGGTAATCGAATATGTCTGCCTCAATGACCGTCGCCCGGTCTCCGAAGGCCGCCAGCGTCAGCCGCTGTCGCCCGCAGAAGACCGGGCTGATATCCACCATCGTCGCGGTGATCCGCCCAAACCGGCCAAGGAGGTAATGTGCCAGGTTGCCGTATCCTCCCCCCACCTCCAGTATCCGAAAGCCGTCCCGAATCATCCCCCGGCCCTCCAGGAGGTCGCCGATGACCTCGCCGTAGGCTCGACGCTCCTTGAGTGCCTCCATGTACGGGGAGGCCGTGTCTCTCAGGCTCTCGCTGATCGTCTGTTCCCAGCCGAGGCTCGCCCGGTCGCCCAGGTGATAGGCACGTGTGTCGTTTTCCGAGATGGTCATCGGCCTTTTTTAAACACCTCCGAAAAGGCCCCGATCGCCGCCTCGATATCGTCCGAAGAGACATCCAGATGGGTGACGCACCTGACGTTCGTCGGGCCGAAGGGAAACATCAGCACCGCCCGTTTTTGCATCTCGACGACGACATCGGTCGGAGACATCCGCGCGGGATCGACCTGGAAAATAACGATATTGGTATCCACCTCTTCGGGATTGACACTCACGTCGGGAAGCATTGAAAGCGCCTCGGCCAGTCGTTTAGCATTGGCGTGGTCTTCGGCAAGACGCTCTACATGGTGGTCAAGCGCATAGAGCGCCGCGGCCGCTACGATCCCGACCTGACGCTGCCCCCCACCGATCATCTTGCGAAAACGGTGCACCCGATCCATCACGGCGCCGCTGCCGGCGATCATCGAACCCATCGGCACCCCCAGGCCCTTGGAAAAACAGATCGTGACCGTGTCGAAATGCTGTGCGTATCGTCTTGCCTCGATTCCCGAGGCAACGACGGCATTGAGGAGCCGGGCGCCGTCCATGTGCATGGAGATCCCCCGCTGCTGACAGAGCTCACTGATTCTCTCGATCTCGCCCAGCGGGATGACGGCCCCCCCCGCCCGGTTGTGGGTGTTTTCGATGACGACCACCGAAGTCCTTGGCTGGTGGATGTCCGCCGGCCGGATCGCCGCCTCTACCTGCGGGCGTGTGATGAGTCCCCGTTTGCCTTGAATCGGGCTGAGCTGAACGCCGGAGACGACGGCCGACCCGGCGGCCTCGTAGACGAATATGTGATTTTCCGTCTCGAGGATAACCTCCTCGCCCGGCTGGGTAAGGGCTTTGATAGAAAGGAGATTTCCCATGGTGCCGGAGGCAACCCAGAGGGCCCTTTCCTTGCCGAGGAGGGCGGCAACCCGTTCCTGGAGCCGATTGACCGTCGGGTCCTCGAAGAATACGTCGTCCCCGACCTGGGCCTCGTACATGGCCCGGCGCATCGGTTCGGTCGGCCTGGTAATGGTATCGCTTCTCAGATCGATCATGGGCTGACCTTTAAGATAATGGTGGATTATATTCGGTCCCTCAGGGCTCGATCGAGCTCCCGCAAAAACGACTCGCTGTCGGTAACGATGCCGAGGGCCTGAAAGGAGCCCCGGTCGGAGAGCTTTGTGGCCACCGCCGGGTTGATGTCGACGGCCACCGTCCTGACATATGCGGGAAGGAGGTTTCCGGTGGCCACCGAATGCAGCGTGGACGCCACCATGATCGCCAGCCCGACTCCCCGTGACAGCCTCCTCATTTCGGCCTGCGCCTGCTGGGTATCGGTGATCACCTCCGGCAGCGGCCCGTCATCCCGGATGGATCCCGCCAGGACAAACGGGACGTCGTTTTTAACGAGGGAATACATAACACCCGACGTAAGTACCCCCTCCTGAATCGCATTCCGTATCCCCCCGAGCCTGCGGATGGTATTGATGGCCCTCAGGTGATGCTCGTGTCCGCCGGCCGCCGACACGCCCCGGTCCAGATAAAATCCCAGGGACGTGCCGAACAGGGCATACTCGATATCGTGAACGGCCAGCGCGTTGCCGGAAAAGAGAACGTCCACAAATCCCATCTCGATGATCCGGGAAAGATAGGCGCCCGCGCCCGTGTGAATGACGGCCGGACCGGCCACCACGAGGATCTTTTTTTTCCCCTCCTTGGCCGCGGCCATCTCGGCGGCGATCTTCTTAATCAGCTCGCCCTTCGGCTTCTCCGACGATACCCCCGATCCCATGAACTCGAAGAGCTCCCGCTCCCGCGAACGCTCCAACGGAATGACCCTGATCCCGTCATGCCCCACGACAAATACGTCCCCCTTCTTTACCTCACCGATGGCAATAGTCTCTGCATCGCCCGTCTCGGGGTCAATCCTGATTCCACAATCCATCTCAGGGTTGGCGACCTCGCGCCAGCGCCCGTTGATAAACACGTGGGTGCCCAGGTTCGTTGTGGAATAGAAATTATCGGGGAAGACGCCGTCCATAGACGCCTGTTCCCATTTCGCCTCCCGGTCATGGGCGACCAGCGCCCCCATCCCCTGCACCGTATCGAGGATATCGATAAGGGATGTATCGGTATCGGCAAATATCCGTATCCGGGCGTAGCTCGTCTCTGTCTTCCTTTTTCCCATTCGGAACTCTTCGACATCGAAGTTCCCTCCCCGTTCCATGATCTCGGTAAGGACCCGGGGCAGGATCAAGGAGTCGATAATGTGTCCCGATAACTCGATCAATTCTTCAGGCATAATACGTTTTCCTTGGATGCGCCGCTATTTATTTATATCAAAAAACCGTCCTCCGGGCAACTCCATATTGACAGCCGTCGCCTATTTATGATAAGAATTAGCTATTAACTCATCAATGGGAATCGGGCGGCTCCATGGGCATTACCTATAAGGACTCCGGCGTCGATATCGACAAGGGCAACCTCTTCGTTAAGATGATCAAACGGGAGGTTGAGTCGACGCGGACAAAAGGGGTTATCGGGGGAATCGGGGGTTTCGGCGGTTTCTTTCGACCGAATATCACCGGCATGAAGGAGCCCGTTTTCGTATCTTCCACCGACGGCGTCGGGACGAAACTCGTCATCGCCCAGATGATGGGAATTCATGACACCATCGGGATCGACCTGGTGGCCATGTCCGTAAACGATATCATCGTGACGGGGGCCCTTCCCCTCTTCTTCCTCGACTATATCGCCACCGGAAAAATCCAAGAGGGGGCGCTCGTCTCCGTCGTCTCGGGGATAGCCGCCGGCTGCCGAGAAGCGGGCTGCGCGCTCCTCGGCGGGGAGACCGCAGAAATGCCGGGGTTTTACCCCGACGGCAAATACGACCTGGCGGGCTTCGCCGTCGGTATGGTAGACAGGCGCTCGATCATTGACGGAAGCGCTGTCAAGAAGGGAGACGTCATCGTCGGTATCCCGTCCTCGGGACTCCATAGCAACGGATATTCGCTTGCCCGCAAGATCGTTTTTGACGCGCTCAAGATGAAACCCACCGATACCGTCCAGGGACTTGAAAAATCTATCGGTGAAGAGCTCCTTATCCCGACCAGGATCTACGTCCCTGCAATTAGGGCGCTGATCGAAAAGATCACGATAACGGCCGCGGCCCATATTACCGGCGGGGGACTTATCGACAACATCGAACGGCTCCTGCCCGAAGACCTATCTGCCGTAATCGACCGTCGATCCTGGAAGGTTCCGCCGATCTTCGCATTCCTTGAGCGGGCGGGGTCCGTCGATCCGATTGAGATGATGCGCACCTTCAACAACGGCATCGGGATGGCAATCATCGTACGGGAGCGGACGGCCGATCAGGCACTGAAGATCCTCAGGACGATGGGCGAGGATTCGACTGTCATCGGCCGTATCCAAGAGCGGCAAAAGGACGCGCCGGCGGTTTCCTTCATTCCGTAACGACCAGGGGGAGATGATCATGTTTTCCATCGCCGTTTTCATCTCCGGCAGCGGCTCCAATCTCCAGTCGATCATAGACAGCATAGAGGCACGGCGGGTATCGGCGCAAATCGCCGTCGTGGTCTCCAACGAACCGGACGCCTATGGCCTGGTGCGGGCGGCCAAACACGGTATTCCCACCGCCGTCATAAACCATCACGACTATGCAACCCGGCAAGAGTTTGAAGGGGCGGTCCTCTCGGTCCTCCAGGAGACCCCAATAGACCTTATCTGCCTTGCCGGATTCATGCGCCTGTTGACCCCCGATTTTTTACGGCGGTTCCCCCAGCGGGTCATAAACATACACCCCGCGCTCCTGCCGTCGTTCCCCGGCACGCACGGACAGGCCGACGCCTTCAATTACGGAGTGAAGTTTTCCGGCTGTACGATCCACTTCGTTGACGAAGGGGTCGACACCGGACCCATCATCATGCAGGCGGTGGTTCCTGTCCTACCCGACGATGACGTGGAATCCCTCAAGGCCCGAATTCTTGCCCAGGAACACAAAATATACCCGCAGGTAATCCAATTTTTCGCCGAGGGACGGGTCAAGATTGTCGACAAGAAGGTCATTATTTCGGGGGGCAAACCCATCGAGGGCTTCGCATACACCAGTCCACCTATCGAGATATTCTAATGATATATCTGGTCAGCGCCTGTCTTGTTGGCATCAATTGCCGTTACGACGGCGCCAATTCTTACTCGGCTACGGTGGCGGCGTTCTTGGATGGCCGGCAGTTTATGCCGGTATGTCCCGAAGTCCTCGGCGGCCTGGGTGTGCCCCGTGCCCCGTGCCGGTTTTTTGGGGGTGACGGACAGGCGTTATTGGCCGGCTCCGCCCAAATCCTGGATCGGGACGGTAATGACCTCTCCGAATCGTTTCTGGTCGGCGCAAACAAGGCGCTGGCGATTGTTTGCTCAAAGGGAATTACCTCGGCCCTTCTCAACGAGCGGAGCCCTTCCTGCGGGGTGCGGGAGGTATACGTCGGGCGGTACAAGGTCCCGGGAATGGGCGTATTGGCCGCCCTGCTCGTTGATAAGGGAATTAGGGTGATGTCCGACGAGGAGCCCCTCATATAGCGAATCGGGCCGGCCAAAGCGTGCCGCCCGGCGGCATTTCCATGGATTTGTTTTTCTCTTTGTGATACCATCTCGGTGGCGTGAGATTGTCAGTAATCCCATATCGTAACGGAGTATTCCAAACGGGGGATATATCATGAAAGCAAATACCTTTACTCTCAAGGGCAAAGACGGCGCAAAACTCTTCGTCTACTCATGGCTCCCGGACGGTAAGCCTGCGGCCGCCGTCCAGATCGCTCACGGCATGGCGGAACACGCGGCCCGCTACGAACGGTTCGCCAAAGCCCTGACGGCCGCGGGATTCGCCGTCTATGCCAAAGACCACCGGGGCCACTGCAAGACCGCCGGTTCGCTTGAGGCCGTCGGGTGGATCGCCAATAAAGACGGGTGGGACCTCATTGTGGACGACATGCACCGTCTGACCGAGACCGTCAAAAAGGAACATCCCGGTATTCCCATTTTCCTTTTCGGCCACAGCATGGGCTCCTTCCTGTCCCGTGACTACATCACCCGATGGGGAAACGAGATTAAAGGTCTCATCCTCTCCGGGACAGGCGGAAATCCGGGCCTCCTGGGCAAGGTCGGCACCCTTATCGCCCGGGTGGAGAAAAGGCTCAGAGGAAGCAAAGCCAAGAGTCTGCTCATGACCTCGCTGTCTTTCGGAGCATTCAATAAGCCGTTTGCGCCCAACCGTACGGACTTTGACTGGCTTTCCCGGGATAACGCCGAGGTCGATAAGTACGTCGCCGACCCTTACTGCGGCGACGTCTTTTCCGCTGGTTTCTGGGTCGATTTCCTCACGGGGCTCAACTCTCTCTACCGTCCGGATTACTTCTCCAAGGTCCCCAAGAAGCTCCCCATTTACCTCTTCTCCGGGGAAAAGGATCCGGTGGGAAACGACACAAAGGGCGTCCGGGAGGTCTACGATTCGTACAAGAAAGCGGGATTTGCCGACGTGAGCGTGAAATTTTATCCGGGTGCTCGACATGAGACGCTCAACGAGACCAACCGGGAAGAGGTCTTCAAGGACGTCATCGACTGGCTGAAAAAACACCGGTAACGGACGGCTTTCGTCGTTGCGTCTCTCCTTTGTATCCGTATCCAGGAGAGACTTATCGGGCCTCAGACATCGGGCCCGCCGACCATTCAAGGAGGCAGCTGATGGGCGATACGATCATTATCTACGGCAAGGGCGGCTGACCCTACACCGACGAGGCCAGGGCGGCCTACGGAGATCGCGCGACCTACTATGACGTTAAAAAGGACCCGAAAAGACTTGAGGAGATGCTCCTCCACTCCGCCGGGAGGCGTAGCGTTCCCGTAATCGTGGAGGGGAAAAAGGTTACCGTTGGGTATGGCGGCACCTGAGGGGTCTGACGGTGCGCCGTGAGCGCACACGATGGGGTGGGACACAGCCGAATATCGATCGTTTTCTATCGACGGAAAGCAGCATTACTCTTCGGTATATCGTTTGCGTGAGAATCTGTCATCGCGCTGCGATACGCCCCCTCTTTTAATTGCCGGCATTTGAAGAAACCCCGATCGGCCAAGAGGAAAGGCTTCCCGATATGGTAAGCGGGGAGTCTCCCGCTATTGAGCCTCAAACGCGTTCGGGATTACCCGGATTTTTGGCAGTATTCCCGACAGATCCACCGTCACCACGTCAAAGCGGCAGGCCGTGTCTTCACCCGCTTGCCTCTCCGTCAGATACATGAGCGCCATTCTCGCTATTTTCCGCTGTTTGTGCTCGTCTACCGACTCTTCGGGCGGCCCGTATTCCCGGGAGCTTTTCGTCTTGACCTCCACGAATACCAGGTCATCCCCGTCCCTGGCCACGATGTCGATCTCGCCGTATCGGGTGCGGTAGTTGGACTCGATAATCCGGTAGCCCGAGAGAATGAGCATCCATCGGGCAATCCGCTCCCCGAACCTCCCCTCCTTATCGGGTTTCATTGATCATTCCCCTGACGCCGGAAAACGTCTTGCGGTGTATGGGGCACGGCCCGTATCGGCGAAGGGCTCTCAGATGTTCGGGGGTACCGTAGCCCTTGTTTCGGAAAAAATTATAGTGGGGATAGTACGCGTGAAATCCTTGCATGATTCGGTCCCGCGTGACCTTGGCAATGATGGACGCCGCCGCGATATGGGCCGATTGTTGATCACCCCTCACGATGGCCCGACACGGTATAGCCCCCCCCAGGCCGTATCTCCCGTCCACCAGCACGAGGTCGCAGGTCACTCCAAGACCCCTCACCGACTCTTCCATGGCCGCCAGAGACGCCCGAAGGATATTGATCCGGTCAATTGCGTCGTGATCGACGATCCCGACTTGCCAGGCGGTCGCCCGGGCGACGATGATATCGTATAGTCCCTCTCGTTTTTTTGGGGTGAGCTCCTTGGAATCCTTAATGCCGGAAAGCCGCGTTCCCGGCCCGAGCACCACCGCCGCGGCCACGACCGGCCCCGCCAGCGGCCCTCTCCCGGCCTCATCCACGCCGCAGAGCAAACCGACTCCGTCCGAGTAAAACTGTTCATCGAATTGAAACAGCATATACTACTTAGTCTGGAACGAAAGGTCGGCCCCTTTAACGGCCGCCTGTTTTGAGGTAAGGTGTATAACCTGGGTCTTGGCAGAGATCTCTTTGAGGATGGTAAGGACCGCCGCGAGCCGTTTGTCGTCAAACAGGAGGAAGGGATCGTCGAAGATGATCGGCAGGGCCTTCTTGCTGATGATCGACCCGATGAGGGCAAATTTGAGGGAAAAGTACATGCTGTCTTTCGCGGCCGGCGACATGCTCTCCAGCCCGACGCGCATGAGATTATCCCCCCGCATGAACTTAATGACGCCTTCCTTGCTGATACTTGAGCGCGCGTAGTTGTTGTTCGAGAGGACCTGGATATATTTATCGAAGTTTTTCTGGAGCTCGCTCAGCGGTTCCATTCGCCCCTTCTGCACCAGCTCCGTGGCAACGGCGATCAGGCGCGAGAAGTGATCACCCGGAAACCGGGAGGGTTTCTGGTCCTGACCGAATCCCTTGGTTGCTGTCCCCTTCCCCTCATTGAAGGGGGTTACCGCGATCCCCTTTTGCTTGAGAATCTTTTCTATTCGCTTGATCTCTTCCTTCATCTCCTGATGGGTGTAGCCGAGGGCGCCCAGAGACTCGAGCTTGGATTCGAGATCCTCCACCTTTTTCTTCGCGGCTGCCTCTTCCCTGATAAGGGCCTCAACGTTGTGTTCCTTGACAAGCTGCTGATGGCGTTGCTCCAGCGCCATTCTCTTGCCCCCCATCTGCTCGACGCCGGCGAGCCTCGCTTTGAGTTCTTCCACGCTGTTTGCGCCGAGCGTCCGCATGATATCCCTGAAGTCTTTCGTCTCCGACTCGAACTTGCCCTGTATCTGCCGTATATCGGTATCCGCTTCGCCTACCGTCGATCTAAAGCCCTGGATGCGATTCTGCGCGTTGATGAACTGCCAGACCCCCCAGGCAATCAGCCCCAGCCCAACGAGTATGCCGAGGTTTACCGCGGTAAATATAAGATTTATGATCTTCTCATAGGTGCTCGGCATGAAATCTGCGATCGTAGGCCGCAGAATAGTTAACACGATACACCCAAGCGCAATCCCCCCCCCCGGCACGAGAAATTTGTTGTCCTTCAGGCTTGGAAGGGCAGTATTGGCTAATTCCGCCTCGGCTTGTCCCCGCCTGCTCTTGACTTCGTTGAGGTGCGCGTCTTTCCTCCGCTCCGATTCGAGATATCGATCCATGCGGCCCTTGACACCGTCGATATCTCCGAGGGCCTTGGATCGATCGAAGAAGGCGTTGATCTCGCCGAGCTTGGCCTCTATCTCGCGGACCTCTTTCAACTTCGATTGTATCTCATAGACCTTGGCGCTGAGCTCATCCAGATCGACCTGAATCTGATCGATCTCTTTGCCGCGCGTAATCTCCTCTTTGAGCGTCTCGAGCCGTTCTTTTAGTGAATCCGGGTCCTCATCATCACCCTCCCCCGACCCGCCGGACTCGGACGCCGCTGGCGACACCGATGGGATCGGCCGGGGGACAAGGCCGGTAACGCCGAACGGATTGGTGGAAGGCAGGTGCAGAAAATCGGAATAGAAGACGCTTGAGCAGATCTCCTCATCAAAGAGGCCGAGCTTCTCGGTCAGGAAGCCGCTGATCTCTTTTTCGTCTTTGGTGACCAGCGCGAAGGTCTTCTTGTCCGGAATATATCGGGCGAGATTGGAAAGTTTTTGGGAGAAATCCCGCGTGAGCCGGTATACGTCGTTGCCTTCTTTAACGGTGACGTACGCACGGGAAGTCCCCGTGAGCTGCCAGTTTATAAAGTCAGGAGCCCTGCTGTATACATCAGGATAAAACACCGCCATGACCGCCCGGGCAACGGTGGTCTTTCCGGTCTCATTCAGTCCGAATACGACCGTATATCCTTTATGAAAGGAAAACCTGGTGGGTTGAGCAAACCGGCCCACTCCCACGATCACCAGGTCCAACAGAATCATCTAGTTGACCTCTTTTCCCGAATGGGTATATGAGAAGTTCCGTTAGAAATTCCGCTGTTCTTTGATCCTGGCGGCCTTGCCCTTTCTCTGTCTCAGGTAGTAGAGACGGGCCCTTCGAACTTTCCCCTTTGTAACGATATCGATCTTCTCGACAACCGGCGAATGGAGGGGGAAAATCCGTTCTACCCCTACCCCGTAGGAGATCTTTCTGACGGTAAATGCCGAACGGGTCAGTCCCCCCGTTCTTCTTATTACCGTCCCCTCGAATACCTGAATTCGTTCCTTTTCACCTTCTTTGATCTTCACGTGAACCTTTACGGTATCCCCTACGCCGAAGCGTGGAATGTCCATCCGCATCTGTTCTTTTTCAATTGATTCCACTCTATTCATGACATACTCCTCTCGTCTGCTTTTCCTCTGAGTCTATCCAGAACGATGGCCGCGGCCGATCTCACCGAAAGGTGCTGATAATCGCCCGGACCTTGTATCGGTTCAACCATATAGGTACACAAGTCCTTGACCTGTTCGGTCATCCCCCACCCCGTCCCGAAAAGTAGCAGGTACGGGACGTTATCCTCCTGAATCATTGTCCTGAGCCTATGATAACCCACCGTTTTTCTTCCCTTCCGGGCCGACGTTCCGACGATGGTGGGCTCCTCTTTCGTCATCTCAACGATCGATCGGATCGCCTCGCCGAGATCTTCCACAACTACTACCGTACTCAGCGCTCGGCCCCGATCGGGGTTATACGTTAACCCGTATCCGGTAATCCAATGATCCACGATACGGTCGACAAGCCGTTTCTGGGACCACATGGGGTTGATAATGAAATACCGTGACACCCCATAGGTCTTGGCCGTTCTCGCTATATCATGGACGTCCAGGTTCGTGACGGCGGTGGCAACTACATCTCCCCGCTTGTTGGTCACCGGATAGTGAACCAAGCCGATGAACAACTCACCCACGTTCCACCTTCCGCCCGCTTACCCGATTCGACGGTCCGTCGATGGGCCCCGCACATTATGAACCTTCCGGCAATTTTTCATCGTTCAGCACCCGGAGCCTTTTCTTTTCTCCGGCCGTCCTGTTCACCTTATCAACGATCTTCCGCTCGGACTCGCTCAGCGTTCCGTGATCGATAAGGTCCGGCCTGCGCTGGACGGTCCGAGAGACCGATTGATTCATCCTCCAATCTTCAATCTTGCCGTGGTCGCCGGAAACCAGTACCGGGGGAGCCGACATACCCAGATAATGTTGCGGTCGAGTATACTGGGGATACTTGAGAAATTTCCCATAGAAGGTATCCCCCGATACCGATTCTTTATTACCCACCACCCCGGGTATCTGGCGGGAGAGTGCCTCGATAATTACGAGAGCGGCCGCCTCTCCGCCTGACAGTACATAGTCTCCGATAGACAGTTCCTCATCCACGAGGCCCTCCGACACGCGCTCATCAACCCCTTCGTATCTTCCGCAGATAAAGGCAATTCTTTTGAGGCCCGCCAGTTGGACGGCCCTGTCTTGTGTGAACCGTATCCCCTGCGGCGACAGGAGAATTACCCGCGGTTTGTATCCTCCGCCTCGGCCGATGTGTCGGATTGCACGAAAGATCGGCTCCGGCTTCATCACCATTCCGGCCCCACCCCCGAAGGGGCAATCATCCACCTGATTGTGTCGGCTCGCCGAAAAATGTCTGATGTCCACTAGGCGTATCGAAATCAGACCGGCGTCAATGGCCTTTTTTATAAGCCCGATCCCAAACGGAGATTCGAAGTAATCGGGGAAAATGGTCAGTATATCAATGAGTATCATGAAATACCGGCCCGAACGACGGCTCGATCACCATCCTGCGTTCCGGGATATTTACCTCCAAAACCGCCTCGAAAGTACCCGGAATCAAGATCTCCTCACCGTTTGTTCCCTCGACGACAAAAACGTCATTGGCTCCGGTGGGAAGAATAGAAGTTATTATTCCGTAATAGGTCCCCGCCGAATCATATACGCTCATCCCTATAAGGTCTTGCCAGTAATACTCGTCCTCTTGTGCATCGGGCAAGTCTTCCCTGTTAATAACTATTCGGTTTCCGACCAAATCCTCGGCCTGCTCCCTCGTATGGATTCCCTCGATCTTCAAGGTGACCAGTCTGCCCATAGGGTTCGCATCGCGGATCGATATCTCGAGACGATTCCCGTCGGCCGATACCATAAACAGCCGCGTGGGCCTGACAAAACTTTCCGGAGAATCGGCAAAGCTCCTTACCTTGACCGCACCGTTGAGCCCGTGGGGTTTTATGATTTCCCCGAGGATTATTTCCTTCATACCTATTCTAGAATTTCGAGAACCGCCCTCTTGTTTATTTTGGTTGATGCCGCCGAGAGGATGGTCCTCATGGCCCGCGCGGTTCGGCCCTGCTTTCCGATCACTTTGCCAAGGTCTTCCTTGGCAACCTTGAGTTCGATAACCGACGTCTGTTCACCTTCTACTTCTGTTACCTCAACCTTATCCGGGTTGTCGACGAGGGCCTGAGCAATGTACTTAATAAGCTCTTTCATAGCCATCATACCAATCACCTCCAGTGTCAGCCTCACAACGGTAATACACTATGATTATTCAGGTTTTGTTCCGTTTGCCGTTATCCCCTCTCTCTTGAGGATATTTCTTACGGTACCGGTTACCTGCGCCCCCCGGGTGAGCCATTCTCGGATCTTTTCCTCTCTTACCGTAACGGTGGCAGGCTCCGTTAATGGATTATACGTACCGACTATTTCTAAGAAACGACCTCCTCTCGGCGCCTCGCTGTTTGCAACCACAATTCTATAAAACGGTTTCTTTTTCGCGCCGATTCGCTGTAGTCTGATTTTTACAGGCATAGTTTATTCTCACCCCCTTACATGGGGAAGGGGAGATTACCCCTTCCAATTTTTTTTAAACCGCCCTTGGACAGTTTTTTCAACATCTTCTTTGCGGCCCCATACTTTTTCAGCAGCTTATTGACATCCTCAACCCGCGTGCCGCTTCCGGCCGCAATCCTTTTTCTCCTGCTTCCGTTGATGATGGCATGGTTATCCCGCTCTCTTCTGGTCATCGAGTTTATGATCGCCTCTATCTTCTTGAGCTCGTGCTCCGCCTCCCGGTAATCGACCTTCGCTGGAAGACCTTTCATCCCCGGCATCATACCGAGGATTCCTTCTATCGAGCCCATTTTCTTAATGCTCCTTATCTGATCCAGGAAGTCGTCAAGAGAAAAATCTCCTTTTTTGACCTTCCTTTCGAGGTCTTTCGCCTGCTTTTCGTCGACGGCGCTTTGGGCCTTTTCCACGAGCCCGATGATGTCCCCCATGCCGAGGATCCGGGTGGCCATCCGCCCCGGTTCAAAAGGCATGAGGTCTTCAAGTTTCTCGCCTACCCCTGCAAATTTAATCGGTGCCCCTGAGACCGCCTTTATGGAAAGGGCCGCGCCTCCCCGCGTATCCCCGTCAAGTTTAGTCAGGATTACTCCGGTGAGGCCGAGCGCTTCATGAAACTTTGCCGCCACCGTGACGGCATCCTGGCCCGACATAGAATCGGCCACCAGAAGGACCTCCCGGGGGGCGATCGCTCGCTTTAAAGCCGCCAGCTCTCCCATCAATTGTTCATCGACCGCAAGTCTTCCGGCGGTGTCGATAATAACGGTATCTACCCCCTTTTTGGAGGCATACGAAAGCGCGTCGGCGCAAATACGGTTAGGGCTTTGTTCACGGTCGTTCGAGAATACCTCGATCCCGATCCGCTGGCCGATTGAGACCAGCTGATTGCGCGCCGCGGGCCTCATGGTATCGGCCGCTACCATGAGCGTATTGCGGCTCTTCTTTGATAGATGCAGGGCAAGCTTTCCGGCAGTCGTCGTCTTGCCGGAGCCGACCAGCCCCACCAACATGATCACCGCCGGACTCGGTCCCGAGAGAGAAAGGCCTTCGCCCTCTATGCCGAGGAGGCCCACCAGTTCATCATGAACGATTTTTATAAATTGCTGGCCGGGAGTTACCCGGGGCGTCACCTCCGTTCCAAGGGCCTTATCCCGGACGGATGCCGTAAAAGACTTGACGACTTTGAAATTTACGTCAGCTTCCAACAGGGCTAATCGTATTTCCCTGAGGGCCTCCGAGATATTTTCTTCCGATAATCGTGCTCGTCCTCTGACTTTGGAGAAGATCGTGTTGAATTTATCGGAGATGGCGTCAAACAAGGGTTATCTCCAGAATTACATGACGGGATACAAAACGCCTTTTTACAACATATATTATTTTTTTTCTTCTGTCAAGTATATGTTTTTTTGTAAATACATGTTATTGGTCCTTATCGATATCCTTATCGATATTCTCTTCGTCTCGCCCGGTAAAGTCCAGCCTTCCCTCCATACCGAAGATATACGACGCGAACAAGAGGAAATAGAAGGCCGGTATCATCACAAAAAAGTGACCGAACGGAAGAGAAATAACCAAGAGCATCGCCGCCACAAAAAGGAAACCGACGGCCCATACGCCCAGAGATCTGATGACATAGGTTGTCGCCATGTTCCTTACGGCAATCAGGACATCCTCAAAGTGCAGGGCGGCGCGAAAAGAACCCCCCGCACGAATCATAAACAGTACCGCCATGGGTACAACAAACGTCGACGAGAGAAAGAGGATCGAGCTTAATACGAGAAAGATAAAACCTATATTAACCGCAATGACGTGAGGAATGACGAGGATAAAAAAGATACCAAGGGAAAACGGAACGAGGGACACGAGCCCATAGACAAATAGGATTCCCAGCGCCTTAATCCCCATCAATAAGAGCCCGATAAAATCCTCCCAGCGGGGAATCTCCGAAGACCCATCCATGATACCCCGGGTGCTTTTGACGGCGTATCCCACAGCAACGAGACTTCCCAGGAGCGGGATAAGGCTTATCGCGCAGCCCAAGAGGAATCGCTTCGGGTATTTTTCCCCGATTAAGGGATACTTAAACGCGTTGATAATTTCAGACCACATAACTGCTCTAATAGTAAAGAGGCTGGCCTTCGCCGCTTTAGTTACCGACCTCTTTAACCCCTATAATTATAACGTATATTGTGCCCTTCTGTATTACCATTGATTATCGGTCCGACTCCGCCGCCCCTCTTTTCCCCACCCTTGACCCGGTCAACCCGATCGGCAATTTTTGTCCCCCTTTTATCCGGGTGCAAAAGCCGAAAATTCTTCTGACAATACCGTTGCACCGGATTATTGTCAAGGTAAAACAATTGCCCTCGATCGGCCCTTAGAGCGCGTAAAGCTTCCTTTCGGAAATCAGGTGGACCCAGTTTTGAGTAAGAATCTGTATCGCTTCGTCAATCTTATCCACCCCGAGAATCAGTATCGCATTGTCCTTGATCCGCCCGATATAGGGATAGAGGTAATGGACGTTGATCTGCGCGTCCCTCAACGGCCTGAGCACGGCGTTGAGCCCGCCCGGATGATCGGGGGTCTCCACCGCCAGCACCTCACGCTGCCGGATGTTATACTCTTTGCTCTCGAGAACCAGTATAGCCTTGGCCGGGTCGTCCACGATCATTCTGACGGTGGTAAGATCTGATGTATCGGCCACCGTAATGGCCCGGATGTTTATTCCCTCCGCACCAAGGACGTCCGAGACTCCGGAGAGTTTTCCGGGGATGTTTTCCATGACCACTGAAATCTGTTTGATTCGCATATTTTTCGTCATTGATTTGTTCACCCGCTACAGGATATCGTAACCGTTTCTAAGGGCCCCGGCGTTCATTTCGATAATTTTTTTCTTTCCATCGAAGATTTCTTCGAGGCTCAGGACCAGATTGTCCAGGGTGATGAGTTTGGTCTTACGCACAAAGGCGCCGAGCATCACCATGTTGGCCGTCCGCATATCGCCCAGTTGTTCGGCGATTTTACCCGCATCGACATTCACTACCTGAATATCCTTTCTGACGGGAGCCTCGTCGATCATCGTCGCATTGATAAAGAGTACGCCTCCCGACTGGAGCTTGTTCTGAAAAGCGTAGAGCGACGGTTTGTTCATCACAACGGCAAAATCGGGAGACGAGGAGATAGGCGAGGCAATCTCCTCGTCCGATATCGCCACCGTACAGTTGGCGGTACCTCCCCTCACCTCCGCACCGTAAGAAGGGAGATACGTTACCTCTCTATCCTCCCACATGGCCGCTACAGCAAACGCGTATCCCATCATAAGGACACCCTGACCGCCGAAACCGGAAAAGACCGTCTTAATCAGCATCAGCGGCCTCCTTTTTGTGGGTCTGCCTCGTCGTATCTTTAATGACTCCGAGAGGATATTCCTTTGCCATCACCTCGTCTATCCATCTACACGAGGCAAGGGGCGTCATCTTCCAGTTTGTAGGACACGGTGAAAGGACCTCTACGAGTGAGAAACCGAGGTCGTCCTGCTGTACCTTGAAGGCCTTCTTGATGGCCTTCTTCGTCGCCTTGATACCGGCAACAGAGTTCACCGCCGTCCGCTCTATATAGACGGTGCTGGGAAGAACCGCCAGCATTTCGCTTATCTTGAGCGGCGCCCCCTCCCGAACCAAGTCCCTTCCGAATGGCGATGTAGTGGTCTTCTGCCCCAGGATGGTGGTCGGCGCCATCTGGCCGCCGGTCATGCCGTAAACGGCGTTGTTCATAAAAACGGTGGTTATGCGTTCTCCCCGGTTTGCCGCATGTACCGTCTCTGCGGTACCGATAGCCGCCAGGTCACCGTCGCCCTGATACGTGAAGACGAGCCGATCGGGTAATACCCTCTTGATGCCCGTCGCCACGGCTATGGCCCTCCCATGGGCGGATTCGGTCGTATCCACATCCAGGTAGTTATAGGTAAGAACCGCGCATCCGGCCGGGGGGACGCATATCGTTATATCGGCCACGCTCATTTCTTCGATGATCTCGGCGATCAATTTGGTTACGATACTGTGTCCGCACCCGGGACAATAGTGCATGGAGACAGGTTTCAAGTATTTCGGACGGGCATATATCTTTTTCATTTAGATCAACCCCTTCTGGTAGTACTGGCGAGTGATGAGGCGCTGCACTTCCACCGGTGTTGGGACGATTCCGCCCGGACGGCCGTAGAAATATATCTCGGATTCACCTTTGAGGGCAAGTCGTACATCCTCTACCATCTGTCCGGCACTCATCTCGAATACGAAAAAGAGCCCGACCGAAGCCGCCCGCCGGTAGATTATCTCGGAGGGAAACGGCCAGAGGGTGATCGGCCTGATCAATCCTACTCGCATCCCGTCATTTCTGGCCCGTTTCACCGCCCCCTTTGCAATCCGCGCCGCCGTCCCATAGGCGATTACCGCTACCTTGGCGTCATCCATCATGAATTCTTCGTACTTCGTTTCGTTCTTCTCTATGATTCGATATTTACGCGCGAGTTTCCAGTTAAACTCTTCCATTTCGTGGGGATTGAGGATCAACGATTTAATGATCCGTGAAGGTCTGTCCTTGGCGCCGTCGAGGATGTAGTCCTTTGGAGGAATCTCACGGGGTTTATAATTATCGTAAGTCACCGGCTCCATCATCTGGCCGATCATTCCGTCGGCCAGGATCATGACGGGATTGCGGTAGACGTCGGCCACATCGAATGCCTCCATCGTCAGGTCGGCCAACTCCTGGCATGAAGCCGGGGCATACACCAGCGAGCGGTAGTCTCCGTGACCGCCGCCCCGGGTGGCCTGAAAATAGTCCGACTGGGCCGGAGAGATGTTGCCGAGTCCGGGCCCTCCCCGCGCCATGTTCACAATAACACAGGGCAGCTCGCAGCCGGCCAGAAACGAGATTCCTTCCTGCTTGAGGCTGATGCCGGGGCTTGAGGAAGAGGTCATCACCCGCGCCCCCGCCACCGAGGCACCCAGCGCCATATTGATAGCCGAGATCTCGCTCTCCGATTGAATAAAGACACCTCCTACCTCGACAAGCCTCCGTGACATATATTCGGGTAGCTGATTCTGGGGGGTGATGGGATAGCCGAAGTAACAGGTGCATCCGGCCTTGATGGCGGCCTCGCCGACAACGGCGTTTCCCCGCATCAGCTTTTTATTTTTGTTTTTCGTCACGGTAGACCTCTATGGCCGCTTCAGGACAGGAAATCGCGCAGAGGGTACAGGCTGTACACTCATTGTCCTCGGACGGGTTGAATTCAGCGGGGTAGTAACCCTTTGTGTTGAGCCGGGTTGCCTCGGTAATCAGGTGTTTGGGACATGCCTCAACACAATAGAGGCACCCTTTACACATCTCGACAGCAATGACAATCTTTCCTTTCACGGCACGTCCAAAAATTGTGTAATTAAACATTTTAAATGATTTCGAATAATTATGTCAAGCATTTTCTCCTTTTTTCTGGGTTCTCCGACGGACTTACACACCACACCGATCTCTATCCATAGCCATCCGCCACCCTCCACTAACAGCCTAATTAGTTATCCCTCTTCCGGGCCGTCAATGAGATACTATATTCTTTTCATCCCTTGCATTTCCCCTGCTTTCGTATTATCATGGTTGAATCGATGATTTACCAACGGAGGAACAGACTGCTATGGCTAAGAACTTCACTACTGAGCTCAATTCTATCTTCTATCCTGAAAGCATTGCGGTCATCGGTGCCAGCAACAGGTTTGCGAAGTGGGGCTCATTCATCATGTCCCATCTCCTTGCGGGGGGCTACCAGGGCCGTATATACCCCATCAACCCAAAGGAAAAGGAAATTTACGGGAGGAAGGTCTACACAAAACTGGCCGCCGTTCCGGAGAACGTTGACCTGGTCGTTATCACCACGCCGGTCGATTCGATCCTCGACATTACGCGCCAGTGTATCGACAAAAGAGTTGGAGGAATCGTAACGGTTACCTCAGGATTCTCCGAGACCGGGGCCGACGGAAAACAGATCGAAAAGGATTTGGCCGATTTGGTCAATGCAGCCAAAATCCCCATGATAGGCCCCAATACTATGGGAGTCATGTGTACCCAGAAAAAAATGTTCGCCCTGGGCGCCCCTCTTGCCCCTCGTCGTGGGGATATCTCGTTCATCTCCCAGAGCGGTAATCTCGGGGTCCAGATGCTGGAGTGGGCCGAACAGCAGGGTATCGGGATGAGTAAGTTCGTCGGCTCAGGAAACGAGTCCGTCATCAGGAAAGACCACATCCTCGAATATTATGCAGACGACCCGGATACAAAGGTTATCCTGATCTACCTGGAGGGAGTCGCCGAGGGAACCCGGTTTATGAAAATTGCCGAAGAAACCGCGGCAAAAAAGCCCATCATCGCTCTCAAGGGAGGACGCACCGAGGCCGGCGGCGAGGCCGCGCGATCCCACACCGGATCAATGGCCGGCAACACCGTCATACTCGGATCGGCGTTCCGCCAGAGTGGTGTTATCGAGGCCAAGACCCCCAGTGACATGCTTAATTTCTCCGTGGCCATGGCCAACCTCCCGCTTCCTAAGGGGCTCCGGATCGGGGTGATCACCTTCGGCGGCGGCTGGGGTGTCATCACCTGCGACGCGATCGTGGAGCAGGGAATGCAGGTTGCCGTCCTGAGCCAGGACATCATCGAAAAACTCGATAAGGTCCTTCCGCCGTTCTGGAGCCGCAGAAACCCGGTCGACCTCGTGGGACAGATCAACCAGGAGGCCTTCGTGGAATCGGTGAAGTTGGTAACCTCTTCGCCGGATGTAGACGCGGTCATCTGCCTGGGAATCGTCGGCGTTACCAGCATGGGCATCCGCTCCTTCTCTGCATCGGCCGAAGCCGCCGACCTGGACAACGTCGAGTACGCCGTCCGCAAGGCCCGGGACAAGCTGTTCACCATCGAACGGGGCTACCTCAACGAGGTAAACGAGATCATGAATCAGACTCACAAGCCCGTCATCAACGTCTCGCTGTACGCCGGCGGCTCTCATGAACGTTACCAGTCAAAAACCGGGTATTCCGAGGTAGTTTACCCCACCCCCGAAACGGCAGTTAATTCGCTTGCGGCCATGTATCACCACTACCAGTACCTAAAGGGTAAGGGTACTATGGAATAGAAGGCCGCCACTGAGCCAAATCCTACGGGAATTCCGACAGGACGGCGATGGGAGGCAACGCCTCTTATCCTGGGAACATACACGCCGCCAAGGACATCGGCATCATGGACCGTTTCCTTGGCGGCGGTTTTACGCCTGCACGAGATGGAAAAACCTGCCCACCCGCACCGGTGTATCGAGCATTCACCGGAAATAAAATCGCCGCCGACCGAGACCCGGTGATCTCAGCGGTCCTTTCCCCGGCTGCCTGCAATCGGTTATGTGCGGTGTTCGTACAACACGGCGGGAGCCAACGGCTAAATCAGCGCAAAAATAATTCCGCGACGGACCAAACCGGGAAACCATGGTGAAATGGATGCATATTACCTGAAACGATTCATCCACTCCCCGGTTTCATCGCCGGATCGCCCGTACCGGACGTAACCCGCAGAGCCTGTTTCTTGCCCAATAATATTCAAGGCCCCTACCTGACGGCAGGAACCTCGCTCACGCTCAGAAGGGGAATATCCCCTTGTCTGTTTTTAAAGTGGTGGAGATGATGGGACTCGAACCCACGACCTCAGCGTTGCGAACGCCGCGCTCTCCCAGCTGAGCTACATCCCCATTGTTTTTTATGTAACACCTATCATTTGTTTTGTCAATAGTTTGTTTTACCCCGGAGCACTTCCTGCCTTACGACGGCCCTCGTTCGCCGGGAAGCGGCCCGTATCGGGTCCGTGCAGACACAGATACACCCGCCATGGATCGGTCTTAGACGACCCTTTTCGCCTCGCCCTCCCCTTTACAGGATTTGATCCCTCGTCCAATAACAATATCCGGCACGTGTCAGGTACGGGGCATTCGCCGCAGAATCACCGACAATAAAGCGAACAATTTTGACAGAATTACGTCATTCCTTCGAAAATAATTATTAAAGTGCTTTAAAATATATTGACAATTAATAGAAAAAGATGATATATATTACATAATATATCCTATGCTATTTTAAGTTCACTATTCGAGTATGTATAAATGCTTAAACTAATCCTCATGGGCCTCCTTATGAAAGGAGACAATCACGGATATAACCTGCGCAAAATGATCGAGACGGACCTCTCCAATCTGATTAACGTCGACAACACTTCCATCTACTATACCCTCGGCAAGATGGAAAAGGAAGGGCTTGTTACGTTTAAGGTCGTTTCGGACACAAAACGGCCGCAAAAAAACCTCTATTCTCTCACCGACAAGGGAAAACGGGAGTTTCGAGAGCTCCTTCTTTCCAACATGAGCGATAACAGGCGTCCCCTGCTCAATATCGATATTTCACTCTATTTCATCGATATGCTCGATCGGGACGAGGCAGTAGATAAGCTTACCGATCGATCCCGTGAACTGAGGAAACTGATCTTCTTCCTTAAGGCCCAGGAAAGGTCTGCCGAAAGCACCAATCCCAAAGGCAAGGAAGCAATAATCATTTCGCATAATATCAAACTGGCCGAAACCGAGTTGCAGTTCCTCAAGGACGTAGCCGGGGTTATCAAAGGGAAATGAGCCGGATCATTCGGGCCGACACCGGTCACACCGCACGTCCGGTCCACGTTCCAATAGTAAGAGGGTAAGGACGTAACGCTCGAACGCGGTTATACCCGTCACGACGCATGCCATGGCCCTCTCTCCTTTCCGCAACGCCCTGAATGCGCCTACAATCCATCGCGAAAGTTTTTTCCGTTCATCACATTGATCATTCGGCCGCGCCCGGCGAGAAGCAGCGGCCAATCCTCAGGACAATCGCCCCCTCCTTCGTTACGCTGCCCCACGATCATTTGCCGATACGATGGTACCCCGCTGCATAACCGGAACCGAAGCCGTCTTTTTTTCTCCTCCCGAAAATTCTATCAATACCGATTAACCGGCTTCCGGGAATAATCGAAAAACCATAGAAACGAATTATTTTGTTGAATTATTCCCCAAAATAAGTTAAATAGTTAACTTTAAGTAGAATAGTTCTTTACAGAGAGGATCCATATGAATATCAGAGAAGAACTGAAAAAGACGGCCGAAAGGCTCCCAAATAAGAACGGAATCATCTACGGCGCGAAAAAGATCACCTTCCGGGAGCTTGAACAACAGGCCTTCAAATTTGCCTCCGCCCTGGAAAAATCGGGCATCGGCAAGGGTGATAAGATCCTCACCTACCTCCCCAATATCCCCGAATTCGTAGAGATTTATCTCGGGTCGCTGTCGGCCGGCGTAATCTGCGTTCCCATCGATTTCAGGATAATCGGCGATGAGCTCAAACATATCGTTAACGATTCCGATGCGTCGGTGATCGTGACCACCGTGGACATGGCAAAGCCGATCAAGGCCGCCGGGGACCTCCCGGCACATGTCAAGAAACTCGTGATCATCGGCCAGGGAGACAAATCTCCGGATACCGACTATACGGACTTCATGAATACCGGCAACGCCGATGAGCCGACCGTCCCCATCGCCGACGAGGACGAGGCGCTCTTCCTCTATACTTCCGGCAGCACCGGAAGGCCCAAGGGAGTTATCCTGCAATATCGGCATCTGGATCTCTTCCCTGAATCCCTGCACGGTATCATCCCCGAGTACTGCACCGAGGATACCGTTATGGCCTGCATCCTGCCCATGAGCCATATTACCGGGCCGATCCTCGTCAACACCCAGCTTAAATACGGCAATTCCCTGGTTATCTTCGAGAGCTGGCGTCCCGATACCGTCTGGAAGGCCGTTGAGCGCGAGAAGGTAAACCTCTTCAACAGCGTTCCGCCGATCAGCCAGATGCTCCTGGCCGATCCGAAGCTCGAAAAATATGATCTTTCCTCCCTGAAATATATCTCGATGATGGGGATGAGCGTCCCCAAGGCACTCATGGAGGAGTACCGCAGGCGGATACCCCACCTCAAGGTCATCCAGGGTTACGGACTCACGGAGACCTCCCCGCTGTTGACCCTCGTACCTCTCTCGTACGCCGACGAGAAGCTCGGCTCTGTCGGTAAGATCGTCCCGGGTGTCGAGATCAAGATCGTTGACGAAAACGGCTCAACGGTGGGCCCGGATACTCCCGGCGAGATCATCGTGCGGGGTCCCCAGATTATGAAAGGATACTATAAGCAGGCCGAAGAGACCGCCAAGGTAATCAAGGACGGGTGGTTTTGGACCGGCGATCTGGGAAGGATCGACCCCGACGGTTTTATCTATCATCTCGGCCGATCAAAAGAGATCATCATTACCGGCGGCATTAATGTCTTCCCGGCTGAGGTCGAAAACGTCCTGGTGGCCCATCAGTCCATCATGGACGCCGCCGTGGTCGGTATTCCGGATGAGAAACGCGGTGAGGTCCTATCGGCCTTCGTGGTCAAACGGCCGGGCTCCGATCTTACCGAGCATGATATCGTAAAATACTGCAGGGATAAGATGGCCGACTATAAAGTCCCCAAAATGGTACGATTCATCGAGGCACTTCCAATGGTGGGACCCGGCAAGGTTAACAAGAAAGTCCTTATCGAGTCGGCCGGTTAAATGAATCTACACCATCGTCTCAGGAATTTCAGGCGTACTATCGCGGCGATCGCGTCGCTTCCCGCACGGCCCTTTTTCTCTCTGGTTATGTGGCTACCCGCGCCGTTCGCCCATGCCGCGGCCGAGATCCTCGGGCCTATCTTCTGGCTCTTTGGCGTTCCCTGGAGGCGTCAGGCCATGGCCAACCTCCGGATAGTCTATAAAGATACCCGCTCTGACAAGGAGTTGAAGGCGATCGCAAAAGAGAGCATGATTAATATCATTCGCATGGTCGTCGAGTTGACGGTCATCTGCCGCCCTCCCCATACCGCAGCAAAGGAGACTCGAATCGAGGGAGAAGAACACCTGGCCCGGATCCTCAAGCAGGGTAAACCCGTCCTCATGCTCGGCAGCCACGTCGGCAATTTTCTTATGGCAATCCTCACGCTCACCGTGCACGGATATCCGGTTCACTACATCTTCAAGCAGCCCCAGTCCGGAAGTATCGCGGATTTCATCGTTAAGCTGAACCGGGACATGAAACTCAACCCGATCCCACTCAAGCCCCGCAGCGAGGCGACAAAACGCTCCCTTTCTACGCTGCGTAAAAATGGTATCCTATGGATCGCTCTGGATCAGAATGTTCGCGAAGGGGACGTGGGGGTGGAGTTCTTTGGCATCAAGGCCGCTACCGCCCGGGGCCCGGCAATCCTGGCGCAGCGCACGGGGGCCGTGGTCCTGCCCGTTTATGCCAGGAGGCAGGGATGGCTCAAGCACACCATCGTTATACGGGAGCCGATCGAGCTTGAACACAGCGGCGACAAGGATAAAGACATCTATAATAATCTCAAGCGGTTTAATGCCGTCATCGAACAGGAGGTGCTCGAAAACCCCGGCGAATGGTGGTGGCTCCACGAACGCTGGAAACGAGCCGGGCGCTACGTAGAACAAACACCGAAGGCTGAGGATGACGATTGAGGTCGCCCGATGCGCGTCGCGCCGCTCCTCGGCCTCTGTGGGACGTTGTTAAGAGGATACCGTAGCGCACCCTGATGTGGTGTTTTCTACGGTGTCGATACAGAAAGATACGCGGATGTGCTATCTTACGATCGGGATTGTTCCCGATCTTCTCTTTTCTATTGACAAATTCGAAAAACCACCATATCATAACAAAATTGTTTTTATGGTCCCATCGTCTAGTGGTCTAGGATACTGGCCTCTCACGCCGGAGACACGGGTTCGAAACCCGTTGGGACTACCAAGAAACCGCCAAACGGCGGTTTCTGACTTTTAACCAATCCCCTCCTCTTTTGCGGGGGGTTACTTTATCGCGGTCCGTTACGCCGTCTCCCTTTCTGAATCCGTTTAACCTTAAACAAAATCCTAAAACCTACCAACCTTAAAATTGTCCTCCTCTTCCACCCCATCAATCACGATTGGTTCTGGATGCTCTCGTGTATCTCTTTCAAGGATTTCAATCAACTCTCTGGCGTGCCTCACATAGTATGCGTATTCCCCGTCTTCAGGATAACTGAGAAGGGCTTTGTATGAACCGATAGCTTTTCTCCTTTCCTTGAGTTTCGTTCTGTATATTTCTGCAATTTTGTAAAGGATGTCTATCCTATCGGGGAACCGTGCGAAGAGCCCACGGTATTGTCTGATGGCGGTGAAATAGTCTCCTTTTTGTTCAAAGAACTCTGCTTTGTATATATCCGGCTTAACTTCATGATCTTGTCTCCCTTCATAGAGAAATGAGAAGGGTAAATAGAAAAATGAAGAAAGGCCATCTCTTACGGTTTTTGACAAAACAAAAAAGTAGGCTATTGGTAGTATAACCATTAAGAGTTCAGTTAAGGTGTACCAAAACGCTTTTGGAAAAGAACGGCCAAACAGGTAGAAGTTCAGCAACATCAGCATATAAAAAGTGAAAATGGAGCCGACGATGCGATAGAAAGTCTTTGTTTTTGAAAAACCAACGCAAAAAGCATACATTCTACCTATCATGATTTCGTAAATAGGCCGGGGCCTTTTTGGCCTCATCTTACCGAGTATCAGGATATGCTTCTTTGGCTTTTTCTTTACATATTTCGTTACCGGCAGAATTAATCTGCATAGGCCTATTCCCCCTATGAACCCGCCAACGTGGCCCCAGTAGGCGGTCCCGGTCTCCAGACCCGATAATCCGAAGGCAAGCTGCATGAGGAACCATAACCCAATACAGATATATGCCGGTACCTCAATGATACGGGCGTAGGTAGGGAAAAACGACATGAAGAGAAGGCGTATTCTCGCTGTGGGAAATAGGATGAGAACCGCCCCCATGAGTCCGGAAATCGCCCCGCTTGCCCCGATTACCGGCATTGGTGATTGCCATTTGCAGGCGACGTAGAAGAGACCACCATAGATGCCGCTCAAGAGATAGAAATAGAGATGCTTTCTCGGACCGAAGCGGTTCTCCAACTCGCTTCCGAAAATATACAGGAAAAGGCAGTTTCCAGCGAGGTGGAGAAAGCTCCCGTGGACGAACATCGAGGTCAAAAAGGGGAATGTTTTGTACCAGATAATGAAATCGGCGGAAAGCACACGAGACGGAACCAGCCCAAAGAAGTCGTAGAACGCTTATAGGCCAAGACCCTCAAGTTGAGATGAAAAGAAGTAGATAAAGGCATTTATTCCTATTAGGCCAAGGGTCGCCTTCGGTAGTCTTATTTTGTCATCACTTGCCGAGAGGGGAAGAAACATCAGCAGCCCCCGAATGGACAAGCATTTGAGAAAGTATCGTTTAATAAATATACAGTAGTATCAATGCCATTACAAGAAAAGAATGATATGTCCTGCTGCCTTCCCTACTATTATGCCGCTTGCCGTACTACCCGAGCAATCCCGTCGATTCCCGGATGTCGTAATTATCGGTGATAGACACATTTCTCTTGACAAAATGCTCTGGAAAAAGTAAAAAGTTATTGGTATTACCAATTTGCCATTAGCTATCGGTGAAACCGATCAATCCGGATGGAGGCAGTATGATACCCGCAATATTCGAGCCGTACGGCTTTAACAAGTCGCGACTCCTGGCGCTTATGAAAGAAAGGAACGTCGATGCGATCCTCCTTTCCACGCCCGAAAACGTATTCTACACAACCGGGTATCCCTGCACGCCGTCTGCCGGCAATCCCATATTGTACGCACTTAAAAATCAGTTTCCCCTCTTCTGTTTTATCGAGGCCGACGGCCGCGTGACGCTCTGCGTCTGGATAGGCGCTGTCCTTCACGGCGTTCAATACGCCGCCGATCACATCGAGATGTATATCGACAAAAAAGGCGGCATCGAAACACTGAAGAATTTCTTTGTGGGACGAGACCTGGACGGGAAAACGATCGGCGTGGAGTCCGGCTGTCCTTACTTTGCCGTTCGGTTGATCGAAGACAACACCACGCCCGGGGGGCTGGTCGTCATTGACGATATCATGCAGTCGCTTCGGCTCATCAAGTCGCCCCGGGAGGTCGAAATGATCCTTCAGTGCACGAAGATCGCCGAGGCGACATTTTCCGAGCTAGCCGGGATCATCAAGCCCGGGATTACCCGGCCCGATCTTATCCAGGAGGCAAAATACCGGATGATCAAGAACGGCGCGACCGGTATCGGCCACGTGACAATTTCCTTCGGCACCTCCAACCCGGAAGTCTCCATCGAAGAGAAACTCGAAACGGATAAGCTCGTCGCGATAGATATCGGCCCCGTTTTTAACGGCTATGCCGCCGACATTCGAAGACACGTCTATACGGGCGCCGTTCCCGAGCGCCTGGCCCGGCTTTACTCCACCATGTGCGGTATCGTCAAGGAGATTGGGCGGCTGTCCGTTCCCGGAACGACCGCCAAGGAGCTGCATGAACGAGCCCTCAAGCTCTATGAAGAAAACGACCTCCCCCCCTATATCATCAATGTCGGCCATTCTATCGGCCTGCAAACGGAGGAAGTCTGGCTCTACAACGGGACGGATTTGACGTTAAAGCCAGGGATGGTCATCAACATCGAGCTCTATACGTCGTATGACGAGGGGGTCGAGATCGGCGACGAGGAGACCTATTTGATAACGGAAAATGAGACTATGCAGCTAACCTCACTGCCGCTGGATATCATTACCGTGTAGAGGCTCGGGATAGCCTCCATTGGCCGACCCCGACCCTCCCCACACCCGGCACCCGGAAATTTTCTTCCCGATCGATATCCCTTTGCGATAAAAGGAAAAGAGATATAAAATAGCGGGTACGGACATAGTGCTGCCCTACCCGGAATACGCACCAACAGGAGGCCAATTATGGCTCTTTTCTCCCGACT
Source organism: Candidatus Zymogenaceae bacterium (assembly GCA_016933535.1). Taxonomy (GTDB): domain Bacteria; phylum Desulfobacterota; class Zymogenia; order Zymogenales; family Zymogenaceae; genus JAFGAS01. Next base: position 282,866 of record JAFGAS010000086.1, read on the forward strand.
TGAGACCCTTTCGGCGATGAAGCGTATCGGCCTGACTGTCGTCTTCTATCATCCCGAAGCCGACGTCGGCAAGCGTATCGTCGCGGCGTGCAGCGAGGCCGGGGCCGGCGTCATCGAGTTCACCAACCGGGGCGACCGGGCCGCGCACGTCTTTTCAGAGCTCGATGCATACCGACGGAACGAGCGGCCGGACGTTATCCTGGGGGTGGGGTCGATCATCGATGCCCCGACGGCGGCTCTCTATATCAACGACGGGGCCGATTTTGTGGTCGGGCCGGTGCTCGACGAGGATACCGCGCTCCTGTGCAACGCCCGAAAGATCCCTTACTGCCCCGGGTGCGGAAGCGCCACCGAAATACACCGGGCCCATCGGCTGGGAGTGGAGATATGCAAGGTGTTTCCCGGCGCCCAGGTCGGCGGTCCCGCCTTTATCAAGGCGGTGAGGGGTCCCATGCCCTGGGCGGAGCTGATGCCCACCGGCGGGGTCGATCCCACCGAGGAGTCTCTCTCGGCATGGTTTGGGGCCGGGGCGGCCTGCGTGGGGATCGGGGGCAATCTCATCGACGCCCGCATGGTCAGTCAGGGCCGGTTTGAGGAGTTGGCCAAACGAATTCGGCAGACCGTGGAGCTCATCTCCCGCATCAGGAATAGCAGCTGAAAAAAGGAGCACTGACGGTGATCCGGCCGCGGGCGTCATCAACCCGGCCGCCGACAAGAGATTCATCGGAGACATCGTCCGGCGTTGCGCCAGCGCAGGGATCGTCGGCGTAACGCTCAGAGAAAGCAGATCGGCCACGGCCAACCGATAGGCCGCAATACCGTCGGACGGAAAGGAGACTGTTTTTCGCAAAAAATACGACATTACCCATATCGTCGACCGGGTAGGCGGGAGCGACGGCCCGGCCACGCGTCTTATCTGCCTGCTGAACCGCTTTTCGGATCATTCTGAAATTATCAGTTTTGCCATGGCCGCCTGATGCCCGGCCCAATCCATCCGGGCCGATTGGAACCGGTCGTGCCTCGACGAGATCACGACCCTCTTTCGGGGAGAGTCCGCCGCAGGATTAAGAGATAGAAAACGTTCCTCCCAATGCCGCTCTACATCAGCCGTCTTTATCTGAAAATGCGGTTTAAAGCCTTTACCGGGCGCAACTACACTGAATATTCATACTGCCTTTTGTCGAGAAGAGAAACACGGTAACTGCCCACACAACACGATTACGTTCATCAGCAGGGGAATGGTATCGTCGGAAGATTCCGTTTGTTAGCTGGAATGGGAGATATGGTGTTTCTTGAGGAGGGCGTAGAGACGGGAACGGGATAATCCTGATAATTGACAGGCTTGCTTGATGTTTCCATCGGTCAGCGACATAAGTTTCTTGAAGTAGTCTTGTTCTATGGCAGACATGGTATTTTCATGGAACGTCTTAAATTTTGGAAGGGCTCCCACCTGATCGACATTGGTGAGAAATGTTCCATGAGAAAGCGTACCATCGGCATCGGCGGCCTGGCTCTGAGATACATTGATTCGGATATAGGGTGGCAAGTGCATGGGGTAGATGATCGGATCATTGCCGGCTACCATAATAATCCTTTCGATGGTGTTGAATAACTCCCGAACGTTTCCCGGCCAGTCATAATTCATCAGGACATCGAAGAACTCCGATGAAAAACCTTTAGGCTCCACGTTATTATAGGTGTTCAGTTCGTGCATATAGTGCATTACAAGATCCTTGATATCTTCTTTGCGTTCCCTTAAGGGGGGTATATCAATAGTGAACGTACAGAGCCTGTAGTAGAGGTCTTCTCTAAATAGTCCGTTTTTAACCGCATCTTTTAGATCGTTATTAGTGGCCGCGATAATTCTAAAATCGCTTTTTATCTCCGCTTGTCCTCCAACGCTGCGAAACGAGCGTTCCTGAAGAAATCGAAGGAATGTCTTCTGAATTGCCGGGGGAAGTTCTCCAATCTCATCGAGAAAAAGGGTGCCTCCATCTGCCTGATGCACAAGACCCTCCTGGGCCCGGTCCGCACCCGTAAAGGCCCCTTTTTCATGCCCGAAGAGCGTGCTCTCGATGAGGGTCTCCGGAAGCGCCGCACAATCGACAACCACAAAATTCTTATCGGCCCGTCGGCTATTGTTATGAATCGCCCAGGCAAAGACCTCCTTGCCCGTACCTGTCTCACCGTTTATAAGAATCGGGGCGTCACTGTTGGACGCCTGCGCTAAAAGGTCAAGACAGGACTGTATCTGGGGGCTTTGCCCCACAATTCTTCGAACAGTTTGAGGGTTAAGAGAGGTTGAGGGTCTTTTAAGTACCTTTTTCGAACGGTATTGTGTGGCGCGGACGATATGTAGTAAGACTGTATCGTGGGAATAGGATTTCTCTATATAATCCCAGGCCCCGTTATTGAAGGCATACGATGCTTCGTCGGGATCGACCGATTCGGTTGTGATAACGACTTCGGGTGACGAAGGGGTTTGAACGAGTTTTTTCAACGCGGGCATCCAATTCCCATCAGGCATACGGGTGCTGAGAAACACCACATCGAATGTGTCCGAGAAGGCCTTTTTCAGGCCGTCCTGCAGGCTCTGGGAATGCACGGCGGCATGCCTTCTCTCTTGAGCTTTTGATGATACGATTCCCGCGAAGCTCTCGTCCCTATCGATAATCAGAACCTTTGCCATCCTTGGCAACCCGTATATTATTAAGGTATTAAAAAATATTGTATCTTGTATTTAACAATAGTCTATATACCTATTATAGTATAGCTATTTTGTAAATTCAATTGTTTTTTTATAATACGTGCATATATGCTGGCGTTCTGTTGTTGATGAGATTGTTTTAGCCGGTATTTTCAAATAAGTCGGTGTGCCAAGGAACCATCGTATAACATGCACCCTGTCATTGACTATTGCTGCTATCCGTTTTCATGTGACGATTTACATATCATGGATACTCATAGATTCCTATTCTGAATAGTCCGGACGATTCTCATATGGTTGAGCATTATTCAGCAACGTAGCTGAGGGAGAGATGATGTTTGAGCATTTTTCGAAGGACGGATGTGATTTCTCGGGCATTTATCTCTTTGGAAAAGAGTGAAAAATAACCTATAAAACGCGGCCGCAAATAATGGGCCATCGAAAGCGTACCATGGTTGTCGTGAGATATGATGAGGATAATCTGAACATCCCGCAAGAAGTGTTCGAGCGATATGATGTCTGAAACGTCTTGACTGTCCGGGGCAAAGATAACAGCAGTGGTAAATATATATCGTGGTTGTTTGAGCCTCGCTTTGAGATCCTCAATAGACCTGAAGATCTCAATCTGGAATTGGGGGATCTCTTTCCCAATCAATTGTATGAACAGTGATTCTTGGATCTCTTTTGTCGGTATGTAAATGTACAGATTCATCTATTTTGCTTCTACGGTATCCATCTGAATATTTGGAATAATCGCTAGACACGGAGCGGCTTTTGAATTCAGCCTATCGCCCGAAGGTCTATGACACTGTATAGGTACAGAAACCGGTCGGTATTATAAACGCAATACAAATTTCAAGACTTTATTGCCGACCTTCTCTCAGATTCGTTCCACTGCTACGCCCTTATCATCTGTGATTCCCTCTTTAGCGCCTCCATCCTGACTATTCCGCGCTCTCTGGTCCTTTTCACTCTAACTTCTATTTTCTTGAATTGCCTAAGGATCTCTCCGTCCCGATGTTCCTGGTTATCTATCCATTTAATGAGCAGCTCGTTTTCAAGTTTGAGGTGTTGCCTGAGAATCCAGATGTACCGTTTGGCATAGTATGCAAAAATCCCCCTTGCCCCCTGATAGCCAAGGTCGTAGGCCTCAATGACCATGAGCAGAAAGCGTTCGTGCTTCTTGATGCTCGCGTGGGTTTGATCACATTCTTCGGTTGGGGCGTCTATACCGCAGGTGCCGAGAAACCTCAGTATCACTTCCTCTCTCATAATATGTGATACGTCGATATATATCTGAAGGAGTTCAATGATTTCCTTGAACATATAGGGAGGGACGTCCTTCCCGTTATCGAGTCTACGGGTAAAATGATCGAGCATTTCCAGCAGAGATTCTATGAACTTCATTTCTTTCTCCAAATATTTAAGCGATTTCATCTTATCCACCTCCCCTGGTTTTTATGGATTATAGTCGATTTCTCGAGTGCCCTTTAACGGCCGTTCCGTTATTGGTTGTATATATCCGTATAGGCACAATTCAGATATAGTTATCAGATACCGTACCTCTCGCAATAGATATTTAGCAAGTTTCATGCCACCACATACATATTTTAACCAACAGCACATAACATGATGATATTACTGGGTATATTTTCTCGTCATGTCCTGTCCATGTTCAGGACATGAACAGAGTGATTGTCTTTGTATTGTAATATAGTCCTGTTAAACAGGAATGTATCTTTTTCTATTGGACTACCGGCCTATGTATTTTGACCTTACCCCGGGTAAGCCCATAGTATGGCCCGCAATTTGAGAGCATTTCTATTGAGAGAAGATCGCGGGCTTATCGGTATTTCTCAGTTCACTAAATAGTCCCCGTCGTAAACCTATCGATATACTCCCGACGCCATTCCTCCCCGGAGCTTCGGCGCTTGACAGTAACGTAAAGACAATAATATAATATCGTCAAGATACAGGTTTTATTATCTTTCGACTCTCATGACAATACCGCCCCGGTCTTGGGAAGGCCGATACGAAACGTATGCCCGTGGAATAGCCCGGTTACCGGTTTCGTTGTTGTGGAAGTTGTCCGTAAACACCGGACGCGCGGTTTGGTCCCCATGGGATGAGGGGATGAATGTCAAACGATGGTAACCCGATACGGGGCTATTCGATCACGACACGGAGACGATGATGAGCAGGAAGAAGGATCTTAAGGGAAAACTCAAGGACTTTTTCGGTTTTACGTCCGCGCCCCCGGACGCAAACGGGTCGGAAACACCGCGTGGACAGGACTCGGATGAGAATAAAATACTGCAGCCCGACGCAAAGGACGATGACCGGGGTGCGCCGGACGACGCCCCCAGGATCGACTGGAGGCACGGTCTTACGGACATGATGGGCCGCGTGATCCGGGATGATGAAAAGACCCTTAAAAATTACGCGAGCATCCGCTTCTGGAAGAAAAAGCGGGACGAATATATCAGCCTGAAAACCAAGGAACAGGAAGATCTGAACGTCTACCAGGCGCTCTCGCAGGCCGCCCAGCCAAACCTCGAATACTATATCCTGATTATCTTGTCGAGCGTCATCGCCTCGGCCGGGCTCATCCAGGGCTCCACCGCCGCCGTCATCGGCGCCATGATCGTCGCTCCGCTGATGACCCCGATCCTCTCCTTTGCGATAGCGATCCTCTGGGGGGACCTGAGCCTCATCAGGACATCGGTTTCTTCTATCGTCCGGGGCACGCTTATCGCCGTCGTCATATCCGCGGTAATCGCAAGACTAATCCCTTTTACAGCCTATTCCGCGGAGATCATGGCCCGTACGAAGCCCAGCCTCTACGACATCATCGTCGCGCTGGCGGCTGGCATCGTGGGGGCCTACGGCTACGCAAACAGGAAGGTCAGCTCGACGATCGTCGGTATCGCCATAGCTGTTGCCCTGGTGCCGCCGCTGTGCACCATCGGGATAGGGATCGGCGATCTCAACTGGAAGATCGCCGGGGGCGCGGCAACGCTCTATCTGATCAACCTGGTCGCGATATCTCTGGCCGGGTCCGTCGTCTTTTGGTGGATGAAGATTCAGCCGCTGGGCGCCGATACGAAGGTAATAAAGCGGCGGGCCCTTCTGGAGATCATAACGGCGGTAGTCATCCTCCTGGCCATAGCAATCCCGCTGGGCCTCTATACCTGGGAGACCTACCGGCTGGACAGGGAGGAGAGCGCAATCGTCGCCCAGTTGCGAGACCGGCTGCCCCAGTGGGAAATCACCGAAATTATGCTGACGAAAAACGGCACCGGCCGTACGCTCACCGCGGTGATTACCGGGCCCGATACGCCCAGTGCTTCGGAATTACAGGATCTGAAATGGCGTCTCTTGAAGGATCGTGAATTGATAACGGAGATACGGGTGCGGTATATCCACAGCACGAATTATTAGGAGGGCGGTATGATAGTCTCGCACCCCGCCCGTCCCGCGCTTTCCCTCTATTCCCGCTGACACTACAAAAAAAGGGCTACGGCTTTCACCGTAACCCCTTGATATTCTTGGTCGGGACGAGAGGATTTGAACCTCCGACCCCATGACCCCCAGAGAGGGAAAAATCGCATAACTTATTGAAATTATTGACATGTGATAGTTCAGCAAGGTATAAAAAGGCACAAAAAAGCTCAATAATTTCATATAATTGGTAGCGGTTTTGGTTCAAGCATAGGGTAGATCATGTGTGCGGTTTTACTCTCAAAAGCGGTGGTTTTGGGGCTTTTGAACCAGACGACCCCATGACCGTTTGACATGTGGTCATTGGTTCAAATTCACAACCTGAAGGGGGCCGGAAACGGCCCCTTTCCTTTTTTCCCATGATAGAGGGTCATGTGGGTATCTTTTTCGCCTTTAGATACCGAATATAGACTGTAGCGGCCTCCTTTTATAGCGCCTCCGGAATCAAAAAGCCTGATAACGCCCTATTCCGATATATCGGAAAATACCGCGCCACAAAAATGCATCTTTCGTTAAATATGTGCCTTACCGCATGACAACTTTTTGTGACCACGTGCTATAATGGTAATAGAGAGGTAAAAAAGTAAGGTTTTTCCGATTATTGATACAGATGGAAATCGCTCCCTTGCCAGAAGCAAACCGAAAGGCATGAGACAATGCGGTAAAGGTGCGAATGAAGCCGGAGGGTTTCCGATCGTCATCATCGGGGGAGTAAGAGACGGTCGGGAAGTGTGTAACATAATACAGGGGGAAATTATGGAAATATCCTATGATCACTAAAGCAGGTGACGTAAGACATGGCCGTTAAACCCCGACTGAAGCCGGAAATCCGGTATTACCAAACAAAAAAGGTCTCGGATTACTTTACCGGTGCCGATCCGGGAATATCTAAGACCGCCTTCGTGCGGGCGCTCAATGGCCGCGTATGCGAGCCGTGGACGATGCACCGGATTTTCAATCTCTTGGAGGTTCCCCCAGACCGCCGGGAGGGTCTTATTGAATGGGTAAGATAGTCCCCTCCGATAGACCTTTCGGGCCGTACTTTTCGGGAGCCGGAAGCGGCCCCAAGACCGCCCGTATTCCCTTACTCGAATCTACCCGTACAAGATCATTACTTATTAGCTTACCCCGCCTGAAAAAGCCTCACAGAGGGTTTAGAGGTGTTTTTTCGTATCCTTATAGGTAGTAAATAAGGCCGGGTTATTCTTACGGACTTGAAATAGAAAAAGGCGGGGCTTTAAGGGGGACTGCCCCTTACGTTCCACTCCACTCCCTGCCCGACTGTCGATAGGGGGACAGTATGTCGAAACATGCGTATGAAGGTTACAGCTACCAGAAGGCGCGGGACTGTCGAGATCAGTTCGTACCAATACCTATCAATCTGGTTAAGACTAAGAAACACCTTTGGAGTGAGATGAGTCCGGCAGAAAGGGCGGTATACCCTGCCCTATTGCTTCATAGACAGGGGGGAGAGATTTTCCCCTCCTTAAAGAGACTATGCAGGCTTTCGGGTCGCGCACGTAGTACCGTTATTGAAGGTCTCAAAGGACTTGAGGAGCGCGGAATAATCGCAATACGAAAAGAGCCTATGGATTCACGAGGAGCTAAATGGAGAAAAAATCGCTACTGCTTTAGCGATACGTTTCTTTATGGTAAGAAATGGACGATGCCCGCACAGACGTTACTCGGACGCGGATGGGCCAGCCTCAGCTCATCGGCACAGGCGATCTACATTGCGCTCGGTGCGATGAGTTATCAGATAGAACCTGATCGTAGGTTTCCTGAAAAGCTGTACGTGGGCCTTGCCAAATTGAGCTATACGGAGATCACCGACTATGCCGGGGTAAGCCGTTCGTACATAAAGCGATACCTCGGCGAATTAATGGAATGGGATTTTATTGAGGATGGGAAATTATATGAAGATGACTTTCCAGGTCTCGGCGCGTGTTACCTGCTCAAAAGAGAGGTCAAAATCTTGCCGGAGAAGTCTGCTAAGGGGTCTTCTCATACCGGGTCAATTATCGACAATAATAGCTCAAATATCAACGTTTCTTTGACGCTTTTATAGTTCAATAATCGACATTAGGTAGGTCAAAAATCAAACACTAATACAGAACTATCTAATACTATAGGAATATTAATACCACTTGTTTTTCTTTCAGAAAAACAAGTACGTCCCTCTTTACAGAAAGGGGGATAGAACACACTATAAGTTAGAGAGAAAAGAGGTTTTATAACGACGTTTTCTCTATTATACGGATACCAAAAAAACGGGAATCCGTTCCAATTTTAGTTTAACTAAAGGCTTACCGCACCACCGATTGACGACCTCACCTCTCGTATGGAGAAGAAACAGAAAACCAGTTTCCGAGAAATCGGAAAAGATCATAAAAGGGAAAAAGGACTTGACAGCCGTTAAAACAGGGTTTATCCTTCAGAAAAGAAACGAGCCGGGACCAAAAATGCGGTCTTTAAAAACCTACGGTGATAGTGGAATATTCCGGCCAATCTGCCCTCCTGTTGGCTTTTTCTCTCCCTGATATAACGCAACCGATACCGCTTTCTTTGATCTCAGATACATGATTTATTAGATAACCAAAACGTAATGATAGAGTAGGCTATGAGAATTCCCTTATTATTTCTTATCCCCTTGCAGGTTCTTTTACTTTTCAGCACGGCCTCACATGCCGATGACTGTCTGATTTACAGATTGATATACGACACAAATCAGAAGAAATATATCGAAGAAAAAAAGGAATGTACTAACTGCTATTATGACATTATACCTATCGAAAATAATAAGGAGGAATCCAAAATAACGTATCTTGCATTTTTTAGAAGCGATTGCGAGTTTTCGGAATCAGATATTCATTTCGTCGAGTTTTTACCCAAGAGTGTCCCAGAGACAATATTCGATGATAAACCATACGACAAGGATAACTTCTGGAGCCTATTTGATACCCTACATGAAGCATTAGGGGTAAAACATACAGGCCCTGACTGTTGGGTTGATGCAACTGTATATATGATCCAAAAAGAACTCGGATATATCGGTCTGAAACCGTCCGATGCAGCCCTCGTTATTATCGCATCCCAAAGGCTTTCTCATAAACTGAGTAAAGCGTATCTTCTAAAGACCCCCGATGAACGGATTGATTACCTACGAAAGTATTTAATAGATCATGAAAACAAATACTACACACCAAGCGATCTCACTAAAATTGTACAAACAGTATATCGTTTCACCTTTGCAAAAATTGCCTCTTTAGAGCCTTATTATATAGACCCCGATTTATTAGAATTTGAAGAATTTAAGAGACTTAATCCATAACAGCAACCGCCTCGCACTCTACCACCGTCTCTCGGCGAGGCGCGATCGGGCCGAGAATTTGTGAAAGGAACCCTCCCGGATACCTACGATAACCGACTGGTAGGCCTCTTTAGTATCAAGATAATGTGTGTGAGGGTAGTATTTTCCGATTTCTCGGAATACCTAATAGGATAATAGAGAAGGTAGAGTCAATGCAGATCACATGCCCTCAATGCGGCGCGTCCGGGAACCTGAGCGACAAGCTCATCCCGACGGGGGGGAGGGCCGTCAATTGTCCCCGGTGTAAAAGTCGCTTCTGGATCACCGGCACAGCCTCGGCCGCGCCCATTACACCTCCAACGACATCCCCTATCGAAAACCTACAACAACCCACCGCCGACCCGCCTCGGGAAAACCACAAGACTATTACCGTTGATGAATACATCGCCCAACAATGTAGCGGTTGTGGTGCCCTCGTTAATGTCCCGAAGGAAAAGAGATCAACAAGATGTGAACATTGCGGTGGAATCGTAGCGCTACCGCCACCTCTGTCTAAGCCCGACGCATCGAAGATCGAGAACTATATAAGCCTTGCTGAACTCGCGGAGGTATCCCAGAATTGGCCCGAAGCCTATAGATACTGGGCGCTGGTATTGGAGATAGACCTGAACAATGCATCCGCTTGGATCGGCAAGGGGAGAGCGGCGGGGATGGTGTCGTGCATCAACGAAAGTCGATTGTCTGAGATGACAGCCTGCCTACGGCGGGCGGTCGAACGCGCTGGGCACGATAAAAAGGAGGAGATAGTCCGGGACGCGGTGGCAGTCATCGGAACGGTAGCTACCGGTTTGGCGCGCCCTATTGGGGCGATGCAGTCAATTAGCCCATTGACGTTCTTTGCAGAACCGTTTGACCACGAATTCTCTAAAGAGAAGAGACATAGGGTTTGTCTTGAAATCCTCGAAGCATTCAAGTTAGCCCATGAGCTGGCCCCTACGGATCAGGGGACTATCGACGCGGCAGTATTCCTTTGTCAAAAGGGTTTCGGTGGAGCCGAGGAGAAAATTGCAAAGGGTCGGGATGGGTATTTCTTATATTTTGCCATAGAGGGGAAAAAGCTAAACCCCACATATGCCCCCTTATTAACACAAGGGGGCGTATCGTGCGTTTTGCTCGTTCTGGTAGCGGCTATTTTTAGTTTCTTCGGAACGATCTTTTATTTCATATTGTAGCTTCCGAAATCACACCTTACTTAGGGTTAGCTTTTCCGATATCTCGGAAAAGGGAGCGAAAAATAAATGAAGATCACATGTCCACAATGCGGCACGTCCGGGAACCTGAGCGACAAGCTCATCCCGGATGATGGCCGTACGGTTAAATGCCCGAAGTGTAAGCACGGCTTTATAGTCACCCCTGAACGACAACCTATCCTTGAAAATGAAATACTTGACGCTACGTATCGCACAAATAAGAACTCTCTACCTATAAACGATCTATCCGAAAATGATAGATCGTTAAAATCTGTCGATCCAAAAACCGCTAAAACGGCAGGAATTATCGGATATATTTGTCTCGTATTATTTGCCCTTTTTGCGATTGGTATTTACGTCTCGAATCTAACGACGGACAACAACTACATAGATCGCCGAAATGCGCCGCTCACTAAAGAAGATAAAGACCGAATTTTCGTAGCCGCATTTGCAGCCATGACCGCCTATTATGATGAAAGCAAGAATCTTACTGACGCTGAATTCGATCATAAGGTAACAGAGGCGACTATTAATGTTCTCAAAGATAAGAAAGGATATCTCTATAGTGAGGAACAGGTTTACAGCGTTGTGACGGAATATACGCAATAGATGGGCCTACTAACAAGAGGTGAGGCATAGCTATGAAGGTTCGATATCTGCTTTTCATTATTCTTGCCGGGATTCTTTTCATAACCCAAGAAACGGAAGCCCGCGACTGCACGATCGTCACCGTTAGCGGCTATTCCGCACAATGTCAGGAATGCGTTTGGGAAGGAGATTATCTGAAATTCACCCTTGACGGGGAACGGAAGCAGGTCAGAGAGGAAAACCTTGTCAAAATAGAATGGATTGGTGCCCCAACTGCTTATGATGAGAAATTTACCGATGATATTTTAAACCATCCCCGTAGCGATATGATCGCCTGGATACAATATGTCGGAGGCAATCCGTACGATCCTATATCCCTTTCAACAATATTGACTAAATCAATTGAGACAATCAATAATCACTTAAGGGTCGCAACCGCAAGCATCAATGCTGGCTTGGGTGATCAGGCATTGACCAGAGATGAAATACATGCGTGCGGCACCGTTATCATTGCATCAGCCCTTTTAATAGACCTCGATCCGCTCAATAAGGGAATGTATTATGGCGCGATAGGATTGGCTTACATGACTATGTCAGAGCCGGTCTTGGCACGTAAATATCTCGAAACGTCCTGCTACCAATATGGAGACGAAAACGGATGTGGCTTACTAAAATCCCTGAATAAGAGATAACCATACCCAACTCCACCTTCGATACCTTCACCCACAACGGATATCGCCTAAATCTCATCCACTTCCGGCACGTCCCGATGAGGCTCACCGAGACGAATATTTGTGAAAAAGCAGCCCCCGGATACCTACCATAACCGACAGAGGGGAAGTCCGGCTTTTACGTTTACCTGGACGAAAAATACGTGAAGGCCGAAAACGCTTGACTTTGGGTGTGGGTATGATAACGTATATTCGCTTGCGATATGGGATATCAAAAACGATAATTCCCCGAAAACTAAATTGCCGCCCAAACCGAAGAGACAAGGCACTCCAATGTCCTATGTCGCAAGCACTTCGGGGAGGGCGGTCTTTTGTCTGAAAGGAGGTGAGAAAATGTTTAAGACAATCGAAAAAGTAGAACATGAAGGATACCGCCTCAAATTGATTCTCCACTATGGGAAGTACTACCTTGAAGGCGAAAACCTGAATGTCAAAGGGAGGCGGGTCAGAAAGCGATGGTCGCTCCATACGGACGACCTCGGCAAAGCGAAGGACGGCTTTTACCGGGAGAAGCTTGATCTCCAAAAGACCGGACAGATGAGCGTGATCTTTGAATCCGGGATTGAAAGCCTGATTAAGAGCTTCCTTGACTGGTCAAAGACAAACTCCAAGTCCCCCCGGACGTTTGAATCGCATACCCTGTCCATGAGATACCTTTCGGAGTTCATCAAGGTAAAGAAGATCGAGAAGCTTTCCCCGCAGGTCTATGAGGCGTTTAAGAAGCATCTCCTTGACAGGGGCAACTCCCCCCGGACAGTGGACATCCGGCTCACGGCGATATCGGCCCTCATCCGGGTAAATGAAGACCTCGAAATCATCCCGAAAGGCGTGATCCCCAAACCCAAACTGATCCGGGAGAAGCGGGCAACGCTTCCGCAGTTCTGGGCGGACGCAGAGGTGCAGGCCGTCTTACGGGAGGCTAAGAAGTCCTACCTATCCGACATGATCCTTTTCGGCCTCAATACGGGTTTGAGACGGATCGAGCTGGTCTATTTGCGGTGGGACGACATAACCTTTCAGGGCGGGTTCTTTAACGTTCAGGGGTACGACCTCGAATACGGCGGGGAGCGGTTCCGATTCGAGCCGAAGGATCACGAGACCCGGAGGATCAAGCTCAATCAGCAGGCCCTTGAAATCCTCATGCGGCTCCGGGATCGGGAGGCGGTCTCACCGTGGGTCTTTGCCAACCGATACGGGAAGCCGAGGGAATTTCGCTCCCTCAATCAAAACCTTGCCGTCGTGACAAAGCGGGCCGGGGTACGGGAGAAAGGCGGGTGGCACGCGATCCGGCGCACCTTTGCGGTTCACCTCCTTATGCGGGGGGCCGACCTTGAAAGCCTCCGGCAATTACTCGGTCATTCGGAGATCAGCACGACACAGGCGTATCTGAACGTAACTAACCGGCACCTTGACGACACCGTTGATCTTATCGGCTTTCAGGAAGACGATGGCAGGGGTAAGGTTCTCTCCATGAGAAAAAGTGCACATGACTAACGGGTCTTATTTTTTTGCGTCTGGTTTGGTTCAATAGCTGGTTCAAGTCATAAAAACAGGGGTCACGGAAACCCATAACCCCTTGATATCATTGGTCGGGACGAGAGGATTTGAACCTCCGACCCCATGACCCCCAGTCATGTGCGCTAACCAGACTGCGCTACGTCCCGATAATTTCTCTGTTATCGTCACCCCTGTGCCGGGCGACCTTTTTCATTCCTTCTTTCCTTTCCCTGACGCCCTTACCGTCCCCTTATCAGGCCACTTCCCGCCGATCTCCCCGTTTCTTCCGTTTCCCTATACGCCAACGAATTATGATAGTAAAAAAAAGAAAAAAGTGCAAGATAAATTATTCGTTGAGGGCCCGTTTCAGAACATGGCTGGGTTTAAAGGTTACCACCCGCCGCGCATCGATCTCCAACTCGTCACCTGTCTGAGGGTTTCTCCCCTTCCGCGGCTCCTTCTGTCTAACCACAAAATTGCCGAATCCGGATATCTTCACCTTCTCTCCGCCTTCAAGCGTTTCTTTTATGATTTCGAATAATTCATCGATGATGACGGCGGACTCCTTCTTTGACAGGCCGAGATTCTTATAAATAGAATTTATTAAATCGGTCTTCGTCATAACGCCCCCCCAAAAAGTTATCTGATCTGTATATCGAGTCTCTTTTTTAGAGCATCTATCACCCTCCCATGAACCATGTTTACCTCGTCATCGGTAAGCGTTCTATCTTCCGATTGGTATCGCACCGTCAGGGCGAGGCTCTTCTTATTTTCCTGAATCTGTTTACCCTGGTACATATCGAAAACAGTAACGTCTTTTATTATGGTATCGCCCGCAACGGAAATCGTCTCAACGATCTCCCGGGATTTTACGTTTCCGCCGACGACCATCGATATATCCCGCAGGACCGACGGAAAGCGGGAGAGCGCCCGGAACGCAATCTCCCGCGTGGCGCAATCCAGCAGTCTCGACAGGTTCACCTCGAGGATATACGCGTCCCGACCGAGATCGAAGTTTTTCATTATCCCCTGGTCTACCTTGCCGATACATCCGATGGGTGTCGACCCGCTCACGATAGCGCACGATTGCTCGCCATCGAGATACGGATACTCCCCGTTATCCGTATATTCTATTTCCAGGAGGCCCATCTTGTCAACTATCGTCTCCCAGATTCCCTTGATGTCGAAGAAATCGACGTCCGCCGGCGGTGCTCCCCATTGTTTTGGATACCGCTTTCCGGATATCAGGGCGCACAGGTGCTCCTTTTCCTCGGGAAGACCCTTTTCCCTCGGCCTGAAAACCCGTGCGATCTCAAAGATCCTTACGTCGTAATTCAGATAGTTTATATTCGTGACGCATGTCTTAATTATTGACGGAACCAGGCTCGTGCGCATAACCGCCATATCTTCATTCATCGGATTCTTAAGAAGGATCACGTTCCTCTGCGGGTCCGTTTCGGCGATTCCGAGTTTTTCAAACGAGTCGCTTGCGACAAAGCTGTAGGTAATCACCTCGTTAAAACCCGCCGAAAGCATAACGTCCGAAACCCGCTCGCTCAGCGCACGGATTGGAGATTTATCGGCATATTCCATGCCTATCTCGGGCAGCGTCTCCGGAATTTTGTCAAATCCCTTGAGACGGGCAACTTCCTCGATAAGATCGATCTCTCGTTCGAGATCCATCCGATACGGCGGCGGCAGTACCGTTACAGAGTCCCCCGTCCCATCCTGAACCTCGATCTGTAGTCTCCGGAGGAATTGGCTTATCTCCTGTGCGGTAACGTCAAAGCCCATTATTTTTTTTGTACGGGACGTTCGAATAGTCAGCGGTCTGCTCCGGGGTATTTCCCCCAGTATATCGATCATTCCCCTGGCTACTACTCCGCCCGCCAGGTCGTGCATCAATTCGGCCGTGCGGTTTGCCGCATCCACCAGGCCCACCGGATCGACTCCACGCTCCATGCGGAACGCCGCCTCGCTGGGTAGCCCCAGTTTCTTGGCGGTTCGCCTGATTGAAGGCGGATGGAAATACGCGGCCTCCACGAGAACGTCCGTGGTGTCATCCTGGATTTCCGAGTTTGCACCACCCATGACCCCGCCGATGGCGACCGGCTTTTCCCCATCACAGATCATCAGGATGTCCTCATCGAGCGTACGCTCAACGGCATCCAGCGTATAGAAGGTCTGGCCCTTGGCCGCCCGCTTTACCACGATTTTGTTTCCCGAAAGGAGGTGGTAGTCAAAGGCGTGCATGGGCTGCCCGTATTCGAGCATGACATAGTTGGTAATATCCACGACGTTGCTGATATCTCGTAGATCAAGTCGCTTCAGGCGAAGCCGCATCCAGAAAGGGGACTTACCTATCTTGAGGTCCTGCACGACGCGGGCGGTATAGCGCGGACAGAGGTCCTTATCGATGACCTGTACCGAGGCAAGGGTATTGATATCCGGTCCTTCCTCGATAATCTTGATTTCCCTTTTTTTGAGCGGGACGTTTGTGAGCGCCGATATCTCCCGGGCAAGACCGAGGATGCTTAGACAGTCGCCTCGATTGGGCGTTACGCCGATGTCCAGGAGCCAGTCCACCAGGTCCATGGCCTCGGTTATGGGTCTTCCGGCCCGCGCGGTTCCGGGAAGCTCCATAACCCCCGTGTGATCGGCCGTCAGGGCGATCTCGTCCTCGGCCAGCAACACACCCGTCGATTCGACACCTTCAAAAACGCGTTTTGAGACCTCGATGCCGCCCGGGAGGCGGACTCCGGGGAGCGCCAGCGGTGCCCGTAATCCAACACGAATATTGGGGGCCGATGACACGATCGTAACCGACGATTGGCCCGCGTCAACTTTCGAGACGGTGAGTCCCTCCATTGTGGGATGAGGGGTCACTTCGATTATTTCACCGACGAGGATTTTTTCCAGTCCCTCGCCGAGTTTTTCTACCGCCTCGACCTCAAATCCGGACATGGTCATGAGATCGGCGAGCTTGTGAACCTCGAGATCGATATCAACAAAATCCGACAGCCACTGTATGGTCGCTTTCATAGCTCTTTATTTTTACCATCATTAGATCACGATACGGCCAAAGGCCACGTGCCCGATTTATTACCCATTGACATGGACTAACGGGAGAATCCGGTAACGGAAAAGACACGGTACGCGCGTTTTCGGCCCATCCCCGTGCCCCGAGCATCACTTGTCCGCCCGGTCGGTTAGAACTGATTGAGGAATCTCAGGTCGTTTTCAAAGAATAGCCTGATATCGTCGATTCCGTATTTAAGCATGGCTATGCGCTCTATCCCCATCCCGAAGGCAAATCCGGTATACTCCTCCGGATCGTAGCCGACCATCGAAAAGACCGCCGGGTCTACCATCCCCGATCCGAGTATTTCAAGCCACCCGGTATGGGAACAGACGCGGCATCCGGTCCCTTTACAGATGACGCACATGATATCGACTTCTGCCGACGGTTCCGTAAAGGGAAAGAAACTCGGGCGAAAGCGCAGGCCAATTTCGCTGCCGAACATCGCGTGGACAAATACGGAGAGCACTCCCTTGAGGTCGGCCATGCTGATGTCGGTACCGACCATCAGCCCTTCCACCTGATGGAACATCGGCGAATGGGTAACGTCATAATCGGGTCGATATGCCTTGCCGGGGGCGATGACCTTGATGGGAGGACGCCTGCTCTCCATTGTCCTGACTTGCACCGGCGATGTGTGGGTCCGCAGCAGCATCTCATCGTCAATATAGAACGTGTCCTGCATATCCCGGGCGGGATGATGCCGGGGCATATTGAGGGCTTCGAAGTTATAATAGTCAAGCTCAACCTCGGGGCCCTCGGCAAGATCAAATCCCATACCGAGGAATATGTCGACGATCTGTCGGTATATCCGGGTTACAGGATGTACCTTACCTGCATACCCCCTTCTGCCCGGAAGGGTATAATCGATTGGATTCGGCTTTTGACCCGATGCGCGGTTACTGAGCCCCGCGAGATAATCGTCAAATGCCTTTTCGAGTCTATTCTTCAGCTCGTTGGCATGTTTGCCGATTTTCGGCCGTTCTTCGGCCGACAGCGATCCCATATCACGAAGAATCGCCGTGAGTTTTCCCTTTCTGCCGAGGTACTGAACCCTGAGCGATTCGATAGACTGGAGATCCGTGGCATCCTTGATCTGTGAGAGAGCGGATGCCTCAAGGGCTTTTAATCTATCCAGCATGTGCCGTCAGCCCTTCTTTGGCGCGCTCGACGATCTTTGAAAAAGCGTCATGATCACGTACAGCCAGATCCGCAAGCATCTTCCGATCAATCTCTATCTCCACCTTACGGAGACCTTCCATAAACCGGCTGTAAGACAGGCCGTTTTCTCTCACCGCGGCGTTAATCCTGACGATCCAGAGCCGCCGCATGTCGCGTTTTTTTGTCCGACGATCCCGGTAGGCATACATGAGGGCGCGTTCAACCGTCTCACTTGCCGCCCGAAAACCGCGAGATCGTCCTCCCACGTAACCCTTTGCTAATTTGAGGATCTTCTTGCGCCTTTTTCTGGCCTTCGTTCCTCTCACTACCCTAGACATTTATACGATCCTCCGTGGATACAGAATATATAGAAATAATAGGCCCCGAAGATAGGGTCGCCGCCCGTAACCTCAGATACCCAGGTTCGGCAGCAGCCTTCTTATCTCGCGCATATTTGCACTCTCGATCAAAGCCGAGGTCCTGAGATTACGTTTACGTTTAGTCGTTTTCTTTGTCAGAATATGACTTGAAAACGCCTTATTACGCTTCACCTTTCCCGTGCCGGTTTTCCTGAATCGTTTCGCCGCCGCCCTGTTCGTCTTTATCTTAGGCATTTTTCAATCCCCTTTATCATTTCATTTTTTTTATCGCTCGATGTCGCCCTTTGCGTTCCATCAATCGACCGCCCGCGTACCACGGCCTGCCGTGATTTTTACGGTACCGCATGGACCGACAATTCCGTTCTCTTCATTCATCGCCGTTAGGTGCCGTTCTACCTATTTCTGCGGGGCGATGATCATAATCATGTTCCTCCCCTCAAGGGTAGGCTTCTGCTCAACGGTCCCGACGTCAACGATTCCAAGGGCTATCTTATCGAGGATCTTCCTGCCGATCTCGATATACGTGATCTCCCTTCCCCGGAAAATCATGGTTACCTTGGCCTTGTCTCCGTTTTCAAGAAATCGCCTGATATGCTTGACCTTATTTTGCACATCATGGTCCTCGGTTTTGGGGCTTACCTTGACTTCTTTGATGTGCATGATATTCTGTTTCTTGCGCGCATCATGGGCCTTCTTACTCTGCTGGTATTTAAACTTGCCGTAATCCATAATACGGCAGACCGGCGGATCTGCCCCCGGCGCCACTTCTACGAGGTCAAGGCCGAAATCCTCGGCTTTTCTCAAGGCGTCAACCGTTAAGAGTATCCCCAGTTGATCACCGTCCGGCGCGATCACCCGAACCTTATCGGTTTTGATCATCCGATTAATCCTGACGTCTTTCGTTTTCTCTTTTATCTCCTACCCCCTCCAAAAGACCGAACTTTCATTTTTAATGTGTTCAATAAATTCATCCATTTTCATCGGATCGAGATTCTTTCCGTTGAGCATCCGGGGCGTAACGGTACCTTCCGTTACCTCTGATTTTCCGATGATGAGCGTATAGGGTATTTTCTCGACCTGTGCCTCCCTGACCTTGAGCCCCAGCTTTTCATTGCGAAAATCGGCTCGTACCCTGAGCCCGGCCGATCCAAGCCGTTCAAGGACATCCTGCCCGAACGGTATATGGTCGTCGGTTATCGTCAGGACGACCGCCTGGAACGGGGCAAAGCCGACCGGGAACGCCCCCGCATAATGCTCTATGAGGATTCCGAGAAAACGATCCATCGATCCGAGAATAACGCGGTGCAGCATCACTGGGCGCTTTTTTTCGCCCGTCGAATCGATATACGTAAGATCAAACCTTTCCGGAAGTGTAAAATCACATTGGATCGTCGCGCACTGCCACTGCCTGCCGATCGCATCCCTCAATTTGAAGTCGATCTTCGGGCCATAGAATGCGCCGTCTCCCTCATTTACTGCGTATTCCTGTTTCTGCCTTTCCAGGGCGAACTTGAGGGCCTCGGTGGCCCGCTCCCAGTCCTCATCGGAACCGATGGATTTCTCCGGCCTCGTCGACAACTCCATCGAATAGGGAAATCCGAATACTTCCATCGTATAGGCGACGAAATCCATCACCCCCACGATCTCGTCTATGAGCTGCTCGGGCGTGCATATAATATGCGCGTCGTCCTGAGTGAAGGCCCGGGCCCTGAGCAAACCGTGGAGAACGCCCGACTTTTCGTGGCGGTGCACCGTACCAAGTTCGAAGTACCGTAACGGAAGATCCCGATAGCTTCTGAGCCTCGATTTATAGATGAGCATGTGGGCCAGGCAGTTCATCGGTTTGATGCCGTATCGCTGCCCTTCCACCTCGGTGAAATACATGTTCTCCCGATAATTATCAAAGTGGCCGGATCTTTCCCAGAGCTCCTGCTTGAGTATTACCGGCCCCATGACGATATCGTACCCGCGCCTGAGGTGCTCCGCTTTCATGAAGTCCTCAATGATCATCCGCAGCATCGTCCCCTTCGGGTGATATATAGGAAGCCCCGCCCCGGCGTCGTCGTTGAATTGAAAGAGATCGAGCTCCCTGCCAAGCTTCCGGTGATCACGGCGTTTGGCCTCTTCTAACAACGTCAGGTGCTGCTGGAGCGACTCTTTGTCCGGGAAGGCCGTTCCGTAGACCCGCTGCAGCATCTTATTCTTCTCGTCCCCCCTCCAGTATGCTCCCGCGATCGATGTCAGCTTAAAGGCCTTGATCAACCCCGATGAAGAGATATGCGGTCCCCGGCAAAGGTCGGTGAAGCTACCCTGGGTATAGAGCGAAACCGTTTCATCCTGGATGCCGCTTAGCAGCTCAATCTTGTAGGTCTCGCCCTTGCCCTTGAAATACTCAACCGCCTCCTGTATCGGGAGGATTTTTTTCACGAACGGGTGATTCTGCTTGATAATCTCGCCCATCCGCTTCTCTATCTTTTCGAGGTCTTCGGGTTCAAACGGCCGTGGCGTATCGAAGTCATAATAGAACCCGTTCTCTATGGCGGGACCGATGGTCACTTTAACGTCCGGAAACATCGACTGAACGGCCTCGGCCATAATATGCGACGTGCTGTGTCTCAGTATCTCGATACCCTCGGGACTGTCGATGGTAATAAATGCGATCTCACCCCGTTCCGGTACCTTCTCGGATAGATCAATCGGCCTTCCGTCGACGGTTGCCGCAATCACCGACTTCTTGAGCTCGACGGGAACAACGTCTCCGATCAGCATTCCTGCTTTCGGTTCGGGTGTTTGATAGCCCCTGTTCTGTATCTTCACATGTGCCATAATAATAAAAAGTAAAAAAGGCATCAAAAACCTGGTGTCATTGATGCCTTTTCCGTTTCTTCAAAACGTTTCGATAGCTTCCATCCCACGCAAGTTTTTACTAATGGTAGGCACGGGCGGGATTGAACCGCCGACTTCTACCGTGTCAAGGTAGCACTCTCCCACTGAGCTACGTGCCTAAATTCTTAGAATTAATAGCAATTTCTCCATCAAATGTCAAGATAAATCTGGGCCTCCGGGCGATTTCTCGCCCCCTTATTTAATCTCCTTGAGGTATCGCTCCGCTTCCCGTTTGTACATACCTTCGAGCTCGACGACTTTCTTCAGGTCCTTCTTCGCCTCCTCCAAGTTTCCCGCCCTTATAAGCGAGACTCCCATCCAGAATAGTGCTCTATCGTTATTCGGAGAGACCGACATAATCTTACTAAAATCGTCGGTCACTCGATCCAACCACCCGTCATCAGCAATGATCAGGGATACACGCATCGAAGCTATGAGGGCAAGCACCTTTTCGTTGTCTTTGGCTGCGTAAAGCTTTGCGAGTTCGACATAGCCTTTCGATACATCCGGCACGCCCTCGATCGCCCAGTAGATCCCCTTTCCGGCCAGGGCCGGAGAAAATTGCGGGTTATCGCTGAGCGCCGTCTTGAATTCCCGCATGGCGTCTTCCGAAAATCCCATATCGATGAATGCTATTCCATTTTCGGCGTGATGAATGGGAGAGCCGAAAGGATAATGCTGGACGTCAATCCGGTGGGCGCATCCTGAAAGAAATAACACGATGAGCGCTATCGGGAGAAAGTGTCGCTCAATCATTCGTTTCGTATGGAAATATCTGAAATCGCATGTTTATAGATGAGATACGGTCTGTCTGCATCAATAAATAAGCAGAAATTATCAAAACTCCTCACCTTTCCGATTACCTCGCGGCCGTCGAGCAGGTGAATGGAGATGGAGGTTCTCTCCTTTCTGACCTGATTGAGGAATTGATCCTGGATATTGATGCCGCCTTTCATTATATCGGGCCTTATAGGTCTTTTCGTCTATGTATTTATATCCCAATATCGGAAGCCTAACCGCGCCCGCGTCATCCCTTCCAAAACACTCGTCATAATTACATTTTTATCATTAAATTCCTATTCTGTCCAGGTATTTCTTTTCGCCGATAATAATGAATAAGGGGGCTTTTCCGCGGCCCCCCTTATTATCACTACGTCGTATTATCGGTCTATTATCGACACGCACACACAATAAGATGAGGATCTATCCTGTTGCCTTCTTTTTCTTCTTCTCTATCTTTATTGCGCTGACCTTATACTCGGGAATTTTCCCGATCGGGTCCAGAAATGTACTCGTCAGGACGTTGGCTGCCGCCTCGGCATAGTGGAATGGCATAAAGATCGTTCCCCTATTAACCCGGTCGGTAACCCACGCACGTACCTCAACCGTGCCTCTACGCGATGAGATGAGTACTACCTCATCGTCTGACACTCCATAGTCTCTCGCATCTCTCGGATTCATCTCAATGAATGGTCCCGTGGAGCGGAAGTTAAGGCCCTCCGATCTACGAGACATCGTTCCGGTATGGTACTGGTAGAGAATCCGACCGGTAGTGAGAAGGAGTGGATATTCGTCGTCCGGGAGTTCGGCCGCTTCACGAAACTCGATCGCATTAAAGAGCCCGAGCCCTCGCACGAATTTGTCCTTATGGAGGAATCGAGTGCCCTGATGTTCTTCGTTGGGGCACGGCCATTGGATTCCGGTCTTTTCAATCCTGTCGTAGGAAATACCCGCATAGCTCGGAGTAACTTTCCTTATTTCCTCGAAGATATCATTGGCGCTCCGGTATTGCATCGGATAACCCATCCGCTCGGCGATGTCGGCAATGATCTTCCAGTCCGGCCGTGACTCGCCTATCGGGCCTACCGCCTTGCGGACCCTCTGAACCCGCCGCTCGGTATTGGTAAAGGTACCGTCTTTTTCGGCAAAGCTCGCCGCAGGAAAGACCACATCGGCAAGCTCGGTTGTCTCGTTCATGAAGATATCCTGACAGACGATGAACGCGGCCTTTTTCAGGGCCTCTCTTACATGGGTCGTGTCGGGATCGGAAACCATGGGATTTTCCCCCATGAAGTAGAGCGCCTTTAGTTTCCCCTCATGTGCTGCATTGGTCATCTCTACGATGGTCAGACCCACTTTCTCCGATAGAGGCATGACCGGCTTCCACGCCTCCGTAAATTTCGCGCGGATTGCCTCATCGGTTATCCGCTGATACCCCGGAAAAACATTAGGAAGCGCCCCCATGTCGCAAGCTCCCTGCACATTGTTCTGTCCGCGGAGCGGATTTACGCCGCCCCCCAATACGCCGATGTTGCCGGTGAGCATAGCCAGATTGGCAAGAGACATAACGTTATCGGTCCCGGTAGTGTGCTGAGTAATCCCCATGGCATAATAGATAGCCCCGGGTTTCGAGGACGCGTAAAGCCTGGCCGCCTCGATCAGGTCCGCCGCCGGGATGCCGGATATTTTCTCGACGAATTCGGGCGTGTATTTTTTAACAACCTCCTTCATCTTCTCGAACCCTTCGGTTCGACCCTCTACGTAATCCCGTTCGTAGAGACCTTCCTCTATGATGACGTTCATCATCCCGTTTATCCACGCCACGTCCGTCCCCGGACGCTGCCGGAGGTGGAGGGCCGCGAATTTTGCAATCTCTATGTTGCGTGGATCGACGAGGATAAGCTTGGCCCCCTTGTTGACCGCCTGCTTGAGCTTCGCGGCGATAACGGGGTGGTTTTCAGTGGTGTTTGTGCCCGTCAGGAGAAATACCGCACTTTCGGCCGCCTCGGATATCGAGTTTGTCATCGCTCCGCTGCCAAACGCTGTGGCAAGACCTGCCACGGTAACGCTGTGTCAGAGACGGGCGCAATGATCGACGTTATTTGTGCCGATCACCGCGCGGGTGAACTTCTGTAATACGTAGTTATCTTCATTGGTGCATCGGGCCGACGTAAAAACGCCGATCGAATCGGATCCATTTTTATCCCGGATCTCCTTGAGCCGTTTGGCCGTGTAGTCGAGGGCTTCTTCCCAGGAGACCTCCCAGAATTTACCATCCTTCCTGATAAGGGGTTTGGTCAACCTTTCCGGATGGTGAATGAAATCATGACCGAAGCGCCCCTTGACGCAGAGACTCCCGTGATTCGGCTCTCCAAGCTCGTAATCTGAGGTCACCTTAACGACCTTATTGTCCTTTACGTTCAGTTCAATCTGACAGCCAACGCCGCAGTAGGAACAGGTGGTTCTGACCTTCTTTACCTCCCAGTTCCTCCCCTTGAAACGACCCTGTTTTTCGGTAAGTGCTCCCACCGGGCAAACCGAGACGCATTCGCCGCAGAAGACACACTCGGAATCTTCATACGTAGTGCCGAATGCGGGACCGACCGTGGCATGTTTGCCACGATATGAAAAATCAAGAACCCGATTAACTTGTACCTCATTACATGCCCGCACACATCGGCCGCAGACAATGCAGCGGTCCATGTCCCGGATTATCATGGGATTTTCTTCCTCAATTCCATAACCCGGGGGGCTAACCGAAAATCGGGGCTGTTCGATGCCGAGCTCGTATGCCAGTTCCTGGAGAAGGCATTGCCCGTTTGCCTCGCAGACCAGGCAGTTATGATTTCCGGATGAAAGCAGGAGTTCCGTGGCCAAGCGCCGGGCTGCGATGACCCGATCGGACTTGGTGTTTACCACCATATCCTCGGTGATCGGCTGGGCACATGAAGCCACAAGGCTCCTGGCGCCGGCCACCTCCACCACACAGACCCGACAGGCACCCGCGGGCTTGGCCGCCGGATGATAGCAGAGAACCGGAATATGTATATCGTTTTCCCGTGCCACCTCATAAATGGTCTGGCCGGACGCTCCCTGCACCTGCCTGCCGTCGATATTAAGTGTTATCGTCTTCATATCATGTTCCTTTTTATGGGATTCAATGATCATCCGCGCCGGTACACGTTCCTCACAGTGGGGAGGTTGTACGCTCCCCCACTACCCTAATCAATGTCCGACAGATCGCACCTGAGACACCGGTTTGCTTCAAGCTTGGCGTTCTTCTTGGAAAGGCCTTTGTCAACTTCCTCGAAGTTTCCCACAAAATCCGTGATTTTGAGATGCTCCTTGGCAAACCGGGGGGTTTCTATTACATCCTCGTCTATATCGGTCGGAATATCGATCTTCTCCATCTCAGGTGCCTGCCACGCGGGCTCGTTGTTCTTCGTACGGATGTAATCGTCGATTTCTCCGGCCGCCTTGTGCCCCGCGTCTATCGCGGTGACTACGAACGCGGCCCCGGACAGTGCATCACCGCCGGCGAAGAATCCCTCTGCCTTCATGCGGGTCTTGAAGCGGCCCGTGGTCTTGAAAGTATCGCCCCTGGCCACTTCGATATCTCCCCTATCTTTGGGCAGGAACGAGATATCCGGCTGCTGGCCGATGGCATAGATAACGGTATCCATATCGACGGAAAAATTCCCGCCTTCCTGCGGTACCGGACGCTTTCTCCCGGATGAGTCGAAATCACCCGCTTTCATCCGTATGACTTCCATCTTCTCGACCCTGCCGCTTTTACCGGTAAGCTTGCCCGGCGCCGTGAAGAGCTCAAGCTTGACCCCTTCGGCCAGCGCCGCGTCGATCTCCTCTTCCTGGGCGGGCATATCTTCCCGGAGGCGTCGATAGTATATGGTGACGTCGCTCGCACCAAGACGCACGGCGGTGCGTGCCGCGTCCACGGCGGAGTTTCCGCCGCCGATGACGGCCACCTTCTTGCCGATGTCGACTTTTTTGCCGAGGTTCACGTCTCGTAAGAATTCAACGCCGCCGTAAACACCCTTGAGGTCTTCACCTTCCACCCCGAGGCTGTAGCTCTTATGAGCGCCCACCGCCATAAAGACGATGTCGTAGTCCTTCTTGAGCTGCTCAAATGAGATATCTTTCCCGATCCTCGTGTTGAGCTTCAGATCGATGCCGTGGGCAATAATGTGGTCAATCTCCTCCTTGAGCGTCTCGCGCGGGAGACGATAGGCGGGTATGCCGTAGCGCAGCATACCCCCCGCCTCGGGGAGTTCCTCATAAACGGTGACGGCGTAGCCGCGTTTTGTCAGATCCAGCGCCGCGGTCAAACCCGCGGGGCCCGCACCGATAACGGCGATTTTTTCCTTCCGGTCGTGAGGGACTTTTTTAATTACCAGCCTTCTGCCGTTGTCGGTGATGTAGCGCTTGAGCGCGGCGATGGCGATCGGCTCGTCTGTCTGACCCCGTCGGCATCGACTGGTGCAGGCCTGATTACAGACCCGGCCGCAGACACTCGGGAAGGGATTGGTCTTCAGGAGGATTTTATAGGCGTCATCAAGACGATCGGCCTTGATGAGGGCTATATATTTGGGTACGTCCATCTCGATAGGGCACATGTGCTGGCAGGGGGACGCAAAGAGGGCCGAACAGACCGCCGACGGGCATTTCTTGTCGTAGATATGGGCCTCGTACTCGTCCCTAAAGTAACGGATAGTGGAGAGAACGGGGTTGGGCGCCGTCTGGCCCAGGCCGCACAATGATGCGTCCTTGATATTGGCGGCCATTTCCTCCAGTAACTCGATATCGCCGTCCTTGCCTTTTCCCTCGGTGATATTTGTGAGGATCTCAAGCATCCGCTTGGTTCCCTCGCGGCACGGGACGCACTTGCCGCACGATTCGTCCTGGCAGAAGTCCATGAAGAACCGCGCCACGTCCACCATGCACGACTCCTCGTCCATGACGATCAGGCCGCCCGATCCCATGATAGCGCCGACCTTAGCGATCGCCTCATAGTCAGTGGGTGTATTCAGGTGTTGAGCCGGGATACATCCTCCGGAAGGACCCCCCAGTTGGGCGGCCTTGTATTTCTTGCCGTCCTGGATTCCGCCGCCTATGTCATAGATTATAGTGCCGATCGAGGTACCCATGGGCACCTCGACCAGGCCGATATTATTGACATCGCCGGTCAGGGCGAAGACCTTGGTACCCTTGCTTCCCTCGGTTCCGATGGACGCGTACCAATCCCCTCCCCGGAGAATAATCTGCCCGATGTTCGCAAAGGTTTCGACGTTGTTGAGGATTGTCGGTTTCTCCCACAGGCCCTGGGATGCCGGAAACGGCGGTCGCGGTCGCGGCATTCCCCGGTGTCCTTCGATGGACCGCATGAGGGCCGTCTCTTCTCCACAGACAAATGCCCCGGCTCCCTGGTAAATCTCGAGGTCGAAGTCAAATCCGGTTCCCAATATGTCCTTGCCCAGCAGCCCGTATTCCCGTGCCTGGTCGATAGCGATATTCATCCGGCTGATTGCCAGAGGATACTCGGCCCGGCAATATATATAGCCGTGATGAGAGCCGATTGCCCTGGCGGCGATAACCATGCCTTCGATAACGGCATGAGGATCGGCCTCGAGCACGCTCCGATCCATAAACGCCCCCGGGTCCCCTTCATCCGCGTTGCAGAGTACGTATTTAACATCGCTTTGCGACCGGCTGGCAAAATCCCATTTGGTGCCGGTGGGAAAACCGGCGCCCCCTCGACCGCGCAGTCCCGATTTCTTGACTTCGGAGACAATCTCTTCAGGGGTCATGTCGGTGAGCGCCTTGCCCATTCCGAGGTATCCGTCCCGCGCGATATACTCGTCTATTTTCTCGGGGTCGATGAGACCCCGGTTCCTGAGGACCCTGAGTTCCTGGTTGGCGAAGAAGGGGATCTCCTGCATAGTGGGGATCTCTTCCTTCGTGATCGGCTCTTTGTAAATAAGCCGCTTGAGCACGCGCCCCTTTACCAGGTGTTCGGTAACGAGTTCCTCAACATCCTCCGGTTTTATCAACACGTACATAACACCGTCCGGCTGCACCACCATAATGGGACCCATGGCACAGAATCCATTGCATCCGGTTTCAACGATCTTAATTTCCTCGGTAAGATTCTGTTTTTCGAGCTCTTTTTCAAGGGCCTCCTTAACAGCAATACTCCCCGAGGCATGGCAACCGGTTCCACCACATATCATTAAATGCGACCGATACACTTTCATGGGGATCTATCCTCCTCAATTCAAAAAGCGGCTCTCTCTTCGGCCGCCGTGGACAAGAGTGGTATCACTTTACTATTTCAGCGCCTTTGGCCAGAACGAAGGGAGTTTGTATCTCGCCTTTTATGATATGGCGTTTGAATACCTGACGCATTTTATTCGGATTCATGTATTCGTACTTGATCGGTTCTTTTCCGATAACTTCAACCGTCACTAACGGTTCCCGGCTGCATAATCCCATGCATCCCGAGGTTGTCACTGCAACGTCCGAAACACCGTCTTCGGCGATAACGTTCATAAGCGCATCAAGCACCTCCCGGGCGCCGGAGGCAATACCGCAGGTCCCCATATGCACGGTTACTTTGACCCGCGCCCCGCCCTCCCTCAGCGCCGTGTCAATGTGAACCTTTTCCTTGATCTTTTTCAGATCTTCTATCGTCAGCTTTGCCATAACACCATCCTCTTATAGATAGGTTGGTTATTTATAGTGGCTCAGGATCTCTCCCACCATGCCCGGTTTTATCCTGCCATGCACTTGTTCGTCAACAACAACTACCGGACCCAGCCCGCAGGCCCCAAGGCACCGTACGGATTCCAGGGAGAACAACCGATCGGCCGTCGTTTCGCCCTCATTGATCCCGAGGGTGCGTTTGAGCGTCTCGGCGATGGCCCTGCCTCCCCGAACGTAGCAGGCCGTACCAAGACACACGCGGCAGGTATGTTTTCCGCGTGGAACCATAGTGAAGAAGGAATAGAAGGTCACCACCCCAAAGACCTGTGCGCGCGGAACACCAAGCCCCTCGGCTATGATCTCCTGGATCGAAACGGGGAGAAAGCCGAGAACGCCCTGGACCTCTTCCAGAACCGGGATAAGTCCTCCCGGTTTGCCCTTGAAACGAGCAATTATCTTGTCGGTTTCTTTGAGTTGCTCCGGGGTAAATTCCTTAGTTATATCAACATCCGGCAGTTTCTTCATAAACGACTCCTACTCTACGGTTCATTACTTTACTATATATTACTCCGTGGCACTTAAATCCCTCATCCCCTGGTCGATATCACTCCTGATGAGTGACAGTACCTCAACGTGCTCGATTGGCACGTCACCGAGTTCACGCCGTATGTCTCGCGTGTCCAGCCGGTACTGCCGGCCGTTTTTCTTATGGGTATATACGAAATCGACCTGAGGACTTCCGATAATGAGGCTGACCATCGTCAGGCCGACATCCCCAAGGGGCTGTCTATCGATATGGGAATGCCCGAACGTGACATTCACCGTGGTACCCCGCCCCTCCTGAGAATCCATCCGAAAGCTCCCACCGGTCAGTTCCGCCGCCAGCTTAAGCATGGGCAGGCCCAACCCTACCCTTCGTACCTTCTTTGTCGTATAAAATGGATCCAACGCCCTTTCTATTTCATCACCGTTCATCCCCTTTCCATCATCACTGATTTCCAGGGTGAGGGTATCGGCTTTTAGATCCTCGATAACCGTGATCAAGACCTTCCGGCAGCCGGCTCGTATCGAGTTCTCCGCGATATCGAGGATATGTTTCGAAAGCTCCAGCATCGCTCAGCCGATAACGCATCGTCCTTCCCTTCGCTGCATGGCCATCTTAACCTCTTCAAACGTCCCGGCCGCAAGTTTCATCACCGTTGGAGCGGTACCGATATCGATTAGGCAATGGGCGTCGGATGATGTAATAAAGGTATACTGCGACAACTCGGGATAGCGTTCGCGCGCTCGTTTCATACCCATCGCGCGCGAGATCTCCAATGCATCAAATCCGCTATCGTCGTCTATGAAACCGAGCTGACTGACGACCGAAAAGCTCTCCCGATCTATATGGGAGGCAACAGCAAGCCCCCCAAACTCGTGGATGGTCCCGATTAATTCATTCATCGATAGTTGCGTTGCCCCAATGAGAAGGCGCTCGTTTATCCCTTCCACCTCTCCCTTTTCATTCACAACGGCTTGACACCCAAAGAGGCGCTCGTCATTTTGACCCGGGAGATGATCATAGACGAACTGCTGTATCCCGACGAGATCGTCAAGTCCCGGCACAAGCGCAAGTATATGAACCTCCTCGCTCGTCGTGATCTCCATGCCGGGTATGATCCCCAGCGGCCCGCCTTCGGCGGCCCGCATTACATACCGGACATTTTCCGAGGCATTGTGATCGCATATCGCAATGACATCCAACCGCTTCTCGGTCGCCTGGCGGACGAGCGCGGCCGGATGCATATCAAGATCGGCGCAGGGCGAAAGGCACGTATGAATATGAAGATCACAATAATACTCACGGAGCATTCTCACAACCCTGAACCTAAACGGGCGGTATTATCATCACATACTCCGCCCCTTGTGACGACCCCGCTTCATACTCCCCTCGTATCAGGAAGTATGGCGCCGCCGGTCATACTTACCCGTTATTTTTCTCGTGCCGCGATAAGCTGATATATCCTGCCGGCAGTTTCAAAACAGGGAAGCTCCGAAACCATAACCGGAACCATCTCCCGTATCGCCTTTTCGAGAGTTTCCCGGGCCGGCTCGTTGTTATCCACCAGGATAATTCCCGCAAGGTCTTTTAGCGTCGCGACGGCAACAATATTCTGGTGTATCTGGCGCGTAATCCAGATATCTCCCTGTTTGCTGTTGGCTATCACGTCAGACAACAGATCGCCGACGTACCCGCCGTTGACATCAACCGTCAGGTTTTCCGACCCCGACCTGACCATCAGCTTGAGATTTTTAACGATGAAACCGAGTTCCATTACTGAGCCCACCTTATCGCTAGGAACCTTCGGTGATATTGACAATCATCACCAGTTTGGTCCCCTTGCCGACCTCCGAGGTGATATCAAAGTCGTCGGCGTATCGGTCAATATTCATCAGCCCCATCCCGGCACCGAAACCCATCTCACGTATCTTTGCCGTCGAAGTGCTATACCCCGCCTGCATGGCCAGGTCGATGTCCGGGATGCCCTCTCCCTGGTCAACCACTTCGATAACGATACGATCCTCGTCGACCGAAAGTGTAATATCTCCGCGCTGGGCGTAGCAAACGATATTCATCTCCGCCTCAAAGGTGCAAATGGCGGCCTTTCGAATCACCTCGAACGGGAGGCACATCTTCTTGAGTATACCCTTTATACGGCTCGAAACCCTCCCCGCGTCATCGAAATTGCCGCCGACGACCGAAAAGGTGTCCGAAAAGGACGGTTTTTTATCCGCGCTTTTTCCCGGCATCGACCTTATCCACGCAGCCGACGATCCCCCATCTATAGAGCCGTCCTGCGGTTTCGAAGAGGATATACCTCGTCCTGAGGATGGGTATATTCAGTTCCTCGGCAAGTTTGATGGTCTCTGGAGGCGGTACCTTACCCCGAACGATGATGATGGCGGCAATATCGAGGATCTCCGACGTACGGATCACCTGAGGATTCGTCAGCCCGGTCAGCAACATTGTTCCCGGCCGCGCGAAAGCGAGAACATCGCTCATCAGGTCCGCGCCGAAAGCGGTATACACATCCTTCTGCATCTGATCCTGTCCGACGACTACTTCCGCATCGAGTATCTGTTGTACCTCGCTGAGTTTCACGTACCGGGTACCTCATAATATTTAGTTAGCAGAGCCGGCCGTAGGCGCCGATACAAACGGTGCGAGACACCTGATACTCCAAGTATCTCCCTTTCCGCTTCCATCTGTTCGGTCTATCGCGTCGTTACTCTTTTTTTCCGTTCATCACATAGGCATGCATAGCCTGTGCGGCTTTCCTTCCCGCCCCCATAGCCAGAATAACCGTGGCGGCACCTGTGACGATATCACCACCGGCATAGACACCATCCCGCGACGTTAATCCGGTCTCTTCATTGGCAACGATGTTACCTTTTCTGCCGGTATCGAGCCCCGGGGTCGTCGCCGGCACAAGCGGATTCGGGCTGTTGCCGATGGCTACCACAACCGTATCTACGGGTATCCTGAACTCTGACCCCTTGACAGGAACGGGGCGCCGTCTGCCCGAATCGTCGGGCTCACCCAGTTCCTGTTTTTGGCACTCGATTTCCCTGACCCAGTTGTTTTCATCCCCGATAAACGCTACGGGATTGGTAAGGATGTGGAACTGGATCCCTTCCTCTTCGGCGTGGTGGACTTCCTCTTTTCTGGCCGGCATTTCATCGAGCGACCGCCGATATATGATATAGGAGTTATCCGCGCCAAGCCTCAGCGCCGTTCGTGCGCTGTCCATGGCAACGTTGCCCCCGCCGATAACCGCCACGTTCTTGCCCCGTACGATAGGTGTGTCGTATTTAGGAAAGAGATATGCCTTCATGAGATTGGAGCGGGTGAGATACTCATTTGCCGAGTAGACCCCGTTGAGGTTTTCGCCGGGAACACCCAGAAAGAGCGGGAGCCCCGCTCCCGTCCCGAGAAATACGGCATCGTATTCGGAAAGAATCGTATCTACCGTACGGATTTTCCCAATGACGTAATTGGTGACGAACTTCACCCCCATCTCCTTGAGATAGTTGACCTCCGCTTCGACAATCGCCTTGGGCAGCCTAAACTCGGGGATACCGTAGACGAGGACCCCTCCCGTCTTGTGGAGGGCCTCAAAGACGGTTACGTCGTGGCCGAGAAGCCTGAGTGTACCGGCCACCGTCAGCCCCGCGGGGCCCGACCCTACCACCGCGATCTTCTTGCCGGTAGAAACCGCAATCTTCGGTACCTGGACCTTTCCGGCATTTCGCTCATAGTCGGCCACAAATCTTTCGAGACGGCCTATGGCCACCGGATCACCCTTCTTGGCCAGGATACATTTTACCTCGCACTGCTCCTCCTGGGGACAGACACGTCCGCAAACGGCCGGCAGCGCGTTGGTCTCTTTGATCTTTCTGGCCGCACCGATGAAGTCTCCCCCCTCGATCAGCGAGATAAAACCGGGAATATCGATCTCGACCGGACAGCCCGCAACACAGCTGGGCTTTTTACATTTCAGGCAGCGCTGGGCCTCACGAATCGCCGTTTCTTCACTATATCCAAAAGGGACCTCGTCGAAGTTCTTGCCGCGGGCCTTCGGGTCCTGTTCCGGCATTTTTTGCCGGGGAATCTGCATCCGCTCTTTCGCTTCCATAGTTATCCCCTATTTCTTGAGTGCCTGATTAAGAAAGCACTCCAGCGATTCGTGTTCCTGTTTCATATAGGTCTTCTGGCGCATCATGAGTTCTTTGAAATCAACCTGATGTCCGTCAAATTCTGGCCCCTCTACGCAGGCGAATTTTGACTTACCGCCGACGGAAACCCGACACCCGCCGCACATCCCGGTGGCATCCACCATGATTGAGTTTAGGGATACGACCGTCGGTATTTTGTAGGGCCGGGTCACCTCGCTGACCGCCCGCATCATGACGACCGGGCCGATGGCCACGACGATATCGACCTTTTCTCCGGACTTGATAATCTCCTCGAGTGCCTGGGTGACGAATCCCTTTTGTCCGTACGTCCCATCGTCCGTCATTACCAGGAGCCGGTCGGAGACCGCCTTCATTTCGTCTTCGAGAATGAGCAGATCTTTAGTCCGGGAGCCGATTATGGTGATAACCTTGTTTCCCGCTTCCTTGAGCGCCTCGGTGATGGGAAACATGGGGGCGACCCCCACCCCACCGCCGACGCAAACGGCCGTTCCAAAGTTCTCGATATGCGTGGGCTTGCCGAGCGGGCCAGCAAGATCGAGAATGTCGTCACCCTGACCCATCGATCCGAGGAGTCTCGTTGATTTGCCGACTTCCTGAAAGATAATGGTTACGGTACCCGTCTTTGCATCGGCATCCGCTATGGTCAGGGGGATCCGCTCGCCCTGTTCGTTGATACGAAGCACAATAAACTGGCCGGCTTTCCGTGTCTCGGCGATTTCCCGGGCTTCGAGAACCATCCTGACGAGGTCGGCCGACAAACGCTCTTTTTTTACAATCTTTGCCACTTTAGGCTCGCTCCTTGATCAGATGATATATCTTTTGGCCATACCGTTTTTTTGCAACACAAAGGGCGCCGTCCCCGCAAACCCGCTTCAGATACACCA
The DNA here is from genome assembly GCA_016933535.1 of Candidatus Zymogenaceae bacterium. Classification (GTDB taxonomy): domain Bacteria; phylum Desulfobacterota; class Zymogenia; order Zymogenales; family Zymogenaceae; genus JAFGAS01. The sequence goes on from JAFGAS010000086.1 coordinate 317,080, forward strand.
GATCACACGTCAATTATCAGGCACCCCGATTCGATAACGATCTATGGGAGTTTCGGGGCCGGCCGGATCGGCCGGCCCCGTCTTCCCGATTTACTTTCGCACTATAATCATCTTCCTGTCTCACAAACCGAAACAACTATTGCGCCGTTACGCATCCTTTGCTTGGGGCGCCTTGTACGCGAGCGCAAGCAGGAAGCCGACGACGAGAAACGCCGCCGCAACGTACAGGGCTACACCCTTAAACTGGGCGAAGACCCACGGACCAATGATTCCGGCGGTTGCCCATGCGGTCAGCATAAAGCCATAAACCCTGCCGATGTAGGTCGGTCCGAAGGAGTCGGCCGCAAAAGCGGGCATCGTCGCGAATCCGCCGCCGTAGCACGCCAGAAGGTAGCAGGCGATGACCGTAAACAGCACGGCACTGCCGACCTGCGGAAGCAGGATGTAGAGGACCGCCTGCGTCGCGAACATGATCATGAACACGGCCTTGCGCCCTATGGTATCCGATATCCACGCCCAGAAGAGCCTGCCAAGGCCGTTGAAGATCGAGGCGATGGAAAGAATCGTGCCGCCGGCGACAGCCAGCGCGGCTGTGAGCGTGGCGGGATCGATCTCGGTCATCGTCTTTCTCAGCACTTCCTGTGCCAGCGGGGAGAGCTGGGAGATAAGGCCCAGACCGGCCGATATGTTGAAGAAGAGCATCCCCCAGAGCATCCACCACTGCGGCCTTTTCTGAGCCTCGGCCGCGGTAAATGACCCGGCGGCCGACGTCGCCGTCTTGGATGGAGTGAATCCCTTCGGCAGCCATCCCTGGGGCGGGTTCTTATAGAAGGAGGCCGCGCCGACACAGAGAACCAAGAAAACCGCGCCGAGGATATACCACGTATGGGCGACACCCATCTTGAGGATCATCAGCGGGGCGAGCTTGCCGACGAAGAAGGCCCCTCCGCCGTAGCCCATAACGGCAAGGCCCGTCACGAGGCCGCGTTTATCGGGAAACCATCGGATGAGCGTGGCTATCGGGGTAACATATGCGGAACCTCCGCCCAGACCGGCCAGCACGCCGAAGCTGAGATACAGGAGGACTATGCTTCCCACCGAATCGGCCAGTCCCGCCATCATCGTACCGACACCAAACAGGATAGCGCCGATGGTCGCCACGAAGCGTGGACCTTTCTTGTCAAGGATACCGCCCCCGAAGGCCGCCGAAAGGCCGGTAAAAGCCATCAGGATCATAAAGGTAACCTGAACCCCGACCTCCTCCCAGCCGTGTACTTCCATGAGCGGTTTTTTAAACACCGACCACGCGTAGACGGAACCGAGGCAGAGTTGCATGACGATCGCCGCAACGGCGATCCACCACCGTTTCTTTTCTAAATTTTCATTAGCCATTACAGAATTCCCTCACAGAACTGTTATTGACATCCTAAATAAGAAACCGATACATTCCGGTTTACTTCCCACAAATCTCCTGTCTATATTATGTCTCCATCCCTTTTGAAGCCAGGTTTTTCGTCGGAAACGGGAAGGAAACTTGCTTACGCACTATCGCACATGTGATGTTCAGAAGTCCTTCTTGACACGATTTCTCGAAATGAATGAGTATTCATTCACGCGACGACTCTAACATACGCCCTATTTTCTGTCAAGGGAAATTATCGTCGTTCTTTACGTCTCTTTTTTATTACATCAGCCGCTCCCCTTATATGATCGTACCGTCCAGCAACGGGAGCGTTAACAATTCCTAAGACAATTATAATCGCGTGTATCTGCATGCAAAGACGATCCGCGCCGCCCCCCCTTCACCGATTCCGCGATCACGCGTACCGTAATAATTAACGGGTTAGTATATCAAATCGGCCTTTTTCAGTCAATAAATTTATGAAATCAGGCCACGTATCGCTTCGCCGTGATCCGTACCAACCCACCTTCGTACGTCCTGCCCGGCCGTCCCGGGAGTCCCGGGGAGAAGGCGTGCGTGTATTCATACCTTAGTTGATCCCGGCGTTCTCACGACTGCCCGCCGTTACCGCCTGACCGAGTGCAATCCCTCCGTCGTTGGTGGGCACCCTGTGGTGAATCAATACCTCGAATCCCATTGCCTCCAATAGATCAAGGACGCCCGTCAGGAGTATCCTGTTCTGGAAACATCCCCCGCTCAAAGCCGCTCGGTTGATCTTCGTTTTGTCTCTGATCTCTCCCACCATCTGTCCGATCGCGCCGACCAGCGTCGCGTGAAACGCCGCCGCCAGATCCCCGGGGGACATACCCGCACCCATCCCCTCGACAATCCCTCGAATCGTACCGTTAAGATCGAGTATCACGGTCCGGCCCTTTTGTGTTATTTCAAACGGAAGGACGTTCCCACGCCCCCCCACCGCACAGGCCTCAAGCTCCATGGCGGCCTGTCCCTCGAAGTTTACACTGCCCCTCAATCCGAGGATCGCCGCCACACCGTCAAAGACTCTTCCCATACTTGTAGTCACGGGGCTGTTGATTCCCCGTTCCACCATACTCATGAACGCCTCTTTTACGCCGTATTCCGGCACCAACCCGAGCTTTTCCACGACGCCTCGCCATTGCTGTCCATACGCGGATTTGATGAGACTTGCCGCCGTTCGCCGGGGTTCGCGTACGGCCGCCTCGCCACCCGGCAGCGTGAAGCTCGCCAGGTGTCCGGCCCGTACGAACCCGACCCGGTCCGCGACGAGGAATTCGCCTCCCCAGATGGTACCGTCGTTTCCGTAGCCGGTGCCGTCCAGGGCCACCCCTATTACGTTACCCGATACCCCGTTTTCCGCCATGCATGATACGATATGGGCGTGGTGATGCTGGACCGCATGGAGCCGCATCCCTTTCATGCGCCGGGCGGCGTCGGTGGTAAAGTAACCCGGGTGGAGATCGCAGGCGACGATCCGTGGAACACATTCGGTAATCCGTTCCATAAGCGCCACTGTTTCAAAGAAGAAGCCCCGCGCGCCCGGTGTATCCATGTCTCCGATGTAGGGACTCATGAATGCCATGTTCCCCTTCAGGGTGCACAGGGTCGCTTTCAGGTGCCCCCCGACTCCCAGGACTTCGGGATAGGTCTCTGAAAGGACGATCGGCCCCGGTACGTACCCCCGTGACCTGCGCAAGATTATCGGATGTCCACCCACTACGGCCGTGATCGAATCGTCGCACCGAACGACGATTTCCCGATTATGTACGAGGAAAAAGTCGGCGATACCCGACAGGCGCTCGATGGCATCGTCGTTGCCTATCGCGATCGGCTCTCCCGAACGGTTGCCGCTTGTCATGACAAGGGGCGGCATATCCTCGTCAAAGAGCAGGTGCTGCAGCGGGGTGTAGGGCAGCATAATCCCGAACGTTCCCATCCCCGGCGCGACCGAACGGGCGATGTTCGTCTGCTCTTTTCTTGACATAAGAACGATAGGCCGCCGGGCAGACAGCAGAAGGTCTTGATCTTCGTCCGTGACTTCGACGATCCGACGGGCTTGACGGATGTCTCTCACCATAAGGGCAAACGGCTTTTCCTCTCGAAGCTTACGGTCCCTGAGGCGGGAAACCGCCCGGTCATCGGTCGCATCGACGGCCAGATGAAATCCACCGAGACCCCGGATAGCAACGATCATTCCCGAATGCAACCGCCGCGCCGCTTCACCGACGGGGTCGTCCGTTAAAACCGGTTCGCCGTCGCCGGCAAGCAGCTCTACCTGTGGACCGCAGCGCGGGCAGGCGTTCGGCTGCGCGTGAAAACGGCGGCTTTGAGGGTCCTCATATTCTTTCCTGCAGTCCGGGCAAAGCGCGAATGTCGCCATCGAGGTCTTTTCCCGATCATACGGGATATCCCGTATGATGGTGAGCCGTGGACCACAGTCGGTGCAGTTAATAAACGGATAGCGGTATCGGCGGTCGCCCGGATCAAACAGCTCCGCGACGCACCTGTCGCACGAGGCAATATCGGCAGGGATATGGAGAGACGATTGCCCCGTTCTATCACTGGCTATGATAAGAAAATAGTCGGTCCCGACGATCGGGATCGTTTCTTTTATGAAGCCGGTGATCTCGGCCAGCGGCGGGAGTTCCTTTTGGACGGCCCAAAAGAAGGAATCAATCGAACCGGGTTCCCCTTCCAACTCCGCCACAACGCCGTCGGAGGTGTTCTTTACGAACCCCGTCAGTCCGAAGCGTACCGCGTTCCGATAGATAAAGGGACGAAAGCCCACCCCCTGCACCGTACCGGAAAAGAGAGACCTTACGCGAATACGATCGCCCGAATTGGTTAAAACGCCTGTCATTGGTACTTATAATAGGCCGCGCAGGTTCCCTCCGCCGAGACCATACAGGGGCCGAGAGGATTTCGAGGCAAGCACGCCGAGCCAAACTGCGGACATTCGGGTGGCGAGATAATCCCCTTGAGGACGTCTCCGCAGCGGCAGCCGGACGCATCCTGAGAATCAAAGGCCGGTATGTCAAATCGAATCGACGCGTCAAATCCCCGATACTCCTGACGAAAGACAAGGCCGCTTTTCGGGATCATCCCGAGCCCCCGCCAATGCGAGTCGGCCGGTTCGAAGACCTCGTTGAGGATCCTCCGGGCCGCCGGATTGCCCTCTTCCTTGACGCCGCGCCGATACTGAATCTCGGTCTTTACGTCTCCCGAGATAATCTGTTCCAGGATCATCAGAATCCCTTCGAGGATGTCCACCGGCTCAAAACCGGTGATTACTCCCGCCCGGCCACGCCGGGCGATGATCGAATAGGCCGCCGTCCCGAGGATCGTGCTCACGTGCCCGGGAAGCATGAAACCGTCCACGGAGAGCAGGGGATCGGAAAGGAGTGCATCGATTGCGGGGGGGATAACTTTATGAACGGAAAACACCGCGAGATTGGAAATTGCATGACTCTTGGCAGTCTTGACGACCGACGCCGCCGCCGGCGACGTCGTCTCGAATCCGATCCCCATAAAGACGATCTGCCTGTCGGGATTTTTTTGCGCCAGATCCAGACACTCCACCGCGGAATCGACGACCCTGATATCCGCACCGTCGGCCCGCTCCTTTTCCAGGGACCGCCGTTTGGTGCCGGGCACCCGGAGCATGTCGCCGAAGGAGGCAAATAAAACGTCCGGCTGACGGGCCAAAAACAGCGCCGCGTCCACCTCCTGTATGGCAGTCACACAGACCGGACAGCCGGGTCCCGAAATAAGCCGGATGTTTTCGGGGAGCAGTCCCCGTATGCCGTAACGGCCGATCGCGTTGGTGTGGCTCCCGCAGACCTCCATAATGGTGATCGACCGGTTTAGTTGTCCCGCCCGTTTTCTGACTGCGGCCAAAAGCCAGTTAAAAAGCTTCGGGTCCCGATACTCGTCAATAAACTTCATGGTCGGTAAGCTCCCGAAGCAGTGCAAGCTTCTCCCTGGCGAGCTCCTCGTCGACCTTATGGATTGCAAAGCCCGCATGACATATAACGTAATCCCCGATTGTGACCTCTTCATCTATCAGATCCAGAAAGGCGTCGCGCCGAGTCCCTTCGATATCGATAACCGCCCTATTATCGTCGATAGAGACTATTTTCCCCGGAAATGCGATACACATTGCTACTCCTTTTGTTCTACTTCCATTTCGATGAGTTTCAGGTCTTCCGTACCCCCTACCAGAAGCACAGAAGGATCACCGCATGAGGGGCACGATAAGATCCCCTGATAATCGATGTCATATTCCTTCTGACAGGTAAGACAGGAAATGACGACGGGGGTGATTTCAAAGGAAAGAACGGCACCTTCGGCCCGGGTTCCCCGGGCCATCGCCTCAAACGCCGTTTCCAATGCGTCCGGCTGGATGCACGACATCCTGCCGAACGAAAGAACGAGCCTGTCGACTCTTGCCGCGTTGTTTTTTTCTGCGTATTCAAGGGCGATCTCAAGGACCGACTGCGCCAGGCTCAGTTCGTGCATTCCGGCCTCCTGACGGGTTTTACCGAGAGGGCCGCCAACTCCTCCAGCAGTAACCGTTCAATATCCGAAAACCGCTCGACCAACAGATCAGAAATCCTTACTTCCATTGTATCATATTTCTCCGGTACTACCGTGATAAAAGTAACCGGGGGGCATTGATCCAAAAGATCTGCCATGGCAAGGACGTCCAGGAACTCTACCTCGTGGGCCGACGTGGGTGCGGGAAGAAAGAGGGGCATCTCTTCTTTCGTGAAGCGGTATAGTGAGCCCGGCGTATCGTCGACCCTGATTATATCGATAACGATGAGATGCCCGGCGCCGGTAACGGTATCCAGGAGACCCAGGCCCGCCGTCCCCCCGTCCACCAGTGAGACTCTATCCGGCAGGATGTACCGGTCCGAAAACCAGGTGATAAACCGGACCCCAAATCCGTCGTCCCCGATGAGTAGGTTGCCGAGTCCCAATATGGTGATAGTTGTGTTTTGATTCATCGATGTACTAAAAAGACAAGGCCGTATAATAACAAAGTCCTCGCCGAAAAGCGAGGACTTTGCGAGATTTGTGAGGGCGGGGATGAAAGATCCCCCCTTCATTTGAACAGACGAGCGATTCAGTGCTCTTTGGCCTTAAAGACCACGCCGTTGATCATCGATGAGACGGTTCCTTCCTTGAAGACAATGTCATACCAGAAGGCCATATAAATGTGCACGATGATAAACAGGACGAAGAGCCAGGTCAGGATATGGTGGACATAGCGAACCACTGCCAGCCCGCCCATGAGCCGCTCCAACGGGGTCAGTATCCACGCCGCAAGTCCCAGGAGCCCGTGGTCGTATCCCGCTCCGGTGAGGATAAGGCCCGTGATGACGATGAAGAAGATCATCACGAACAGCCCTATATAGGACAGCGCCTGCAGCGGCCCGTAGAGATAGACGTGTTCCGGGCGCTCGTTTGACACCAGGAGATAGAACTTGATCTGCTTGACGAAGTTCTTCCAATCGGTAAACGCAAGGAAATTCTTCCAGTTTGCGTGAAACCTGGCAAAGAATCCCATGTACATCCTCCAGACAAACAGCATCGTGAGGATGATCCCGAACAGGAGATGGTAGTAGCGCATCTCCCCCATGAGGAACTTGTGCACCGTCTCTCCGGAAGATACCCCAAACGGGTCGGCGATATACCAGCCGGTTACGATGAGGAAGAAGATGGAGATCGCCATGGCCCAGTGGTGCACGCGGATGGGCACCGTCCATTCCCTGACGGGTATCCTCTTTTCCATGGCCGTATCTTTATTTTCCATGGCGGGCTCCTTTTACAATACCTTGTACTTTTTGATCTCGTTTGACCTCGGGTCGATGATGTGGACGGCGCAGGCCATGCACGGGTCAAACGAGTGGATCGTCCTGATGATTTCCAGCGGCTGATCCACGTTGGCAAGGCGGGTCCCGATCAATGACTCCTCGTACGGCCCCCTAACACCCGTTTTATCCCTCGGTGAGCAATTCCATGTCGAGGGGACAACGGCCTGATAGTTTTCGATGACCTTGTCTTTGATCCTGACCCAGTGGCCCAGCGACCCGCGCGGCGCCTCTTTCATTCCGCGCCCCTCGCTCTCATCGGGAACGTCGCAACGCGTCCACGTCCGGGTGTCACCCGATTTGATATTGGCCACCAGTTCGTTGATCCAGGCCTCGGTATTGTCGGCGATGAGCTTGGTCTCCAGCGCCCGTGCGGCGGTCCTGCCCAGGGTGGAAAAGAGGACCGTAACCGGCAGTCCCGCGGCTTTCAGGGTCGCGTCGACCAGGTCTTTTATCTTCTGATCGCCCTTGGCATACCCGACTATGAAGCGCGCCAGCGGCCCTACCTCGTAAGGAAGTCCGTCGTAACGGGGCGCCTTGCACCATGAGTACTTTCCATCTCCCTTGACGTGCCCGTTCTCGTCGTAATCGGTATAGTCGGGGTCCGTCTTTCCATCGTAAGGCTGCAGCGGCTCGGTGTCCTGGTACCAGGAGTGGGTGACGTCTTCGGTGATCTTGGTCTCATCCAGCTTCCCGACGTTGGCCAGGTCCCGATCCTTGATAACGCCGCCCGGGAAGAACGTCGTGGTATAGTCGTCGTCCAGGTTGATCCCGCCATAGGAAAGGTAGTTCTTCACACCGCCGCCTATCCCCGCCAGGCCCTCGTCTTTGTAGTAGGTCGCCGCCAGCAACACGTCGGGTATATAGGCCGTATCGATAAAGTTTTTGAGATCTCTGAGTCTATAGAGGTACTCACCGATCCGGTAGGCGTCCATCGTATCCATGACACTGGTAATCCCGCCGGCCACGAGCGTCTGCGGGTGCGGGTTCTTGCCGCCGAAGATTGCCATCATCTGGCCGCCGACCTTTGAGACGGCCAGGGCATCCAGATAGTGAGATACGATGACGAGGTTGGCCTCCGCGGGAAGCTTATAGGAGGGGCTGCCCCAGTAACCGTTGGCAAAGGGCCCCAGCCTGCCCGATTCGACGAACTTCTTCAGCCGCTCCTGAACCGCCTTATAGTGGGACGCGGATGCGTTGTAGGGATTGTTGCAGTACGCACGCGCCATGTCCTCGGCCTTCCTGGGATCTGCCCCCAGGGCCGACACGACGTCGACCCAGTCCAGGCCGTGCAGATGATAGAAGTGCATGATGTGGTCAGTAATATACAAAGATGCGTTGATGAGGTTTCTCACGATACGCGCGTTGGTGGGGGGCTTGACTCCGAAGGCGTCTTCCACGGCCAGGATGGCGGCCTCGTAATGGGAGTAGGTACAGACCCCGCAGAACCGCTGGGTCATGAGCCCCGCGTCCCGGGGATCTCTCCCCTTGAGGATGGTCTCGATACCCCGCCAGAGGGTAATGGTAGACCAGGCGTCTTTGACCGTATTCCCCTCGAGTTCGACCTCTATGCGTAAATGTCCTTCAATCCGGGTGATCGGATCGATTATTACTTTTTGAGCCATGCTCGCTCTCCTTTATGATGGCCTGCTACTTTTTTTCGGCTTTCTTCTTTGTCTCTTCCTCCGGCCCGTGCCGTTTTATGGCGGATGCCGCGGCATGGGCGGCGACACCGGCTACGGTTAGGCCCGCCAGCGTCGCGAAGACGGTATTGACCTTCGACTCGACGCCCTCGACACCGATAGCCTGATCGGAGATCGGCTTTTCAAGGGGGGCCATCGTATCCCAGAAGCCCGGCTCGTAGCATCCCATACAGCCGTGTCCTCCCATTATGGGCCATGAGGTGCCGTCGTTATAGCGGACCTTGCCGCAGTTTGCGTAGGTATATGGGCCCTTGCACCCCATCTTGTAGAGACACCAACCCCGCTTTGCCCCTGCATCGCCCCATTCCTCGACATACTCGCCGGCATCGTAGTGGGAACGCCGCTCGCAGTAGTCATGGATCCGCTTTCCGTAGGCAAACAGCGGGCGGCCTAAAGAGTCCGTTGGCGGCAGGGCGCCGAACATCAGGAAATGGAGGACGGTTCCGACAAAGTTTACCGGATTGGGGGGGCAGCCCGCGATATTAATGGTCCTAATTCCAAGGGATTCCCGAATACCTTTGGCGTCGGTTGGGTTGGGCTTGGCGGCCTGAACGTTACCGAAGGAAGAGCAGCTGCCGATACAGATAACGGCGGCGGCCTTCGAGGCCGCTTCCGTGCCGATCTCTTTGGAGGTTTTGCCCTCGCTTCCGATCCTCAGGTACTTTCCGTCCATACCCTCGGGGATGGCCCCCTCGAAAACGAGTATGTATTGCCCCTCGAAATCGGTCATTGCCTTCTTGAAGTTCTCCTCGGCCTGCTTGCCTGAGGCGGCCATCAAGGTCTCGTGGTACTCCAGGGAGATCGTGTCCAGGAGAATATCATCGACGTTCGGATAGGAGGAGCGCAGGAACGCCTCGGAGCACCCGGTGCACTCGGCGAAATTAAGCCAGATAACCGGAAGCCTGTTGAAATTCTCCGCCGCCCGCGCCACCATGGGACGGAACATCGGCGGGAGCATGAGGACGCCCGTTATGAACGACGTCCACTTGACGAACTCTCTGCGCGAGATCCCCCGCGCCGCAAGGCCCTCCTGAAAGCTCTCTCTCGGTTCGGGCAATGTCTCTTCAATTTGATCCAGATGGACCTGGCAGTACTCCATTAGTTCCCGGTACTGCTTTTCTACCGTCCGGCGGTTACCGGAGCCGTTTGTGCCGCCCATAGTACCTCCTCTCAATAGACCATCTCGTCTCTGCAGATAAAATATTTCATAAAATCAATGGAGCCGGAGTTCAATTGCTCCGCACGCCCCTTTCCATCGCGGAATGTCGACGCTCATCGATCATCGGCGCCGGCTAAAAGCGTTTCGGTGTTCCCACACCGAACGGACGGTACCAGTACATGAGGCCCAGGGCACAAACCACCCCACCCCTGATCAGATACAGCGTAAGCCCGTCGTTTAAAAAATCCGTTTGTTGAAAAGGGGACGACACGTCAAAGGGCAGAAACCTGCGCGGGATAACGTGAACACGTAATCCGATTGTGCGCCGTTCTCCTTTCCAAACACGGGAGGCATGGACGTTTCCATCCACACCCTATCGTTCTTACTCCATCGGTTGTCAGGAAGATTCCGCTGCCGGAGGCAGCGAAACCCTTCCCGACCAGTCCATTAGGAAATAAGAATCGGAGAAAGCAGGTTTATATATAGTGCAATCAACACACGATGTCAAGTATTTTTATCGCGGGCGGGCGGACAATCCGGTTGTTTGAGACCACTACCCATATATTCCCTTTAGGAGTCATCCTCGGGACATGGCGGATAGTGGCCGGTGATGAAAGGAATGATATCTGAATACCATTGGCCCAGAAGAGGTAATCGGCCAGACTGTATAAATGCGGGCGGCGCCTTTGCGCCTATACGTCCGATATAGGTACACAGGAGCATCGCACACAGCAGACCGAACCGTGCACGTCAACGACCGGCAGGCCTTTCAGGATTGCACATCGTTACGCTCCCATTGCCAGGACGCTCACAAAATCAACCGTGTCTCTCAGATATCCCTCCCGCTTTGCGACGACATCCAGGCGGATGCTTATAAGATCCTCAAGCCGGGGGAAGACTATCGGTTTTTCTCTCAAGTCAACTGATTTCAGATAGTGTTTACAGGTATCACAGACATATACCCGATGGATCGGGTCGTCTTCGGCCGTAAAGTAGCGCGTCTTCTCTTTTCCGGCTTCCCCGCAGAAGGGGCAGGTCATCCGGCGGAATTTCCACCGCGCGGAACATCTGCTGCACGAAAGGAAGAGACGGCCATCCTCCCCCTCGATGAAACAGAGGTGCGGGGCCGCCCCGCAAACAGGACAGTAGGAGGCGATCCATTCACGGAACAGGTCCGTTCGTTCAGCATGTTCCCTCAGCGGGTCAAGGAGCCAACGGAGCGCCTCGTTGGCGGCAAGCAGGACAACCGGCTCCGGTCCGCCGCTGAATTCATTGGGGAATTGATATTCCTGGGCCAGCACACCGGAAAGCAGACCCCGGAAGACTTTCCCGTCCGTATAGAACCGGACGATTTCCTCGGTTCCCTTCGGGTCTTTTTCGAGCAAGACTCCGACGAACCGAGAAAACCGCCCTTGGAGCTGCTCGATGTCGTCCGGCAGCAGCCGTGCGTCCGCCAGCGGAAAGCCGTCGGAAATCACGCTTTCGTCGGGAACGAACCCCGCTCCCCGAGTCCCTCCCGGACCTTCCCTGTTGATACGTACGAGCATCTGGAGGACCTTGAGAAGCCCTTCTATCTTCGGGTCGGTGACCATTGCCTGTTCGATGGCGTCTATTTCCGGGTCTTTCATATGCGGTATCCCTCATAATAGTCGGGGCGGCAGATGCCGCCCCTCCGATCGCGAATCAACTCTTCTACCAATTACTTCTTGATCTTCCGTTGTCCCTTTACGATCTTTTCCCGGTAGTAACCCGGCATATGGGTCTTGGCCCACGCCTCGGTTACCTTTCCGTCGGTCATGACCGGCAGGCTGCCCGTGGTGCCGATGGTCCCCAGATAGATATGCACCATCGAAAACCCGCCCATAACGGCAACACCGAGGGCATGGAAGACCACCATCCACCGCATCAGCGGGGCCCAGATCAGGCCCTTACCAAACCACAGCAGCAAACCCGTCACCACCATTGCGGTACCGTAGAGCGCCACGGTGATGAAGAAGAGCTTCTGGCCCGCGTTGTACTTATACGGCTCGGGGATCTTCGCCTTCCAGAGGTATCCGCCCGCCGCCTTCATCCACTCAATATCCGTCTTGTCGATGTAGCCGGCTTCCTTGTACCAGTGCCGAACCGCAAAAACTAGGACGATGGTGAAAAGAAGGCCGAACCACTCGTGGTATTCCTTGACCGCCCGATAGCCGCCGAGCATTTCGGCCAGGGGTGCGAAGGCGTTGACGGCGATTAGCAGGCCCGTAAAGACGAGGAACAGGCACGTTCCCGCCAGAACCCAGTGTATTACCCGCTCGTAGGGGGTCGATGCGACGACGACTCTTTGCCCAGCCATATTAGTCACCTCCCTCTTCCTTGGGATGCTTCGGTCCCTTGATGATATAGTGAAGGAGCGCCGCTCCAACGACGGCCCCGATAGACAGGAGGCCGAGCGGCTTGGCGACGTTTCTCCAGAGTTTCACCGTTATGGGGACGTGCGGCGAGACGGGAAGCTTCGCGTATACCTTTTCCTGCTCGGTCAACACGTACATAACATGAGTCCCCTTGACATAATCCCTGCCGTAGAGGGAAGCCGCAATGCCTTTTTCGACCAGTTGCGTGACCCGCTGCTCCCCCTTGGCTATCATTTGTTCCTTTGTGCCGAAGCTCAGACAACCCGTGGGGCATGCCTTTACGCACGCGGGGATCATCCCGTTGGTGATCCGATCTTCACAGAGGGTGCACTTGTAGGTCACTTCCGTCACCGGGTCATAGCGGGGCACGTTGAAGGGACAGGCGATAACGCAGTATTTGCAGCCGATACAAAGCTCCTGATTGAGCCTGACGGCACCCTTTTCCCCGTAGCTGAGCGCTCCCGAAGGACAGACCCTCACACATGACGCGTCTGTGCAATGAAAGCATCCGTCCTTACGGAAGATCCATTCGAGGCTCCCGTCCTCTTTCTCTCGCTCCTGGAAGCGGATGAGCGTCCAGGTGTTGTGCTGAAGGTCGGGCGGGTTTTGATAGCTGCCCGTATTTGTTGTCTGGCTTGCCGGCTGTGAGTTCCAGTTCTTGCAGGCAACCTGACAACCACGGCATCCCGTACACTTGGAGAGGTCAATAAGTTTGACCATCTCTTCTTTTATTTTTGTCGTTGCCATTACAGCCAACCTCCTTTCACCTTTTCAACATTTACCAGGAAGGCCTTGCTCTCCGGGATTGAGGTATTCGGATCGCCAATGGTTGGCGTAAGCAGATTCGCCGAATCGCCGAATGTATAGACTTCCGGTTTTGACACCACGGTATCGTCATTCTGCCACTCCTCGGTGGTTCTCCACCCAAAGTGCCACGGAAGCCCGACCTGATGAACATCGATGTCGTCACCGACCTTAAACGGCTTAAATCGTTTGGTCACGATAGCCACGGCCATGATCTCGCCCCTGGCTGATGACACCTTTACCTGATCGCCGTTTTCGATCTTTTTCATGTCAGCCAGTTCCTCGCTCATCTCAACGAAGTTGGACGGCTGCATTTCGGCCAGCCACGGCTGCCAGCGGGTCATGAGCCCGGTCTGCCAGTGCTCGGTAACCCGATACGTTGTGGCCAGGATGGGATATTTCGGGTCGCAGGTCTCGGCTAAGTTGTCGATGTCGCTGCCGATCTCCGGCCTGTCGTAACGGCGTATGGCCGGATTGATAAGCTGTTTCGGGTTGAGGAGATTTGACGGTACGGGGCACTCGATCGGCTCATAGTGTACCGGTAAAGGCCCGTCGGCCAGCCCCGGCCCGAATACGGAGGCAACGCCGTCCTTTTTCATGATGAAGGGAAGCTTCGCTCCCGGGTTTCGAGAACCGTCGGCATTCATCAGAGGCGGGTAGCCGCCGTCCGGAACGTCCCCAACCCATTTGCCCCCAACCCAGCGGATGACGGGTTTTGTCTTCGCCCAGGGTTTCCCCTTGGGATCGACCGATGCCCTGTTGTAGATGATCCGCCGGTTGACGGGCCACGACCAGGCCCATTTGGCGAAAAGACCAATGCCCGAGGCGTCATTATTGTCCCTTCGTGCCGAGTTGTTTCCGTCCCCGTTGTACGATTGCGTATAGATCCAGTTACCGCTCGAGGTGGAACCATCGTCCTGGAGCATTACAAATGAAGGTACGAGGTCGCCTTTTTTATACTGCTTATCATTAACGACTTTATCCTCGAGGAAGTAGCCGTTGATTTCTTTGGCTACGTAGTGGGCGTTAAATCCCTTCAACTTCCCGAGAAAATCCTTTGGCCCGTATTCCCACGTAAGCTTGGTGAAGGCTTCCTTGAAGACGGCGCCTTCATTCTCCATGAGATCCCTGACCCTCAGAAAGAGCTCGGTAATGATATCGCCGTCCGGCCTGGCCTCACCCGGAGGATTAACCGCCTTGTACCGCCATTGCATCCATCGACCCGAGTTGGTGATACTCCCTTCCTTTTCGATCGATGCGGCGCACGGGAGCATGAAGACCTCCGTTTTGATCTCGGACGGGTTCATGCCCGGACCCCGCCAGAAGGAACCGGTCTCGTTATCGAATAGATTGACGTTCACAAGCCAATCGAGCTTCGCCAGCCCCTTTCTGACCTTATTCGCGTGGGCCCCGGAACACGCCGGGTTCTGGCCCCAAGCAAAGGCTCCCTTAATGTCTCCCTTATAGGCGGCGTCCCATATCTGCAGCCAGGAATAGTTCACGCCGTCGTCAATTTTCGGGAAATACGCGTAGCCCTCCTCGGGGGTGGCGTTCAACCCGTAGAACGAACGGATGAGACTTACCATATACTTTGGATAGTTGGTCCACCAGCTCGCGCTCAGCGGGTCGGAGCTCTTGACGGCCGCCACCCGCGCCGCGTTATACGCCGACAGGCTCGGTATAGATGCGGTCGGCGCCGCAAGATATCCCGGGAAAATGTGGTACAGGAGTGCGTGGTCGGTGGATCCCTGGACGTTGGACTCGCCCCTCAGTGCGTTGACGCCGCCTCCGGCAACACCCATGTTGCCCAGCAGCATCTGGATGATGGACATTGCCCGGATATTCTGGACGCCCACTGTATGCTGGGTGAACCCCATGGCATACATGATAGTACCGGCCTTGTCTGAGGCTCCCGATTTCGCGTACGCCTCATAGACCGCCGTGAGTTTATCCTCGGGGGTCCCGGTAACTTTCGAGACGGTCTTTAGATCGTAGCGATCGTACTCTTTTTTGAGAAGCTGGAAGACGCACTGCTGATTTTTCAAGGAAGCGTCCTTCATCGCCAGCCCGTCTCCGCCCGTCACGAAAGCCCAGGTAGACTTGTCGTACTTGCCTCCCGCCGGAGTCTGTGTTAGACCCGAAAACACACCGTCATTGTCTGCTGCCAGTTTAAAACTGGTATTAACGATGTAGGAGGCATTGGTATATTCCCGGACGTATTCAGAGAAGTAGAGCTCGTTGTCGATGATGTATTTAATCATACCGCCCAGAAAGGCGATATCCGTGCCCGATCGCAGGGGGGCGTAGATGTGGGCTTTGGATGACGTCTGGGTAAACCTCGGATCAACACTGATAAGGACAGCACCGTTGTCTATAGCCCGCTGCACCCATTTGAAGGAAATCGGGTGATTCGAAGCGGCGTTACTGCCCATAACAAGGACGACATCACTGTTCTTCAAATCGATCCAGTGATTGGTCATCGCGCCTCTACCGAACGACTCTGCCAGAGCCGCTACTGTTGCGCTGTGTCAGATACGGGCCTGGTGTTCGACATATACCAGGCCTAACCCCCTTAGGAATTTTTGATAGATATAGCACTCTTCGTTGTCCATTGCGGCGCTGCCGACGGAGGCAATGGCGGTGGTGCGATTGACCGCCTGACCCTTCGCGTTTTTGAGAGTAAAGGTCTCGTTGCGGGTCTTGACGATCTTCTCCGCAATCTTATCGATCGCCCATTCCCACGTTACCTCCTCCCACCTTTCCGACCCCGATGCACGATAGAGAGGTTTCGTCAGCCGGGCATCGTTGACCGCCACCTGGTAGAGAGACCCGCCTTTCGGACAGAGGGAACCTTCGTTGATGGGATGTTCCGGATCGCCCTCGGTGCCGATTACCCTACCGTCTCTGCTGTGGACGATTATTCCGCAGCCCACCGCACAGTAGGGACAAATTGTGGTCGTCTCGGTGGCGTACAAGATCTTCAGGGGGAGCGCTTCGGCCCGAACCGAAGCGATATCAAAGCCAAGACCTCCCACGAAGACCGTTGCGCCGGTTAACTTAAGAAAAGCTCGTCTCGTAACTTCCATTGTTCTCCTCTTTCCCTAAGTGATAAGTATATATATTATTTACGGCTGAAACGTTCTTATCCGACAGGCCTGAAACAAAAAAAGGAAGAGACACGAGCCCATTTCCTTTATGGGCACGGTATCTCTTCCTTTGCAAAAACGGCGGGGTAAGTGATTTCTCTCCTACCCGTATCGGCCCAAACATCCCCTGAGGATGTAAGGGCTCGGAAGATAATATTTTTAAAAAATACTATACGGTTGACATAAAAATGTCAAGCACTTAAACGCCAAAGCACGAAAATAAAGCAAATCATGGATAAACACATCCCGTTGACCCGGGTAACGTTTTTGGACGGATACGGAGAAACGGGGCCGCCGTTTCATCGAGAGTCACGGGATAAAATGTTGAATTTCACGAATCATCCTCACGATATCATACGGATACTCGATCCACCGGATACCTTCCATTTTACGAAACCAGGTCATCTGCCGCTTGGCATACCTCCGGGTGTTTCGTTTGATAAGGAAGATCGCCTTCTCAAGGTCCGTCTTTCCCGCGAGATAATCGACGATCTCTTTGTACCCGATGGTCGAAAGCCCCGGCGATTGGGGTCCGTAGCCCCTCTCGAGGATCTCTCTTGTCTCCCGGACGATCCCACGTGCGATCATCTCTTCCACCCGACGGTCTATCCGCTCGTAGAGAAGGCCTCTTTCCATCGATAGCCCGAACGCGAGCGCGTCGTATCGTCTCTCGGCAAATCCGTGGCGTGCCGCCATCTCGCTCTTCGTCACTCCCGTCATCCGGTAGATCTCCAACGCCCGGATGAGCCTGACCCTGTCGCCTCGACCGATACGTCGCGACGACTCCGCATCCGCCCGCTCCAGCTCCCCGCGGAGAAGCTCGGTAGACATAACTTCGAGCTCCCGCCGTATCGCGCGCCGTTGGTCCGACTCCCCCGCCTGATCAAAGATACCGTAGACGAGGGCCTTGATATAGAGCCCCGCCCCCCCCGCGACGACCGGCACGAAGCCGTCGGCGACTATCTCACCGACGGCGCTGTCTGCCGCCTGGACATAGGCCATCGCGTTACACTGGCGATCGGGATCGATGATATCGACCAGGTGGTGGCCGACCCGCGCGCGCTCGTCTGGCGTCGGCTTGGCCGTCCCGATATCGAGATACCGGTAGACCGCCGCCGAGTCGGCGGAGACGATCCGACCGCCTATTTGCTCGGCGATGTGCGCCGCAACGGCGGATTTCCCCGAGGCGGTGGGGCCGGTGATGATGACGATCTTTTGAAGGGTCATGTTCGGATCTCGTCGGGCCGGCCGGCTCGATGACGCCCCCGCGGCCGGGCGCATTGCCGTCCCGGGGGGGCTATTACGTCCTCTTAAAGCGCCGCTCTATCTCCTGCCTGGTGATCCTGATCATGGTGGGCCTCCCGTGAGGGCAGTGCGCGGCAAACGGCGTTCTTTCTATCTCGTCGATAAGACCTTCGATCTCCCGCTCCGAGAGCTCTGTTGCCGCCCGAACCGATCCGTGGCAGGCAACGGCCTTGATCATCCGATCGATCGGCTCCTCGATGCCCGGCTCGCCCGTCCCCTCCCGAAGCTCCTCGGCGATCCCTATTATGAGGTCCCTCACATCGCCATCCGAAACAATCGACGGGACCGCGGAAACCAGCAGCGTAGTCCCTCCGAATTCCTCCACCTCAAATCCGATTGAGTTGATTTCGTCCAGATGCCTGACGAGGGCCGCTCGATCGGGTCCATCCAGATCCAGTGTCATCGGGAAGAGGAGCCGCTGCCGAACAACGGCATTTCGGGAACGTCCCGCCTTTATTCGCTCATAGACCACCCGCTCGTGCGCGGCGTGCTGGTCGATGACGACCAGCCCGTCTCCATCCGAAAGAACGATGTAGGTGCCCAGGACCTGGCCCAGGAGCTTCATGCCCGGCACGGCGGGCTTCATAACCGTGTCCGGGATTTCGGAAGACGGTGCCGTTTTGTCAGGCTCCCGGTACGAATCGTCCGTCGCCGCACCGCCTTCTCTTTCGGGCTCGAGTCGATGCCTGCCGTCCGAAAGCGAGGCCCAGAGCCCCATCGCCTCCCGTATTGACCCCTCAGTCGGCCTGACGAGGTCACCGGCGGGCCCGTATGGGGTCTTTCGCGGCAGTGGGATTGATACCGCCGTGAGTTGCCGCACCGCCGCTTCAACCGTCCGATAGACTACCCCGCCCACGATCCTCGGATCGACAAACTTCACCTCCCGCTTCGTCGGGTGGATATTTACGTCCACCTCGCTAAAGGGGAGTTGGACGAAGACCACGGCGATCGGGTACCGCCCACCGAGGATGAGGCCGGAAAAGGCGCGCACGATGGCCGCGGTAAGAGAATAGTCACGAACCGGGCGGTCATTGACGAACAGGTGAATGCCCGATTGGGTCGAGCGCGTTTCCTCCGGCCTGCCCACGAGGCCGATCACCCGGATATTTTCCTGTTCACCCCGGACCTCTCCCATCTCCTGGGCGATGCGCCTGCCCAGGACATCACCGACCCGGGTTCTCAGGGTTGATGGCTGCGCGTTGATCACCTCTTTGCCGTCGGCGACGAATCGAAAACGGACGTCCGGTCGCGACAGGGCATGTTTAACGATCACGTCGTACCCGTTGAGGTATTCGGTACGGTCGCTCTTGAGAAATTTTCGGCGCGCGGGCACCGAATAGAAAAGGTCCTCCACAACAACCCGGGTCCCGGCGGCGATCCCCGCATCCCGCACGTAGGCGACGACACCCCCATCGACCCTGATTTCGGTCCCGACGTCGGTGTCGTGTTCCCGCGAGAAAAGGGAAAACCTCGATACCGACGCCATGGAGGGGAGCGCTTCTCCCCGAAAACCGAGGGTGTGGATAGCCCCCAGGTCGGACTTGTCGGCGATCTTGCTGGTCGCATGGCGCGCCATCGCCAGCCGGACGCCTTCGGCATTCATCCCGATCCCGTCATCGACCACAACGATACGCTGTTTTCCCCCGACGAGGACCTCCACGTCAATGCTGCACGCCCCGGCGTCAAGGGAATTCTCCACGAGCTCCCTGATCACCGCGGACGGACGCTCGATGATTTCGCCCGCCGCGATAAGGTTGATCAGCGCGTCGGGAAGGATCCTGATTTCGGGTTTTTTTATATCACTCACGTGTGTTCCTCGTCACGCCGGCGTACCCGGAAACATCGTAAGAAAAGCCCCCGGCCCTGCGGCCCCTCGGGTGCCTGCCGGCCATTGGGCGGGACCGACACGCCGATCGCGGTCCCTATCCCGCCGGCAAATCAGAACTCCATACGCGAGAGCCGCCGCACGCCGAGTCTCATGGGGATGAAGAAGACCGCACAATTCAGGGCAATAAGCAGGAGCGTCGAGACGATGAAGCTCGTATATTCGTACGTACCCGGCACCATCTGTTCCCTGAAATAGACGTAGACCGGCCGCGCCTCGATGACGATCGACAGGCCGATATAGATGAGTCCGATTATCATGTATATAATGCCCCCGAAACCCGCGGCAATCTGGGCAACGTTCTCGTAGAAAAACCGCGGATAGACCGCCCCGAGCCCCACCCCCAGCGCCGTGAGCGAAAGGGCAAACAGAAATACCGTCACGGTAGACAGCACCATCATGAATGGCTCCACCCCCAGCAGGATATTGGAAGCAACGATGAGAAATTCCCCCAGCAGGATGACCGGAACGAGATAGATAAAGAACTTCCCCCAGAGAAATTCCCTGATCGACAGAGGAGAGGTAAAGACGATCCAGTATGCCTGTCCCTCGATGCTCGTGGTGGGAAAGATAAACCTGACGGCCAGGGCGGCGACCACGAACCCGGTGAGTCCGAGGTTGAGAAATGCCGTGATGTCTTTTAGAAAATCGGTCGTGGCCGGGATACTCTTTATCGAAAAGAGGTACATGACGATGAGGGCCGCCAACAGAAAGAGCTGAGACCATTGGGTTGGGTCACGAAACAGCGTCTTGATATCCTTGACCAGAACGGCCCGCCGCCTCGGGTCGACAAAGGAAAAAATACGGTCGACGAGCGTAAATCCGCCGACCCGGTGTGTTCGCGCCCGATCCCGGCTCTCCGAGCTTTTCGAGAAACCGGGAAAATAGACGAACCGGGAAACCGCAATGGCCGCGCCGACGCTCAGGACGGCACCGGCGATCAATAGCAGGAGATTTTGGACGAAGACGCCCGATTCCTGCCCGACCATCGAATTGATCAGGTGAGAGAACCACGTCGATGGCAGAAAAGGATACTTGGGCACCCTTAGTTCTTCCAGCGCCATCAGGAAGACCGGCTGGGAGAGCGTGGTAATGTCCTCATAAAGGGATTCCGGCCTGAGGTACCGGAAGAAGAAGATAATGCCCCCCGCGAAGACCATGCTGAGAACGGTTAAAACCTGGTGGGTTCGTTTGGCCGGGAAGAAACGCAAGAGCAGCATCGTCAGGAGCGTTCCGGTTGCGGCGGGAATAAGAATGAACGGAATCAGAAGAAATACGGTTCCCGCGTAAAAGCCGGCTCCGGCCCCGAAGGCCCGGCCCAGGGCAAAATAGATTGGAAGCCCGAAGATGACGACCATATAGGAGCTGTTGACGGTGCTCTGGGCGAATTTTGCCGCAAACAGCCGGGTGCGCGGTATCGGTGATGAGATCAACAAATCGAGATCCCGCGAGAGGTAGAGGGCCGACAGCGATGCAATGATGTTACTGAATACGAGGACGGAAAAGAGCGTGAGGTTTATCATTGTCATGAGCTGATCGACAAGGATGGACCCCACCAGCGCGATATCCAGTCCCACGACCGGCTGAGGATTCAACAGGAGATTGAGGATTCGATAGAAAAAGATGTAATCAAAGACGATAAAGGTGATTCCGCCGATACCGAAAAAGATGACCCTGAGGACCTTCTCGCGGGTCGGGTTCCTGAAGTCGTTGAGGGTCGATCTTATTTTTTCGCCCCACAGGGCCACCAGCTGGTTCATCGGACGGCACCGTCCTCCTCGGTGAGGGTAAAGAATATCTCCTCTAATTCGCGGTTGGCAGTGTGAGCCACCGTCATAAGCTCATCGATGGATCCGGCAGCCACCAGCACCCCCCGGTTAATGATTCCGATGCGGTGGCACATTTCCTCGGCATGGGTCAATGTGTGGGTGGACATGAAAATTGTCGTGCCCTTTCTTGAGAGATCGGTAAATATCTCGCCGACGAGCCTTATGCTGCGCGGATCGAGCCCCACCATCGGCTCATCTACGATGATAATTTGGGGATCGTGCAGGAGGGCTTGCGCCATGACGGTCTTTTGCTTCATCCCGTGGGAATATCCCTCGATGAGGTCATCAATCCATCCGCCTATTGAAAACAGATCCTTGACCATTTCGATCTTCTTTTCGATTTCCTTTCGATCCATGTCCCACAGGTGGCCGATGAACCTGAGGAACTCCCTGCCGGTCAGCTTTTCGTAGATGAACGGTTTGTCCGGGATATAGGCGCAAATCCGCCGGGCCGCCGTCGCGTCGCCGTCAAGGGAAAGACCGGATAGACGAATCGAACCCGCATTCGGCCTGAGGAGACCGGCCATCATCTTAATGGTAGTGGTCTTCCCGGCCCCGTTGGGGCCGAGGAACCCGAAGAACTCCCCGCGGCCGACGGTCAGTGTCAGGTCATTGACGGCCCTGACCCTTCCAAAATCCTTGACGAGGTGCGAAATTTCGATCACGAACTGCTCTCCTGTTGTTCCATAAGCCTGCGATAGATTACGTCACCAACCGCAAGGCCGATATCGATGAATTCCGGTCCGTACCGGCGCCCGGTTTGAGTACGAAATGTCTCCCTGATCCGCTTTATCCCTTCGAGGCTCTTATGGTATCCGGCCAACATCCGTCTCACGTCGATTTGCGCAAACTCGAGCATATCCCAGAGAGTGACAACGAAATTATCCGGACCCCATCGAAACTTATCGGCGTCATACAGGGCGTTGGAGACCAACCCCCCCATACGGTCCGTTATGGGGATTTCTTCCTTGAAGGCCTCATGATTCCTGATGGCGGCAACGATCGCCGCTCGGTGGTCGGCCTTTATGCCATATCGTTCAAGGATCCTGTCTGCCTCCTCGGCGCTTTTTTCGGCGTGATTGGGCTCCTTCCTTCGTATATCGTGCAGCAGCCCCGCCGTCTGTGCAACGACGATCGTATTAGCCGTCCCGGCGGCGGTATCGCCCATCTCTGCGGCTATAATCGCACCGGCGTCCAGTGCCACCAGTTCCGAATGCGAAAGTCCGTGCCCAAAGTCGTCGGCCTGCCGGGCCAGGTAGTCCCGGTAGCACCTGACTGTCTCATCCGTATTATAGATAGTCTCCGATAGCAAGACGGACGACTCGTTTTCTCGATAGAAACGCGGCGTATCGGCCTGTAGCCCGGCCTCACGCGCGATGAGTCGGGCCTCTTGGATCGTGATATTCCTCATCGGCCTATAATACAAGAACAACAGCTCCGGTGTCAATGGTTGGGCGTCGTTTCGGTTGCGGATTATTGTTGATTATGGTACGATGCGTTTGTATTCAATTGCCGGAGGCGATATCATGAGCAAAATAATAAAAAGGGCTTTTTATGCCCTTATGATCGTCTTCATGCTCGCGGGAGGTTTCGGCTGCGCAACAACGGCCTCCGTCGGGCTCGGTTACCACCTCCCCGTTGCACCCGGTGTTGGAACCGGGATATACTTTGGCATCGGCTTTTAGCCACTAAGCGCCACGATCTTAACGTCCCCTGCGGCGCCGATATTCCCATCGGCGAGCACCACCGTGCCCGACACCCCCGGTATCGCGTTGATTTGTACGAGGGCCGATTCGATATCCCGCATGTTTTTTACCCGGTTTCCCAGCGCCGTGGCGGCGGCGTCCGAAAGCGCTCCCCGGCCGGCCATGACGGTGGCAAGATCTGTTCCGCCCAGGCTCAGCGACCTGCCGATGACGGCCGATGAAGAGGAAATCCCGCACCCTTCCCTCGCATCGCCGACCTCGATGCCGATTCTCGGCCCCCTGTCATCTACGTGTAGGGCAACCACCCGTACGCCTGCCGATATTATAAAGACATCCCCACCGTTTTCCACGATGACCTCATTTGTCGACCGGGAAAGCCGCCGGGCGACGAATTCGGCGATTGCACCGGCCACGGCCGCCATCGGGCCAACCCCCGCCAGCGACGAATCCCGGATCATCTCCTTGACGATGGGCGGCGCGTATGGATCGCCCGTAATCGGCACCAGCGACGTCTGCAATTCGGACCGGGACAGGATATATCGCTCGATGGCGTTTCGCGCGTCCATGACCGCGGCATACGCCTGGTCGGTCAGGTCCTTTTCCGCCCGAATGAAAAGGTTGGTCTCCTTGACGGTAACGGAAAATTCAACGAGATCCACCCCCCCCAATATCGTCCGATAGGTGCGGTTTCCAAAGATTGCTTGCACGGTGTCTCTGAATCCCTGTTTACCGGCCGTCCCGTTTATTCGCGGGTTTTACCCCTTCCAGCGCGTCGGCCAGCAATCGCTCGTGTTCCTTCAATTTCTTTTCGAGGGACCTTACCTTCTTGATGAGAAATTGAATCGCCTCCTCCTCGGGGTCCGGGAGGAGATGGTGTTCGAGGTTCACGTCCTCGTGGGGCTCGCCTTCCTGCGAGAGGATAATCCTGCCCGGTACGCCGACGACGGTTGAGCGGGCCGGGACATCCCTGACAACCACGGAGTTGGCCCCGATGCGCGTGTAGGGACCGATGATACAGGGACCGATAATTTTGGTGCCCGCGCCCACCACCACGTGATCGGCCAGATCCGGGTGGCGTTTTTCCTTTTTCCAGCTCTTGCCGCCAAGCGTCACCCCCTGATAGAGGGTTACGTTGTCTCCGATAATCGAAGTCTCCCCGACGACGACGCCCATTCCGTGATCGATGAAAAAGCGCCTGCCGATAGTGGCACCGGGATGGATCTCGATGCCGGTGATAAATCGACCGAATTGGGAGAGTATCCGCCCAATCAGCTTGAGCTTATGGGTCCATAACACATGGGAAACCCGGTAGATCATCAGGGCGTGCAGCCCCGGATAGCAGATGAGTATCTCTATGGTAGTCCGGGCGGCCGGGTCCCGCTCATAGATTACCTGGATATCCTCTTTGATCGTTCGAATACAGCCGAACATATATGTCATATCCTTTATGAAGATCGCCCATAAGGGACGTGTTGTACAAGAATCTCGACAGGCCGCACGGCCGTTGTACGGCCGTTTTACCGATCCGGCCCGCCGCGGCCGATAGACCGGATATCCTCCTAAGAATTAAAAACTCCGATCTTTCTGAATCGCTCGTAGCGAGCGTCGACAAGACGGTCGACGGGAACCTTCATGAGTTGTGAAAGGTGGCGTTGCACGGCTCCGTTGAGGCTCTGGGCCGCCGCGGCATGATCCCGGTGGGCGCCCCCGTGGGGCTCGGGTATTATCTCATCGATCAGTCCGAAGGCAAAGTTATCCTGTGCGGTGGATTTGAGGGCCTCGGCAGCCTTGCGTTTCATGGTGTGGTCTTTCCAGAGGATCGAGGCGCATCCTTCCGGAGAAACGACCGAATAATTGGCATGCTCCATCATCAATATCCGGTCGCCGACCGCAAGGGCCAGCGCACCGCCGCTGCCGCCCTCCCCCAGCACGACCGTAATGATCGGGGTCTTGAGCATCGAGAGGATCGCCATCGTGCGGGCGATCGCCTCCGACTGGCCCCGTTCTTCCGCCTCCACGCCCGGGTAGGCCCCCGGAGTGTCCACCATGGTGATGAGCGGAAGGCAAAAACGCTGGGCCAATTCCATCAGCCGCTGCGCCTTCCGGTAGCCTTCCGGATGGGGCATTCCGAAGTTTCTCTTCATTCGCTCCTTTAAACCTCGCCCCTTCTGGTTGCCGATCACCACGACCCGTACGTTGTGAAAGGTCCCAAATCCTCCCACGACGGCCGGATCGTCACCGAAAAGACGATCTCCCTTCAACTCGATAAAATCATCAAAGGCCAGTGAGATGTAGTCGAGCATCTGGGGCCGCTTTTCGTGCCGTGATATCTCGACTTTTTTCCATCGGTCCATCTTGTCAAAATAGTCGAGCTCGAGGCGCTCGGCCTGCGCCTGGAGTTTTTCGAGGGATTTGCTTATCTCGAGATTCGGTTGCCCTCCCGATGCGTTCTTAATCGCCCGAATCTTTCGATAGAGCTCACCGATACTTCGCTCGAATTTGGCGCCGTTTTCTACCAACAGTTCCTCCCGTTATGCCAGATTGACCGATCCGTCGTAAAAAATCTCTCCTACCGCCTTGATGAAGCCGTCCGTCGGGTCCACCGTTAGTTTTTCGGGAAGCGAGATCGTGACACATTCATGCGCGTTGCATATCCTCAAGAACACCCGGGACCCGCCGCGGTTTTTCTCGATCAATTCTCTGAGGGCGGCGATCCGCTCCTCGGGGAGATCCAGATCGTTCACCTCGATATAGACCGACCGACCACCGTTTTGCGGCACCTTTGAGAGAGGCGTTATCTTCCTGACGATTACCTTGGCCGACTCCTCGCCCTTATCGAGATTTCCCTCCATGAGGATCGGCGTATCCTCCGCAAGATACTCCCGGGACTCGGCAAAGGTATCCGCAAAGACGACCGTCTCGACCAGTCCCTTGGTGTCTTCCAGCGTCACGAAGGCCATCCGGTCTCCCTTTTTGGTGATGATCTCCCTGATCGCGGCGACGATACCCCCGATAACCACCGGCGACTTGTCTTGCATATCGACAATCGAAACGCTATCGCAGGTGGCGACAGTCTTGAGGATATTGAGGTGCTGGGTGAGGGGATGGCCGGTGATATAAAATCCGAGGCTTTCCTTTTCGTTGGCCAGCGTTATCTGATCGCTCCAATCCGGGACGTCCGGGTAGTCCTCCTCGAAATCGGCCTCCGGCCCCGCCGGTGAGTCCTTGGTCCTGATGTGGTCGAAGATGCTCATCTGTCCCCGTCTCAGGTCTTCCTGATGGTTTTGCCCCGTCTCCATGGCCCGGTCGGCGGCCGCCATCATTCTGGAGCGGCTGCGGCCGAAGCAATCGAAGGCACCGCATTTGACGAGACTCTCGACGACCCGTTTATTGACCCTCCTGAGGTCGACCCGGCGGGAGAAATCGAACAGGGATGCGAAGGGCCCGCCGGTCTGTTTGGCATCGAGGATCGATTCGATGGCCGATTCTCCCACGTTCTTGACGGCCTTCAGCCCGAAACGGATCACGTCTCCCGACACGGTAAAGTCAAGACCGCTCTCGTTTACGTGGGGGGGCGCAACCTCGATACCCATGTCCCGACACTCGCCCATGTATTTCATGATCTTATCGGTATCGTCCATTTCCGAGGTCAGGAGCGCCGCCATGAATTCCACCGGATAGTGGGCCTTCAGGTAGGCCGTCCTATACGCGACCATTGCATATGCGGCGCTGTGAGATTTATTAAATCCGTACTCGGCGAATTCCTCCATCTGGGTGAATATCTTTTCCGCCTTTTTCGGATCGATCTTGTTATGTATGGCACCGTTGACGAACTTCTCGCGCTGGCGCGCCATTTCCTCCCGTATCTTCTTGCCCATGGCACGTCTCAGCAGGTCGCTATCGGCCGTGGTAAAATCGGCGAGTTTTATGGCGATCTGCATGACCTGCTCCTGATAGACCATGACACCGTAGGTATCGGTCAGGATTTCCTTGAGCTGGGGCAGCTCGTATCTGATCGCCTTTTGGCTATGCTTTCGTTTAATATACTCATCGGTCATGCCGGTATTGAGGGGACCGGGACGGTACAGCGCCACCAGCGCAATTATTTCCTCGAACTTCTCCGGGATGAGCCTGACCATCAGGTCCTTCATGCCGGATCCCTCCAGCTGAAAAACGCCGTCGGTATTTCCCGACTGAAAGAGCTGATAGGTCTTTTTATCATCGAGAGGGATGCTCGATATATCAATATCCTCACCCCGATTATCCCTGATAAGATGTATCGCATGATCGATGACGGTCAGGGTCTTCAGACCCAGGAAGTCAAACTTGATCAGCCCGAGCTTCTCCACGCCCTTCATGTCAAACTGAGTGACCACCTCACCCTTCTGCCCCCTCGTGAGCGCCATGTAGTCCACCAGCGGTCGGTTACTGATCACCATCCCGGCGGCGTGCGTGGAGGAGTGGCGGTTGAGACCCTCCAACGATCGCGCGATCTCGATGAGCCGGGCTATCCGTTGGTCGGACTCTATGAGCTCCCGCAGCCGGGGCTCGGTCTTCACGGCATCTTCCAGCGTGATGTTCAGCGGCATGGTCGGGATCAGTTTTGCGATCTTATCCACCTCGGGGTAGCTCATGTCCAGCACCCGCCCCACGTCCCGGACGACCGCCCGCGCCTGCATCTTGCCGAAGGTGATGATCTGGGCAACCCGCTCCTGGCCCCCGTACTTCTCCGAGACGTACCTGATCACTTCGTCCCGTCCGTTCCTGCAGAAATCGATATCGATATCAGGCATCGATATCCGCTCCGGATTCAGGAACCGCTCGAACAGGAGGTCGTAGGCCAGGGGATCGATATCGGTAATTCCGAGGCTGTAGGCCACAAGGCTGCCCGCCGCCGACCCCCTTCCCGGCCCGACCGGGATACATTTAGTTTTCGCGTAGTTGATGAAATCGGCAACGATCAGGAAATACCCGGCAAATCCCATGCGTTTGATGGTGACGGTCTCCTTTTCGAGACGTTCCAGGTAGAGCCGCCGGGTATTCTCACAATCATCCCGGCCGGCAAAAAGCTTCCCCGACCGTCGGTCAAATCCCTGCCTGACCTCCTTTTCGAAGTAGGCGTTGATATCCTCCCCCTCGGGGACCCGGTATTCGGGAAACTGGAATGTACCGAAAGAAAAGGCAAACGTGCACCGCTCGGCGACGACAAGGGTGTTCGTGATCGCCTCGGGCAATTCGGAAAAGGCGCGAATCATCTCCTCGGGCGACTTGACGTAGAACTCGTCGGTCGTCATCCTGATACGACCGGGGTCACTGATCGTCTTTCCGGTCTGGATACACAGGAGCGCTTCGTGGGCGGCGGCATCGGCCCGCTTCATGTAGTGGCAGTCGTTGGTGGCGACTATCGGCAGCGAGAGTCGGCGGGCCATCTCGATGAGCACGCGGTTTACCTTCCGCTGTTCCGCGATGCCGTTTTCCATCAACTCGAGGAAAAATCTGCCGGGATATATCTCGGAAAAGACGCCCGCGGTATCCATCGCCCCTCGTTCATCCCCCCGGAGAATCTTGCTGGCGATTTCTCCCTTGAGACATGCCGATAGGGCGGTGAGGCCGGCGCTATATCGGGAAAGGAGCTCTTTATCGACCCGCGGCTTGTAGTAGAAACCCTCGAGATGGGCGTGAGTCAAGAGCCGGTTCAGGTTTCGATATCCTTGTTCGTTTTCGACGAGAAGGACGAGGTGATTGTTTTTTTCGGCAGCCGATCCCGCCTCCCGGTCGGTGTAGCTTCCGGGCGCAACGTAAACCTCGCAGCCGATGATCGGTTTGATGCCGGCTTCTTTGGCCTGCAGAAAAAAATCGAGCGCTCCGAAGACGTTGCCGTGGTCGGTGACGGCTACCGCCGGCATCTTCATATCCCGGGCGGCGACGAAGAGGTCCTTGAGACGAATGGCCCCGTCCAGCAGGCTGTATTGGGTGTGAAGGTGAAGATGGACGAACTGGGAATCGGCCATGACTACTCCCACTCTATGGTGCTCGGTGGCTTGGTGGAGACATCATAGACGACACGGTTGACGCCCTTTACCTCATTGATAATGCGGGAGGCGATCCGGGCCAGGACATCGTAGGGAAGCCGCACCCAGTCGGCGGTCATTCCGTCCAGGCTGTTGACGATCCGCAGGGCCACGACGTTGTCATAGGTCCGCTCGTCCCCCATGACCCCCACGGTCTTGACGGGAAGCAGCACCGCGAAGGCCTGCCAGATTTCGTCATAGAGGTCGGCGGACTTGATTTCGTTTTCGACAATAACGTCGGCCTCTCTTAACAAGTCGCAGTTTTTCTTAGTTACTTCGCCTAGTATCCTCACGGCAAGGCCGGGACCTGGGAAGGGGTGACGGCCAATAATCTCGGTGGGAAGATTTAGTTCATTTCCAAGTACTCGTACCTCGTCCTTAAAGAGTTCCTTGAGCGGCTCTATAAGGATAAGGTTCATGACATCCGGCAGCCCCCCGACGTTGTGGTGGCTCTTGATGGTGGCAGACGGTCCCTTGAACGAAACGCTTTCGATCACGTCGGGATAGAGCGTGCCCTGAGCAAGGTATTTCACACCGGGGATGACGGCGGCCTCTTCCTCGAAAATCTCGATAAAGAGATTGCCGATGATCTTTCGCTTCTTTTCGGGATCAACGATACCCGAAAGCCGGGAGAGGAACTGGTCTTCGGCATCGACCACATGCAGATCCATTCCAAAGTGACCCTTAAATACCTTCTTTACTCGCTCCGTCTCCCCTTTTTTGAGAAGACCATTGTCGACGAAGATACATGTAAGGTTTTCACCAATAGCACGGAATAGTAGCGCCGCAACTACTGACGAATCAACGCCTCCGGAAAGAGCACAAATGACATGATCATTTCCAACCTGCTCCTTGACACGAGCGACTTCCGTATCAATGAATGAACGCATTGTCCAGAGGCCATGAAGTCCTGCAACATCAAAGAGAAAATTATGTAATATCTCTGATCCCTGGGGCGTGTGGGATACTTCAGGATGGAACTGAACGCCATAGACGCCTGCATCGATATTTTCAAAAGATGCGGTAACCGCATATCCACTCGCGGCTGTTATAACAAATCCTTCAGGTGGCTCAATTATACTATCTCCGTGGCTCATCCATACATCCAGTTTTTCTCTATCACTGAGACCTGAATAGAGCTTTCCCGGTGCCAAGAATATGCTTTTATTACCAATGTCTACTTTTTGAGGTTTAGATTTATAGTTATCCTCTGTTTTCTCCTTATCTTTTATATCATCATAATACTCTTGAGGGAGTATATATACTACATCTCTCCCATATTCTCTTGTCTC
Source organism: Candidatus Zymogenaceae bacterium (assembly GCA_016933535.1). Lineage (GTDB taxonomy): Bacteria > Desulfobacterota > Zymogenia > Zymogenales > Zymogenaceae > JAFGAS01. Next base: position 347,693 of record JAFGAS010000086.1, read on the forward strand.
CAAAGGTACTACCTTTCCGCCCATAAGATGCGCGATTAACTGCATCCCATAACAAATACCGAGGATAGGTATCCCCAAACTAAAAATATCAGCATTAATTATTGGGGCGTTTTTATCATAAACACTTGAAGGGCCACCCGACAGAACAATCGCTTTTGGCGATAACTCCTTAAGTCTTTCTATCCCTATATTATATGCGTGGATTTCGCAATAGACGTGCTGCTCCCGGATACGCCGCGCGATAAGCTGGGTATACTGGGAGCCGAAATCGAGAATGACGACTTTTTCCTGGTGGATATCGGTATTCATCAAGGCCTACTCCAGTCGATAATTCGGCGCCTCCTGGGTGATGATGACGTCGTGAACGTGGGATTCGCGCAGGCCCGCCGGAGTGATCCGTACGAAGGGAATATTCCCCTGAAGCTCTTGGATCGAGGAGGTTCCCAGGTAGCCCATCCCCGCCTTAAGCCCGCCGGTTAATTGGTAAATAGAATTGGAAAGCGGCCCCTTGTACGGAACCCGTCCCTCGATTCCCTCGGGGACGAGCTTGGCCTCCTCGATAATATCCTCTTGCCCGTATCGGTCCCTGCTCCCCTTTCTCAGGGATTCCATCGATCCCATGCCCCGATAGGTCTTATAGGACCGCCCCTGAAAGAGGATCATGTCTCCGGGGCTCTCGTCGGTGCCGGCAAAGAGACTGCCGATCATAACGGTATCGGCTCCGGCCGCCATGGCCTTGGTGACGTCCCCCGAAAACTTTATTCCTCCGTCGGCTATCAGCGGTATCCCCTTCTTCTTGGCGATCTTGGAACATTCCCGAATCGCCGTGAACTGCGGCATTCCGACGCCCGCAACGATCCGCGTGGTGCAGATGGAACCGGGGCCCATGCCCACCTTGACGGCATCGGCGCCGGCCGCTATCAGCGCCGCGCACCCATCCGAGGTCGCGACGTTTCCGGCTATCAGGGGAAGATTCTTAAAGTTCCTTTTCGTATCCCTCACGGCATCCATGACCATTTTCGAGTGGCCGTGGGCCGTATCGACGACGATGACATCCACCCGGACGTCCAGTAGCGCCTGTATACGCTCCTCCCGGTCGATCCCCACCCCAACGGCCGCGCCGACCAGGAGCCTTCCCATACCGTCCTTGGCCGCGCAGGGATACTTCTTGGTCTTCTGAATATCCTTGATGGTAATGAGGCCCTTGAGATTGAACTGATCGTCTACCACGAGGAGTTTTTCGATTCGATGCTCATGGAGTATTTTTTTTGACTCCTCCATGGAGATACCCGGGCTGACGGTAACGAGGTTATGTTTGGTCATGACCTCCTGAACCGGCAGCTCGAGATTCTCCTCGAAACGAAGGTCCCGGTTGGTGAGGATTCCCATAAGCCGGTTACCCTTCACGACGGGAACACCCGAGATTCGGTATTTTTCCATGATCGCAAGGGCTTCGCCTATCTTCCGATCCGGTTCAATGGTAATCGGGTCGACGATCATGCCGCTTTCCGACTTCTTAACCTTGTCCACCTCATGGGCCTGGCCTCTTACGGGAAGGTTGCGGTGAATGATTCCGATCCCCCCTTCCTGGGCCATGCTGATGGCCGTTGCGGATTCGGTTACGGTATCCATGGCGGCCGAGACGATCGGGATATTGAGCCGTATCGTGTTTGTCAGCCGCGTTTTTATATCCACATCGCGCGGGAGGATTTCTGTCGCCCTCGGTATGAGGAGGATATCGTCAAAGGTAAGTCCCCATTCTTCCATATGAACCCCTGATTAAAGGGCGCCCCCCGGAGCGCACCCATGTCTCCGCGGGGCCGACCTGTTATAGATAAGATAATGAGACGCTAACAGGGTCTATACGTACGGCCGTTTGAGCAGTCCCTCGATAATCCCCTCGAGGATTCCCCGGTCGCTCACAATCAAGCCGCCGACACCGAATCGCTCTATTATCGCCCGTGCGGCGATCGCCCCGGCGATGATAACGTCCTCTCGTCCCCTTGTCATAACAGGATAACGGACCAGTCGCTGTTTGCCCGTCATCATCAGAAGCTTATTCAGGATGATATCGATACGCTCCCGTGTGAGAAGACAACCTTCGACGGCGTTCGGGTCATACACGCCGAGACCAAGATCGACCGCCGCCAGTGTCGTTACGGTGCCGGCCGTTCCCGCAAGACGTAACGACTCTGCGGTCGGCATGAACCGATTATATACCTGATCGATCCTTTTTTCCAGAAAATTTAAAAGGCGATCGATCTCTTCTCTTATGGGCGGGTCACTCGTGAGGAAAAGCTCGGTAACGCGAACGACACCGATGTCGGTGCTGACGATATCCGTAATATCCCCATCCCTGGCGTGGATGAACTCGGTGCTCCCTCCCCCGATATCTATAACGACGAGATCTCCCCGATCCCCGCAAACGACCGGCGCCATTCCGTCCATGACCAGACGGGCCTCCTGGATGCCGGAAATGACCTCGACCTCGACGCCGGCCGAAATGGCGGCCGCTATGAATTCGGCGGCGTTTTCAGCCTCCCTGACGGCGCTGGTCGCCACCGCTCGATAGCGCGTTGCCCCGAGGTTTTCCCAGTGTCTTCTGAAGCCGCCGAGAGCGTCGGCCGTCCGGGCGATCGCCACAGGGCTGAGCCGCCGGGATGACCCGATCCCCTCCCCGAGGCGCGTTATTCTCTGAACCCTGTCGATGACGCGAAATCCGTGCCCCGTTTCATCTTCTCCCACCATCAACCGAACGGTATTGGATCCCACGTCCACCGAGGCCAGGCGCATCTACGACTCCACCCCGAGGGACTCCGTCATGAGGGGGACGTTTTGACGGACCAGCCAGACCGTCCGTCGAAAGAGCGACAGGACAAAGACAACCGCGATATCGGGTCGCTGTCCGGAGAGCCGGGCCAACCCTTCTCGGGAAAAAACCAGGGTTTGTGCATCCTCGACTGCCCGCGCCGTAACAACCCGGGCTCCCCCGTCGATTACCGCCAGTTCGCCGAAACTATCCCCGGGCCCGAGTTGTGCCAGGCGCTTTTCAACCCCTTCCGTAACCATCTTTGTCAGCGATATGGATCCCGTCTCGATAAAGAAGAGCGATTCTCCCTGCATCTTTTCCACGAAAATGAGAGACCCTTGTTTGAAACGCCGTGCTGTCAGGTATTCGGAAAACACGGCAAGCATCTCGTCGCTCATCTCCGATAGAATCGAATATTTCTTGAGGTCGGCGGTCATACGCTACCTTTTTTTCTCTTTGGCGGATGTGAGGATTTCCGATAACTTTTGCCGTGTTTCCTCATACGAGAGCAGCAGCGCCGAGAGCTCAACTTCGTATTCGACGGCCGAATGACGGTCGAGCCGGGGCACGAGGTCCGATATCCGCTTGATCATGGACAGCACCTTGGGCGACTTATCAGCGAGCTTACTTGAGAGATCAAGGGCCGCATCCATGACCTTTTCCGGCGGCAGCACTTTCGTAACGAGGCCGATCCGCTCCGCCTCCACGGCTCCGATGGGCTCTCCGGTCATGGCCAGCTGTTTGGCCTTGGCAATGCCCACCTTTCGCCAGAGCGGATCAAAAATTGGATTGAGGCCGAACTTCACCTCCGGGTGGGCGAAAATCGCGGTTTCCGACGCGATAATAAAATCGCACGCCAAGGCGAGGTTGAAACCGCCCCCCAGGGCAATGCCCATTACCGCCGCTACCATCGGCTTGGGGAAATCGTAAAGCGATAGGTAGTAATCGATAACCGGCTCGAAGTACGTTTTGTACTGGGTGGGGGCCAGCCGCGTCAACTCCGTAATGTCGATGCCGGCCGAGAATATCTCCGATCCCCCCGTAATTATGACGACGTTAACCTTCGGGTCGTCCTTGAGTTCTCCCATGAGGCAGGACAGCTCTCCGCAGAGGTTCCGGGAGAGCGCATTCATTTCCCGGGGACGATTGAGGGTTATGGTGCCCACACCGTCCTTGACGGAAAAAAGGACATCGGTATAGTTCATATTCGTATTCCAAGAATGTCATATAAAAACGCCGTCATCCCCGGTATTTCGCATACCTGTACCCCCGGCTGCCGGCAGATGCCGTTTGGAGGTGTGTCAGCGGTCGGCCCGCCATTATTCGGAGTCTATCAGGCCGAGGAGCGTGTCGAGGTTGATCCGGTCGTACACCTCGGGATTTCCCTCCTTTGGGGTCTCAATGATCTTGGGGATGTCGTGAAACCTGGGGTCATTCATGATCAGGCGAAACGGATCGAGCCCCATCTCTCCCCATCCGATATGTTGATGCCGGTCCACCCGAGATCCGAGTCCTTTTTTTGAGTCGTTGAGGTGAAACGCCCTCAGGCGTTCTATCCCCATCACACGTTTAAAGGATTCCATCGTCCGTTCGTAGGCGTCTCGCGTCCTTATATCATACCCGGCTGCAAAGGTATGACAGGTATCGTAACAGATACCGATTCGATGACGGCCCGCCCCCGATTTCTCAACGATCTCGGCAAGCTGTTCAAAGGTGTTACCGATGCCGTTACCCTGTCCGGCGGTCGTCTCCAGGAGAATCGTCACACGCCCGGCGTCTCCAAGAACCTTACCCAGTGCGGCACCGAGCTTTCTTATTCCCTCCTGCTGGCCCGTCCCACCGTGGCTTCCGGGATGCATCACCAGCATATCGATCCCGAGAAACTGACAGCGCTCGATCTCCTGCCTGAGGCTTTCGACCGAGCGCGCCGCCGTTACGTCGTTGGCCGAAGCCGGATTTATAAGGTAGTCGGTGTGGGCAATAAGCCGTTTAAATCCGCCCCGCCTGACGGCCTCCCGAAACGCCGCCGCATCTTCCGATCCGATGGGCTTGGCCGCCCATTGATTGGAATTCTTCGTGAATATCTGGAAGGCGTTCATGAACAAGCCTGCGGCCCGTTCGGGGGCCTTCACGACGCCGCCAGATATCGAGACATGGGCGCCCAGCAACGGTCCTCTCACCGTGACAACCCCCAACCGCGGTCTATTCCTGCCGCTGATTTCACCGCATCCTCCGACTTTTACGAGCCGATGGGTTTGTCGGTCATCATTCTTCCGATGAGGGCTCGGTAGGCGCAGGCTCCGGCACTAGCTCGGAAGCCGGCTCGGAAACCGGTTCGGAAGCGGGCTCGGGAGAAGGCTCCGGCGTAGGCTCCTGGGCTTGGGCTTGTTCCTGTTCCTTTTGGCTTTCGGCCGCCAAACGGGCCTCCTCGGCCTTCTTGTGGATTTCTTCCGTCTTCTTAACGGCCCGCTCGTGTTTTTCGACAACCCGGGCGTGTTTTGCCGCTACCGAGGCCTTGAGAACATCATTTTTCTTTTTCCTGCGCTGGGCCCGTTTAAGCGCTTTCTTCTTTTCGCGCAGCCCTTTGTCGTACTTATCGACGGTTCCCGCCAATTTTGTGACTTCGGCCTTGAGGGTGCCGATCTTGGTCTCGAGTTTTTCCATGGATGAGCGTTTATCCTCCCTTATAGATATCAATATTCTCGTTATACGCTGCGGTCGTCGGATGCCACCCGCGTCCGCCGCCGTGCGCGGCGCCGTGGATTGGCGCCCGACGATTGCGCTTTTATGTCACTTACATCTTCCGACCGTGCCGAAGCGGCGGTACTATCCCTAATCTTCTATCTTCGGGGTAACGGATATATAAAAACTCCCCGTTTGGCCCGATTTCGAAAATCCCGAAAAGATGTCCCCGATCAGTCTTCCCTTTTCCGTCTCATTTTCGGTTATGACGACGGTCATGCCGTCGGCAACGGAAACGGTTGTCGCGGCTTCGTAGAAGACAATCGACCCCTCCTTCTCGTCGATAAAATAGGAAAGGAAGGGAATAATATCAAGGTGTACCTTCGTATCAAGGATCGTGGGGGTAAAAACGAAGCCGGTCGAGACCTCCCGAAAGACGACTTCCTCCCGAATGATGCCGCCCCTCCTGAACCAGACAATGACATCATCCGTGACCGGCACATTGGTCCCGGTTACGATTCGTCCCGATTCGCCGCTGACGATCAGGAGGTCCTGGTTCGTTACCGACGTTCCGCTTGTTTCCATCGCCCTGGGCGCCGCCGCGACCCAAAGACCTTCACCGCCGTCCCCATCCCTATGGTTCCCTATCGCAAATCCGCCGTCGTTATAGCGCCATCTGACCGAGAGATCGACCGCACGCCGATCTTTGGCCTCAAAAAAAGTGACGCGCAGCCGCACGTGCCGTGCCGGGATATCGAGGGCCGCTACCAGCTCGCCGGCCTTCTTAAGGGCGCCCGGCTCATCCACGATGATGAGCGTGTTGTTACTCTCATCGGGAATCACCGTTCCGTCGGGCGAAAGGATCGCTTTCACCGCACCCACGAGCTCATCGGCCGGCCGGTGTCTGACCTTGATCACCACATAATCTGCCCCACCGACCGTCGCGGCCGACAGGATAAACATCGCCGTCACAACAAAAACGGCGCTTCGTATTCTCGGAGTCAGGAACCTTCTCACGACGACCATCAGGGGATCATCCGGTATTCGGCCCTGAAGTTTCGATCGGAGATACGCTCGGAGAGACCACCCCGCACCTCCGAAAGGAGGATCGACAGCAGCGACGGCCTCTTCTTTTCCGGGTAGATGACGTTCGGTTTGCCTTCGATTCCCGCCAGCTCCGCCGCCTTATCAATCGCATCCTCCATATTCCCGAGTCCGTCGATCAGTTTCAGTTTCAACGCCTGCTGTCCGGTAATGATCCTGCCGTCGGCGATCTTGATTATCTCGCTCTCGGGAAGCTTCCTGCCGTCTGCAACGTCCTTGACGAACTGATGGAAGATATCGTCTATATATTCCTGCAGAAATACCCGCTCCTCCTCGGTCATCGGACGTAGCGGAGAAAAGGTATCCTTGAATTTGCCGCTCTTAATGACAATCCCCTTGATCCCCAGGTGATTGAGGGCTTCTTCGATATTGAGCATCTCGGCTATGACGCCGATGCTCCCGGTAGTCGTGGCGGGATTTGCGTAGATGAAGTCGGCCGCCACCGATATATAATACCCCCCCGATGCGGCCACATCTCCCATAGAGACGACCAGTATCTTCTCTTTGGCGAGTTTCTTTAGTTCCTCGTATATCTCCTGCGAAGCTGCGGCGCTGCCGCCTGGGGAGTTGACCCGGAGCACCACCGCGGCGACATTGCTGTTTTCTTTGTACTCTTTTATCTGTTTGATTATCTCTTCGGAGTCGGCGATAACTCCTTTTACCTCGATGACGGCCACCGATTTTGTAAACGGCGCGATCCCGGTCATCACGAAAGACACTATCCCCCAGACACCCGCGACGATAATGACAAAGCACGTGAGGATTACTGCAATCACGATACCCTTATGTTTGACCATGCCGCACCTCCGTTATCAGCCCTATAAAACATACTGGTTCAAGCAGTGGCCTGAACCAGTAGTTATATCAATCACCGGATCATGGGATAGAAAAGGATGGATGGGATTACTCCTTATTCTCCTCTTCTTCATCCGCCGGGGTAAGGTCAACATTGGCGTCCTCGAGTTTGGCCCTGAGAACGTCGCCGAATTGGGTAGTCTGATTTTCCTGTTTTTTCATGTACTCGGCAACCCCGCCTTCGTCCTGCTGTTGATCTAAGGCTCTTATGGAGAGACCGATCTTTTTTTCCATCGGATCGAGATTTACGATGACCGCGGTGAGCTTATCCTTTACGTTACAATATTTGTGCGGGTCGTCGACTCTTCCTTTTGCAAGCTCCGAGACATGGATCAGACCCTCCACATCGTCTTCAAGTTTCAGGAAAACACCGAAATTTGTAATACTGACTACCTCACCCTCAACCACCGTCCCCGGCTGATACCTGGACGGTATTTCTTTCTTCCAGGGATCCTCGCTGAGCTGCTTTATCCCGAGAGAGAAACGCTCGGCATCGGGATCCACGTTGAGCACCACCGCTTCTACTTCCTGACCCCGTTTGTAGAGTTCGGCGGGATGCTTTACCTTGCGGATCCACGAAAGGTCCGAAATGTGCACCAATCCGTCAACGCCCTCTTCGGTTCCGATAAAGATGCCGAACTCGGTGACATTCTTGACGGTTCCCTTGATAACGGTGCCGGGACTATATTTCTTGTTGATGATCTCCCAGGGATTATCCTCGACCTGTTTGAGACCGAGGGATATTCGCTTGTTTTCAGCGTCAACAGACAGCACCACCGCGTCTACCACGTCGCCGAGAGAGACCACCTGAGTCGGGCTCTTGATGTTCTTGGTCCAGGACATCTCGGATATATGGACAAGCCCTTCGATCCCTTCCTGAAGCTCAAGGAATGCGCCGTAGTCGGTGAGGCTGACTACCTTGCCCTTGACCCGGTTGCCGGGAGTATAGTTATTGGCCGCGGTATCCCACGGGTTGGGTTTTATCTGCTTCATGCCGAGGGAGACCCGCTCTTTCTCCCGGTCGAACTTGAGGACCTTCACCTGTACCTTATCGCCGATCTTGAGCTGCTCGGTCGGATGATTTACGCGGCCCCAGGAGATATCGGTAATGTGGAGTAATCCATCGATTCCACCCAGATCGATAAAGGCCCCGTAGTCGGTGATATTCTTAACCACGCCTTCCAGAACCATCCCTTCCTCGAGGACTTTAAGCGTCTCTACTTTCTGTTCTTCCCGCTCCTGCTCCAAGAGCGCCCGGCGGGAAAGCACGATATTGCCCCGCTTCCTGTTGAATTTCACGATCTTGAAACGGAATTTTTTTCCGAGAAGCGCGTCAAGATCCCTGACCGGGTGTAGATCGATCTGCGAACCGGGTAAAAACGCCTTCACCCCGATATCCACGACAAGGCCGCCCTTGATCTTGGCGACGACCTTCCCCTCAACGATCTCGTCATCCTCACAGGCCTTTCTTATCTCTTCCCAGAGCATGAACTGGTCGGCCTTCTCTTTCGAGAGCACGACCAATCCATTATCGTTCTCGCTTTTTTCGATATACACGTCGACCTTGTCGCCTACGCGGATATCGTACTTACCGTTATCGTCGCCAAACTCCTCGATGGGAATCTGCCCTTCGGACTTATATCCCACATCGACAAGGACGTGATCCTTCGTTACCTGAACGACGGTTCCTTTGACAATCTCGTCTTCTTTGAGCCGTTCAAGGCTCTGAGCATACACCGCCTCCATATCGTCCATGTTGTCCAAATCGACGTTATCCAAATCGACGTTCATATCGGCGTTCGTATCGACGCTATCCCCGGCATCCTTCTTCGGGCTGTCTTCGTCCGACCTGCCCTCATCAATCGTCGCCGGTTCAAAGAAATTCGTCTCCTCATTCTTCATCATTCAGTTGTACCCCCTGGCTTTTTATTCTCGTGCCGCCGTCAAAGGCGGCCAATGCGCACTAAAAGATAAAAGTTAGAACAATTTCGCGGTTTAGTCAAGATAAAAAAACTTATATATTACTTATTTTTTTACGTATTTCTTCCACGACTTGAGGTATTGAGAGGTCGGTAGTATCGATAATAACGGCATCTTCGGCCGGTTTCAGCGGCGAGAGTTCCCGTTCCGAGTCGTTTTTGTCCCGCTTCTCGATCTCCGTGACGACCGACGATAGGTTTGCCGACTCCCCCCTTTGGACCCGCTCCCGATAACGCCGCTGGCCCCTCACCCGGGGATCGGCCGTCAGGAAGAACTTGGCCCGGGCGTCCGGCAAGACCACCGTCCCGATGTCGCGGCCCTCCATGACGACTCCGCCGCCTTCGGCGGTCCTCCGTTGAAGGCCGATCATCGCATGCCGGACCGAGGGACGGGCTGAAACCGCCGAGGAGAGCGTATCCATAAGCGGGGTGCGAATCTCCCCGGAAACGTCTCGGCCGTCCATAAAGAGCCGTGCACCCCTGAATTCGAGCCTGATGGTCCGGCAAATCTCCTCCAGCCCCCGATCGTCGGTGGGATCTACGGAACGCTCATGGGCCGCCAGGGCCACCGCCCGGTACATCGCCCCCGTGTCGATGTATGCAAGCCCCAATTGATCGGCTAGGAGCTTGCTGATCGTGCTCTTTCCGGAACCGGCCGGCCCGTCGATGACGATGGTGAGGTTCTTATTCATATATCACACTATCATGTTTGCGGGATCAACGACAGGAAGGAAAACCCACCACAAAGACACTAAGGCACTAAGAGCTGCAAAACATTGTCATTTCACAGCGCGCGGATTTCTTTATAACAATATTCATTATTCTCTTCGTAGCTTCTCTCCTTTGTGTCTTTGTGCCTTTGTGGTGAATCGTTCTTCTTATTTCCCTTATTTCTATTCTAGAATAAACAGTATTAGCGGAAAGACACGCGTACTAGCTTATAGTTACCGAATCCAGTAAATCAAAGAATGATGGAAACGACGTTCCAACGCAATCGAGGTCGGCCACCGTTACCCCTTTATCTGACGCCAGGCCCGCCACGGCTGCCGACATGGCCGTCCGGTGATCCCCAAACGAGGCTACCCCACCCCCCGGGAGCCCTCCCGTTCCATCGACGATCATCCCGTCGGGCCGGTCCTCGGCCTTTCCACCGAGCGCCCGGAGGTTGGCGCAGGTTGTTTTTATGCGGTTGGATTCCTTTACCGCCAGCTCCCCCGCGTCGCGCACCGTGGTCGTGCCCCGGGCCGCCGCAGCAGCGACGCAGAATACCGGTATTTCGTCGATCATCCTCGGAATGATCGCCCCGCCGATATCGGTTCCCGAGAGTTCCGATGACCGCACGGTGAGGTCGGCCGCCGGCTCTCCGGAGATTTCGCGCTCGTTTTCAACCGCGATGTCGGCCCCCATGGCAACCAGCGCCTCGATGATCCCGGTCCGCCCGGGGTTCATCCCGACGTTTCGTATGGTGATCTCCGAATCCTTCGTAATGAGCGCCGCGACGATAAAAAAAGCCGCCGAGGAAATATCGCCGACCACCTCGATATCGCGGGCCCGGTATCGCTCCACCGGCTCAAGGACGAGGTAGCTGCCTTCCCGGGCAAGGGGGATATCGAGATAGGCCATCATCCGCTCGGTATGGTCGCGGGAAGGCGCCGGCTCCGAGACTCGTGTCTCGCCCCCGGCAAGCATACCGGCCAAGAGAATAGCCGACTTCACCTGGGCCGAACTGATCGGCAGGTCGTACGTGATGCCCGTGAGGTTACCGCCGGATATCGCCAAGGGCGGGTACTGCCCCCCATCTCTCCCCTGGATCGTAGCACCCATTTCACGCAGAGGCGCCGTTACCCGGCGCATGGGCCGTTTGGTCAGCGAGGCGTCCCCGGCCAGAACCGAAAAGAAAGGCCGGGCCGAAAGCAGGCCTGCCAAAAGCCGCATCGACGTGCCGGAGTTGCCGCAGTCCAGCACCCCCGCGGGCTCCGTAAACCCCCGCATCCCCCTGCCCTCAACGACCAGCGTCTTGCCTTCCTCGTTGATCTCGGTGCCTAGCGCCCGCATGATGTCCGCGGTGGCGCGGGTGTCGGCGGCAGGCAGGAAGTTGGTGATCCGCGTGGTGCCCTCGGCCTGCGCCGCAAAAATCACCGACCGGTGGGAGACCGACTTATCGCCCGGTATGACGATGTCGCCGCGGAGGCCCGCGGCGGGATTGATGTGTCGTTTAGTTTTCACTTTTTATGTTTGATGGCTCTTGAGAATATTTTCTTACAGGCAAAAAAACTGACGAATCTATTTCTCTAAATAAACCTTTTCTATTTTTGTTTGGTCTCCATCGAATTTCCAGATATACGTACCCTTTTCATCAGGCAACGGCTTATCTAAGTTCGACAATATCCATTCTGGGATTACCGTTAAAAAGTTAGTAATACTTTCGTCGCTTCCTGGACCTACCCTAAACATATCTACAGGTTTATTGCTGGCGTCGAATATTGCGGCACAAGGGTAACTAATCGTCCCGTGACCGGAAATCTCTGGACCTGCATCAACAAAAGCCCCATTCCCTCTTTTAAAAACAGGTCGTTTTACTATGTCGCATCCGAAAAGCTTAATATTTCCTAATCTTGTATCTTTACTTATACCATATACTACGATAGCCAGTCTTTTCTGGATATCATTTTCATGTCCTGAATAGTAATAAAACACGAAAGAACTATTGCTGTATACTTCTTTGAAATCAACGATTTCTTTGACATTGCTCCCTTTATACGCCTTCTCCATGATACCCACCGTACCGAGGGCCATTAGTCGGCTTATCTCCTCAGGGGTAAACTGGACCGGTCCAGGCTCCTCCGCGCGGGCGAGATCGACGGCCATCGGAAAACCGACGAGCAGAATAAAAAGGGCAAAGATTGCTGCGATGTTAGTCGTTCTATTAATCCGGCACTCCTATAACAGAACAAAACGAAAATTTCACCACAAAGACACAAAGGCACGAAGAGCTGCATTACAAATTAGTATGATCCTTGTTTGTGCCTTCTTATAGCTTGTCTATTTTCTAAGATTTCTTAGCCCTTCCTCTTTGTGTCTTTGTGTCTTTGTGTCTTTGTGGTGAATCATTCCTTTGTTTTTCTCTCTTTCACCGCAACAACATTCAGGAAGATAATCAAAGGACGATTCTCTTGATACCGTCTTTTATTTTCGGGACATTGAAATTAATCAGAAGCCCGAGGCGTATACCGGTTAGTTTTAAATATGTCAATAATTGCGCTTCGTGCACCGGAATCATCTTATCAACCGCCTTGATCTCAATAATCAGAGAATCATTTACGATAACATCACACCTCAGTCCGGCGTCTAATTCCAGACCATCGTAAATTACGGGTAATACTATTTGATTTTTGAATGAAATATTGCGTTTGCCTAACTCGTAACAAAGACAAACTTCGTAAACACCCTCAAGGAGGCCGGGACCAAGCCCGGAATGAACCTTATATGCGGCATCTACGACCTCTCTGGCAGCTACCTCAGTTTCATATGTAATGGGCTCGTATGCATCGTTTCTCATCCGGATACCAACTGGACCTATTTTTCTCTTCCCTGTGTTTTTGTACCTTTGTGGTGAACCCTTCCCGTGCTTTTCTAAATTTAAGTCAGAAGAGATTTCACCACAAAGACACTAAGGCACTAAGAGCTGCAAACCATTGTCATTCCACATCGCACGGATTTCTCTATAACGTATTTATCATCCTCTATGTAGCTTCTCTCCTTTGTGTCTTTGTGCCTTTGTGGTAAATCCTTCTCGTGCTTTTCCAAATTTAAGTCTGAAGAGATTTCACCACAAAGACACTAAGGCACTAAGAGCTGCAAACCATTGTCATTCTATATCGCGCGGATTTCTCAATAAAGTATTCCTCATTCTCTACGTAGCTTCTCTACTTTGTGCCTTTGTGTCTTGGTGGTGAATCCTTCCCGCGCTTCTTTGTCTTACGCCGTCCTTCCCACCGCCTCGGCCACCTTCCTCACCCGCTCCATCATCTCGGCAAATTTCTTCGGTTTGAGCGATTGGTTGCCGTCGCTCACCGCCTTTTCGGGGTCGGTATGGACCTCCACGAGGATACCGTCGGCGCCGGCCGCGATCCCCGCCAATGCCGTCGGCGTCACGAGTTCCCATCGGCCGGTGGCGTGGCTCGGGTCCACGACAATCGGCAGGTGTGTGAGGCCCTTGAGCACCGGCACGGCGTTGATATCCAGGGTATTCCTGGTCTCGGTCTCGAACGTCCGGATTCCCCGCTCGCAGAGGATAATGTCGGTATTGCCCTCCGAGGCTATGTATTCTGCCGACATCAGAAGTTCCAGGATTGTTGCGCTCATTCCCCGTTTGAGGATGATCGGTTTTTTCAATTTTCCGACCTCTTTGAGGAGGTCGAAGTTCTGCATGTTGCGCGCCCCGATCTGCACGGCATCGGCGTATTTGTCCACGAGATCGGTGTGGCGGATATTCATCAGCTCGGTGACCACCGGCAGTCCCGTCTCTTCCCGCACGGCGGCAAGGTATTTGAGCCCCTCCTCGCCGAGCCCCTGAAACGAGTAGGGGGACGTGCGCGGCTTGAACGCCCCGCCGCGGAGCACCGTGGCCCCCAACGCCTTTACCTCTCCGGCGATCTCCCGAAGTATATCGATGCCCTCCACGGCACAGGGTCCGGCGATCACCTGTATCTTTCGGCCGCCAATGGGGACGCTTCCGATCTTTACAATCGAATCCTCCTTCTTGAAATCGCGGCTTACTACTTTATACGGTTTTAGGATCGGGACGACCTTTTCTATGCCGGGCAGCGTCTCGACCGGCAAATCAATGAGCTTTCGTTCATCCCCGATCGCGCCGACGATGGTACGCTCCTCGCCCCGCGAAACGTGGGGCGTGAGCCCCACCTCCGTAATGCGGTCGATGAGGTGCTGGAGATCCTGTTCGGTATGGCCGGGTTTTAAGACGAATATCATGGTAATCTATCCTTTATCGAGCACCTTTTTAAGCGCCCTGATAAATCGTTCGTTTTCCTTCATGGTCCCCACGGTGATCCGCTCGTATGTCTTGAGCCCGTAAGAGGCCATGGAACGGACGATTACGCCCTCGCGGAGCATCGCCTGGTATACCTCGTTGGCGGGCCTTCCCACGTCCACCAGTACGAAGTTCGTCTGGGAAGGCACGTACGAGAGCCCCATCTCCTCGAACTGGCCATAGAGGTAGGATAGCCCCTCCCGCGTTATGGAGAGCGTGTGCTGAAGAAATTGTTCGTCGTCAAGAGCGGCGGTCGCCGCCGCCTGCGCCAGTGAGTTGATATTGAAGGGCTGTCGCACCCGCTCGAGCATCGACATAATCCCCGGCGCCGCGATTCCGTAACCGACCCGAAGCCCCGAAAGGCCGTACGCCTTCGAGAACGTCCTGAGCGAGATAACCGTATGGCCCTTGTCCATAAACGAAAAAAAGTTGACCGCGTTGGTGTCCGTCACGAAATCCTGGTATGCCTCGTCCAGCACAACCAGCAGGTGCTCGGGGAGCCCCTCCATAAACCGGGCGAAATCGGACTGCTTGACGGTCGTCCCGACCGGGTTGTTGGGACAGTCGATGAAGACCAGGCGTGTGCGATCGGTTATCGCCGCCTTCATCGCGTCCAGGTCGAAGTTCCAATCTTTCAGGGGGATGATGACGTTTTTGCCGCCCACCGCCTGGTTGATGAGGCGGTAGACGATGAACGACGGGTCCCCCATAACCACCTCGTCTCCCACGCGCACGAGCAGGCGGATGAGGAACTCGATAATCTCGTTGCTCCCGTTGCCGATAACAAGGTGGTCCGAACCGACGCCCAGGTGTTGAGAGAGCCGTTCCTTGAGGTAATAGCTGCTCCCGTCGGGGTAACGGTGGAGGTCTTTCGTCCTCTTCTCGATGGCGGCCAGTGCCTTCGGAGACGGGCCGAGGGGGTTCTCGTTTGAGGCCAGCTTGATGGATCCGGTAATCCCAAGTTCCCGCTCGAGCTCCTCGATGGGCTTACCGGGGGGGTAAGGCGTGAGCGTCTGGATGTAATCGGGAACGTGCTTCTTGATCATTGTCCTCTCCTTATCTCGCCGCGCGGATATGATCCCAAAAGTTTAATGGAAGTGGTATACTTTTCTATTTTTTTGACCGCGGCCTTTACCTTTGGATCTTCGATATGTCCGACAAGATCGAGAAAGAAGACATAATCCCAGAGCTCCCGCCGGGACGGCCGGGACTCGATCTTCGTGAGCGATATGCCCTTATCGGCAAACGGCCCGAGCACCTTGTTGAGGATTCCGGGACGATCCTTCACCGAAAAGAGCAGCGACGTCTTGTCGTTTCCCGTGGGACCGGGATGTCGGTCGGCAATGACGAGAAACCGGGTATAGTTATTGGTCATGTCGCCGATGTCGTGTCTGACGGCGCACAGCTCGTAGAACTTGCCGGCCTCCTGCCCCGCCACGGCGGCCACGGTAGGGTCGTTTGAGGCTATCAGTGCCGCCTCGGAGTTACTGCTCGCCTCGATCCGCTCTATTTTGGGCAGGTTATGGGCGAGCCACCGGCGCGTCTGGGCGAGTCCCTGGGGGTGTGAAAGGACCTTCTGGATATCCTCCATCCTGCCGCTTCGATTCATCAGGTCAAACGTGATCCTGAGGAATACCTCTCCCGTGATTTTCAGGGGCGTTTCGATGAACCGATCCAGCGTGAGATTTACGATCCCCTCCGTGGAGTTTTCCACGGGGACAACGCCGAAGTCGGCCTCTCGCCTGGTCACTGCGTCAAAGACGTCGTCGATTCCCCCCGAGGCCAAAAAAGAACCGTGGCGCGAGAATTTGACAAGCGCCGCTTCGTAGGTAAAGCTGGCGGGGGGGCCAAGGTAGGCCACCCGGACGGGGGCCTGAACCGCCCGGGAGACACCGATGATCTCCCGATAGATCGAGCGAAGGTAATCGGCCGGCAGCTCCCCCCAGCGGGCCGTCAGCCGCGCATAGACCTCTTCTTCGCGGGCGGTATCCAGGACGGCCGTTCCGGTACGCCGTTTCTCTTGTCCGATCTGCTTGGAGATTTCCACGCGCTCCCTGAGCAGGTCGATGATCTTCTCGTCCAACGCGTCGATGGATGCGCGAAGCCCTTTAATATCGTTGTCTTTTGTCACGAACGACACCATAATGATTATCCGGATATATTATAGGGAATCGACAAAAAATTCAATCGATTTTTGTGGTATCGGCAAAAAAACGCGGGGGCGGTCGCTCACGGGGCGTCTCGGGGGGCAATCCTTGAGTAAAGCGGCGCGGTTCACGCTGTGCGTGTCCGCGCCGCCCACGTTCATATCATCACGGGGTAAACCGAAAATGTATTATGCCGCCGGCAATTCCTACTTCTTAGACCATCTATACCCGCTCAGCGCCCACAGTATCACGTTTGTCCCGTAAAATACCCACACCAGCCGGAACATGACCTCCGAAAGCGTGCCCATCTCCAGGTTATAGATCTCCCCGGTTATCTCGGTGGCAAACCAGCAGGTCGCGGCGATGGCGACCATAACGGCATTGGTCCTGGGGTAAAGCCTGTAGCGCACCGTCTCCCAGGCAAACCACATCGTGGTGCAGAAGAAGGCCGTGTATATTGGGGCGATGACGGCGTGTCCCACCCGGACGACGTCGGGCCACAGAATAATCACGATAATCCCCGCCCCGCCGAAGATGACCAGCGGCAGCCACAAGTCCGCCGGCTTGAACTTCTTAAGATACGGCACGCCGTGGGCCAGCCGGATAATGAGGAAGATGTGGGCCGCAATGGAGAGCACCCCCCCGACCATAAAGACCCATGAACCTACCGACAGCGTCGAGCTTACCACCACGACGCTCATCAGGATATCCGTTGGCAGCATGCACAGGAAGGCGGCAAGAAGCAGGCCCCAGTCTTTTTTGCCCAGGCGGTTGGCGCCGATCATCAGGACCAGCACCAATCCCAACAGGGTGATAATGGGCTTTCCGTACGCGGGGTAGATGCTGTCGGTTCCATAGAAATAGTTCGCCCAGTCCACGCCAAAGACGGAACCGGCCAACAGGAGGACCCCCCCGACGATACCGAGAACCCAGGCGAGCTTTGGGCCCGCGAGAACCTGTGGTTCTTTCATTTCGTGTGCTCCTCTCCGGAATTTAGTCCAAGTATTGACTCTGATTCATTTAAAACCGACACTATAAATAACAGACGGTGTTTCCACATCCTGAGCATTGAGCAACCGCCGGACGTTTCGGTGGAACCACCATTTTCCCGACTCGAGAAAACATATACTACGTTTCGATAGACCGGGCCCCATCCTCCGGGGGATATCTCATCGTTTTCCGACCTTTTTCATCTCGGCCATTTTTTTCGCCACGGCGTCATTGAACCGCTTGCCCGTCCACCCGACGGCCAAGCGGCACCCGAGGTACACGGAGAGCAAGACCGTCAGGAACTTGCCCGCCAGAGCCACCGGGAACGACGCCTTCTCGATGCCAAGCACCGCGGTGATCCCCGCAAACACAACCCCCAGCACACCCCCCATGAGAAGCATAAGGAGGAAATAGACAAATCCGTTGATACCCCTGGCCTTGCCCGTATAGGAGAACTTGCCGACATACATATCGGAGAGCGCATAGGTGGATACCGCCAGAAAAACAAAATTGCATATGAACATGAAGGTGACCGCGTAGTCCAGCGCCATGGCCGCGGTAGGCACAAGGGACGCCGCGTCTTTGGCCGCCTCTATGGAAAAACCCCGGTTTGCCAACGGCATATTGATGATCAGCTGCATGACAAACGTTGGCAGGATATAGTATGACCAGATATAGCCGCCCTTCGAGGTAACCGATTTTGCCGAGAAGGGCCCCGCGGCCGCCATGCCGGAGATATCATCATAGATATAGATTCGAATGATAATGGCTAAAGGGATCACAAACACCATCGATAAGAGCACCGTCACGACTGGCGACGGGGTCCAATCCAGGCCGTAAATAATCGCGGCCATGATGCCCGTAGATCCAGTGGCCGCAATGATTCCGGGGATGGCCGTCTTGAGTAACGGATTGGCGATGGGGGCCGTGGCGGAAGTCTTCTCCTCCTTCTTTGCCTCGGCCTTCTCGCGGATCAGCTCTACCCGGGCGGCAAAAAGTGTCCCATTAGGCTGGAATACGATAAACGCGAAAAATACCGTGGCCAGAAATCCCATCACCGTAAACTGCGTATAGTCCTTGCCCATCACGTTAAATACCAGCACCCCTCCCAGGATGATGAGCACGGTAATGACAATGAAGCTGAGGATAACCTGTGAAATGAAGAGTTTTTTAATCCCTGATTTCTCGTGTCCGCTCATGAAGACCTCCCTCCGTTACGGATAGATGAATTCCGCGGCCCTGCCGGCCGGCTCCCGCGTTCTGAGCCGTCGCCATATGCTATAAAAAGTATTATCAGATGATTGATCCCCTGATACGGCAGGCTTTCGTCGCATATTATGTCCTTTTTAGCCTATTTTCAAGATAATAGTACGGGATTACGGTGAGCGCTGTTTCGTCCTCGTCTCCACCGGCGCCGGTCACGCAACGAAGCCCGCTCCGATCTCGGACGGTTCCCCGGGCAAAAGGCCGTTTATGTAGAATATAGACCATTGGCAGATCCAGCTCCAATGTCCCATCCCATCCATCTAAATCGCCGTGAAATACCGGCTCGGCCAATTGGAATGAATTCGGTTATACGTCGTCCCCGCGCCCTTGACATGTCGGTGATCATGCGATAGTCTGCTCCACATCCAACATACTGGGCAAAAGGTTTGGGGGCTTTTCACGGCTTCAATGCGCATATAACTTCAGAGAAAGGAGTCAATTCGTGCCCGAAGTAAAGCAACCGGATATGTCGTGCTTCCCGTATCGGAGGAAAAAATTCTACGCTATTCTGACCATACCCCTGTTTATACTGCTTATTGCAGTTTTCATCTATCTGTGGTCTTTCAGTTTTGTCCTCTCCATCATATACCTTTCGTTCTATCTCCTTATATGTCTCTTCCAGGCGTATTGCTGCGCCTATCAGGAATGCCCCTATATCGGCGGATTCTGCCCGGCGGTCTCGGGCATCATGCCGTCCAGCCTGCTGGCCGGACTCCTGTACGGGAAGAAAATGAGCAGAAAATCGAAGGTGCTCTTTAATCTCAATGCCGCGATTGCCTTTACGGCGCTTGTGGCCTTTATCCTTTTGCCCATCTACTGGATAGCCAAGCTGGGCATCCTCCACGTAATCGGGTACGTGATTTTCTATTTGGGATACTACCTTGTCTTCCTGCTTACGATATGCCCGGCCTGTGCGATCCGGGAGACGTGCCCCGGCGGCAAGCTCCAGGGCTTGGTTCTCGGGAAGCGGCGCACCGCCGCATCCTGATTTCGCCCGCCTTTCCATATCATAAATAATTATGCGCAATGAATGCTCAGTTGTCCGGGGCGCGGGTGAGGATATCGCCCCCATCATAGGGACTCAAGGGAGACGCAGTCTCACCCGGCCTCCCGCTATTTCTTCCCCTCCTCATGCTTTTTTTTACATCGTGCCGAATCCTTTTGCCTGTTCCCCCATCTATACTATCAGTTAAGTAGTGATTAAAATTAAGACCTGGAGGAACATAAGATGAAAACAAAAAAATTAGTGCTTGGTTTTACGTTTGTTCTGGCCGCCGCGTTTATCGCACCGGTAGTGGCGTATATGAGTAACGAGCCGGGAACGATCATCGACATCAAGGATTTTAGGGGTAACACCTTTGAGACCGCCCTTTTGAGCGACGAGCCCGGAACCGTCATCGACATCAAGGATTTTAGGGGGAACACCTTCGAGACCGCCCTTATGACCGATGAGCCCGGAACCGTAATC
>JAFGAS010000015.1 GCA_016933535.1 Candidatus Zymogenaceae bacterium
CCCCTTCCTTTATATCCAGACACCGCATAAAGACGCCCGCGTCAACCGGAAACTCACGGGCCAGCGCCTCCACAACCTCCCGCCGGGACGGCGGGATTTGCCGACCCTTGAGATAGAGAAGCCCCCCAAAGATCGATACAAGGGCCGTAATCGACTCCGCTATCAGATCCCGCAGCCGTCGGGGTTTACCACCGGTCTCCAGAAATCGTTCCCTCAGAAGAAGGAGCTTCCCCATGATCTCGCGTTCGCATTGGAGTCGCAGATGGCACGGCTCGAACGACAGGTCCCGCAGCACATCCTCACCGTACACGAGAACATACCGATTCTGCATGTTGAGAAATTCAAGGGGATAGGAATCAAGAGAGGATGCAATGAAGGGTCGTGTCATAAACAGCGGGGTCGCCGCGCCCTTTGTGCGCCACCGGGAAACCGCTTTGAGCGCTCTGTCCAGATGGTCGATGGCCTCCTCGGACAGGACAATCAAAAAATTAAGGTCCGATTTTCCCGGCCGGTACTCTTTCCCCGCCCCGCTGCCGTAGAGAATGACCGATACGAGACCGTCGCCGTAGATTTCCCGGTAATCACGGGTCATATCGGAAAATATCTCTTCCGGTTTCTCTATCTTTGCCATGGTTCTCACTTCCTCCCCTGTTTTGAAGCAGGGTTAAAATCCCCGCCCGGCGCCGCCTCCCCCGCTCATGCCGCCGCCGAAACCACCGAAACCGCCGCCCCCGAAACCGCCGAAACCGCCACCCCGGCCGCTCCCCATAAGAAGCATGAGAAATATAAAGGGGAGGAGCCGTCTGCCCTGTCTGGTTCCCAGGAGAAGAAACATGACGATCAGAAACAAAACAAGGGAGAAGACGCTCCCACCGCTGTTCCGTGAGGGCTGAGGCTGCCGGCGCGTCTGCGCCACCCCCGTCAGTTCAACACCGGCTTCCTTGGCGATCATCGACGAAACGGCGGCCATGGCATTCGAAAGACCTTTGTCGTAATCACCCGCCTTCAGATGGGGAATGACGTACCGGTCCAGAATTTCTCCCGCCAGTCCGTCCGGCAGGATCCCCTCGACGCCGTATCCCGTTTCGATCCTGACCCGCCGTTCCCGCACCGCAAGGAATATGAGAACCCCCTTGTCTTCCCCCTTCGCTCCGATACCCCACGCCTCGTACAGCCGGTTCGCGTAATCATCGGGATCGTCCCCGCCGATATCCTTCATGGTGGCCACCACGACCGATGTCCCCGTCTTCTCGAGAACCTCCCGGGCCAGAGATTCCATGGCCTGTTTGTACCGCGTCGAGATGACCGCCGCGAAATCGTTGACGGCGCCCGTCGGTCTCGGAAAATCCCCGCTTCCGTGCACACCCGTGGCGAGAAGAAGTGTTGCCACGACGGCGGCGAATGCGATTCCTGTCCATCTCTTCACATCAGTGTCCTTTGTCGGCGCTTACGGATGTCCTTTTTGCCATAACTGGGGAACGCACGCAACCCTTTTTCACGGGCGGTTTTTGGACTTGACATCAACCGTAAAGTGCTATAGAGAATGCACCTTCAAAACTGCGCCAGGGAGGAGTTATTGTTGGCTAATCATAAATCCGCGGAAAAAAGGGCCAGGCAGAGCGAGAGAAGGC